>NZ_AQWL01000038.1 GCF_000376425.1 Thiobacillus denitrificans DSM 12475 | reverse complement strand
AGAGCAACATTGGTGCGTGTCATCGCATGACCATTGCGGTTTGGCAGCAGGGGCGATGCCATCTCGAACTGCGGGTTCAATCTCAGCCAGGCCCGGACTGCCTTGACGGTCGAGCGCCACAGCGGAACGCTGCGCTGCTTGCGGCCTTTGCCATGCAGGTGGACGCAGGCAGCGCCATCATCGAGCACCACCTCGCCGACCTTGACCCCAGTGATCTCAGACACGCGCGCCCCGGTGTTGTAAAGCAGCAGGAACATCACATGGTCCCGCTGCCCAATCCACGTTCCATCCTGCGTATCGATCACCGCCAGCATCTCCTCGCGAGACAGATAGCCGAACATCGGGCGCTCGAAGCGCTTCACCGGAACGCCCAGTGCCCGTTCGATCACCTGTAGTGACGCCACGTCCCGGTGCGCAGCGAACTTCAGGAACGACCGCAGGGCCGCCAGGCGTGCATTGCGACTGCGCACGGAATTGTGCCGCTGGCGCTCCAGATGATCGAGGAAGGCCATGATGAGTTCCGGTGTGATGTCGGCCAGCGCCATTGTGACCGGCGACTTGCCCAGGCGCGATTCGGCAAAGCCGAGGAAGAGCACGAAGCCATCGCGATAGGCGGCGATGGTCTGCGCACTGAGCGCCCGCTGCTGGGTCAGATACTCGGCGAAGTAGGCTTGTACGAGTGCGGCGAATGAGGGGGATGCCTTGGGTTGCTTACTCATCGCTATCTCCCACAAGATCGGCGAAGCGCTCGAACTTGCCACCGGCCAGGGCCATCAACTCGGGAACGGCCGTGAGATACCAGTAGGTGTAGAAGATCTCGGCGTGGCCCATGTAGGTCGACAGCGCCAGCATCATCTGGTCGATGTCGGTGCCATCGGCATGCCAGAGCATCATGCGCCGGACCGCGAAGGTGTGGCGCAGATCATGAAGCCGTGGCGCCGCATGTGCGCCGCGATTCACCCAGCCCAGGCTGTCGCGCACCATGTTGAAGACACGATGAGCCTGACGTTCCCC
>NZ_AQWL01000037.1 GCF_000376425.1 Thiobacillus denitrificans DSM 12475 | reverse complement strand
AGTCCAAGACCGATATACAATCAAATCCATAATAATTTCCTATAGTTGCCAAGCATGCTATTGCGCCACATACGTTACCTTCTCGCGGTGGCAGAGCACCGCAATTTCACGCGCGCCGCCGAGGCGCTGCATGTTTCGCAGCCCACGCTGTCGCAGCAGATCAGGCAGTTGGAAGAGGCGCTTGGGACGCAGTTGCTGGATAGAACCGGCCGGACCGTGCGCGCGACCGATGCCGGCGCGGCCTACATCGGCTATGCACGCAGGGCGTTGCGGGAGCTGGAAGCCGGAGAGCGTGCCGTGCATGACGTGCGCGACCTGCGGCGCGGCACTCTGCGCCTGGCAATGACGCCGACTTTTACGTCCTATCTGGTAGGGCCGCTGATCGCGGGTTTCAGCGCCCGCCATCCGGGGATCGCGCTGTGCATCAATGAAATGTCCCTGGATGCCCTCGAATTGGCTTTGGCCGACGACGCGATCGATCTCGGCATCGCCTTCAGTCCGGTGCGCTCGGCAGAGATAGAGTGCCGCCCCCTGTTTGCCGAGAAGCTCAGCATTGTGGTCGGCGTGAACCACCCGTTTGCGCAGCGTGCCGGGCCGATCACCCCGCGCGACCTGGAGCGGGAGCCGCTGGCGCTGTTATCGGCTGATTTTGCGACGCGCACCTATGTCGATGCCTATTTGTACAAGCAGGGGATTGCCCCGAAAATTCTGATTGAAGCAAATAGCATCAATGCGGTGGTTGAAATTGTCCGGCGCGGGGGCATGGCGACGATACTGCCGGATGCGATCACGCGTGAAAACGCCGGGCTCAGGAATATTGCGCTCGATCCCGCCTTGCCGCACCGCACCGTGGCCCTTCTGCGGCGCAGGGAGAGCTACCAGAGTGCGGCGGCCTTGGCCTTCGCCGGATTGATTGAAGGCATCATTGCCGATGCGGCGTTGACCTGATGCGCATGCGCTGCACCGGGTCGCTGGCCGCATCAGACATTCCGCATCAGACAAAAAACATGAACCACCACAAGCCCGCCAGCAGGCCGAGCAGGATCAGTGCGGCGAGCGGCCGGGCCGAGCCGATTTCCTGGCCGGCGGCGACCATTTTCTTGCCGGTCAGCATGGCGCGCACCAGGTTTTCGCGGTGCAGCAGCGAGGTCAGGAACACGGCCGCGATGTGCAGCACGACGAGTGCCATCAG
>NZ_AQWL01000036.1 GCF_000376425.1 Thiobacillus denitrificans DSM 12475 | reverse complement strand
ACGGATAGGAAATTCAACCGCATGAGGCCAAGTATGGCACGAGTTTTGGGCCTCGAAACACGTTCGGCCAAGGAAGGTTGAGCGCTCGCTTGCCGCTCAATGGCAAGAGCTTGGGAGGCAGTATGCATTTGGGCCTGGCGCGCGCGCAGCTGCTTCCCCGCAGCGATGGATACCGCCGCTTCACTGGGTCACCAATTGACGCGCTGGTCTACCTCGTCGGGTTGAGCTGCCAGATCCCAATCCGGCTCGCCTTGCGCACCATCATCCACCGGCGCGTCGCAGCCCTCCCACAGCGGTGGCCCGCGTGCCGGGGTGATGTGCGGGGGGGCAGACTCCACCCCGATGTGGTTCAGGATGTGGCGGATTTCGGCGCTGTGGGTGATGAAGGCAATGATGCGCATCTGCCCACCGCACATGGGGCACAGCAGCGGAAATGCCTCGTAGATGCGGGCAATCAGCACCGCCCACAAGTAATGCGCCGCTCGCTTCGGGCGTGCTTCAGGTTCGGGTGTGGGTGTGGCCGCGTTGCCCGGCGCCGCCACCCCAGGTACGCCCGCGCCAGGTTGTGCAGTCTCCACCGTGGCTGGTTGCGACGCAGCAGGCTGAGCCAGCGCCGTTACCGCCGCTCTCAGCGGCGAGTTTGGTGCCAGCACACCAAAGTAGCGGTGCCGGTGGGTGCGTGGCGGTGGCACCAGCGCGGCGATGCGGTCGATCAGTTCCAGCGGTGTGAGGTGCAGCTCATCTGCCTTGGCACCACGCTTGTCACTGGTGGGCTCGCTGCGCTGTTTGGCACAGCGGTACACCAGTTTGCTTCCCTCTTTGCGTAGGCGCTCCATGGAAAACGGTGGACGCGCGCAATAGCGCAGCAGCCGCTCCAGCGCAGCGCGGTCGTGGGCTTCGATGCAGACACCGGCGTCCACCGAGAAGCCGCTGTGTTTGTAG
This sequence comes from Thiobacillus denitrificans DSM 12475, assembly GCF_000376425.1. GTDB lineage: Bacteria > Pseudomonadota > Gammaproteobacteria > Burkholderiales > Thiobacillaceae > Thiobacillus > Thiobacillus denitrificans. Next base: position 408 of record NZ_AQWL01000036.1, on the reverse strand, counting down.
CCCAGCATGTCTTTGGCGTCACAGTTCTCCAGCAGGCCCCGAGCAACGAAGGCGCGCAGGATGCGTTTTTGCAGTGTGGTCTGCACTGGGGCCACGGTAGCCGCATCGATGCCGGTGGCCGCGTGAAAGATGACACCCGGCGATGAGATTCGAGGGGTCGCATCAGCATCGCCCTCGCCCTCCACTTCCTCAAACACCCCGTCCACCACACAAACGTGGAAGTGGACGTGTTCATTGAGGCTGGAGCCGAATCGGTGAATGAAGGCGATGGCACCGATGTGCAGGCCTGCCTTGTCCATATGGGCCGCACCGGGGCTGTGGGTCTGCAGAGTTTGTGCGATCACCCGCAGAAAGATGCGCAGCACCATGCTCAGCACCGCTCCGTCGCGTTGCATGAAGTACCGCAAC
>NZ_AQWL01000035.1 GCF_000376425.1 Thiobacillus denitrificans DSM 12475 | reverse complement strand
AAAGTCAATGAAATCAACGGTCTACCCAGACCACCCCCGCGCCAGTGCTAGCTTTGCGTACCGTCACTTATTGCACTGAAAACGAGGAGACCCCTATTGGTGAACAGCAGCGCCTGACAGGCGGAGAGTAAGGCGACGTTTTTGTGCGTAGCGTCCATATCCGGATTTCATTCGACCGATCCCGGCGCTTCTGCGGCCTCTTTGGGACGCATTTAGACAGGGAAAGAAGTTGAAGGTTGCGACCGTGCTACTTGCCAAGGGCGCGCTTTTTCTCCTCGAACTCCTGCTTTTCGATCTCGCCGGGGGCATAGCGCTCGTTGAGTGCGTCGAGCGCAGCATTCGAGACGCGCGTGCCAGACGATGCCGACGATTTGCCTACCCACCTTACCAACACCACGATGCCGAGGATCACGGCAACCACGACCAGGATCATCCACAAGCCGCCCCACCCGCCCATGTAACCGGTTCCCCAGCCACCCATCCAATCGCCGTGAATCATAGTCATCACCTTTTGGTTGTTTTGAACGCCGTCTATCGTTACGGCTAGTCACTGAGATGCTGGTCTTGTTGCGCTCGTAAAGCCGGACGGGCCAGCGCGCGTTAATGTTGCCCATGTGCCGCCGCGCGGGATTGGGCTGCGCCCCGCGCATTACAGGCGCAAGTACTTCATTAAATAACGTGGCCGCTGAACCGCTGCTCCACTGTTACGCGGCATCACTTCTTCATCATCTTGTCGTCCATCATCATTTGCATGTCTTTCGTGCTGACCATGCCATTGCTACCCTTTTTCATTTTGTCGTACATGGACTCGTGATGTTTCATGAACTCCTCTTTGGAGATCATTCCGTCATTATTCGGGTCCATCATTTTCATATCCATTTTCATGCCCATACCATCCTTCATGGCCATTCCATCCTTCATGGCCATGCCATCCTTCATGGTCATGCCTCCCTTCGTGGAATCTTGCGCGCATGCAGAAAGGCCAGCGAAAATCATCGCGACCAGGCTTATAGAAATCAATTTTTTCATGGTGAACTCCTGTCAGTAAAAAAACGTCGGATTCATTTATGAGCGCTCGGATCGCCCCGACAGACGGCGAGGTCCGATGCTGCCTACGCAGAGCAGACTTTCGAAGCCGATTACTTCTTTTGCTTGACGACCCACACCACGAGAGCGACAACCACGATAACAAGCAAGATCGGCATCCATATCTCGCCGTATCCGCCCATCCACGCGCCGCTATTCATCATGTTCCGCTCTGCGCTAAAGCGACGCCGCTGACCAACAACGGATAGGAAATTCAACCGCATGAGGCCAAGTATGGCACGAGTTTTGGGCCTCGAAACACGTTCGGCCAAGGAAGGTTGAGCGCTCGCTTGCCG
>NZ_AQWL01000034.1 GCF_000376425.1 Thiobacillus denitrificans DSM 12475 | reverse complement strand
TCTGCCACCGCGAGAAGGTAACGTATGTGGCGCAATAGCATGCTTGGCAACTATAGGAAATTATTATGGATTTGATTGTATATCGGTCTTGGACTCAATAGCTGAATCGCTCCATCATGGCAGCATTACTTCATCACACAAGGAGCAAGGCCATGAAGTCCATCGTCGAGGGGGTCTTGAAATTTCAGCAGCATGCCTTCCCGGGACTGTCTGCCCTTTTCAAGGAGCTGGCTACCACCCAAAGCCCAAGCGCTCTCTTTATTACCTGTTCCGATAGCCGGGTCGTGCCTGAATTGCTGACCCAGCAAGATCCGGGCGACATCTTTGTGATTCGCAATGCCGGCAACATTGTGCCGTCTTACAGCCAGGAACCCGGGGGCGTTACCGCCACGGTCGAATACGCGGTGGCGGAATTGGGCGTCACCGATATCGTGGTCTGCGGCCATTCGGATTGCGGCGCCATGACGGCGATTTCCAGCTGCAAGTGCCTGGACCATTTGCCGGCCGTTGCCAGCTGGTTGCGCCACGCCGACTCGGCAAAGGTAGTCAATGCATCGCGCACCCATCTCTCTGCTGCAGCGCGCCTGACTTCGATGGTGCGCGAAAACGTGATTGCCCAATTGGTCAATCTCAAGACCCATCCTTCGGTGGCGCTGGCGCTGGAGCAGGGCCGGCTCAACCTGCACGGCTGGGTCTACGACATCGAAACAGGTTCCATTGTGGCGCTGGATGGCGAGAGCAATCGCTTCGTTTCACTCGCCGAATTTCCACAAACTATTGCCACGCAGTCAAAGCGTGGCGCTTTGGTCGCTTGACCGTCTCTTCCTCACTGAAAAAGGACAACACCATGCAACAATCGAATGTGTATCAGGATCCCCGCCTTGCGCTCACCGCGCGCGTCATCGCTGCCAAGGCACTCCAGGACCTGTCCTGGCAGCAGCTGGCTGCCGGAACCGGGCTCAGCGTTGCCTATGTCACGGCAGCGCTGCTGGGGCAGCACGCACTGCCGAAGGCCGCCGCCGAGATCGTTTGCGCCCACTTGGGGCTGGATGCAGCGGATGTTGCGCAACTGCAAACCATCCCGCTGCGCGGCAGTATCGCCGGCGGCATTCCGACTGACCCGACCATCTACCGCTTCTACGAAATGGTCCAGATCTACGGCACCACCCTGAAGGCGCTGGTGCACGAACAGTTCGGCGACGGTATCATTAGCGCGATTAATTTCAAGCTGGACATCAAAAAAGTCGAAGACCCGGAAGGCGGCTCGCGTGCGGTAATCACGCTGGACGGGAAATTCCTGCCCAATAAGCCGTTCTGAGGCGCTTCGCCCCGCGACAGTCACATCCTGCGCGGGACAGCTTTTTGCCAGGGCCATGACCGATGCCGCAGGGAGTCCTTCCGGACTGCCATGCCATCGGCCGATGGCCCTTTTCTCGCCCATCCGCCTTTTAAAACCAGATCGACATGCCGACCCAGAAACGCGCACTGACCCGCTCGATGACCCTGCTGTTTGCCAT
>NZ_AQWL01000033.1 GCF_000376425.1 Thiobacillus denitrificans DSM 12475 | reverse complement strand
CTCACCTCAGAGGCGACGACGGCAAAGCCGCGCCCCTGCTCGCCCGCCCGCGCGGCTTCGACCGCCGCGTTCAAGGCAAGAATGTTGGTCTGGAAAGCAATGCCGTCGATGACGCCGATGATGTCGGCAATCTTGCGCGAGCTGTCCTTGATCGAGGCCATGGTGTCGACGACTTTGCCAACCACCTTGCCGCCATTCGCCGCAATGTCTGCCGTCGACATCACCAGCTTGCTGGCATGATGGGCATGCTCGGCGTTCTGCCTGACGGTGCTGGTCAGCTCTTCCATCGAGCTGGCGGTCTCTTCCAGGCTCGACGCCTGCGATTCGGTGCGGGCAGACAAGTCGGCATTGCCCGTGGCAATCTCGCGCGAAGCGACCCGGATGTTATCCACGTTCGATCCGATATCGGATACGACCGCCATCATGTTGGCATTCATCTGATTGAGTGCGCGCATGAGCTGCCCGGTCTCATCCCAGGCTGCCATCTCGAAGCGGAGCGACAAATCGCCCCCGGCGATTGCGTGCGCGACCTCAAGGGCGCTGTCGAGCGGCCGCAGAATCGTACGTGAGATGAAGTAACCGAAAAGTACCGACAAAACAGCCCCCACGCTGCCCGCGACAGCAATCAGTTCCGGTATCCAGCTCTGCCTGCCGGAGACTTCGACCAAGGCACTGGTTTCCCACCAGCCGAGCATGCCCAGGGCAAACATCAGCGCGGCGCCAAGGCCTGTTGTCATCGCGATTCGCACGCTGACGGGAATCCTTCTGATGGAAGTCAGTCTGCTGATCAGGCTGGTACTGGTCGCGATGCCACGCACGATCACCAATCCACCCGCCTTCCCCTCTTTGATCGATCGATAAATACGGTCGGCTTCTACGATCTGCTGTCGTGTGGGTTTGTTGCATACGGACATATATCCGTTGGTGACGCCGTTTTTCCGGATCGGCGTCACATTCGCGACCACCCAGTAGTAATCGCCATTCTTGCGCCGGTTTTTCAGCAGACCGGTCCAGGGAAGCCCCTCTCCCAGCGTGGCCCAGAAGTCGGCAAACAATTCCGCCGGCATCTCCGGGTGCCGCACGATGTTGTAGGTGCTGCCGACAAGCTCGGTTTCGTTGAAGCCGCTCACTTCCATGAAGGCGGAGTTGACATAAACGATCCGCCCCTTGAGATCGGTCTTGGTAACGAGCGACTCGCCTTCGCGCAGCTCGTATTCGACATTCGTCGATGCCAAATCTACTCGCCTTCCATTGTTCATCATTTTTGTCACCGCTAAATGTGCATCATTCCGGTCATCAAACAGCATGCGCTTGCGCGGCAGTGGCTCATGTGAGCGCGGCACTTCCGCAACCACGCTGGTTGCAGCGCGTCGTTGTGCACATGGCTCAGAACTCTTCCCACTCCTCGTTGCCGCCGCCGGCGGCCGCGAGCTTCTTCGGCCGCGCGGCCGGAGCCACCCTCGGCCGCGACTGCGGCAGGGGCGTCACGACCTCACGCAGCACCGGCAGCGCCGCCCGCTGGCCACTCGAACCATCCAGCCTAAACACGCTCACCGCCTCGGCAAGCTTGGCCGCCTGATCCTGCAGGCTCTCGGCCGCAGCCGCCG
>NZ_AQWL01000032.1 GCF_000376425.1 Thiobacillus denitrificans DSM 12475 | reverse complement strand
ACCAACATTCTTGCCTTGAACGCGGCGGTCGAAGCCGCGCGGGCGGGCGAGCAGGGGCGCGGCTTTGCCGTCGTCGCCTCTGAGGTGAGGAACCTCGCCCAGCGCAGCGCTGGCGCTGCCAAGGAGATCAAGACCCTGATCCAGGACTCGGTGGAGCAGGTCGAGGCAGGCAGCAGGCTGGTCGACGAGACCGGGGAAGCGATGGACGACATCGTGACCTCGGTTGAACTGGTGGCCGACATCATGGGCGGGATTGCCGCGGCGAGCCAGGAGCAGAGCGCCGGTATCGAGCAGGTCAACCAGGCTGTCGGTCAGATGGACGAGATGACGCAGCAGAACGCCGCCCTGGTGGAACAGGCGGCGGCGGCGGCCGAGAGTCTGCGGGAGCAGGCGGCCAGGCTGGCCGAGGCGGTGAGCGTGTTCAAGCTGGAGGATGGCATGCACGACGGCGTACGGTCCGAGCTTCCGGTGTTAAAGCAGGCGATGACGGCGAAGCCGGCTGCCCGCAAGGCCGGCAAGCCGGTACCGACGCCGCTTCTTGCCCGGCCGAAGAAGCTGGCCGTTGCCGGCGGCGGCAACGACGAATGGGAAGAGTTATGAAACCGGGACCTTCCGTAATTATTCAGCCCTTCAGGAGCAAATATCATGAAACTTAGCCAGAAACCCCCGCTCGCCTTCGTGGCGGCTCTTCCGCTGCCATCGCTGGCGGCCCGCCTGTGAGCTACTGATTTTTATACATCAAGGAGAAAGAAATGAACCACACCAAGGGCGCACGCATGAAAGTCGCCACTGCCATGGGGCTGGGCTTTGCGCTGGTCATCTTGCTGGGATTGGCCATCGCCATCATTGCTCGTGTCCAGCTGGAGCGGGCCAGCAGCGAAGCAAAACAGCTGGTCGATGATCGCATGGCCAAGGTGGTGTGGACCCGTACCATTCAGACCAATCTGAATTTACAGGCACGTGCCGTGCGAGATATTGCCCTGGCCAACGACGAAGACGTGAAGCAGGCCGAAAAGAAACACATCGGCGAGTTGCGCGCCGAAACCGGCGCCATGTTCAAAAAGCTGGAAGAAACAATGAATACGGAGGAGGGCGCCCGGATACTCAAAAGCGCGCTCGCAGCCCGCAATGCCTACAACACCGCCATGAACCGGGCGATTGAAACCGGCCTTGCCGGTGACATGGAAGGGGCGCGCACGGTTTTGAGCGGCGAGGGCCGCCAGGCCCAGAGTGCACTCGCACAGCCTCTGGAGGATCTGGTCAAACTGCAAGTGGGCTTGATGCATGAATCAGCCAAACGTGTGCAGGATCTCGCGGCCACCACCAGCCTGCTGATGCTGGTGATTGCCGCTGTCGCCGTTGTCGCAGGTGCCGCAATTGCCTGGTTCCTGACCCGCTCCCTCGCCCGCCAGCTGGGTGGCGAACCTGGCTATGCCTCCGTCGTGGCGCGTGAAATCGCCGCTGGCAACCTGGCCGTGGAAGTCAATATCAAAGCCGGCGATAAAACCAGCCTGCTGGCCAATATGCGAGACATGCGCGACAGCCTGGTGACGGTCGTCTCTCAGGTTCGTACTGGCACCGATGCCGTGGCGACGGCGTCGAGCCAGATCGCTGCCGGCAACATCGATCTCTCGTCGCGCACCGAAGAACAGGCATCGAGTCTGGAAGAGACGGCGAGTTCGATGGAAGAGCTGACCAGCACCGTCAGGCAGAACGCCGAGAATGCGCGCCAGGCCAACCAGCTTGTTGTTTCCAC
>NZ_AQWL01000031.1 GCF_000376425.1 Thiobacillus denitrificans DSM 12475 | reverse complement strand
TTATGGAAAGTAGCCGGGGTGGTTTTCGTTAAGAGGTAGGCTGTAAGCGGCCCGGCAGCAGCTGATGCCGCCGCAAGCTATACATAATTCCAGCGGTCGTATGAAGTGGTGACTCCACTTCAGGAGACCGTTATGAACCACACCACACTACATCGGGCCGCGCCAAGTGCGCGGCCACCTACTGCATCCACGGACCACATTGCCGAGGAACTCCGCCACTACGACACACACCTGCGCGATGTGCGAGGGCTGGCGGCGGAGACGCGCCGCCATCGGGTTCGTATCGTGGATCGTTTCCTGCATCAGAAATACACAGGGTGCCCTGTCAATATTGCCGAGCTGCGCCCCGACGACGTGCGTGGTTTCCTTGCCAGCCAACTTGATGCGCGCCGAACCCCGTCCAACGCATCGCAACTCGCATCGGCACTGCGCAGTTACTTCCGCTACCGGACCACCTGCGGCGATCAGGTCGGAGCGCTGACCGCAGTCATTACGTCACCCGTCCACTGGAAGTTGGCGACCTTGCCACGTGCGTTCACGCCGGATGAAATCGAGCGCCTACTGAACTCCTTTGCCGACGCCAGACGTTGGCCGAAGCGTGGCTACGCCATTGTGCGTTGCGCATTGGACATGGGGCTGCGGTCGTGCGAGATCGCCAATCTGAAGATTGGCGACATCGACTGGCGCGCCGGCACGGTGACGCTGAGGAGCACGAAGTCGATGCGACAGGACATCTTGCCATTGCCGATGGCGACTGGGCAGGCGCTGGCCGACTACCTGCAACATGAGCGCCCCGCCACCAACAATCCAACCATCTTCGTTCGACACCTTGCACCACACGACCAACCAATCACCGCCAACGCCATCCGGGGTGTGATACGTAGGGCATATCGACGCATCGGCCTGACGCATTCCCGTTCGCATGCGCTACGTCACACGCTGGCGTGCCGATTGGTCGAGAACGGCAGTTCGCTCAAAGAGGTGGCCGATGTGCTGCGCCACCGTTCTCTGAACACTACCCTGATCTACGCCAAGCTCGACACGCCGAAGCTGTCGGCCGTTGCCCTGCCGTGGCCAGGGAGCGCATCATGAGCACGCGCATCGGCTTGCAGCAGAGAATCGACGACTACCTTGCCGAGCGGCGTCGCCTCGGTTTCCAGCTGCGCTCGCGGGATACGCTTCTGGCCGGATTCGCCCGTTATGTTGCCGACCGGCATCACCGTGGGCCACTGACGGCTGAGTTGATGGTGGATTGGGCGCGCCAGGACAGGTGGCATCGCGAAACCCCATCAACCTGGGCCGTCCGTCTGGCGAAGGTTCGCCATTTCGCCCGCTACCTGAAGCAGTTCGAACCGGATACCGAAGTGCCGGAGGAATCGACCTTTGGTCCGGAGCCGGGACGTGTCGCCCCGCACATCTTCCATGAGGACGAAATCGTCGAATTGCTGGCAGCGGCCCGTCGGATTGGACCGCAGGGGAACATCCGCCCGGCTACCTACGAAACCCTGTTCGGCCTGATGGCTTCGACTGGCCTGCGGGTCTCGGAGGCCATTCATCTGCGCAATGCCGATGTCGATCTCAAGCACGGGATGCTGATCATCCGGCAAACCAAATTCGCCAAGTCGCGCCAACTGCCCATACACCCAAGTACCGTCGCCGCACTGCTGCGCTACCGGCGGCAGCGTTCGCAGCATGTTGCCACAAGTGCCGACATGCCTTTCCTGATCAGTAGTCGTGGCCGACGGCTGGGACAGCCGCT
>NZ_AQWL01000030.1 GCF_000376425.1 Thiobacillus denitrificans DSM 12475 | reverse complement strand
TTCCGTGTAATAGATCCGAGGTCTTCGTTTCATCTGCAACACTCCTTCTGCTTACGCAGTCTCTAGTGTGTTGCATCCACCGGTTGAATCCGCCACTTCTGAACGGCCGTTCAAGTAACCGTGATGCAGAATTTCAGTTTGCCATCCTGAATCGGTCATTCGATATGGCGGGGTCGCAACCGAAGGACGGGCTCTGCCCAGCCTCCGGTAATTCCTGCTAGAGTTCGCCAAATGGACTTGTCACCGATTTCGTCGCCTGAAACACATGCGTATAGGCGTCACACCACACCCCGTGTCTAGCCCATCTCCCTATGAAATTGCCACCGCCGTCGCCGCGGTTATAAGCGCCATCGGTGGAGCATTTGCTGCGGTAGCTGCGTTTCGATCCGCGGCAACTGCGCGCGATGCGACCCGCCAAGCGGAAGAGGCTGAGCGCAGGGTACTCCTTCGTGAGGTGTCTACCGCAGCCGCATCAATACAGGCAGTCGTATTGGGGGTGTCGTCGAGAGGTCAGGAGTTGCTTCTTGAGTACCGATCTGCCGAGGTCTTTTCTGGCTCAAGCGATCACTCAGGATTGCGGCAACTCCGGGAGTCAACCGAGAACCTCATCAAGAAAGCGCGCTTCTTCGTGGAGGATGCGCAGCTATTTAGCGGAGGAGCGAAGTCCTTGTCGGATGCTCCGGTCGAGGAAGTTGAGCGGGTCAGAACACGACTGGCGGAAAACTTCAATCTCCTCCAGGTCATTCGGGAGGAGCTAGATCGAAAGTACTTGGATGTGGCCTCTAAGAACATGCAGCACCGCCAAGTCATTCTGCAGGCGCGGAGATAGAAGTGACGCGGCCTTATTGAGGCCGAATCCCCTAGTCATACGAGGTAAGAAAATGCCAGATTGGCGCGACAAAGTAGTTCTTAATTCGGGGGAATCGTTGTGGGTGGACGACTCTCGCTGCGAGGGATTTATGCAAGAGACAGACGTCTATGATTGCTCCGTCATTGACGCGAACGGAGCGGTCGTGGGCAAAGTGAAAGCTACAGATCACACCTCTGTTAAAGGCTTTCGGCGAACTCTTTCACTCAAGCAGATCAATGCCTCAGGAAAAATCGTGGCAGATGAAACTTGGACCGCCTGATGGACAAGGCTCTAACTGGTCGCTCCAGCGGACCGTCTACGGCGGCCACAGAGCTTTAACGTTAGCCGTCACACATGACCATCACCGACATCGCTGCTTGGTATGCCGCCGCAGTCGCTACTGCAGTCTTTGCCTGGGACATCATCAAATGGGTGCGCAGTGGCCCGCGCCTGCGCATCAACACGAAGTGCAACATCTCCTACGCAGACGGTCGCGTAATTGAGAGTACGTCGCTCGAAGGAGGCGCACTGGTCTCGACTCTTGCGGAGTACTGTCATATCGAGATTCTCAACACCGGGGATCAGCCAACCACGCTAATAGACGTAGAGGCTGCCCACGAACCGAACGCTAGCGGCAACCAAATGAGCTGCTCCAGCATCGCATTCATGGTGCACTCAGGCAGCAATCCCTTGCCGGCCCTTCTCGGCCCTGGTGAGATGTGGAGTGCTCGGCTTGAAATGCGCCGTTTGGAGGGCCTCGCCACGGAAGGTAAGCCCGTCATTCGGGCGCGAACGTCATACCGAAACAAGCCCATACTCGCGTTCCCCGTGCTGAAGGGCAATGCTTAGTCTTCACTTGCCACCTCGCACAGCGACGGCCAACCCTTCCATCGAGAGAGGCAGCCAAGAGCGATAGCTCTTGGCTGCCCCACATATCACACGTTGAACGGCGCTGACTGCTTAGGGCCGAAGACCTGACATATGGAACGGTCAGCCGGACCGGCAGCTTAGGCCGATTATGCAAAGTCGTTGATTATGGAAAGTAGCCGGGGTGGTTTTCGTTAAGAGGTAGGCTGTAAGCGGCCCGGCAGCAGCTGATG
>NZ_AQWL01000029.1 GCF_000376425.1 Thiobacillus denitrificans DSM 12475 | reverse complement strand
TTCTTGCCGGTCAGCATGGCGCGCACCAGGTTTTCGCGGTGCAGCAGCGAGGTCAGGAACACGGCCGCGATGTGCAGCACGACGAGTGCCATCAGCACGTTTGCCAGTGCTTCGTGGACTTCGGACAGCCAGTCGCCGCCGAGCTCGGCGTAGCTGGCGTGGCCGCTAGCCACCAGCAGCAGGGCCGTGCCCAGGATCGCGACGATCGCCAGCGCGCCGGCCGGATTGTGGCCGACGTAGTGGCGCGGGCGCAGTTGCAGCCAGGAGCGCAGGTAGGCGGCTACCGCGCCGGGGCCGCGGATGAATTCGCTGAAGCGGGCGTAGTGGGTGCCGGTCAGGCCCCAGACCAGGCGCAATCCGATCAGCAGCGCCATCGAATAGCCGAAGCTGATGTGCCAGAGCTGCCAGCGTTCGCTTTCCGAAGTCAGCCAGGCGCCCAGGAAGGACAGCGCGAGCGACCAGTGGAAGAGCCGGACCGGCAGGTCCCACACCAGCGCAGTTTTTTGCGGCAGGGTTTCAACGTCCTGATGCCGGGTCGTGCCGGAGCGTTGCGGTTTCATTTCGGAATCCTTACATTGTCTTCATCGAAGTCGCCCTTGTCGGTTTGGCGGTGGCAGGCGGCGCAGTTGGCGCGGCTCTTGACCGATGCGCGCAGCCAGACCTCCTTGCCGACTTCGCGGTGCTTGCGGGCGAACCAGGCGCTGCTGGTGATGCGGTTGTCGGGCGAGGGCTCGGCGAACTTGCGCGAGCCGGCCGCATGCTGGTTCAGCCAGGCCGAGATTTCGGCCACCGATTTCGGGTCGAGGCTGGCGTCGGTGCCGTAATGCTTGTCCAGCGAGTGCATGATGCCGAGCCAGGATTTCGACGGCAGCAGGCCGGGCGCATACGGGATGTGGCAGCTAGCGCATTCGGCTGCATACGATTTCGGCATGTTGCCGGGCATGCCGATGTTGTCGGCCAGCGCCGGCGCCGAGAGCAGCGCGGCGCAGCAGCCGGAAAGGAGCAGGCGGGTGATGTTGTGCATGATGGCGTCCTTGTATGGGGTTTATCTGATGGTCAGCAGCCAGGAGATGATGTCGACCTTTTCCTGCGAGGTGCATTCCCGGCCCATCACGTCGTTGCAGTTGCGCTTGAACCATTTTTCGGATTTGGCGGCGTCGGTGAAGCGCTGCTCGTTGGCGGCCGGCGCCAGCGGCAGGATGGTCTTGCCGGTGACGATGTGCTGGGTGCTTTTGTTCGGGGTGCTGCCGTGGCAGCTGGCGCAGCTCCATTCGCGCCCGTGCTTGTTGACGAACAGCTGCTGGCCGCGCTGCGCCGAGGCTTTGCCGGAAGATGCTTCATACTGTTGCAGCAGGTCTTGCGGGCTGGCGGCCCAGGCGGCGCTGCCGAACGTCAGCGCGATCAGTAACAGGGTTTTGTGCATTGCTTTCTCCGGATGGCGGCCGGCGACGGATGCGCAAGCCATGACCGGATGCTAGCCAGGCGCCGCTGAACCGGCGCTGATCGCCCCGTTCAGCTACGGTTCATGTTGGCGTTGCCATGCTTGCAGCGGGACTGGCGCCTGATTGCCGATGCGCCGATACTTTTACATTCATTCTTCGATAGCCGCATGGGTGCATTCAATGAAGACAATCCGGATTCTCCTGCTGGGCGTGGTGATCGCGCTGGCCGCCGGCGGCCTGTACGCCGGCAACCATGACGACGAGCGCGAGGAGCACGACCGCGCCCGTGCCGCGATGGCCGCCGGGCAGATCAAGCCGCTGGCCGAGATACTCGACCAGGTCGAGCAGCGCTACGCCGGCCGGGTGGTGAAGACCGAGCTGGAGCGCGAGGACGGCCTCTGGCTCTACGAGCTCAAGTTGCTGCCGGCCAACGGCCGCGTCTACAAGCTGAAAATCAATGCGCAAACGGGCCGCGTGATCGGCTCCAAGGGCCAGGTACAGGAGAAACGCGTAAGGCCGGGGAGTCTGCCCCTCGTGCACCACGCGGCGGATGGTGGAGACGGCGGCACACCTGAGCGACCACGTTTTCCCCCGCCTGCCGGTGCGC
>NZ_AQWL01000028.1 GCF_000376425.1 Thiobacillus denitrificans DSM 12475 | reverse complement strand
CAACTTTGACTTGGCGGTCGAGGGGCTCGGATGCTCTCACATCTTGCCCACCCAACCTGTTAATCAGAGTTGCACTTCGAATTTGAACTCGCGTCTTTAATCTCTTTCTAATCGGAGCATGCGCCGCTCCGCTTGCACGAGTGACCGACATGGACAACCTGATGCATGCGCAGAGCGTTGCAGTGTTTCGCTGACAGAGGCATGTAGGGGAAACTGTGCCTGCGATGGGAGTGCAGCTCAGCTGGGAGAGCGTCTGGTTCGCAATCAGAAGGTCGGGAGTTCGATCCTCCCTGTCTCACCACCACCACCACTGGGTATTGTCGGGGGATACACGCCTTCAACTTCCTCTCCCCGGCAACCGGAGATCGCGGATGATCCACTCCGGAGAACGCGGATGCTATATCTTCTGGACGCCAGTATCGACGCGAGTTCCAGAAACGCCGACAACGCGCGCATGGCAAACAAAAACCCACCTACCCTCCGGGCTTCGTCCTCCGCCCCGGCGCAAGCGCCGGCCTATCGCGGGCGTTGCCCGCTCAATAATGAAGCCCTAACGGGCTGATAAATCAATAAACCCATGCGCGCACAGGCCGCACTTCAAAGCCCACAATCTCGGCGCATCACCACGGCGCGGGGACGTGCCGTCCCCCCATCCTCCCTACGCTACGCTTCGGTCGCGCCGTCGCCCCCCTTGGGGGAGGGCAAGCCCTCCCCCCGCTTTCGCGGCTCCCCCCTCCCGCGCCTTCGGCGCAGCTTGCAGAAGGGGGGTGGGTGGCCGTCAAATTCACGGCTAGGCGCTGCGTATGGCTGTTCTACTGCGTTTTTTTCGAGCGGCTGGTGGTACGCCCTCACCGACGGGAATTAAAGCGCTCAGATTCATCCGGCATGGTTGATGCGCCGAGGCGCACCTAACCGCCTTAACGTGCTTTATTTTTTCTGGGGCGATCCCTTGGTGGCGGGGGAGGGCTTCAACGCGGCCAGCAGACCGGCGTTTTGGGTCTTGGTAGCCTCCAGCTCGCCGCGCAGGGCTGCGGCTTCCTCTCGGGCTGTGGCTGCTTCTGTGCGGGCCTTGTCGCGTTCGGTGCGCAGCTCTGCTGCGCGACGTTCGATTTCCTCGGCCCGCTGTTTGGTAAGAGTCGCATCCTGCTCGGCAGCGAGCCGGGTGCGTCTTGTCTCGTCCAGTTCCTGGGCCGTTACCTGGGCGGCGGTGGCTGCGGCCGTGGCTTGGCGTTCCAGATCCGCAATGCGCGCCTGGGCGGCTTCCAGTTCGGCGGCTTGCTTCTCGTAGGACTCGGACTGTTCGGCCGATAGCTGGATCAGGTCGTTTTTCTCGGTTTCAAAGGCAACCTTGGCAGCGTCTAGCGATTCGTTCGCCAGTTGCTGCGCCGTCTCCCAAAGACTTTGGCCCATGCTCTGTACCACGCTATGCAGTTCTACCGGCAACGGCTCGCGCACGGCCTGAACCTGCTTGCGCTGGTTCTGCCGCCATTCCTTCATGGCCTCCACTACGTTATTCATGCCGGCGCGGCTCTCCTGGCGCACGGCTTCCACGCTCGGAAACTCGCCGCTTGCGCTGGCCGCGTGCAGGGCGTCGGCGGCGGCAAAGATGCGCTCTTTGATGTCTTGGGATAAGGCCATTTTGCTGACTCCTTTTTGGTTAAGTAGTAATAATAATAATTATACTACTATTATTCTTATTACGCTATGCTAAAACGCAATTATTTCGGGGGTCGTCTCAGAAAACGGAAAATAAAGCACGCTAAGCTGGTTGGCTGTTCCGTTGCTTCCTGGTGGACTTGCCGAACAATACAAAATTTTGTATAATTGCAGCATGACCGATTCCAAGCCCGTCGAGTTCCGGGGCAACGCCCTTGATGACCTTCGCGCCTTTCCGCTTTCGGCCAGGCGCGAGGCAGGTCATCAGCTCGACCAGGTGCAGAACGGCCAGGAACCGGACGACTGGAAGCCCATGAACACCGTGGGCCAAGGCGTGAAGGAGATTCGGATTCGGGATGCTGCCGGGGCGTTTCGGGTTATTTACGTTGCCAAGTTCGCTGATGCCGTCTACGTGCTTCACTGTTTCAAGAAGAAGACAGAGAAGACCAGCAAGGTTGATCTGGACTTGGCTGCCAAGCGTTATCGTGACTTATTGAAGGAGCTAGGCCAATGAGCAACCAACGATTTACCAGCGTCTGGGATGCCATCGAGGACACCCCGGAAGAAGCGGAAAACATGAAACTGCGTTCCGTCCTGCTGACGGCGCTGAAAAACCACATTACTCGCACCAAGATGAGCCAGGCGCAAGCCGCCGAACTCTTTGGGGTGACTCAGCCGCGTGTCTCTGACCTGATGCGTGGGAAGATCAACCTGTTCGGCCTCGATGCACTGGTGAATATGGCGACGGCTGCCGGGCTTCACATCGAAATGCGAGTGCTCGAAGCCGCCTGATCTTCTCCGGCGTTGCCGCAAACAATGCCGTTCACCATTTCGGATCAATCCAATCAGCATCGTCAAGACAATCGAGTTCCGTTGGGGACAACAGGCCGCGTTCCCCGTTCGCAAAGCGAAGTTCATAAATGGATGGATAGAGTGGATCAAGGCTGGCCAAGAGGTTCAGAAGACGCTCGTTGCGTTGTAACTTGGTTAGCAAGCAGAAATAAGCACCGCGGCCGTTAATCTTGTCTTCCGCCCATGGGTGTGATGAATCAATACGCTCATAGGCTGCGAGTAATTCTCTGGCTTGATTCGGTAAATCTGCCTCAATGCCTTCTTCAATAACCGCTTCAAGGCTGTACGCCATCGCTTGAAGCCTCGCCGTCGAAGGTATGTAAGCAAGCGACTGGCGAAGCATTCTGACCTGTAGCAACAAGACCGGCCAAAGAATTTCAACCCCGTAAATTATTCCCTTTTCTGGATATTCTGCGGGCGGCTTTATTACAGTGCGCTGCCCCTCGTATGCTTTTCGCGCATCGTGGGGTCTCCTCGTTTTCAGTGCAATAAGTGACGGTACG
>NZ_AQWL01000027.1 GCF_000376425.1 Thiobacillus denitrificans DSM 12475 | reverse complement strand
GGAAGATTGCGCCCACCAGGCTGGAGAGCATCAACTTGCGGGGTGTGTTTCGCTTCCCGGTTGACCGCTATGCTGACCAAATCCTGCCTTCGCGGCCAAATGCATCGATAACTGGCACCAATGGATGAAACCGACCACGGTTTGACGCCACGAATCGCAGATTTGAAAGTGAACAGGAAAGTCAATGAAATCAACGATCTACCAACACCACCTCCGCGCCAGTGCTAGCTTTTCGTACCGTCACTTATTGCACTGAAAACGAGGAGACCCCCAGAAGGCGTGGAAACCAGCGGCCAGCGCGACATTCTGCTGGCCATGCGCTGCGACGAATTACAGGGCTTTTTCTACGCCCGCCCCATGCCGCCAGACACCTTGCTGTCGTGGGCACAGGGCGACAAACCCGATGGGTCAGCAGACTTCGCACCTTCGGTGATCGGTAGCCTGGGCGACTTGTAGAACGCACGCAGCGTGGCAAGACTGGCCCCAGCGGCCAGGACTACAGCGATTGCAGCAACGGCTGACACGCCAGGCACTGGCGCTCCCTCAACATTGGGCTCCATCAACTGCTGGAGGTCCCATGCGCATCACCCCCCTTCCCCAATCCGAGATCGACGAGGCAGAACGCAAGGTTGGTGCGATCCTAGACGAATTGGAAGACGACACCCATTCGGACGTGAAGGACATCGACCTGGAAGATGTCATTGAAACCGACAAGGACAGCGGCAAACCCGCCCTGCATCAATCGGTGGAGATCACGGTAGAACCACGCGCGCAGCGCAAGTGGATCAAGTGAAGGGGCCGGCGATTTGACGGTTTGGTAGTGCCGCTGGCACGTATCCGGCCTCACAGTGGGGCTCTCGCACGTTTCCACCTCCAATGACTGGCGGCGACCTGTCATTTGGAGATCGGCACAACGGGCACAGCCCCGCATCAGCGTGATGCAAGGCAGGCGGCGATAATTGCGGGGTTTGTCCTTCTCTAAAAAAAACCCACCATGACCACGACCATCCGGTACAACGATCTCGTCGAGTCCGTTGCTGCGGCGCTGCAGTACATCTCGTAAGTCAGCAATCAGTGGAAGCGTCAGCCCAAGCGGCTTGGGCCAGCCTGTCGCGCAGCGTGCTGATGGTGTGCAGCAGCGTGCGTATGCCCTGCTCTTTCGACAAGTTCGTGGTCATGGCCGCGACCGATGCCTGGCCAGCTGTAGGGCTCGACTCGCTGGTTGGCCGAGGTTCAACAGGTCACTCCGCACAAAGCAGCGCCTAGCCTCTTATGTAGTTCGCGTTGCAACACAGCTTCGCCATGCAGCCAGTTGCGGAAGGCCGATAGACCCGGGTCCTTCTCGCGTATCAGCCTATAAGCCAGATACCAGCCTTCGTATTTCCGATCAACGATCCGAAATGGGGTGACAAGACGGCCCGCTGCCAGCGCCTCACTGACATATGGGAGTTGCGCGACCGCGACTCCTACACCATCGAGGGCAGCCTGAATTGCCATCATAGAGCTTTCGAACGAAACCTCATTAGCCGGCTGAATCGGTGCGCTCAGGCCTGCCGCTTCGAACCACCAAGACCATTGCTCGCGCAAGTGAGGCGCGACGATCAGGGTCGCCGTGTGGAGATCGCGGGGGCGGAGCAAGCCTGCTGCAATTGAGGGCGTGCAGACTGGTACCAACGTCGAGGGGAATAGCTCTTCGGCAACATAGCCAGGCCAACTACCTTGGCCGCGACTAACAGCACATGTCCAATCATCACGCAGCGGAAGCATTGCACCGCCGGTCGCGACGCGGACCTCAATGTTGGGATGGTTGCGATTAAAGCTTGTCAAGCGCGGAATCAGCCAGTGCAAAGCAAGCGTCGGCGCGACTCCAATGGTGAGCACCGGACCGGCCTGCATCGAGGCCACCTGCTCAGAGAGCCGGGCGATCGCATCGAAGGCTTCGGTCAGGCCGGGCTGGAACGACCGCCCCTGATCCGTGAGCTCGAGCCTATTGGCATGACGGTGAAACAGCGCGAACCCGAGGTGTCTTTCCAGCAGCCGCACCATCTGGCTCACCGCCGCTTGAGTGACATTCAACTCCTCCGCTGCTGCCTTGAAGCTGCCATGTCGTCCAGCCGCTTCGAAGGCTCGCAAGCCGTTCAAGGAGGGCATCTGGCGAGACATCAGTACCCCAAGTTAAAGTTTGGTTAACCGCGAGAAATTCGCGTTTGCTCCGCTAGTTTATCCGCCTCATACTATTCGGCAAGGACGAGATTTTCTGTGCGTCAGATGGATCTTGGTCCCAAGCCACCGTTGCCTTGCTGGTGGGGACGGGTGCCGCGAGGGCCAACACACGACTCCAGCAGTACGGCCCGAAGAACACCCGAACCCAACTGCTGAAATTGGCTGACGGTCTGACAAATGTGGATATCACCAGGAGACGTTCAACGTAATTCATTGAGACTGGCAGTACAAACGATCAACGCCAATCGCGTTCAACACTCTACCGAGCACGGTCCGGGAAAACATTAAATGATGAAGATAACGAATCTCAAAATTGGCGCCGCGGCGCTAGGAGTCCTTTGCATGCTTCAGGTAGGTCCGGCTATAAGCCAAGAAAAGCGTGGCGCGATTCCGCACGCTCCGCTGCTGAAGACTCTAGTACCCCGCACAGAGAATTTGGAGGTCGCAGTCTACGAGGCGGAATATGCTCCGGGTGGGATCAACCCGCGACATCTCCATCCGGCGGCGATAACATTCCATGTCGTGTCAGGGACAGGTATTTGGCAGGAAGAGGGGAAGCCGCCAGTAACTCTGCATGCTGGAGAAAGTTTGTTTGTTCCCGCCGGCACGATCCATTCCCACTGGAATCCAAGCACTACAGACCGCCTGCGGTTCCTGGAGTTCATCGTGGCTGAGGAGGGCAAGGGTCGTTCCATTCTCGCCCCGATAAAGAAGTAGGTTCCGGAGAGTTTGATTCCGTCCGTACAAGGTCGTCGCGGGCAAACAGTCATCTTCGGCTATTGACGAGAACGGCACCGCTCGAAGTGGTGCCGCTGCATCGCCCCGCCCTGCCGACCAGACGTGGAGCAGTGCGGGCAGCGGACTGTCGGCAATGCTAGGAGTCCGTCGGCGATGCTGTCCTTGTGCGATTGGGACTTTGACACTCCCGCTCGCGTTGCGCTCATCTTGTCCCGAGTGCAAGCGGAGTGTGACCGCCCCAACTTGGCTTCGCGGCTGTTTTCCTCGCACGGCTTGATTTCGACGTTGCCGACCGCGTAGTCGCCCAAGTCGTCCTTTCGGGCCATGCAGAATTTGCCACGCCCGTTTCCGCGCAAGTGCAGTTTGCCGCTGTCGGTCCAGACCTGCAGCCACTCCTCGAACGTCATCGTGACTTGTATGCGATGCCCGTTGCGATCCGGCTTGCGGCGGGCCTGGGTCTTCTTCTGTACGTTGTATGCGTTGCGCAGCTTGCGCAGTTCTTGATCCGTCAGCTTCATGCTGATCTCCTTCTGTTTGGCTCAACCGGCCAAAGTCCAGTCTGCGTTCGTAGTCCCTTCCTCGCAATATTTACTTCATGCGCGTTCGCCGATCCGCGCAGCTACGCGCCCAACTTACAGCCCCATGGTGACGTCTGGCAGTCCCATGGCTTGACGATCGGGGTCAATGCGACGCTGCGTACTTGACCGCATG
Source organism: Thiobacillus denitrificans DSM 12475 (assembly GCF_000376425.1). Classification (GTDB taxonomy): domain Bacteria; phylum Pseudomonadota; class Gammaproteobacteria; order Burkholderiales; family Thiobacillaceae; genus Thiobacillus; species Thiobacillus denitrificans. Next base: position 654 of record NZ_AQWL01000027.1, on the reverse strand, counting down.
AAAGACAAGCCATGGGCTGCTGGTGAGGTCGCTTACCCGCTTCCCTGTTGGTCGCCTCGGGCGGCCTTTTCTCTCGCTGCCTGCTCCTTCTCCTCCCTCTCTTGTCGCAAAGCCCTGCCAACTAACCCCATGTTGATGACGAATATCTCGCCCTTAGTTGCGTCGGGCGGGTAATTCACTTTGTTGGGCTTGGCAAGCTGCCACGGTTGCAAAGGACCCACAAAGTTCTTCTTGTGTTCTCGCTTCGCCTGGGCCCGTGCCTTGTCGCGCGCCTTCCGGACTTCCTTCTTCTCGTAGTGCTCACGCCTGCGCTCTTCCATCTCCCGGGTAAGCAGCAAGCCCCTGACTTGGTTCGCCCGAAGCTCTGCCGCAGACTTGTAGAAAGGAAGAGGCGTGGGTATCACATAGTTGGTTAGTGGCACGTACTCGGTGAACCCTTGCTGCTGGATGAACGCCTCGACCTCACGCATCAACGCTGCGCGGTTGATGTCGCCTGACCATCCCATCTCGCGTTTGCTACGAAAGCAACCACGCGTGATGTAGATGTCCATTGCTCGCAGGGGTCTCCTCGTTTTCAGTGCAATAAGTGACGGTACGCAAAGCTAGCACTGGCGCGGGGGTGGTCTGGGTAGACCGTTGATTTCATTGACTTTC
>NZ_AQWL01000026.1 GCF_000376425.1 Thiobacillus denitrificans DSM 12475 | reverse complement strand
TCGTAGCCGAAGGTCTCGGCGCTGTTGTCCTTGAGGTAATCGGCGCGGGTCGGGCGGTTGGCTTTGTCGTAGGTGAGGCGGGTCACCTCGTTCAGGCGGTTGGTTTTCTCGTAGACATTGCCGGCTTCGTCGGGTTTGTAGGCGATGGTCTTGGCGCTGTGGTCGGTCTCGCTGGTCAGCCGTCCAAGGTCGTCGTAGGCGAAGGACCAGGTCTTGTTCTCGGCGTCCTTGACGGTCAGGCGGTTGCCCGCGAGGTCGTAGGTGAAGACGGTCTCGCCGTTGTCGGCGTCGATGATCTTCGTCAACCGGTTGAGTTCGTCGTATTGCCGGGTTTCGCTGCAGGCCGGGGTCTGGCTGTTCTTCGGCTGCAAGCCCGCCTGGGCGTTGGCGTCGAGGGTGCAGGTGAGGTTGCCGTTCTCGTCGTAGATGAATTCGCTGCGGAATCCCAGCGGATCGATGGCTGCGGTCTTGCGGCCCAGGGCATCAACCTCGAACTTGACAGTTTCGTCGTTGGCGTTGGTCAGCGCCACCACGTCGCCACGCAGGCTATATTTCGTTTCGGTGCGGTAGCCGGTGGCGTCGACCACGGCCGTCCTGCGGTTCATGGGGTCGTATTCGAATCTTGTGATGTGGTTCTCGGCGTCTGTGACGGCGATGACGTTGCCGGCTTCGTCGTAGATATAGGTTGTGACGCTGCCTTCGGCATCGGTCTCAGTCTTGACCCGGTCGGCGGCGTCGAACGTGCGGGTGACGATGTCGCGCACGTCGAAGGTGGCGTCGGGCTTTTTATAGCGATGCGTCACTTTCCAGAGCTGGCCGTTGGCGTCGAAGTTGTTGACGACTTCGTTGCCGAGGCTGTCGGTCATCTTGGTCACGCGATCCAGAACGTCGTAGTCGTAGCTGGTGGTGAGGTCGATCAGCGTGGCGTCAGTGGGGCTGGTGCGGCGCTTGAGGGTCTCGGTCTTTTTGCGGCCAAGGCTGTCGTAGGTGAAGGTCTGGGTGACGCTTGTCCCGGACGGCATGCCGACGATCTGTTGCTGGGATACGTTGAGGCCGCCGCTGCCGGTTACATAGGTCAGGCGGGTTTCACGGTAGCGGGTGGCGTCGAGATACTGGCGGCTGTAATTCAGGGTGGCGTCGCTGTTCCAGCACTGGCTGGCCAAGAGCACGTTGGCGCTGCCCGACAAGGCGCTGATACGGGTTTCCTTCGGGCGGTTCGTGTAGTCGCAGCCGGACGTGCTGGCGGCATAGGTCGTGGTGGTGACGGCGCCGCGCTTGTCCTTGACGGTGGCGACTTGGTCGAGCGGGCCGTAGGTGTAGTCAACGGTACGGCTCAAAGCATCCTGCTCGCGGGTGACGTTGCCGCTGGCGTCAGAGGCGCCGGTGAAGGCCTTGTCGGCGCGGTAGCTGTAGGTGGTGGCGTAGCCCAGCGCGTCGTATTTCTTGCTGCGGATGGCGTCCCCCTGGTTCTCGAACAGCAGCACGCCGCCGTCGGGCTCCCTGAGCTGGGTCATGCGGCCGTTGTCGTCGTAGAAGTACTCCCTGATCCCGTTCCGTGCGTCGGTGACGCGGGTGGACTTGCGGTAGAGATCGTAGTCGAGGGTGTCGCCCTGATTGAGACTGTTGGTCTGCTGGAAGGCGCGGCCGTTCTGGTAGTACTTGAAGACGGTCTTCACCGGCTGGCCGTCGCGGGCAAGAGGCTGGACGACTTCCGTGAGCAGGTGCCGGGGGGCGTCGTAGGCGTAGGTCAGTGCCTCGGCGAGCGGGTTGGTGCGGGTTTGCAGGTTGCCGGTGGCATCGTAGACGAAGCTCCACTTGCGCGCCGTCCAGTCGGACACATCCTTGAGGCGGCCGTTGGTGTCGTAAGTGAAGGTGAGGCCGGTGCGGGTGGCGATGCCGAGGTTGTCGGTGAGGGTGGACAGACGGCCGTTGGTATCGTAGGCGAGCGTCAGGCGGTCACCCCAGGCGTTGTCGATGTATTTGAGGCGGGCGACGAGGTTGGGCGTGGTCTTGAGGCTGCCGCTTGGCACTTCGAAGATGTACTTCACGCCGTTGCGGAAGACCAAAGTGTGCTGCCCCGCAGCCGGGCTGTCGAGCGTCAGGGTGTCGTAGACGCCCTTGGGCGCGGTGACGGCATAGCTGGTTTCGTCGACCAGGTAGGCCTGCTCGCCACCGCGCTCGTCGGTGTAGGTGACGGAGCTGGTTTTGCTGTTGGCGTTCTCGGGCTTCTGCGCCGAGGTGCAGTTGGGGCAGTCGCCGAAGTCGTTGGACTTGAGCTGCATCAGATAGGAATGGGTCCAGCCGTAGCCCAGGCCGCGGTCCACAGAGGTACTGCTCGGCGCGCTGTTGTAGGTGCGGGTGAAGACGAGGTTCAAGCCATTGCGGCCGCGAATGACGAAGTCGGTTTCGTCGTGGTAGTTGTTGCCGGACACGGTCGAGATGGGGTCGGCGGTGGACGGCGTGCGTACCGGGTCGTTGTGCACCGCGCCAACTAGAACCTGGTCGTTGAACTGGTCGTTGTTGAAGGTGGGCAGCACGGACACGCCGCCGGTGTTGATGGACTGGGCGGGGTTGAGGACGGTGGCGCCATCGACATAGCCGCCGGCCAGGGCGGGAACGGCGCTGGTGAACAGAAGCAGCAGTATCAGCCAGTTGATGGCGGTGCGAAACATCGATGGCGGTCTGGAGAAGAGAGAAGACAAGCGGGCAGAATAACGGACGCATATGACAGCGCTTGTCATGCGGGGCTGGCAGGCTGCGGAATTTTGCGGCGGGTCGATGCGATGTTGATGCTGTTGGCGTGGCTCTGGATTCGTGCCAGCGCGTGGTTCGCGCGGGGCGCGAAGAATCGGCGAAGCGGTCGCCGCCGTTCGCCCCCAATTGCCCACTGCCGGACGCAGGCCAAGCCGTCCTGGGTCGTGCGGGAAATCGTTCGATTGAAGGCGCTGATGCCGGACGCGGGATGTCGCATGATCGCGGACAGCTTCAACCGTCGTTTCGCGTGCCATGCCGATTTCAAGAGGCGGGCGACAGTGGGTAAATCGTTCGTGGCGGACACCGTTCGCAAGCACCGTTACGAGATCGAAGTGGAACGACGCAGGATCAAGCATCGCGTGCCGCCTGCCCTGCCGCGCAATCTCGTGTGGGCGATGGACATGACGGGCAAGACGGATGCGGCGGGAAACCTGCACATGATTCTGGGTTTGCTCGACCACGGTAGCCGTGGCTTGCTCACACTGGCGGCGTTGCCGGACAAAGGTTCGTGGACTTTGCTCGGGCACCTGTTTCTGGCAATCGGGCAATACGGCAAACCGCGTGCGCTGCGAACGGATAACGAAGCGTGTTTCACCAGCCGCGTGTTTCGCTTCGTGCTCGCGCTTGCCGGGATTCGCCATCAGCGCAGCGATCCGGGTTGTCCGTGGCAGAACGGACGCATCGAACGCTTGTTCGGGACGTTGAAGCGGAAGCTCGATCAGTGGGAGGTGGTTGGGTTCGAGGCGTTGCAGGGGTCACTCGGAGAATTCCAGTTCTGGTACAACCACGTTCGAGCGCATCAGCATCTTGGCGGTGCAACACCTGCGGAAGCGTGGGCGGGGGTAAATCCTTTCGCCGTCAAACACAAAAGTGAAACCTGGTTCGAGGCGTGGGACGGTCTTTTGCAGGGCTACTATTTGCGACGATGAGGCGATGCGCAGCAGGGGATGCGGAAGCAACGGACGGACAAAAATCGACTGTCCGGGGTGAGGCGCGCTTACGCGGTACGCGGATAACGAAAACGGCTTCGAGTTAATGCCGGGATGACGGAAATAAGAAAGGACGAAGCGGCTTCGATGAAGCGGAGATAACACGGAAATTACCGGGCGGTTAAACAGCAAGAAAACCCGGTGTACCGGGAGCCGGAAACGCTTTGCGGACACGTGGACGGGACAGGCGGACGGGACACCGCCACCACGTCGCCGCGCAGGCTGTATTTGGTTTCGGTGCGGTAGCCGGTGGCGTCGATGACGGCGGTGCGGCGGTTCATTTCGTCGTATTCGAATCTTGTGGTGTGGGATTCGGCGTCGGTGACTCTGGTTCTTCCCAAGGCGGCTTGAATGGATTGAAGCGGGTGAGTTCGCCACCCTTCATCCGATACAAAGCAGACAGCCTCTCGACTTCGCTCAGGAGCATTTCGGCCAGCGAGGTCCATTGATAAAGAATCGGTGCTGCTTTGTAACGCGGTGTGGCTAAAATACGTCCGCCTGCTTCGTCATAACTCACATCCGCCCCAGGATCGGCAGGGTAAAAGCCAAACGCAATCCAGCTAGATGGAATCTCCGGGGCGCGATCCAGCGTGTTGCCGTATTCCAAGCTGACAGGCTGCCACGCGGAATCGTCAGCCTTGCGTGAGTAGTCAGTCCTCAACCCGCCTATCGACAGCGAATCAGCGAAGAGATAGAGACCATTCGCCTGCAAGTAAAAGTCGCGCAGCGCAGGAGGCAGCTGTCGGCCTATTTGTTGCTCAAGAATCGCAATATCGCTTGCGTCAAGTGAGCCGTGGATACAGTGCAAATATTGCAGATCCCCCGGCTTACGTCGACAAATCAGACGAGTGCCATTAGGCAGTGTCCTCGATCCTTCCGAATCGAGCGCCATCAACTCATCGACGATGCCCTTCATATAGTCCGCCGTTTGGGTCATTTGCTATACACAGATCGCATCATGTTGGTATTGGACTTGTTTGGATATAGCAGGAAGCCGCCCGCTGCCCCTCCAACGGGGGAGCCATTATCATAGATTTGTTGCCATGAAACGCTGCCGCTATTTCGTTGGGGTGTCATGTCGCCCGCTCCACCCGCGTTCCCAATGCCAAATATGTAAGACCATGGATCAATCATTTCAAATGCTTGCGCCGCATCGGCTGCCGTGCTGAGCGCGGCGGCACCCGCACTCAACAAAGCTCCTTTGATGCTGTAGCCGCTGGTGTCCCGAATACGCGGCAATTGGCCGCCCGCCGTGCGGTCGATGAGCGATCCGCTGGTCGAATTCTGGTAGTTTCCGCCGTGCGTAGCAAGGTGATTGTCCACAAATTTGATGTTGTCCGGATTGCCAGCCATGTGCGGGAAATCGGCGACGCTGTTGATGTGATGCGGCGCGAATCCGGCTACTTTTCCGGTGGTGAGGAGTTCACTTTGCTGTGCGGGCGACCAATTGACAGTGCCTTTGAAATCATTCTTAAGCAGGTTTTGCTCCATTGCCCAAGCTGCATTCGTTGCACGGTTTCGGGCGGTGGCGATGGATGCTTTTAGTCCCAGATACTCGGCGCTTTCCCTTAAGAAGACTCGCGCTCCCGTGAGAACACCAGCCAACCCACTCGGATCATTCGCATTGACCGGATTGTTTGAGACATAGGCGAAGAAGTTGATCCCGGCTTGAAACCCCAACGGGTCTTCGCTGACGAAGCGCCCGATGACAGGGTCGTAATACCTTGCCCGGTAGTAATACAGCCCCGTCCCGTCATCTTCCCGCCCGGTGTATTTCAACCGGTTCGGGCTCGTTCCCGTCGTGCTCTGCGTGCTGCCGAACGCGCCGAAGGTCGTTGATTGCAGCGTCCCCCCGTTATGCCCCGAGACCTGGCTGACGCTGGTCACATTGTCGTGATGGAACAGGAAGGGTTTCAGCTTGGCATCGGTGTCGTACAGATAGCCCGCCACCAGTTCGTCCGTGCTCGATCCCCGGAAATACTTCGCGTACAGGTTCGTCCCCGAGTACACCGATTCCAGATGCTCGCCTTCGAGGAAGTAGTCGAGGCTGCCCAGGCCTCCGCCCGAGCGGCCGATGCGGTAGTCCATCGGATCGTAGCTGTAGGTTTCCGCACCCACGGTCTTGACCCGCCCCTTGGCGTCCCACGTCAGCGTCTTGGCGCCGACGCCGGTCTGGCCGGTGAGCCGGCCTTCGAAGTCGTGGGTGAAGCTGCTTTCCACTGTTCCCGTCGTTGATCCAATGCGGATGTCCAGCAGCCGGTTGGTTCCCGTCGTGTAGTTGTAGTAACGGGTGTTGGCGTTCGCCGTCAGGCTGCCTTTCGTTGCCGTCTTGCGGTTGCCCGCCTTGTCCCAGGTGAAGAGTTCGTCGTTGGCCGTGCCGGGATAGTCGGCGGTCTTCAGGCGATAGAGGGGGTCGTAGGCGTAGGTGGTGGCGCCGCTGCCGTCCACGCTGGTGAGGATGTTGCCGGTGCGGTCCCGCGTGTAGCTGGTATCCGAGATGAGTGAGTTGGCCGCATCGTACTGCGTGAGGCGTGTCTGCCAGCCGTTGGCATCGAACTGCTGCGTCAGGCGCGCGCCGTTGGCCGTCACTTTGGAGAGCAGCCGCCCCGCCGGGTCGTACTGGTAATCGACCTGGGTGTAGTCGGGGTTCCGCAGCATCGTCAGGCGGTTGGCGGCGTTGTAGGTGTAGCTGGTGGTGCTGCCCTGGTAGGTGGTCTTGGTGAGGATGTTGCCGACCTTGTCGTAGGTGAAGGACAGGTTCTTGCCGCGGCCGTCGGTTTTCTGGATCAGGCGGTTGAGGCGATCCCAGGTGAAGGCGTAGCTGACCGATCCGTTGGCGGCGGCATTCAGATTCCCTGCGGGGTCGTAGCCGAAGGTCTCGGCGCTGTTGTCCTTGAGGTAATCGGCGCGGGTCGGGCGGTTGGCTTTGTCGTAGGTGAGGCGGGTCACCTCGTTCAG
>NZ_AQWL01000025.1 GCF_000376425.1 Thiobacillus denitrificans DSM 12475 | reverse complement strand
GAGGCACCGAGATGGCCGGACACAAGCGCTTTACGTTGGCGACGGACATACAGGTCTATTTCTGTGACCCTCGGAGTCCTTGGCAGCGTGGAACCAATGAAAATACGAATGGGCTACTGCGACAGTATTTCCCCAAGGGAACCGATATTTCGACCTACTCGCAAGCCAAGCTCAATGCCATCGCGAGGAAATTGAATGAGCGCCCTAGGAAAACACTAAACTACGCAACACCCGCCGAACGATTTCACCAATCCGTTGCGTCGATCGGTTGAATCCGCCATCACTTTCCCGTCGCACGTTTCAGAACTGAATCAACTAACATGCCAATTTCCTTGTTGCATTGGGTGTAAATGTCTCTTCGCAAAGCCTCATCTGCAGCAGACTGATGCAGTAGTGCTTCTGCCTGAGCGAGCTCATCGTCGGTTGCACACAAAACTTCAAGCACATGCTGCCCTTGCTCACCCACCACAACCCGCAGGTCCAAGGCCCGCCCACAAACGTGGAATAGTTGCTTCATCTCTACGCCCCAATCACTGGGGGCCATAGCGACACGACGCCACTGTCTAACTGGGAATACCGCAGGATTCTTATCTTTCATGCCACTTACCCGGAACAACTTCCTGAGCCACGCGCAATGTCATCCACCATTTGCGCGTAGGCGTCTTATTAACCAGCAGAAATCCAAAAATCAGGAATGGCGTGAATATCGAAAGCGCCATGAAGTATCCAGAAGTAATGACTCGTGTTAATACGCTAAAACGCTACTAGCCGCGGTAAATAATGGCCTGGTTAAGCGCACCAACTACCTGAGTCATGTATTCCAGTTGATGCGTCCTGAGTGCATTTGTCTCGCCTGCGGAGGTGGTGAGCAAAAGGTGATAGGTGGTCTTTTGGCGGTATAAGTAGTACGCAGCAGCGGCCATCATGACTAGGCCGACTTCTGGATTGTTGTACGTCACGCCAACACTCAGAATTAGGATAAGAATTCCAAGCAATCTACTAGGGCGTTCCACGTGGGTTTTCACAGACGTGACATTGTTCATTGCGAACGTTTGTTCTCCAGACACAAACCTCGTGTTTGTTACTTTTACGTCTTCATATTCAAAGAAAGTTTTCTCTTCCATTCCCCATTCTTTCTTGTTGTTTTCTTATGCGCCGGCTGTCTTTTTCAGGATGCTGGAATTATAAGCTGAACGTCAGAGAGCCTGCTAAGAGGGCAGCGAGCGCCCGGGAGCACTAGGTACCCCCCAGGAAACGGCTCGCTCGGGAAACTAGCTTGGTGACACAAGTAAGCAGTAGCCATTCATTTTTGGGGGGGGCGGTTACTGGAATTTCATAGGGGGTTACTGGAATTCCGTTGTCCCGACAGCAAGCCAGGCGCGTAACCATTCAAATGAATAATTTTACATAATATACATTATGTGCATATTATCGGGTCTTGATAAAGCCCCAAAGGGGCGTTCGCGCTGCTCAAGTAGACTCGTCTGGCCACATCCCTGACCCTACTAGGCCTCCATCAAACCTAAATTCTTTCAATTTGTCAATATCTCCGCGTACATACGAACTCGAAATCAAATCGTTCGGCAAGCTCCACAGGCTTTACTGGAGATCGCCAGTACAGCGGTCAAGCGACAGCAAGCACCAAATGTCCAAGGGGTTCAGCGGCAGGCTTCACCTTGATTTCAATGTCATAGCCCAACCGATTCAAGCAGTCCATTAACTTGCGTTCGGACAGATTTGAAAAGTCGCCACGCAGCATGCCGGACACTTTCGGCTGTGTGATGCCCATGCGACGAGCCGCCTCATCTTGTGTGAGCCCGAGTTTGTGCACAGCTTTGGTGATCTCAATCACCAAACCGGATTTGATTTTGAGTTTGTCGGCGTTGGGTAGACCTAGATCGGCAAAGACATTCCCCGAGCCCATTTCGACCTCAATTCCATCAATGATTCGTTTTGCCATTTCGTAACTCCTTCGCAAGCACCTCGGCTACCTTTAGCCTGGCGCGGATGATGTCCATGTCCTCTTTCGGTGTGGCGATCCCGCTCTTGCTCTTCTTCTGGAAGCAATGCAGGACAAACACTGCCTCCTCGAACTTCACGGTATAGACAGCGCGGTACGTGCCGCCGATGTCGTTTTCGACCACTTCCAGGACGCCGGCCCCGCCGAATCCCTTCATCACCTTCGCCGCGTCGTGCTGATCACCGCGCTGTGCGAAGTCAAGGGCGTGACCGAAGAACTTCCGCACATCGGCAGGAAGGGCCATCAAGTCTTTTTTGCAACCCCCGACCCAGAGGAGCGATTTGTCTTGTGCTGCCATGGACGCATTATACCTGTAATGGAATAAAGGGTAAGCGCCCATCTGGCGCCACCCAAACCGTCTCGCACAGGTGGCGGGTTTGGGAGCCGGTTTTCACTTAAAAATACTTCTTGTAAAACTGCCACTGAACCCGTGTAGCCACAGTAAAAACCAGCGCCAGCGGCGCAATGATCCAGAACGGACTCATTGCGACCGGCAGGCAAAGATACAGCGTGACCCCGGATGCAAAAAACATCAGCTTCGCGAGGCGTCCAATTTTGTGCAGATCCGCCGATTCACGTCCTGCGCACGCGCGGCGGATATAACGCTCGGTCAGGCCGTCTACGCCAGCCAGGACATACAACAGGAAAAACAAAGGGATCGCAGCCATCACGAAGCCAATTCTGATCCCGTAGATCTGAATTACGTTCATAGCCAGGTAGATTTCCCGCGCATTGCGCGCAACGAACTGGCTGAGGTACATCCGGTCGACCTCGTTGACCTGATATCCAGAGAAATAGGCATAGGTGGCTTCATGAAGTGATGTCGCCTTGAAAAAAAGCCAGTAAGTCCACTGCTGGGTCTGCTCGGTCAGCGTGGAAAGGCCGGCGGCGTAGTTTCCAGGCTTTACAAGCTCTTTGACGCGTGCGGTTTCCGACTGGAACAAAGCGTCGGCAGCTTGCACAGGATCCAACCATTGATATTTGGCAAACAGGAAAGCCGCGGTGAGGGCGAGCAGGCCAAGCATGACATATAGCAAGAGCGCCCCAAAAAGCCATTTCAATGGCCACAGAAAGGCGACTGCCACATTGCTGTCATAGAGACCTGAATTCCTAGAAGCCACTGCCCTTCCCTTCAACGACCAGATTTTCCGTCTCGGTGCCGTGCGTGTCGTATTTCTGACGCATGCTCGCGGCAATGTCTTCCAATGACGCAGGAATGGGGTGCGCTTCGTCGGGGTCGAACAGAGGGAGCCTGATTTTGTAGAGCTGGCCGCCTTCGATAAGCGCAAAAGCCTGCCCCTTGGGCAACTGCACCAGATCAGCAGGCGACAACATGGGGGCTTCCTGGGTGCTGATCCGATCTTCGTTCCGTGTGGTGAAAGACAACACCTCACGATCATCTGAACTGTCCGTGGCAGCACTGGCCTGAATCGAGGTGACCAGCTGCACATCCGGGAGCTGGTCGGTGAGAATTTCGGCGGTTTCCTTGTTCTTGACCCGTAGCATGATCAGGGTATTGAGGTTGCCGCCAATCTGTGAGGCCTTCGCCTTGTTGCCAATACGGGCTTCCACGTCGGCCCAGGTCTGGGTATAGACCGCTACTTGGAATCCCGCGCCACCAGCCTTGTTCAGAAGTGGGATGAATTCGTCGCCGATCAGCTCGTTGAACTCGTCTGCATGGATGGACAGTTTGCGCTTGGGGATGGCCGTGGACAGCCCGTAGCCCTGCTCAAACTTGTAGGTCTGGCCGGCGATCGACGTCAGGTCGGCGAACATGGCATTGCCCACTGCGCCAGCCACTTCGTAATCAGAGAGCGAATCGAGCCCGACATAGACCACCGCGCCGCGTTCGATGACGCTCATCCAGTCGAAAATCGGTCTTGGATCAGTCGGGTCGTCGTACTGCGGAGACAGTATCTGCGCGGTTTTTCCGGTGGTAAGTTTTTCCAACAAGGGATAGAGACTGGACACAAGTTTCTCGAAATAGCTGCGGTCGTTCGACAGGATGGAAGCCAGGCCGTCAGCTATCGGGTCATGCAGATTATTTTCGCGGACGAACAGCAGGATTTTCATGGCATCCATCGTCCGTCCCGATTTCATTGCCTGCTGAATCTGGGTCTTATCCATCTCGATGGCATCAACCGCCTCATTCCAGCCGGGCTGTTCCCGATCAAGCCAGAAGCGCAAGTATTCAAGTGCCAAGGCATCGATATTGACCGCATCCTCATAAATCATGCGGTAATCCGGGCGGTAACCGAGGGTGGTGCGCGCGCGTGCGATCACGTTCACGAAGCGCCAGACAAATTCCTTGAACGCGGCAGACTGTCCTTCGCCCGGGAGCTGACCAGCGATACGGGTGCTGACCTCGGTGGTTCGGGCAAAATTTCCAATCGGGTTATAACGTGCAGACTGGTCGGGGTAGCCCAAGTGAAACATGAAGAACTCGCGCCCGGCCATGGCCGCCTCGATGTAGCAGCGGGTCATCAGACCGGCATCTCCCTTGGGGTCGAATACGATCACCACGTCGCCTCGCCGAATGTCCTGTGTGATGAGCACCTCGGCGAGGCGTGATTTGCCGACCCGTGTGGTGCCCAGCACAACCATGTGACCGGGCCGCTCGACCAGATCCATGCTGATTTCCGTTTCGTCCGGCTCCAGGCCGTGAATGATCGGATCGCCGCCGACAGGCGGCAATGGCGTAACCGGATTCCACCAGGCTTCCTTCCTGGTCTGTCGCGCCATCCAGCCCGAGGTGCCGCCGCGCCCTTCGTGGCGGAATTCGAAGCGACGCGCCCAGGTATACAGGCCGGATTGAGTGATGTAGCGACGGTTCTTGGGATCGCGAGCCAGCGCCAGGCGCTGGGTATGGCGTTGATCCCATTTGAACCCAAGGCCGAGGAAAAGGCGGCTTTTCGATACGGGAATTTCGCTGGTAGGAATGACGTACTTAGGCAGCCTAGTAAGGTTGCGCTGAAATCGGGATACCCGAATACCCTGTCTCAGTCGCACGCCGGCATGCAGGACCATGCCGGCAGCGGCTGTCACGATCAGCTCCTTTGGCAGGAAAAACCACTCGTGAGCGCTCATCAGGAGAATGGCACCGGACAACGAGGCAAAGGCCGGCACGTATTCGACCGCGGGCCTGAATAGATTTTCGATGGGATAGCTCATGTCAGACGTGTTCGATTGGTTTGTCGAACCTGACAATGCAGGGATTATTCGGCGGAAGTGGATTCACGAATCGAACAGGATCCAGTATGACCACGCCAGAGATCAGGTTCTTGCCCTCGCCATCGGCGCCGATCACCATGTAACGCTGGATGTTGCTCTTCTTCTCTCCGGTAACCAGATTCCAGCCAGCATTGGTAACCTGGCGCTGGATGCCGGTCCCCAGCTTGCTCCCCGCTCGATCCGATGGCGTGCCATCACCCTCCTCCCCGAACAGTTCGGCGAACTTGCGAAAGATCACTGGGGAAACCAGCATCATCCCTTCGTCAACGAAATGAATCATGGCGTCCGCGCGGTTGTACGACATGCTGCCGTCCGAGAGGCCCTCCTGAATCCAGCGCATGAACCGCATGGCTGCACCAGTGGGTTCCTTCTTTTTCGAGCCGGGCTTGGGCCTGGCCGCTGTCTGCCCTGCCGGAGCAACAGGCCTCAATGCTGCTGCAGTAGGGGGCTTGGGTTTCGGTGAATGTTTGATCGCGGTGTCATCTTCATCGAGAAAGCCTGCTTCCTCAACCGCGCCCTTCTGTTCAGATAGAGCGGCCGCTCTGGGCTGTGCCGGCGGGCGAATGGGAGGGAGAGCCGTGCTGGCTCGCTTCGGCTGGTCTTCGGAGTTCGGCGAGGAGGTTGGATCGGGCTGCGGTATGACGAGCGACACCTGGTTGGCCGGATCCTCCAATGGGTTGGTGGCCGGCTCAACGCCAGAATCACTCATGGAACCAATAGATGGCTCGGATTCCAAATCGAGCGGCTGGATGTATGAGGCATCCTGTTTTCCGGCAATGATCTTGCCTCTCATGATTTCCGGGTAAAGAACCGGGGACTGGAACAGTTTGTCGAGTGAGAAGCACAGCACGGTCAGCTTTTGTTCCCACCCTTCATCGAGACTGACCATGACCTGCCACACAGCACGGTTCTCACTGGTGGGGATCAAGGCACCGTACTCTTGCCAGGTATCGAAAAGGCGATCGTTCTTATCCTTGCCTGGTATGCCCTCCCCGCTTTCGCGTTCAGTCAGGAACTGGCGTACCTCGTCGGCCAGCCGCTTGGACACGAACCAGATTTTTCCATCGTAAACCCACCCATGGGACCCCGCCCGATTCAGGCTCAGTCGCCCCTCTTCCAGCATCAGGCGCAAGGCTTGCATCAGGCGCTCGATCAGAGGTACCGATCGGGCGGAGGCAAAGCGAGTGCGCGGTCCCTGCATCAGGTTGTTCTTGACCGACTCGGAGTCGGCACGTGTGACGATTTCTCGCAGCACACCCTTGTCTTGATCGTCCCCCGAAAGGTAGCTCGTCAAATCCCCCATGAGCTGTACGTCATCGGCAAGCCAAGCGAGAACATGGGAAGGGACGAGCCGCTGGAACAGCACGATGGGCAGTTTCTTGTGAAGGTCGTAATCCCGCGTGATCTCGAAATTCAACGTGTAATGCGTCAACCCCTGATCCAGCATCGAGCCAGCAAGAGGCTGCCACTTGCCACAAGGTTTTCTCGATCGGAGAACTTGGACATTGATATCGGCCATAGGCCTTCCAATATCATGCAGTAGTGCGGCCAGGAACACTGCGTAAGTCCAGCGGTGCTTGCGAGCCGGGATTTCCTCGGGGGCTGCTCCGACCGGAAGCAGATAGCCCTGCCGGAAGCGTAGCGCGTGTGCTGCAGACTCCATCATATGGGTCATCAGGCCGCCGGGCTGCGCGTGATGGTGCGATTCCGAGGCGGGTAGCAGTTGAGTCCATTCCGCAGCCCGCTCGATGACGGGCATGCAGTCTTGATGGAACAGGGTGTAGTCAAATCCCATGCGGTCACGACATCCATCGACCAAGGCTTGAAGGTTGAGCTGATCCAGGACGGCTTTGCCAGGGAGAACCTTGATATGGTTGGCTGCCCTAGAATCGCTACTGGATGGCGTTGAATGGTCGGGCGCCGCGTGGTCGGTTTGGCGGGCAAAACGCCAAACAACCCATACGCCTCCTACTCCCAAGGCTCCAGCGGCAATGAGCAGCCGGCGGATTCAACCGATCGACGCAACGGATTGGTGAAATCGTTCGGCGGGTGTTGCGTAGTTTAGTGTTTTCCTAGGGCGCTCATTCAATTTCCTC
>NZ_AQWL01000024.1 GCF_000376425.1 Thiobacillus denitrificans DSM 12475 | reverse complement strand
AGCCGATCGCCATGGACGAAGGCTTGCGCTTCGCCATCCGCGAAGGCGGCCGCACCGTCGGTGCAGGCGTCGTGGCCAAGATCGAAGAGTAAGGCGGGCGGGTTTGCTACAAGGCGGACCTGGCGTGCGGAATGTACGTTTGGTCCTGCCTTTAAGAATACAGGCCAATAGCTCAATTGGTAGAGCGTCGGTCTCCAAAACCGAAGGTTGGGGGTTCGAGACCCTCTTGGCCTGCCACAGGATAAGCCGTAAGGCGCACAGCATTCATGGCTGACAAACTCAAGCTGCTGGTAGCAGTGTTGCTGGTCATCGCAGGGGTGGCCGGCTTTTATTTTTTTGCGGGCGCGCCAACTGTGGTGCGGGTGTTGTCCGTGCTGGTGGGCATCGTGCTGGCGGGCGCCGTTGCCGGAATGTCGGGCCCGGGCAGGCAGTTTTTCCGTTTCGCGCTCGATGCGCGTGACGAGGCGAGAAAGGTTGTCTGGCCAACCCGCAAGGAAACCATCCAGATGACGGGCGTGGTGATGGCGTTTGTGGTCGTGATGGCGCTCTTTTTGTGGGCGGTGGACGGCATTTTGATGTGGTTGGTCAAGTTGGCCATGGGACGGGGGGTTTGAGTATGCGGTGGTATGTGGTTCATGCCTACTCCGGCTTCGAGAAAAGCGTCGCGCGCAATTTGATCGAGCGCATCGAGCGTGCCGGCATGAAGGATCGCTTTGGCGAAATTCTGGTGCCGGTGGAAGAAGTGGTGGAAATGAAGGGCGGTCAGAAAAAGACCGCCGAGCGCAAGTTCTTTCCCGGCTATGTCCTGGTGCAGATGGAGATGGACGACGATACTTGGCATCTGGTGAAGAGCACGCCCAAGGTCACCGGGTTTGTCGGCGGAACCGCAACTAGACCCGCGCCTATTTCCGAGAAAGAAGTGCAGTCCATCCTCGATCAGATGCGCGAGGGGGTGGAGAAGCCCAAGCCGAAGGTTCTGTTCGAGGTAGGTGAGGTGGTCCGGGTCATTGATGGCCCGTTTACCGACTTCAACGGCAATGTGGAAGAAGTGAATTACGACAAGAGCAAGTTGCGCGTGTCGGTGATGATTTTTGGCCGGGCGACGCCCGTCGAACTGGGGTTTGGTCAGGTCGAAAAAGGCTGAGTTCCGGCATTGACGCCGGAGCGCGGCATCCGGTTTTTCCGGAGAGGAGCGCGAGTAGGGCAACCCAAAGCGCGTTGGTACTCACTAATTAGGAGCCATCATGGCAAAGAAGATTGTCGGCTATATCAAGCTGCAAGTGCCGGCGGGCAAAGCAAATCCGTCGCCCCCCATCGGTCCTGCGCTCGGCCAGCGCGGCCTGAATATCATGGAATTCTGCAAGGCGTTCAACGCCAAGACGCAGGGCATGGAGCCCGGTCTGCCGATCCCGGTGGTGATTACCGCATTTGCGGACAAGAGTTTCACCTTCATCATGAAGACGCCGCCCGCGACGGTGCTGATCAAGAAAGCGATCAAGCTCGACAAGGGTAGCGCCAAGCCGAACCTGGATAAAGTGGGGACGATCACCCGTGCCCAGCTCGAAGAAATCGCCAAGACCAAGGAGCCCGACCTGACAGCGGCCGATATGGACGCGGCAGTACGCACCATTGCCGGCACGGCCCGTTCCATGGGCATCATCGTGGAGGGAGTCTGAGATGGCTAATGCATCCAAGCGCTTGCGCGCACTCAAAGAGAAGATCGACCGCAACCGTAATTATCCGGTGGCCGATGCCCTGCAGCTGGTCAAGGAAACCGCAACCGCCAAGTTCGACGAGTCGGTCGACGTCGCCGTCAATCTCGGCGTCGATGCGCGCAAATCCGACCAGATGGTGCGCGGTGCCGTGGTGCTGCCCAAGGGTATCGGCAAGACCGTGCGTGTCGCCGTGTTCGCCCAGGGCGACAACGCGCAGAAGGCGCGTGACGCCGGTGCGGATATCGTCGGTTTCGATGATCTTGCGGCCGACATCAAGGCTGGCAAGATGGACTTCGACGTGGTGATCGCCACCCCTGATGCCATGCGCGTCGTCGGTCAGCTCGGTCAGATCCTGGGCCCGCGCGGCCTGATGCCGAACCCGAAAGTGGGTACGGTGTCGCCTGACGTGGTGGGCGCGGTAAAGAACGCCAAGGCCGGCCAGGTGCAGTACCGCACCGACAAGGGCGGCATTGTGCATTGCACGATCGGTCGCGCCTCGTTCAGTATCGATGATCTGAAGGAGAACCTGGCGGCTCTGTTGGACGCGTTGCAGCGCGCCAAGCCCGCCAGCTCCAAGGGTATCTATTTCAAGCGCCTGTCGGTGTCGAGCACCATGGGCGTGGGCGTGCGCGTGGACCAGGCCAGCGTCAGCGCGTAGTTTCTGGTTGCGGGCATCTCTGCAAAGAGTGCCTGAATGAACTTTGGGCCGTCAGCCGGCAGGTTTGGCTGACGGGTTGTCAAAGACCGTAGGCATCCGCAAGGATTTAATTGCCGGCGGGCGGTAGATGGGTGATGGCGTTCTGTCCTCTGTTTGTCTTCGCCGGCCCCTACGCAGATGGCGTTCCCCAGCAGGATTTTCCTGTCAAGGCCGCCAGCCGGAGCATCCCGTGGGCACAAGCGGGCAACGCTCCGTAACTGAGAAGGAGGTAAGACCTTGAGTCTGAATCTTGAAGAGAAGAAAGCCGTCGTTGCCGAGGTCGCCGCGCAGGTTGCGGCCGCCCAGACGGTTGTCGTTGCCGAGTACCGCGGCATCACGGTGGAAGGCATGACCCAGCTGCGCGTGAAAGCGCGCCAGGACGGGGTCTATCTGCGCGTGTTGAAAAATACGCTGGTGCGCCGGGCGGTTGCGGATACGCCGTTTGCAGGCATTGCCGACCAGCTGGTCGGTCCGCTTGCCTACGGTATTTCCAAAGACCCGGTGGCGGCCGCCAAAGTGATGCACGAGTTTGCCAAGACCAACGACAAGTTCGTTATCAAGGCCGGTGCCATGCCCAATTTCGTCATGTCCGCCAAGGATGTGGGGAACCTGGCCAGCATGCCCAGCCGTGACGAGCTGCTGTCCAAGCTCTTGGGCACCATGCAGGCCCCGATCGCGCAATTCGTTCGTACGCTCAACGAAGTGCCGACCAAGTTCGTTCGCGGACTGGCTGCGGTGCGTGACAAGCAGGCTGCCTGAGCGGCCTGCCGACATCCGAATCGACAAATTGTTTTTAATCTGAAGCACATTGACAGGAGTATTACAAATGGCTGTTTCTAAAGCTGAAATTCTCGACGCGATTGCTGGCATGACGGTGCTGGATCTGTCCGAACTGATCAAGGAAATGGAAGAAAAGTTCGGTGTGTCCGCCGCCGCCGCTGCGGTTGCCGTGGCTGCCCCCGCCGCTGGCGCTGGTGCCGCTGCTGCTGAAGAGCAGACTGAATTCACCGTGATGCTGAATTCCGCTGGCGAAAAGAAAGTGGAAGTCATCAAGGTGGTGCGTGCTGCAACCGGTCTGGGCCTGAAAGAAGCCAAGGATCTGGTCGACGGCGCACCCAAGGCGGTAAAGGAAGGCGTCAACAAAGCCGATGCCGACGCGCTGAAGAAGCAGTTGGAAGAAGCTGGCGCATCCGTCGAAGTCAAATAAGTCACAACGGACAAACAGGGCGGCGCGTGCAAGCGCGCTGTCTGCTTTCCGGTGACGAAATTGATTCGATCGTGTGTTGCGGGGAAACCCGCAGCAGACGCAAGCAGCAAATACCCGGAACCCGGAATCGGCTTCCGGGTCATTTGCTTTTTGCGTGTGCCCCACAAGGGGACTCCGACTTTCAGCGGGGCAAAGCCCGTGAAAGCCCGTATTCCCCGCAAAGCGCCGGCCGTAGCCTGCGTGCCCGCTTGCCCCTGATCGTCAAGGAGACCCCATGGCTTATACCTTTACCGAGAAAAAACGTCTGCGCAAGAGCTTTGCCAGCCGTACCAATACCCTTCCGGTGCCTTTTCTTCTGGCGACCCAGCTTGAATCCTATCGTGCTTTTCTGCAGGAAGGCCGTTCGCGCGAAGAGCGCCTGAACGAAGGCCTGCAGGCCGCGTTCACCTCGATTTTCCCCATCGTCAGCCATAGCGGCAATGCCCGCCTGGAATACGTCAGCTACACGCTGGGCGAGCCGGTGTTCGACATCAAGGAATGTCAGCAGCGTGGCCTGACCTATTGCGCGCCGTTGCGCGCCAAGGTGCGCCTGGTCATCATGGACAAGGAAGCATCAAAACCGACGATCAAGGAGGTCAAGGAGCAGGAAGTCTACATGGGCGAAATTCCGCTCATGACTCCGACCGGCTCGTTCGTGATCAACGGCACCGAGCGGGTGATCGTGTCGCAGCTGCACCGCTCCCCCGGGGTGTTCTTCGAACATGACCGCGGCAAGACCCACAGCTCGGGCAAGCTGCTGTTTTCGGCGCGCGTGATTCCCTACCGCGGCTCCTGGCTCGACTTCGAATTCGACGCCAAGGACATCCTGTTCTTCCGTGTCGACCGCCGCCGCAAGATGCCGGTCACCATCCTGTTGAAAGCGCTGGGCTACACGCCAGCCGCCATTCTGGACGATTTCTTCAGCAAGGATACCTTCTATATCAACACCCAGGGCGTGCAGTTCGAGCTGGTTCCCGAACGCCTGCGCGGCGAGATTGCACGCTTCGATATCTGCGGCAAGGACGGCCACGTCATCGTCGCCAAGGACAAGCGCATCACCGCCAAGCACATTCGTGAGCTGGATGCGGCAGGGGTCAAGAAGTGGGCGGTGCCAGCCGAGTTCGTGGTGGGCCGCGTGCTGTCGCAGGATGTGGTCGACACCAGCACCGGCGAGCTGGTGGCACGCGCCAACGACGAAATCACCGAAGAGCTGCTGACCAAGCTGGCAGAGGCCGGGATTGAGAAATTCAATACGCTCTACACCAACGATCTCGACCACGGCGCCTTCATTTCGCAGACCCTGCGAACCGACGACACCATCGACGAATATGCCGCCAAGGTCGCGATCTACCGCATGATGCGGCCGGGCGAGCCGCCTACCGAAGATGCGGTGAAGGCGCTGTTCGGCAATCTGTTCTTCAGCGACGAACGTTACGATCTCTCGGCCGTGGGCCGCATGAAATTCAACCGTCGCATCGGCCGCGAAGAGCTGACCGGCACCGGCACGCTGTCGACTGAAGACATCGTCGCCGTCATCAAGATCCTGGTCGAGCTGCGCAATGGCCGTGGCGAAATCGACGACATCGACCACCTCGGCAACCGCCGCGTGCGTTCGGTCGGCGAACTGGCGGAAAACCAGTTCCGCGCCGGCCTGGTGCGGGTCGAACGCGCGGTGCGCGAGCGTCTGAGCCAGGCGGAATCCGACAACCTGATGCCGCACGATCTGATCAATGCCAAGCCGGTATCGGCTGCGATCAAGGAATTCTTTGGCTCGTCGCAGCTGTCGCAGTTTATGGACCAGACCAACCCGCTGTCCGAGATCACCCACAAGCGTCGCGTTTCCGCGCTTGGGCCGGGCGGCCTGACCCGCGAGCGCGCCGGCTTCGAGGTGCGTGACGTGCACCCGACTCACTACGGCCGTGTGTGCCCGATCGAAACGCCGGAAGGCCCGAACATCGGTCTGATCAACTCGCTGGCCCTGTTCGCCCGCACCAACTGGTACGGCTTCATCGAGACGCCTTACCGCAAGGTGGTGGACAACAAGGTGACCGACGAAATCGAGTTCCTGTCGGCGATTGAAGAAAGCAAGTTCGTGATCGCACAGGCCAACGCCGAGCTCGATGCCAAGGGCAAATTCAAGGACGATCTAGTGTCGTGCCGCTACAAAAACGAATTCACGCTGTCGACGCCGGACCGTATTGAATTCATGGACGTGGCACCGGCGCAGATCGTGTCGGTGGCGGCTTCGCTGATCCCGTTCCTCGAACACGATGATGCCAACCGCGCGCTGATGGGCTCCAACATGCAGCGCCAGGCGGTACCGTGTCTGCGCCCGGAGAAACCCTTTGTAGGCACCGGCATCGAGCGTACCGCTGCAGTCGACTCTGGCACGGTGGTCACCGCGTATCGCGGCGGCATCGTCGATTACATCGATGCCGGCCGGATCGTGATCCGCGTGCACGACGAGGAAGCGCGTGCGGGTGAGGTTGGCGTGGATATCTACTCGCTGATCAAGTACACCCGTTCCAACCAGAACACCAACATCAACCAGCGTCCGCTGGTGAAGGTGGGCGATGTGATCGCCCGCGGCGACGTGATCGCCGATGGTGCATCGACCGACATGGGCGAACTGGCGCTGGGGCAGAATATGCTGGTCGCTTTCATGCCGTGGAACGGCTACAACTTCGAAGACTCGATCCTGATCAACGAAAAGGTGGTGGCCGAAGACCGCTACACCTCGATCCATATCGAGGAACTGTCGGTGGTGGCGCGCGATACCAAGCTCGGCCCGGAAGAAATCACCCGCGACATCTCCAATCTGGCCGAACGCCAGCTGGGCCGCCTGGATGAGTCCGGCATCATCGCCATCGGCGCCGAAGTCGAGGCCGGCGATGTACTGGTCGGCAAGGTCACGCCCAAGGGCGAAACCCAGCTGACGCCGGAAGAGAAGCTGCTGCGTGCCATCTTCGGCGAAAAAGCCAGCGACGTGAAGGACACCAGCCTCAAGGTGCCGTCCGGCATGTCCGGTGTGGTGATCGACGTGCAGGTGTTCACCCGCGAAGGCATCGAAAGAGATAAACGCGCGCAGTCGATCATCGACACCCAGCTGGCGGAGTACCGCAAGGACATGACCGACCGCATGCGGATCGTCGAGGACGACACCTTTGCGCGACTGGAAAAACTGCTGCATCTGAAAGTTGCCAATGGCGGCCCGAAGAAGCTCGCCAAGGGCAGCAAGGTTACCCGGGACTATCTGGAATCGGTGAACCGCCACGACTGGTTCGATATCCGACTGGCCGATGACGAAGCCAGCCGCCAGGTCGAATCGCTGAAAGACAGCCTCACGCAGAAGCGCATCGAATTCGATGTGATGTTCGAAGAGAAGAAGAAAAAGCTCACCGCGGGCGACGAATTGCCGCCCGGCGTGCAGAAGATGGTCAAGGTCTACCTAGCGGTCAAGCGCCGCCTGCAGCCCGGCGACAAGATGGCCGGTCGTCACGGCAACAAGGGCGTGGTGTCGAAGATCGTCCCGGTCGAGGACATGCCCTTCATGGCCGATGGCCGGCCGGTCGACATCGTGTTGAATCCGCTCGGCGTGCCGTCGCGGATGAACATCGGCCAGATCCTGGAAACCCACCTCGGCTGGGCATCGAAAGGCCTTGGCGAGAAGATCGGCGAAATGCTGGCGGCACAGACCAAGACGCTGGTAAAAGACCTGCGCCACTTCTTCAAGGACATCTACAACCAGTCCGGCAAGTCGGAAGACATCGATAGTTTCAGCGACGAGGAAGTAATCGAACTAGGCCGCAATCTGCAGAAAGGCGTGCCGTTCGCCTCGCCGGTGTTCGACGGCGCTTCGGAGGAGGAAATCCGCCGCATGCTGACGCTGGCCGGGCTGCCGGAAGGCGGCCAGGTCACGCTGTATGACGGTCGCACCGGCGAAGCCTTCGACCGCCAGGTGACGGTGGGCTACAAGCACGTGCTGAAGCTGCACCATCTGGTCGACGACAAGATGCATGCGCGTTCCACCGGCCCCTACTCGCTGGTGACCCAGCAGCCGCTGGGCGGCAAGGCGCAGTTCGGCGGCCAGCGCTTCGGCGAAATGGAAGTATGGGCGCTGGAAGCTTACGGTGCATCCTACGTGCTGCAGGAAATGCTGACGGTGAAGTCGGACGATGTGAACGGTCGCACCAAGGTGTACGAGAACATCGTCAAGGGCGACCACAAGATCGAGGCCGGCATGCCGGAATCCTTCAACGTGCTGGTGAAGGAAATCCGTTCGCTCGGCATCGACATCGATCTGGAACGTTATTAATTTAGGGTGAGGACACAGCCATGAAAGCACTGTTGGATCTTTTCAAGCAGGCCACCCACGAGGAAGAGTTCGACGCCATCAAGATCGGCCTGGCGTCGCCGGAGAAAATCCGTTCCTGGTCCTACGGCGAAGTGAAGAAGCCGGAGACCATCAACTATCGTACCTTCAAGCCTGAGCGCGACGGTCTGTTCTGCGCCAAGATCTTCGGCCCGGTCAAGGACTACGAGTGCCTGTGCGGCAAGTACAAGCGCTTGAAGCACCGTGGCGTCATCTGCGAGAAGTGCGGCGTCGAGGTCACGCTTTCCAAAGTACGCCGCGAGCGCATGGCGCACATCGAGCTTGCCAGCCCGGTTGCCCACATCTGGTTCCTGAAGTCGCTGCCCAGCCGTCTCGGCATGGTGCTCGACATGACCCTGCGCGACATCGAGCGCGTGCTCTACTTCGAAGGCTTCGTGGTGGTCGAGCCCGGCATGACGCCGCTCAACCGCGGCCAGTTGCTGACCGAGGAAGACTACCTCGCCAAGCTCGAAGAATACGGCGACGAATTCAAGGCGCTGATGGGGGCGGAAGGCGTGCGCGAACTGCTGCGCTCGCTCGATTTGCACACCGAGGTGGAAAGCCTGCACTCGGAAATCAGCAAAACCGGTTCCGACACCAAGCTGAAGAAGCTGTCGAAGCGCCTGAAGATTCTCGAAGGTTTCCAGAAGTCCGGCATCAAGCCGGAATGGATGATCCTCGAAGTGCTGCCGGTGCTGCCGCCCGAACTGCGTCCGCTGGTGCCGCTGGACGGCGGCCGCTTCGCCACTTCCGACCTGAACGACCTGTACCGCCGCGTCATCAACCGCAACAACCGGCTCAAAAGGCTTCTTGAACTGAAGGCGCCCGAAATCATCGTGCGCAATGAGAAGCGCATGCTGCAGGAAGCGGTCGACTCGCTGCTCGACAACGGCCGTCGTGGCAAGGCGATGACCGGCGCCAACAAGCGCCCGCTGAAGTCGCTGGCCGACATGATCAAGGGCAAGAGCGGCCGCTTCCGCCAGAACCTGCTGGGCAAGCGCGTCGACTACTCCGGCCGTTCGGTCATCGTGGTGGGCCCGACGCTGAAGCTGCACCAGTGCGGCCTGCCGAAGAAGATGGCGCTGGAACTGTTCAAGCCTTTCATCTTCAACCGCCTCGAAGTCCTGGGGCTGGCGACCACGATCAAGGCCGCCAAGAAGATGGTGGAGGACGAAGAGCCGATCGTGTGGGATCTGTTGGAAGAGGTCATCCGCGAGCATCCGGTGATGCTGAACCGCGCGCCGACGCTGCACCGTCTGGGCATCCAGGCGTTCGAGCCGGTGCTGATCGAGGGCAAGGCGATCCAGCTGCACCCATTGGTGTGCGCGGCGTTCAACGCCGACTTCGACGGCGACCAGATGGCCGTCCACGTGCCGTTGTCGCTCGAAGCGCAGACCGAAGCGCGCACCCTGATGCTGGCGTCGAACAACGTGCTGTCGCCCGCCAACGGCGAACCCATCATCGTGCCGTCGCAGGACATCGTGCTGGGCTTGTATTACATGACGCGCGAGAAGATCAACGCCAAGGGCGAAGGCATGCTGTTTGCCGACGTCACCGAGGCGCGCCGCGCCTACGACAACCGCGAAGCCGAGCTGCATGCCCGCGTGACCGTGCGCATCAAGGAAGTGACGCTGGACGAGAACAAGAACCGCGTCGAGACCGTCAAGCGGGTGGAAACCACGCTGGGCCGTGCGCTGTTGTCCGAAATCCTGCCGCCGGGGCTGCCGTTCAGTTTCGTCGACAAGGCGCTGAAGAAAAAGGAAATCTCCAAGCTGATCAACGCCAGTTTCCGCCGCTGCGGCCTGCGCGAGACGGTGATTTTCGCCGACAAACTGATGTACACCGGCTTCACCTTCGCGACCCGCGCGGGGATGTCGATTGCCATCAAGGACATGCTGATTCCGAATGAAAAAAGCCAGATCCTGGGCGCGGCCGAAGCCGAGGTGAAGGAAATCGAATCGCAGTACACCTCGGGTTTGGTGACTCAGGGCGAGCGCTACAACAAGGTGGTGGACATCTGGGGCCGCGCTGGTGACGCCGTGGCCAAGGCCATGATGGGACAGCTGGGCGGCGAGAAAGTCGTCGATCGCCACGGCAAGGAGGTCACCCAGGAATCGTTCAACGCGATCTACATGATGGCCGACTCGGGCGCGCGCGGTTCCGCTGCGCAGATTCGCCAGCTGGCCGGCATGCGTGGCCTGATGGCGAAGCCGGACGGCTCGATCATCGAAACCCCGATCACGGCGAACTTCCGTGAAGGCCTGAACATGCTGCAGTACTTCATCTCGACCCACGGCGCACGCAAGGGTCTCGCCGATACCGCGCTGAAGACCGCGAACTCCGGCTACCTGACGCGTCGCCTGGTCGACGTGACGCAGGATCTGGTGGTGGTCGAGGATGACTGCGGCACCAAGAACGGTCTGGTGGTGAAGGCGCTGGTCGAAGGCGGCGAAGTGGTCGAGGCCCTGCGCGAACGGATTCTTGGCCGTGTGGCCGCCAGCGACATTATTCATCCCGAAACCCAGGAAACCATGTTCGAAGCCGGCACCCTGCTGGTGGAAGACGTGGTCGACACCATCGAGTCGCTCGGCATCGACGAAGTCAAGGTGCGCACGCCGCTGACCTGTGAGACGCGCTATGGCTTGTGCGCCAAGTGCTACGGCCGCGACCTCGGCCGCGGCTATCTGGTCAACGCTGGCGAAGCGGTCGGCGTCATCGCCGCGCAGTCGATCGGCGAGCCGGGTACACAGCTCACCATGCGGACCTTCCACATCGGGGGTGCGGCATCGCGTGCCGCCGCAACCAGCCAGCTCGAAGCCAAGTCCAACGGCAGCGTGCAGTACACCGCCACCATGCGTTACGTGACCAATGCACGCAAGGAACTGGTGGCGATTTCGCGCAGCGGCGAAATCATCATTGCCGACGATGCCGGGCGCGAACGCGAGCGTCACAAGGTGCCGTACGGCGCCACGCTGATGGTGACCGACGGGGCCAAGATCAAGGCCGGCGCAGTGTTGGCCGCCTGGGATCCGCATACCCGTCCGATCATCACCGAATACGCCGGACGGATCCGCTTCGAGAACATCGAAGAGGGCGTTACCGTGGCCAAGCAGCTCGACGACGTCACCGGCCTGTCCA
Source organism: Thiobacillus denitrificans DSM 12475 (assembly GCF_000376425.1). Taxonomy (GTDB): domain Bacteria; phylum Pseudomonadota; class Gammaproteobacteria; order Burkholderiales; family Thiobacillaceae; genus Thiobacillus; species Thiobacillus denitrificans. Next base: position 4,372 of record NZ_AQWL01000024.1, on the reverse strand, counting down.
CGCTGGTGGTGATCGATCCCAAGCGCAAGGCCAGCAGTGCTGCCAAGGGCGTGCGCCCGCAGGTCAAGCTGCTGGACGAAGCCGGCAATGAAATCAAGATCGCGGGTACCGACACGCTGGTCAACATCACTTTCCAGATCGGTTCCATCATCACCGTGAAGGACGGTCAGGATGTCGCGGTGGGTGACGTGCTGGCGCGTATCCCGCAGGAAACTTCGAAGACGCGTGACATTACCGGTGGTCTGCCGCGTGTGGCCGAGCTGTTCGAGGCGCGTTCGCCGAAAGATGCGGGCGTGCTGGCGGAAGTCACCGGCACCGTCTCTTTCGGCAAGGACACCAAGGGCAAGCAGCGTCTGGTCATCACCGACCTGGACGGGGTGGCGCATGAGTATCTCATTACCAAGGAGAAGCATGTGACGGCGCATGACGGCCAGATCGTCCAGAAGGGCGAAATGATCGTCGACGGCCCGGTCGACCCACATGACATCCTGCGCCTGCAGGGGGTGGAAGCGCTGGCGCGCTACATCACCGACGAGGTGCAGGACGTGTACCGCCTGCAGGGCGTCAAGATCAACGACAAGCACATCGAGGTGATCGTGCGCCAGATGCTGCGCCGCGTCGTGGTGGTGGATCCGGGCAACACCGGTCTCATTCCTGGCGAGCAGGTTGAGCGCTCGGAAGTGCTGCAGATCAACGACGATATGGCGGCTGCGGGCAAGGAGCCGGCCGTCTACGATCCGATCCTGCTCGGTATCACCAAGGCGTCGCTATCGACCGATTCCTTCATTTCGGCGGCGTCCTTCCAGGAAACCACGCGCGTACTGACCGAAGCGGCCATCATGGGCAAGAAGGATGAACTGCGCGGCCTGAAGGAAAACGTGATTGTCGGGCGCCTGATTCCGGCGGGAACCGGCCTTGCCTACCACAATACTCGTCGCCGCCAGGCAGCAGGGGAAGACCTTGGCGCCGACCGCCTGATCGAGGGCGGGGAAGCAAGCCCTGCCGAGGATCAGGAAGTTGCTTGACAGGAGGGGCCGGGGGCCCTAAAATCACGCGTCTTTTTCCGGCCACATACAAGTGCCACCGGGAAACGCAGGACTCTAGCCCGGGACGGCGCCGCGTTCAAAAATGCGGTTGGCGCCGTCCCGCTTGTTTTAGTAACGATACGCTCACCTTAATTTTTCGGAATTTTTGACATGCCAACGATTAACCAGCTGATCCGCAAGCCGCGCCAGGCGCCGGTGGAAAAGAGCAAGGTTCCGGCCCTGAAGGCCTGCCCGCAACGCCGTGGCGTGTGCACCCGCGTGTACACCACGACGCCCAAGAAACCGAACTCTGCCTTGCGCAAGGTCTGCAAGGTCAAGCTCACCAGCGGCTTCGAAGTCATCAGCTATATCGGCGGCGAAGGCCATAACCTGCAGGAGCACTCGGTGGTATTGGTGCGTGGCGGCCGGGTCAAGGATTTGCCGGGTGTGCGTTACCACACCGTGCGTGGCAGCCTGGATACCGCTGGCGTGAAGGATCGCAAGCAGTCGCGTTCGAAGTACGGCGCAAAGCGTCCCAAAAAGGCGTAATTGAAATCCGGCGCCCGAACAAGGCCTGCTGAATTCGGTGACCGAAGAAAGCTTAACTAGATTAGAGAGACAGGAAAATGCCCCGTCGTCGCGAAGTCCCCAAACGTGAAATCCTGCCTGATCCGAAATTCGGCAATCAGGAGGTTTCGAAATTCATGAACGTCGTCATGTCCAGCGGCAAGAAGTCGGTTGCCGAGCGCATCGTCTACGGCGCCTTCGAGCAGATCACCAGCAAGTCCGGCAAGGATCCTCTGGAAGTGTTCAGCACCGCGCTGAACAATGCGCGCCCGCTGGTCGAGGTCAAGAGCCGTCGCGTCGGTGGCGCCAACTACCAGGTGCCGGTCGAGGTGCGTTCGAGTCGCCGTACCGCACTGGCGATGCGCTGGCTGAAGGATGCGGCGCGCAAGCGTGGCGAGAAGTCCATGGGCGCCCGTCTGGCGGGTGAATTGCTGGATGCGTCCGAAGGTCGTGGCGGCGCAGTGAAGAAGCGTGAGGAAGTGCATCGTATGGCCGAAGCCAACAAGGCGTTCTCGCATTTCCGTTTCTAAGCGTTACTTTTTAAAACACTACCAGACACAGTCAGGACCATAACGTGGCACGCACGACTCCTATCGAACGCTATCGCAACATCGGCATTTCCGCGCACATCGATGCCGGCAAGACGACCACTACTGAGCGCATCCTTTTCTACACCGGTGTGAGTCATAAGCTTGGCGAGGTACATGACGGCGCGGCAACGACCGACTGGATGGAGCAGGAGCAGGAGCGCGGCATCACCATCACCTCCTCCGCCGTGACCTGTTTCTGGAAGGGCATGGATATGTCCATGCCCGAGCACCGTATCAACATCATCGATACGCCGGGGCACGTCGACTTCACCATCGAGGTCGAGCGTTCGATGCGTGTGCTGGATGGCGCGTGCATGGTGTATTGCGCGGTGGGTGGCGTGCAGCCGCAGTCGGAGACGGTGTGGCGCCAGGCCAACAAGTATGGCGTGCCGCGACTGGCATTCGTGAACAAGATGGACCGCTCCGGCGCCAATTTCTTCAAGGTTGTCGAGCAGATGCGCACCCGGCTGCAGGCCAATCCGGTGCCGGTCGTGATCCCGATTGGCGCGGAAGATGGCTTTGTGGGCGTCGTTGATCTGCTGGAAATGAAGGCGATCAACTGGGACGAGGCCAGCCAGGGCATGAAGTTCGACTACGCGGCCGTCCCGGCCGAGCTTGCTGAGCTCGCCGCGAAATGGCGCTCGAACATGGTCGAGGCTGCTGCCGAGGCTTCGGAAGAGCTGATGAACAAGTACCTTGAGGAAGGCGAGCTGAGCAAGGACGATATCGTGTTGGGTCTGCGGACGCGCACGCTTGCCGGTGAAATCCAGCCGATGCTGTGCGGTACCGCGTTCAAGAACAAGGGCGTGCAGCGCATGCTGGATGCGGTCATCCAGTATCTGCCGTCGCCGGTCGATATTCCGCCGGTTGACGGTGTGGATGACAACGATGCGGCGGTTGTGCGTCAGGCGGATGACGGCGAAAAGTTTTCGGCATTGGCGTTCAAGCTGATGAGCGATCCGTTCGTCGGTCAGCTGACTTTTATCCGTGTCTATTCGGGGACGCTGCAGGCGGGGTCTACCGTTCTGAACTCGGTCAAGGGCAAGAAGGAGCGCATCGGGCGCATCCTGCAGATGCGCGCCAACGACCGCGAGGAAATCAAGGAGCTGCGGGCGGGTGACATCGGGGCGGTTGTCGGGCTGAAGGATGTGACCACGGGCGATACGCTGTGCGATATTGCGGCTCCGGTCATCCTTGAGCGCATGGTATTCCCCGAGCCCGTCATCCACGTTGCGGTCGAGCCGAAGACGAAGGCCGACCAGGAAAAAATGGGCATCGCGCTGGGTCGCCTGGCGTCCGAGGATCCGTCGTTCCGTGTCCGCACGGACGAAGAATCCGGCCAGACCATTATCTCCGGCATGGGCGAGTTGCATCTCGACATCCTGGTCGATCGCATGCGCCGCGAATTCAACGTCGAGGCCAACGTCGGCGCGCCGCAGGTGGCGTATCGTGAGGCGATCAGAAAAGAAGTCGAGCAGGAAGGCAAGCATGCCAAGCAGTCGGGCGGCAAGGGCCAGTACGGCCACGTCTGGATCAAGATGGGCCCGAACGAAGCTGGCAAGGGCTTCGAATTCATCGATGCCATCAAGGGTGGAACGGTGCCGCGCGAATACATTCCCGCGGTCGAAAAGGGCTTGGTCGAGGCGATGAACAATGGCGTGCTCGCGGGTTTTCCCGTGGTTGACGTCAAGGTCACGCTGTTCGACGGCTCGTACCACGATGTCGACTCGTCCGAGCTGGCGTTCAAGTTGGCGGCCATTCTGGCGTTCAAGGACGGCATGCGCAAAGCCAGTCCTGCACTGCTGGAGCCGATGATGGCAGTCGAGGTCGAGACGCCCGAGGACTATATGGGTGACGTGATGGGCGACCTGAATCGCCGGCGCGGCATCATCCAGGGTATGGACGATGTGGCTGGCGTCAAGGCGATCAAGGCCGAGGTTCCGCTGGCTGAAATGTTCGGCTATGCGACCGATCTGCGTTCGATGTCGCAGGGGCGTGCAACCTATACGATGGAATTCAAGCACTACGCTGAAGCGCCGAAGAGCGTCGCAGAAGCGGTTATCGCCAAGAAATAGTTTTGATTTTATAGGGTATCTGAAATGGCTAAGGAAAAATTCGAGCGGACCAAGCCGCACGTAAACGTAGGCACGATTGGACACGTTGACCACGGCAAGACCACCTTGACCGCGG
>NZ_AQWL01000023.1 GCF_000376425.1 Thiobacillus denitrificans DSM 12475 | reverse complement strand
CGGATTGCCCCTGAGCGATATGAGCCTGCAAGTCTTCGACTCGTTGGGCCAGGTGGCTTTTCTCGGACTCCAGGTTTTCGATGCGCGCCGTTGCCTTGGCGAACTGGGTTTCGACCTCTTCCCGACGCGCATCGAACACCTTTTCCCCATGCTCCACCGCCACGACCCAAATGTTCAACATGGCGGCCGCCACCGCCGGCGGCAAAGCGGACGTCAGAGCATCGGCCTTGGCCTGCTCGTCTTTCCAGTGTTTCAACTCATCGTTGATGGTAGTTTGCGTATTCCACCTAAAACAGCCACCGATTCCAATCCAAAAGCGCCACTGATTCCAATCCAAATCCGCCACCCGTTCCAATTGAAACCCGCCACTTGGGCGGGTTGGTTTGGGGTGCTGGCAGGTTCAGCCCGCCGCCGTCTTTTCCTTCCCCCGTGCTTTCAGCTTGCGCATTGACTCCCCCTTCAGCTCGATGCGGTGTGATCCGCTGACCAGCCGATCCAGGATCGCGTCGGCCACGGTGGGATTGCCGCCGCTCAGATAGTCGTGCCACCGATCCACCGGCAGCTGGCTGGTTATGAGCGTCGAACGCGCGCCGCTGCGCTGTTCGATCAACTCCAGCAGATCGTTGCGGCCATGTGCGTTCAGCGTCGCCATGCCGAAGTCGTCGAGGATCAGCAGATCGACCTTGGCGAGCTGCGCGAGACGCTTGCGGAAACTGCCGTCGCCGTGCGAGACCGCCAGGTCTTCCAGCAACAACGGCAGCCGGGCGAACAAGACCGATAGCCCCTGGCGGCAGGCCTGATTGCCGAGCGCGCAGGCGAACCAGGTCTTGCCGCCGCCGGTGGGACCGGTGACGATCAGGTTGAGTCCGTTTCGTATCCAGTTGCACAGGGCGAGCGAGGCGACCTCGCTCCGGTCGAGGCCGCGTCCCGGCCGGTAGTCGATGTCCTCCATGCAGGCGTTCTCTCGCAGTTTGGCGGATTGCAACAGGCGCTGGAGACGGCGGTTGTCGCGGTAGGTCGTCTCCTGATCGACCAGCAGGCCGAAACGTTCCTCGAAGCCCAGATGGCCGGCGGCTGCGCTCGCCATCTGGTCTTCAAATCCGCGTGCCATGCCGAAGAGCTTCATTTCATTGAGTTTGCGCAGGGTGTCTTGAGTCATCATCGTGGTTGTCTCCTGGTTTTCAGTGGTAGTAATGGGGGCCACGCACGTTCGGATGATCGAAAGTGGCTTCCTGCTGGGTGGTTTCGGATTTGGGCTGCTGCTCCAAGCCGTTTTTCAGGATCGAGCGAATGCTGGACAACGCATTGGCGCCGATCTCAAGGGCGCGTCGGCAGGCGGCGTCCAGCCGCTCGGTACCGTGCAGTTTTTCTAGCTTCTTGAGGCCTTGGGCCGCGCGGTAGCCCTGCTCCTTGACCCGGGCTGCCGCCAGCAGAACTTGCAGGAAGCCATGCACGCCGACTCCGATGCCCAAGGCCCACTCCAGTTCGCGGTTGGCATCCCACAGGCCGAAATGGCGATGCGCCGGTTCCAGATGCTGGGGATCGATCACCGGCTCGCTACCGCTGGCCCGCGCATGACTGGCCACCCGGCGGCCCCGGTGCAGGATTTCGATGGTGTGGGCGGTGAGGCGCAGTTCGACGACCTGACGGCACAACGCGAAGGGCACGCTATAGGCGCAGCCATCGACCTCGATACGCGCGTCGAGCCCGACCCGCAGCTTGCGGAATTCGGCGTATTCGAAGGAGCGTTCCGGCAAAGCCTTCAAGGCCGGTTGATCGAGTGACTCGAAAGTGCTGCGGCGCGAACCCGGCAGTTTCTGGAACGGGCGCGCGTTCAGGTCGTCGAGCAACACCCGAATCGCCGCGTTCAGTTCGGCCAGGCTGCCGAACACCCGATGGCGCAGACGGAACAGTATCCAGCGTTCCACCACCAGCACGGCGCTCTCGACCTTGCCCTTGTCTTTGGGTTTATGCGGCCGGGCGGGCAGGATCAGCGCGCCGTAGTGGTCGGCCAGATTCTGATAGGCCGGGTTGAGCACCGGCTCGGTGCGGCTGGCCTTGATGACGGCCGATTTGAGGTTGTCGCAGACGATGACGGCGGGAACGCCGTCAAAGAATTCGAACATCCGGGTATGCGCCGCGATCCAGTCCGGCAGGCGCTGCGACCAGTGTGCCTCGGCATAGGTGTAATTCGACGCCCCCAGCACGCCGACAAATATCTGGGCATGGCGGATTTCGCCGCTGGCGCGATCGATGATGCGCATGGTCGGCCCGGCATAATCGACGAACACCCGTTCGCCCGCGATGTGGGGTTGACGCAGATAGCGCTTGAGCGTCTTCGCCCACATACGGTAGCCGTTGCAGAAATGGCTGTAGCCCACGCCGTCCGGTTGACCGGCCAGGTATTCGCCATGCAGCGCCTGCAAAGTCGCGCCTTTACGCTTGAGTTCGCTGTGGATCAGCGGCCAGTCGGGTTCAATCTTGCGCCGCATTTTGGCAGCAGCGGGTGGGAATAGCCGTTGCTCAAGCTGGGCGTCGTCCAGCCCATCTGGCAGTGGCCAGGGCAGTCTGGTCGCTGCGGCGCGGGTAAGAGTGTCGGTAACGGCGTCGCGCGATAGCCCGAGGCTGTGCGCGATACTTCTGCGGCTGATGCCGTCTTCGTGGGCAAGTCGTAATATCTGCCGGATTTTACGCATGGATATCCTCCTGTTGGCCATGGCTGAACCGGGCCTGCCGCACGCAGCAGGCCGCTTCTCCTGTGTGTGACCCGCGTGCGCCATCCTCGCGGTGGCGATTGAGTCGTTTGAAAGTGGTAAGGAACAGGCCGCAGGTCTTGACAGACCCGCGTGGGGATCGCAGAATCCGGCGTGAAGTGTCTGGTTTCACGCGATTCAAGAAAGGGCTCGGAGCGTCAACTCCGAGCCCTTTTGCATTCCCGGCCTGGGTACGAGAGGCTGGGCTTAACTCATGTCGGTCTCCTTTGGATCAGGCTTGGGCTGGGATTTGTCCAACGAGACCGACGCGCGCCGGTTCCTCGCCGGGCCGCGCGGCTTGAAGCGGTAGCGCTCGGGCCACAAGTCTTCGACCTGGCATTCCAACAGCTGCGCGATATACGCCGCCACGCCATGCGCGGTAGAGCGATCATGGATGACGTTATTCACCACGCCCTGGCGTACACCCAATTCGCGGGCGATCTGGCTTTGGGTTTTGCCGAGGCGGCGCAGGCGGTAGCTAATGTCTAACGCGTCCATGCCCGGAGCGTGACAAGCGCGCCCAATAGAGAGTAATCTATCACTTGATTAAGTCTACATAACACTTTAATGCGTTAACTATAACGCGATAGAGAATGGAAGATCAAGGCACAACTACGCTCGACAAAGCCAGCCTCGACGGCTTGGGGGCACGGCTCGCGCTGGCGATTCTGCATCTGGGCATCAGCCAGTCAGAGTTCGCCCGGCGTCTGGGATCGTCGCCCGGCTTCGTGAGCGATGTGGTGCGCAGGGTGAAGAAGCCGGGCGCGGAGTTTCTGTTCGGAATAAAGCAAACCTTCGGGATCAGCGCCGACTGGCTGCTAAGCGGCACAGGCACGATGCACGGCGGCGGCGGGATCAATCTCGACCTGCTGCGCACCATCCGTCTGCAAGTGTCCGTGGCCAAAGCTGCGATTGTCCAGGGCGACCCCACGGCCAAGGCGCTGCTGCTGCTGATCCGCGACGGGCGGCTGGCGGAAGCCGGCAACGAGCCCGAACTCCGGACCTACCTGGATCGCCTGTGCCCGGAAGACCCCGACCGCGATCTGGCCGACGAACTCTATAACGGCCACTTGTGGACGGACGATCCGGCCACCCAGCAGCGCAATCTGCTGGCGGCGGCCGTCGCATACTTCGAGGCGCGCAAGCCGCTGGACAAGCTCGCTGCGCTGTCGCGCGCGCAAGAATCCCGCGTTCAAATCAACATCAGCCCCAATCAGAGAATCGCGGGGCGGGATTATCACGAGAAGTAAGCGCGACTGGAAACTTACGTACCGATGTCAACCAATCAGGAGATCCGCCATGCAGGAAGAACAGCGTTCTGAAACCACCCAACTCAACCTGGCCGACAGCCAGAGAGTTGCGGGGCGTGACTACTACGAGGGCGTGCCCGATTCCATCAAACTTTATCTCGCCAGCAAACCGGACGCCGAGTTGGACCGGGAGGTTATCGGGAACGAACGTCTGTTCTACCACCGATTCGGACTCGATTTGCAGCTACCTGCGCGCGAGCAGATCATCGCAATCAAGCAGAAGCATGGTTATACCGACCGGCAAATGGGTTGGCTGCGCCTTTCGGGACAATTGCGGATCAGGCAGGATCGAGCGTGGCTTGCGCCGAACCGTTCGATGGCGGTGGCCGGCTGGATACAACTCGGCGTACTGGCACTGGTTTGCATGGCAATGGTTTTTGCGATTGCATTCTCGACCGCGCCATCCTGGAAACAGATGGTTGGCCAGATCATTGTGGCTATCGTCTGCCTCACAGGGGCGTGGGTGCTTAAAAATCTCTACATCGAACCCTGGCGGCTCGTTCGCCACGTGTCGAAGGCTGACAAGCTGGCGAATTGATGCGTCAGGAATGACCCGGCTGTAAGGTTGCCATGCTTGGTCTTAGCCGCGCGCCCCTCACCGCTCCCGCAAACTCTCGCTCGTCGCCTGCATCAGCGGACTCAAGAAACACTCGATCACCCGCCGTGTGCCCGTCTTGACCTCGACCGTCACCGCTATCCATGGGGTGAGGCGCACGGCCTTGTTTTCCACCCGGATGGTGTCTTTGTACGGAAAAAATCGTACCCCGGTACGGGCTACGGATACGCCCAATAGTCATGCACCCGCCGCAACTCGCTGACGAAATAGGTGAGCCGGCACCTGCCTCGAAACAACCCAAGTTCAGCGGCAAGGGTAAAGAACCCATTGCCTGGCGTATTTCTGTTTCGGTGAATAACCACGGCGGACAGCAGCGGACGCCCCTCTTCGTGCTCATGCCGCGAGATTTGATTGAGCAAGATGTACATCCGTCTGCGATGCCCCGGCTTTGCCATATCCAGGCCCACCAGTGGCGCGGCTTCGCTGTAGCCTATCACCCTGCTGTGCCTCGCGACCTCGCAGAGTCGTCCATATAGTTTTTGATTCAAGCGGCTCAGAAACTCAGCCTGCTTTTTTTCGCATTGCCCCTAGTAAACCAGCGCCCAGCATCACTAATGCCCACGCGGGGATAGGCACGTCGCCATCAGTAGGAGTTGCCGCATTGGCCACAGTGCTCGTCCCGGAGACATTGTTTGAGCCAAGCGGATCGAACACTGCCGACGAAACACTGGCCGAAGCATCCAGAGTCGTCGCTGCACTGGGTTGCACCACGACCTGGAAAGAAGCATTCGAGGCGCTGTTGAGACTGGGAAGGGTACAAGTCACCAAAGAATTGGCATAACTACACCCCGACGTTGCAGACACAAAACTGGCCTGGCTGGGCAAGGACAATACCGCGCTGACCCCAGTGGCCGCGTCTGGCCCATAGTTGATGAGCTGCAGGTCGTAAGTCAGATTGGCGCCGGTCAACGCCGGATCTGGGCTGTCGCTGAGCGATATGCCCAAGTCGGCACTGCTGCTGGTGGAGTAAGCCGTATTGAAATAGCCGCTGTTTCCGGCGCCATGCACTTGAACGGGGACCAGGCTCTTATCGGTGGAGCTGTATGTACCGTTGCCCAATTGCCCGTAATTGTTGAACCCCCAAGCCTCTACAGATAAATTGTTTCCCATGCCCACGGTGTAGTCGCGCCCGACATCGACATCCATGACGTCGTTCAAGCCGCTGCCAACAGGGCTGGGGCTTTTCCGGGTGGTGGTCGTGCCGTCGCCCATGGCTCCTCCAAAGTTGGAGCCGCACCCTGCCAGACTGCCGTTCTCCAATAACATCACGGTGTCGTATTCGGCAACAGAGATTTTCACGGCGGGCGCAGAGAGTATTATTTCTTTTGGCAGAAACTTGGTAGCCACATCCCCCTGGCAAAGTTGCCCCCAGTTGTTGTAGCCCCAGGCGTAGACCTTCCCGTCCCATGTCATGGCCATGCTGGAATCGCTCTCTGTTCCGGCGCCGCCCGTGGTGTTGCCCCCGGCTGCAATCGCAACGATGTCGGCAAGGCCAGGGACTTGTATTGCAACCGGCGAAGCAGTCGCGCTCGTATCGCTTGTGGCATTGGCATTCAAGCCCCACGCCCAGACCGTGCCATCCCGTTTCAGAGCCATCGAGCGCTTGCCGCCTGCGGAAATCGAGATCACGTCGGTCAGCCCGCTCACCTGCACCGGCACAAGGGAGTCCGTGTAGTTGCCCACGCCTCGTCCAAGCTGGCCGGACGCATTAAGCCCCCAGGCCCATACCGTGCCGTCCGATTTGAGGGCAAGGCTATGGCGGTCGCCTGCGGCAATCGCAATGGCATCGGTCAATCCGGACGCCTGCACCGGCGTAATCTGGGTAGACGTTGTGCCGTTACCAACCATGCCCTGGCCGTTATAGCCCCAGCCCCACACGGTGCCATCGCTTTTGAGCGCGATCGTATGCCATATCCCCGCACTCACATCCCGCACGCCGCTCAGAGTGGGAAGAGGCGAACCCGGGTAGGGGCGTGTCAGGCTCAGCGACTCGCCGCCGCCGAGTTGCCCGAACGAATTTCTGCCCCAAGTCACGACCGAGCCATCGGCCTTGGCGGCAACGGTGTGGTAGCCACCCGCCGATACCTTCGAGCGCGCGCCGGCAACCGCCTGCCCCGCATCCAGAATCCCGGTACCGCAGGTAATGTTGTCGCAGTCGAAGGACGTGCCGGTCGGGAAATTGCGCGTGGTGTTCGCCAGGATGGCGGCAATCTGCGGCGGGCTCATCTCGGGCTTGATCGCGCGCATCAGCGCGGCAACGCCGGAGACATGCGGAGCCGCGAAACTTGTTCCTGAATAGTTACCCGTTACCACACCGTCGTTAAGCGCAGCGGTTGTTCCCCCATCGCCTGCGGTGTACAGCGGCTTATCGGTTTTGTCGCCGCCCGGCGCACTCAAAGTGGCGGACTCCCCTCGGTTACTGTACGAGGCTAATCCACCCTTTGAATCAACCGCTGCAACCCGGATGACGCCGTTGCAGTTGGCGGGGGAAAATGCCCCGACTTGGGCGCTGTTACCTACCGCGGCAACGATCACTGCACCATTCGTACGGGCATCGTTGATAGCGGTTTGCATGTCTACTGAACACGCGTTTGGACCGCCAGCACTGATGTTGATTACCTTGGCCGGATTGGCATTGATAGGCGCACCTGAGACCGTAAGCCCGGCAGCCCAGCGGATGGCATCCTGCATATCGGTTTCATGATAAACCCCCTCAGGGGCCACGCATTTACCGGTCACGCGTATAGGCACTACTTTGGTCTGCCAGTCCACCCCCGCCATGCCGACGCCGTTGTTGGTATTGGCAGCAAGAATGCTGGCGACCCGGGTGCCATGCCAACTGGATGGAGATTCCAGGCAGCCGCCGGTGGCCTGCGCCGCTGTCACCCAATTACCGGGGTCGGTGGGGGTTGCATCCCGACCTCCCGCCTCTAATTCACTCAGATCATTCGCGCGAACTGAATTGGTAATAAAGTCATAGCCCGGCAGTAGCCGGCCAGACAGCTCGGGATGAGACGGCAGCACACCCGAATCAATCACAGCGACCACCATAGTGTTCTTGCCAGTGATGATGTCCCAGGCAGGGGGTAGGTTGGCTCCGCCAAGGCCCGTGTCGCCCTTTAGATTCCACTGCGCGCTGTATAAAGGATCGGTGGCCACGGCAAGATTGAAATTCATCCCGATCGGCGGTGGTTCGGCAAAAAGAATTCCAGGCAGTGTACGAATTCGGGCGGCAATTGCCTCGGCCTCGGAGTGAGTAATCTTTTTAAGCGGTGTGAATGTATGCGTATCTCCGCTCGCCCCTTGAGTATATTCGAGCTCTATACCCGCTGCTTCTATAATGCGCTGCTGCCAGTCATTGCTCAGTGGCTGGGGATTCCTCGCATTCCGCGTTGTCAGCGCGACCGTAATCGTCCAAAAATGTGCGTAGGTTTTCATGGATTCCCGGTGGGCTTTAATCTCCTCGGAATTCATACTGGGGCTTAGTCTGTTCTCGGGTAGCGGCGCCGCTTTAGACTTGGCTGTTTCGGCGGAATGCGCAGCGGTGGCGGCCAAGGCGAATGCCAAGACCATGGCTTTGGCGATGGGTTTCAGTTGCGGATTGTTCATGACTCACTTGCTCCCCGTGGATTCTGTCGGCAGCGGTGGCGGCACGCTGGGTTCCGGCTCGTTCGGGTTGAAGCTGGGGTCGATGGGTTCGGCGTACATGATGGCCCCATTGCTTTGTAGCACCATCCAGTTGGCAATCTCCCATGCCTGGGCGCGGGTCAGATTTCGGTTGATGCGCAATATCTGCCCCCCGCTTCTTTCCGATCGAACGTGAGCCACACCTTCGCCTGCGCGGGCGCTCATTTCCATCGCCCGCTGCGCGCCGGATAAGTTCACGTCGGCCTGCTTGGCATCCAGATGGCGAACCCGGAATTCCGTAATCGATGGAATCTCAGGCGGGTCGCCCGCCGCCCACGCTGGATTAAACGGCAGCAGGACAGCCAGGCTGATGAAGACTTGCAGTCGAATGCGCATAATCGAACTCCGTGGTGGCAATGAAATGGTTGTGAGGAAGAAGGTAGTGAGGCTCACATGGCCGTGGCCGGACAAAATACGTCCTTGATCTCGTGGATTTCCCCTTGGTTGTCCTCGATCCACAGGTGCATGGCAGTGGGGCGCGAGGAGTGAAGACGGACCTGTTCCGAATTGGCGCAGAGCAGCTTTTCGTTTCTTTCGACTCCGTGGGGTTGAAAGAAGTAGGCTCGAAGAACATTCCCGCAATCTTCCTGATTCTCTCCAAGTAAAAGTTCCAATTGGGTCTCGCCCTGGGTAATGCCTTGTACTTCGGCCTGGGTAAAGACCGCGCGTTTGAGCTTGATCCAGTCCGGAAAGTTGGGCTGGTCGATGGCGGTAAGGAGAACGCCCAAATAGAGCGGACCAGCGGAGCCAGGCATTAAGTCCTGGAAACCCTGGGGGAGGGCCACTATCTGGACACCGCCTATTTCCATCGGGGTGAGCGCGGGCTTAAGGTTCTCTCCTTTATTGGTGCCATCCGGGTAATGAGTGATAAAACAGCTTCGCTCGCCAAGTTTTGGCTTGGGGGGCAATTGGATGCGCTCCTCGGGCGTGCGTACTCGGTACAGAACGCGCGTAACCTGTCCGCGAGCATTGTTGTAGTCGTTGCTATCTGCATCAGAGGAGACCCCGGACATTACCGAAGTTTGCCGCACACCCTGTGCCGGTACAGTCCACTGGTAGCTGGTTGATGCGCCTGGCGCAAGCTCGGATAACGCGCATTCGATATTGATATCGACAACGCGGCATGCCACATCCAAGGGCGACAGAAGTTTGCCGTAAACGGGGGAAAGTACGACTCGCGCATTGCGCGCCGTGCCCGGCCCGTGATTGCTGACAGTGAGGCGATATGTCAGGGGCTCGCCCTGGCGCACCGGATCGGGGGAGTCGGTTAGCGTGACGGACAAATCTGCCGTCTCGTTCGGCGCGGCGGCCTGAACGGCTGCTGAGGCAATGAAGACAGCAAGAATGACGGCAAAGAAACGGAGCACAGGAACCTTCCCCCAAAGTGATCCGGTGTGGTTGTTGTGCCGGATGAATTATGAGGAGGCTACGCAATCGGCGTGACGTTTGGTCACGCGCCTTGTGGGAAATTCATAAGCCAAACGGCCCTTAGACTAAAGTTGTATAGACAGCGACGTGAATTTATGAAACAGACCAATTCATGCGGCTTTGCGCTGAACCAGCCACCATCCAGCCACGCCCAGTATCACCGCAACCCCAAGCCTGCCGCCCGCATGCATGAACTCGTGCCAGGCCATCAGCATCGAGAAACGCTCCGGTTCCAGGTTGTCGATGAAGATGTCCCATACATAGGCATGCAGCGTAAGTGGCAGGTCGACGACCAGAAAGGCTGCCGCGAACAGCGCCGCAAGCGCGAAGACCGCCGCCCGGACATGAATCCGGGCCGGCAAAGCCAGCGCCAGCGCGGGCGCGATCACCAGAGGCTGCAGCATCGCGCCGGTGGTGGTGGTAACTTCCAGCCAGCCATCGGACTGAGGTTCGATCACCTGACCGCCCATGACGAAGTGATCGACAACGTTCACCCTGAGCCTGACCACGGTGTCCTGCCAGTTGTGCTCGACGCCGAGAAACAGAATGCCAAAGCGGTCGTCGATCCAGCCGAGCACGATGCGCGTTGCCGGCAGTAGATTTTCGATCAGCGATTCGCCCCCTGCCCACGCGGCCGCAAGCGTGACGGCAAGCCCGATGAGCAGCGCCAGCGCGAACCGGCCCGGGCTAGGCCAGACGGCTGCGGTGGAGGACGGCATAGAAGTACAGGGCAACCGCCGCGATCAGCACCGCCGGCAGGAGGGTGGTATGAAGAAGGTCGAACAGACTGCGTTCGTTGCGGAAGGCATAGAACAGCGCAAGGATGCGCGCCTGGTTGAGCACGAATACGAGCCCCAGCCCCAAGGCCAAGCCGATCAGTCTTTGCCTCCAGCCAAGATTGACGGCGGCGAAGGCCGCGACGAGCAGGAACATGACTTCGGTGCCTTCGCAGCCGTTGAGGATGTTCAAGCCGCCGCCGGGGGCCTTGATGCTGGCGGCGACCGGCCTGGCGTTCGCCTCCGGGGTGATGACTTGCACCAGCGCGGCGGCGGGCTTGACCGTGGCTTCATGAATGACCAGCCGTTCGACCCAGGTTTCGCGTGCCTCGCCCCAAGCCCATTGCAATACGCCGAATACGCCAAGGAAGATCGTCAGGGTCAGCCACAGGGGATAAGGGTCGCGAGGCGGCTCGCTTTCGCATGCGCCATCGGGCAAATAGGGCACGTCGTTGTGGGTGGGGAGTGGCATGACAGGGAACGGACAATCTGGACGGCGCCATGCTCAACTTCATGAGTGACAAAATGATGACTGCCAACTTCAACATCAGGTGGCGGGTTTCAGTTGGAATAGATGGCGGTTTTGGAGTGGAACGGGTGGCGGGTTTGAACTGGAATGGGTGGGGGGTTTGAATCAGAATCAGTGGCGGTTTTCACTGGAATACGCACACTGGGGTCAGCATCGATGGAATTCATGCGTCAGCATGGGATCCTGAAAGATGTCTACAAGGAGTCGGAAAGCACCTCGCATCGAACTGCGCGAGGTCGTTCCATCACACATCGCACGTCCAAAGGGCCAGGTTTTGGGCCAAAGGGCATCATGCGCTACGTGCTGCCACAAACGGTGTTCCTGAAGCTCAAGGATATCGGTGGGGATGTGCTTCCAGCTTACCGGGAGCACTATCAGGAAGTTGCAATGTCCCCCGAGATGAGCGAGCAGTATGACGGCCTCAGCCGAGTACTTCGTGCCGAACTGAAAGAAGCCCTCAGAAAGGGGGACAAAACGCTCCTCGGTGTCGTTCTCAATGTGCTGCTGGCTTGGCCTGACTGCTGCTTCCGGGAAGAGTCGGTCCGGCATCCCAGAACCAGGCTTCAATTGGCACACACCCCTGCTGTACTGGGGGAGGAGGCCGGTCCCAAGGAGGAAGAGCTGATCGCACTTTGTCGGCGAGAGAAATCGCGTGGACGGAAGGTGCTGGTATACGCCACCTACACCGGTACCCGCGACACTACGACGCGCATGAAGAAGCTTCTGGACAACGAAGGCTTCAAGGTCGCAGTCCTGCGAGCCAGCGTTGATGCATCGAAGCGGGAAGACTGGCTGTTCGAGCAGGTTGAGCGAGGGGTGGAGGTCATCATCACCAATCCCGAGCTCGTGAAGACCGGTCTCGATATGCTGGAATTCCCGACCATTGTCTTCATGCAGACAAGCTATAACGTCTATACCCTCCAGCAAGCCTCACGGCGCAGCTGGAGGATTGGACAGACCGAGCCTGTGGATGTGTATTTCCTGGGTTACAAGGGAACTGCACAGACAACTTGCCTGGAGCTTATGGCCAAGAAGATCGCGGTTTCACAAAGTACTTCCGGCGACATGCCGGATTCTGGTCTCGATGTTCTGAACCAGTCTGGTGACAGCATCGAGGTCGCCCTGGCGAAGCAGTTGATCGCCTGAGTTTCAAGTTAAAAGTCACCCTTAGGGGTGGCTTTTTTTTTGGCGTGGGAATTGCTGATGCTGGGGCAAACATTATTTAAGGGCAGATTGCATGAACACCGTATCTGACGTCATCACCCTTGCGGCAAACAACGATATCGTCGAGCTGCACGCACATGAGAGACTTTACTGGACGACCCGCAAGCGCTTTGACGAGCTGGTCGAGATATCCTCCATGATTGAATCGGCAATCAGTAAAGGCGCATCATTGTCGACGCTTCGACATATTTTCGATGAATCCAAGACGATCGAAGATATGCAGGGTCGATACCATTCATGGACCTCAGGCAATGGCACTCCAAGACGCAAACGGCGATCTCCAGCGATTTCTGTCGGGGAAAACCTAGTAAGCTGTTCAAAGGAATGCCCATCCTGAACATAGGGGTAGGGGTATGTCGTCAATTTCCGTTCTTCGGCCTGAGCGGCCACTCGGGACTCTTGCTTTTAGCGACTGGTACCGAGCCATTCCGGCCACTGGCTCACTGAGGAATAAGAGCAGCTGAATAGGTGCTCCGGAGCGAAACAAGAAAACCCCGCCGAAGCGAGTGTGGCTTGCCTGAAAAGTGTATGTCTGGACTTCTCCCGCTTCAATAGTCAGGTCGTTGGTTACTTCTTCCTACGCGCAACGAATCCCGCCAGTACCAGCCCAGCCACTATCATTGCGTAGCTCTTTGGCTCGGGTACAGGTCCACTAAAATGACTTGTCCAGTTCTATACATGATTCTTTGTCAGGTTCCCAAAGGAAAGGTGATGTCTTGCCAAGCGCCTTTCCTTCGTCGTCGTTCCAGCCTTTCGGTGAACAGAACTTGAAGCCCACTTTCGTCACGCTTGTCGACTGGATGGCACCCTCGAATGGGATGCTCTGCATACACTGGAATTTCCCCGCATCGTCCGATTCTTTGGATTCGTCGATCACGTAGTCGGCAAGGTTTGATCTGGTCGAATAGAAGGTTGTATACCCCTCATTGCGCTTTCTCTCGGCGTCGCCACCGGCAGCAAATACAGAATCTCCCCAAAGGCGAAATGGATAAATTTTCCGCTTGGGCTCTGAAGCCATGCCCCGCGCGCTTGCGGTAATGCTGCTTTTCAAGGCAGCGTCGACTGCCAAGGACTGTGCTTGAAGAAAGGACGAATAGCCGCCGCCGAAGATCTTGTCCAAATCGGATGCAGATAGCCTGACCGCGGCGTTGATTGCGCTGGCGATGTCTCGATCCTCGCTGAAGTAATGATGCTTGGCACCGAGCGTGAAATTCACGATGTATGGATTATCGAGAACCGAATCGGCACCGGTCTTCCCAAATTTTTTGTCCCGTATCAGTTTGGTGACCAGGTCATCACCATATTCCAAGGCCGACGACCGAAGGGATGCCGCCACTAGGTAGCCGCTTCGCCTGTTGGTATCGCCTGCTGTTCCCGACAATGCGCTCCCAACCGCTGCAGATACACTGCGTTCCGAATCCGCGGCCCACCTGAAGATAAATACGTTTGGCTTGCTCCCGAGCTTCGTTATCACGTCAGTTGATACGGAAGCACGTTGCCCAGCTTCGTCGATTTCCTTTCTAATGGACTGTTCTAGTTGAATCAGGCTAGGCTCATCAATCTCTGCCAAGCCGAGGACACTCGCGTACGTCTTGAGGAGTGGCTCCTCGTCCACGGAGCCAGCTTGCTTTGACCTGCTGAAAGTAGCTCGGGCGTTGGAAAGCACTTGCAACTTCGTTTCGGCGATAGCCTTTCTCACCAACGCGCCTCTCAACGATTCAATCGCTGCGGCGATCTCAGTTACGTCTTCAGTGCTAGCGTCCGAGTCATATCGCGTTTCGACGATGCGCGAGCAGCTCGTCACAATGGGGACACTCAGCAGATCCGGCAAGTCTCGTCCTGGAACGGAGAGCAATTTTCCCGCGGCATACGGTGGTGCAATTCCGGTGATAGAAACGGACGAACGGTGGCTGATATCGCCGTCGCTTCGGGTTGCAGCTTCCGCACCGAGTTGCTCAAGCGAAAATGTTATGGGGGCCTTTGCTGGAGTTCCGCAGGACGTTAGGGCGGCAAGAGAAATTGCCGAACTGACAGTTAATAGGACCCTTCTCATACTGCCTCCCTGTGGTTTGACGGGTGGGTCAGCGCTTCAACTGGCGCTTTCACCGAGGAATATTTTTGGCGCATAACACGAAGCAAATGATGTGCCATTGAAATGTCACATTGATTACAAAGATTTAACCGCCATCCCTTTGACGGCTTGCTCTCGCCCGTAAAGAATTTCGACACCTCACCAGGAACTACGCTTAACCCTGTTGAGTTCGTATACTCGCCACACACCACGGCTAGATGTGATGTTTCAGTAGGTTGTTCATCCGTATCTGATCTGGGAAGCTGGTGTTGTCGAGACAGCAACCCCCATCTCAGGAGTACGGATGAACAGCCATAAGCATGCGAGATTGACGGCCAAAGGTCGAGCCCTGTTGGTGAAACGGGTGACCGAAGAGGGCTGGACAGTGCGGGAAGCCAGCGAGGCTGCCGGCGTCAGTCAACGCACCGGGTTCAAATGGCTGGCGCGTTTCCGGGAGGAAGGTGAAGCCGGCCTGGCAGACCGCAGTTCACGTCCTCGGCGTTGCCCGCACGCCATTCCTCCGGAACGGAAAGAGTACTGGGAGTCGCTACGACGCCAGCGTTGGCCGCAATGGCGGATTGCTGCCGAGACGGGAAACAGCCTGGCATCGGTCAGTCGCCATCTGCGCCGGATCGGGCTGGCACGCCTGAAATCACTCGACCCCGTCGAGCCGGTCGTGCGCTACGAACGGGCGACGCCTGGCGAATTGCTGCACATCGACACCAAGCGCCTGGGGCGGATCGATGGCATCGGACATCGCATCACCGGCCAGCGCCAGCACCGCAGCCGCGGTATCGGCTGGGACAGCGTGCACCTGGCCATCGACGACCACTCGCGGGTGTCCTTCGCCCGCATCAAAGCCGACGAGACCGCCACGAGCTGTGTGCAGTTTCTGCGTGAGGCCGTGGCCTACTATGCGAGCCTGGGTGTGCGCATCGACCGTGTAATGACCGATAACGGCAGTGGGTACAAGAATGCCTTCCGGGCCGCGTGCGTGGAGCTGGGCATTCGCCATCTGCGCACCAAGCCGTACACACCCAAGACGAACGGCAAGGTCGAGCGCTTCGTACAGACCAGCCTGCGGGAATGGGCGTATGCACGCCCTTACGAGAGTTCAGCCCAGCGGGAAGCCGCCTTGCAGCCCTTCATCCACCGCTACAACTGGCATCGACCACACTCGGCCATCAACCACCAGCCACCCATGACCCGCATACCGGCCATGAACAACCTGCTGAAACTCAACA
>NZ_AQWL01000022.1 GCF_000376425.1 Thiobacillus denitrificans DSM 12475 | reverse complement strand
CTAATGTCAGCGTCAAGCTCGATCGGTGTCGTGGCGCCGGGCTTATCCCGCCGGTCTCAGCCAGTATGCGTTGTATGGATGAGTGGTTTCGATCAAACAACTGGGCGATCTGTTGAAGGGACTCCCCTTTCCTCCAACGTTCCCACATCAAGGCTTTCTGGCTTTCCGTGTAATAGATCCGAGGTCTTCGTTTCATCTGCAACACTCCTTCTGCTTACGCAGTCTCTAGTGTGTTGCATCCACCGGTTGAATCCGCCATCTGCTGGCGGACACTCTGCTGGGTGTGGGGCGCCTGGATGAGGCGTTCGAGACCTACCGGCACGGGCTGGCGCTGCATCAGGATGGGGTTTATTCCATGCACAGCAATTATTTGCTGGCGCTCAACTACCGCGCGGAGGACGCGCCCGGGCATCTGCTGGCCGAGGCGCGCGCCTTTGGCGAAAGGGCTGCGCGGCAAGCCCTGCCGTTTGCGCATCACGACAACGAGCCCTGCCCCGATCGGCGGTTGCGCATCGGCCTGGTCTCCGGAGATTTCGGTCAGCATTCCGTGGGGTTTTTTCTGTTGAACACGATCGAAAGTCTCGATCCGGACAAGCTGGAGGTGTTCGCCTATGAAACGTCACAGCGCAAGGACGCGCTCAACGCGCGCCTGCGCCGGTCTGTTCCGTACTGGCGCGACGCCAGTACGGAAAGCATGAGTGACGAGGCGCTCGCGAATCAGATCCGGACGGATGGCATCGACATTCTGATCGATCTGGCGGGCCACACGGCGCGCAATCGCCTGCCGGTGTTCGCATGGAAACCGGCGCCTGTGCAGATGACCTGGCTGGGCTATCTGGGTACGACCGGCCTGAGTGCAATGGACTATATTCTTGCCGATCCCCGGGCATTGCCGGCCGAGGAGGAATCCCAGTTTACCGAAACGCCCTGGCGCTTGCCCGAAACGTATATTTGTTTCTCGCCACCGGATTTACCCGTCGATGTCGAACCCTTGCCTGCCCTGGGCAAGGGTTGTATCACCTTCGGCTGCTTTAACAATCTGAACAAGATCACTGACCACGTGGTGTCTTGTTGGGCGCGCGTTCTGCAGGCAGTGCCGGACGGGCGGTTGTTCCTCAAGACCAGGAATCTGGAGGCGATCGATGTGCGGGACAGGCTTGTTGCACGTTTCGAAAAATACGGGATCACCCCGGATCGCCTGATTCTTGACGGCCAGTTCAAGAGCCATGAAGAACATTTTCGGGCTTACCGCCAGATTGACATTGCCTTGGACCCTTTTCCCTATCCCGGCGTCACCACGACAATGGAGGCGCTCTGGATGGGGGTGCCGGTGCTGTCGATGCGCGGGCGGCGTTTTATCAGCCACCAGGGCGAGACGATCCTGAACAACATCGGTTTGCCGGAATGGATTGCCGCCGACGAAGACGACTATGTGGCAAAAGCGGTGGGGTTTGCCGGCGATACCCGGAATCTGGCCGCGCTCCGATCCGGCTTGCGTGAACGCCTCCTGGCCTCGCCGCTTTGCGATGCGCCACGGTTTGCTCGTAATCTGGACAATGCCTTGCGGGGAATGTGGCGGAAATGGTGCGAACAGCAGCCATCAATCAAGGCGATTGATTGATCAGCCGCAAGGCGTCCCGGTCAGTGAAAATGGGGGCAACCCGGTCATCTTGCAAGTGTTGTGTTTCGTTTCAGGCGTGACGTAATACATCATGTCTGCGGGCAACTTATCGATGAAACCCGCACGATCGCAGAACGGCGTGGTAATGGCTTGTTGCGGCGGGAAGTGTGGGTGAATGAGTAGGGCGCCGCGACCGCAGTGCAGTGAAAAAGGATGTGAGCGCGCTGGAACAAGCGGGGCTTGTCAGTGTGGAAACGTGCATCCATCCCGGGCACGGCAGGATGAAGGAAGTCCGGGCGCTGGCCGAGCATTTCGTGCTGGAGGCGCGAGTAGCGTAGGACCGCATTTCACCCTTTCAATGCGGCGATGCAGCAAATAAATGGGGTCTTTCAGTCTGCCCCCGTTTTCGCTTTGTGGGGAACGCCAAATGGCGGCCGATGCCAAATTCGTTATACTTGTATAACACTTGTGACTCATTGGAGATATTGCATGTTGGCTATCCGGCTGCCCGAATCGATCGAGGCCCGTCTGAACGCGCTGGCGCAGGAAACGGGGCGCGCCAAATCCACGCTTGCCCGCGAGGCCATCCTGGAATACATCGACGATCTAGAAGACTACTATCTGGCGGAAGCGCGTGCCCGCAGGAACCGTAACACGATCCCGCTAGCGGACGTGGAGCGCGAACTTGGCCTTTGAGATCGAGTTCGACCCGGAGGCCATCAAGGACCTGAAGAAACTGGATCGTTCCGTTCAGCAACGCCTGGTCGGTTTTTTGAAAACACGGGTCGCGTCGCTGGACAATCCGAGAGAGATCGGCGAAGCCCTGTCGGGGGCCAAGCTGGGGAATTACTGGAAATACCGCGTGGGTGACTGGCGGATTATCTGCGACATCCAGGATCGTCGCATTGTCGTCCGGGTGCTGCGTATCGGGAACTGTCGAGAAATCTACCGATGAGGCCGCAGGCAAGGCGCGCGGATCCGGCCCAGGCGGACCCGGTTGCAGCGGGCATCCGGCCGCTTACCGGTTGTTATCCTTCCTTCACCTCGAAATCGTGCGTGACCTCGGCCGCCTTGCCAAGCATGATCGAGGCCGAGCAGTATTTCTCGGCGGAGAGCTTCACCGCCTGTTCGACGCGCTTCGGATCGAGTGACTTGCCGCTGACGGTGAAGTGGACATGGATTCTGGTGAAGACCTTGGGGTCGGTTTCGGCGCGGGTGGCGTCGATGTCCGCGACGCAGTCGCTGACCTGCTGGCGGCCCTTTCTCAGGATGTGGACGACGTCGTAGGCGGAGCAGCCGCCGAGACCCAGCAGCAGCATTTCCATCGGACGCACGCCGAGGTTCCTGCCGCCACCTTCGGGCGGGCCGTCCATCACGACGCTGTGGCCGGATTCGCTCTGGCCGACGAAGCTGACGCCTTCGATGAGTTTGACGCGGACTTTCATAGGGTTTCCTCAGGTTCGCAAAGTGCGGAGTTTGTACCACAGAATGCCCAGCCATTCGTGCAGGGCAAAGCTGCTGTCGCGCAAGCCGGCGGGAGTGGGCAGCACGTCGAACACGTCGTCGAGGTCGGTGCTGGCGAACTGGATGCCGGCGGGGACGACTTCGAGGCCCTGCGCTTCGAACAACGGTACGGCGCGGCGCAGGTGCCAGGCGTGGCTGACCAGCGCGATGCGGCGCACGCCGCTTGCCTTGAGCAGCGGCGCGGACAGCCGGGCGTTGTCCCAGGTGGTGAGCGATGCTTCTTCAACCCAGCGGGCGGCAACGCCGAATTCGTCGTGAAGGACCCGCTGCATGATGCGGCCTTCGGCGAGCGCGCCGCCGCCGGGCTTACCGCCGGTGGCAAGAATCGGCAGGCCGCTGGCACGATGCAGAAAGGCCGCGTAGCGCAGACGCTCCAGGCTGATGCCGTTTACAGTGTCGCTGTTGTATTCGCCCGCCGCCAGGCGCCGCCCGCCGCCGAGAACGACGATGGCGTCGGTGTCTTTCAGGGCTTCAAGATCGACCGGACCGCTGATTTCCAGGGTTTTCTGCAGCAGGCCGCCGACCCAGGGGGTGGAGAGGGCATACAACGAGGCGGCGGAGAGCAGGATCAGCGACATGGCGAGACGAGGGCGGCGGCGGTTGAGGATAAGCCCGGCGGCCAGCAGAATCACGAGCGACAGCGGCGGCAGCAGGGCGGTGGCGATCAGGTTGGTCATGAGCCAGGGAGTCATGGCGCGATTGTATGCGGGAGCGGGGCACTGGCCGATTGTTGCGCAGTGTTTGACTTTGCTCCGGGCAGGCGGTTAAAATGCCCGGCTTTCCGAGAATGTCCTCTGTGCAGAGGTTGGGTCATGAAAACCTTTTCCGCTAAAACGCATGAAGTCAAACGCGACTGGTTCGTGGTTGATGCCGATAACAAAGTGCTGGGTCGCCTGGCTTCCGAGATTGCCCGCCGTCTGCGCGGCAAGCACAAGCCCGAGTTCACGCCCCACGTCGATACCGGCGATTACATCGTGGTGGTCAACGCCGGCAAGATGGTCGTGACCGGCAACAAGGGCCTCGACAAGAAATACTATCGCCACTCCGGCTATCCCGGCGGCATCTACGAAACCAGCTTCGACAAGATGCAGGAACGTTTCCCCGGCCGCGCGCTGGAAAAGGCGGTCAAGGGCATGCTGCCCAAGGGCCCGCTCGGCTATGCCATGATCAAGAAAATGAAAATCTACGCGGGCGCGGACCACCCGCACGAGGCTCAACAGCCCAAGCCCCTCGACATCAACGCTTAAGGTCGCATCATGATCGGTAACTACAATTACGGTACGGGACGTCGCAAATCATCGGTTGCCCGGGTGTTCATCAAGGCAGGAAGCGGCAAAATCGTCGTCAACGACAAGCCCGTGGACGAGTATTTCTCCCGCGAAACCGGCCGCATGATCGTACGTCAGCCGCTGGCGCTGACGGACAACCTGAGCCGCTTCGACATCATGGTCAACGTCTCGGGCGGTGGCGAATCGGGCCAGGCTGGCGCGGTGCGCCACGGCATTACCCGTGCGCTGATCGACCTTGACGCCGAAATGAAGCCCACGCTGAAGGCCGCCGGTCTCGTGACCCGCGATGCCCGCGAAGTCGAGCGCAAGAAGGTCGGTTTCCACAAGGCGCGTCGCCGCAAGCAGTTCTCCAAGCGCTGATCCTGTCGGGGTCAGCCGCTTCCGCAGAAAAAGCCGTCCGTTTTCGGGCGGCTTTTTTACGCCCTGCCAGCGGGCGTGTCTTACAATTAGACCATTGTTTGCAAGGACATCACACCATGATCAAAGTCGGTATCGTCGGCGGCACGGGCTACACCGGGGTCGAACTGCTGCGCCTGCTGGCGCGCCATCCGCAGGTGGAACTGAAGGCCATCACCTCGCGCAAGGAAGCCGGGATGCCGGTGGCGGACATGTTTCCCAACCTGCGCGGACGGGTGAAACTGGCATTTTCCACCCCGGAAGAGGCAGGGCTGGAAAATTGCGACGTGGTCTTCTTCGCTACCCCCAACGGCGTGGCGATGCAGCAGACCCGCGCGCTGCTCGACGCTGGGGTCAGGGTGATCGACCTGGCGGCCGACTTCCGCATCAAGGACATCGCGGTGTGGGAGCAGTGGTACAAGATGGAGCACGCCTGCCCCGATCTGGTGGCCGAGGCGGTGTACGGACTGCCGGAACTCAACCGCGACCAGATCCGTGGCGCACGGCTGATCGCCAATCCGGGCTGTTATCCGACCGCGGTGCAACTGGGCTTTCTGCCGTTGCTGGAAGCTGGCGCGGTGGATACCGGCTTTCTCGTGGCGGACGCCAAATCGGGCGTGTCCGGCGCCGGGCGCAAGCCGGAAACCCATATCCTGTTTGCCGAAGCGGCGGACAATTTCAAGGCCTACGCCGTCGGCGGCCATCGCCACTGGCCGGAAATCAAGCAGGGGCTGGAACGTTTCGCCGGCAAACCGGTGGGCTTCACTTTCGTGCCGCACCTGTTGCCGCTGATCCGCGGTATCCACACGACGCTGTATGCGAAGCTGAGCGCCGACATCGATCTGCAAGGCCTGTTCGAGCAGCGCTACGCGGGCGAGGCCTTCGTCGATGTGCTGCCCGCTGGCGCGCACCCGGAAACCCGCTCGGTACGCGGCGCCAACGTGTGCCGCATCGCGGTGCATCGCCCGCAGGGTGGCGACACCGTGGTGGTGCTGTCGGTGATCGACAACCTGGTCAAGGGCGCGGCGGGACAGGCGGTGCAGAACATGAACATTGTGTTTGGTCTGCCCGAAGACACCGCGCTGGCCGACGTGGGGATGCTGCCTTGACGGCTTGCCCGGGAACTCCGCGGCCCTGACAGGGTCTTTGCTTGACGACGGCCGGGTGATGCGGATAATCACCCCACACATTCTCAAGGAGCATCGCCATGAATGCAGTAACCGAAATGGAATCCCCCCTGGTTTTCACCGACAGCGCGGCCAGCAAAGTCAAAAGCCTGATCGATGAAGAAGGCAACCCCGAGTTGAAACTGCGCGTGTTTGTTTCGGGCGGCGGCTGCTCCGGCTTCCAGTACGGCTTCACCTTTGACGAGGCGCAGAATGCCGACGACACCGTGATGGTGAAGAACGGTGTCACCCTGCTGGTCGATTCGATGAGCTTCCAGTATCTGGTGGGCGCCGAGATCGATTACTCGGAAGGCCTGGAAGGCGCGCAGTTCGTGATCAAGAACCCGAACGCCACCACCACCTGCGGCTGCGGCTCGTCGTTCTCGGCGTAAGCGCTTCCTCACCCAATAAAAAAGCGGCTTCGGCCGCTTTTTTATTGGGTGACGCGGCGAACTGCCTTCCTGCAAGGCAGAAGGGGCGCCCCGGCCCGATGGGTGGTGGGTTCAAGCCGGGTAAATCGCGCCCAGAATCCGTTCGCCCCGGGCGCCTGTCACCCCTGGCAGATTGCCCGGTTCGTGATGCAGTGTCTGCCGGGCCAGCCAGGCGAAGGCGAGGGCCTCCACCCAGTCCGGATCAATGCCGAGCGTGGTGGTGGCGCCGACCTTGACCGCCGGGAGCAGGGCGCCAATGCGACCCATCAGCGCGCCATTGTGCGCCCCGCCGCCGCAGACGTAGAGTTCCTGCGTACCGCCGCATTCACGCTTCACAGCATCGGCGAGACTGGCAGCGGTGAATTCGAGCAGGGTGGTCTGCACATCGGCTGGATCGATGGCGCGACCAAGGCGGGAGAGCGTCGCGTCCAGCCAGTCCAGGTTGAATTGCTCGCGCCCGGCACTTTTGGGCGGTGGCTGTTTCAGGTACGCGTGCTGGGTCAGCAGATCCAGGAGTGCGGGGTCGACGCTTCCGCCGGCCGCCCAGGCGCCATCGCGGTCGTATTGGGCGCCGCGGTGCCGCTTGATCCATGCGTCCAGCAGCATGTTGCCGGGACCGGTGTCCCAGCCGCGCACGGGGCCATTTGCCGGTAGATCGGTAATATTGGCGATGCCGCCGATGTTGGCAATGACGCGGTGAGCGCCCGGATGCCGCAGTGCCCGGGCATGAAAGGCGGGTACCAGCGGTGCGCCCTGGCCGCCTGCCGCGATGTCGCGGCTGCGGAAGTCGGCAACAACGGTAATGCCGGTGAGTTCGGCTAGCAGGGCGGCATTGCCGATCTGCAGCGTGTAACCGTCTGCAGGGCGATGGCGCAGGGTCTGGCCATGGCAGCCGATTGCGCGAACGGTGCCGGGCGCGATGCCGTCGAGCAGCCCCTTGACCGCATCGGCATACAGACGCGCAAGCTGATTAGCGGCGATGGCGGTGAGATGAATTTCGTCGGGCTGCGGCGTATGCAGCGCTAGCAACTGCGCGCGCAGGCTGTCGATGTAGGGCAGATAATGGCTGCGGAGAAGGCGGGGCTGGCCCGTGGGGCCTATTCCGGCGAGGACGGCGTCGATGCCGTCGAGACTGGTGCCAGACATGAGACCGACATAGTGTTCGGTCTCATGCATGGGGGGCACACTCAATCGAGTGCGGCGAGGTTGGTGCCGCGCAACAGGGCCAGCTTGTCAGACCAGCTGGCCGTCTGCTGCAGGAAACGCGCACGCTGTGCCACGGCCAGCGGCGGCGAACCCGGCAGCTTGATGGTCATGGGGTTCTGCGGCCGCCCGGCAATGCGTACTTCATAGTGCAGGTGCGGACCGGTGGAGGCGCCGGTCGAGCCGACGTAGGCAATGACCTGGCCCCGGCCGACCGAGCGGCCGGTACGGATGCCCGAAGCGAACGCGCTCAAGTGGGCGTAGTAGGTTTCATAGCCATTGGAATGCCGCAGGATAACCAGGTTGCCATAACCGCCTTTGCGTCCGGCGAACGCGACGGTGGCATCGCCGGTGGCCTTGACCCGGGTGCCGGTGGGCGCGCCGAAGTCGACGCCGGTATGGGCGCGGTGGAAGCCGAATACGGGGTGTTTGCGTGAATTGCTGAAGCTGGACGTGACGCGTGAGAATTCGAGCGGTGAGCGCAGAAAGCCTTTTTTCAGCGACTCGCCCTCGGGGGTGTAATAGTCTTCGCGTCCGAACGGGTCGCGGAACAGCACAGCACGATAGGGTTTGCCGGCATTGACGAATTCGGCTGCCAGCAGTTTGCCGGCGGCAATGGGCTCGCCGTTGCGGTAGTTGACCGTGTAGATGACCGAGAAGGTGTCGCCGTGGCGCATGTCCTCGCGGAAATCCAGGCTGGTGGAGAAGGTTTCGGCCATCTGGTCGGCGATCTTGTCGGGGATGCCTGCGCTATCGGTGGCGCCATACAGCGATGTCAGGATGCGGCCGGAGCGCATTACGACCCGGGTTTCAAGCAGTTCGCTGGCTTCTTCGGCGACGTAGCCGTCGCCCTGGAGGCGCACCGTCAGGGCGGGGGCGTTGCTGCGCTCGAACTGAATGCTTAACAACTGTCCGTCCTGCGCGGTGGCGACCTGGATGCGCTTGCCGGCCCGAATGCTGGATGCCATCTGGCGCACCGCGTCGGCGGTCAGCAAACGCTGGATTTCCAGGTCGTCGATCTGGAGCCGCGACAGCGCGCTGGCGAGGGTATCGCCGGCCTGGATCACGCTTTCGCGTTCGAACGTGCCGACCGCACTGGCGCTGACCGGCGTCGGCAGGGAGATGACTTCGGTGATGGTTGCCGGAACGATGTCGAGTGTGTTGGTGTCCGGTGCCAGGCCGAAAGCGGCAACCACACCGAAAAGCGGCAAGCTGGAGAGTGCAACCAGAGTGCGCAGGCGGAAGCGGCGTTCCGCTCCGCTCATGCGATCGGTTAAGATTCTCAGTTTGGTGAGCGGCATAAACCGTTTCCCTATCCGTAATCGAGCCGGGAGTCTAACACAAATGGCCCCGGGAGGTTTTTATCAATCCAAACAGCAGCTTGTGTGCGTTGGGTGAAGCGGTATTGAGGGTTAACGGCTAGACCTGAACAAACTTGACCCGCTATACAGAGAGGAATTTGATGCAGGACGCCTTGCAGGAAATCAAGCGTGGAGCCGATGAGCTGCTGGTGGAGGCCGAGCTGATCGAGAAGCTGAAAACGGGCCGCCCGCTACGGATCAAGGCGGGATTCGACCCGACTGCGCCCGATCTTCATTTGGGCCACACTGTGTTGCTGAATAAATTGCGCCAGTTTCAGGTGCTGGGGCATCAGGTCATTTTCCTAGTGGGGGATTTCACCGGCATGATCGGCGACCCCACTGGCAAAAACACCACGCGTCCGCCGCTGACTCGCGAGGCGGTAGCCGAAAACGCCAGGACCTATCAGGAACAGGTATTCAAGATCCTCGATCCGGCGCTGACCGAGGTGCGCTTCAATTCCGAATGGATGGAAAGTCTGGGGGCGGCCGGCATGATCCGGCTGGCCGCGACCCATACCGTGGCGCGGATGCTGGAACGTGACGATTTCCATAAGCGTTATACCAGCCAGCAACCGATCGCGATCCATGAGTTTCTGTACCCGCTGATCCAGGGCTACGACTCGGTAGAACTGAAAGCGGACGTCGAGCTGGGAGGCACCGACCAGAAATTCAACCTGCTGATGGGCCGCGAGCTACAAAAACATCACGGTCAGCCGGCGCAGTGCATTTTGACCATGCCATTGCTGGAAGGGTTGGATGGCGTCAACAAGATGTCGAAGTCGCTGGGTAACTACATCGGCATCGATGAACCGCCGCAGGAAATTTTCGGCAAGCTGATGTCGGTGTCCGATGAATTGATGTGGCGCTACATCCGCTTGCTGTCGTTTGAGTCGCTGGCCACCATCACGGACTGGAAGCAGCAGGTCGTCGACGGCGCCAATCCGCGCGACATTAAAGTGCGGTTTGCGCAGGAGATCGTTGCGCGCTTTCATGGAGGGGCGGCGGCGTCCAAGGCTTTGGCGGAGTTTGAAGCGCGTTTCCAGAAAGGCGTGCTGCCGGACGATATGCCGGAAATCAGCCTGCCCGCTGTGGAAGGGGGCCTGCCGGTGCCGCAGCTGTTGAAGCAGGCCGGGCTGGTTGCCAGCACCTCGGATGCCATTCGCCAGATTGCCGGCGGCGGCGTCAGGCTGGACGGAGAACGCGTGACGGATAAGGGCGTGGCGGTGCCGGTGGGGGCGACTGTGGTCGCGCAGGTCGGCAAGCGAAAATTCGCCCGCGTCACGGTTATTTGAAATTAATTTGACGAAAGTGTTGACGGATTATTTTTGCTCTGTAGAATGCGCAGCTTCTCGAAACGCAGCGCGATACGCAAACAGCGCAAAGCACTGCTAATCGATTGATCTTTAACAATTTACAGCCGATAGGTGTGGGTGTTGATGCGGTAGTTGGACTGGTTTTTTATGGTCTGGCAACTAGCATAGATGCTCACACTTGAATCAAGCTCTGTTATTTATTTAGCGGAGCGAGTTTGAGTTGAGCGACAGAAGTATTTGAAGTAATAGCAGGTATTGAACTGAAGAGTTTGATCCTGGCTCAGATTGAACGCTGGCGGAATGCTTTACACATGCAAGTCGAACGGCAGCACGGGTGCTTGCACCTGGTGGCGAGTGGCGAACGGGTGAGTAATGCGTCGGAACGTACCGAGTAATGGGGGATAACGCGGCGAAAGTCGCGCTAATACCGCATACGCCCTGAGGGGGAAAGTGGGGGATCGCAAGACCTCACGTTATTCGAGCGGCCGACGTCTGATTAGCTAGTTGGTGGGGTAATGGCTCACCAAGGCGACGATCAGTAGCGGGTCTGAGAGGATGATCCGTCACACTGGGACTGAGACACGGCCCAGACTCCTACGGGAGGCAGCAGTGGGGAATTTTGGACAATGGGCGAAAGCCTGATCCAGCCATTCCGCGTGAGTGAAGAAGGCCTTCGGGTTGTAAAGCTCTTTCAGCTGGAACGAAACGGTACGCGCTAACATCGTGTGCTAATGACGGTACCAGCAGAAGAAGCACCGGCTAACTACGTGCCAGCAGCCGCGGTAATACGTAGGGTGCGAGCGTTAATCGGAATTACTGGGCGTAAAGCGTGCGCAGGCGGATTATTAAGCAAGACGTGAAATCCCCGGGCTTAACCTGGGAATGGCGTTTTGAACTGGTAGTCTAGAGTGCGTCAGAGGGGGGTGGAATTCCACGTGTAGCAGTGAAATGCGTAGAGATGTGGAGGAACACCAATGGCGAAGGCAGCCCCCTGGGATGACACTGACGCTCATGTACGAAAGCGTGGGTAGCAAACAGGATTAGATACCCTGGTAGTCCACGCCCTAAACGATGTCAACTGGTTGTTGGGGGAGTGAAATCCCTTAGTAACGAAGCTAACGCGTGAAGTTGACCGCCTGGGGAGTACGGTCGCAAGATTAAAACTCAAAGGAATTGACGGGGACCCGCACAAGCGGTGGATGATGTGGATTAATTCGATGCAACGCGAAAAACCTTACCTACCCTTGACATGTCCAGAACCCTGCAGAGATGCGGGGGTGCCCGAAAGGGAATTGGAACACAGGTGCTGCATGGCTGTCGTCAGCTCGTGTCGTGAGATGTTGGGTTAAGTCCCGCAACGAGCGCAACCCTTATCATTAGTTGCTACGCAAGGGCACTCTAATGAG
This sequence comes from Thiobacillus denitrificans DSM 12475, assembly GCF_000376425.1. Taxonomy (GTDB): domain Bacteria; phylum Pseudomonadota; class Gammaproteobacteria; order Burkholderiales; family Thiobacillaceae; genus Thiobacillus; species Thiobacillus denitrificans. The sequence goes on along the minus strand of NZ_AQWL01000022.1, from coordinate 4,237 downwards.
ACTGCCGGTGACAAACCGGAGGAAGGTGGGGATGACGTCAAGTCCTCATGGCCCTTATGGGTAGGGCTTCACACGTCATACAATGGTCGGTACAGAGGGTTGCCAAGCCGCGAGGTGGAGCCAATCCCAGAAAGCCGATCGTAGTCCGGATTGTTCTCTGCAACTCGAGAGCATGAAGTCGGAATCGCTAGTAATCGCGGATCAGCATGTCGCGGTGAATACGTTCCCGGGTCTTGTACACACCGCCCGTCACACCATGGGAGTGGAATCTGGCAGAAGTAGGTAGCCTAACCGCAAGGGGGGCGCTTACCACGCTGGGTTTCATGACTGGGGTGAAGTCGTAACAAGGTAGCCGTAGGGGAACCTGCGGCTGGATCACCTCCTTTCTAGAGAAAGCCGCGTCAACACTCACACCTATCGGTTGTTGTTTAGAAATCGTTTCGATTGACGAAACGGTGAAGCCGGGCTTGTAGCTCAGTTGGTTAGAGCACACGCTTGATAAGCGTGGGGTCGGAAGTTCAAGTCTTCCCAGGCCCACCAGTTGAGGGAAGCAAGATGCAGGATACAAGATGCAAGAGAGTAGGTTCTTGATTCTTGGGCCTTGGGTCTTGAATCTGAAAACGGGGGATTAGCTCAGCTGGGAGAGCACCTGCTTTGCAAGCAGGGGGTCGTCGGTTCGATCCCGTCATCCTCCACCAGTCACTAGGAGTTAGGGTCTAGGGGCCAGGGCTGGGATTTGTGTAGTACCTATCAGTGTGAATCGTAAGCAGTGAAGTCGATGACTTTAGTGCTTACGCTTTATGCGTAACGGCTGATCTTTAAAAATTTGGAAGAAGGTGATGCATTTGTGATGAATGCATCAACATGGGTTGAAATTGTATCGACCATTCTGTTGGGCGCCGAGCCTGGTGGAGTGGAAAGCAAACACACCTGTAATGCGAGACTTGATGTGCGCAAGCGTATTGAGTTCTCAAAATTATAGGGTCAAGCGACTAAGTGCATGTGGTGGATGCCTTGGCGACTACAGGCGATGAAGGACGCGTAAGCCTGCGATAAGCTTCGGGGAGCTGGCAATAGAGCTTTGATCCGGAGATTTCCGAATGGGGGAACCCACCCGTAAGGGTACTCCTGGCTGAATACATAGGTCAGGTAGAGCGAACCGAGTGAACTGAAACATCTAAGTAGCTCGAGGAAAAGAAATCAACCGAGATTCCCATAGTAGTGGCGAGCGAATTGGGAAGAGCCTTCATGATTTAGCATTCTTGTTAGTGGAACAGTCTGGAAAGTCTGGCCATAGTGGGTGATAGCCCCGTACGCGAAAACAAGAGTGTGGAACTAGGCATGAGACAAGTAGGGCGGGACACGTGAAATCCTGTCTGAACATGGGGGGACCATCCTCCAAGGCTAAATACTCGTAGTCGACCGATAGTGAACCAGTACCGTGAGGGAAAGGCGAAAAGAACCCCGGGAGGGGAGTGAAATAGATCCTGAAACCGCATGCATACAAACAGTGGGAGCCTCGCAAGGGGTGACTGCGTACCTTTTGTATAATGGGTCAGCGACTTACGTTCCGTTGCGAGCTTAACCGAATAGGGGAGGCGAAGCGAAAGCGAGTCTTAATAGGGCGCATAGTAGCGGGGCGTAGACCCGAAACCGGATGATCTATCCATGGCCAGGATGAAGGTGCGGTAACACGCACTGGAGGTCCGAACCCACTAATGTTGAAAAATTAGGGGATGAGCTGTGGATAGGGGTGAAAGGCTAAACAAATCCGGAGATAGCTGGTTCTCCTCGAAAGCTATTTAGGTAGCGCCTCATGTATCACTCACGGGGGTAGAGCACTGTAATGTTAGTGGGGGCCATTGCGGCTTACTGCGGCATAGCAAACTCCGAATACCGTGAAGTGCGAGCATGGGAGACAGACATCGGGTGCTAACGTCCGGTGTCAAGAGGGAAACAACCCAGACCGACAGCTAAGGTCCCAAATGACGTGCTAAGTGGAAAACGATGTGGGAAGGCATAGACAGCTAGGAAGTTGGCTTAGAAGCAGCCATCCTTTAAAGAAAGCGTAATAGCTCACTAGTCGAGTCGTCCTGCGCGGAAGATGTAACGGGGCTAAGCACGTAACCGAAGCTTCGGATATGCACTTTGTGCATATGGTAGAGGAGCGTTCTGTAAGTCTGCGAAGGTGTCTGGTAATGGATGCTGGAGATATCAGAAGTGCGAATGCTGACATGAGTAGCGATAAAGGGGGTGAAAAGCCCCCTCGCCGAAAACCCAAGGTTTCCTGCGCAACGTTCATCGGCGCAGGGTGAGTCGGCCCCTAAGGTGAGGCAGAGATGCGTAGCTGATGGGAAACGGGTCAAAATTCCCGTACTTTCGTTTACTGCGATGTGGGGACGGAGAAGGTTAGGTGAGCCGGGTGTTGGATGTCCCGGTTTAAGTGAGTAGGCAGATCCCTTAGGCAAATCCGGGGGGTTAATGTCGAGACACGATGACGGTGCTCCATTGGAGCCGAAGTCACTGATACCAAGCTTCCAAGAAAAGCCACTAAGCTTCAGGTAAACGAGAACCGTACCGCAAACCGACACAGGTGGGTAGGATGAGAATTCTAAGGCGCTTGAGAGAACTCGGGTGAAGGAACTCGGCAAATTAGCACCGTAACTTCGGGATAAGGTGCGCCCCGGTAGGTTGTAGTGATTTACTCGCGAAGGCCGATGGGGTTGCAGTGAAATGGTGGCTGCGACTGTTTAATAAAAACACAGCACTCTGCAAACACGAAAGTGGACGTATAGGGTGTGACGCCTGCCCGGTGCCGGAAGGTTAATTGATGGGGTGCAAGCTCTTGATCGAAGCCCCGGTAAACGGCGGCCGTAACTATAACGGTCCTAAGGTAGCGAAATTCCTTGTCGGGTAAGTTCCGACCCGCACGAATGGCGTAACGATGGCCACACTGTCTCCACCCGAGACTCAGCGAAGTTGAAATGTTTGTGAAGATGCAATCTCCCCGCGGCTAGACGGAAAGACCCCATGAACCTTTACTGTAGCTTTGCATTGGACTGTGACGGGACTTGTGTAGGATAGCTGGGAGCCTGTGAAGCGAGGACGCTAGTTCTCGTGGAGGCGACGTTGAAATACCAGCCTGGTGTCGTTGCGGTTCTAACCTAGGTCCCTTATCGGGATCGGGGACCGTGCATGGTGGGCAGTTTGACTGGGGCGGTCTCCTCCCAAAGTGTAACGGAGGAGTACGAAGGTCTTCTAGGTACGGTCGGACATCGTACTGATAGTGCAATGGCATAAGAAGGCTTGACTGCGAGACTGACACGTCGAGCAGGTGCGAAAGCAGGTCATAGTGATCCGGTGGTTCTGTATGGAAGGGCCATCGCTCAACGGATAAAAGGTACTCTGGGGATAACAGGCTGATTCCTCCCAAGAGTTCATATCGACGGGGGAGTTTGGCACCTCGATGTCGGCTCATCACATCCTGGGGCTGTAGCCGGTCCCAAGGGTATGGCTGTTCGCCATTTAAAGTGGTACGTGAGCTGGGTTTAAAACGTCGTGAGACAGTTTGGTCCCTATCTGCCGTGGGCGCTGGATATTTGACGGGGGCTGCTCCTAGTACGAGAGGACCGGAGTGGACGTGCCTCTGGTGTACCGGTTATGACGCCAGTCGTATCGCCGGGTAGCTAAGCACGGAAGAGATAAACGCTGAAAGCATCTAAGCGTGAAACTTGCCTGAAGATAAGATATCCCTTGCACCTTGAGTGCACTGAAGGGTCGTTGAAGACCACAACGTTGATAGGCGGGGTGTGGAAGCGCAGTAATGCGTTAAGCTAACCCGTACTAATTGCCCGTGAGGCTTGATCCTATAATTTTGAGAAGCATGCAGCGTGTGTATGCGATGCGGTCTCAACCCAACAAAACCTTCTTCCAGACGCACCGCGTGATTTGATTCAAGTCAGCGCGGTGTGAACAAGACAGTCGGCTGAGCGGTCGAAAGATCGCAAGGCACCCCGGACAATTCGAATGCGGGATCCAGGAAAACCTCGATCCCCACCCCTTTGTCTGACGACCATAGCAGAGTGGAACCACCCCTTCCCATCCCGAACAGGACGGTGAAACGCTCCCGCGCCAATGATAGTAGGCATTCGCCTGCGAAAGTAGGTCATCGTCAGACTCCTTATCCGTACCAAAAAGGTACAATAAAACCCCCTCATTCAGAGGGGGTTTTTTATTG
>NZ_AQWL01000021.1 GCF_000376425.1 Thiobacillus denitrificans DSM 12475 | reverse complement strand
TGGGCCAGGTGGCTTTTCTCGGACTCCAGGTTTTCGATGCGCGCCGTTGCCTTGGCGAACTGGGTTTCGACCTCTTCCCGACGCGCATCGAACACCTTTTCCCCATGCTCCACCGCCACGACCCAAATGTTCAACATGGCGGCCGCCACCGCCGGCGGCAAAGCGGACGTCAGAGCATCGGCCTTGGCCTGCTCGTCTTTCCAGTGTTTCAACTCATCGTTGATGGTAGTTCGGCTACCTTGCTTGATTTCGGCGTAGATCAAGTCGACGGTCAGATCATGTGGCTTACGGCCTGCCACTACCAACCGGGCGGCGGCTTCTCGTGTGCGCAAACGGGTATCGCTAACACGGCTCATGAGCGGGTTCCTTATGGAATTCGGGGATCACCCCACGGTTCGAGATAATCATAATAAATATACTACCGTATAACATTATACGTGTAATCATTTAGCCTTCAAATTTACGATAACACCCATAATCAAAAGTAATTTTGCTGTACCCTGCGAAAAGGCCATTGGAAAAATCACGAGATCCAAACACCGTGCCAGACATGGTGCCCACCTCCGACCATCTGCCCCCCGTCGTCCTGCCGTCCGCCTTGGACGGCCGCCACGGTTCGAACCGTGCGCGGGGTGGCGTGCGCCAGATCGCGGCAGATACCGACATCGATGCCGTGCGCCTGTGGCTGGCCGAGTATGCCAACTCGCCGCATACGCTACGGAGTTACCGCAAGGAAGCGGGCCGGCTGCTTATCTGGGCGACGCGGGTCTTGGGCAAGCCGCTGTCCAGCCTCACTCGGGAAGACTTACTGGCCTACGAGGTCTTTCTTGCGAACCCGTCCGGCGAGTGGGCCGACCCGACTCTGCCTCGCCGCGGAGGTGCCCGCCGGCTCTTTGAAGGTCCCCTCTCGCCTCGCAGTGCGCGGCAAGCCATGGGTATTCTGTCCGGGCTCTTCAGGTATCTCGTGGCGGCAGGATATCTCGCGGGCAATCCGCTCGCGTTGCGCCGTCGGCGGGGCGAATCGAAAGCGGGTCGCCGGGCCTCGGTGGAACGCTATCTGAACCATGAGCTGTGGCAATCCGTGCTCGATTTCATCGAGACGCTGCCCCGGGTGACCCACCGCGAACAACAGCATTACGAGCGGATACGCTGGCTTTTCCGGCTGCTCTATGGCGCCTCCCTACGGGTATCCGAGGCGGCACACGCCAAGGCGAGCGATCTCTCGCAACGGCGGAGCAAGTGGTGGCTCCATGTTGTTGGTAAAGGAGGCGCCGAGGGCGACGTCCCTATGGCCGATGAGTTGATGGCCGATTTGGCGCGCTACCGCCAGTTCCATGGCTTGCCTGCGATAACGGCGGCGCTTGAAACCACACCCCTCGTTATGTCCGTCGCCGGGCGCACCAACCGATTCCTTACGCCTACGGCGATTTACCTGATCGTCAAGGAAGTGTTCCGGCGCGCAGCAGCGGCACTTGATGCCGTCGATCCATCGGCTGCGGCCACGCTACGTCGCGCCTCTACCCATTGGCTGCGTCACACGTCGGCCACGCATCAGGCCGATGCGGGCAACGATATCCGCTTCATCCAGAAAAATCTTCGCCACGCCTCCATCGAGACCACTGCCATTTACCTTCATGCGGAGGACGACTTGCGTCACGAAAGGACAACGAACCGATGACCCGGATAACGAATAAGCAACAATCCTGTGAAATCCGCCACTGATTCCAATCCAAATCCGCCACCCCTGACGTTGGGGGGCTGCAGTCATCATTCTGTCACCCACGAAGCCGAGCATAGCGCCGTACCGAACTCCTGTTCCAGCCATGCTGCTTCCCACCCACAACGACGTGCCCTATCTGCCCGATGGCGCATGCGAAAGCGAGCCGCCGCGTTCGCCTTATCCCTTGTGGCTGACCCTGGCGATCTTCCTCGGCGTCTTCGGCGTATTGCAATGGGCTTGGGGCGAGGCGCGCGATACCTGGGTCGAACGTCTGGTGATTCACCAGGCCACCGTCAAGCCGGCCGCCGCGCTGGTTCAGGTCATTACACCCGAAGCCCACGCCAAGCCGGTCGCCGCCAGCATCAAGGCACCCGGCGGCGGACTCAATATCCTCAACGGCTGCGAAGGCACCGAAGTCATGTTCCTGCTCGTCGCCGCCTTCGCCGCCGTCAATCTGGGCTGGCGGCATAAGCTGACCGGGCTGGCGCTGGGACTGATCCTGGTCTTCGCCCTTAACCAGGCGCGCATCCTGGCGCTCTTCTATGCCTTCCGCAACGAGCGCAGCCTGTTCGACCTCCTGCACACCACGGTCCTCCCCGCGGTGTTGATCGCGGCGGTGGCCCTGTATTTCTATGCCGCCCTCCATCGCAGCCGCCTGGCCTAGTCCGGGCCGGTTCGCGCTGGCGCTGGTTTTCGGTCTTGCCGTCACGCTCGCAGTCGCATCGGCGTGGGGCGAAGCGCTGATCGAAACCGTGCTGCCGGTTTCCCGAACCCTGCTCGGCTGGATCGACGACCGCTTCGGCATCCTGTTTCTCGGCGTCGAGCACAACTGGCAGGACACCGTGGTCAGGCTCAGGGTGAACATCCTCCAACTGTTCGTCATGGGCGGAAAGGTGATCGGGGAGAGCCCCAAGGGCTGGCTCGAAGTCACCACCACCACCGGCGCGATGCTGCAGCCGCTGGTCATCGGCCCGGCCATCGCCTTTGCGTTGCCGGGTGCGTTACATACGAGAATCGCGGCCTTCGCGCTTGCCGCGCTCCTGGCCTTCGGCTTCCTGCTGGTCGATCTACCCGTGACTTTGCATGCCTACGTGTGGGACATGTTCATCGACAATCTCGACCCCGACCGCTTCTCGCCGCTGATGGTCTGGCATGAGTTCTTGCACGCGGGCGGGCGGCTGGGCGTCGCGGTGATTCTGGGGCTTGCCGGGTGGCGGCTGGCGCGCAAGGCCGCGTGAATGGGTTTGACCCATAAATTCGCCACGCTGTCTATACAACTTTAGTCTAAGAGCCGAATGGCTCATGAAACCGCTGAATGATTCAGATGTAACTGACACACTCATTCCGTAGCCTTCCTTCCGTCCAGCCCTTGGGAGAAGGCTCGTGAACCAACAACAAATCGCCACGCTATTACTCGCGCTGGCCGTGGCTTCGTCGGCCCATGCGACTGACGATGACGCTCGCGCCAAGGGGATCAAGTGGTTGGTGCAAACCCAAAAGGGCGATGGCTCGTTTGTTGGCTTGCAGGGTCTGGAAGTGCAGTCCACCTCGGCAGCGGTGGAAGCGATGCTCGCGGCGGGTATGACACATTCCCCGCAATATGCGCGTGCGCTCAGCTGGCTTGCCAATGCGCCGGGCGGCAGCCTGGATTCGCGTGCATGGCAGGTTGCCGCGCTGGCGGCGGCGGGACGTGATGCCAAAACCATCGCAGGCACGATCCGCGACGAACGCAATATCTATGTGGTGCAATCCGGCGGTTCGCCGACGAGCGGTGGGGCAACCTGGGGCGCCTATCCAGGCTATGGCGCGAGCACCATCGACACCGCGCTGGGCTACGGTGCGCTTCGCAGTGCGGGAGTGAGCTACACGAACGACACCAGCAACCTGACCTACACGGCTCTTTGCAATATTCTGCCGGCCCAGCTCACTGGTTCGCCCTGGAGCGGTGCATGGCCGCACGCGCTGCCGCAAAGCAACCAGCCCTCCAATGCATCGTCCGGCTCGCTGGCTGCCACCGCGATCATGCTGTACGAATTCAAGAAGCAGCGTCAGGCCGGGCGTTTCCTGTCCGGAAGTGCCTGCAGCAAGACCTCGCCTGGCGCGATCGACACCGCCATGACCAGCGCCAAAACCTGGCTCATCGCCCAAGCCAACGGCGATGGCGGCTTCGCCGAACGCAACCCGCAGACCGGCAATCTGGAAGCCTCCGCGCCGGTGGCCACGGCCATGGCGATCCGTGCGCTGTCGCTGTTTGCCGCGGAAGGCGACACCGCCGCCGGCACCGCGATCGCGAGCGCCCGCACCTGGATGGATGCCCAGCAAAACGCCGACGGCAGCTGGCGCGGCGACCCCTTCGTCACCGCGCGCGTCGTGGCCGCGCTGCCTGCCGCCGCGGGCGCGCAGCTCACCGACAGCGATCAGGATGGCCTCACCGATGTAGTCGAACAGCAGCTCGGCACCCAGACCCTGGTCGCCGACGCGCAGGGCCAACTCGATCCGTACGCCAATGCCGTTCCAGGGATCACCGCGACCTCGTTCAGCGTTGCTGCCAACCTCAACGAAGCGTTCAGCTACACCGTTTCCGCTTCGGGGGGCAACGGTCCGTTCGTCTTCGCCCTCGTCAACGGCGCCTTGCCGCCGGGGCTCACGATGGCGGCCAACGGCCAGATATCCGGTTCGCCTTCAGCGTTGGGCAGCTATGCCTTCGATTACGAAGTCACGGACGCGGCCAGCACCAAAACCCTTGTCATTGGCCGTATCGATGTGGCGGAGGCGCCCGCACCCTCCGATGGCGATGTTCCATTGCCCGCCTGGGCCCTGGTGGCGCTGGGAGCGGGACTCGTGGGTGCCATGCGTCGTCATTCCAGGCGTGCGTCCGCCTGACGCGCGCGCCCAAATCGCACAAACAAAAAAGATCATCCAGGGAGCTACCCCATGTCTTGTCCGACCCTGCACCGCCTGATCCTGACGGCCGTCATCAGCCTCTCGGCCTTGGCAGCGACCGCCGCGCCGCACCAGGAAATCGCCCCCATGCCGGCGGAGGCCGTGCAAGCCGTGCGCGACGCGCAGCACGGGCGTCCAGACCCGATGGCCATGGCGCTGGACCGCCACTTGCGCGAAGGGCTGGAATTGGCGGATCGCGGCGAACGAGCTGCCGCAAAGTTCAAGCAGAAGAGCGCCAAGGCGCTTGAAATCCAGACCGCGCTGGCCAGCCGCCAAGCCGAAGCCGCCGCCAAGCGGCAGGAAATGCTCATCCTGCGCGACGAGGTTCTCGCCCGGCTTGACCGCGAGGCGGAGGCGCTGACCGCGCAGGGCAAATCCGGTGAGGCGTCGCAGGCCGTCAAGTTCAAGCAGAAACTGGCTACCCGATTCAATACCATCACCCAGGATCTGGACGATCTTTCGAAGGCCGATAAAACCAACCTCGATGCCCGCGCCAAGCGGGCCGCCAACCGCATCAAATCCTGGCTCGCCGCGAGGCCGGTCGAGCCCTTGCCGCAGCCTAACTGGAAGCAAGCCGAGCCCGTCGCCCCGATCGCGCTGCCGCCCGCCAGGAACGTGCCAAGCTTTGTCTCCGATGCGGCCTGGCTGATGCAGCAAAAAATAGCCAGTCGCAACGGCTTCGTCCAGGTCGCGCTGCGAGATACGCCGGCCGAGGCCACCGCCTGCGGCTACGCCGCAGGCGATCTCGCCGACACCGCCGAAGCGCCGAAGACGCATCCCGACATCGTCGCGCTGGCCAAGCAACTCGATTACAACCCGGTGCGGATGTTCGAGTGGGTCAACCAGAACATCAAGTTCGAGCCTTACTACGGCTCGATGAAGGGCGCGGTCGGCACGTTGTGGAGCAAATCGGGCGGCGCCACCGACCAAGCCAGCCTGCTGGCCGCGCTGCTTCGCGCCTCCAACATTCCGGTGCGCTATGTGCGCGGCAACATATCCGTGCTTGACAACGCGGCTCTGGGTGCGGGCGGACGCGGGCCGCGTTGGGTTGGCGCCAAGAGCTATCAAGCCGCTGCCAGCGTTCTGGCAAACAACGGCAATCCGTCCGCCGGTTACGGCAGCAACAGCATCAGTCTGGCGCACGTCTGGATCGAAGCCTGCCTCCCCTATGCCGCCTATCGCGGCACCGCGCTCGACGACTCCGGCCACCGCTGGGTCCCGCTCGACCCCTCGTACAAGGACCAGCGCTACCAGACCGGCGTCGCGGTCGATGGCACGTTCGACTTCAATTACAGCAACTGGCTGGCGAGCCGCCTGGACGCCAACGGCAACTACACCCTGCCGCAGGAAGCCTTTGAAGACCAAGTCGCCACCCACGCCAAGACCAAGGCACCCAACTACGCCAACACCACGCTGGAAGACGTCCCCTACANATCCGAAATCAAGCGCCAGCGTTACGACATCCTGCCCATCGTGCCGCCTTACGAAGTGCTGCAATACACCAGCTGGAGCGGGGTGGCGAACGAGTCGGCCGAAACCGCCGCGCTGCCGGAGCGCCACAAGTACCGCTTGCTGGTCGCGGTTAAAAAATTGAACGACAGCCTGCTTGCGCAAAAAACCCTCGACCTCGTCGAACTGGCCAGCAAGCGCCTGACCCTCTCGTTCAAGGGCGCGACCCCCGCCGATCAAACCGCGTTCGACACCTGGTTCAACGCCGTTGATCCCGCCGCCGCGCCCACCTGCGCGACCACCGTCAACATGGCGCCCTCGATCAAGCTCGAAGGCGCCGAGCAAGCCTCCGAGGCGGGCAGCGGCAACACCCTATTGTGTTCGAAGGACAACAAGCTGACCCTGACGGTCACGCTGGCCGAACTCGGCGCCTCCGCGACCCGCGCCAATGCCGCGTACGCCAACATCGGCGCCGCCAACCTGCATGCCCTGCACGCCTACGCCTGGCACACCTCCGACACGTATCTGGCCAAGCGCTCCGATCAACTGCTGACCAATGTGCGCGCCAACAGCGGCAACCCCAACGCCGACCGCGACGGCATCGAAGGCGAATTTCTCAACATCGCCGCCAGCAAATACAGCCGCTATGTCGCCGACGCCAACCAGCGCGTAGGCGGGTTGTTCGGCGAATCCGGCACCCTCGGAACGAGCCTCGGCCTCACTGCAGCCCAGGTCAAGGTCAACTATTTGTTCGATCTGCCCTATGGCCTGTTCCGCAAGGGTTTCCTGATCGACTGGCCGGGCAACGTCTCCACCAGCACCCGGCTGGATACGCCCAGCACCACCGACAAGCGCGCTTTCAAGCTATCTGGATTTGCCGCCTCCGCTTATGAAGCCTACATCTGGAACGAAGTCGCCAACCTAGACGCCATTTCCACCACGCGCGGCCTGCAGTTCGCCGACGAGCAGAACATCGAAATCCTGCAGATCAACACCAGCACCGACTGGACCAGCAACAAGTGCAAGCTCACCAATACCTGTGCCAGTGGCGCGCTCAACACCAACCCGGCAGGTACCAATTACAGCGCTTCGCACGTCAGCCAGATCGAAACGCAATACGTCAACCAGGGCTACAAGCTCACCATCCCGCGCCGTCTGCTTCAGTATCCCGACGCCAGCGGCTGGTTGGGTGCGACCTTCTACGGAGAAAAGTTCGTCACCAGCGGGACATCGTCCGCTTCTTTCCCCATCAACGGCTATTCCGGCGGCGTCACCATCGACCCTTCCGGCAGTGCGTCCGGCACGACAGGCTCGACCGACGGCTCATCCTCCGGCGGCTACCCCGTAGGCGACCCCTGGGGCAGCCTCTACAACCCGTCATTGGGCACCGGCATCCAGGCCGACCCCTTCGCCCCCACCTTCGCCCAGCAATCCGGCATCAACGGTTACCAGACCGCCAACGGCTTCGGTACCGGCACCAGCGCCTCCGGCGACCCCGTCAACATGGTCACCGGCAACCTCATCCATTCCGAACGCGACATCGCCATCAAAGGGCGTGGTGGCCTGCCGCTCGTCTTCGAGCGCTGGTACAACAGCAAAGGCGCCAAGGATGGCCCGCTCGGCTACGGCTGGACGCATTCCTTCAACCACCAGCTGCGCTTCTACGGCGTCGAGAGCGGCGTCGCCAAGGTCTCGTGGACCGACGGCACCGGCGGCGAACGCTACTTCTCCACCGCCAACCACGTCAGCGGCAACATCAGCGTCGGCGCCACATTCTCCGGTAGCGCCGGCGTCTATGCCACCCTTGAACGTTTGAGCGGCGGCACCTACCGCCTCACCGAACGCTCCGGCATGAAGTATGAGTTCGAGAGCGTCAATGCCACCGACACCGACACCAGCCAGAAATCGCGCCTGCTCTCCATCGCCGACAAGAACGGCAACACCCTGACCCTGTCCTACACCGCCGCCACCGGCTGCACCGGCGCCTCTGTCTGCAAGGTCACCGACAGCCTCAACCGCGCACTCACCTTCACTTACAACGGCAGCCGCATCAGCCAGATCGCCGACTGGACGGGACGGCAGTGGCAATACACCTACGACACCAACAACGACCTCGTCACGTTCAAGAACCCGCTCGCCGTCGCCGGCACACAACCCGCCGTCACCTACCAGTATTACGGCAGCCTCGACGGGACCAAGCTCGCCCACGCCATGAAGCAGTACCAGCTGCCGCGCGGCAACGGCATGCGTTTCGAGTACTACGCCAACGGCCGCGTCTTCCGCCACACCCCGTTCGACACAACCGGTAGCCTCAAGACCGACCACGCCACCACCTTCGCCTGGACCGAGTTCCGCCGCGAAGCCAAACAGATCGACGCCCTCGGCAACGAGCGCCGTTTCCTGTTCGACGCCAACGGCAACCCCCTGTCCATCACCGACGAAGCCGGCGCCGAAACCAGCTACACCTACGACACCACCGCCGGCCGCACCCACCTGCGCCAGAGCAAAACCGACCCGCAGGGCATGACCACCGCCTACGCCTACGACACACTGGGCAACCTCAGCGACGTCACCCTGCCGAGCGCCCGCACCATTCAGTATCGCGACCACACCGCCCAAGGTCAGCCCAAGCGCGTCAAGGACGCCGACGGCAACTGGATACTCAAGCGCTTCGACAGCCTGGGCAATCTGACCGACGTCATCCGCGTCAAGGCAGGCATCACCCCCACCGCCGACACCAAACCCGCCAACGCCGACATCCTCGCCTGGACGCAGGTCGCCTCGGATATCGTCGGCAACCCCGTCAAGACCCGCAGCCTGCGCGACTGGACATCGGCGGTACTCGGCGACGCCACGACCGGCACCGGCCCCGCGCTCGAAACCGCCTGGGACGCCAACAAGCTCAACCGCGTTAGCGTGACGCGCCGCGGCGACACCGACGGCACCCCCGCCAGCCTCGAAGTCGAGACCTACAGCGACTTCAGCCACGACAGCCTCGGCCGCATGACGCGCGGCCCTGACGCCAACTGGTACGCCGCCGACACTCAGTACGACCCCCTCGACCGTCCGATCAAGACCCCCGACGGCCGCGGCCACCAGTGGGACACCGTGTACGACGTCAACGGCAACCCGCTCATGGTCGGCCTCACCGTCGACGGTGCGTATCTGGACGGCTACTACGCCGCCTGGGACGACCTCGACCGAATCGAGCGTAAGGTCGACTACGCCGGCAACGCCACGCTGACCCAGTACAACCCATTGGGCCAGGTCAGCCAGGTCACCGAGGCCGACGGCTACACCATCGGCTTCGACCGCGACCCCATGGGACGCGTCACCGGCGCCTACAACCAGGAAGGCCACCGCGTCAGCCTCAGCCTCGACGCCGACGGCAAGCCCAGAAGCAGCACCGACCCCAATAACCTGACCACGAGCTACGACTATTACCACGCCAGCGAAGACGGGCGGCTGAAGAAGGCCACCCTGCCCACGGTGACCGGCCAGACCCTGGGCCGTGCGGTCGAGATCGCTCAGTACGACGGCGCCGGCCGCCCCCTCAAACTCAACGCCATCGCCGCCGACGGCACGGTCCGCGACAGCTACCGCTTCTACGACGAACTCGGCAGATTGACCCGCGAGGTCGGCCCGCAGGTCAGCGCCACCGACACCAGCCGTCCGGTCAGCTGCTATGTCTACACCGTGCTGTCCGACGTGAAAGAGATCTGGGCCGGCTCCACCACCGACACCGTCGCTAAAACCTGCAATCTGGCGGATGCCAGCCTCAAGAAACAAGTTGCAGGAACGTATGACGACTTCGGCCGCAAGCTCACCGAGACCGATCAGAACGGCAAGGTCTGGAAGTGGATCTGGAACCTGCATAACCAGCTGGTATCCAGCCAGACCCCCGTGCAGATCGCCGCTGGGCAGAGCACCACTTACGCCTACGGCGCAAAAGGAACCGCGGGCGAAACCCAGGGCCAGCTCAAACAGCGCAGCGTTCCCGGCGCGCAGACCGCCGTCTACACAAGAGACGCACTGGGCCTCGTCACCAAAGCCGAAACCAAAAACGCAGCCAGCGTAACCGTCGTCGCCTACGACTACGCCTACGATCCCGCCAAGCGCCTGCGAACCGTCACCGACTCAAGAGGCGGCAAGACGCTCAGCTACACCTGGACCCCCGGCGGACGCCTGGCCATGGTCGAGGACAGCGACGGCCACCAGGCCAGCCTCTCCTACGACGCCACCGGACGCCTGGCCAGCGTCGTCGCCCCCAACGGCGAAACCGTCGCCTTCACCTACGACGCCGGCGGCCGCCTGGTCGAGCAGCGCCTGAACTCGGGCCAGCGCACCACGCAAAGCTGGTTCGAGGACGGCAATCTCAAGCAGAAGCAAAACCTGTTCAACACCACGGTTCTCTCCAGCCACCTCTACACCCTGGATCAACAAGGAAGACGCGCCGGCCAGACCGAGATCGTCAACGCCACCACCAAGAGCTGGAGCTACCTGTACGACAACCTCGACCGGCTCACCAGCGCCAGCGACGGCACGGCCGAGACCTACGGCTACGACATCTACGGCAACCGCAGGAGCAAGACCAAGGGCACCACGATCACCGCGTATCTGTACGACAGTGCGCACCAGTTGAGCGAAGTCAGAAGCGGCTCGGATACAGGCACGCTCATCGGCGCCGCCGTGCACGACGCAGACGGCCATATGACCAAGCTGTGCGAGGTATCGAGCGGCGGCACCATCACCCAACCCACCGGCGACTGCACCGCCTCGGGAACCGGCGCGACCACGCTGGCCTTGGTGTGGACCGCGCTCGATCATCTCAACACCGCGACGAGAACCGGTGCCAACGCAGTCGCCGAGAGCTACGCCTACGACGACAGCGGCAGACGCATCAGCAAGACCAGCGCAGGAACGACCACCAGCTATCTATACGACGGCGACGACATCCATGCCGAGTGGAATGGAGCGATCAGCGGCAACCCGGCGGCGGCCTATGTTCACGGCGCGGGGATCGATGAGCCATTGCTGAGACTCACCGGTGCGACCAACGGTCCGTCGGCGACACAGGCGGCTTATCTGCAGGACGGACTCGGCAGCGTCGTCGGCATAGCGAACACGACAGGCACGCTGACCGCGAGCCAGCGCTTCGATGCGTGGGGCAACAAGACCACCTCATCGGGCACGATCCCGCAGTACGGCTACACCGGCCGCGAACCCGACGCCACGGGGATGGTGTTCTATCGGGCGCGTTACTACCACCCCGGCATCGGCAGGTTCGCCAGCCGCGATCCGATGGGGATGGCCGATGCGGTGAGTCCGTATGCGTATGTCACCAACAATCCGACGAACTTCATCGACCCGCTGGGACTGCTGGCACAGGACCCCATTCTGCTGGCTGGCAACAGCGGCCTGCAAAGCTACTGGGGTGCGTTCCAGGAGACGATGACGGATGTGGGCGCGGGTTTATACGACATGTTGCCGAGCAAACAGTCGGTCAACAATTTCCTCGATAAGACCCAGACCACATTGGATTACGCAGGTTTGGCTGCGCAGGGGCCGCTGGAAGTGGTTGCTCCGTTCATTGATGCAGCAAGCGGGGTAACATCACTGATCCGTGGCGACTACGCAGGTGCAGGGTTATCTGGACTTTCTGCTATCCCCGTTTTGGGCACTGCTGCCAATGCGGGAAAGGTGGCGCGGGGTACAGATGCGGTAGTGGATGCAGAGGCAAGAGCAAAGGAGATTCATTCAGTTTTAGATCCCCGTGCACAGCGGGTCCGCACAACGGCAGTTACTGAGACCCAGGAAGGTATTCGTGTCGTTAGCTCTAGTGAGCGTAGGTTGACACCTGCGCAAAGAGCGCAATTAGGTGCGAATGAGGTAGAGGGCGTTGGTGTTGGTCATGCTGAGGTAACAGGTATTAATGCTGCGAGGGGAATGGGCTTAACACCGACAGGAACGTCAGCCAGTCGTCCAATATGTCCTGGCTGCGCAAGCTCCTTGCGTGAGCAGGGTGTCGACCCATTAAGTCCTTTAAAGTGATGGAGTTCTAAAAAGTATGGTGATGCCCGTCTTTAATGGTTCGGCTTTGAAAGAGCGACTGAGGAAACTCGACAGTAAACGGCAACTCGCGTTCGGTGCCCTTTGCTGTGAGAGGCTGCTACCAAATTATTCAGCGTTTCAGCAAGATGTAGGTTGGGGGGATGTTGCTTCAGTTCAGAAGGCTCTGGATTGTGTTTGGGCATACCTTGATGGTCAAACACCAAGTCCCCAAGAGATAAAAAATGCAACCGCATCTTGTGAGTCTGCTGCGCCAAATTCGGATGATTTCACTTCTCTTTACGTGACATCGGCACAGGATGCATGTTTTGCTGTTTGTGGCCTTTTGGATTATTTGCTCGAAAGCGATGTAGACAAGATTGTGCAAGCAGCGACTTATGCAACTGACTCTGTTGATTTGTATGCTCAGGAAATTGAGAGCATGGCCCCCAATGACCCTCAACTTGAACAAAAAATCTTGACGCATCGTTTGATGCAGCGTGAATTGGCTAAGCAGGAAGAGGATCTTAAAGCTATTGAGCTAGCTTCTTCGTTGAATCAGGAATTTTTAGCCCAACGCAAAGCATCATGGAACAATAACGGTAAAAGCAACTTGGACCTTCCCTAATCGTTTAGCTGTAGAAGTTCAGACCTGATCTGACAGTTGTCCCACCCGCTCTTTAACAACTTCCTCACGCACCATTCGCCCATGGACCAGTCCCGTCCATCTGCCCGCCGTTCCCGGTCATCGGCGCTTCATCGAATCCGCTTTGTCCCTTCGCATTCCTGTCATCCTCGTTCCATTTCCAGGCCATTTTCGTCGTTCGCGCACCGCCTGATCGAGCTTTACCCCGGACAGTCTGTTTGTCCGCGTCCATTGTTTCCACCTGGCGTGCTGCGTGACGCTTACGGTCTATGTACACAGGCGAAGCGAAGTGAATCAAAAACTATATGGACGACTCTGCGAGGTCGCGAGGCACAGCAGGGTGATAGGCTACAGCGAAGCCGCGCCGCTGGTGGGCCTGGATATGGCAAAGCCGGGGCATCGCAGACGGATGTACATCTTGCTCAATCAAATCTCGCGGCATGAGCACGCGCAGGGGCGTCCGCTGCTGTCCGCCGTGGTTATTCACCGAAACAGAAATACGCCAGGCAATGGGTTCTTTACCCTTGCCGCTGAACTCGGGTTGTTTCGAGGCAGGTGCCGACTCACCTATTTCGTCAGCGAGCTGCGGCGGGTGCATGACTATTGGGCGTATCCGTAGCCCGTACCAGGGTACGATTTTTTCCATTTTCTGAGACGGCCTTGCAGACCGGCACTCAGTCGTCGTGACGCGGTTGCAGATCGGCCAAGGGTTGCAGGGTTGCCGCAATCGCCAAGCAGTTGTCCGCCATCTCCCGAAACTCGTCGATGAGGGTGGCGGCAACTTCCCACACATCATCTGCGCTTGACTCGCTTACGTTGGCACCGTTGATCACGGTGTGCGCCATGCGATGAAGTCGCAGCAGATCATCCCGCACGCCGCCCGGGTCGAGACGCTGCGCCATCCAGGCCAGCCGCTCAACGAGCCCGAGCAGCGCAGCGGTATCAAAGCCTTGCCGCAGGTTTTCCAGTACGGCCGCGTCGACATCGCCGTACGGTGTGACTACAAAGTTCGGTTCAGGAAGTTCCATGCTCAACGCTCGCGTGCCGACCGCCGCATATCCTGCACGGACGCTGCCGCTTGTTGAAAGGTTTCGTCCTCGATCCAGGCTTCAGGCTTGCGCTTGAGTTTCAGGCTGTATTCGCCGAAGCGCTTGACGTGCGCAACCTGGTAGGGGCTCAGAAAGCTCACATCCGTTTCTGCGATTTGCCAGCCTTCCTTTTGCAGCTCACCGAGTGTGCGCATCATGTCGACCGTGTTCTGCAGGATCAAGGCCGAGGCCACCAGATCGTTGTAGCGCAGCCGCTTCTGCTGTTCGTCCGGCTCGTTCACCGCGATTACATCGCCACCGAAGGACAGCCACTTGGCAAAGCCGTTGTAGGATTCGATTTTGTTGGTGTTGGCGGTGATCTCCTGGCGCAATTCGCGACTGCCAATCCACTCCAGCAGGAAGCCGGTGCGGATCACGTTGCCCAACTCCTGTGCCGCGAAATACAGCCGGTTCTTGCGGCTGGAGCTGCCCAGCTTGCGCAGCAGCGTGGCTGAAGAAATCTTGCCCGCGTAAATCGATAAGGCCACCTGCATCAAGTCCTGCCAGTGTCGCTCGATCAGGTTCCAGTCCACGCTGTCGCTGAATAGCCGGTTGATGTGTTTGTACTTCACCGCTTTATCCGGCCGGTACAAAATCAGGTTCTTCCAGTTCCGAATACGCGGCATCAGCTTGATGCCCAACAGGTGGGTAAAGGCGAACACCGTGGCCGACTGACCCTGGGTGTCGGCATGCACCGTGTCAGCTTCAACCGACAGCCCCGCCTTGAGCAGCCCTTCGATGACGTAAATGGCTTCCCAGACGCCTGGCGGGATGAAATGGCGGAACACGGCGATGTAGTTGTTGGCCACGTGCCGGTAGGCCACCGCACCCATCTTGCGATAGCGAAAGTGATAACCCGCCAGCAAGTTCTCATCATAAAAATCATACTGTGTGCCGTCGGCCGCCACGGTCTTGCCGTCGCCCCATGCCTTGGGAAGATCAAGGCGCAGATAAACCTCGTTGAGTTCACGCTGCGCCGCTTCCAGGCTTTCCAGCGAGAGGTGGCGTCGATTGACGAAAGACAGCATGTGCGGCGTGACGCCGCTGTCGCCCAGATGGCGTGCAGCCTGTGTCGGCCCGAGGTTGCAGCCCATGGCGAAGATCGTCAGCAGGTAGCGTTCGGCGGGCTGCTTGAGCTTGGCCATGTTGCCCGATAGCGGCCCGAAGTGCCGTGTGAAGCCCATCCAGTGCTCGATGTTGGCGAGTACGTCAAGGATATGCCTGGCGGGCATATGCTTTGCCAGCGCGTTTTGTAACGACACCACCGAGGTGGGAATTTCACGCGCCACGGGTTTGCGCAACACCGGCTCGCCGGCGGCATTCAGCGCCACATCGCCCCGGCATTCCGGAAACTTGTCATCCAGGTGCTGGGCCGTTTCGGAGAGCCAGACACGTAAACTGCCGGTAAAGGTCGCAGCGTCCTGCGGCAAGCCAATCTTGTCGCAATAAGCGGGCAAGCGCGCCAGGCATTCCTCCCAGGGCAGCAACTGATCGCGGTAGTCGGCGAACTCCTCCGAGCCTGCGACACTGAGATCACCGGAGCGCAGCTCTTCAGCCAGGTAGGAAAACACACAGATTTCCAGACTGCGTCGATCCACACCCACGCCAGGACCTTCGCCGTTTCCTCCGCGCAAGAGCTTGCGCCAGCGATCCGAGGCAAACGACAGGTCAATGCCGTCGTCGATCCATTCGATGCGATGCTTGTCCTGGTAGGTCTTGATGATATCCAGCGCATCAATCAAGGTGCGATCCTGGGTGGTGGGGCGGATATCGAGCAGATGCACCAGCCGGAACAGGATGGAGCGATGGCTTTTGAAGTGCTTCCACACCAACGGCAGGTAATTGTTGCTACTGGTGGCTTGCACCTGAGCACAGGTCTCGCGGATTTTCTCGATGCCACCGGCAGGCTGGAGGTATTCCCGGATTTGGCTACCGGCAACCGCGTTGTCCGGTTCGGTGGCGAGGATCGAGAGCACGCCATCAAGCGTACCAATTAACCGCTCGACCTGGCTGCGCTGACTGAACTGGATTTGTTCGAGGTTTTCCTTGGCGCGCTTATGAATCGTGGCGACACGGCGCAAAAACATTTCGGCCAGTTGATCACGGGCACGAATTTGCATGCGCTGGATCAACGACAGTATCAACGTGTAGCGTTTGGCCTCTGCGCACTCGTGCAATTCGGACACGTCATAGGCCATGGCCTGCGCGGCAAAATGGCGAACCTTGGTGTCCGGAATCCCTTCGAACACGCGATCCGCCGCCGTGATCGAATCCAGCCATTCCAGATGCTCTACCAGCATTTCAAGATGCTTGCGGGTGGGGCGTTTCGCGGATTTCTTGAGTTCGTTGTACTCGCTCTGACGGCGCTCCAGCTTGTCAGGCGGATTCAAGTCTGAAGTGCAACGACGTTATGACGCGATTGTAGCTGCGTCATGAAGACCTCGTGTGGTGTTTTGAAGCCGAGGCATTTTCTGGGCCGATGGTTGAGTCGATGCATGGCGAAAGCGATCTGATGAGGGGTGATGGAATCAAAGCGCAGCTTCTTCGGGAAGAACTGCCGGATGAGGCCGTTCATGTTCTCGTTGGCGCCGCGCTCCCAAGAGGCATAGGGATGCGCGAAGTAGAAGTCGGCATCGAGTGTCCGGGCGATCCGTTCATGCCCCGCGAACTCCTT
>NZ_AQWL01000020.1 GCF_000376425.1 Thiobacillus denitrificans DSM 12475 | reverse complement strand
TTGATCGAGGCCATGGTGTCGACGACCTGGCCGACAACCTGGCCGCCCTTGACCGCAACGTCGGCAGTGGAAACAACAAGCTGGTTGGCCTGGCGCGCATTCTCGGCGTTCTGCCTGACGGTGCTGGTCAGCTCTTCCATCGAACTCGCCGTCTCTTCCAGTGAGCTGGCCTGCGATTCGGTGCGCGAGGACAAGTCGGCATTCCCCGTCGCTATCTCACGCGAGGCAACCGATATGGTCTCGGTGCCGTTGCGCACCTGGCTGACGATGTCTGCCAGGCTGGCGTTCATGTTCTTCATTGCCTGCATCAGCTGGCCGGTCTCATTCTGCGAATGCACGTCGATCTGCTGCGTCAGATCCCCTGCGGCGACGCTTTCGGCCAGCCGGACCGCCTCGTTCAGCGGACGCGAAATGGCGCGAATCAGCCAGAGGCCGATAAATGCAGCCAGCAGCACGCCGCAGACAATGACCGCAATCGAAGTAGCGCGCACGAAGACATAGCGGGTTTGCGCCGACTGGAATTCGCCTTTCGCCACGTCGAGCTGGAGCCGATTGACCGCCTCCATGCTTTCCCGCACTGCGGGATAGGTCTGGCTCAGCGGCCCCTGCAATATCTCCCCGGCCTGCTGGAAATCATGGGCACGCAATGCCGCAATGGCAGGGATCATGCCCTCGCGGCCATATTTTCGGCGATTGGCATCCAGTTCCCCGGCCAGTTTCGTTTCTTCGGCCGTCAGCCGGGTCGCCATGTAGGTCTTCCAGATTCCGTCGATTTCCCTGATCGTGTTGCTTACCGCTTCGGTCTTCTTGTCGACCGCGGACGTATCTTCAGGAAAAGCCGTCAACTGGCCTGCGGTTGCTTCGGCAATCGTGATCTGATTCTGGTTCATCAGCATGGACATGCGCTCCAGCAGGCCCAGCGCAACCATCCTGTCCTCGTAGACAGTTTTCAAGGCGTTATTGGTGGCGCTCAGGCTGCTCAGCCCCATCACCCCGATGCCCGTCAACAGCACGGAAAGAAAGCCGATCACGAAAATCAGCCGCGACTTGATGCTCATATTTTCAAACATTTAGGACTCCCGGATTTTTGGGTAGTAAGCGCTTGATTTCGGCCGCCTGTCAGGCTGCGATTTTTTCCATCAATCCCATTTCGCTGCTGGACATGAGCTTGTCGATATCCACCAGAATCAGCATGCGCTCGTTGAGCGTGCCTAGGCCGATGAGGTAATCGCTGTCGAAAGTCCCCATTTCCGGCGCAGGCCTTACCTGGTTCGGGGACAGCGTGGTGACGTCGGAGACGCTATCCACCACCATGCCCATTACCCGGCCGCCGATGTTGAGGATGATCACCACGGTGAACTGGTCGTAGGTGGGGGTGCCCAGACTGAATTTGATGCGCATGTCGACGACCGGCACGATAATGCCGCGCAGGTTCACCACCCCCTTGATGAAGTCGGGCGCATTGGCAATGCGGGTGACCGGTTCGTACCCCCGGATCTCCTGCACCCGCAGGATGTCGATGCCGTATTCTTCCTGCCCCAGGGTGAAGGCCAGAAACTCTTTCCCGGCAATCTCTCCGACGCCGGCCTGTGCTTGTGTCTGTGTGGTGTAGGACATGGTGTCAATCCTTTTTGCCCGAATGGGTGATCCGGACTCAGTAAAAGATGGGGGCGGCGCTGAGCTGGCGGCTTGAGCGCAAAAGCGCGGAAACATCGAGAATCAGTGAAACGCCGCCATCCCCCAGAATGGTGGCGCCGGAAATGCCGGCCACCTTGCGGAAATTCGACTCGAGGTTCTTGACGACTACCTGCTGCTGGCCGACCAGGCTGTCGACCAGCAAGGCGGCCTTCTTGCCGTCGGCCTCGAGAATGACGACGATTCCCTCTGACGGCTCGGTGAAACACGGCTCGATGGCGAAGATCTGGTACAGCGGGATCAGCTGCAGATACTCCCCGCGTATCTTGATCACCCGGCCCTGGCCGGCAATTTCCTTGACGTCGGCCGAGGCCGGCTGCAGCGATTCGATGACATAGCCGAGCGGCAGGATGTACACCTCTTCTCCCACCTTGACCGACATGCCGTCGAGAATGGCCAGCGTCAGCGGCAGGGAGATGGCAATCGTGGTGCCGCTGCCGGGAACCGAACGGATATCGACGGAGCCGCCCATTGCCGCGATGTTGCGCTTGACCACATCCATGCCCACGCCGCGGCCGGATACATCGGTCACCACTTCCGCAGTGGAAAAGCCGGGGGCCATAACAAGATTCCAGACATCGGCATCGGGCATCGTGTCCGATACATCCAGGCCCTGCTGCTTCGCCTTGGCAAGAATCCGCTCGCGATTCAGGCCGCCGCCGTCGTCGCTCACCTCGATCACGATGTTGCCGCCTTGGTGCGCGGCCGACAGGGTCAGCTTGCCGGCTTCGTTCTTGCCACTCTCGCGACGCTTCTCGGGCATTTCGATGCCGTGGTCGACGCTGTTGCGCACCAGGTGCGTCAGCGGGTCGACAATGCGTTCGATCAGCCCCTTGTCGAGTTCGGTAGCGGCGCCGTGCGTGACGAAATCGACCTTCTTGCCGAGCTTGCCGGCCAGATCGCGCACCATGCGCGGGAAACGCGAAAACACATAATCCATCGGCATCATGCGGATCGACATCACCGCTTCCTGCAGGTCGCGCGTGTTGCGCGCCAGTTGGCTGGCACTGTTGAGCAGACGTTCGTGGGCGATCGGATCGAGCGCGCCGATGCGCTGCTCGATCATGGCCTGGGTGATGACCAGTTCGCCGACCAGGTTGATCAGCTGATCGACCTTCTCGATGCCGACCCGGATCGACGACGATTCCTGGTTGCCGCCTTCCTTGTCGGTCGCGCGGCGGCCCCAGTTCTTGGCTTCGGCTGCGGGCGCGCTGGCCGCGGCCTGCTCCGGCTTGACGGCAGGGGAGGGCGGGCTGGCCGCCTCCGCCTGCTGCGGCTCGAAAATCCCATAGCCCGGGTCTTCGGCCGGCTGCTTCGTTCCGCTGCCGCCTTGCAGTTCGGCTTGCGGGGCAGCCGGGGCAGCGCCCAGCGTAATCTTGAGATCATCCGGATCGAGCACGAACGAACAAATCGCGACGATGCTGTCCTGGCTCTCGCTGGTGGTCAGCGTGAAAACCACGCGCTGGTCAGCCAGACGCTCCTGGCCGATCGTGCCCAGCAAGCCCAGTTCCGCCGCCAGCGCATCGACATCCCGCTGCGGCACTTCGGGCAATTCAATGTGGAAAATGTAGTTGCCATCCGCATCGGCAACCGGTGCGGCTGCGGCGGGCTCGGCAGCGGCCACCGGGGCAGCCTCGACGGCTGGCGTTTCCGGAACGATGTCCTGCGACAGCGCCTTCAGCCGCTGGCAAACGCTGTCAACCGCATCCTGGTCGACACCCGATCCATGATGATGGCCATCCATCTGCATGGTCAGGACGTCCTTGGCGGCCAGGAAGGCATCCACATGCTCGGGCGTCAGTGCCATTTCCCCCTTGCGTATCCTGTCGAGCAGCGACTCCAGCATGTGGGTGACTTCGGTGATATCGGTAAAGGCAAAAGTGGCGGCGCCGCCCTTGATGGAATGCGCGGCCCGAAAGATCGCGTTGAGGTCCTCGCTGTCGGGCGCGGACACGTCGAGAGCCAGCAGCAGTTTTTCCATCTCGGCGAGCAGCTCGTCGGCCTCGTCGAAAAACACCTGGTAGAACTGGCTCATATCAATCGTCATTTTCAAACTCCGTCATTTATTCGCTGCAGGCTCGGGCTCCGCATTCTCAGCCGATCAGTTTTTTCACCACTTCGGTCAAGCGTGCCGGATCGAACGGCTTCACCAGCCAGCCATTGGCGCCGGCAGCCCGGCCCATTGCCTTCATGTCGTCGCCGGTCTCGGTGGTCAGCATCAAGATCGGCACATTCTGGTAATTTTTCATTCCGCGCAGTGCCTTGATCAGGCTCAGGCCATCCATGCCAGGCATGTTCTGGTCGGTGAGCACCAGGTCGACCGTCTGCTTCCTCGCCTTGTCCAGGCCGTCCTGTCCGTCCACCGCCTCGACCACGCCATAGCCCGCGGCCTTCAGGCTGAAGGACAGCATCTGGCGCAGCGATCCCG
Source organism: Thiobacillus denitrificans DSM 12475 (assembly GCF_000376425.1). Classification (GTDB taxonomy): domain Bacteria; phylum Pseudomonadota; class Gammaproteobacteria; order Burkholderiales; family Thiobacillaceae; genus Thiobacillus; species Thiobacillus denitrificans. Next base: position 16,446 of record NZ_AQWL01000020.1, on the reverse strand, counting down.
AGTCATCCACTGCAAGTATTGTTTTACTCATTGCTGCTCCCGCTCTTTGCATAGGCGGGCATGCGCCCGCGTATTCCGTCATTTCAAAACAGTTCGATGTCGCCGCTTTCCATGTGGCGCTGGTTCACCGTGCTGCGCACGCCTGAGCTGCGCACGCCGACCCGGCTGCCGATGTCGCCCAGCAGGGCCAGCAGCGCTTCACTCCCGCTTTCCGGCAAGGCCGCGCCGTTCGTATCGAGCGCGCCGAACACGTCGCGCAGGCCGGCCAGATGCTGCACCATGCGGCCGATCAGCTGGCTGGTCATGTCCTGGAATTGCAGCCCCGTCACGGCGGCGCCGACATGCTGGCCGATCTCGCCGCGCAGCGCCTCGAAGCGCGCCGCACACTCGGCCGCCGGTATGCTGCCGGCCAGCAGGCCGTTCAAGGCTTCCTGCTGCCGGTCGACCGCGTGATGGATTGCCATGAAATTCGTGCACAGTTTCTTGATGGCCTCGTCCAGCAAGACATCCATCTGCACCAGATCCCGCTCGACCTCCGCCAGGTGCTGATCGCCATGGACGGACACGCCGGACAACAGGCGCATGACCTGGGTATTCATCGGTAATTCGCCGGATGGAGATTCCTGGGGAAGCATGTCGGGCCTCACAGGAAGTTGAACAGCGACAGTCCGGAGGTTTTCACGAACGACTTCTGTGCCGCTTCGAGCGTCAACTGTTGCTGCGACAACTGGGTCAGCGCCTGGGCGTAATCGAGATCCTGCAATTCCGACAGTGTCTGGCTGTACTGCAGCTTGCGGTCTTCGCCTACGTTGTCGAGCGCATCGATTTCCTGCAGCCGCGAGCCGACCGACGCGCGCACCGTCAACACGTTGTTCAGTGCCAGATCCAGGTCGCCGTTGACGGTTGCCAACGTAGCGCCAAGCCCGGTGGTTCCCGGCGTTTCCAGCTGGACGATGAGCGCGTTCAAGGTGGCGAATACATCCTGTCCGCCGCCCTGGAAAACCGCCTGTCCCGGGTTGCTCACCGCCATCTGGCGCGCGCTGTCGACCTGTATCAGGCGCTGCCCCTGGTCGCCGTCGTATTGCACCGCGCCGCTAACTGGATCTTTGGAAAACGCGGGCGTCGCGGTCTGAAAACCGGAAAACAGGTAATTGCCCAGTGCATCGCGGCTGTTGGCCAGTGCCAGCAGTTCATCGAAACGGCCGCGCAACTCGGTCGCCATGAAACCGCGTTCGGTGTCGCTCAGAGTGGGATTGCCTGCGGCGATGACGGTGGTTTTGGCATCCTGCAGCAAGGCCGTCACGCCCGATAGCGTGCCCTCCACTGCGCCGAGCGCGCTTTTCGCGCCTTGCCGGTTGACGCCGTACTGCGTATTGATCGATTGCGACTGGGCCACCTCGAGCGCACGCGCGGCAGCGACGGGGTCGTCTGCCGGTGTCAGGACGCGGCGTCCGGTGGAGATTTGCTGTTGCGTCCTGACAAGGCCGGACTGCAGCTCGCTGAGGCGGGCGGCACCGGTCTCGAACAGGGTTTGGGTGCTGATGCGCATGATGTTCGGATCCCCTTATCGGCCGATGGTGAGCAGCGCGTCGAACATCTCGCTGGCGATCTGCATGACCTTGGCGGCCGCCTGGTAGGCCTGCTGGTAGCGCAGCAGATTGGTCGCCTCTTCGTCCAGATTGACGCCCGACTCGGTCTGCAGCGAGAGCTGCGCCTCGGAGAGCAGCTTGCCGGCCGCGCTGCTGGTGACTTCGAGCTCGCGAGTCTTGTTGCCGATCTGGCTGACCAGCTGCGAATAGGCCCCCTGGAAGCTGGTGGTGCCGTTGCCGAGGGTATTGGCGGTTTGCAGTGCGCCGAGCAGCAAGGCATTGCGGTTGTCGCCGACGCCGAACGGGTTGGCCGCCACGGTGAAGCTGTCGCCGTCGGCCGGGGCGGTGCCGGTGGGACTGCTGAGGACGGAACTGATGCCGCCGAAGCTGATCGTTGCGCCTTCGACATAAGGCACGATGTCGCCCGCGGCATAGGCAGTGGTAGTGGGCGGGGCGCCCGCATCGGTCACCGTCACCGGGGTCGACAGGACGAATCCATCGCCGTTCACCGGGTCGGCCTTATAGGTGAACGTCACCGGTGCGGCGAGCGGCGTCGTATAGCTGCTGTCGACCGTGGCGGCGCCGATGGCGACATCGCCGGCATTGGCGCCCGCTGCCGACGTGCCGACAGGGGTGACGGGCAAGGCAGCCGCGGCGGCGATCTGCGCCGGATCGGTGATCGCCACCGCCAGGCCGGATGCGCCGTTGACGGTCGGGCGGATCAGGAAGTTGTCGCCGGCAACGGCGGCGCCGGACGCCAGGCTGAATTCGATGCCGTCGACGGTTTGCGGAAGCGCGCCGGAAGGAAACGTTTTGTTGTCGGACAACCGGGTCAGCGTGTAATCGGTGCCGTCGTACTGCAGCCGGTAATCGCTGGTGGTCAGCGCATTGACATTGCCGATGCTGGCGGAAATGGCAGCGTCGCCGGTGTTGGCGCTGTTCGCGCCCACCACGGGAGACGGCAGCGTGAAGAAATCGCCTCCCGGGTTGCCATTGAGATCCCGTCCGAGGCGGTGCTGCGCATTGAACGTGTCGGCCATGCCGATGGCAACGCGACCCAGGGCGTTCTGGGCGGAATCGAGCGTCCGGCTGCGAAATTCGACCAGGCCGCCCAGCTTGCCGCCGACCAGGCTGGACTCGCCCACCACCACCGTCTTGCCAGCCGTCCGGTAAGCCACCTCGATGCGTTCCGGGTTGGTGGGCGATGCCGCGGTCGAAAGCGCGTAGGTGTTCACCCCCACCACCAGCGGCTGGCCGTTGCCGATGAAAATGTTGTAATGGCCGTTGTCCTGCTTGACGACCGTCGCCTTGATTTCCTTGTTCAGATCCAGAATCAGCTGATCACGCTGATCGAGCAGGTCGTTGGCGGGCTGGCCATTGCCGCTCTGGACACGGCCGATGGTGTCGTTCAGCTGCGCAATCTGTTGCGCATAGCTGTTGATGCCGTTGACGCTCGACGTGATCTGGCTGTTGATGCCCTGCTCGATCTCGTCGAGCCGTCCGGCCAGACTCTGGAAACGCGAAACCAGCGTCTCGGCCGACGACAAGGCCGCCTGGCGCGACGGGATTGCCGCCGGATTCGAGGACAGCTCCTGAATGCCGCTGAAGAACCCCTGCAAGGCAGGCGACAACCCGGAAGCCGGGTCGGCCAGCAGGTTGTCGATCTGCTTGATCTGCGCGTAATAGCTGTCGAGCCCGCTTTTCGAGGTTTGCGCGGAACGTGTCTGGCTGCCGAGGAACTCGCTGTACACGCGCTTGACCGTAGAAATCTCGGTGCCCTGCCCCATGAAGCCGAAACCGAAATTCTGCGGCTGGGCCGTGCCCTGCACCGCGACCTGGCGGTTGTAGCCCGGCGTCGCTGCGTTCGCGATATTGTGGCCGGTCGTGTTGATCCCCACCTGTGCGGCAGCAAGAGCACTCCGGCCGATGTTGAGTATGTTGGTTGCCATCTATCGGGTCGCCAGGATTGGGGTGGGAAACAAAATATCGCTACGCTTGACAGGTGAATCGGTGGGATCGCCGGATTCTTAAGCCGCCGCGGTCAAGCCTGGCCGAATTGCCTGATCACGCTCAGCAGCTTCTGGGCGTAATTCGGGTCGGTGGCATAGCCTGCCTGCTGCAAACCCTGGGCAAACCCGGCCGCATCCTGTCCCTGCGCGATCACGTTCTGGTAGCGCGGATTGGCGCGCAGCAGGTTGGCGTAGTCACGGAAGGCATCGGCGTAGGAATCGTAGGCGCGGAATGTGTCTACCTGCTTCTGTGGCTGGCCGTTGACGTATTCGGTGGTGACGATGTCGACCGTGCGGCCGCGCCACGAACCGCCCGCCTTGATGCCGAACAGGTTGTGGCTGTTCTGGCCGTCGGCGCCGCGGATTTCGGCCTTGCCCCAGCCGGTTTCCAGTGCCGCCTGTCCCAGCATGAACGGGGCGGGGATGCCGGTGCTGGCGCTCGCCGCCTTGGCGTGCGGCAGCAGCCGCTGCACGAAAGCCTCGACGTGCGCGGGCGCGTCGCCGCTGCGCGCGGCGGTCGGCAACGCCTGCGCCGCCGGCTGGGCCGGCGTTGCGCCCTCGCCGATCGGCGCCTGCAGCGTGGCGGAAAGCTGGCGCACCATCACGTCGGCGAGGCCGATGCCGCGGCTGGCCATGCGCTGCGTCAGCTGCTGGTCGAGCATCGAGGTGTACATGCGGGTCTGATCGCTGTCGAGCATGCCGTCCTGCGGCGTTGCCTCGCGCATGCTTTTCATCAGCATGTTCATGAACACTGCCTCGAACTGCTGCGCGGCGGAGCGTAAAGCCTCGGGCGAGGATTGCTTCGCGTCGAGCTTGAGCTGGTTGACGCCCTGGACGTCGAGCGCAAACTTGGAGGAGAGGTCCGCGCCGCCGATCATCTAAATCACCTCCAGTTCGGCGCGCAGTGCGCCGGACGCTTTCAGGGCCTGCAGAATGGCCAGCAGGTCTTGCGGGGTGGCGCCGATGGAATTGAGCGCCTTCACCACGTCGGCCAGCGAGGCGCTACCTTTCAGCAGCATGACCTCGCCCGGCTGCTGGCGGATTTCGATCTGCGACTGCGTCGTCACCACGGTCTGCCCCTTGGAAAACGGCGCCGGCTGGCTGATGACCGGTTCGGTGTTGATGATCACCGACAGGCTGCCGTGCGATACCGCGCTGGGGTCGAGCATGACCGCGCGGTTCATCACCACCGAACCGGTGCGCGCATTGATGATGACCTTGGCCATGGCCTGCGCCGGACTAACGTCGAGGCTTTCGATGGCGCCCAGGAATGCCACCCGCTCGTTCTCGCCGAGCGGCGTCTGCACCTGGATTACCCGGCCATTCAGCGCGCGCGCGATGTTGCTGCCGAAATGCGCGTTGACCGCGTCGACCACGCGGCTGGCGGTGGTGAAGTCGTTTTGCCGCAGCTCCAGGTTGATGCTGCCGGATTGGCCCAGCGCGCTGGCGACGCTGCGCTCGACCGTCGCGCCGGCGGGAATTCGCCCGACGCCTAGATGATTGATCTGCACCTTGCTGCCGCTGGCCGAGGCGCCGGCGCCGCCGACCACCAGGCTGCCCTGCGCCATCGCGTAGACCTGGCTATCGACACCCTTCAGCGGCGTCATCACCAGGGTGCCGCCGCGCAGGCTCTTGGCGTTGCCGATCGACGACACCGTCACGTCGATGCCCTGCCCGGCCTGGGCAAACGGCGGCAGCTCGGCGGTCACCATCACCGCCGCTACGTTCTTCAGCTGCATGTTGATGCCGGGCGGCAGGTTGACCCCCATCTGCGTCAGCATGTTGGCGATGCTCTGGGTGGTGAACGGGGTCTGCGTGGTCTGGTCGCCACTGCCATCGAGCCCCACCACCAGGCCGTATCCCGCCAGCTGGTTAGTGCGCACGCCCTGCATGCTTGCGATGTCCTTGATGCGTTCGGCATGCGCCGCGCCGCCCGCCAGCAGCGCGGCCAGAAGAAGCAAGCTTGAAATCCGCATGGTGCCCACCGTTTATAAAGGAATGAAACTGAGGAAGAAGCGCGCCAGCCAGCTCATCATTTCGGCCTTGTCGAAATTGGCGCTGGTGCGGTACTCGATGCGCGCGTCCGCCACCTTGGCCGACGACACGATATTGCCCGCCTGGATGGTGTCGGGATTGACCACGCCCGACAGACGGATGTATTCGGTGCTCTTGTCGAGCGCAACCTGTTTTTCGCCGGCGACGGCCAGGTTGCCGTTGGGCAGCACTTCGACCACGGTGACGCTGACGTTGCCGGTGAAATTGTTGCTGGAATTGACCGCGGACTTGGCGTCGTACTGGTTCGACGCCTCGGCGTTCACCCCCAGGCCCTGGAACATTTTCAGCGGCAGGCCGGCAACCGCGCTGATCGACGAATCGACCTCGCTGGTCTTCGATCCATTGGAGGAGGCCTGTTTGCCCGCCTGGGTTTTTTCGTTGATGGCGATGGTCAGCACGTCGCCGACGTTGCGCGCGCGTCGGTCTTCGAACAGCGGACGGTAAGCGGCCGCCTGGTAGATCGCGCCATTGCCGGCGGTAGGGGATGCCTGCACCTGCGGCCGCGCGGTGGTCGGCTGCTGCACGATGGTCGACGGCGTGGTGCCGCAGCCCGCCAGCCCCAGCAGCACGCACAGCAATCCGAATGCACGCGATGTGCTCATGACATGACTCACAGCTGCGTCAGGCGCTGCAGCATCTGGTCGGATGTCTGGATCGCCTTGCTGTTGATCTCGTACGCGCGCTGGGTCTGGATCATGTTGACCATTTCTTCCACCACGTTGACGTTCGAGGTCTCGACGTAGCCCTGGTTCAACAGGCCGGCGCCGTTGCTGCCGGGCGCGTTGGAACTCGGCGTGCCGGAGGCGGCGGTCTCGGCGTAGAGGTTTTCGCCCATGCTCTGCAGGCCGGCCGGGTTGACGAACATCGCCAGCTGCAGGGTGCCGACGGTCACCGGCGCGGCGGCCCCCGCCTGCGTCACCGACACCGTGCCGTCGCGCGCGATGGTGAGGGTTTGCGTGTCGGGCGGCAGGGTGATGGCGGGCTGCACCGCATAGCCGCTGGAGGTCACCAGCTGGCCGTTGGCATCGGCCTGGAACGAGCCGTCGCGGGTGTAGGAGGTGGTGCCGTCCGGCATCAGCACCTGGAAGAAGCCGTTGCCCTGGATCGCCACGTCCTTGGCGTTGCCGGTCTGCTGCAGGTTGCCCTGGGTGAAGATACGTTCGGTCGCCACCGGCTTCACCCCGGTGCCGATCTGCAGGCCGGACGGCAGCTGCGTCTGCTCGGACGACTGCGCACCGGGCTGGCGGATGGTCTGGTACAGCAGGTCCTCGAACACCGCGCGTGCGCGCTTGAAGCCGCTGGTGCTGACGTTGGCGAGGTTGTTGGAAATCACGTCCATCTGCGTCTGCTGCGCATCGAGACCGGTCTTGGCAATCCAGAGTGAGCGAATCATGTCGGCTCCTTTAAAAAAATTAGCTCATGCTCAACAGCTGCGCCGCCTTGCCGTCGTTGCTCTCGGCGTGCTGCAGCAGCTTCATGTGCATGTCGAACTGGCGCGCCAGCGAGATCATGTTGACCATCTCGTCGACGACGTTGACGTTGGAGGACTCCAGCGCGCCGCCGATCAGCGTCACCTTGGGGTCGGCGTTGGCGGCGTCGCCGGTCTTCAGCCGGAACAGGCCGTCGTCACCGCGCACCAGCTCGGCTTCTGGCGGGTTCACCAGCTTCATGCGGCCGATCGAAGTCAGGCCGGTGGCGGTGGAGCCGTCGGGCACCAGCGAAATCGTGCCGTCCTTGCCGAGCGCGATGTTGCGGCCGGGCGGAATCGCCAGCGGGCCGCCGTCGCCCAGCACGGTGAGTCCGCTACCCGTCTGCAGCACGCCGTTCTCGTCCAGCTTGAGGCTGCCGTTGCGGGTATAGGCCTCGGTTCCGTCCGCCGCCTGCACTGCGATCCAGCCATCGCCCTGCACCGCCACGTCGAGATCGCGTCCGGTGTGCTGGATCGCGCCGCCGCGGAAATCGCTGCCGGTGGTGGAGTCGACGACGAAGGCGCGGGTAGGCAGGATCGCGCCCTGCACCGGCACCGCGCGGAACTGGTCGATCTGCGCGCGAAAGCCGGTGGTGGTCGCGTTCGCCAGATTGTGCGAGGTGGTCGCCTGCTGCTCCAGCGCGTGTTTCGCGCCGGTCATGGCGGTGTAGATGAGACGGTCCATGCTGCCTCCTCAGTGCATCGTCAAGACAGGCTTAACGCAGGTTGACCAGGGTCTGCAGTACCGCATCCTGGGCCTTGATGGTCTGCGCATTGGCTTGATATACCCGCTGCGCGGTGATCATGTTGACCAGTTCGGCGGTCAGGTCGACGTTGGAATCCTCCACCGCCATCGACTGCAGCACGCCCAGGCTGCCCGAGTCGGGCGTACCCACCAGCGGGGTGCCCGAAGCCGAGGTCTCGGCCCACATGTTGTTACCTAGCTGCTGCAGGCCGTTGGGGTTGGCAAAATTGGCCAGCACCACCTGGCCCAGAACGGCCGACTGGCCGTTGGTGTAGCGGCCCAGAACGATGCCGTCGGCGCCGACGTTGAAGCTGGCCAGCCGTCCCGAGGTGTAGCCGTCCTGGTTCAGCGTGTTGATGCTGAAGGCGGAGCCGAACTGGGTGCTGTCGGTGAAATCGATCGTGAAATTGAGCGCAGCCGCCCCCGTCGTCACCGCCAGCCCGGACAGGGTCAGCGGCGAGCCGCCGGTGAGGGCGCCGGTGTCGTTGAAGCTGAGGGTACCGATCTGGCCATCCGCGCCGCTGCCACCTATCAGCACGCCGTCATTGGCGGCGAAAACGTCCCAGGTTCCCGCTGCCGATTTGACGTAAAAGGTCTGCAGCATGTGCTCGTTGCCCAGGCTGTCGTAGACAGAAAGGGCGGTCGAGTCGTGGTAGGTGGTCGGGGCGGTCATGTCGAAGCCGGCCGCCGACAGCGGCGTCTTGTTCGAATTGAAATTGTGCACCGCGTTCACCTCGCTCGTGACCTGCGGCACCAGATCGGCGGTATTGATGCTCAGGGGTGCCGGCGCGCCGGCTGCCAGCGTGCCGCTGGCGTTCGCCATATACCCGGTCAGCTTGGCGCCGGTCGGATTGACGATGAAGCCCATGCGGTCGAGCTGGAACTGGCCGTTGCGCTGGTAACTCACTTCGCCGTTGTTGTCCATGCGGAAAAAGCCGCCGCCGTTGATGGCGATATCGAGCGGGTTGTTGGTGGACGAGATATTGCCCTGGGTGAACTGCTGGGCCACCTGCGCCACCTTGGTGCCGATGCCGACGCCGGCACCGCCGGCGCCGGTCAGGGAGTTGGCATAGACATCCGCAAACTGCGCCTGCGACTGCTTGAAACCCACGGTGCTGGCGTTGGCGACGTTGTTGCCGATGACATCCAGATTCTTTGCGGCGGCATTGAGCCCGCTCAGGCCTTGCTGAAAACTCATGTTCTGCTCCTTAGAATGGTTGCTGCCGGTCTTGCTGCTCAGAAAATCTGCCGGATCTCGCCGTATCCCACGCTGCCGTTCCCAGCCAGGTTCAGCTGCACGCCCTGGCCGTTCTGCGAAACGCTGTTCACCATGCCGAGGTTGAGGGCGACGCTGCTGACCGGCTGGCCGCCCTGGACAGCATCGACCTTGAAGCTGTACTGGCCGGCAGGCGCCGCGGTTCCGCTGTCGGTCAGGCCGTCCCAGGCCAGCACGCTCACGCCCGTCTCCCTGGAGCCCAGCTCCAGCTTGCGCACCAGCCCGCCCGCGGTGTCGTGAATGCTGACGGTGACCTTGTCAGCCGGGCGCGACAGCTCGAATCCCATCACATCCTCGAACTGGGCGGGACTGACCGTGTCGCCCGGAACCAGCACGCCTCGCCCGATCAGGCTGGCCGCCTGCGCCATCTGGTTGGCGCCCATGCCGGCGACCATGGCCTGCAGGCTGCTGTTCATGTTCTCGATGCCTTCCACCGTGCTGAGCTGCGCCATCTGGCTGGTCACCTGGGCGTTGTCGAGCGGATTCAGCGGGTCCTGGTTCTTCATCTGCGCAACCAGCAGGCTCAGAAAACGATCCTGGGTGTCTGCGGTGCCGCTCTTCGCTGTTTTGGCGGCGCCAGCGCCGAACTGGCTGCTGACATTGCCTGCGTCTTGTACCGTACTCATGGCGTGTCCTCGTTCATTGGCCCAGGCCCAATGTCTTGAGCAGCAGGGTTTTGGTGGTATTCATCATTTCCACGTTGGATTGGTAGGAACGCGAGGCGGAAATCATGTTGACCATCTCCTCCACCACGTTGACGTTGGGCATCGCCACGTAACCCTTGCCGTCGGCCAGCGGGTTTTTCGGGTCGTACACCATTTTCATCGGCGACGGATCCTCGATCACCGCCGCCACGTTCACCCCGGTGGCGCCGTTTTCGCCCACCGGCGTCGCGGCGAACACCACCTGCCTGGCCTTGTAGGGCTCGCCGCTGGCGCTGGTCGCGCTGTCGGCGTTGGCGAGGTTGCTGGCGACGGTGTTCAGCCGCTGCGACTGGGCGTTCATCGCCGAACCGGCCACGTTGAAGATATTGAACAGCGACATGCCCGGACTCCTTATCCCTGGATGGCGGTCAGCAGACCCTTGATCTGCTGGTTGATCCGGGTCAGGTTGAATTCATACTGAATGGCGTTTTCGGCGAAGGCGGCGCGCTCGGCGTCAACGTCCACCGTGTTGCCGTCGACGCTGCCCTGGGCGGGAGTGCGGTACAGCAGTCCCGCCGTGGCTGCCTGGCCGGAATTGCCCGCCAGATGCCCGGGCGCCGTGGTGGCCAGCGCCGTCGCGCCGGGGGTGCCGCCGCCCTTGAGCGCGCCTTGCAGGGTCGCCTTGAAATCCATGTCGCGCGCCTTGTAATGCGGCGTGTCGGCGTTGGCGATGTTGGACGCCAGCACCTGTTGGCGCTGGTCGCGGATACGCAGCGCCTGTTGGTGGAAATTCAGCATGTCATCCAGCCGGTTCAGCATGGTCGTCACCTCTTTACTTTGCCGCCTGCGCTGCAAAGCCTTTTTGCGATGACTGCATCCTAGACATGCGCCTGTCCATTCAATCGCACGATAAGCGGCAGAAAGCCGGTTCATTTCGGCGTTTCGAATGTGGCCGCGCTTCCTAGAATGACGCACTGTGAAAAAGCGAATCGAGGAGCCGAGGATGGCTGCAGAACCGATCCATGCAGGCGGGCGTGCCCGCGGGCTGTGGCTGGCCGCCGCCTGCCTGAGCCTGGCGGCCGCAGTCCACGCGGCCGAACCGCAAGACCCTGCGGCGCTGCAGGCCCACGCCGAGCGCTTCCTGAAAACGCAGACCGGCGGCCTGCCGGGCAAGGTAACGATACAGGTCAAGCCGCCGCGCACTGCGCTGCCCGCCTGTTCCGCGCTCGACGCATTCCAGCCCGCCGGCAGCCGCAGCATCGGCAAGTTCAGCATCGGCGTGCGCTGCCTGGCGCCGGCGCAATGGACGGTCTACCTGCCCGCGCAGGTGCGCGTCATCGCCCCGTATGCCGTCACCCGTCAGCCGCTTCCCGCCAATCACGTCCTGACCGCCGCCGACATCGTGCTGCGCGAGGGCGATCTCGGCAGCCTGCCCGCCGACGTGGTCACCGATGCCGAAGCGATGCTGGGCTACCGCGCGGTTTCCGGGCTGGCCGCAGGTGCGCCGCTGCGCAGCGCCCTGCTGCGTCCCCCGCTTGCGGTGCAGCAGGGACAGGTCACCCGGCTGGTGCTGAACGGCCCGGGATTTTCCGTGCAGAGTGAAGGCCAGGCGCTGGCCAATGCCGGGCGCGGCGACCGGGTGCGGGTGAAAACCCGCTCCGGCCAGGTGATCAGCGGCATCGCGCACGACGGCCAGCAGGTCGTCGTTACTTTTTGAGCCGCGCCCCGGCTTCAGAATATTGGTAAATTGACGTTACCCATGTAGCTCGGGATATTCTCCCCGCGCTGTCCGACCCCAACAGGAACCCGCCATGAAAATCGATCCAGGCCTGAAGCAGGTTACGCTGCCTCCCTCCGTCGAAAACCGCCCCGCCCAGCCGCAGGCGAACAAGCGCACCGGCACCGAGCAGACCGATGTCACCCTGAGTTCGCGCGCTGCCCAGCTGAAACAGCTGGAAACCCAGATGGCGGCGATCCCGGTGGTCGACCGGGCGCGGGTGGACAGCATCAAGGAAGCCATCGCCAGCGGCGAGTACAGCATCAAACCCGAAAACATCGCTGCAGGCCTGATCGATTCGGTGAAGGAAATGCTCCATGTCACCCGATAAGCCGGTTTCCCCCGATCCCGCCCCGATTGCCGGCCTGGCGGCGGAAAGTGCTGCCTGGCAGGGGCTACTCGATATCCTGCAGGATGAGGAGCGGGCCTTGATCGCGGGCGAGGCCGACTGCCTGGCCCAGCTGAACACCGCCAAGCTGACGCAGTTGCAGGCCGTGAGCGGGCATGCGCGGAAGCGCCACGCCGAGCTGCTGGCCGCCGGACACGCCGCCGACCGCGCCGGCATGGACGCCTGGCTGGCGCAACACGGCCAGCCCGAGCAGCGCGCCCGCTGGCAGCGGCTATGCGCGCTGGAACAGGAGGTTCAGGCGGCGAACCAGCGCATCGGCTCGCTGATCGAGTTGCGCCTCAACTCCACCCGGCAGGCGCTCAATGTGCTGATCCACAGCGCAACCAGCCAGGGCGGCCTGTACGACCATGCCGGCCTCGCGGTCGCCGCGCGCAAAGGTACCCCTCTCACCGCCGCCTGATCAGCGGGCGAAGCGCCCGGGAGCGATCGCCCGCATCAAATCGCGCTCCAGCGGCAGCGGCTGACGGGTGATGCGGTCGGCCAGCGCCTCGCCCAGCAAGCCCGCCCACACCACCCCGCGCGACGCGTAGCCCGCCGCCACATACAATCCCGCCTGCCCGCCGACCGCCCCCACCATCGGCAGCCGGTCCGGCAGCGTGGCGCGCAGCGAGGCGCGCCCGCTCACTGCCGCCAGCGCGCAGCGTTCGCCCGCCCCCGGCAGAATTGCTTCCAGCCGGGCCAGATTGGCAAGATCGCTCGCCCTGCGCGGTGCGCTATCGTCGTCATCGTGCTTGTGCCCTTCAGGGTGTTCGTAGGTTGCGCCGACCACAAGCTGGCCCGCGCCCGCCGCCACGTAGCCTTCGCGCGCGATCACCCGCCGGATTTCCGGCAGGCAGCCGGGCGGCAGCCGCGTGACCTGGCCGCGCACGGCATGCAGCGGCCAGGCCTGCCCCGCAACCAGATCCAGGGCGTCGCGCGCGTTGGCCAGCACCACGGCATCGGCATCGGCCAGCACCGCACCGTCCTCGCCCAGTGCCTGCCAACCGGCAGCGCCAGCCTGCACACGCGCCACCATGCAGCCGGTTCTCAGCTGGATTGCCGGATGATCGAGCCAAGCACGACACACACTGCCCGGCACCACCCAGCCCGCCGCCGGGTAAAAGACGCCGGCCGCGGCGACCGGCCAGTTCGCCAGTTCGCACGCTTCGTCCGCTTCCACCCAGCGCGCGTAATCCGCAGGCGGTGCGGCGCGGTCCAGTGCCAGCCGCTGCTTCGCCGCCCTATCCGCATCCCTGGCCAGATGCAGCACGCCGCAGCGCGACCATTCCGGCGCATCACCCAGCGCAGCCCACGCGCGCAGATCATATAGAAAGGCTGCGCGTGTCAGCCGGCTGGCGTGGTTGTCGTCGCGCGAGATCAACGGGCGGAACACCGCCAGCGGATTGCCCGACGCCCCCTGACCACTGTCCGCCGCGCGCTCCAGCACGGTGACGGCGACGCCGCGCTGCGCCAGCGCATGCGCCACGGCGGCGCCGGCGACACCGGCGCCGATGACGGTGGCACGCTGCGGCACGGCGGATTCATCGGCGCCGGCGCCGGCGGTAAAACGCGCACTCAGGCAATGCCGCTTGCGGCCGTAACCGGCACGTTTTTCGCAGGCGAAGCCCGCCCGATTCAGTCCCTCGCGCACCGCTGCCGCCACCGTGTAGGTCGCCGCCATCGCCCCGGGGTTCGCCAGCCGCGCGAGCTCGTCAAACAGCCCGGGCTGCCAGAGATCGGCATTGCGGTCGGGGGCGAAACCATCCAGATAGAAGGCGTCGACGCCCGCTTCGACCTGCGGCAGGCAGTCCGCCGCGTCGCCCAGCATCAGGGTGAGCTGCACCCGCCCGCCGTCGAGCGCGATGCGGTGGAAGCCCGGCGTCAGCATCGGCCAGTTCGCTCGCAGTTCGCCGGATAGGCGCGCCCATTCCGGCCATTGCGCATGCAGGCGCGTCAGGTCGCCGGCGCCGAACGGATGCTTTTCGACCGACAGGAAATGCAGCCGCCCGGGGCGTGCCGGGTCATCGCGCCACGCCGCCCAGGTCGACAGGAAATTCAGCCCGGTGCCGAAGCCGGTTTCCAGCACGACGAAGCGGGCGCGATGCACCCACGCCTGCGGCAGGCCGCAGCCCTGCAGGAACACGTGGCGCGCCTGCCCGGCACCGCCGTCGGCAGAATGATAGATGTCGCCGTAGGCGGCGGAATACGGCACGCCGTCCCTGAATTCGAGGCGGGCCGGAATAATGGTTTTCAGCATCCCCGAATGTTACATTGGGCCGGTTCACTGCGACTTCGCCCTATCATGCTGCAACCGAAAACCTGGGCAGCCGAACTCACGGCCAGCGGGCGGCTGCGCGCGGTGGCCGTGCTCGGCAGCAATGCCGAACTGCTGCCGATCCGCCACGCGAAGCTGTCGCAAGGCAGCTTCTTCATCCACGGCTCGGAGCGCAGCGCGCAGATCGTGCAGGACAGCGTGCTGGGCCTTGCAGCTTCCGCCTGTTCGAGCAGCAGGAGAAAAGCTTCTCCTGGAGAGCTACCGCATGATGCGCTTCCGCTGCAACCCCGGCCTCCGGGCCAATCCTACTATCGGAACCGCCGGCCGCTGCCTGCACCGCGAGCACCATCGAACGCGACAGGCGCAAGCTGCAGCGGCCGTCGGGCCACGCTCCGGTGATCCCCGAGTTTGCCGCGCCATGAGCATCCCGGCACGGGCGTTTCCCGCTCGCGAAAAATTGTCATATACCGCCTTCATGATTGCGAAACGGCGCGTTGCCACGCAGCGCCGGCCCAAACCCAACCGTTCCACAAAATCAGGAGAGTTGTTAAATGTCAGCTTCACGTCGTGATTTCATGAAACTCGTCGGTGCCGGCGCCATGCTGGCCCCGCTCGCCACGCTATATAGTCGTGCCGCCATCGGCGCACCGGCCTTCGGTCCCGGTTTCGGCCCGCTCGAACCCGCCCTGCCGCTCAATACCCACGAGCTGATGTCGTATCGGGTCGATGGCAGCATCGCGTTCGACTACCGTAACCTGCCGTTGATTTCCCTGCCGAAGGATTTTCGCTACTGGGTCGTTTCCTGGATCGGCCAGACCATGAGCGATGGCAGTCGCGTGCCAGGCGACCACGACGGCATGGCCGCTTTCAAGGGTCCGGACGGCATGACGATTCTGGTGCGCAACCACGAACTGTCCAACCGCGAAGCCAAGTTCGGTGACAACGCCGGCGTGGTCGTGCCCGACCATCTGAAGTACGACACCTGGTGCAATGGCGGCACCACCACCCTGGTCCTCGACGAAAATGGCCATCTGGTGCGCGACTTCGCCTCGCTCGGCGGTACCAACAACAACTGCGCCGGTGGCCTGACCCCGTGGGGCACCTGGCTCACCTGCGAGGAAAACGTCTCGCTGCCCAGTGGCACCGCCAGCGGCTATCAGAAGCGCCACGGTTACGTGTTCGAAGTGCCGGCGAATGCGACCGGCCCGGTGATGGCCGAGCCCATCGTCGCCATGGGCCGCTTCAACCACGAAGCGACCGCCAACGATCCCGCGACCGGCATCGTCTACCAGACCGAAGACCGCGGCGACAGCTGCTTTTACCGCTACATTCCCGACGTGCCGGGCAAGCTGCTCGCCGGCGGCAAGCTGCAGGCGCTGAAGCTGCGCGACTATCCCGCCGCAGACACCAAGAGCGGCTTCCTCGGCTTCTTGAACCAGCCGCTCGCCTGCGAATGGGTGGACATCGACACCGTCGACCCCGACACCGATACGGTGCGCTACGAGGCGCATGCGAAAGGTGCCGCCAAGTTCTCGCGCGGCGAAGGCGTGTGGTACGGCGACGGCAAGGTGTATTTCGTATGTTCCAACGGCGGCGACATCGGCAAGGGCCAGGTCTGGGCCTACGACCCTGCGGGTGACAGTGTCACCCTGATCGTCGAATCGACCGACGCCAACCTGCTGGAGGCGCCCGACAACCTTACTGTCGGCCCCGATGGCCGCCTGTACCTATACGAAGACGGCAGCGGCGGCGACAACATCGTCGGCGTGAACTCTAAGGGCGAGCTGTTCATCGTGTCTGAAAACGTGATCGGCAACGGCTCCGAGTTCTGCGGCGGTTGCTTCTCGCATAACGGCCGCTTCATGTTCGTCAACATGCAGAGTCCCGGCCTCACGCTGGTGATCGAAGGTCCGTGGCGCAAAGGTCAGGCCTGATCGCCTGATAAGAAGAGCGGCTCGCAGGGCGCTCGGATGCGGAACAAAGCCCCCACTGGTTGGGGGCTTTGTTCTTTGGGTCGAGAGGGAATGCGGACCTGTATCTGACTGCTCACTTCGCCGACTTCGGTCCAGCCAGGCAAGTGTGTCCGCTCATGAGCGGCGGATTCAACCGATCGACGCAACGGATTGGTGAAATCGTTCGGCGGGTGTTGCGTAGTTTAGTGTTTTCCTAGGGCGCTCATTCAATTTCCTCGCGATGGCATTGAGCTTGGCTTGCGAGTAG
>NZ_AQWL01000019.1 GCF_000376425.1 Thiobacillus denitrificans DSM 12475 | reverse complement strand
GTGCCTGCGAGAATTCATGCGCCTGTTTAGGCCGATAGCCGCGTTGGCCCCGGTTTCGGCGAAGCTCGCGGCTGATCGTGGAGGGATGGCGGTTCATGATGCGGGCGATGTCGCGCTGCTTATGTCCGGCTTTCAGAAGGATGGCAATTTGGTATCGTTCGTCTCGGGTGAGATGTGCGTATTTCATTCCAGGCAACTTTGACTTGGCGGTCGAGGGGCTCGGATGCTCTCACATCTTGCCCACCCAACCTGTTAATCAGAGTTGCACTTCGAATTTGAACTCGCGTCAGTTAACAACAGGGCTTGGAGACTTTTAAGTTGGACGGCAGGAATTCGGCTCAAGACCGTTCCGAAAATCCGTTCCTGAATCTCGGCGTGTGCGCGCTCCGCGAGAGTGTCCAGTGCTGAGAAGGCTGGCAGTTCAATTTGACGATGCACCAATTCATCGACGAGTGCGTTGATGATATCGATGCGCTGATCCAGCAACTCCGCCGATTCATGAGCCAGCATGTCAGCTATTTCGCCGGCATCCGTGCCGTAGTATGCCTTGACCCGAAGATAGCTCCGCACGGCGGCCATGTGTCGGTATAAGGTACGTGGGATGGAGTAATCGGCAACGACGCGCTTCGCGTAACCCAGGGACTCGCGAACGTGATTGATGACCTCAGGCGGGATTTCTTCCAATGACGCGAAGTAGTGCAGGTATTGAAAGGTTTTGAGCAGCAGGATGAGTCCGAGTCGTTGACGCGGCGCACGGGTGGTGCGCTCAGCCCATGCTCGTTCCTCGTCAGTCGGAGTAAAGTTTCGCTGAAGCTCTTTGCCTGCGATGGTCTTGTTGAATCGCGGATAAGCCGTCCGGTCTATCGACACCATGCGCTGCCCCTCGGGTGCAAAATGAGGGTGTAAGCGTAGTTGGGGTAGATGACTTGAAGGTGACAGTCATAAAAACCTTCAGAAAAACAATCAACTAAACAGCCAATGTCCTAATTTTTGCTTCATCCCGGCTGACTCCCAACATCTCACCCGGTACCGACATCCCCTCCATCCGGCACGCGCCAGACGGCCGGCGCGTCATGCACCTGCTGCGCTGGGGCCTGGTACCGAATTGGGCGAAAGACCCGACCATCGGGGCCAAACTGTCGAACGCACGCGGAGAGACCGTCGCCGAGAAGCCTTCGTTTCGCTCTGCCTTCCAGCGTCGTCGCTGCCTGGTGCCTGCGGATGGCTTCTACGAGTGGAAGGCGGTCGAAGGCGGCAAGAAGCAGCCCTACTACTTCAGCATGGCGGATGGCCAACCTTTCGCGCTGGGCGGTCTCTGGGAATCCTGGAAAGGCCCGGACGGCCAGATCCTTCGCACATGCTGTCTCATCACTACCGGGCCGAATGAGGTCATGGTGCCTGTGCATGACCGGATGCCGGTCATCGTCGCACCGGCCGATTTCGAGGCCTGGCTGACTGCAGATGCAGATACCGCGCTGAGCCTGGTTCGACCGTACCCACCAGAGACCATGCAATCCTGGCCGGTTGATCGGCGTGTGAGCCGGTCGGCGGAAGAAGGTACGGGATTGATTGAGGCGATAGGGTGAACAGAACGGGTCGCTTGGCATGTAGCATCGTGCAATCCAAGCGCTGATGCCGGATTCCGCAAAGCGTTACATTTCCGTATATATGTCCGAAAAAGTAACGAGTTCATGTCTGATGAAAGATCCGAGCGATTACATCAATACGCGATAGTGGCGATTGTCCGCGTCAGTGGACCTTATTAGACGATATTCCATCCCGCTTGCCACCGCAATCTGCTGGGCGAAGTCCTTCTTGGCCTGCACCACAGCGTCCTCGATCTGGTTGTCGGCCTTCACCTCGACGATCACGTACTTCAGGCTGCCATCCGGCTCTTCACGCTGGAAGATGAAGTCTGGGTAGTAGCTACGCACGGTGCGTGAATCCGGGTCGATGTACTGGATGAAGAAATCGGACTGGCCGTGGGTCAGCATTCCGGTGAAGTAAATCTTCTTCACACGCTGCTCGCGCAGCATATCCCAGAACAGCCAGTTCTCCGAGCCGGAGTCGAAGCAGTAGGTGTCGAGGTGAAAGCTCTTGGCGCGCTCGTCGTCCTTGATCTGCGCATCGTGCATCCGGACGATCTTGTCCTTCGCCGCCGACACCTCGTAGTAGCCGTTCGGGGGCAGCTTGATCAGATCGACCTCGTGCTCCTCGGTTTGCTGCGACTCGTCGAGGTCGTAGAGCTGGCGGAACAGGCGCGGAATGATCTCGTCGTACAGCAGCTCGTTGAACTCGTTGGTGATGACCACCAGTTCATTGGTGCCTTCCTTCGTCGAGTCCAGTAGCTCCTCGATCTCCAGCGGGTTTCGGTTGAGATAGCGGGACACCTCGGCAACCAGCGACAGCCTTGAGAAAGCTCGCTTTTCCCGGCGCGAGGTCAGGTCGAAGGTGCGGCTACCGGAAGCGCGCGCCGCGTCGGCGGCGGTGAGTCCGTCCTGCTGCGTTTCAATCAGCCGGTACTTCTCGACCAGTTCACCCCACTTCTGCGAGTCTGCCCGTTCAGGTATCAACTTTTGCCCGGTCACCAACTGCTTCTCGCGCATCTGGTACTGCTTGCGCACGCGCACCAGCTTGATCTTGACCAGCGGCTCGACCACCCGGATCTCAACGCGCTCCTTGTCCTTGCCGGTTTTCTGCAGCTCGTCGGCACTTATGCGGAAGTTATGTTGGAGCTCGTCGTTCAGGGTGCTGAGGTTGTCGTCGGATAGGAAGACGTGGCCGGTGTGCTGGGCCTGCCCGATGGCGCGAAGGCAGCGCATCGTGGCCTGAAGCACGAACACCTTGGACTTGGGCTCGCGGAACAGGCCCACACCGAACAGCGAGCGGCAGTTCCAGCCTTCGCGCCCCTTGTTGACCAGCAGGATGAACTGCTTGTCCGAGCCTTCGGTGTCGAGGCGGTTGAACTCGCGGATGTCATCGTTGGTAGTGAGCTTGTCATCGCCCACGTTGACCAGGATGCGCGAGGTTGGGATGCCGTGCTTGAGCAACGCACGCTCCACCGCTGGCCGCAGTTCGCCGGTCAGCTCATCGATGGTGGCCGCGAAAAAAGCCAGCTTGGGCAGCAAGCCTTCCGGGCGAAGAGCACCCGCTTCCTTCAGAAAGTTCTCGATGGCGATGTCAACAAACTCATCGGTACGGGTGTTGGCGTAGCCGTACAGCGTGACCTTCTTGAGGAAGCCCTTGTCGATGGCCTCTTTCAGTCCGTAGGCGTAGACCACCTCGGGCAATACCTCGCGCCCCACGTAGGGCGTGCCCGTGTAGTTGTAGCAGGCCACCACCCGCGTGCCCGCCGCGCTCAGGCTGGCGGCCAGGATGTCGATGGTGGTTCGCAGGCTGGTGTCGGTTTCCTTGGCCCCCACGCCCATGTCCTTGGCCAGCGCCTTACCGAAGGCGTGGTGAGCCTCGTCTACGAAGATGCCCAACTGCTCCAGGCGGCGCAGCTTCTCGAAACGCTGATTGGTGGTCAGCTCGCCTTCCTCTTCCGGCTGGTCGAAGTTGTAGAGGTCGGCGGCATCGGCATAGACGCCGGTGGCCGACAGCGTTTCGCCGGTCGCGCCGAAAAGCTTGTCGACGGAGGTCTTCTCCTTGTGCTGGCGCTTGAGGATGATCTTTTGCGTGTTCGAGACGATGATGTTGAAGCGCGAACGATCCAGCGTGTCCAGCGAGGTGCCTGCTTCTTCGAGGTAGTGGAAGCGCAGGTGCGTGGTCAGGAAGTTGACGTACTCCGGCGGCACCACACGGGTGAGGTCGAACGCCTCGATCTCCTTCAGCGACTGCAGCACCGTCTTGTCCGGCGCGAACACCAGCGCGTTGTGGCAGTAGCGCGCGTCCTTCTCGAATTTGTTCCCCAGCAGGAACTCGTAGAAGATGCAGGTCGCCATCAGGATGGTTTTGCCCGTACCCATCGTTAGCGCGAAGATGTAGTTCGGGTAGGCGCGCGAGTTCTTGCGCATGGCCGCGAACACGGCCTTGTACTGATCCTGCGTGATCTTGTCGAACAGGCCAACTTGCCCCGCACTTCCGGACACCACGCCACCCTCGGCACGGCCCGCAAAGCGGCCTTGCTTTTCGAACCACTGCTGGAAGATCTCCTCAACCTTGGCGTTGCCGAGGAACTCCTTGAGGAAGACGTAGGTTTCTAGCGCCTCGAACTGCGGCTGGCGCAGGAAGGCCTTGGGATTCTTCTCCGGGTTGTTGAAGTCGAGGAACTTGCGCGTCAGTTCCTTGTAGTGCGAGCGGATCGTGCCCCGGTTGGCCTGATAGAACTGCCAGAGGAATTGAAAGAAGGCAAAGTCGAGCGACGCACTCACCGCCTTGACTGCGCGTTTAGTCGCCATTGCTGACGCTCCCTTCCCACGACTCCGAGAGCAGGTCGGTGATCTTCACGCGGATGGTGCCCGCGTCGCCCGGCACCTTGTACGTGCCCTTGACCTGTTCGTTCCTGCCGGGGATGTCCACCACCGCCGGTTGCAGCACAGCACCGTCGTAGTTCCAGTCGATCAGCACCGACTCGGCCAATTCCTTCCAGTCCTCGACTGACTCCTTCTGCAACGAGAGCTTCTGCAGCAGGTTCATCGGGTAGAACTTCTCGATGACCAACTCGCCCGTCTTGATGGACACCTTGGCCTGCGAATCGCGCTTGAACTCCAGATCGGCCTTGTCGCGCAGGATGTCCACCACTTCCACGTCGATCTTGAAGGGCTTGGCGGCAAGTTCCAGTTCCGCCCGCAAGGTAGGCTCGTGCCCCATGCAGACGAGGGTGATCTTCTCGACCGGTCGGTTCGGGCTTTCGTTCTGCTTGCGCTCCCACGCCTTGTAGTCGAAGCCCGCAATCAGCTCGTTCAGATCGGCGCGGGTGGCGATGCGGTTGACAGGCATGATCTTGACCATGCGCCCGTCCTTCTCACCGTCGAACACGGTGCTGAAATCGAGCCTCTGCACCTCAAGAGCGTCAATGAGAAGATCTTTGGCCTGAGCCGGATTGCGGAAAACATCGTAGTGATTGACGTTGTGTAGCTCGAATCCGGTGAAGGACTTCGCTTCCCCATCAAGGGGTCGCTGACGCAACTCTTCAGATACGCTCAGCAGGCGCTTGGTAGTTGTCTGGATCGCACCGAGGTTGATATCAGCGCCAACGAAGCGGCGCCCGAGTTTCATTGCTACGGCTTGGGCGGTTCCTGACCCCATGAAACAGTCAAAAACAATATCCCCCGGCTTTGAGCTAGCAAGGAGAATTCGCTCCAAAAGCTCTTCTGGCTTTTGCGTTGGATAGCCAGTTCGCTCCTTTGCAGCTTGGTTTACGGGGTTGATGTTCCACCAGTCCAGCGGAAGGCTGCCATCCTTTAGATAGTGCCTAAAGACAAGCTCAGGATTAGTTTTCTCCCATTCAGGACTTACGTCTCGATGCCACTGTATGGGGCTTCCTGCCACGTTCTTGCCAAAAAGCCTATAGCGGCCATTCTCATCTTCATATCTGTACTTCTTGATGTTCTCCTCTGTGTGGGGGCGCAATACTGCTTCGTAGTTGAAGGTCCACTCCTCGGACTTCTTGAAGAACAAAATAGTGTCGTGCTTGGTGTTCCAGTATTTCTTGCTGTTTGCGGCATCCGAATAGCACCAAATCACGTCGTTCAAGAAGTGCTCCTGACCGAACACCTCTTCCATGATGCAGCGAAGATGATGTGATTTGTGGGAATCACAGTGAAGGTAAATGCTCCCGGTCTTTGAAAGTAGCTCGCGCATTAGAACAAGCCGCTCAAACATGAACTGTAGGTATTCATCGTTCGACCACAAGTCCGTGTACTGCTTTTCTTCAAAGACAAGCTGATCCGTGGTCGTTGACTGGCCTCCCAGCTGTACTTTCCTCTTGTAATCAGCGCCGGAATCAAATGGCGGGTCGATGTAAATCAGATCAACCTTGCCTCGAAATTCCTTCAGCAAGTGGCTCATCACCTGCAGGTTGTCACCCCAGAAAATCTTGTTGCGCCAGCCGTCCACCTCCTCGCCGTGGACTTCCTTTAACTGCGCCGGGTAATACTGCGTTGAGGTGAACGGGCGCTTGCCGCGCCAGTTGAGCATCGGGTAGCCTTTGATGGGCTCGAACTCGTACTTCTCGACGTTGGTGGTGCCGCCATCGGGCGTGGCCAGTTGCAGGCTTTCCTGCGCGGGTGTGTTCTTGCTCATCAGTCGTTTTTCCTGAATTTCCAATTCTTGTTGTCGCAGTAGGCGCGCATGTCGCAGTTCTGGCACAGCTTGGCCGGGCGTGCCGACAGCCCATAGTCCTGCCGCTCGATGCGGGCCACGATGTCGTCGAAACGCGCGATGGTCTTGCCGATGGCACGGTCGTCCTTACTGAAGGAGACGTAGGGGTTCCCGCCGTCCTCGCCGGTGTAGTACAGATGCATCCGGCTGACCTTCTGGCCGGTGCGCTCCTCAACCAGGTGGGCGTACACCTCCAACTGGCTCTGGTACTGACGCAGGCGATCCCGATCCTTCTCCATGTCGGGCTTCTTCTCCGACTTGAAGTCGATGATCTCGACCGTGTCGTGCTCGCCGCGAATCAGGTCGACGCTGCCTTTGAGGATGTACTGATCCTTGACCAGCGAGATCTCGACCTCGGCTTCTTTGATGCGATCCCAGTTGCCGTTCTCGCGCTCGTAGTAGCGCATGACGTGCAGTAGCGCCGCCTGCTGCGAGCTGGGCGCGAGGTAGACGCGCTCCTTCTTTGACAGCATCGCGTAGTTGGCCGAGAACCAGCCCTTGATGGCGTCGAAGGTGATGCTGCCTTCCTCGCCGCGCAGCACGGTTTTGTGGATGTCCTCGATGGTTTGATGCACCAAGGTACCGAAGAGCATCGGGCTCTCGCGGATGGGCGCGAATTCCAGATCCTTGAAGAAGCGGTATTGCTCAGCGCAGTTCTCGAACACTGTGATGTGCGAGGTGAACGAGTACTCGCGCTTGAGGTTGATCTGCTTGACGGCCTCGAAGGTCAGCGCCGACAGATTGACGTCACGCCAACTGGGCAGCTCATAGAACAGGCGCTCGAAATACTTCGACGGCGACTTGCCTCGGCCTTGCTTCTCCTGCGCCGCCAGCACCAGCAGGTTCTGCGCACGCGAAAAGGCGGTGTAGAACAGCCGCCAAAAGTCGAAGTTCTTGATGTGATCGAGCGGCTCGAAGCGCTCCTTCGAGAGGTAGCCGCCATCCTCCAGCAACACGTCCAGCGCGCTGTATTGCTTGCGCGGCACCGCCTCCAGTGAGCCGCACACCACCACCGGGAACTCCAGCCCCTTGGACTGGTGGATGGTCAGGAACGACACGCAGCCCTTGGGCGCGTACTCGGCTTCGTCCTCGTACTCGCCGATGCCGCCGTCCTGCAGGAAGCGCAGGAACTGGTTGAACAGGTCGCGGATGTTCTTTTCCAGCCACTCCGGGTTCAATACGCTGACGAAGTGCAGGTACTCGAACTTGGTGAGCAGCTTGGAGAAGGTGCCGAGGTTGCGCGCCGCGCGCCCCTTGTCCACGCCTTGCACGGCCTCTTCCGTGAGGAAGCGCGAGAACAGCGGGAACTGGAGCAGTTGGTAGAACAGACCGGAGAAGGCGTAGTCGGTGTTCTGCGTCAGTACGGCGTGGCGCTTGGCCAGCGGGCGAGCCCAATCCAGCAGCGGCTTGTTTTCTGGCTTGCGCAGCTCGTCGGTGAAGTGCTTGAAGCAGAGCTGGTCGTAGTAGTCCCAGATGTCCAGATGCACGCCTTCGGCCCATGCCCGCACCTTTGGGAACTGTGGGAACAGGAATATCAGCGCGCCGATCATCAGGCGGATTTCCTCGCGCTCGAAGAACATGTTCGAGCGTGGCGAGAAGACGGGCACACCTTCGGCTTCGAGGAAGCGTGCGAGCGCCACCGCCTTGTCGTTCTTCACCGAACGGAACAGGAAGGCGACCTGGTTCCAATCCTGAAGCTGTCCGGATGCCTTCAGCCCATTGAGGAAGGACAGCACCTCTGCGTGCCAGTTGGTGGTGTCGCCCTTGTCGTCACTGGCGGCCAGCCGCACCGCCGTGGGCATGTCAGGGAAGTCGTCCTCGCGCGGGACGATCTGCTTGGCGAAGCGAAAAACACGCGTGCCGTCGTCCCAGACCTGCTCCTTCATCCACTCGTTGTAGAAGCGGATGATGTCCGGGTGCGAACGGTAGTTGACGGTGAGCTTGACCTGCTTGCACTGGCCGTCATCGAACAGCGCGGGGAACTCCAGAATGTTGCGGATGGTGGCTCCGCGAAAGCGGTACAGGCCCTGGTCGTCGTCGCCGACCACGCACAGATTCTTGTTCTCGCCCGCCAGCAGCAGAAGGATGCGTTCCTGAATGGTGTTGGTGTCCTGGTACTCGTCCACCATCAGGTGCGTGAGCTTTTCGCGTAGTTGCCCCAGCACCTCGGGGCGCTTTTCCAGCAGTTGCAGCGCCTCGTACTGGATGCCAGAGAAGTCCAGTGAGTTGTGCTCGTGCAGCAGCTCCTGGTACTTGGCAAAGCATGTGGCCAAGGCGCGGATTTCCGGCTCTGGGGCCGCCGCCAGCGTGGTGGGGTCGAGCGCCTCTTCGCTGACCTTGCTGACCCACTTGAGCAGGCTTTCCGACTGCGCCCAGCGGCCCGTCTGGTCGTCGCCCATAACGAGCTGGGCGTCGGGCAGTTCGCGGAAATCCTTGATGTGCTGGTAGAGGAAATACTGCTGATCGAACTGGTCGAACAGCGTGAAGCTGCGTTTGAGCCGGGTGAACTCGCGGTAGTCCTCCAGCAGCCGCAGGCAGATGGAGTGGAACGTCCCGAGGTACATCTCGTTCAAGTTGAACTTGATGCCCAGATCGGTCAGCCGGTTGGAGATGCGGGTTGTCAGCTCCCGCGCGGCTTTGTCAGTGAAGGTGACGACGAGCAGCGACTCCGGCACGACGCCTTTCTGCGTGATGAGATAAACGATGCGCTCGACCAGCGTGAAGGTCTTGCCGGAACCTGGGCCCGCGATGATGAGCACCGGGCCATCGGTGGCAAGGATGGCTTCTACCTGCTGCGGGTTGGCTTTGCTCTGGGCAAGCAAATCAAACGAGGTCATTTATGACCTCATGGCCGCTCATTGGAGTGTTATGTTTCAATAAGTTATTGTAGCTATGATTGTTATCAATGACTTGCTGCCTGCTAAATCTGGGTTTGTTCAGAAGAACTCAAGAGATCGATTTTGTCCTCTGGCGACATCACTCCAGATCCTTTTTGGCAGATCGTGTCCTCTAGCGAAGAAGACCATGCGATATATCGGTTGGCCCGCATTGTTGTGTACCAGAGGCATTTCTCGGCTATGTTCAAATCCCAACCCCCCTACGAGTCGGCACCAATAACGGAAAAAGGCCAATTTTACGTTCTGCTTGCTGGCCTCAAGAACATCCTTGTCTTCACGCCAGCCAGGGGCTGCATCGTCGAATCTTGCCCTCTCAGGGTCGAACTCGAACTCAGCATTTCGCTGTAGGTCCATCGTGCAAAAATTGATTGCAAGATCGACTCTCAACTTTGCTAGCTCTTCTATGATCGAGAATGACAGGTACTCAAGATTGTAGGGGTCTATGTATGCGATGCATAGCGCATTACGTGGCACTTCCTGCACCATGTCCTTTATTGTCTCTACAGCAGGCCCTGCAAAGGATTTGACTGATGCGCCGCCAGCTTGCAGCCGTCGTTCGCATGCCGCTGCTCGAATTGGATCGATATCGCCAACTAGCATGCGGCTGAATGGTGCCTCTTCGGCAAGTGTTCTCCAAGCCAGAACTGCTCCACCTTCCCGTGTAAACGACTCCCCTTCGACCTGAATTCTTCCAGGACCACAGAATGGGTCGATAAAGATGCGTTCGGGCCACTTTTTCCAGGCATATCGACTCGCATACAGGTAGTCGCATAGAAGTCGGTGTTTGTCCTGAGGTACCCAGATACCTACGCCCTTGTCTTTTTTGCCCCGCTCTACCGGCAGGTGTGGATAGGGGTCGGGTTCAACTGACCTTACAAGCCGCGATTTCACCATTCTGTCTGTGCCTCTCAAACTTACTACCGGGGAACAAAAATAAAAGGTCTCTGTGACGAGGGTGACAGAATGTCCGTTGGCTTTAATGATCCGCCTCTTTTGCGCAGGGCCCCATCTTTGGACCGCGCAATGATGTCGCCGGAGCGAATTCCTGGGTCAAGTGCTTGTCGGATCATCCCGGCAGTGGCTGGGGTCGAACTGCCAATTGTTTCGAGCCAATGTCCAAACGGCCGAGATTCCCCACTGTCGTAAATTGCAGGAATTAACTTTTGGGTGAGGCCGCTGCTTGTCTTTCTGGAAGCGACTTCATCAAAGTAATGTGCTTCGCCCAAATCGAATTCAATCTGCCTTGTGGCATTCGAGTCGCTTTTAGCCTGATAGCCAAGGTTAAGGCTGTATATGTCCGGCTCCAGGTAGTGAGAAAAGTGGTTCGCCATCTCCCAGTGAAGTTCCATCATGACATCCCTTGCCTTGTAGCTATTCGATAGATGAATCAGCCAGTAAGTCCAAGGGGTGCTACCCATAGGGGTAATGTAGAAGATTGTGTAGTGCAGAGCCCCACTTGATTCAATCAGGCCGCGTGCCAAATTGCGTTGAATTGCAGCTCGCCACACCATCGGCCCCTGATCCTTGAGCGCCTGAAGGCCATCCCAATCGATATATCTGCTCAGCCCTGTCTCATCCAGTTTCTTGCGACTGATTTTAGTGTCGCTAAGGAAAGAGATCAGTGAATCAACGTTGAATGTGAGAATTACCTCAGCCCCTTTTACCTCATTGAATATTTTCTTTAGAAGCGGTGCCGGAACTTGATCGTAAGCATACTGATCTAATAGGAATATAGCCCGCTCGCCCCCTGCTCTTCTGCGTATATCTTGAATCACGTTATCCACTACGTTCTGGAAAGCGTTCTCGAACAGAAAAACATCATTGCCGAACCTCTCTGCTGGGAGCCGTGCACTCAGCAGATGTTCTAGGTAGTCGAAGTGAGGTTTGAGCTTTTCGACGAAGTAGTACCTCGCGTCGATTCTGCGTTGCTTCGTCCGACCTACGTTCATTATTGCCTCTTGCTCCCGTATAGTCCGCAAGGCAATCAGAGGTGAGCCATCGTAGTATTCAGTCCCATCGTCCGATGAATACTCCCCCCCGCCGGCAAAGCCATCTACAATCGACAAAGTCAGTTTCTCCATCAGGAAGTTGCTCATCAGGACATGTACATACCGCTCAAGGTAGCGTTGTACGATCTGATGCTTCACCTGACTATGTGGGTCGATAGGCGGTGGCTTGCTGCCTACGCACCACAAATATTTATCGCTTCGCTTGGTCATGAGCGAATTCTATTGGTTTATTGCTGTGGGCTTTGGCAGATACCAAGATACCAGGTTATCCAACTGCCAAGAGTGCTTCCCTAGGCATCTCATCCCATGTTCGACCATTGAGTTCACGCCCATTGGCTGATTTCGCGCGCTTCTGCCCGTCTGCACCCCAGCCACCCCATTGCTTGAAGAAAAAAGCGACCTTCTGCTTTGCGCATTGCAAGCGGACTGAGTCGGCCCATTCTTGCTTCATTGGACGCGCTTTAGGACCAGATTCTCCGCCCACGATTACCCATTGGATGTTCTTCAAGTCCAGGGCACCAATATCTTCTAGTAAAGGCTCGATACTTAGAAATCGAATGCGAGCAGGTACCTTTCTCAGGTAATCGATCCTGGGCACGCCATGCTTCCGATTTTCAACAGTAACACCTAGCCAAGCATTGTCCGGAACAGACCTGTTCTTGAAATAGCGCGCCATTCGAGCAGCACGTTTGGTAAGTATCTGATAGGTGTGCTGAGGCGTCTGTTCAATAACTTCGAATACCTGCTCGATGTAGCCATCTGGTATCCGATCGTGAAAGAGATCCGACATCGAGTTCACAAAATAGACCGTCGGCTTCTTGCGTTTGATTGGATCAAGCAGACGCTGGGGAAGGATCTGCAATGCAAACCCATTCTCATAGCCAGGCGTACCCATTGCTTTTAAGCGCTTTGCCATGGTTTCGGCGTAGCAGTGCTTGCACCCCGACGATATTTTGGTGCAACCCACTGCAGGGTTCCAGGTTTGCTCAGTCCATTCAATCCGGCTGGTGGTAGTCACAATGGTGCTCCTGAAATTCGTTGTTGGCTTCTCGCTGAATCCGGGTAGCGACGAACAACGCTCCGAACGATCCCGTAGATATGAAGTGACTGGGAGGGGCGGATCACTGAGAAATCAGGATTGTGCGGAATGAGAACGGGATGATCTTTCTCGTAACCAAGCTCCTTGAAGGTGAACTCGTCATCGACAATGGCCACAACAAGTTGACCTGAACTGGCGGTCTCGGTCCTTTCTACTACGGCAATATCGCCATCCAATACGCCCAGATCACGCATTGAGTCACCCTTTACCGGTAGTAGCACAGTTCTGGATGGGCGATCACAAAGCAAGCCATTCAGAGTTACCAGATCGGCAGACGTCTGGCCATCGATGCCCTCAGGGCTCCCAGCCCGGACGGCTTCGCACATTAGGGGCAGGCCGAAAAATTCATCTGTGGGTGCGAGTTTCCCTCCTGGCGCGCGCTTGAGAAAACCGGCTGAGATCAATCGCTTCGCCAGCTTGGAAGCGGCGTTCTTTGTCTTAAACCCAACGATCTCGCCGAGACCAGAGTAAGACGGCAGCACCCCATGCCGGGCATGGTAGTCCTGCAATTTGCCCAAGTAGCCAGCATCTGTATTGGAAATCGTCATGTTGCACATTATGGTGTACGAACGTCCACCGTACAAGCCTTGGAAAGCTGTTTGATATGGGTTCTCGATCCAATCTCAGTACTGAGGCTGTATTTGGAAATCCGAAGGAGGATCAAAATTTGCGGTACATGATTCTTGATAACTACTATTATCATGAGTGTTGCTTTTGTGCTGTAATCAGCAGATCAGGCACATGGTCCTCCCCTCCCCCATGTCAAATCAGGCACTTATCGCCTTCTCTTCGCACCGGAAGATCGGCCGGCACCACCTGGCCTTCTACCGGGGCTGGCTGCAGGGTATGGATCTCAAGGTCGCGGCCGACCGCTACCTTGAATCCGGCCTGGACCTGAGGCTGGCACGCGCGACCCTGGGCTGGATCCAGGCGGCGCTCGCCATGGCGGCTCGGCGGCATGGCAAACATGCGCTGGTACGCCTGCTCCGGCTTCCGCTCGGCCCGCCCCCGCCGGCGGCCTCGAACGAGGCCTCATCCGCGCCGTCCCTCGATGAATTTCGCTCCGCGACCGATCCGGATGGCTTCTATTCGGAGGCGGAGCTGACCGCGCTTTACCTCGATGCCCATCCGCAAAGCCACGACAAGCAGGCCCGCCACCGTGCCCGCCTGATCGAGCGCCAGCTGGCTGCGCTGGTCTGGCTGGAAGATCTCCTGGCCACCGATCCGCAGCCGCAGGATTCGGTCGCGGCCTGGTTCGATGATCGTCTGGCGGCAAGGTTGATCCTCGCCAGTATCGGCACGCTCCGCGACCTCCTCGAACGGATCCGTACACACGGCTACCGCTGGTGGGTCACGGTGCCGCGCCTCGGGGAAAAAGGGGCCACGCGTCTGGTCGCGTGGCTCAGTCAGCATGCGTCCTCGCTCGGCAACCTGCCGGCGCAAGGCCATGCGCCGCTACGCTCGATTCCGGCGACTGCGCTCATGCGGCCAGCCTCCACCGCCATCATGCCGCTGGAGTCCTTCGTTCCGCCGGCGGCGATCGATGGCTCCCGTGGGCTGAACCGCAGCCTTGGCCGGTGCCAGATCGACGCCGGAAACGACTATCAGGCGATACAGGCCTGGCTCAGGGCCCGGGCTTTGAGTCCCCATACGGAGCGAGCCTACCGGCGGGAAGCCGAACGTCTGCTGCTCTGGGCCGTCTTGGAGCGCGGCCTGGCGCTCTCCTCCCTGACGATAGACGACGTGACCGCGTACCGCGACTGGCTTGGCGGTTTGGCACAGACCCCGCCCGAGCGCTGGACATGGCGTATCGCGCAGGCGGAATGGCTTGCCCCCAGGTCGACGCCCCGCTGGTCGCCATCCTGGCGTCCGTTCGAAGGTGCCCTCTCCGCTCGTAGCCAGGTTCATGCATACACGATCCTGAAATCCCTCTTCGAGTGGCTTTGCAAGGTACGGTATCTGGACAGCAACCCCTGGGAGGCCGTCGCGGCAAGATATACCGGAACCCCGTCGAGTCCTTCATTCGAAGTCACACATGCGTTCACGCGCAGCCAGTGGCGCTACCTGATCGGCTATCTCGGCACCCTGCCCGATAACGATGCGGCCCATCGGATGCGCTTTGTCATACCCTTCGCCTACGCGACTGGCCTACGACTTGCCGAGTTGGTCGACGCGCGCCTGGGACGGCTCTATTCCATGCCGTTGAAGGACGAGCTGGGGGTGCGCTGGATGCTTAAGGTACTTGGCAAGGGCAACCGGTGGCGCTCGGTACCCATGCCAGCCATGGTGATGGATGCGCTGCGTGTGTATCTGACCAGGCGCGGCCTGGATCCCGAGCCCGGAGCCAATCTACCCGACGCCCCCCTCATTGCACCGCTCGTCGCCCGGGACAGCCTGGAACCCCTGGATCCCTCGACCCTGTACAAGGCCATGCGGGGGTTCTTCAAGGACGCTGCCCATTCACTTGGCCAGCAGGGCCACCTGGAGGACGCCCGGAAGATCGAGCTGGCGACGACGCACTGGTTGCGACATACGCGTGGCAGCCACTCTGCCGAGACCATGCCGATCAATCTGATCCAGCGCCTGCTGGGACATGCCAGCGTGGCGACGACGGGGATATACACTTCCACCGATGAAGAATCCCTATACCGTGCCCTCGATGAAACTGTCAGCGCTGCCCTCAGACCGAATGCCTAGCTGTGTAACCAAAGCTGGCTCCCTGCTCTCCCCTGTCGTTCTTTTGCTGGGCCTGGCCATGAGCTGTTCGGCGGCCGGTGCCGACGTCCTCGACGGCCGGGTCGTCGGCGTCACGGATGGCGACACCTTGACTGTGATCGATGCCGCAAAGACCGAGTACAAGATCCGGGTGGCCGGCATCGACGCACCTGAAAAGGCCATGCCCTGGGGGCAGAAATCCAAACAGGCCCTGTCCGACCGAGTTTTCGGCCGAGACGTGCGCGTCGACTGGTCAAAACGCGATCGCTACGGCCGCATCGTCGGCAAGGTGATCGTGGATGGCAAGGATGCGGGATTGGCCCTCGTGGGTGAGGGGTTGGCGTGGCACTACAAAAAATACGAAAATGAGCAGCCCCTCGCTGATCGCCTGGAATACGCCCGCCTCGAAAACGAGGCGCGCTCGCTGCGGCGGGGATTGTGGTCGGATCCTGCGCCTGTCCCTCCCTGGGAGTGGCGCAAACAAAAACAATAACAACCCCCACGCTCGTTGCGGAGCCCTAATATCATTACAAGGGGCTACCAATGGGCCGAAAACGTACCGCAGCTATTCCTTTCTGGATCGACCAGTTCATCAACCATCTTTGGCTCGTTGAGAGCCTGGCCGACTCGACGACAGCTTCCTACCGATCTGACTTGCTGGTTTACAACGACTGGCTCATCCAGAATGGCCACGATCTCCTGAAGGCCCAGCCGGATGTCATCGAAAAGTGGCTTGAAGTCAGATTTGCACGCCGCGCATCACCCAGAACTGTTGCACGTGACCAGATCGTCTTGAAGCGCTTCTACGGTTTCCTGAAGACGCGAGGGAGGATCGATGTTGACCCTACCCTTCAACTGGTCAAGCCGCGCATCCCGCGAAGTCTTCCTGACGCGCCGTCCAGCAGCGACATGGTTTCCCTGCTCGACATCACCGAACTCAACTCTCTGACAGGCCTCCGAGACAAGGCGATGCTGGAACTGCTTTATGCCACTGGACTACGTGCATCCGAACTTTCAGCTCTGGAGATGAACGACCTCAATCACCAGACCAGGACGATACGAGTCCAGGGTAAAGGGGAACGCGAACGACTGGTCATGTACGGTGAGGAAGCTGCTTTCTGGCTGGATCTCTATGTCAGCCGTGCGAGGCCTGCGCTCAGGCATGAGTACCGGGAGAACCACATCTTTCTGTCGACTCGCGGGAAGCCCATGCGGGTTGAGGCTATCAGGCTAGTTGTGAAAAAACATGCAGAGTCGAGCAGCATCGAGCGCCGGATGACCACGCACAGCGTCCGACACGCATTCGCGACCCATCTCCTGGACGCAGGCGCAGATCTGCGATCAATCCAGATGCTGCTTGGGCACGCCAGTATTTCAACTACACAGATATACACTCAGGTCACAACCAAGAGGAAGCTGCTGATTCACAAGTCGCGGCACCCACGGAGTCAGAAATGCTCATAAGGACTTCGAGTCCACCGCATTATCGTACTGAGATACCAAGGGGGTGTTGCCAGAATGTTTGACCTGTTAGCTTTGACTGCTGTTCGGCCTTAGCTGCCGGTGCCCGTGGCTCAATTGACTGGCTGGTATTGCCCAGCTTGCCGACGTTGGTGCGGCGCTCTACCTCAACGACCGCATCCGCACCTTGCCGGCCCGGTTCGCCTTGCGGTAACGACCCTGGATCACCTCCAGATAGACCTGACGCTCGTGCTTGCCCATGATCGGTTCGGTTACCTTTAATTTGAGTCAACGTACTTGTCCGGCCACTTCATTCGGTTGAATTTTTTGTGAGGCAATTCGTTGTGCCGCGTGCATATTGCGCTCCGAGCTAACCTATCCTATTTTGAATTCGGCACGAAATGTTGGGGGGAACAATGAAAGCCATGTCGCAATTCCTCGTGGCGGTAGCCATGGTCGCGGCAGGCTGCGCTGCGAGCGCGCATGCCGCGAACGACCTGTGCAAAGTCGTACCGGACCCAGAGAAGCAACGCCTCGATGGGTTTTCGGAGAAACGGGATCTAGTGACACGGCACGCACTGCTATCCGTCCTTAGCGCGGTGGCGTACGAGGACGAGGGACTTGGCATGTACAAGCTGCCCGAGGGGTGGGTGCGCCTGCCGTCCAGAACTCACGACTCTGGACTCTTCGTTGCGGTCTTCGAGAATGCGGAGAAGAACGAGCTCGTTATCGCGTATCGAGGTACCGAGGCCCATTCTCCCAAGGATTGGTATCACAACGTCAATCCGCTCTTCAAAACGCAGAGTCGGCCCGCCATGCAACACACTGAGAACATCATTGCGGAAAGGCCTGGAAGGCGGGTCATGCTCACGGGACATTCCCTGGGCGGCGGCCTCGCGCTGCAGTTGAGCCATCGGATTAAGAACGTCGCTGCTGTAGGCTTCAACCCGTCCCCCCGGATCGGCCTGAAAAAATCTGGTTATGCAAACTACCGGGCAATCTTTAGGGAAAAGCATGATCCCCTGGCGGTTATCCGGGGCAACCCAAGCGCGCGCAGGGGGTGGCAGTTGCATTACGACGCGCTATTCGACTTCAGCAAAGGGTTTGTTGGTGTCAAGGCATTCAAACAGCATAGCATCGACGTCATGGCGATGAATCTGCTGGCGTTAGGAGCGCACTGGTCGCCGGAGCTAGCGGAGCTTAGAGGCGCCATCTGCGGGGATCTTTCTACGCTTGACTGAGAATCCTTGCTGTTGCACCAGCGATGCCAATGCCTGGAGATCGATTCCTGGTGAGTTTTCGATTCCCTCGTATCTCCGACGCATATTTACGATGTTGTTCTGTGCAGCCCGCCTCAGGGCCGTAGTGCGAAGCTTGAAATGCCGAACTTTCCCGTTCAGCGACGACGCCATGGGAAGGAGAGCAACTCCTGAATCGGCTTTCTGACTGAAACTGACCAATAATCCGGGAGGAGAACCACATGTGCCAATTGAGCGGTGACGAAACCGTCAAGATCGCATTCGGGTCCTGCGCGCGCCGCAGCAAGTGGCGTCCGGGCGAGCAGGTCGTCTGGAGCCGGATTCGGGCGGCAGAGCCAGACTACCTCTTCCTGCTCGGTGACCAGATCTACATGGACTATGGCTACTTGCCCTGGGATGACTACGTAGAACGTCCGAAAATCTTCAGCCTGCAGAAATTCAGGGATGACATGGCGGACCGCTACAGCAAGCAATGGGACGATCCGCACTTTACAGAGTTACGCGCCTACCTTGCGGCAAAATCCCCAAAGGAAAAGCGCATCTTCGGCGTGTGGGACGACCACGACTTTGCCTGGAACGGCGCGTGCGGCATGGATATGGAAAATTCGAAAGACACTAAGCAGCACGGGAAGCGCGATGTGGCGAGGGAGCTCTTCCAACACTGGATGAACTGTTCCACCGGGCGCTCGGAGGTCTACTGCAGCCATGTTCTTCCCGGTATCCAGGCGATCTTCCTCGACAACCGCTACCACGCCACGAAGGGCGGGTCATTGCTGGGGACGAACCAACTGGCTTTCCTCGAGCAGGAAATCCAGAACGATTGCACGTACACCCTGGTTTGTGCAGGCCTGACCCTGACGCAAGGCAGTGAGAATTTCAAAAACTCACCCGACTACGCTCATCTCTGGCGAATCCTGACGAGCAACCCAGAGCGGCGCATCCTGTTTCTGGGGGGCGATATCCACAAGAATTTTTTCGGTTCTGCTAGCGAGATCGGGCGGGATGGCAAGAAAATTCGGCCCGTCCACGAGGTGGTGTCCTCGGGTATACACATCAATTACCTGGGGCTGCCGTGGTGGTTCGACGACCGCAGGAACTGGGGGCTGCTGACGCTTAATGCGCAGGGCGTTGAGGTTAGGCTGCATTCCAGGAGAGACAACAACCCCAGGCCTTGGCGGATACCGTTCAATGACTGGAATCACCCGGTCAGGTCATAGTACGGGTCGCCCACATGCAGGGCGGCATGTTCATTCAGACACCATTCCTTGGTGCGCTTCGGCCAACAGGTCGTGTGTTTCATTAGTTTGTCTCCAGGCCGGGCCTGACAAACGCACCTTCGTCACGTCTCTGTCCCTGTAGGGCATTTTCGTCCATCACGCGCACCTGGTATTTGAAGATCAGCGCGGTGAGGGGCGACCAGCATGCGAAGCCATCCTGCCCCTGAACGAGGACAGACAGGATCGGGGTAAGCGGCTGGCCAATAAGCCTTCTTGGAAACATTGCACTCAGGAGACCCACCATGAAATCGATTCGAAACGGCCTGGTAGTCTGCATGGTGTCAGTTTTGACAGGCTGCGCCTCGGGTGGCCCCGATTTGGCGTCAACCCTCGGGGTGATCGTCGGCGTCGCCACCATTGCCGCTGCATCAAAAGGCGCTTCCCAATCTTCGGGCGGCGCATACAGCGCGGCTGCCTCGCTGCGCAACGCTGCCAACATGGAAATGCTTCAGGCCGGCCTCATATCCGACCATCAATTGGAAAGCGAGGCAGCGGGAGCCATCGCGAAAATGGACCGCCAGAACGTGGTTGCCTCAGCGAACAGCAGCTATGCGCGCCGTCTTGACCGGATCTTCTCCAAGCACCGGAACGAGGATGGGCTGAACATCAACTACAAGGTGTATCTGAACAAGGAAAAAAACGCGTTCGCCATGGCCGATGGCAGCGTCAGGGTATACAGCGGCCTGATGGATGTCATGACCGATGACGAATTGCGGTTTGTCATCGGCCATGAAATCGGGCATGTCCGCCACCAGCACAGAAAGAGCAAGCTCAGGATGGCGTTGATGAGTTCCTCTGTGCGGAAGGCACTTGCCGCCAAAAGCAACTCGGCTGGCCGTCTCGCGGCGAGCGAGATGGGCGGGTTCGTCAATACCATTGTCAACGCCCAGTTCTCCCAAAGCGAAGAGAAAGAGTCGGATGACTATGGCCTGGCCCTGCTCAAACGGCATGGGTACAACCAGAACGCTGCCGTGACCGCACTGCGCAAGCTGGCGGATGGCGGCCCGCGCGGCTTCAGCCTGGTGGCTTCCCATCCGGATCCCCATGATCGGGCCGCACGGATCTTGAGCCAGATTGCCAAATGATCTAACTTATACTTTCAGCCGCAGGGCTGCGGTGAATAAGCGCATCAGGGAGAAAACATGAAGATATTTCAGGGTGTCTTGCGCATGGCCATGCTGTGTTTCATTGCCTGTTTGGCGCTGCCTGCGGCGGCGGCCGACCCGCGCTACGTGATCAGCAGCGACGAGGTGTACGACAAGCAGACCGACCTCACCTGGAAGCGGTGCAGCGTGGGCATGCGCTGGAAGGAAGGCATGGGTTGCGTTGGGGTGCAGAAGACCTTCACCTTTGAAGACGCGCAGAAACAGGGCGGGGGCGGCTGGCGGGTGCCGAGCAAGGACGAGCTGGCGACCCTGATCGATCAGGCGCGCAAGAAACAGGAACGGAGACCGACCATCGACGTGGATGCCTTCCCGGACATGGCCAGACAAGGCGCTGAGCTGTGGTACTGGACAAGTACGCCCAACGCCTCCGATGCCTGGTGCGTCGGTTTCAGTGCCGGCCGCGTCGGCAACTGCCTCCGCAGCGATACTAATGCGGTCAGGTTGGTGAGAGGCGGACAGTGATTTTTGACTTTTTATTCCGCCGTCAGGCGGGGTGAGCATGGCGGGGCGCAAGGGACGGATGGGCCCGCCGCATCTACCCCTGTGGCGCGACGCGCAGGGCTATGGACGGAGCAGGGGTTGCGTCGATTCGCACGCTATCACAAGTACACCTTGGGGCCGCAGCTGCGCGAACAGGCCCTGAATGTGGGGGCGGTTTGTTCAATGTGTTCTTGATTGAATTGTCAGAGGGAAAAATGGGGGATGGTTCAATGTGGCCTGATTGGAAAAAAATATCAATTTTGATCATTGGCGTTCTTGTGAGTCCCGCGACCTATAGCAAGGGGTATTGCAACCCTGAGGGCGCCGAACGTGAGCTTGCTGTGTGTCGCTCGCAGTACGATGAATGTAAAGCAGATTTTGTGGCGCTACGCGAATATAGTTACGTACGCACAACCTGCGTCCCGCAATACAGGGATTGCCGTTCCATTGTCGAAGGAGTTTACCTTGAAGGTTGTCATACTGCTCGTGAGCCAAAGCCCAGCACCCCGCAACCCAAAGCGCGCACGGCCACAAATCCGCGCTATGTGATCAAGGGCGACACGGTATATGACAACGCGACCAACCTGACCTGGATGCGCTGCAGCCTGGGTCAGGAGTGGAAAGATGGTATTGGCTGCGCTGGTATTGTGAAACGATTTATGTTCGATGAAGCCCAAGCTCAAGGAGGGAATGGTTGGCGCATGCCCAGCCAGCGCGAGTTGATGACCCTGATCGACAAAGATCGAAGGTCATCAAGGACTTTGCCGACGATCGATACCGATGCTTTCCCGGGTATGGACTTGAAAATTGAGCAGTACTACTGGACCAGCACGCCCAGCCTGGACCCCAATGGCTGGGGCGTGGTTAGCTTTCTCTCAGGCTTCGATGGTTTCGACCACCGCTTCCGCAGCAGTTCCTATGCGGTGAGGTTGGTTAGAGACGGACAGTGATCTTGCTGTATTCCGACCAGTGCATATTGCTTTGGGCGGAGCAGGCGGCGCACGGCTGCAATGGTCCACGCCGCTAGTCATGACTCAGTTCAAAAGCGGCGCTAATCCGGGCTAGGCAGCCAGAAATTCTAATATCTCGTGGGCGGAATCCTGGCCGAAGACTGACGCTTTCCCCTTACTCCTGCCTCTGCCAGCAAATAGATCAGTTTTTCGGCACAGGCAGCTTGGGACAGACCGGTTTATACG
The DNA here is from genome assembly GCF_000376425.1 of Thiobacillus denitrificans DSM 12475. GTDB lineage: Bacteria > Pseudomonadota > Gammaproteobacteria > Burkholderiales > Thiobacillaceae > Thiobacillus > Thiobacillus denitrificans. The sequence continues at coordinate 12,172 of NZ_AQWL01000019.1, read as the reverse complement.
GGATGACGCTGCCCACCCACATCCGCCACTCCTCCTGGGTGGGATTTCGGGTTAGGCGGGCGCAGAGGGCATCGATCCAGCCGTCCAGTACGGGCCACAGTCGGATGGTTTCGTCATCGCTGCCGGAGACCACTTGCTTGCCATCCGGGCTGAAGGCGACACTGGTGATCCAGTCTTTATGGCCCTGCAGTGGCTGACCGATGGGGCGGCCAGTCTGTGCATCCCACAGCCGCAGCGTCGTGTCGAAACTCCCGGATGTGACATGCCGACCATCCGGACTGAAGGCCACACTGGCGATCTCATCCTCATGCCCCCGCAGCGGCTGTCCGATTGGCCGCCCGGTCCGCGCGTCCAATAGCCGGAGGGTATGGTCACCATTCCCAGCCACGATGCGCCGGCCATCCGGGCTGAAGGCAATGCTGCGGACGGCTGTCTCATTCACCCGCACGACTTGCAGTATTTGTCGGCCGGTCTGGGCATCCCATTGGTAGAGAGTGCCATCCTCGCTCGCCGAGACGATGCGCCGGCCATCCGGACTGAAGGCGACAGTGGTGACTTTGTCCTGGTGCCCCTTCAACGCTTGGCCGATGGGTCGGCCGGAATGGGCATCCCAGAGGCGCAGGGTCTTGTCTTCGCTCCCCGAGGCGATGCGCCGGCCATCCGGACTGAAGGCGACAGTAGTGACTTCGTCCTGATGCCCCGTCAACGGTTGGCCGATGGGGCGGCCGGAATGGGCATCCCACAGGCGCAGGGTCTTGTCGTCGCTCGCCGTGGCGATACGCCGGCCGTCCGGGCTGATGGCGACGTGGTTGATCCAGTCTTTGTGCCCTTGGAGCGAATGGCCGACGGGCTGACCGGTCCGGGCATCCCAGAATTGCAGTACGTAATGCAGTGTCTCCGAATGTGCCGTCGAGACGATGCGTCGGCCGTCGGGGCTCAATGCAAGGTGATCCGACTGTTGCCATTCGCCACGCAAGGGCTGGTCGGAGAGCCGGCCGGGTTGCGTGTCCCAGAGACGCAGGGTGTTGTCAAAACTCGCCGAGGCGATGCGTTTGCCATCCGGGCTGAAGGCCACACCCTTGATGTCATCCTCATGTCCCAGCAGCGGCTGGCCGATGGGGCGGCCAGTCTGCGCATCCCACAGGCGCAGGGTGCGGTCCGTGCCCCCGGAGGCGATGCGCTTGCCATCTGGGCTGAAGGCCACACTTCTGACCGCTAGCCGGTGGCCTTGCAAGGGTTCGCCCAGAGGGCGGCCGGTCAGCGCATCCCACAGGCGCAGGGTGGCCTCATCGCTGGCCGTCACGATCTGCCTGCCATCCGGACTGAAGGCGACACTGGTGAAGGATTCAGAACGCCCTTTCATCGGCTTGCCGATCGGCTGGCCAGTCGCCGTATCCCACAGGCGCAGGGTGCCGTCTTCGCTCGCCGAGGCGATATGTTTGCCATCCGGACTGAAGGCCACGCCGTTGACCCACTGCTTATGCCCCTGCAACGGCTGACCAATCGGCTGGCCGGTCTGTGCATCCCAAAGGCGCAGCGTTTCATCGAAGCTCCCAGAGGCGATTTGCCTGCCATCCGGGCTGAAGGCGACGCAACTGACATAAGCTTTGTGCCCACGTAAGGGCTGATGAATGGGACGGCCTGTCTGGGCGTCCCACAGGCGCAGGGTGTTGTCCATGCTCCCCGAGACGACGCGCTTGCCATCCGGACTAAAGGCGACGCTGGTGACCGAACGCGCATGCCCCCGCAATGGCAGACCGACGGGCTCGCCGGTCTGCGTGTCCCACAGGCGCAGGGTCCTGTCGTCGCTCCCCGAGACCATGCGCTTGCCGTCCGGGCTGAAGGCCACGCTGGTAACCGAATGCCTGTGCCCGCTCAATGGAAGGCTGATCCAGTTGTTTCTTGACTGGCTTTCCAATGTTTGCAGCGCATGCAGGACCTCAGGACTTTCCGAGATCTTGCGGGCAATCAGGACACGCATCAGGTTTTCACCACGATTCGGGTAAGTTTGCGCGTCGGATCGTGCCTGCCCCACCAGGGCAAGCACCGTCGAGCGGATCAGTGCATCGGTTGCGCGTCGGGTTGCATCCTGCGCGGATTTCGTTTGGGCATTGGCGATGGCGGTTTGTCTTTCCAGATTGAGGTTGGCCTGGGCCAACTCGGCTGATTTTCTGTTCGCCTCCAGGCTCTTCTGCTGCGAGATCAGGGCCTGCCGCTGCGCTGCCTGCGTTTGCCTGTCTGCCCACCAGAAGCCGCCTGAGGCGACCACCACCAGCAATGCCAGCAAGGCCATAAACGCATTCCGGATGAGGGTGCCCCGTCGCGCCTTGTGCGCTGAACGCTCGATGTAGCCATGCAGGGGCGCGTCCAGGTCATCGCCCCAGCGGGTGCGCAGTTCGGCGGCCTCGCCGAGGGGCAATCCCGGCGGCAGCAGCAGGTCCTGGGTCTGGCCTGCCTGCAGCCAGCGGTCATAAGCCGTTTCCAGTCGTTGCAGCCGTTGCAGGTCATTCTTGTCCTGTTCAATGAGCGCCCGCGCCGTAGGCCACTGCGACAGGAAGGCTTCGTGCGCGACACGCAGGCACAGACCCTGCTCTGCCTCGAACCTCACCAGAAAACGCTCGCTGACCAGAGCGTCGATCAAGTCCTTGGCGCCCGCGTCATGGTCGAAGCGGGTCACTGGCACCACGCGCGCGGTCAGCTGTTCGCGCCTGCCATCGCCGCTGTTCGCCAGGGCACGCAGGAGGCGGCGCAAGGTGGCTTGCAGTTGGGCTTGGTCGTTTAGCTCACCTGCCTGCTGCATGGGGAGGCTGGTGTAGACCGCTTCCGCTCGCTGTCCGATTGCCCCGACCAGCCCCCCCATCGCAGCGTAGGTTTCCCAGGTGAGAAGCCTGCCCTCACGCCCCTGATAGAGCTGCAGCAGCGAATATTCGACCAGCGGCAGCGGGTCGGCGGCGCCCAGAGCATCTTCCTGGAGCTGCTGGGCGAGGCTGTAGCCTTGTGCGTTGGTCTCGAATTCGAGACCTGCCATCGCCGCCGGCCGCGTGATCGCGGCGCTCAGCGCGGCCGCGTCCGACAGCGGTTTGAGGTAGTAGGGGCCGCCCACTGTCGCCAGCCATTGCCGCAGGCTGTCGACACGCATCAGGGCAGCCAGGTAGTCGTCGCGCAGGCTGGCGAGTACCCAGACTCCGGCCTGCTGCAGGTCGAGCAGGAACGCGCCAAATCGTTCCAGCAGTTCGTGGGGGTAGGTGTGGGTGGTGAAGAGTTCCTCCAGCTGATCGATCACCCAAAGCATGGAAGAACCATTCGTCATGTGGCGCAACAGGCAAGGCACCACCTGATCCAGATGCTTGAGCCTGTCCGCGTCAAGGCCGGGCAGAACACCTGACCAGCCATGCAGCAGGCTTTGCACAAGGGCCGCTTCCGTGGCATCGCCCACCTGCGCAGGGCGCCAGAGGTTGTGCGCGCAGTCTCGTGCGAAGGCAGAGGAGGCGTACCCCTGCTCCAGGGTGGGTGCCAGCAGCCCGGCGAGCACACCCGCCTCCAGGAAAGAGCTTTTGCCGCTGCCACTCGGGCCAAGGACCAGCAGACCGGGGTGGCCAGCACTGGCCCGCTGGTTGAGCTGTGTCAGGCAGGCCTGCACCTCGTCATCACGGCCGAAGAACACGGCGCGGTGCTCGAAGCCGAAGTGCTCCAGTCCGCGGTAGGGGCAGCCCAGCCAGCTGCGTGTGAGGTGGATGCCCAGAAACTCCAAGGCTTCGTAAACGGTCTCCACCGGCTGAACACGGGGGCCGGACTGTTGCGGTGCATATTCGGCCTCGTTCCAGTTCGCCCGCGGTATCAGGATCACGCTGTCCGGATCGCCGGCCAGGGCGTCACGTGCGGCACTTACCTTGGCGGGGACGGACTCCACTGACAGCACCTGGCCGTCGTCATCCACCCTGCCAGTGGCGGCAAAGGCGGGAAAGCGGCGTGAAGGGTCCAGCGCCTGCAGCACGCTCACTAGGTGCGCCAGCAGGAAGGCCAAGTCCGCGCTTCGGCCTTTGGCCTGGATCGAACCGCTCTCCAGGGCATAGCGTAGATAGAGCTGTGAGCGGCTGATGCCCTCGCGGACGATGAGGCGATAGGCCAGGTTCGCCATGTCCGTCGCGGACAGGGCCAGCATATCGGTGCGCTTCGGCTCAAGATGGACGTCCACCCCCTGACCACCCGGTGGGGCGGCGTAAACCCCCCGGGTTTCAAGACGAACTGCGTGCGCTTCATGTTCGCCTGCGGTCAGTAATATCCAGATCGACATCAGTATCGTGCGTCCCTCGCGTCAGGGCTGGACCTTGTTGTCCGCTAATGTTTCCAGATAGACATTGTTCCTGTGCCGATCACGGCCGGCAAGTCGTCGCCATCAGCCTGGCCGTGGACGTCCCAATCACCCGTGCGCAAGAATTCGTCGAAGGTGCGCAGCGATACGTACACTGTTCTGATGAAATCGACGATGCGCTCCCGGGTGACGCCGCCCTCCATGTCGAGATCCAGCATCAGCACGGCGTCGCCTTCATCGTCCAGATAGGCGCGCGAGTAGCAGTGTGTCCGGTTCCACGCGTTCAATTTCTCCAGTTCCTCGGACTGATCGGAACAGAACCCAATGTATGCCTGCAGGGCTTTCCGGTCGTTCGGGGTCAGAAAAAAGACCTTCATGTCGTCCATATTCGCCAGCAGGCTGGAAGGCGAAGCCTGGTAAGCCAATACGCCCTCCTGTTCCAGAATCTGCAGCAGATCGGTTGTGCAGATATCGGTCAAGATTGCTGGCGCCCCCGATCCAGCAGTCAATCGAAGACGTGCAAACATGGCGGCTTTCGTCAGATGGGCAGACATAACGGCCAGCCTGAACAGGCTGGCGGCCAGAAGCTTCTTCATGGTTGAATCCTCCACGATGAGTTGGACGCATTGCAGTTGCAGCGGCAACTGAACACCTGTCCAGACGCAAAGAGAGAGCGATGTGTCAGGACTTTCTGCATCGTTCGGCCATGGGAGGCGTGTGGCTGCGCACATGGTTGCTGGATATGGGGCACACAACATGCAGCGTCTGCCGGGCAGGCGCTGAGCAGGACATGCGGCGCTTCCCGGGCACTTCTGGAAAAGCAGCAGGCTTGTGCTAAAAAACCCCTGACAAGTCTTACGGCGCCGCGTCCATGGAATTGCGCGCATCAATCAACCACAGGAGGAATGCACATGAAGACCCGTCTCAAAACCATCAAGCAACTGACTGCCTTTTCCGTTCTGTGCCTGGCCGGCATGGTCCCGGGATTCGCGCAGGCATCGCAGACGACGCTGGCAATCGAGCAGGCTATGGAACAGGACCAGCGGGAAGCTCGCAAGCGCGGCGAGGAGTCGCTGCGGTACCCCCCCGTCAAGCCCCACGAGTTCAAGCCGGATACTGAAAGTGACGCGGAGCGCCGGAAAGCGCTGGAGAACGAGCAGGACAGGCGGTAGTTAAAGATAGGGCCTTCTCTGACCCGAGTCGGCTGAGTCTGTCCGGGTTGATTCCCGGACAGACTCAGGCGGTTTGGCTCGTAGCTTCACTGTATATGCCACTTAAAATTTGAAGGGTTCCTTTTTTGCTCTGCTGCATGCAGCTTCTACTACATAAAAATAAGTCTCTCTCTTATCAATGCTGAAATAGCGGCCTGTAGTGCGGCTAATGTATGTCTCGTTTCCGAATATGTATTTATCCTCCGTAACCTGCAATGGTCTCCATGATGAATCTCCCCATTCCTTAATTTTTGTACGGTCCGCGGATATCGTGTATCCAAAATCGGCAACCTTTACGCGGTTAACAAGTTTGCCATCGTGTTTTTCTAAAGAGACGTTTGTGCAGTTCAGAAAAATCTCGCCACTTTCGGCAAGCGCTGACGAGGTGCCGAAGATAACCATGTTTATGATGGCTAATTTGATCAATAGTTTTTTGATTGTGTCCATATGTGGTCCCAATTGAAACTGAAGTAAATTGATGACATGAAATCATTTACAAGTACGTTAATTGCAATCAATTAACGGATCTTGAAGCTCTCCAGTTCAAACTTCACCCCAGCCGGCAGCGTGCCCTGCGCCTTGCCGTCTTCGCCGAACGGGCCGACTTCGATAAGCTGCCCGCCGAGTTCCAGGTAGGCGGTGCGCTGGCGGTAGTTCTCGATCTGCCCCTTGGGGCACTCGATCACCACCGCTGTTGGCGGCTCGCCGGCTGTGGCCCCCAGACGGTAAAAGGGGGTGATTGCAAAACCTTGGTCGGTGAGGATACGGGGCGCGGACACGCCGGTGCTGTCATCTGCCGCCGCCATCAGTAGAACGCGTTCATCGTGGAACCAAGCCGGGGTGACCAGGCCTTTGCGCTTCAGCCGGAACACCAGTCGCTGGTGGGCAAGGTCTGGATCGAAGCCAGACGGGCCCGATGAGGACACATCGGCCGTTTTGGTTTCTTCTGTGGCTTCTTCTGGAGGGGCGAATCCCTGTTCCAGCAGAACCTGCCGCAGCAACTGGATTTCCCGGGCGTCGCTTTCATCCAACCCCGGGGGGCTGCTCGCCGCGAGCGCATTCAGCCAGGTGTCATCATCCGGTTTCGACATGGTCGATCCCTACACAGTGGCCAGACTGCGGCATTCGCCAATGAAGGCTTCCAACCGCTCGCGGCAGACGCGCAAAAACTCGCGCGCCGCCCCCGGGCTGTTGCGTCCGGTCTGGTCGGCAATCTCCTCGTACTCCAGCCCCATGCTGCGCAACTCCAGCGCGTGGTGGTGTTCCGGATATTTTTTATGGAAGCGTTCCAGGCCCTGTTTCATGCAGATGTACCAGTCGTGCAGCCGGCCATCCGCATCCGGGTCGGGAATATCCAGGGTGAGTTCGGCATCCTCGCCATCTTCGGTTGCGCTCAGTGACGTGTGCTCCGATGTCTTGCGAACCTGCTTCTTGCGGATCAGATCGATCATGCAGTTGCGCGCAATGCCCTGGATCCAGGTCTTCACGCTGGCACGGCCTTCAAAGCTGTGCGCCTGCTGCCAGACCTTGGTGAACACGTCCTGGACCAGTTCCTCGCTCTCCTCATCGCTCAGCCTGTGGCGCTTGAAAAAACGGTACAAGCCCGGGCCGTGACGCGTCATCAAGCCCTTGAGCGGTTCCATCAACGCCTTCTCGCCGCCCAGCGCGATCTGTGCCAGCCAGGCGGTATCCTGAGTGGATTCGATGGTCGGCGGCTCAGATGTATGTGGCATCTCTCGTGAGGCTAGGTCGCGAAGAGGGAGTTGATGATCTTGCCGGGGGCGGCGGGCGTGGTCACCACCTGTCTAGCAGTGAGCGCAATCTGAGATTTCTCGTTGGTGCCCTTGGCTCAACCGACAAATTTTTAATTCAAATCAGCCGCCCAGCATAGGCGGCTGATTGGTCTGTGCCACATTACTTCTTGCACGCCGTTACTGTTGATTCCCATCTGTTTTCATAAGTGCATCGCATGATGAATCCATCAACACCACATTTCTTATCGCCTTCAGTGCAGCCTGCGACTGGATTAGCGCATCTTTTTCCCATCAAAGATGGAGACCAGGAGGTAAAGTCACCGGCACCAATGCACTCTTGTACGTATCCATCGGCAGCACAACGTGTATCACCGCGATTGCAAGCTTTCTCTGCGTAGACATTCATGCTGGCCATTGGGAGGATCAGGGCAGCGAGCAGGGTGGGGATGAGTTTGTTCATGTCGTTTCTCCTATTGGTAAATGGTATTGCCGGGTCATTGAATAAGGTTCACAAAACAATATTGGCTAGGTGTCGCGTGGCGTGTGGCTGAATTTATTGTGGTTGATCGCGTTCCTCCTCATGACATTTCGGCAAAATGGAGAGGCTTTATCCACACCCCATCCTGAGTGGGTAGGTCATGGCCCTGGCGCCGCTGAACGCGGTTTTTGTTGCGCTTTTTTGCAAATCTAGCCATGCGTTGATAATAGCTGTCAAGCACCCCGCATACTCGGCGGAAGGGCTGCACGATTACGAGGATAGGGTCATCGGCATTCACGTCGTCCTGGCAGCATGTCCGGGCCGAGGCGTGCTGCATGCTCTCCAGAAAATGATCGGCCATTGGTTTCTCTCCTCCTTTTTCCGTGGTTACGTTTCCCTAATAATGGCTGGAGCCGTTCAGGGGGCATCTGCAGGCTTGGACGGGGCGGATCAACGTTTGTCAGGATTTTCTTGCGGTGAACGATTTCTGACAAACCGCCTTGGTTTGTGCAGAACCTGGCAAGCGCCGCATGCCTTGAGAATCGACCCCTACGGCATAGGGATGGCCTCGTAGGGAATTTCGGCATACCCACGATCCATAACCACCATGGCGTGCCGCCGCTGCGTGAAACCGTGTGTCTATTGCCATCGAGGCCATTGCCGTAAATGGTGGCTGGCAGCGGCGACTATACGGTCGATCTACCTGACAATTTTGTTTCCCCCGCGTCTTTGTCTGCATTGAACATGCCTTGCAGAGGAGAAGTACATGGCAACGTTGTCTGGCTTGGTTTCAGGGTACCTGCTCACGGCGGGTGCGTTGATGTGGATCTGGGCCGGTGCGGCCTGCGCTTGCGAGTCGGATCCCGCTCAAATCCGTGACCGGCAAGAGACGGTCGTGAAGCAGGGGTTCACGGACAAGGAGGTGTGCGTCAATCTGGCGCCGCCTTTGCGACCCCAGGCGTTCAGCGAGCTGGCTCGCTTCAGTATCTATCTGCCACGGGATATGCGCGCCCGGTTGGAGCAGGCAAATGAGGCGGGCGAGCAATGAGTACGATGCCCCGGTGGTTGACTGCTTGCACGCTGGTTCTGGCCATGGCCTCGCCGGCCTGGGCGGCGGTGGATGTGATGCGCGGCAATTACCAGCTTGACATGCAGGACATCCGGGTGTGGCGGCCAGGGCTGTTGGATTTCACCGTGGTGCGTTCCTATAGCAGTGTGCGGGAGAGCAGCGGGTTGTTCGGCGCGGGTTGGTGCTCGTCGCTGGAAACGCGTGTACGCACGACAGTGGACGGCAACCTGCTGTTGGTGCATTGCGGTAGCGGCCGGGAAGAGCTGTTCGCACCCAAGGGCTATGGCGCCCGGGCCATCGCCCGGTTTGTCGATCGGATCATGGCGGCCGTGCGGGCTGAAGGTCACGCCCCCTCGCGGCGCCTGGTCGCCTTCCGCAAGGCTCTGCTCGCAGATGACGAACTGCGTGAAATGTTCGCCAGGGCCTATGGGATCATGGACTCGGTCAAGCCTGGCAAGCGCCTGCTGCGCGACGGCCGTGGCCTGTCCTATGCGGTGCTGGAAGGGGAGCGGTATCGCATTCGGATGACGGATGGCAAGGAATGGCTCTTCGCCCTGGATGGCCGCTTGCTGGAAGTCCGCAGCAGCGTAGGCGCACGCCAGATCTACACCTATGATGGGGATCGCCTCACATCAGTGGGCGATGTGCAGGGAGCGGTACTGCATGTCGAATATGACGCGGCCGGCCGGGTGACGCAGGTACGTGGCGTGAACGGCAGGCAGGCGATGTACCACTACGACGGCGAGGGACGACTGACGAAGCACGTCGATCACGACGGGAAGCAGGAGGTCTACCGCTACGATAGGCGCGGGCTGATGACTGAATATATGTCCGCCGACGGGCATGCGGAGTCCATTGCCTACGACGCGACCAGCCAGCGCGTGGTTGCCCACACGGCCGGCAAGTGCGTCCAGTTGTTCCAGTATTTGTTCGATCGCGGACACCAACTGGTGGATGCCATGTTTCACTGCGCGGAGGGGGAGAGCCCGCCTGAGCATGCCCGCTACGAACTGACGTATGGCGGTCAGTTTGATGGCCGGCAAGATGTCGTTTCGATCCGGAAGACGCAATGGAATCGCACCACGCGATCTGCACGCTACGACCTGTATGGCTTTGCAATCCACACCTATTCGGACGGTGTGGATTCCCGTGCGCAATGGGACCAAAAAGGACGCCTAGTCCGATTGGATCAAGATGGTTTCCAAGTCTATCGGTTCCACTATTTGCCTGGCCAGGCCCAGCCTATCCGCATCGATCGCACAGATTCGATAGGGACTTCACGCAGCCTTACAGCATTTCGCTACCGGCATGACCAATATGGCCGACTAATCCACGCCAGCAAATCTGGCGAGGGTTATAAGCAACAGCTGGCGGTGGGTTATGACGCAGACGGCAATATCGCCGAGTTGCGTGAAGGCATAGGACGGACAGTTAACCTGGTCTACGATCCGCAGATCGCTAAGGCCTCGGTGATAACGCTTGAGGGGGTGGGACAGATCAGGATGACCTACAAGCCCGATGGGACTGTCAAGGAAGCCGATACCAGTGGCAATCCTGAAGTGGCTGTCGCGGTTTCCTCGATGTTCAACAAGCTGCTGGAACTGGTGGACTTATCTGAACTGGCCGATGGCTACTGATGCCAGGAAGCTGTCGACCGAGACTCGCTAACAAAATTTGGCTCCCATCAACCACGAAGGAGAGTCTGACATGGAATCCAATCTAACTCCGGAACCCTGGAACAAAGGCAAGCTGGTCGGCCAAAAGCCACCACTCAAACCCAAGGACATCTGGGCCATCCGAATCCACCTCCAGAACGAACATCGCGTTCGCGACCTGGCCATGTTCAACCTAGCGATCGACAGCAAGTTGCGTGGCTGCGATCTGGTGAATCTGCACGTTCGGGACGTTGCGCACGGCAACCAGATATTGCCCCGCGCGATGGTCGTGCAGCGAAAGACCCAACGCCCAGTGCAGTTCGAATTGACGGAGCCGACCAGGTCTGCTGTATCGGCATGGATCGAAATGGCGAATTTGCGGCCGGAACACTATCTGTTTCCAAGTCGCCTGGCGAAATCACCTCATGTCTCTACCCGCCAGTATGCCCGCATCGTGCATCAGTGGGTTGCGGCCATCGGACTTGATCCGGCGGTCTATGGCACGCATACCATGCGGCGGACCAAAGCAACACTGATCTACAAGCGAACCAAGAACCTCAGGGCCGTCCAGATCCTTCTCGGTCACACCAAGCTGGAGAGCACTGTTCGATACCTTGGGATCGAGGTCGATGACGCACTGGAGATCTCGGAGCAGACCGAGATCTAGCTGTTGAGTTTCAGCAGGTTGTTCATGGCCGGTATGCGGGTCATGGGTGGCTGGTGGTTGATGGCCGAGTGTGGTCGATGCCAGTTGTAGCGGTGGATGAAGGGCTGCAAGGCGGCTTCCCGCTGGGCTGAACTCTCGTAAGGGCGTGCATACGCCCATTCCCGCAGGCTGGTCTGTACGAAGCGCTCGACCTTGCCGTTCGTCTTGGGTGTGTACGGCTTGGTGCGCAGATGGCGAATGCCCAGCTCCACGCACGCGGCCCGGAAGGCATTCTTGTACCCACTGCCGTTATCGGTCATTACACGGTCGATGCGCACACCCAGGCTCGCATAGTAGGCCACGGCCTCACGCAGAAACTGCACACAGCTCGTGGCGGTCTCGTCGGCTTTGATGCGGGCGAAGGACACCCGCGAGTGGTCGTCGATGGCCAGGTGCACGCTGTCCCAGCCGATACCGCGGCTGCGGTGCTGGCGCTGGCCGGTGATGCGATGTCCGATGCCATCGATCCGCCCCAGGCGCTTGGTGTCGATGTGCAGCAATTCGCCAGGCGTCGCCCGTTCGTAGCGCACGACCGGCTCGACGGGGTCGAGTGATTTCAGGCGTGCCAGCCCGATCCGGCGCAGATGGCGACTGACCGATGCCAGGCTGTTTCCCGTCTCGGCAGCAATCCGCCATTGCGGCCAACGCTGGCGTCGTAGCGACTCCCAGTACTCTTTCCGTTCCGGAGGAATGGCGTGCGGGCAACGCCGAGGACGTGAACTGCGGTCTGCCAGGCCGGCTTCACCTTCCTCCCGGAAACGCGCCAGCCATTTGAACCCGGTGCGTTGACTGACGCCGGCAGCCTCGCTGGCTTCCCGCACTGTCCAGCCCTCTTCGGTCACCCGTTTCACCAACAGGGCTCGACCTTTGGCCGTCAATCTCGCATGCTTATGGCTGTTCATCCGTACTCCTGAGATGGGGGTTGCTGTCTCGACAACACCAGCTTCCCAGATCAGATACGGATGAACAACCTACTGAAACATCACA
>NZ_AQWL01000018.1 GCF_000376425.1 Thiobacillus denitrificans DSM 12475 | reverse complement strand
AGATGGCCGGACACAAGCGCTTTACGTTGGCGACGGACATACAGGTCTATTTCTGTGACCCTCGGAGTCCTTGGCAGCGTGGAACCAATGAAAATACGAATGGGCTACTGCGACAGTATTTCCCCAAGGGAACCGATATTTCGACCTACTCGCAAGCCAAGCTCAATGCCATCGCGAGGAAATTGAATGAGCGCCCTAGGAAAACACTAAACTACGCAACACCCGCCGAACGATTTCACCAATCCGTTGCGTCGATCGGTTGAATCCGCCGATTGATTGCGGCCGCATAATCCGGTTTCAATTCCAGCGCCCGCCGTAATGCGGATATGGCTGCTTCGTAACGGGCCGCCTTCTTGAGCCCCTTGCCCAGATCCTTGTGCGCCACGGCATCGGCAGGCCTGAGTTCCGCTGCATGGCGATAGGCTTCTACCGCGTCTGCATGGCGGTCGAGCCGTCGCAGGGTGTGGCCCATGCCCTGATAGGCCTCGAAGTAATCCGGCCTGATGTCGATTGCGCACTGGAAAGCCTGGGCAGACGCCTCGTTGCGCCCCAGTTGATGCAGAACGAAGCCGAGATTGGCGTGGCCTTCGGCGAAACCTGGCTTGAGCCCGATCGCGGTCTCATAGGCCGCCAGCGCCGCGTCCAGCCGCCCAAGAACCAGCAGGGTATCCCCCCGGTTGCCGTGGTATTCGGCGATTTCGGGGCGCAGCGCCAGCGCCCTGTCGTAGGCTGACAGCGCCTCGTCGTGGCGTTGCAGCTTCTTCAGCACATTGCCCTGGTTGTTGTGCGCTTCCGCCAGCCGCGGCGCAACGGCTGCCGCCTTCCGATAAGCCGCCAGCGCTTCCTCCAGACGGCCCAGGCCTTCCAGTGCATAGCCGAGATTGAACTGCGCCGGCGCCATGCCGGGATCGAGCCCCACCGCGCGCCTGAGCGGCAATACCGCATCCTGCAGATGCCCCTGGAGCAACGCCGCCATGCCCTGCAAATACCAAATCTGGGGCACTTTGGCATGACGACGTTGCAGCTCCCGGCCCAGTTTTTCCAGATCGGCCCAGCGGCCCGCTTGCAACAGGGCTTCGAGCTGACGCAGCGCCTCGTTCAGCGGAACGGGCTTCCCGGGTTTTTTCTTTTTCCCCGAGCGCGCCTGCCTGAGCAGTTCATCTGCCTGCGGATGGCGCAGGCCTTTGCCGATTGCCTCCATCATCACTTTTTTCGCCTCTTTCGCACGATCCAGATCCAGCAGGCACTGCGTCAGCGCCAGCCAGTGCTGCGGATTGCCAGGCGCCAGCCGGCGCGCCTGTTCCAACAGAGGCAGCGCGCCGAGGCAATCGTCCTGCTGCATCTTCAGCTCCCCCAATTGCCCAAGCACGTCAGGCTGCTGCGGAAACCGGCCGAGGATCTGCCGGTAAAACGCCTCGGCCTCGGCAAGGCGGCCGCCCTTGCGGTATTCGAGCGCCCGTTGCAAGGACTGCTGTAAATCGGGGGACGGGAAGGGGGAATGAGGGCTGGGCATCGTTGGGAGTATGAAAACAACAGGTAGAAAGCGCGAAAAGTTCAGGATAGTACCGCCACGCCTCCTCTTACGCCCGATAAAAAAGGTTCATCGCAACCCTGAGTTTCTTCGGTTCACGCCACACGCGCCTCCAGCACAAAATGCTCGGCCAGCGCCCGAACTTCCTTCATTCTGCCGTGCCCAGGATGGGTGCACGTTTCCACACTGACAAGCCCCGCGTGTTCCAGTGCGCTCACATCTCTTTTCACAGCGCTGCGGTCGCGATGCAAACGGGTTGCCAATGCCGTTATTGAAGCGGGTTCGTCTTTTACCGCCCGGAACAGCGCCAGCCGCCCCGGGGTCAGCAAACCCAATACCTCAGCCGGGTCCTCAAAGCTGATCACCCGTTCCACGGGCAAACGCTTGCCCTGATCCGCACGCTTTGCAATTTTCTTTCCACGTTGGAAAAAGTCGGTTTCCGTCGCAGTTTTAACAATGAGTTTGCTCATGATTTTTTCCTCAACGCCAGCCAGTCGCACTCAAACCGGTTCTCGATATCCTCGAAACTGACAAAATCGACCGCTTCAACCACTCCAAAATAATGTCGGTGGTGATATCCCTGCTGATTGTCATAGCCCACCACCCGTCCGCTGTCACCATGATGCAAATGATGGTTGATATACGCGAGGTTATAGCGGACCACTGCTCCCGGCTCATTCACCCATACTTCCCGTCGCAGCAAACCATTGCCACGCTTTTCTGCAATCGTGTGGGTTTCGTCGATTATCTTTCTCGCAGACATGATCAATTATGTCACACCTGTGGCAGGACGTACGCTTTCACCAACCACGCCCCAAGCCCACGAAGCCGAGCACCGCCCTTAACCGACAGGCATAAAAAAACGGGCCCCCGCGGGAGCCCGTTTCGACTTCGTCGTTCGAACCGGGTTGCCCCGGCGTTGAATTAGAAGGTGTGGATCATGCCCAGCGAGAAGACGGAAACGTCGCCATCAGCAACACCCGAACCGATACGGTCGCTGCCGCCGGCGCCGCTGCCGAAGGAGACATTTTCGCCGTCAGCGTACAGGGCGTAGACCGAGGTGCGCTTGGACAGGTTGTAGTCGGCGCCAATGGTCCACTGCTTGGGATCCGGGGAGCTGCCGTCGACGTCGCCGTCCATGTAGTTGGCCTTCAGCACCACGTTGCCCATGGTGTAGGCCGCGCCCAGCATCCAGGAATCGAAGTCCGCGTCGAGGCTGGTTTCGCCGTCCGACTTGTCGTACTGGCCGACCACCTTGAAGTTGCCGAAGCTGTAGCCGGCAGCCACACGCCACTCTTTGTCGACACCGCGGGTTTCGAGCGCGTCGCCGTCGCTATAGCCCAGGCCCACGAACAGGGGGCCGTTGGTGTAGGTGCCGTTCAGGCTCCAGAAGGAGTCGTCGGACATATCGCCAGCGGTGCCGCTGGTGGTGGTGGCGGCGAGCTCCGCTGCGTTGCTGTACTGGGCGGCGAAGGCCAGGCCGCTGAAGCTGGGCGACATGTAGGTCACCGAGTTCTTGCCGCGGGTGTCGGAATCGACACCGGTCACGTTGCGCGAGTCGGCCATGGTGTCGCCGAACAGGTCGACGCTGCGGCCGATCAGTTTCAGCGGGGTGTCGTAGTTGCCGATCATCACGGTGCCCATGGCGTCGCTCTTCAGGCCGACGAAGACGTTGCGCGAAGCCCAGCTGCCGTTCGCCTCGTCAATGTTGATGCCGGTCTCGATCTGCCAGATGGCGGCCAGGCCGCCGCCCAGGTCTTCGGAACCCTTGAAGCCGATGCGGCTGGCGTTGGAGGAAATTTGCAGATCTTCGACACCCGCAGCCTGGTCATCGAAAAGCGACGCGGACACGTGCAGCTTGCCGTACACGTCGACGTTGCTGGTGGCCGCGAAAGCGGGAGCGGAAACGACGCCGGCAACAGCCAGGGCGATCAGGGATTTTTTCATTGCTTTCTCCTAAGAAAGTAAAAATAAAAACCAGTTATGGTTTCAAGCTCTGCAGAGCTGTCCCACACGGATGTGCTTGTTGGACGTGGTCGATTATCCAGACCCGGAGCCGGGCAGCAAGGAAACCTGTTGTTTTTTCTGCAACAGCCGGGGGAAAGTGTTGTTTTGTTGCACCAACGCAACGGACAGCGCTGCGGAACAGGCCGCAGCGCTGTCCGTTTGTTACGAGGTTTCGAACTCCCGTGGCCGTGGAATCAGCTTTGTATGACACCGCATACACTCGCAGCATGGCTAGAATGGCACGATCTAACGAATGGCATTGAAGGGAGCCCCCATGCGCTGGGAACGCGGACGACGCAGCGACAACATCGAAGACCGGCGCGGCATCCGCGTAAGCGGCAAGGGGATCGCCGGCGGCGGTATCGGGGCGATCGTGCTTGCGCTGGTGGCGATGTATTTCGGGATGGACCCGGCGGTGGTGCTGAACCAGGCGGGCACGCTGGCGCCGGCGCAGGATGAACAGCCGGCCACGTTCAGCCCGGAAGAGGAAAGGCTGAAGGAATTCATGTCGGTGGTGCTGGCGGACACGGAAGACGTGTGGGGCACGCTATTCCAGGGCTCGGGCCAGCGCTACCAGCAGCCGAAGCTGGTGCTGTTTTCCGGCGCGGTGCAATCGGCGTGCGGTTTCGCCGAGGCGGCGATGGGGCCGTTCTACTGCCCGGGCGATCAGAAGCTGTATCTCGACATGAGCTTCTTCAACGATCTGGCGCAGCGCCATGATGCGCCGGGCGACTTCGCGCAGGCCTACGTGGTGGCGCATGAGGTGGGGCACCATGTGCTGACGCTCTTGGGCGTATCGGAACAGGTGCACGCGGCGCGCAGCCGCGCCAGCCAGACCGAAGGCAACGCGCTGCAGGTGCGGATGGAGTTGCAGGCCGACTGCTTTGCCGGGGTATGGGCGCACCACGCCAACAAGCAGCGGCAGATCCTGGAGCCCGGCGATACCGAGGAGGCGCTGGCGGCCGCCGCCGGGGTCGGCGACGACCGTCTGCAGAAACAGGCGCGCGGATTCGTGGTGCCGGAATCCTTCACCCACGGCTCGTCGGAACAGCGCATGCGCTGGTTCAAGCGCGGCATGCAGCACGGCGATCCTGGGCAGTGCGACACCTTCAAGCCGGCGCAGCTGTAGGGAGGATTCCTTGCGGGTCTGCGCGGCCCTGCTGCGGTCATCCCGCCACCGGTTCGCAGCGGGGCGCCGGCCTCCTCACACCCTGCGCCCCATCCCGGTCAGCCCCAGCAACAGGCGCACGATGCCGTAGGCCAGCCGCGACAGCGTGCGCTGCGGCCAGGAACGGCGCCGCCAGTCGGCGGGATCGAGCGGAGTGGACCAGGTGATGGCCTGCTGCAGCCGCTGCCGCAGGTCGCGGGCAAAGGCCGCGTCGTCGACGACGATGTTCGCCTCGCGCGCCAGCAACAGGCTGAAGGGATCGATGTTGCTGGAACCCACGGTTGCCCAGTGGCCGTCGACCACCGCCGCCTTGGCGTGCAATTCACTGGCCTGGTATTCGTAGATCATCACCCCGGCCGTAAGCAGGTCGTTGTATAGCGCACGCGAAGCGGTCTGATAGAAGCGGTGGTCGGTATGTCCCTGCATCAGCAGCTGCACCCGCACGCCGCGCGCGACGGCTTTTTTCAGCAGCCTGCGAAAACGGTTTCCCGGCAGGAAATAGGCGTTGGCGATGAGGATGCTTTCATGCGCCAGCGCCAGCGCGGCGAGATAGCTGCGCTCGATGTCGCGGCGGTGGAGCAGGTTGTCGCGCACCACGAAGGCGGCGCGCACGCGGCCATCGGTGGGCCACGACGGATCGAGCGGCGGCGGCTTGCGCTCGTCGGGCTGCAACTGCGTCAGCGCCACCAGCCGCCACAGGTGGCGCGCACTCTGGTGGATTCGCACGATCAGCGGCCCCTGCACCTCGACGCTGTAATCAAGCCGTGGCTCGGCGAAGCGTACCGGCTCGTAATCGTCGATCAGGTTCATGCCGCCAATGAAGGCGATGCGCGCATCGATCACCGCCAGTTTGCGGTGCAGCCGCCGCAGACTCTTGGGATTGGCGCGCCAGCCGTTCACCAGCGGACGATAGACCCGCACGCTGACGCCTGCCGTTTCGAGCGCAGCCAGCCAGGCGGCCGGCAACTCGCGCGAGCCCACGCCGTCGATCAGCAGGCGCACCTGCACGCCGCGCTGCGCGGCGCGCATCAGGGCATCGCGCACCGTCCCGGCAGTCGGGTCGGAACTGAAAATATAGGTTTCGAGATGAACTTCAGCGTGCGCTACATCGATCGCCGCGATCAGCGCCGGAAAGAATTCGGCGCCGCTTTGCAGCAGCCGTAGCCGGTTACCGGGCTCCAGCCCGACGCCGCGAAAAAACAGCGCACGCAACCGCTTGCGTGCGGTCATCCAGCCAGGTGCAGTTTGGCGCTCAGCGCGGCGTGATCGGAAATGCGGTGCCAGGCGTTGCCGGTGTGGACGTGCGCCGTGTCGATGCTGAAGCCTCGCACGTAGATGCGGTCCAGCTGGAACATGGGGAGGATGGACGGATAGCTGCGTGCCGGCTTGCCGTGGTGCGTCTCGAACACTTCGGCCAGCCCGAGCTCCCCCTTGAAGAAGGTGCACGCGCGCATCCGCCAGTCGTTGAAGTCGCCGGCGAGGATCAGTGGCGCGCCGTCGGGCACCATCTTATGCACACGCGCAGCGATCTGCGCCAGCTGGCGGCGGCGCCCGCCCTCGTTGAGCGCCAGGTGCACGTTGATGCAGTGCACCGGGCTGGCGATGCCCGGGACTTCGATCTCGCAATGCAGCATGCCGCGGCTCTCGTACGCGTGGGCCGAGATGTCCTCGTTCTCCCACGACAGGATCTTGTGGCGCGATAGGATGGCATTGCCGTGATGGCCGGTGTCATAGACGCAGTTCTTGCCGTAGGCAAACTCGGTGTAGATGTGGCCGGCAAGGAATTCGTGTTGCGGCTGGCTCGGCCAGTGCTGGAAGCGGCTGGCGCGCTGGCTGTGGCTGTGCTGCACCTCCTGCAGGAACACGATGTCGGTGCCCAGCGCGCCGAGGCGCTCGCGCATCTCGTGCACGGTCAGGCGCCGGTTGAACTGCGACAGGCCCTTGTGGATGTTGTAGCTGGCGACGTTGAGCGATGCGTCCATAAGTTCCATTATAAGCGTGCGGGAAGCTGGCGAATCGCCGCCGCGTTGCTCGACGAAAAGCAGCGCGCCGCCGCTGCTTCCCACGGCAGCCAGACATAATTCAGATGTTCGTGCGGCGAGAGTATGACTGGCCGCGGCGCCGGGAGTTTCATGCCGAACACGTGCTCGGTGTTGTGGGTGACGCCGGGCGCGTAGCGGTGGCGCCAGCGAGGGTAAATCTCGTAGCGGGTCTCGATGCCCCACGGCGCCAGCGCGAAAACTGCGGCGTCGAGCCCGGTCTCCTCGCGCACCTCGCGCAGCGCGGTCTCCATGAGCGTCTCGCCGGCGTCCTGCGAACCGGTGACCGACTGCCAGTAGCCCGGCGCATCGGCGCGCTCCATCAGCAGCACCTGGCCGTCAGCCGTATGGATGACGACCAGTACCGAAACGGGAATCTTGTGTGCGATCACTCGATGCGGGCGTGAAGCGTTTCGCCGCTGACCATGAGGCCGATCAGGCGGTCGATGTTGGGATGCCTGCCGGGATGCATGCTGGCATCCTCGGTATGCTCGGCGAAAATCGCCAGCCCCTCGGCAGCGGCCTCGGCGTTGATCGCGCCATACTGCTGCGCGAGATAGGCGTAGACGCGGAACGATCCGGCGCTGCCGGGCGCATTGGCAATGGCCGCGATTTCGACGCCGGCCGCATCGATCAGTACCAGCTTGTCACCGGCAAACTCGGGCAGGGTTTTCAGGGTATCTGCGAATTTCATTTCGGAATCCTTTTGTCCGCGAATACCCGAAGGGCATAAAGGACGCGAAGAAGGGCAGAGCCGGCTCTCGTGCCGTGATGGCTTCGCGGAGTTTATGCCCGCCAGAGCGCTCGCAATGACAATGTAGTCAAGGTTTTCTTCGCGCCCCTTCGCGTCCTTTATGCCCTTCGGGTATTCGCGGATGAAAAAAATTAAGCCACCTTGTCCGCCGGATTGATGTTGCGCAGCCGGATATGCAGCTCGCGCAGCTGCTTCTCGTCAACCACGTTGGGCGCGTTGGTCATCAGGCAGGAGGCGCGCTGGGTCTTGGGGAAGGCGATGACGTCGCGGATCGATTCGGCGCCGGTCATCAGCGTCACCAGCCTGTCCAGCCCGAACGCCAGGCCGCCGTGCGGCGGCGCGCCGTACTGCAGCGCGTCGAGCAGGAAGCCGAACTTCTCACGGCGCTCTGCCTCGCCGATGTTCAAGGCGGCGAACACCTTCTCCTGCACGTCCTGGCGGTGGATACGCACCGAGCCGCCGCCGACTTCCCAGCCGTTCAGCACCATGTCATAGGCCCTGGAGAGACACTTGCCGGGATCGGTGGCAAGCCATTCCTCGTGGCCGTCCTTGGGTGCGGTGAAAGGATGGTGCAGCGCGTCCCAGCGGTTCTCGTCCTCGTTGTATTCGAACATGGGGAAGTCGACCACCCACAATGGCGCCCAGGCGCGGCCGTCGAGGTGCCCTTTCTCGTGACCGATCTTCAGGCGCAGCGCGCCGAGGGCGTCATTGACCACTTTGGCTTTATCCGCGCCGAAGAAAACCAGGTCGCCGTTCGCAGCGCCGGTACGTTCGATCACCGTACGCAAGGCAGCTTCGGAAAGATTCTTGACGATGGGCGACTGCAGGCCGGCCTCGTTCAGCTGCGTGGCGTCGTTGACCTTGATGTAGGCCAGCCCCTTGGCGCCGTAGATCTTGACGAACTCGGTGTAGCCGTCGATCTCGCTGCGGCTCAAGGCCGCGCCGCCGGGGATGCGCAGCGCGGCGACGCGACCTTTCGGGTCGTTGGCCGGGCCGGAGAACACCTTGAAGGCCACATCCTGCATCGCGTCGCCGACGTCGACGATTTCCAGCGTCACCCGCAGGTCGGGCTTGTCGGAACCGTAGCGGTTCATCGCTTCAGCGTAGCTCATGCGCGGGAAGGCGGCGGGCAGGTCGATATCCTGCGCACGCTTCATCATGTCGCGGATCATGCCCTCGACCAGACCCATGATCTCCTCTTCGCCCATGAACGAGGTTTCGAGGTCGACCTGGGTGAATTCGGGCTGGCGGTCGGCGCGCAGGTCCTCGTCACGGAAGCACTTGGTGATCTGGAAATAACGGTCGACGCCGGCCACCATCAAGAGCTGCTTGAACAGCTGCGGCGACTGCGGCAGCGCGTAGAACATGCCGTCGTGCACACGGGAGGGCACCAGATAGTCGCGCGCGCCTTCCGGCGTGGAGCGCGTCAGCATCGGGGTTTCGACTTCCATGAAGCCGTGCGCGTCGAGGTAGTCGCGCATCAGTTTGGAGACGCGGTAGCGCAGACGCAGGTTCTTCTGCATCGGCTCGCGGCGCAGGTCGAGGTAGCGGTACTGCAGGCGGATGTTCTCGTTGATGGTGTCGTCGTCGATCTGGAACGGCGGCGTCAGCGAGGGATTCAGCACTTCCAGCTTTTTGGTCAGCAGCTCGACCATGCCAGTCGGCATGTTGGGGTTTTCGGTACCGGCGGGGCGCGGCCGCACCAGGCCCTCGATCTTCAGCACAAACTCGGAACGCACCTCCTCGGCCAGCTTGAACGCTTCCGGCGTATCGGGATCGATCACCACCTGCATCATGCCTTCGCGGTCGCGCAGGTCGATGAAGATCACCCCGCCGTGATCGCGCCGGCGGTGCGCCCAGCCGCACAGGGTGACGCTGTTGCCGATGTCGGCGGCGCTGACGGCGCCGCAGTAATGAGTACGCATGTGCTTTTTCCTAATTGAAAGCCTGGCCTATTTAGTGCCGGGGCGTGCTTCACTCGAAGCGACGCCCATCGAGACGATGTATTTCAATGCGCGGTCGACCGACATATCCAGTTCGACAACCTCGCTCTTTTTCACGTAAAAATAAAAGCCGTTCACCGGGCTCGGCGTGGTGGGAATGAATACCGCCACGTGCTCCTCCGGCAGCATGCGCGCCACCTCGTCCGGAAGATTGGTCTGAAACGCCAGCGACCATGCCTGCGGATGCGGGTAGCGCACCAGCAATACCTTGCGAAAGGCATGGCCGCTGCCCGACAGGATGGTGTCGGATACCTGCTTGACGCTGCCGTAGATGGTTTTCACCACCGGGATGCGGATCAATTGCCGCTCCCAGAAGTCGACGATCTTCTGGCCGACGAAATTGGCGCCGAACATGCCGGTCAGCACGATGACCAGCAGCGTCAGGATCACGCCGAGACCGGGAATTCGCATCCCCAGCCAGGCTTCGGGCAGCCATTCGGCAGGCAGCACCATCAGGCTCTGATCCATGGTGCCGATCAACAGGTCGAGCACCCACAGGGTGATCCCCAGGGGCACCCAGATCAGCAGACCGGTAATGAAATAGCGTTTCATTCGTTCCAATCAGTCAAAAACGAAGAAGCGGGCGGCTCGCACCGCCCGCTTCCCGGCACATCCGGCCCCGTCAGTTACACGCCGGACAGGCGCCCGTGCCGCAGGCTGGCGCGGGCGCTTCAGGCTGCGTTTCGGGCTTCGTTTCGGCCGGTTTGCTACCGCCACCCTTGAAATCGGTGGCATACCAGCCGGTCCCCTTCAGGGCGAAGCCTGCCGCCGTGAGCTGCTTGGCGTAGGCGGCCTTGCCGCACGACGGGCAATCCGTCAGCGGCGCGTCGGACATTTTTTGCATTTCGTCCTGCGAAAAACCGCAGGACGCACATTTGTAGGCATAAATCGGCATGATTCGCTCCGATAAATCAAGAAGTTGCGGAATTATACCGAATATGAGGCTGGTCTTCGCCAGTTCAATGCCGCATCCTTGAACGGAATCCGTGACCGGCCCCGGGGTTTCCTTACCAGTCGAACATGAGGCTCAGATAGGCTCGCCGGCCAAACAGGTTGTCATTGCGAAACTCCTCGTAGCGCCTGCCACCCAGGTTCTGGCCGACCAGGGCCAGTTCCATCTGATGTCCCGCTGTTTTCCAGCGCCTGGCCAGGCGCGCGTCGACCCGGGTAAACGCCTTCGTGATGTCGCCGTCGCCCAGCCAGTACATGGCGCCCACCCGGTAAACCCCGACACTGGTCTCCCAGCCGTCGGCAAGCTTGAATATTCCCAGTGCAGAAAAGTTATGGGTCGGCGCAGAGTGCGCAATATCCTTTTCCTCCGCTTCGATCTTTACGCGTGCGTAGGACATGACCAGGTCGAGCCAGCGTTGCGGCGTCCAGCGCAATTGAACGTCAGCGCCCCGGATATCGACGCTATGCTGGTTGCTGGCCTGAAACAGCTTGGGAAAGACCGCCCCCGGATCATCGCCAATATCCAGCGAACCCATCATTCGCCGGACCTTGTCGTCAAACAGGCGGACATCGAACTGCAAGCGCAAAGGCCGGACGTGTCCGATGTAGCCCACTTCCCGGGACAGAATCCGTTCGGGCTGCAGGCCGTCCGCAGGCGCAAACACACGGTCAACCTGATTTCCATTTACGGTAAAGAAGCGCAGGTCTCCCTCAGCCTCGAAAAAAGTGGGGGATCGATAGGCCTGGGTGATGGATGCACGGAAGGCATGATCGGCGGACTGGAGGAAATTCACCGCCAGGCGGGGCGACACATCGAAACCGCTCAGGTAATGATGCTCGGCCAGGGCGCCCGCATGGATCATCCAGTCCGGAACAGGGCGCCACTCGGCGTTGCCGAACAGGCGATACAGCGCGCCGGCACGCGCATCCTTATTGTAAAAATACGCTGGCGACTTCACGCCTTCCCAGCGCGCTTCGGCACCCCATACCAGACGCAGGCGTTCGCTTGCCCGCGATATCATCTGAAACTCGATGTCTTCCCGCCACTGGGTGTAGCCGTAATCCACTGGCACCAGGCCAAAAGGGGTCGGCACGACAAAATCGTCCTCCTTGCGGACGCGCGCGTGATAGAACTGCAGCGACCATTCGTTTTCCGGGTCGAGCACGCGCCGGAACTTCAGCTGAAAATGTTCCGTGCCGGTATCCAGACGCCGCACCGGGTCGACAAAATCCTCGTTTTCCACCACCCCCTGGCGCCAGTCGCCGCGGCTCAAGGCAAACGTGGTGCTTATTTCATCCGTCGGCGACAAACGATAATCCGCCCTTAAATCCATGTGGCGGGTGGCCGTTTTTTCCATCTGGCTATCGAAGCGGTCGCGCCGCTGGTCCGACACGGTCAGCCGGTAGCGCAGGTCATCCTTGCCGCCCCCATGGCGGAACATGGCGCCGCGCATGCCCTGCCCGCCGACCTGCACCGAGAGATGGTTACCCGGCACCTGGGCGGCATCTTTGGTGATGATGCTGATGATGCCGAAAAAGGCATTCGACCCATAGGTTGCCGAATTGGGGCCACGTACCACCTCGATGCGCTCGATATCCTCGATCGACAGCGGAAGCGATGACCAGGGCACCTCGCCGAATGCAGCGGTATAGACCGAGCGCCCGTCGATCAGCACCTGCATCCGCCGGGAAAAGGCGTCGGCCAGCCCGTGATAGCCGACGCCCCAGGTGTTGTCGCGGGTATAGGCCACGCTGAAACCCGGCACCAGGCGGAACAAATCGGGAATGTCGCGAAAGCCCGAGGCGCGGATCATGGCCTGGTCGATGACGGTGACGGCCGCAGGCGCCTCGCCCACCGGCTGCGACAGGCGCGACGCCGACAACACCACCGGCACGTCGTTGAGGAAATCGGATTCGGTGATCTCCGCCCGTGCCATGACAGGCGACAGCAAGCCTCCGCCGAGCAGAAGCGCGACGCCCAACGCGCCCGATGCCGTGTGTTGTTTATCGTTCACCCTATGTCGGCGCGCCGTGCACGCCGCCCCCTCTCCGCCCCGTTTATTATGAATGCGCGGGATATCGGCCGACCGCTCTGTAGCCTGAGACTCAGAACGGAATGTCGTCGTCCATGTCGTCGAAGCCGCTGCTCGCCGGGCGCTGCGCGGCGGCCGGCGCATTTGTGCCCGCATTGCTGCGCGGCTGACTGCGCGGCGGCGCCTGGTTGAAGCCGCCATCGTCCATCTCGGCCATGCCGCCGCCCTTGCTGCCCAGCATCTGCATGCGGTCGCCGCGGATTTCCGTCGCGTATTTCTCGATGCCTTCCTTGTCGGTGTATTTGCGCGTACGGATCGAACCCTCGACGTAGACCTGGCTGCCCTTTTTCAGGTATTGCCCGCACACTTCCGCGGTGCGGCCGAAGAAGCTGACACGATGCCATTCCGTGGCTTCGACCAGCTGGCCAGATTTGTCCTTGTATTTGTCGGTGGTGGCGATGGCGAGATTGGCGACGGCTTCCCCGCTCGGCAGGTAACGCATTTCGGGGTCGCGCCCGAGATTGCCGACCAGAATGACCTTGTTGACGGATGCCATGTTTTCCCCCGGATTGAAAGTGGATTGAGTTGATCGTGCTGAATGTGGTGCGGATTCTATCAGGCTGCCTCAAGCAGGCTGCGCGCGCCGGCTTCGTCCCAGCCCTGGAGGCTGACCTTGAGCATGGCCACGCCTTCCTCGGCCAATACCACGGCTTCGACCACGCCCGCCACCTCGGCCAGCTGCGCCCTCAGCAGGGCGGCCTGGCCCGCGGGCATCACGCCAACACGGAACAGCCGGGTCTTGATCGCGGGCGGCGGCGCCATCGACAGGCTGGCCAGCAGCCATGCCGCCATCAGCACCACGCAGAATATGAAAACGGCCGCAAAGCCGTGGTGCTGTGCCAGCCAGCCGCCGAACACGCCGCCGAAAAACAGGCCCAGCGACTGCGCGGTATTGTAGACGCCCATTGCGGTACCCTTGGCCGACACCGGAGCCAGCTTGGAGATGAGCGAGGGCAGACTGGCCTCGAGCAGGTTGAAAGCGACGAAGTAGAAGAACAGCGCCCACACGATGCCCCAGAAATGGTCGATGCCGAAGGCCAGCCCCAGCTGCGCCAGCAGCATCAGCGCCACCGCACCGACGAACACCGGCTTCATCTTGCCGCGTTTCTCGCCAGCAATGATGGCGGGCAGCATCAGCACGAAGGATCCGAGCAGTACCGGCAGGTAAACGGCCCAGTGGTGGTCGGCCGCCAGACCGCTATTTTTGAGCGCCACCGGCACCACCACGAACATCGCCATCTGCGCGGCGTGCAGGGAGAAGATGCCGAAGTCGAGCCGCAACAGCTGGCGGTCCTTCAGCACGTCGATCAGTTTCGCCGGGTTGGCCTGCGCATCGGCGTGAAAATAGCTTTCTGCGGGTTCGGGCATCCACACTTTCACCACCCAGATGGCGGCCAGCGCCAGCGCGCCCGTCAGCGCAAAAATGCCCGGCACGCCGATGACACGGTTGAGCGCCGGCCCTGCCACCAGCGACACGGCAAAAGCGAGGCCGATGGTCGAGCCGACCAGCGCCATCGCCTTGGTGCGGTGCTCCTCGCGCGTGAGGTCGGCCAGCATCGCGGTGACGGCGGCGGAAATGGCGCCGGCGCCCTGCAGCGCACGGCCGGCGATGGTCCAGTAGATGTCGGTGGCGGTGGCGGCCAGAAAGCTGCCGAGCGCGAACACGATGAGACCGAAGATGATGACCTTCTTGCGCCCGATGCGGTCGGACGCCATGCCGAAGGGGATCATCAGAATCGCCTGGGTCAGGCCGTACATGCCAAGGGCGAGGCCAACCAGGGTATGGTTGTCGCCGCCGGGCAGATGTTCGGCGTACAGCGCGAACACCGGCAGGATGAGGAACATGCCCAGCATGCGCAGGCCGAAAATCGCCGCCAGGCCCGCTGCAGCGCGTTTTTCGGCGCGGGTCATGCTTTCTGACAGGTCGAGGTTGGCCACTGCGGAATTCGGTGAAATCGGGAAGTCCGTTATATTAGCAGGTTGCGAATTACGCTCGCCGACCTAACCGATGGCTGTCAACCCATGGAATACATCCGCATCCGCGGCGCCCGCACCCACAACCTGAAAAACGTCAACCTCGACCTGCCGCGCAACAAGCTGGTGGTGATCACGGGACTGTCGGGCTCGGGCAAGTCCTCGCTCGCCTTCGACACGCTCTACGCCGAAGGGCAGCGGCGCTACGTCGAATCGCTGTCGGCCTACGCGCGGCAGTTCCTGCAGTTGATGGAAAAGCCTGACGTCGACCTGATCGAGGGCCTGTCCCCGGCGATTTCCATCGAGCAGAAGGCCACCAGCCACAACCCGCGCTCGACCGTCGGCACTGTCACCGAAATCCACGACTATCTGCGCCTGCTGTACGCCCGTGTCGGCGATCCGCAGTGCCCGGAACACCACATCACGCTGGCGGCACAGACGGTGTCGCAGATGGTCGACGCGGTGCTGGCGTTGCCGGAAGACACCAGGCTGATGATCCTGGCGCCGCTGCTGGTGGGCAGGAAGGGCGAAAACATAGAGCTCTTCGCCGAGCTGCGTGCGCAGGGCTTCGTGCGGGTGCGGGTCGACGGCAGCGTGCACGAGATCGATGCCGTGCCCAAGCTCGACAAGAACAAGAAGCACACCATCGAGGTGGTGGTCGACCGTTTGAAGGTACGTGCCGACGCCAAGCAGCGCCTGGCCGAAAGCTTCGAGACCGCGTTGCGCCATGCGGATGGGCGCGCACTGGCAGTGGAAATGGACTCCGGCCGCGAACATCTGTTCTCCGCCAAATTCGCCTGTCCGGTATGCAGCTACGCGCTGCCCGAACTGGAACCGCGCCTGTTCTCATTCAACAATCCGATGGGCGCCTGCCCGAAATGCGACGGCCTCGGCCAGATCACCTTCTTCGATCCGGCGCGCGTGGTCGCCTTCCCGCACCTGTCGCTGGCCAGTGGCGCGATCAAGGGCTGGGACAAGCGCAACCAGTTCTTCTACATGATGCTGCAAAGCCTGGCGATGCATTACGGTTTCGAACTCGACACACCGTGGGAGTCGCTGCCGCCGCGCATTCAGGACGTGATTCTCAACGGTTCTAGCCGCGAAGCGATCGCCTTCCAGACGCTGGCGCCGCGCGGCGGCTACACCACCAGGAGTTATCCGTTCGAGGGCGTGCTCGCCAACATGGCGCGCCGCTACCACGAGTCCGACTCGATGGCGGTGCGTGAGGAACTCGCCAAGTACCAGAACAACAAGCCCTGCCCGACCTGCAAGGGAACCCGCCTGCGCGAGGAAGCGCGCCATGTCATGGTCGGCGGCGTGCCCATCTATGCAGTCAGCGCGATGCCCTTGAAACAGGTGCTGGGATTTTTCGAGGCGCTCAGGCTCGACGGTCACCGCGCGCAGATTGCCGACAAGATCGTCAAGGAAATCGTCGCCCGCGTCGGCTTCCTCAATAACGTGGGGCTCGATTACCTGTCGCTCGACCGTTCCGCCGACACCTTGTCGGGCGGCGAGGCGCAGCGCATCCGCCTCGCCTCGCAGATCGGCTCCGGCCTCACCGGCGTGATGTATGTGCTCGACGAACCGTCGATCGGCCTGCACCAGCGCGACAACGACCGCCTGCTCGCTACGCTCAAGCACCTGCGCGACATCGGCAACTCGGTACTGGTGGTCGAGCACGACGAGGACGCGATCCGCGCCGCCGATTACGTGGTCGACATGGGCCCCGGCGCCGGCGTGCATGGCGGCGAAGTGGTAGCCGAAGGGTCGCCGGAGGAAATCCGCCTGAGCCCGGCCTCGCTCACCGGCCAGTATCTGTCGGGGCGGCGCGCGATCGCCATTCCCAAGAAACGCCGCGCACCCGATGCCGAAAGACAGCTGGTGGTGACGAATGCCAGCGGCAACAACCTGAAGAACGTCACGCTCAACCTGCCGGTGGGACTGTTCGTCTGCGTCACCGGCGTCTCCGGATCGGGCAAATCGACGCTGATCAACGACACCCTCTACACCGCGGTCGCGCGCCACCTCTATGGTTCCAGCGCCGAGCCCGCCCCGCACGGCGAGATCCACGGGCTGGCATTTTTTGACAAGGTGATCAACGTCGACCAGTCGCCGATCGGCCGCACCCCGCGTTCCAACCCGGCCACCTACACCGGCCTTTTCACGCCAATCCGCGAACTGTTCGCCGGGGTGCCGGAAGCGCGCACGCGCGGTTATGGCCCGGGCCGCTTCAGCTTCAACGTCAAGGGCGGACGTTGCGAGGCCTGCCAGGGCGACGGCGTGATCAAGGTTGAGATGCATTTCCTGCCCGACATCTACGTGCCGTGCGATGTCTGCCACGGCGCGCGCTACAACCGCGAAACGCTGGAAGTGCAGTACAAGGGCAGGACCATCCGCGACGTGCTGGAAATGACCATCGAGCAGGCGCATGAATTCTTCGCCGCGGTGCCGGTGGTCAAGCGCAAGCTGCAGACCCTGCTCGACGTCGGACTGGGCTACATCCGCCTCGGCCAGTCCGCCACCACGCTGTCCGGCGGCGAAGCGCAGCGCGTCAAGCTCGCGCTCGAACTGTCCAAGCGCGACACTGGGCGCACGCTCTACATCCTCGACGAGCCGACTACCGGTCTGCATTTCGCCGACATCGACCTCTTGCTGAAAGTACTGCAGCGACTGTCAGACGCCGGCAACAGCGTGGTCGTCATCGAGCACAACCTGGATGTGATCAAGACCGCCGACTGGCTGATCGACCTCGGCCCCGAAGGCGGGGCCGGCGGCGGACAGATCATCGCCGAAGGCACGCCCGAAGCCGTGTCCGACAATCCGGCCAGCCATACCGGCAAGTATCTGCAACCGGCGCTGGCGCGGCACTGACATGAACGAACCGGTCCGCCTCTCCAAGCTGATGTCGGAGCGCGGCCTGTGTTCGCGCCGCGAGGCCGACAGCTACATCGAGCGCGGGCTGGTGTTTGTCGACGGCAGACGGGTAAGCGAACTCGGCACCAAGGTCGACCCCGACTGTGCGATCCGCCTCGACACGCAGGCCAGCGCGCAACAGCAACAGCGCGTCACCATTCTGCTGCACAAGCCGGTCGGCTATGTGTCCGGCCAGCCGGAGCCGGGTTATCAACCCGCCGTGGTTCTGATCCGGCCCGAGACCCAGTGGCGGGACGGACGTGCCAGCCCAGCCTTTCATCCCGCTCATCTGAAAGGCCTGGCGCCTGCCGGGCGGCTCGACATCGATTCGACCGGCCTCCTGGTGCTGACGCAGGACGGGCGCATCGCCAGACAGCTGATCGGCGACGAGTCAGAGATCGACAAGGAATACCTGGTGCGGGTGAGCGGACACCTCGATGAGACAGGTCTTGCGCGGCTCAACCACGGCCTCTCGCTCGATGGCCGCCGTCTGCGCCCGGCCAAGGTCGGCTGGCAGAACGCCGATCAGCTGCGTTTCATTCTGAAAGAAGGCCGCAAGCGCCAGATCCGCCGCATGTGCGAACTGGTCGGGCTGCAAGTGGTGGGGCTGAAACGCGTGCGTATCGGGCGCGTGCGGCTGGGCGATTTACCGCCAGGGCAATGGCGTTACTTGCGTCCGGACGAGCGTTTTTGAGCTTCAATGCGTGAGCCTCAATGGGTAAACAAACGCCAATAGGCTTGTTCTCGACGCGTTTTGGCGTTAATAATAAAAAAGTGCGGGTTGCCAGACCCGCATTTCCTTTACATTCCATCCACACCAGGGAGACCTTCATGCAATCCAAACTTCTCGTCGCACTTTTCGCTGCCCTTGCGCTGACCGCCTGCCAAAAGGCGGAAGAGGCCGCCTCCCCCGCCATGGAACAGGCCCAGGAAGCGGCCGGCGCTGCTGCCGATTCCGCACAGGAAGCGGCGGGCGCTGCTGCTGATGCGGCCGGCGACGCTGCCTCTGCTGCAGGCGACGCCGCTGCCGGCGCGGCCGCCGACGCTGCCCAGGGGGCCGCCGACGCCGCCGCGGCCGGTGCCGACAAGATGCAGGACATGGCCGACAAGGCCAAAGACGCCGCGCAGTAATTCCGCTTCAGGCAGCGCAATCGGCCGGGGAAAACCTGGCCGTTTTTGTTTGCCTGGCCAGCGCGTCACGCCCAGACCCAGCCCCCTGCAATCCTGCATCGGTTCTTCCACCTATATCCGATGAATCCGCGCACCCTGCTGCTCGATTCGTTTCACGCTGCCGTCGCCGCAGCCGATCCCGCACGTATCCTGCCGCCGCACCTGCCCGCGCCGCCAGGCGGCCGCACCTTGGTGGTCGGTGGCGGCAAGGCAGCCGCCAGCATGGCCGCTGCCGTCGAGGCTCACTGGCCGGCTGATGCGCGACTGTCCGGCGTGGTGGTCACCCGCTATCGACACAGCCTGCCTACCCGCCGCATCGAAGTGGTCGAGGCCAGCCACCCGCTGCCCGACGGGCGCGGCGAAGCCGCCGCCTTGCGCATGCTGGAGATGGCGGCAGGCCTGGGGGAGGACGATCTGCTGCTGGCGCTGGTTTCGGGCGGCGGCTCCAGCCTGCTCGCCGCACCGGTCGCAGGCGTCAGCCTGAAGGAATTGCGACAGGTCACCAAAGCCCTGCTGCACGCGGGCGCCCCCATCCACGATATCAACACTGTGCGCAAACATCTCACCCGCCTGTCGGGCGGGCGACTGGCGCGCGCTTCAGGCAAGGCCCAGGGGCGCGCGCTGATCATTTCCGATGTTGTCGGCGACGACCCCAGCATCATCGCATCCGGCCCCTGCACGCCCGATCCCACCACGTGTTCCGACGCGCTCGAGCGGCTGGCACATTTCCGGATCGCGCTTCCCCACGGGGTTCAACGCCATCTCGAAACCTGCTCGGCCGATGCGCGCGGCGACACGCCCAAACCAGACGACCCGTGCTTTTCACGCATGGAAAACCGCGTCATCGGCTGCGCGCACGACAGCCTGGTGGCTGCGGTCGGCGTCTTTGAGCAACACGGCATCCCAGCGCTGCTGATTTCCGACAGTATCAGCGGCGACGCCCAGGCCGTTGCCCGGCAGCATGCCGCACTGGTCCGCGCCTGCCTCACCGGTGGGGCGCTCGCCTTGATCTCGGGAGGCGAAACCACTGTTGCGCTACGTCCGCAGCATGGGCGTGGGGGGCGTAACAGTGAATATTTGCTGGCTTTGGCGCTGGCCTTGCGCGACATCCCAGCCTGGGCCATTGCGTGCGACACGGATGGCATCGACGGCAGCGAAGACAATGCCGGTGCGCTGCTCGCCCCGGACACGCTTGCACGTGCCCGGGCGCTCGGCATTCAGGCAGAAACCCTGCTGGCGGCGCATGACAGCTATGGATTTTTTTCCGCGCTGGGCGACCTGGTTGTTACCGGCCCCACCCGCACCAACGTCAACGACTACCGGGTGCTGCTGCTCGGCGTGAATTGAGCGCCGTCAATTCAGCCGCTGAACCCGAACCGGGTCGCCGACCGTCAAGCCGAACGCCGTCGCGGCACTGCCTCGGTTAACTGCAAGCTCCAGCAGTCCCACGCTGTTGAGAAACCAGAACCCCTCCCCCTTGCCGATAAAACCAAAACTGTCGCTGTGCCTGAACGATACGTCTGCGGCACTGACGCGCGCATTCTTCGGGACGCCGCGGATACCGGTCCAGGCGTTGCCATAATGGTCGATGTATATCACGCGGGCCAGGTCGCCGGCATCGAACTCGACATCGAGTTTGTCTGTCTGGGTCAACTTGGCGACAGGAAATTCGCCGCGCGCAATGTCGGCCGCAATCGGCGCAAACAGGTCGCGACCGTGAAACGTGGCCGACAGGGTTTCGGGCTGCCAGTGGATACGCCATAGCCGGGTGTCGCTGTGCCGTGCAGCCACGATGGACAGCAATCCGTTGTCCGGCCCGACGAACCAGCGGCCCCTAGCCAGGACGACCACGGCACTGCGCGGCGTGCCGACGCCGGGATCCACTACGGCCAGAAATACGCTGCCTGGCGGAAAACCCGGCGCAAACGCAGCGAGCAGATGGGCGCCCGCATGGGGATTGAAGTCTGGCGCCTCGTGCAGCAGGTCCACCACCTGCTGGCCGGGCGCATGCTCAGCCAGACGAGCCTTGACCTGGCCAATATAGGGATCGCGTACGCCGAAATCGGTGAAGAGAACAATCACGACTGCTCCTGTGGCAGGCGGGAAAGCCAACTATGCACGACCATGCCGGGAGCCGGCAAGTAGAATGCAGATGTCCAGATCCAGCCCGGGCCAAAGAAAAAGCCGGGATGTCCCGGCTTTTTCAACTTGTTCAACAATAGGGCTTATTCGGCATCGACCGGTGCGACATCGCTGTCCGGGCGATCAACCAGTTCGACCAGTGCCATCGGCGCATTGTCGCCATTGCGGAAACCGTATTTCAGGATGCGCAGGTAGCCACCGGGGCGGGTCTTGTAACGCGGGCCCAGTTCACCGAACAGCTTGACGACCATTTCGCGATCGCGCAGACGGTCGAACGCCAGGCGATGATTCGCCAGGCTAGGTTCCTTGCCCAGGGTGATCAGCGGCTCGACGAAGCGGCGCAGTTCCTTGGCCTTCGGCAGCGTGGTCTTGATGACTTCGTGCTTCAGCAGCGACACACTCATGTTGCGGAACATGGCCAGACGATGGCTGGTGGTCCGGTTCAGCTTGCGGTTGGATTGACGGTGACGCATGGCATTTCCTTTCAGTCAGTATTCTTGGGCCAGACCGCCAGCCACGGCGATCCGCACTTTATTGTCGGTTTTGAATCAATAAATCAGGGGCGCTCAAGGCCGGCAGGCGGCCAGTTCTCCAGCTTCATCCCCAGCGAAAGGCTCTTGGAGGCCAGGACGTCCTTGATCTCGTTCAGCGACTTGCGGCCCAGATTCGGAGTACGCAGCAGCTCGGTTTCGGAACGCTGGATCAGGTCGCCAATGAAGTAGATGTTCTCGGCTTTCAGGCAGTTGGCCGAACGCACGGTCAGCTCCAGATCGTCGACCGGGCGCAGCAGCAGGGGGTCCACCTGCGGCGAGCGCGGCGACTCGGATTCGGCTGGCGTGCCTTCCAGGTCGGCGAACACGGACAACTGGTTCACCAGAATGCGGGCAGCGGTACGGACAGCTTCTTCCGGCTCGACCACGCCATTGGTTTCGATGTCGATCACCAGGCGGTCGAGGTCGGTACGCTGTTCCACTCGCGCGCTTTCCACGGAGTAAGCCACACGGCGAACCGGACTGAACGAGGCATCCACCAGAATGGAGCCCACCGAACGGGATTCTTCAGAAACCTTGCGCGCTGTGGCCGGCTGGTAACCGCGACCGCTCTCGATCTTGATTTCCATATCGAGTTTGCCACCCTTGGTCAGGTGAGCAATCACGTGATCCGGGTTCAGCACTTCGATGTCGTGGCCGATTTCGATATCGCCCGCGGTAACGATGCCTTCGTCCGACTTGGACACTTTCAAGATCGCCTCGGACTTGCCATGCATCTTGAAAGCAATACCCTTGAGGTTCAGGAGAATGTCGACGACATCTTCCTGAACGCCTTCGATTGTCGAATACTCGTGAACGACACCGCTGATAGTAACTTCAGTCGGCGCATAACCGACCATTGAGGACAACAGGATACGACGCAGCGCATTACCGAGCGTGTGGCCATAGCCGCGCTCGAAGGGCTCCATGATGACCTTGGCGTGCAGCGGGGAGGCGCGATCCACCTCCACAATACGCGGCTTGAGAAATTCCGTAGCGCTTTGCATAGAGTGCGATTCCTTGAGAAGCAGCCCTGAAAACCGGGTCTGTCAGGACCCGGCCAGCTTATTTGGAGTACAGTTCGACGACCAGCGACTCGTTGATGGTCGACGGCAGTTCCGAGCGCTGCGGCGCAGCCTTGTAGGTGCCCCTGAGCGCCTTGGCGTCGACTTCGACCCATTCGGGATAACCACGCGCGGCGGTCGCTTCTGCCGCCCCCTTGATACGCAGCTGGGCTTTCGCCTTTTCAGACACCTCGACCACATCGCCGGCACGCACCTGATACGACGGAATATTGACCCTGCGACCGTTAACCATGATGCCGTTATGGCGCACCACCTGACGCGCCTCGGTACGCGATGCACCAAAGCCCATGCGATAGCACACTGAATCCAAGCGCGACTCCAGCATCGACAGCAGGTTCTCACCCGTCACGCCCTTGCGGCTGTCCGCCTTTTTATAGGTCAGACGGAACTGCCCTTCGAGCACGCCGTAGATACGGCGGATTTTCTGCTTTTCACGCAGTTGCACACCATACCCGGACAGACGCGCACCGCTCTTCTGGCCATGCTGGCCAGGCGCATAAGCACGGCGCTCGATGGCGCACTTGTCGGTGAAACACTTCTCGCCTTTCAGGAACAGCTTTTCGCCTTCACGGCGGCACTGACGGCATTTGGGATCAAGATTACGAGCCATGATTTACCCTAGGATTAAATTCGACGCTTTTTGGAAGGACGGCAGCCGTTGTGCGGGATCGGGGTGACATCCGAGATCGCCACGATCTTGAAGCCCAGCGCATTCAGTGCACGCACGGTGGATTCCCGGCCCGGGCCAGGGCCCTTGATACGGACTTCCAGGTTTTTGACACCGTATTCCTGCGCCATCTTGCCGGCATTTTCGGCCGCGACCTGCGCCGCAAACGGCGTCGATTTACGCGAGCCCTTGAAGCCCGCACCGCCGGCGGTCGCCCACGACAGGGCGTTGCCCTGACGATCGGTGATCGTCACGATAGTGTTGTTGAATGAAGCATGAATGTGCGCAATACCCTCTGCGACATTCTTCTTGACCTTCTTGCGCACGCGCGTTGCAGTTTTCGTTGCCATGGTTAACCTTTATCTCTTGATGGCCTTGCGTGGGCCCTTGCGGGTACGCGCGTTGGTGCGTGTGCGCTGACCACGCACAGGCAAGCCCTTGCGATGACGGAAGCCGCGATAGCAGCCGAGATCCATCAAACGCTTGATGTTCATGGTGATTTCACGGCGCAGGTCACCCTCGACCGTGAATTGGGCCACGCCCTCGCGCAAGCGCTCCATCTCGGCCTCGGACAGATCCTTGATTTTAGAAGTCTGGGCCACGCCAGCCGCTTCGCAAATCTTGCCGGACGTAGTTCTGCCGATGCCATAAATGGCGGTCAACGCAATAATCGCGTGTTGATGATTAGGGATATTAACCCCAGCAATACGAGCCATTCGCAAAGCTCCGAACGCAAAACAAAAAATTATAACACGTCAACCCGCTCTTGGGTTGACTCGAATCCGCACTTGGCGACAGAGGGCCTGCTTAACCCTGGCGCTGCTTGTGACGCGGATCGTCACAGATTACGCGCACAACGCCTTTGCGGCGCACAACCTTGCACTTACGGCACATTTTCTTGACTGAAGCCTGTACTCTCATGGTTTTCTCCATTCACTCATCGGCAGCATGCTACCGATCAAAAATCATTTGGCCCGGAAAACGATCCGGCCTTTGGTCAGATCGTAAGGCGTAAGTTCTACCGTCACCTTGTCCCCCGGCAGGATGCGGATGTAGTGCATGCGCATCTTGCCGGAGATATGGCCCAGAAGGACATGGCCATTTTCAAGCTTGACTCTAAAGGTTGCGTTAGGCAGGTTTTCAACGACTTCACCCTGCATCTGGATGACATCTTCCTTGGACATCAACGCCCCACCAAGCCATTTTTGAAATTGGCTTTCTTGAGCAGGCCTTCATACTGGTGCGACATGACATAAGCCTGAACCTGTGCCATAAAATCCATGGTCACCACCACGATGATCAGCAGCGACGTCCCCCCGAAATAGAAAGGGACATTCCATTTCAAAATCAGAAATTCGGGCAGCAAACACACCAGGGTGATGTAGATTGCCCCCACCAGCGTCAGCCTGGTCAAAATCTTGTCGATATAGCGTGCGGTTTGATCACCCGGGCGTATACCCGGAACGAACGCACCACTCTTCTTCAGATTGTCCGCGGTTTCCTTGGGGTTGAACACCAAAGCCGTGTAGAAAAAGCAAAAGAAGATAATTGCCAGCGCATACAGCAAAACGTACACCGGCTGACCGGGCGACAGAGTCGAGCCAATATCTTTCAGCCATCCCATGTTGTCGCTGCTGCCAAACCAGCCCGCCAGGGTCGCCGGAAACAAAATGATGCTGGAGGCGAAAATCGGCGGGATCACCCCGGCCATATTCAACTTGAGCGGCAGATGCGAACTTTGGCCGCCCACCACCATTTTTCCGACCTGGCGCTTGGCATAATTGACCAGGATCTTGCGCTGGCCACGTTCAACGAACACCACCAGCGCCGTCACCAGCAACACCCCGACGAACAGCATCAGGACCAGCGGGATCGAAAACGCACCAGTGCGCGTCAACTCCAGCGTGCCGCCGATCGCATGCGGCAGGCCCGCGGCAATACCCGCGAAAATAATGATGGAAATACCATTACCTAGGCCACGCTCGGTAATCTGCTCGCCAAGCCACATCAAAAACATCGTGCCGGCAGTCAGCGTAACCACGGTGATCAAGCGAAACGCCATCCCCGGGTCGAGCACCAGACCTGCCTGTGATTCCAGGGCAATGCCAATACCCAGCGCCTGGAAAACGGCCAGAAACAAGGTCCCGTAACGGGTGTACTGGGTAATCTTGCGGCGTCCTGCCTCACCCTCTTTTTTCAACGCTTCAAGCTGCGGGGACACGGTCGTCATCAGCTGCACGATAATCGACGCCGAAATGTACGGCATGATCCCCAGCGCAAA
The DNA here is from genome assembly GCF_000376425.1 of Thiobacillus denitrificans DSM 12475. Lineage (GTDB taxonomy): Bacteria > Pseudomonadota > Gammaproteobacteria > Burkholderiales > Thiobacillaceae > Thiobacillus > Thiobacillus denitrificans. The sequence goes on along the minus strand of NZ_AQWL01000018.1, from coordinate 10,684 downwards.
CACGCTGAAACGCGACAGCGCACCACCGGAGAACATGTTGAACATGCCCAGGATGCCGCCCTGCTGCGACTTGAAGAGCTGCTCGAGCACCAGTGGATCGATACCCGGCACCGGAATGAAGGTGCCGATACGGTACACGATCAAAGCGCCAAGCAGGAATAACAAACGGCGCTTGAGGTCGCCGAATTTATTCAAACCGGTTTTGGGCGTAGCCAAAGCGTATATCCTCTGACTCAGTCGGCGATGCTGCCGCCCGCGGCCTCGATCGCAGCACGCGCTCCCTTGGTCACGGCAATACCGCGCAACTTGACCGCCTTGCCGATTTCGCCGGCCAGATAAACCTTGGCGGTTTTAGCCGCGGCACCGATGATGCCGGCCTGCTTCAGCACCAGCAAATCGATCTCGTCCATCCCCACCGACGCCAGCTCGAATAGACGGACATGCGCCGTATCAGCCTTGGTCAGCGAAACGAAGCCACGCTTAGGCAGACGACGATGCATCGGCATCTGGCCGCCCTCAAAGCCCACTTTGTGGAAGCCTCCTGCTCGGGATTTCTGACCCTTGTGGCCACGTCCCGCAGTTTTACCCAGGCCGGAGCCAATGCCACGACCCAAACGACGCTTGTTCTTCTTGGCGCCGTCAGCCGGTTTAATATCGTTCAGTTCCATTTAAGCCTCGCACTTCACCAGATAGGCGACTCGGGAAATCATCCCGCGGTTTTCCGGTGTATCAAGCACCTCGACCGTATGATGCATTCGACGCAGGCCCAAGCCACGCACACAGGCGCGATGCGGCGCCTTGGTGCCGATCAAGCTTTTGACCAGCGTCACCCTGATTTTTTTCTGCTCGCTCATGGCTTACCCCGTGATGTCTTCGACAGACTTGCCGCGCTTGGCCGCAATCTCGGACGGCGTGGACATTTTCAGCAGGCCATCGATCGTCGCACGCACGACGTTGTAGGGATTGGTCGAGCCCAGGCACTTGGCAAGCACGTTCTGCACGCCCATCACCTCGAAAACGGCGCGCATCGCCCCGCCTGCAATAATGCCCGTACCTTCCGATGCCGGCTGGATCAACACACGCGAAGCGCCGTGCTGTCCCACCACCGTATGATGGAAGGTGCCGTTCTTCAGGCTGATCTTGACCAGCTTGCGGCGAGCCTCTTCCATTGCCTTCTGTACGGCCACCGGCACTTCGCGGGACTTGCCCTTGCCCATGCCGATGCCGCCATCGCCGTCGCCGACCACGGTCAGCGCGGCAAATCCCATGATCCGGCCGCCCTTCACCACTTTGGTGACGCGGTTGACCGAAATCATCTTCTCGCGCAAGCCGTCGCCGCGCTCTTCGTTACTAGTAGGTGCTGTACGGGCCATCTTGAGTCTGCCTCGTTAAAATACCAAACCGCCTTCGCGGGCCGCTTCAGCGAGGGCTTTCACTCGCCCATGAAACCTGAAGCCAGCACGATCGAAAGCCACTTTTTCAATGCCTAGATCCTTGGCCTTCTCGGCCAGGCGCTTGCCAACGGCAGCTGCCGCCGCCACGTTACCGCCGTTACCCAAAGCGGCACGCAGCTCCTTGTCGTTGGAGGACGCACTGGTCATGACCGTGCCGCCATCCGCCGAAATGATCTGGGCGTAAATGTGGCTGTTGGTGCGGTGAATTGCCAGGCGGGTCGCCTTGACGGCCGCGATTTTGGCGCGGGTTTTGCGCGCTCTGCGAATCCGTGATTGCTTGGTGTTCATTGTCTGTCCTTAAGCCTTACTTCTTCTTGGTCTCTTTCTTGATCACCACTTCGTCGCTATAGCGAACACCCTTGCCCTTATAAGGCTCCGGCGGACGATATGCGCGCACGTCGGCGGCCACCTGCCCAACGACCTGGCGATCGATACCCTTGATCACAATCTCGGTCTGCGTCGGGGTTTCAACCTTGATGCCGGCGGGCATCTTGTGCACAACAGGATGCGAGAAGCCCAGCGTCAGGTTGAGCGCATCGCCCTGAGCCTGGGCACGATAGCCGACCCCGACCAGCAAAAGCTTCTTTTCGAAACCCCTGGAAACACCCTGCACCATATTGTTGACCAGCGCGCGCATCGTACCTGCCATCGCATTCGCCTGGATGCTTTCGCTGGTAGGTGCAAAAGTCAGCACCCCGTCATTAAGCGCGACCGACACGTCAGTCGACATCGCCTGACTCATCGCCCCCAGAGGCCCCTTGACCGAGACCGCACCGCCCAGCGTGACTTCGACGCCTTTAGGCAACGCAATAGGATTATTGGCTACACGTGACATATCCGCTCCCTTTTACGCAACCACGCACAGGACTTCACCGCCCACACCCTTGGCGCGCGCATGGCGGTCTGCCATCACGCCACTCGAGGTGGAGACGATCGCCACGCCGAGGCCATTCATGACGCGCGGCAGCTCCTCGGCACCCTTGTAGACTCGCAAGCCAGGCTTGCTCACGCGCTCAATGCGCTCAATCACCGGGCGCCCTGCGTAATATTTCAGCTGCAGCTCAAGCTCGGGTTTTCCTGTTTCGCCACGAATGACGAAATCCTCGATATAACCCTCGTCCTTCAGCACCTTGGCTATAGCCACTTTGACTTTCGATGAAGGCATCAGGACAACCGCCTTCTCAACTGCCTGCGCATTGCGAATGCGGGTCAGCATGTCCGCGATGGGATCACTCATACTCATATCGTCTACCCCTTACCAGCTTGCCTTGGCGATGCCAGGAATTTCGCCCCGCATCGCATATTCACGCAACTTGCCGCGCGCCAGGCCAAATTTGCTGAACACACCACGCGGGCGCCCCGTCAACTGACAGCGGTTGCGCTGACGCACCGGGCTGGCATTGCGCGGCAGAGCCTGCAAAGCCTGATAGGCCGCCATGCGATCTTCATCGCTGGTCTGCGAGTTGGAGATCAGCGCTTTGATCTCGGCACGCTTGGCGGCATATTTTTTTACCATGCGCGCGCGCTTTTCTTCACGATTAATCAAGGATAACTTGGCCATGCCTACCTCAATTCTTGAACGGGAAACTGAAGGCGGCAAGCAGAGCCCGCGCTTCATCATCAGTCTTGGCTGTGGTTGTGATCGTGATATTCATCCCGCGCAACGCATCAATCTTGTCATACTCGATCTCGGGAAAAATAATCTGTTCCCTGACGCCCATGTTGTAGTTGCCACGACCGTCAAAGGATTTGCCCGAAACACCGCGAAAATCGCGGATACGCGGCATTGCCACCGTAACCAGACGATCGAGGAATTCAAACATCTGCGCACGACGCAGTGTCACCATGCAACCGACCGGATAATCCTCACGGATCTTGAAGCCCGCAATGGATTTTTTGGACTTGGTGACAACCGGCTTCTGGCCCGCGATCTTCTGCATGTCAGACACCGCATGGTCCATCACCTTCTTGTCAGCCACCGCTTCGCCGACCCCCATGTTCAGGGTGACCTTCTGGATACGCGGCACTTCCATGACGGACTTATAACCAAACTGTTCAATCAGCTTGGGCACCACCGTCTCACGATAAAATTCTTGAAAACGCGCCATGATCACCCCTGAGCGTCAACCATTTCGCCATTGGACTTGTACACGCGCACCTTGCGGCCGTCCTCCAGCACCTTGTAACCCACGCGATCAGCCTTCTGCGTACCCACGTTGAACAACGCGACGTTGGAAGCCTGGATCGGCATTTCTTTTTCGACGATCCCGCCCTGGATATTGCGCATGGGATTGGGCTTCTGGTGTTTCTTGACGCGATTCACGCCCTCGACCAGCACATGACCATCATCAAGCACCCTGAGCACAACACCGCGCTTACCCTTGTCTTTCCCGGCCAGAACGATCACTTGATCACTTTTACGAATACGTGCCATGATTCCCTCTCACAGAACCTCGGGCGCCAGCGAGACGATCTTCATGAACTTCTCGGTACGCAGCTCACGGGTGACCGGCCCGAAAATACGGGTGCCGATCGGCTCTAATTTATTATTCAGCAGCACCGCCGCATTGCCGTCGAAGCGCACCAGCGAACCATCGGGCCGACGCACGCCCTTGGCAGTACGAACCACCACAGCGTTGTAAATGTCGCCTTTTTTCACACGGCCGCGCGGCGCAGCATCCTTGATGGTGACCTTGATGACATCACCCACGCCCGCATAGCGGCGATGACTGCCGCCCAATACCTTGATGCACATAACCGAGCGCGCACCGGTATTGTCTGCCACGTCCAATACGGACTGCATCTGAATCATTTAAATTGCCTCCAACTTAATCCACCACACTGGCGGCCAGTCTTGGAACCCGTTCGGGAGAAAATCCCGCTATACGCGGAACTGCTTGAGTCAGCGAACCGGACAAAACCAACCGGCCACCAACCGGAAAACCCGGCATTATACCGGGCAACTGCATTTTACGCAAGCGTTATACGCGCGCCCGATCAATCAGCTTGCTTACCGTCCACGCCTTAGTGCGTGACAGCTTGCGTGACTCCTCGATCTGCACCGTATCACCCTCGTGAAACTCGTTGTTTTCATCGTGAGCGTGATACTTCTTGGACAGCCGGATAATCTTGCCGATAACCGGATGCTTGACGCGACGCTCGACCAGCACCGTCACCGTCTTGTTCATCTTGTCGCTCACCACACGCCCTGTCAGGGTGCGAACCATTTTCTTGACTTCAGTCATGCTTGACCCGCCTTCTCGCGCATAATGGTCTTGACCCGGGCAATATCACGGCGCAACTTGCCCAAGTCGGCAGTTTTGTTCGATTGCTGGGTGGCCACCTGCATACGCAGCGCAAAGTGGGCACGCAGCAGGGATTCGAGTTCCTGCTTCAGTTCTACGGCATCCTTGCCGCGCATTTCTTGTGTATTCATCACTCAGCTCCCGATCATGCGAGTAACGAAGGTGGTTGCGATCGGCAGCTTGGCAGCTGCCAGGCGGAACGCCTCGCGTGCCAGCTCCTCGTTCACACCATCCATCTCGTACAAAACCTTGCCCGGTTGGATTTCAGCGACGTAGTACTCCGGCGCGCCTTTGCCGTTACCCATACGCACTTCTGCGGGCTTACGTGAAATCGGCTTGTCCGGAAAAATACGAATCCAGATGCGGCCACCGCGCTTGATGTGGCGCGTCATTGCACGACGTGCCGCCTCAATCTGGCGCGCAGTCAGGCGGCCACGGCCGACCGCTTTCAGGCCGAAGTCGCCAAAACTCACGTTGGCGCCACGGGTCGCCAGTCCGGTATTACGGCCTTTCTGTTCCTTGCGGAATTTCCTTCTAGCTGGCTGCAGCATGTTTCACTCCTGATTTCTTGCCGCGCTTTTCCTGATCGGCTGCCACAGGCTGCTCGCCACGGTTGAGCGCATCGCCTTTGTATACCCAAACCTTGATGCCGATGATGCCATAGGTGGTCTTGGCTTCTGCAAAGCCATAATCGATTTCTGCGCGCAGGGTGTGCAGCGGCACACGACCTTCACGGTACCACTCTGTACGGGCGATCTCCGCTCCGTTCAGACGACCCGAACTCATGATCTTGATGCCTTGCGCCCCCAGACGCATGGCATTCTGCATGGCACGCTTCATGGCACGGCGGAACATCACGCGTTTTTCAAGCTGCTGAGCGATGCCGTCGGCTACGATCTGCGCATCGGTTTCCGGCTTGCGCACTTCTTCGATATTGACATGTACAGGTACCGACATCAGACGCGAAAGCTCGCCGCGCAGGACTTCGATGTCCTCACCTTTCTTGCCGATCACCACACCGGGGCGGCCACTGAAAATCGTGATGCGTGCATTCTTCGCAGGACGCTCGATCAGCACTTTGGAGACCGAAGCGTGGGCCAGTTTTTTCTTCAGGTAGTCGCGAACCTTGATGTCCTCCAGCAGTGTGCTGGAAAAATTACGGTTCGAGCCGTACCACTTGGCCGTCCAGATGCGCTGAACACCAAGACGGAACCCGATCGGATGTATTTTTTGTCCCATGGCGCTTCCTCAATCCCCGACCGTCACGGTAATGTGACAAGTCGGCTTGCTAATACGGTTGCCACGGCCTTTGGCACGGGCGGTAAAACGCTTCAGCACGGCCCCCTGGTCAACACAGATCGTTTTGACTGTCAGGGCATCAATGTCGGCACCTTCGTTGTGCTCGGCATTGGCAATCGCCGACTCAAGCACTTTCTTGATGATTCCGGCGCCTTTTTTCGGGCTGAAGGCCAGGATGTTCAATGCCTTCTCCACGCGCAGGCCGCGGATCTGGTCAGCAACCAGACGGCCTTTCTGGGCGGACAGGCGGGTACCACGCAAAATCGCAGAAACTTCCATCATGCGCTCCTTATTTCTTCGCCTTCTTGTCCGCAACGTGTCCCTTGAAGGTACGCGTCAGGGAAAACTCACCCAGCTTATGGCCGACCATGTTCTCAGTCACGAACACCGGAACATGCTGGCGACCGTTATGCACCGCGATCGTCAAGCCGATGAAATCGGGCAGCACGGTGGAGCGGCGCGACCAGGTCTTGATCGGACGCTTGTCATTGGAACCGCGAACGGCCTCAATCTTTTTCAGCAAATGCCCATCGACGAAAGGGCCTTTTTTAATTGAACGTGCCATATCTTTCTACCTCAATCAGCGCGCTTGACGGCGGCGGACGATCATGTTGGAGGTGCGCTTGTTGCTGCGGGTGCGATAACCCTTGGTCGGGGTACCCCACGGGCTGACCGGATGACGACCCGCCGCAGTCCGGCCCTCACCGCCGCCATGCGGGTGGTCCACCGGGTTCATCACCACGCCGCGCACTGTCGGGCGAATGCCGCGCCAGCGATTGGCGCCCGCCTTGCCGATCGAGCGCAGGCTGTGCTCTTCGTTGCCCACTTCGCCCAGGGTGGCACGGCAATCAACGTGCACCTTGCGGATTTCACCGGAACGCAGCCGCAACTGGGCATAACTGCCCTCGCGCGCCTGCAGCTGGACCGACGTACCCGCAGAGCGGGCAATCTGCGCGCCCTTGCCGGGCATCATCTCGACACAGTGCACCGTGCTGCCGACCGGAATGCTGCGTAGCGGCATGCAGTTGCCCACCTTGATCGGCGCCTCGGCACCACTCACCAACTGTGCGCCGACCTGAACGCCGCGCGGAGCAATGATGTAGCGGCGTTCGCCATCGGCGTAACACAGCAAAGCCAGATGCGCGGAGCGGTTGGGGTCATACTCCAGCCGTTCAACCTTGGCCACGACCCCATCCTTGTTGCGGCGGAAATCAACCACACGATAATGCTGCTTATGGCCGCCGCCTTTGTGGCGCACCGTGATATGACCATGGTGGTTGCGGCCGGAGCCACGTTTCTTCGGTTCGAGCAGCGCTGCGACCGGCTTGCCTTTATGCAGCCCCGGGGTGACGACCTTGACGACTGCGCGACGGCCGGCAGAGGTGGGTTTGACTTTAATCAATGCCATGATTTTCTTCCTTACTGACCGGACGCGAAGTCGATGTCCTGACCCGGCTTCAGGGTGACATACGCTTTCTTCCAGTTGTCGCGGCGGCCCGTGACACGACCGGTGCGCTTGATTTTGCCCTTGACGTTCAGCACCTGCACACCCGCAACCTCAACCTTGAACAGACTTGCAACCGCCGCTCCGATTTCCTGCTTGGTCGCGTCGGGCAGCACGCGAAACACCACCTGATTCTGCTTGTCCGCAACACGCGTGCTCTTTTCGGAGATCACCGGCGCGAGAATGACTTTGAGCAGACGCTCCTGACTGATCGCACCCATCACACCATCTCCTCAAACTGCTTGACCGCCGCCTTGGTGATCAGCACGTTGCCAAATTTGACCAGGCTCCACGGGTCAGCCTGATGCGGCTCGACCACGTAGACGTTCGGCAGGTTGCGCGACGACAGCCACAGGTTGTCGTCCACGCTGTCCGCAATGATCATGACCTTGTTGCCATAGCCCATCGACTTGAGCTTGCCGGCCAGCAGCTTGGTTTTGGGCGAATCGATGCCCAGGCTCTCTACCACCTTGAGCTTGCCCTCACGCGCCAGTTGCGACAGGATGGTTGCGAGGCCCGCGCGATACATCTTGCGGTTCACCTTGTGGGCGAAGTTCTCGTTCGGCTTGTTCGGGAACGTGACGCCGCCTCCGCGCCAGATCGGGCTCGATGTACGGCCGGAACGCGCACGGCCGGTGCCCTTTTGACGCCACGGCTTATGCGTGGAGGCACTCACCTCGGCACGCGTCAGTTGCGCGCGGTTACCGCTGCGCGCGTTCGCCTGGAACGCCGTCACCACCTGATGTACCAGCGCCTCGTTATAATCGCGACCGAAGGTTTCATCGGAAGCCGCAACGCTGGTCACCTGCTGACCCTGCTCGTTAATGACAGCCAAATCCATTAGGCACCCCCTTTCACTGCCGGGCGCACCACCACGTGGCCACCCTTGGCACCCGGAACAGCGCCTTTCAACAACACCAGGCCGCGCTCAGCATCGACACGCACGACCTCCAGATTCTGCTTGGTGCACGTCACCGCGCCCATATGGCCCGACATGCGCTTGCCCGGAAACACGCGACCCGGGTCCTGCGCCATGCCGATGGAACCCGGCACATTGTGCGAACGCGAGTTGCCGTGGGTGGCGCGCTGGGATTTGAAGTTGTGACGCTTGATGGTGCCCGCAAAGCCCTTGCCCTGCGTCACACCGGTAACGTCCACCTTCTGCCCGGCCTGAAACAATTCGACCGATACCGCGGCGCCCGGCTGATACTGCGAAGCGACATCCGCCGATACCCGGAACTCGCGCAGCAGTTCACCCGCGTCGACGCCGGCCTTGGCGTAATGACCCGCTTCCGACTTATTGACACGACTATTGCGGCGGGACCCAAAGGCCACCTGCACAGCGGAATAACCGTCATTTTCTGGCGTGCGCACCTGCGTCACACGATTGTTGGACATTTCCAGCACAGTCACAGGAACGGACGCACCGTTCTCCGTGAAAATGCGGGTCATGCCGACCTTGCGGCCAACGAGCCCGATACTCATCTTTGTATTTCCTATCTCAAGCCAGCGACAGAGAGCCGCGAGCGAGGGTTGTAGGTGCCGATTACAATTGACCGGCGACTTGGTACAGCTGAAGGGGCGGCATTATATCCATGGCGCCCGCTTTTTACAACTTGATTTCGACGTCGACGCCGGCGGGCAGATCCAGCTTCATTAGTGCATCCACTGTTTTATCCGTGGGATCCATGATGTCCATCAAACGACGATGGGTACGGATCTCGAACTGGTCGCGCGATGTCTTGTTGACGTGCGGTGAACGCAACACATCAAAACGCTCGATCGATGTCGGCAGCGGGACCGGCCCCTTGACCACGGCACCGGTGCGTTTGGCCGTCTCGACGATTTCAAGCGCCGACTGGTCGATCAGTTTGTAGTCGAACGCCTTCAGGCGGATGCGGATTTTCTGGTTTTGCATTGTTGAGCCTTACTCTTCGATCTTGGCCACGACGCCTGCACCGACGGTGCGGCCGCCTTCGCGGATGGCGAAGCGCAAGCCTTCGTCCATGGCGATCGGCTGGATCAGCGAAACCTTGATGCTGACGTTGTCACCAGGCATCACCATCTCGGTGCCGGCCGGCAGCTCAATGCTGCCAGTGACGTCGGTGGTGCGGAAATAGAACTGCGGACGGTAGCCGTTGAAGAACGGCGTATGACGGCCGCCTTCGTCTTTCGACAGGACGTAAATCTCGGCGCTGAACTTGGTGTGCGGCTTGATGGAGCCGGGCTTGGCCAGAACCTGGCCGCGCTGGACTTCTTCACGCTTGGTGCCGCGCAGCAACACGCCAACGTTGTCGCCAGCCTGGCCCTGGTCGAGCAGCTTCCTGAACATCTCGACGCCGGTGCAGGTGGTCTTGACGGTCGGAACGATGCCGACAATCTCGATCTCTTCACCAACCTTGATGACACCGCGTTCGACACGGCCGGTGACGACGGTGCCGCGACCGGAGATGGAGAAGACGTCTTCAACAGGCATCAGGAAGGGACGGTCGATGGCGCGCTCGGGCTCGGGAATGTAGCTGTCAAGCGCTTCGGCCAGCTTGATGATGCTGGGCTCGCCGATGTCGCTCTGGTCGCCTTCAAGGGCCTTCAGCGCGCTACCAACGATGATGGGGGTGTCGTCGCCCGGAAAGTCGTACTTGGACAGCAGTTCGCGGACTTCCATTTCGACGAGCTCGAGCAGCTCGGCGTCGTCGACCATGTCGGCCTTGTTCATGTAGACGATGATGTAGGGCACGCCGACCTGACGGGCAAGCAGGATGTGCTCGCGGGTCTGCGGCATGGGGCCATCAGCAGAGGAAACGACAAGGATGGCACCGTCCATCTGCGCGGCACCGGTGATCATGTTCTTGACGTAGTCGGCGTGGCCCGGGCAGTCGACGTGGGCGTAGTGACGCTTCGCGGTCTCGTACTCGACGTGGGAGGTGTTGATGGTGATGCCGCGCGCCTTCTCTTCCGGCGAGTTGTCAATCTCGTCGTACTTCTTGGCAGCACCGCCAAATTTCTTCGACAGAATGGTGGTGATCGCCGCGGTCAAGGTGGTCTTGCCGTGGTCAACGTGTCCAATCGTGCCTACGTTTACGTGCGGCTTGGTCCGCTCGAATTTTTCCTTAGCCATTTCA
>NZ_AQWL01000017.1 GCF_000376425.1 Thiobacillus denitrificans DSM 12475 | reverse complement strand
TGATACCCCAACTTGCGGGGTGTGTTTCGCTTCCCGGTTGACCGCTATGCTGACCAAATCCTGCCTTCGCGGCCAAATGCATCGATAACTGGCACCAATGGATGAAACCGACCACGGTTTGACGCCACGAATCGCAGATTTGAAAGTGAACAGGAAAGTCAATGAAATCAACGATCTACCAACACCACCTCCGCGCCAGTGCTAGCTTTTCGTACCGTCACTTATTGCACTGAAAACGAGGAGACCCCGCTTCAGCGTGATGGAGTCACCGTAGATGAGGCCAACGTGCGAATCCAGCAGCCTGTAGCCGGTCTCCGTCATGACGCCACCGAAGGTTTCCCACAGGCATTCGACCGCACCGCGGGCTTCCGCTTCGCTGATCCGCTTCAAGCTGTAGCCTGGCCCATCGCGGTTCTGGACGAATGCATACACCTGTCCGTCGGGAGTCCGGATCGCTTCCTGCCCGGCCATATAGGCGTTGTCGACAGCTCGTTTGTGACTAACGCTGTCCACTTCGGCGATCAGGTAGCCTGTGAGGATTTTCACAGGGTCACCACTGTCCGGGCGAAACACTACTTTCGCGAATCCGTTCTCGTCCGGGGTGCGCCCAAGAATTTCTGCCTTCAGAGCAGGCGCGATACGGGTGATAACGTTCCAGAAATCGAACGAGTCGGACACAACGGAGACGACTCCGCTGGGGATGATCTCCGTGACCAGCTCACGAATGACTTCCTGTTCAGCCATGGCACGCAGCGTTGCCTCGGAAACACCGGCGTTCGAGGGATCTGCCGCCAGCCGCTGGGCGATGAGCAGGATCCGCAAGGTCATCACGCTGTGTTCGGTCGCCGGTACGGAACCGCCAACCAGTTCCTTCTCGGAATCAGCTCCGTAGTATTCCTCCAGATAGTCGATGGCCGGAATCGTGTCGGTTCCCGTGAACGACAGAAGGTGGCCGGCACCACTCCTGGCAGCATCATGCACGCCGGACATGCCGCGCATCGAGAAGTCGTGCCCCTGCCACGGCACAAATGCTTCCGGCGAGCCGGTCATGCGTGCAAAGTAGGTCAGGAGCTTCCGAAACTCGAAGGCGATCGTGGCCGTCGTCGCCGGTTTCCAGCTTTCGCAGCTGAAAAGCGTCTCGAAGTAGGTCGACACCCAAGGAAACCGGTCGTCGGTATTGATGAAAACCACCGGCGGCACCTTGACGTTGACGCGCGAGCCTTCCGGGAGGGAACGGATCTCCAGCGGGAGGTAGCCAAGGTCGTGCAGCGCTTCGAGGTGGCTCATACGCACGCGGTTCACGCCAAGCGCGGTGTCCATGCGGCGCTTGTAGCGGCGGACCGCAGTCTCCTTTGGCTGCCCGAAGAATTCCCGGTTGAAGGTCTCGATGAGAAACTCCTTGATAAACCCGGTCACGCCGAACCACACCACTTTGTCGTCGAAGAGCGGCGACGCGGTGACCGGCGCGTGCTTCGCAGACCGCGGCGTGAAGTTGGCGACGAGCGTCGTGGTTTCGTCCGGGTACATGCCGGGGTGGCCTGTCTTGTAGAAGTCAGCCATGTTGAAGGGGCTGGACTGGGGCACACGATTTAAGGGCATTGTGTTCATGGTTGTAGCCTCCTGTTGAAATTAGCCGGATCAGCCCAGCTGGGTTTCGAGCGCGGTGTCGCGGCAGTGAGCCGCGAACACCCGGTCGTACTTGGTTTTGAGGGCGTCGAGTCCACGTGTGAAGAGCCCGTGGGTCACGTACAGGTAGAGCGGCTGGCTGGTTTTCGCCCGCAATGCGTCCGCCAGCAGCAGGAAGGTGCCGCCGGCGTCGCACAGGTCATCGATCACGAGGAGCGGGCGCTCCGGCAGCGCATCGGGCACTCGGGTTCCCGACAGCTTTCCGCTCACCAGGTCGCGCACCTTGTCTGCGTACACCACCTCGGTACCGTACGCGCGGGCCAGTTCGCCCACGCGCTTGCGCGCCCCGGCGTCCGGTGCCACGAAGGCGCACTCGCGCAGCAGTTGCGCCTGGCCCTTTCCGGCAACCGCAGCTTTGAGCAATGAACTGGTCGGAGTGACGCGCAAGTTATCGATGAGTGCAGGAATCACATCGCTGTGCGGATCCCACGCCTCGACACTGGCGAAGCCCTGGCTGTTGATGAGGGCGGCGAACACCTTGGCCGAGAGCGCCTCGCCGGGTACCGCAACGCGATCCTGCCGTGCGTACGGGACGTAGGGCATCACCAGGCGCACCGTAGCGCCGACCGGTATTGCCCGGCGCAGGGCATCGGTCGCGAGCAGGAGGTCCATCACGCCGGCGGCGTCGTACAGACGAGCTTCAATGCCCCATGCGGCGAACCGGTCTGCAATCTCCAGCATCGACGCCGGCAGGCGCACATGGCGTTCACCACCTGGGAACGAGAAGGCCTCGACATCGAAGGCAAGTCCGCTCCCGGAGGGTTCATCTGGAAAAACTCGAAGAAGATTCATGGCGCACTTCCTTTAGTTGTTAAATGCATAATACATCAAAGTGCAGGAAACAAAGACTAAAAACACAGATTTTTTCGTTCAGGCTTTGTCTGTACTTCGATCCGCAATAAAAAACCCCACCGGAACAAGTCCTGACGTGGGGTTGGGAGAGATTACTGAGTATCAGGACGAGCCTGACATCCTTCGGAGAAAACAACAGCTTTGGGATTGGCATGAGACAGCAAGGCCCACCACTGCGGTTCATCCTTCAGTTGCAGATGACGATCTGACAGGCCATCGTTACTGGAAACGTGAATCTCCAGGCACCGATCGCTTGCGAGCATCTCCTTCATGATGCCATCCTCCCAGCATCGCGTCTTGCGGGCGACGATATTGAGATGGGATAGATCCAGAGCGAAATACAGCCCGGAATCCAGCAGCCAGGCATATTCCTTCCAGTCCTGAATCAGCCAGGTTTCGCGTTCTGGATATAAGCCCTCGACTCCGACCAGGCAGCCGAACATATCGATCAGCCGACTCACGTTGTCACGCATTTCACTCAACGTGGCATGCTCGCGGCGGCCGGCGTGAACCGTGTAGGCGGTAGCGCCCAGTTTTCGGGAAAGCCTTGCGGCCTCCCTGAACCAGCGCCAGTCGCCGACGTACGAAGCGTCATGGATCACCCGCCGGTTGCCCGGACCGGTGGATTCCACATTGCCGCGCAGTCGAACCGATGCATGTAAACGGAAACGGGTATCCGGGAAATCCGCCAGCAGCCGGTCCACCAGCTCGTCGTCAACACGCGTCGGGTGCTGCGGGCACAACTGGACTTCGGCGTGGCCGAGACGACCCAACAACGGCTCCTCGATTCCCCTGTGAATCAGGGCGACGGCATCGTAGTGCTTCTTGCCGGGAAGGCAGGCAGTTGCGGCCTGGGTGTTCATTGATGGCACTCCCAGGTCCTGGCGACCAGCTTGCCCACCGCGGCGCCGTCAATCTGCTCGCCTTCCAGCAATGCCTTGAGATCCGACCTGCGAACCTGAACCATGAACTCGTCCCGGTCGTCGCGGTACGGCGCGAAGCCGTCGTAGATGTCCCATTCGGAGCCATCTTCGATGGCCTCCTTCAGGATATCCGCGTAGCCGTCTGCATCGATTTCTTCGCCGCCCTGGTCCTCCAGCACCACGCTCTGCACGCCGTTGACGAACACGAGGTCGGTGACGGCGACGTTCTTCGAGGTGAAATAGTTATTGTCGTCGTATTGCTCGGACGTGGACATCTGCAGAATGAAGGACTCCACCAGCGGATGCTCGACCAGGAGCGATGCGATGAACGCGCCGGCCCAGGCCTGCCCCATGTCCTTCGATGCCATTTTGTCGATCATGCCGATCGCATGGTAGACGCTCACCGGGCCTTTCGGCTGGATCTCGTCCTTATCGCGATCGTAGACGTACACCGCGCTGGCGACCATGTCAGTCAACAGGGTTTCCGCCATCCGGCCCAAGGACTCATCGTCAGACGCGACGGACTCGAGGAGGCTTTTCGCCATGGAGACGGCTGAGGCCTCGTTGTCCTTTTTCAGACGGTCGACCGTTTCCTTGAGCAGGGCTTCGTGAGTTTCAGAGGTTGTGAGTGTGAGGCTGAGTAAGCCACTACAGACCCAGTCACTATCTTTGTTCTCTGGTTGATAGATGTCGTAAACGACGAACATCGTCTGTCTGGAAGCCTTGATGCTCTCGACAACGATCTCGTTGTTGCTGCCATCGTCTCCAGCATTCGGGATGGAGCAGGTGTACTCGCCTTTCCGCTCAACTTCGGACGGATCGCGGTACATGTCGATCAGTTCATAATTAAAACCATTGCCACGAAACTCAACGGTATTTTCACTGACTTCGTTTTGATCGATATCGCCATCGTCCAGGCAGAAAAGCTGATTTGCCATTTCGATGACGGGCACGACCTCGGGGGTCGCTTTCACTTGCGTTGCTTGGGACATATTCATTCTCCATGCAAAAGCCAGATCCGACGGATCTTTCAAGCCTTGCAAGAGAAATTGATTCTCAAGGCGATATAACGCGCTGTTACTGCAGAATTCTAGGGTTGGGTATTGGACAGAATTCCGTCCAGATCGCAGTCCAGGACGGCCATCAGGCCTTCGATGATCTCGGGATTGAAGAGTTTGGTTTTGCCGTCGATCAGGCGCCCGAGCTGGCTGACCGATGTCTGGACGCCGATACCTTCCAATCGCCTGACCAGCTCCGTCACCGTACGTATATCACGCTCGGCCATCGTAACGCGCACACGCCACACAAGCTTTCTGCCGGAGAGTTTCTTTGGAGGCTTTCCCATGGAGGTGGGTGTCTCATAAATACAAACATTTTGCATAATACGCAAAATAATTGCATTTACCTATTGCATCAGGATTGCAGGACGTGGATACTAGCCGGACTTAATTAATTACCGGCGGCTTCGTGCCGCCCCTTATTGGAAAGAAAGCAATGGCAGTTCTGAGTTCAACCCTATCGAAGCACGCAAGCGCAGCCAGCCATGGCACGCGCGGCCGCTTTGCGTCCTTTGCCAAGTGGCAGGGACTCGATCTCGTCGAGCGCACAGCCTCTATTGGCATGCAGTCCCCCGTCAATCCGTGCGGGATTTATGCCAATGAAGGTTTGCAGTCCGGGAGGGTGACGATGTAGTCGCCCTCGTAATCACCCGATTACGCCTGAGAAGGCCCGGACGAGCGAAAGCAGTCCGGGCCTTTTGCATTTCTGGCCCTGTAGTACCGGCCCGTTGGGGTCGAGCTCTTTAACAATTTGGAAGTGTGGTTTCACTGATGACGGGCGGTGGGCTTAGAGGCAGCCACCCGATAATGAGTGAGCACGAGGCGGTACCCGCGAGGGCCCGGGCGGTAGCAGCCCGGTCGCTGGGGCGGGGCCGGGAAACCGAGCGGCTCTTTGGCGTAACAGCACGCCGTCATCAGGGATGCGGAAATAGCTCAGCTGGTAGAGCGCAACCTTGCCAAGGTTGAGGTCGCGAGTTCGAAACTCGCTTTCCGCTCCATAGGCCTGTATCTGGTCACTGGCATGTTGATCCTCGTAAGCACGGGGGGAATGCATCAGTGGTGTAGTCGGGTGCAGGCCTATGGAAACCGCGGGTAGAGGGCGCCGGCAGCCCGCCTGTCTCATAAGCAGGAGATACAGGGTTCGACTCCCTGTCCCGCAACCGTTTGCGACACGGGGCGAGCACGTCCCCCGGGAGGTTCCGCTATGAGCCTTGCCCGGCCCGATAAACACGAGGCCGGTGTCGTTCCCGTCTGGGCGACGTGTCGTCAGTTGAACCGTTCGATTTCTGGTTGAGATCCCCGGCCTTTCAAGCCGGTCAGATGGGTTCGAATCCCATACGGTTCGCCAGTTTGCGCAGTGGACGTGTGGTACCGCATCGGCAACGGCAGGCGTGAGCAGCGTGTCGCCGAGCGATGAATGGCGTTGGCCCAAATCCGATGAAAGTGTGGCGTTGTTGCTCCTGCGATAAGCGGCGCGACACCGAGGGGAATCGAGGGAGAAAACACGGTACCGGGATGTTCGCCGAATCCCGCAAGAATCGGCCCGTATTGCGAGGTAGTGAGTAGTGGGTAGCTCGGCGGGCTCATAACCCGCAGCCGCAAGGCCCGGTCGGTTCGAACCCGACCCTCGCAACCAGGATTTACTGTGAAGCCCCTGAGTGGGATACACGGCGCTGAGCTGGTGTATGTGGTCGTCGTTGGCCGCGAGTAGCAGGAATCTGCATGCCGCACAGGCACTCTCGTGTGCGACCGTCCTTCGAGTCCGGCATGCAGTATCGGGGCAAGTTACGGAACTGCGCTTTCAGAGCGGCGTGGTTTCTTTGGGTGTCTAGTCCCGTAATGGTATCGGGGGGAGACTGTAAATCTCTTGTCACTGGCCTTCGCGGTTCGAGTCCGTGGGCACCCACCAAGTTCAAAGCGGGTTGGTCATGGCGACCAGTTGGCCTTCCAAGCCGACGCTGGCGAGTTCGATTCTCGCAATCCGCTCCATGTTTTTGAGACTGCGGCACTCGTTGACGCCGCACCCGGCAAAGGGTTGTAAGCAGTAGAGGCAATCCGGGTCGACGGCGAATGGAGGGGCTGGTCGGCCGTATCAATCACTATCGTTTGCTATCGAATTGATAGTAGCGCCGCTGTAGCTGAGACGGATTAGCGCGTGCCTGAAGAGCACGAGAGGCAGGCTCGTTACCTTGCCGGCGGCACCAGATTGGCCTCGCGGCCCACGCATCGCAGAAGGTGCGGGGAGCCTGGCAACCGGCATGCCGGCCGCGACGAATCAGCGGTCGCGACATGCTGCAGGATCGGAACCTGCGAATTTTCAACTACGAAAGGAGGTGATCCGTGCATCACAAACGAGGGAAAGCCAAGGGCAGCCGATCGGGCTGCCTGATGTGCAAGCCCAACAAGATGACCGGCTGGCCCAAGCACAAGTCGCTCGGGCACGTCGGCTTCGGCAAGATCCGCCGCGAGAGTGCGGCGCAACTCGACATCAAGGAGTCGTAAGGATGAAACGAAAGAGTCTGGCCCCGCGGAATCCCTTCGTCGCGGCGGCCCTAATGAAGAAGGCTGGCAAGCACGGCAAGACCGAAAAGGCCTTGCGGCGCGCAGCCCGGATGGAAACACAGCAAGGGTCTTTGGCCGAGTGGAAAGGCAGCAGGCTTTTAACCTGTACCAGGTGAGTTCGAATCTCACAGGACCCACCAGCTGACCAACGAAAGCGGATTCGCGTCTGTTTCCGTTGTTCAGTTCCCTGGTAGTTCAGCGGTAGAACGCGCGACTGTTAATCGCGATGTCGGTGGTTCGATCCCACCTCGGGGAGCCAAGATTCAGCAACGCAGCGGAGCTTTGAAAGAACCAACCGATTTCTTTTAAAAGCTTGCCGGGGTTTGTAAATTATCTTTCACGGGGGTGTAGCTCAGTTGGGAGAGCGCCTGCTTTGCAAGCAGGATGTCGTCGATCCCGTCCATCTCCACCAAGGTTCGAAGTTTTGCCGCCTGGGGCGGATAAGCGGTCGCAAGATCGTGAAAGCAGCAAAGCCTACATAGCTGCGCCAGCAATGGTCAATCCAGGCAAGCCTCACCCGCCCAGCGATGGGTTCTTCGGCGATAAGAGCGCCGGAGATAGCGGGGACGCGGATGCGTGGGAAAGGACGCTTGTTCACGTGCCGGCCGCAAGGTCGGGAACACGGGCAAGCGAAGAGCAGCGGGTGGTGCCGCGCTCCACGTAAAACCAATCCGCCAGCCAGGAGGGTAAAGGGTAGCGATCTTGTCCGAGACGGCAATCGAGGGCTCGACCGCAGATCCAGAGGTTCACGGGCTGCCTGCAAAGGCGGAACGTAATCTTGAAGATCCGTTGAGTAATCGGCAGATGAAAGACATTCGGTGCGTGGCATATCGCATCCCAAAAGGGTGTGACACCACAGGCTGCGCGCATCGAGTAGGTTGCACATAGCTCAGCTGGTAGAGCACCTCCCTGTTAAGGAGGCGGCCGACGGTTCAATTCCGTCTGTTGCTAAAAATGCAAAGACGCAGCCGGTGTATCGCAAAAGTGGCTTAACCCTGCAGCCGCAAGGCAATGCAGGCTCTGGACGCCCGCAAGGCGAAAGGAGTTGATGGGAGTCCGCACGGTGGGTTCGCAGCCCTTCACGGCCCGCAAGGTCGACGGTAGGACGAAGATCGAGTAGTGATACGCGACAGGTGACATGCCTCACCTCAACAAAGGCAGCCACGCCGGTTTACCGCTTTTGAAGTGGTGGACACGTCGGCAACGCTGGCCGCAAGCCATCGGTAATCCGACAAAAGAATCGGCAGGCAACGTGTAGTCTCAGCGTTCCACTTCTTCATGTTGCGACGAAGGAAACGAACGTCGCAACCACACGCCGGCATAGCTCAGTTTGGAAGCAGCGCCTGCCTTGTAAGCAGGAGGTCCCGGGTTCGAGGCCTGGTGCCGGCACCATCCGTGTGTAGCGCAGTCTGGCAGCGCACCTGTTTTGGGAACAGGGGGTCGGGAGTTCGAGCCTCTCCACACGGACCATTCAACGCCGGGATTGACTCCCGCCCAGTCAGCGGGCCCGGCTCCATCACTGAACGCATGGGGTTGGCCCGTGTGTTCAATCATGGAGAACGACCCCGGCCGGCGCCGGGCACCGCCTTGAAAGCGGTTGGACCGGGCGACCGGTTGCGGGTCGGCACCAGCCGTTCTCCTCCAGAAGCAACGACGACGAAAGACGGGGTTCGCCACCCTTACCCCACCGCACAGGGGAGCAAAACGCGCCAGCTTGGTTTCGGGACGGCAACCCGGACAAAGCCGGCGGTCGCGTGCGGGTTGCCCGATTTACCTGATGCATGGCAGGCCAAGGCCATGCAGTCCTGTCCCAAGGATCATTCACGCCAGAACGTGAAGCCGATGAGGATCGTTGCCTCACCGCGGGTGCCGATCGACGGGAAATTGGGAAGCAGTTGTCAGCGGAAGGAGAGGTGCCGGAGTGGCCAAACGGCGCACGTTGGAAACGTGATGGTCGCAGAAATGCGGCGCCAGGGTTCGACTCCCTGTCTCTCCGCCAGTATTCCTCCCCTGGTCGCCGGGGTTATATGGCGTCTGGCCGAAAGGCCACCTATTCACAGTAACTCAATGCCAGCGGGGTCACCTGCTGCGAACATAGAGTCCGGTGCACAAGCCCAGGCCGAGGATGGCCAGCCGGAGGTTCTGGCTCAAATGCCAGCTGTGTGGTGGGTACGAGGGGCGTAAGTCGCACCGGTTTGTCCGGCGCAGCCCACGATTTCGTCGGGATGCTTAGCTCAGTTGGCAGAGCACCGTCTTGATAAGGCGGGGGTCGCAGGATCGTTCCCTGCAGCATCCACCATTCATGGCCCGATAGCTCAATTGGTAGAGCGTCAGTCTCCAAAACCGAAGGTTGGGGGTTCGAGACCCTCTCGGGTCGCCATGTTTCAAACCGGATCCGTCCGGTTGTTCAACCGCAGTTCGACAACACAGGAGGTCATCATGAAGCTGCTCATTGAAGTGCGCCCCGGCGAAGGGGGCGAGGACGCGAAGCTGCTGGTCAACGACCAGGCTTCGATTTACGCGCGGTTTGCCGAGCGACACGGCGCCAGGGTCGACGTCGAGGACCGGGGTCATCTTTGACCTCCTCATCGAAGGAGAAGGTATCGACCTCCTGCTGAACGAGGCCGGCGGACACCGGTGGCAGCGTGTGCCGCCCACGGAGCGCCGTGGCCGCGTGCACACCTCTACCGTGACAGTTGCGGTCTTCGAGATCGTGCCGGAGGAACGCTGGACGCTAAAGCAATCCGACATCGAGACCTTCACGACCAGGGACACCGGGCCCGGAGGTCAGCACCGCAACACCACAGATTCCTGTGTGGTCATGCGCCACCGGCCAACCGGGATCGAAGCGAAGGCCGCGGCAAAGTCGCAGTTCCAGAACCGGAAGACCGCGCGCGCGATGCTCGAAGCAAGGGTGCGTGCCGTGATGGATGCACGGACAAGTCAGGATCGCGCTCACGACCGCCGGCGCCAGCTCGGATCCGGGATGCGAGGTGACAAGATCCGCACGTACCGGCTGCAGGATGACCTCGTGACCGACCATCGAACAGGTCGCAAGGCGCGGCTTGGGAAGATCCGGGACGGTCAGCTTGAGGCCCTGTCTGCCTGATCGAAACAAGGAAGGATGCCGGAGAGGCCAAACGGCACGCACTCGAAACGCGATGGTCCCGTACCACGGGGCACGAGGGTTCGACTCCCTCTCCTTCCGCCATTTGCCCGTAGCTCAGTGGACAGAGCGCTGGCCTCCGAAGCCAGAAGTCGCGCGTTCGATCCGCGCCGGGCAAACCACACCACCTCGCTGTAGCTCAGATGGACCAGAGCGCAGGACTACGAATCCTGAGGCCGCACGTTCGAGTCGTGCCAGCGAGGCCAGATTGTCGAAGCCTGTAACCAGGCCCCGCCACCCGGGGAATGTGGCTCTGCGTGCTGTACTGCAATCTGTATGCACAGCTAGGACGTCGCCGAATCGACGCGTGCTACCCCAGTTGCGGATGACTGCACGTGACAAGTGGAATCCGATGCTGGCGAGAAAGTCGCAAGACGTGCTGCGAGACAAGGCAGTGCGCACGAGGAAGGTTGGCAGAGCGGCGAATGCAGCGGATTGCTAATCCGTCCTCCGGTCACACCGGGGGCGTGGGTTCGAGTCCCACACCTTCCGCCACGCGCGCTTAGCTCAGTTGGTAGAGCGCCTGCCTTACAAGCAGGATGTCGGCGGTTCGACCCCGTCAGCGCGCACCAGTTTTCAGTCGCGGGATGGCCGAGAGGCAAGGCGCCTGGTTCTGAGCCAGGAACACGCAGATTCGAGTTCTGCTCCCGCCGCCACACACGCAGTTTTTCTCCGTGCTTATTGCATGAAAGCAATACCCAACACGCCTCGTTAACTCAGCGGCAGAGTGCCCGCCTGTCTAGCGGGAAGCCAGGGGTTCAAGTCCCCTACGAGGCGCCATTCACAATCTATTCAGAATCTGAACTGACGCTGAGTAGATGCCGCCGACTTGGCTCAGCTGGTAGAGCAGCGCACTCGTAACGCGCAGGTCGTCCGTTCGAATCGGACAGTCGGCACCAGATCATTGCCCAGGTGGTGGAATCGGCAGACACACCACTTCGAGAGGGTGGCGGCCGCGAGGCCGTGCGAGTTCGAAGCTCGCCCTGGGCACCATATCGGGGGAGCAGCGAGAAGAGGGTGCTGGCAGCCTCGAACGAGGGCCGGCAGACCGTGGGAGATCATCCACACCGTCTCCGCCAAACCACACCAAGCCGATCTGAAGGGAATTTTGGCATACCTCCCATCTTCAGAAGTTGGGGTTTCTCGGTTCGAGTCCGAGGGTCGGCACCAGATTGCGAAGCTGACGGGAATTGGCATACCTGGCGTACTCAAAATTCGCTGTTTCCCGGTTCGACTCCGGGGCTTCGCACCACGGACAGTGGCGCAATCGGCAGACGCCCGCGCCTTAAAAGCGATGAGCCCGAGAGGGATGCCGGTTCGACTCCGGCCTGTCCGACCACCTGCCCATAGCTCAGATGGATATAGAGCAGCCGCCTTCTAAGCGGCAGGTCGACCGTTCGAATCGGTCTGGGCGGGCCACAAACACATGCCCCTGTAACTCAGCGGAAAGAGTCGCCGTTTCCTAGACGGCTGGTCGGGCGTTCGAGTCGCTCCAGGGGCGCCATTCAAAAAACTGCATCCCGGTATGAACGGGCACCCCAGCACAGGCTGCGCTGGGGTGTCGGGTGCGGGCACGGAGGGCAGCGCTTCGTGCCTTGCGGACAGTGGTCCATGCCCGAAAGCTGGTGCCAGGTGACGAAAAGCCTCCAATCCAGCCAGTCGCCCCATTCGACAATAATTTCGTAACCCGCGTAATAAAGGCGTAAATCGTGCGCGCGGCACGACAACAAAGTCGTAAACGCATTACGCATAGCGGAGGCGTCGAATCAGCCTTCCTCTTGATCACGGTTCAGGGCCTGTAGCTCAGCGGTTAGAGCGCGGAGCTCATAACTCCAGGGTCGCCAGTTCAAGTCTGGCCAGGCCCACCATTACCGCGCGGTGGCAGAGCATCGATGCACCGGTCTGCAAAACCGGACTACGCCGGTGAGATTCCGGCCCGCGCGTCCAGTTTCAACCACAGGGGGTTCGTCTAGCGGCTAAGACTCCGGACTTTGACTCCGGCAACCCAGGTTCAAATCCTGGATCCTCTGCCACGCATTCAGGCGGATTCGGCCTCAATCTGTTCCAGCCGTGCTGTGACCTCTCGCTTGCCCATCTTCCGGACCGTAGCGATCGCGGCCAGTTGCTCGCGGCGCGGATTTGCGCCTCCCTCCCAGTTGTAGATCGTCTGGGCAGAGACGCCAATCAATGCTCCCATTTTCTCTGCCGACAGCTCGAGCCGCTTGCGCAGTGCGCGAAAGCCATCCGGCCGAAAACGCAGCTTGGATTCCGCTTCCGTGGTGCCGGTGACCACTGCCTTCTTCGGCGCCGCTTTTTCCAAACGGGAGACCTGCTTTTCCAGGGTATCGATGCGCCGCTTCAAGGCGGCGATATCCGAGCGGTAGCGGCCAGAGGCCTTCTTGAGGGCTTCGGTTTCGCTGCGCAGCTCCTTGCGAACCAGGCGCGTAATTTCCTCTTTCAGAACGGTGGCGATATTCGGCAATTCGGGTTCCTTCAACGCACACAAAAGTCTAATGGTACAGGTTCCACCTTTTTCGGCATGCGATTCGCGGGAGACGCGGACGGAAGTCCTGCACCAACATTCACCAGAACCGGGTTATCCGGTCATCACAAATCACCGGTCGTGATGTCGCGACGATGAAGCATCAATGGCGACCATAGCTCAACGGAAGAGCGCGTGGTTGTGACCCACGAGGTCGACGGATCGTCCCCGTCTGGTCGCCCCACCAACAATGAGATTAATCATGAACGAATTCCATTTTTGGACCGCAGGCGTTCCTGTCGAACATGACGACCTGCAGCAGCTGCGGAACTTCGCATCGTTAGCGATCCTATCCGAAACCACGCTTCCAAATTGTTGGGGCCTCCAACATTGAGAAGACAACATGACCCAGATCCTGGCTTTGGACATCGCTGGCAATCCGTTCCGGTGGCTCGACATCGATCGTGCCATTCGTTACGTCGCGACCGGTAAGGTCGCCTGGTCGCTTGGCGCCGACCCGATGCGCTTTTTTGGGGGCACCCAGCGTGCGACCGGCCTGCGTAGCGAGCTCGATGTGCCGCCTGTGATCGCCCTGGCCAAAAGCGAGGGCATGGTGCGTCACGCCCGTCCCATCCCGCTCGGCGACGACAATGACCCGCTGTTCCGGCGCGATCGGCACATGTGCGCGTATTGCGGCGGCGTTTTCGGCAAGCGGGATCTCACCCGCGATCACATCATGCCGAAGGCCCGGGGTGGCAGGGATGTCTGGGGGAACGTGGTGACCGCCTGCCGGATCTGCAACAATGTCCGAAAGGGATGCCGGACGCCGGAAGAGGCGGGCATGCCGCTGCTGTTCGTTCCGTACGAACCGTGCGTTTTCGAGGGATTCCTGCTCGTGGGGCGGAACGTGCTCGCCGACCAGATGGAGTACCTGGCGGCAAGGCTACCGCGCCATAGCCGGGTGCTGGCGGCTTGAGGCTCCTTGACTCCTGGATCAGAATTGAAGTCACTATAATGAGGACATGATGACATCTGGGAGGCACGATGGGCCAAGCTAAGCGTCGCGGCACTTTTGAGCAAAGAAAATCTCGCGTTACCCAGTCGCAGCTTGAAGCCGCTATTGACGGAGGCGTGCTCAAGCACTACGCCTTTGTCATTGATCGAAGCGCGAGGGGCCGCCAAGTGATCGATGCATTGCGCACCGGTCCTGAAGAAATGCGGGCACGTATCAATCATCCGGTCTTCAATCAATGGGAGGCCTCCCAATACGAATTCCTGGTGATATGGGGTAGCTTCGGTTATACAGGCGGGCTAACTCTGTTAGCCAGGGATGTCGACGAACTCGTTAATGCGGCCCTGCCTGCGGTTGTTGATCGAATCCACGAAAAGGATGACGGACTCTGCTCATTCATGTTCGGGGTCAGTCCAGATATTGCACAATCTTTGCAGGACAAGGTTGCGGAATTGCAAGCCGCTGTCGGCAACGTAACCATCAATCCTAGCACCTACCATGCAGCCGATTCGACAGGCATGCTTGATCTCGCGACCGCAAAAACCGGCCGTGAAGTTGACATGGATTTTGTTCAAATCCTCGATCAAAAGGCCTTTGATGAAGTTTCAAATGTCATGATGCGATATGCGGCCATGATGCTTTCGCAAGATAAGGAAATTGGCTCAACCGACTTCAAAGTCTCCGGATGGGTTCAAGAAGATGGACGTCTTACCGTCGAGTGTAATTTCCCTGGCGCGAAGCGCTTGATAGAGGTTGCTAAAGGCCAATGGCGTGAACTCACGCCTGCCATGTACCGCGAAGCTGTTGAAGGAATCTCAGCCAGGACCGACCCGCAAGAACTCAGTGAGCTTGTTGGTTCGATGGCTGAACAGCTTGTTTCAGTGAACAGTGCACAGAAACGACAACGCGAGGAAATGAACCATCTTATGGAGGGTGCGGAGCAGGGCTTGATGCTATTCGATCGATCAGCCAACAGCCTGGCCGCCCTCAAAAGTTTCGCCGATCAAGCTGGATACTTTCGTGGTTCGGCTGATAACTGGCTCGCCTCGGATGAACAGATATACATCCTCAGTATTGGCGCCAATGCAGAAGCCAATTGGAATACCTCAATCAAAGAGGCTGATTTCGATATGGAAACCTTATTGGCCGAATTGATCGAACACTCCATCAATCCGAGTGCAACAGTCCTGACTTGCACATTCGGAACGTTCGAATATCGCCAACACTTGAACGATGTCTGGCGACAACTCGGAGGCAAAGCGCTCTAGTAAGTCGAATCAGCCCCAACCTCGAGTCAAGACGGCGTCCATAGATTAGGTCTCCCTGGCCGCTACGGCCGCTGTTGCCCAATCCCCGAGGTAGCTGTTTGTCTTGTAGGTCTTGATTTTTCGGGGGTGGGCGTTTGCCCACTGCACAAGACTGATGAAGGCCGGGCTCACGTAGAACCTTGACGGGAGGACGTAAAACGAGCCCCCCATCCATGGCGGCGAGTGATCACCAATGGTTCCCTCGATCCCCAGGGCGGGCGCGCCGATCCCAAACTCCATCGCGAGCCTCTTGATTGCGTTTTCGGACAGTTCCCGAAGATTGATCCGCGGTTGGAGTGGGTCATATTTGCATATCGCCCATTCCTTCGCGTTGCTTTCTTTCAGATACCGTGGACGGGTGCGGTAAATCTTGCATACGCCAAGCGAGACATCGTCCTCGTAGCCCCCGATGTTGCTTGGTCTTTTCTTCGCGATGTATGGTCCTCCGCTGTCTACGCAGCCGAGGAAATGAATGCCATCGATCTCGACGTGATGGAATACGTCGCCCTTTGCTGGATGGTTTATTACGGAAACAGCGTCATGCTCTGCTATCACAGACTCCATCATGGCGATGTGGTTTCCCATCTCTTCGTCGCTTGCAGGGTTCACTTGCAACTCAAAATGGTGGTTGTTCTTTTCACCTTGCTTGGCGCACCACAGGACGTGGAACCAAGATTCATAGCCAGCTTCCGATGCAGCGCGTTCAAGCGCTTCCTGGTGTGTGAGGTCCGAGGCGTGCTTGATGCCCTTTGCGGTGGTCTTGAGTTTTTCGACAGCGGTGGCGGTCGTTGGAATGAGCTTCATGAAACACCCCTTTCAAGCCGCGGAGAATTCGGTGCCCACTTCCGAGAATCCCGCGAACAAAAGGGAGTGTGATCTGATTGTCCGTACCGCGAACGGTATTCGCCATGTGGGCAGGCACGCACCGGAAAGTGCGCTGGAAATATGATGCACGATTCCAAACGCAAACGCAAACGGCCCCTAGCCTTGCTAGGCGGGCATCATCAGAAGGTCCCCATCGAAATCGAGGCCTCCGCCCAGGCGTGCGTCGAGGGCTTCCTACTCATGGGTCGGAATGTGCTGGCCGACCAGATTGAGGGTCAGGCTGATTTTTTCAGAGCAATCTCTATTGCGAATTCGACTCCCGCAAATCCAGGTCTGAATGTAGTTTTGCCATAGCAGCGATAATTCAGACGGCGAAACACCGGCTCGCTTTACAAGGTAAGAATCGAGAATCATGGCAGACGGCCCTACTCAACAATGTAAGGAGGAATTTGCAGCGGCCCGGCCAATCATCATCTGCTGCATAAGAAATTGAATGGCTTCATCCTCCATTTCTTCTTTAGATGCAGGGTTAGGGTGCAGACGGCTGAAAGCATCCAGCAGCGAAAGGCCTCTGGGCCGAAATGGCACTCTTGCCCATGAAGCCCATCCTGTCAGGCCGGGCTGTATGCCAACGTGCGTTATTCGGGTTGTTGAACCCCGAACAAGTTGCATACCGCGCGATTGATCTGTTCCTCAAGGGCGCCGAGTCTGTTCCTCAAGGCTGTCCTCTCATGTTCGGACATGCTGTGAAGTAACTGCTCGGTCGCGCTGATGACCGCGTCGACGAGCGCACCGATTCTCTTCTCCTCCGCCGGCGTCGACAGAGGCACTGGAAGGGCCGCCAACTGGTTCGAGGCGATGTGATTGTTTGCTGGAAACCGCAGGCGGAAATAGTGGTTCATCACGGCGGAGTTGACCACTCCGAGCAAGAAACGCAGATCGACATCGATGCCGGGCTTGAGCCCGATCACGTTGGTTGATTGCAGGCAGAACGTCCGCTGCCGGTCCAGGGTTGCGACGATCCGCTGAGATAAGCTGATGTTTCGGATCTCTTGGACTACGATTTTCTCGGGGCGATCGAACAGCGCGCGCTTGCGCGGTGCGTCGAGCAGGGCTGGATCGTACAGAACCCACAGCCCGTCTTGTATCGGCTGGTAGCGCTGAACTTCCGCGCCGCCGGCGGCCCTTTCCCATTTGCCGCCTTTCATTTCCGCGGTGGACAAGTATTTCGCATTGTCGCCGGTGCGTAGCCCCTGGTTGACCGTGCATAGATCACCGAGGCGCCGTTTGGCCGCGTCCATGACCTTCAGGAACTGTGCGGCATCCGCATCGACGTGAACAAGCCAAGCAGCCTTCGGGTTTTTCTCCCACAGATCTTGCTTCAACACGAAGCTCTTGGCCGGCTTGGGAAAGTTCTTGGATTCCGTGACGCATACCTGGGTGCGACGTCGACCGGGTTTGGCGTTCTCGTAGATGAACACCATCGTTTCGTTGCTGGCCCCCTGGAAAACACCAGGCCCGATATCGACCACCTGGTCGATGAAGCCCACTGACAGCAACAGCCTGCGTGCTTTTTCAAAAGAGTCGTTGGCCAGCAGGGTGTGGGGGATGATGTATCCAAGTCGGCCGCCTGGCCGAAGAATCTCGGTCGCGGCACGCTCGATGAAAAGGCCGTAGATATCAAAGCGGTACTCTGTGGTTTTGTACCGCCTCTGGAAGTAGCCCTTCTCTTCCTCGCTGATCTCGGTGATGAAGAGGTATGGCGGGTTACCGACCACTGCATGAAACCCGCCGTCCTCAAACACCTTAGGAAAGGATCTCTTGAGCGGAATTGGCTTCAGCGCCAGGTCGTTCTTGGGCAAAAGATCCCCATCGTAGAAATCGACATCGATCAGCGCGTTGCCATTGATGATGTTGTACGTGAGAGACGGCAGCAATGCCTGCTCGAATTCACGTTGTCCGAGGCTCGTCGACGTGGCGGATTCCTCCTCCAGCAATTTCAGGAACAGCGACAGTTGGGCGACCTCGATAGCCTGATGGTCAAGATCAATACCGTAGATGCAGCTGACCAGCAGTTCGCGTTTCTGGGCGAGAGACAGGCGCCAGTCTCCGCTTTCGGTCTGGATGCACCCCGCCGCACGCGCCTTGTCTGGGTTCTTGTTGAACCACTCGGCAGAGGCCATGATCAGCTTCTCGAACGAAGCTATCAGGAGAGAACCGGAGCCGCATGCCGTGTCGATGATCCGGAGCTTCTTGATTTCGCCGAAGCTCTTGCCGGCCACCAGCGGATCAAGCGTGGCGTCGATGATGTAATGGACGATGTGGGTGGGGGTGTAGTAAATCCCGCCCGCCTTGCGTACCTCAGGGCGATCCTCGATCCTGGCGCGTTTGTCGGTGGTGACAATGACCTTGCCGAGGAAGCGTTCGTAGATCGAACCAAGAATCTGGATCGGGATCTGTACGAAATCGTATTCCGACGACCGCGGGTCGAGTTCGTCGCAGATCTGGAGAAACGAAGCGTCGTCCACGTCGAGCTTAGTGCCATCGATCAGGGGATGATGCTTGAAGACGATTCCGTTGTAGATGGAGTCGAGCTGGCGCGAGGCGCTCTGGAAATTCCCCCACGACGCGCCCTTCTGGGCGATCGTCTCAATCCCGATGCGGGTCTCAATCCCCTTGTCTTGCAGAAACCGCAACATCACCAGTCGATCGAGAACGCGCTGGGTCACTTCGGTAAGCGATGGGCCATCCAGCCAGGAATTCCGGTTTTTCAGGGAGCGCGCAAGCTGTTCCCGCCATTCCTCCAGGGTTTCCAAGAACGAAATGTCGATGGCTCGGTAGCCGCCTTTGAACAGTCCATGCTGAGACGGCCTGCGCCGGGATGTCGGCAGCGCATCCACAAATGCGTGCAGTGATCCTCCACCCACCGCTTCACGCGAAAGGAGGAAATACAGTTTGTCGAAGGTCGTATCGTCGCGTAGCGACGGAAGGTCAAATTTGGCAACTACACGCTGCCCGACCGAACCTGCATCGGCACGAAACCTCGAATCCACAACCAGCAACTCGGCGACGTTGTGGAGTATCACCAGCGGTAGGCCGGCGTTCCATCCGTAGCGGATGCATTGCAGCAAATGGTTGGGATCATTCAAATCGACCCCGGGTCGCTTTGCCTCGACGAAGAATTTGGGTTCCCGGAATTCGGGGGCCAGGTAGAAGGCGTAATCCGGACGCTTCCGTCCGGTCTCGCTTGGCTGGCTGGCCTCGACGCGAACCTCCTGCATATAGGGGTTGCGTTGCTCGGTGTGGCGCACGTCCCAGCCGAGGGCAATCCAGAACTTGTCGATGAAATCTACACGTGCCTGGGACTCGAGATAAGACGGCTCCACGAAGCGCGTACGGAATGACTCGAAGTCGCTGACGATCTCCTGGATGAGGGAAAACGCTTCATCGCGACCTCCTCCGATAACCGATTCGGTATTTTTCATTAGCCTTGTAGGGCACCCATATCGCTTGATTTTCCTCTGTTGCCGCAGGCGATTGTATGCGATCTCACGGTGGATCGAAGCCCCACGATTCAGAAAGCAGAATTCTTCGACGCCATAGACGGACCGTACGAACCGCCGAGCGCCTGGCGCCCGGTAGAAGAAAAAACGCCTGTCAGTCAGAGCTGAGCAAGGAGAGGCTGGGTGTTACGCAACAGGATGAATAGACCGCGGACGACTGACGCCCGGCCGAGAGCTCCTGAGCATAACCGATCGATTACGATCCACACGGACTATCCAGAATGGCCCAAGCCAGATCCAGACGATTTCTCTCGGCCTTTGGCTGCGACTCGCCAATCGCATTAAGGGAAGCGCAATTAAGTGCTACGCGCGGCCAAATGCGCCGGCCTCATGCGCCATGCCATCGTGGCAACCAGTCCAAGACCCGCCAACAGCATGCCGCTTGTTGCAGGTTCAGGGACAGGCGCGGGCGCGGCCAGAAACACTCCGATAAAATTACCTGACTCGGACGCGTACAAGCTGCCACCAGCCCCAAGCGTGGCCGTAAGCAATCCTTGCGGATTGGACAGTCCCCATTCCCCGTTCGTGTCCGTGATCACAGAGGTGGCAATCAGTTGCCCGGTAATGGAGTCCCAGGTATAAGTTCCTCGCTCTACGCCTGGCTGACCAAATGCATCACTGACGCCACCTTGGCCCATCATGTAGGTACCGTCAGAGAAGAACGATAGCGTCCCCGCGCCATTTGCTGCAGGCAGCAGCCAAGTACCTACAATCGAGTTTGCAGGGTGCACGATGATTTGAGCACTGATGTCCGTGCAGCCAGCACAACCGGGCTGTGTGAGTGACACGGTATTGCCCGTTCTCGTCACATACTGCGTGCCGTTCACATCGTTAGCCAAACCCCAGTCGCCGTTGGTGTCGCCTTGCGATATGGCGGTCACTTCGCCGGTGGCCTCGTTCCAGATGTACGTCCCCCACTCGACGCCGGTGTGGGAAACGTCAGCCGCGTAATCAGCCGCCTCGAAATAGGTGCCATCGTCAAGAAATGTAGTGGTTATATGGACATCTTGTAAGTCGGTGTACCAGCTGCCGACAATGGCTTGCGCGGCTCGTGCTCCGGAGCTGGCAATCAGGCTGACGAGTACCAGTGCCACCACCAGGGCTTGTGGCGTTCCATGCCTCAATTCTGTGCTCATGAACTTCATTGCCTTCCCTTCGTTACTCGAACTGGCCTTAACCCCATCGCCCGCAGACGCCTTCGCGCGTCCATTATTGCAAACTGGACCGTTCGATCGCGAATAGCAAAATCGCCCGGCGTTCTTTTTCATCTCGTCTACCGCAGCAGAGAGATCCATCGAGCGAGCTTCCGCGCTTCACCGAAGATCACGGTCACATCCTGGTTTCCGACCCATCCAAAAATCACCTGCAGCATGGAGGGCCTACCTTGCGGTAACCACACCACGGCTCTATCCGCTCCGATCGCCAGCCTCTGCGAAGCAGCCTGGCGAAGGGCCTTTGATTCCCGCCGGCCTTTGAGTGGACCAAATTGCCGCCAATGAACAAACGATTTGATTTCAACTGTGATGCGCCGCCTTTGTCCATTCGTGACGATCAGGTCGACATCCCCAATCCCACGGACCAATCGTCCTGTCTCAAAACGCAGGCCGGAACTTCTGAGCACGTCTCCGGCCGCGGCCAGGGAACGTCTCTCGAATCCCTTCCCGAATTGCCGGGTTCGCCCACGCCGAAACTGGGCATAGCCAAGACCGAGGAGGACAAGTCCAATTCCGGTAGCCATCCTCCAGTCAATCAGGCCACGGTATCCGCCATAAAGTCCGACGATCCCGAGGACCGAGAACACGAGCGCTTTGCCGTAATTGGCACGGCGCCACGGGGCATAGGTTGGGGATCGCGTCATGTAATCAGAGGCTCGCGCCCAATTCAAGCAGTAGTTGCTCGGTTTGATCCCAGCCAAGGCAGGGGTCGGTAATCGAGCATCCATAACGCAAACCTGCCGGATCCGAACCAAATGGCTGATTGCCGGGTTCAAGAAAGCTCTCGAACATCAGGCCGACAATGGATTCATTGCCGGCACGAACCTGGTTAATCACATTCCGTGCGACAACAGGCTGAACACTGGGGTTCTTTCCACTATTGCCATGGGAACAATCAATCAGGATTCGTGGAGTCAGTCCGCGCCGGGACATAGCGGCGGCCGCGTCGTCAGCAAAGTGTCTGTCGTAATTAGGTCCAGAATCACTTCCACGAAGGACAAGGTGCGCATATTCATTGCCAACCGTCCGGACAATACTTGATCGTCCGGCACTGTCGATCCCAAGAAACGAATGAGGGTGTCTGGCGGATTCAATAGCGCCAACGGCGATATCTACATCACCATCCGTCCCGTTCTTAAATCCGACCGGGCAGGAAAGTCCGGACGCCATTTCGCGGTGGGTTTGCGATTCAGTGGTTCGTGCACCAATTGCGGACCACGAGACGAGATCGCCGATATATTGAGGAACAATTGGGTCCAATGCTTCGGCAGCCAGAGGTAGCCCAATTCGGGTGACTTCGATCATGAACTGCCGGGCAATTCCTAACCCTTCATCCACCTGAAATGTCCCATTCAAATAGGGGTCGTTGATCAAGCCCTTCCATCCAAGACTGGTTCGCGGCTTTTCGAAATAGGAGCGCATGACGATTAGGAAATTGCCGCAAATTTGATCTGAAATGGCGCGCAATCGTTTCGCGTATTCAATACCGGCCTTCGGATCATGAATTGAGCAGGGTCCGACAATTATCAGCAGACGCTTGTCATCACGCCTGAGAATCCTTTTGATTGATTCACGGAAACCGTAAACCAGTTCTAAGTCGTCCTCATGTGCCGAATACCGCGATTGCAATTCAATCGGACTCGGCAATGGATCGAGTCGTGAAACATTGATGTTGTTGGTTAATGTTTTTAGGGAATTCATCGAAACAATTAGTCCAGAGAACGTGTAATTACAAACTACGGATAATAATCTGCTAATTGATTGGATAAACCACAGCTGACATCGGTAGTGATCAGTGCACCGGTGTAGGGCAGCAAAAACGCATGGCCGCAGTCTGCAAATCAGTCATGGGTGAACAAAACGAAGAATTGGCGGAGCCGTTCGAACAATTCCTCGGATTTAGATTTCCTGAAGCTAAGGATTTTGTCTAGTTGGCTTCGTGCCAGCCTTGCCTTGGTCAAAATGAATTCACGTTGCTCGAGTAATTCCTTAGTAATTCCGAGAATTGCGGAGGTCGTTTCATAGCTTTCTGCAAACGCCCCGCCTTGTTTGGCCCTTAGCTTAAGGCCACGCACGGAAACCTTTTCGAGATACCAATCTTTGTGCCGCACGTCTCGTTTGGGAACAGACGCCAGAGGGTTATCATCCAATTTCGCTTTGGCTTTCTGTTTCTTTCCGGGGATCCAAGATTTTTTTAGAACCACCGGGACGGGGCTGAGGTGCGGGTGCTTTCCGGTCTTCCACCATACGATCAGCACTCGACCGGGCGCATTCGGCTGGGAGATATCGAGGAGCCGGTTGCACAGTTCGAGGCTCGAGTCGATATATCGAATTGTGGTGTTCAATCCGAGTAGGGTGTTTTGGTACTCTTGTACAAGGTCGATCGGCCCGTACTCGGGTTGGTCCCCATACTGAGCCGTCTCGCGACGGGGTTTCGGTATCAACTGTCGAACCTAGATTAAGTTATGAGAAAAGGGGGGGCAATCAAAACTCCAGCACCGTGCCAAAAACGCCCTCTAGCGGTGGCGAGAATGGCGGGTGAGCTGGACGATTGAGCCTCATTACCAACGCAGCCCTGGCGCTGCGAACGGGAACGCAGACCATATTACAGGATGGAAAACACCAACCGAAGCTCCAAAACCTGGTACAAGCCAAGGCTGAATTTGTCCAACAAGATCGGCTTGGCAGTCGCCGTCATTCTTGTGCTCCTGCTAGTCGTCTGGATACTCACCAGCCAGCGCTCGATGTCTGTCATCGAAAACAATGAGAAAGCGGTATTTAAAGAAAGGATCGAATCAATTATCGATTTTGCATTCTCAGAATGGATGTCAAAACAGGAATCTATTGCCTTGCTTATAGCGGACACCAGAGAAATCCAAACCTTATTGGAAGCGCCAAAGAATAAAGTCGCTGAAGCTCGCGCTGCGGCTATGGTATCGGGGAGTTCAATATACTTTCTCGATGTTGAGTCGATAATCATTCGCCGGTCAGAAACAGAGAACGACATATTCATTGGAAATCAGGAGATAGCGCGCAGGGCAGAACCGTATACGAAATTCGGTGTTATCGCTGCCCCGGCAAATAATATCTATTGCGAAATTCCAAATCGCTGTTTTTTAATTACCGCAATTCCGGTGATGGCAAAAAAAACCAAGAAGGACGCCCTGATGATTACCATCTCGGACGTCAATGGCTTCATCACTAACATATCGCAAACAGGGAAAATACGGTTGTCATTGGGTCAAGAAAACATCCCGATTGGACAGATCAAACTGGATGTTCCGTCGTTCAAACTCCCGAAACACGTTACCTTGTCGGTTACGCAGCTTGGCCCCACCAATACCAGCATCGTCAAATACAACATTCGTTATCTGACGCTCGTTGGATTAGTTGGGATGGTAATTGCGATTATGCTAATTTACCTGATTGTTATCTCAAAGGCGAAACAGATAAGACTTCTGACAGAAGCAGTGAACCAATACAGGCAGGAGGGAATGCAGAAATTCATGCGTCGCCTGGTCATGCGCAAAAACATTTTCTTCATGGACGAAATTGACGATCTACATCAAGGCCTACTGGATATGTCAATGGAAATCGAAAAGAACAACATGNCGAAAGCACAAAGAATTGAAGCTGAATTAAGAGCCGATAACCAAGAGAAAATGCGCGTCCAAAAAGAACGAATGCTCTCACGTTTTTCGAGGGCTGCAGAACATGAACGGGCGCACCTTGCTGCGGAATTACATGACGATATCGGCCAGCAGATCGTAAAGATTCGGGTGGATGCCAGCACAATCAAAAGCCTTTCCAAGGGGCGCGTAAAAACGTTGGCGAAGACCGACGACATTCTTGAATCGTGTAATGGATTGCACAGCGCCGTCAGGAACATTATCGATTCACTACACCCACACGAGATTGAAACGCTAGGTTTTGAAAAATCGATTCACGAACTCGTCAAGACATGGAAAACCAGGATGCAGACAGTGGAATTTAGCTCGAAAGTCAGCAAAGAAGTGGAGGAATTGCCAATGGCAATTAAGACCTGCCTGTACCGGTGCACTCAGGAAGCGCTTACCAATGTCGCCAAGTATGCTCAACCAGATCATGTGCTTGTAACGTTGGATGCCGACGAGAAGGTCGCAACACTTACCATCCAGGACGATGGACTTGGATTCAACCCATCCGTTGGAAAGGCAAAAGGGCGGGGATTGCGCGGAATGAAGGACCGCGTGGAGTCGCTATCTGGTGTGTTCTTTTTGCGGTCAGCGCCAGGCAAAGGGACGTATATTCGCGCTCACATCCCGATTTACCAGGAAGACACCAAGACCATGGCTACTCAATTGCAATGATGTCGTAGAGCAACGCAACTTTCGTGAATTGCCCTCGGTCGCAGCCGATTTTGCCTTTGATGTCGGTGATCATATTGGACAGCCGCTTTGGGCTGATTTCGAGCGCCTCGCTGACCTCCTCATTCGTAAGGCCTTCAGCCAGTAATTTGAATGCCATCAACTCTTTCTCATTGAGGACTTCCATTGGGGATTTGTACGTCTGTCCCGCAACAAACTCGGCGATTTTCTTCTGGGCATTGTCGATATAGACAGGCTGGTTCGATTCCAATACCTGATTGATGACATCGATCAGAACACTGGGATCCTTGGATTTCGGCACGTATGCATCCGCCCCCAGTTCATAGGCATGCGAAATCGTGTGGATGTTTTCCCGGTAGCTGTAAACCACGAGTTTGGTCCGGGTTTTCCTGCGCAGATCATCGACCAGGTGCATACCGGCCCCAGGTGTTTCCAGGTTTAAATCAATTACCGCCACTTCCGGGTGGTGTTCCATGATCCCGTCAAAGC
Organism: Thiobacillus denitrificans DSM 12475; assembly: GCF_000376425.1. GTDB lineage: Bacteria > Pseudomonadota > Gammaproteobacteria > Burkholderiales > Thiobacillaceae > Thiobacillus > Thiobacillus denitrificans. Next base: position 15,430 of record NZ_AQWL01000017.1, on the reverse strand, counting down.
CTTCCTGGCTGTCTCGGGCTTCGCCGACGATCTCGAAATCGTGGAGTTCGAGCAGTTCCCTCAACCCTTTTCGCAGGACGTCGTGGTCGTCCACCAAGAACACTGTCTTACTCATCGCCTACTCAACTGGTTGGTTGTTGTGATGTTATTTCCGTAACCGAGGTAGCTATGCTGCCACTTAGATGGCAGTCTCCCTGAGTTTCTATCGTCATAAGTATACAACAGCGGGAGGGTTTCAACTTACAAACGGGAATAGTTCCCTTGTACATGAGGGAAAACAACACTTGACACACGGGAAAATATCCCGCAGAGTCCATCCATCCGCCAAGCACAGATCAAAGGGGCTGTGCTTTTTATCAATCAGAGGAGGGTGGTATGAATAAGACTGTACATCACATTGAGGGCACCAATAACAGCCAGTTCCATTGGCTGGCCAAAGTCTCCTGCCCGGAAGATGCCATCGAAGTAGCTGCTGCCCTCTGGTCGCTTATCCTCGAGCGCGCCAAGGAAGATCTCAAAAACCAGGATGTCGGCACTCGCATGGACGCTTACTACTGGCTGACCAGCGTTTCCTCGGATCTGTATACCAATTTGGCGCCTCGCTTTAATATCGAAGTGTCTCCGTCCATGTTTCGGGACGTCGTACTCGAAGCCGGCCTGCCTGATTTCCCGGACAGCGGTGTCCCGTTCGTCTCTATGGACACCGATGTCTCCGATGACTGGTGCGGTTTCCAAACTGACGAAGACGACTTTAGTTATGTTTCGCGCCTGGCCAACGTTCTTACGGATACCGATATCGGCGAGCACATCATCGCGGCCGCCATCAACGGCTGCAAGTTCGTCTATGGGGGCGATCGCGGCGTATTGCTCCATGGCGCCGTCACGACATACATGCGCGCGAAGGGCAGAGGCCAGTACCGCAAGGGTATCAAGCAGGCCATTCTGGAAAGTGTGCGCCGGTAATGGGACGAGGATTTATCGAAGCGGTTGCCCTGCATTGACTCGCCGCCCCGTGCCTGAGTATGGTCAAGAACCCTCTCCTCAAGAGCGTCGTCGTGGTCACCGGTACCTGGTGGGTGATCTTGACCGTCGCTTCGAGGCAACCGTTCGCCGGCCTATCTAAAGCTGCAGTCTCGTTTACTAGCGCCATTGCAGCAGCATTGGTTGGCTTCGGTGCCGTCTTTCTTCTGTCTTACATTGGGCGACGCGCGACAATCTCCAACATCAAGGGGACGCAAAACAGAGGCCTCAGCATTTCCATGGGCACGCTTCCTGTCGGGATCGGTCCACCGGACCGTATCAACGGCACCTCACTCGAGGAAGATGAAACTCGACTGAGCCGTTGGTATCAGGTAGCCAAATTGAAGCACCCGGCCCATGCCAAGCTTTTCGAGGCCTGCCTGCAGATCTATGCGCGCCATCACGATCTCCCTGCTGCGCCAGTCCGAGGCGGGCACGGCGGTATCCCGCTATTCAATCATGCATTGCACGTCGCCGAGGTGACCCTCGAATTGGCCGAAACATGGGCTTACGATGGCGAGAGGGCCGTAAAGGGTGAGCTACGCATCCCGCTTACTGACCCGGAATATGTTTTTGACCGTAACGATCCCCTTATCCCTGTCCTGGCCATGGCCCATGACATCGGCAAGATCGAGTGCTACTCAGACATTGACGGCAATTTGAAGGAGTTCAGGCAGGACCACGACATGGTGTCGGGCTTGATGCTTGCCAGGACGCCGGAAACGTGGCGGCTGGATCCCGAAGACCGAACCGACCTGCTGCTGGCGGTGTCCCATTACCACCATCCGAGTTACCTGCCGACCCATGCGTCAGACCGGGTGCGCGCCATCATGAGCCTGCTGATCGCGGCAGACGTACGGGCCTCGACCGAGGAAGGCATCCCGGACATTGCAAAAGCATGGAAAGAACTGGCCGAGCAACCGACCGATAATGAACTCATCTGGCAGGTGTTTACAGATTTGATCGCAGCCCCAGGTTCCATCAACGGGCAAGACCGTGACAACAGGATCGGTTACAAGAATGGCGCGTTCCTCTACCTGTTCGAGGAGAAAACCAGGCATGCCATAGCCAAGGCAATGGGCAATGAACGCGCCGCCGAAAAGTCCTCGCGCATGAAGGATGGGCGCTACCGGATTACCGACATGCTCATGCAGGCCCTTGAAGAACAAGGCATCCTGTACTCCACTCACAAGGGCAAGAAATACTCTCATGCCAAGGCTCTGTTCAAGGTCACATTCAATGACCCCCGGAACCCAGATTATTCCGTCACGGTTCCCGCCGTCATCATTCTGAAGCTCGGCAATCACGTCCTGTCCAGATTCGACAAACACCCTGACAGCCGACTTGAACCAACCAAGGTCGAGCCGCTGTTTTCGCCGGCGGCAGGCAAGCCGGTAGACACTGACGCGGGCACGGAGCCGGCCCGTACTTCCGGGCCATCAACTGAACCTGCAGTTGAAACGCCGATACAAAGCGCCAATGGCGATCGAGCGGTCGACCCGGCGCCCAAGCCTTCGAAACCCAAACGTCAGGGCAAGGTCACCGACAGTCCCGTGGTGTCCAAGGAACTGTTGGGCCAGATGGACCACCCCATGAAGAGTCTGCAGCTTTTGATGCAGGCCACCGAGAAGAACAAGAAATCCACGAACGAACCAGCGCCCATCATCGTTCCCGAAACGGTAACCAAGGCCCTGGCAAGGATCCATGCGTCATTCGACGGGGGGATGGTCCAGTACCTCGACAACCCCAAAGATGGCTTTGTCTATATCAGGCGCGACCAGGTGGTCGAGGACATGATGACGGACGAAGACCGCGCATGGATCGAAACCGCGAAGCATCCGCGGATCAAGTTCAAGGCCAGCGACAAGGCTAGCTACCTGGTCGTTGGGGGCGATGTGTTGAAATCATAGGAGCGATGAAATGGGACTACCCTTGTTGAAGGAGAAGTTTGATTCTCTTGCCTCGATCAAGGCATTGTTTGGCGTCAAGAAGAAGGAAGAGGAGGACAACCTGCCGGTCCTCGTTCAGGCTGGCATGGAATGCATGAACATCGAAGTCGCGGATGCCGTCGGCCAGAACTTGACGCCAGAGGGAGTAGAATCAGCGGTGATCGAAGCATTCGACAGCGTTGAATCGACCTATGATGCAGTTGCCGTGGCACTGGTGTCCATGGCGGCCATGGTCTCTGCCGTGGAGATGCCGGAAGACAGCCGCGCTGCGATCGATGGCATCATCCACCTGAACATCTCGAAGCTTGAGGAAAGGCTTTCTTGACTGGGACGCAGACTGGCTCCGACCGGGACAAATTTGAGCGGGCCATCATCGATTTTCAAGACAGACGTCTTGATGAAGACGCATTGGCGCGCGCCACGTATCCAACCGTTTCCCGCATTGGGAAAGCGGTGGCTTATGAGCTTGGCGTCACCGACGAGGACGGTGACCTGGTGCATCAACTGTGGTTTTTCACAGTGAACAAGATTGCGATCGAGTATGACCGAAACCGGTCCATTTACCCGATCCTGACGACCTATGCGCGGAATCTCGCGCGAAACCTCCTTTGGCAGAAGCGCGCGACACCCCATTTGCCCTCGATGCTCAAAGCGGCAGCCAACGAGAATGTTGATGAGCAGCTTGTCGACTATTTTGGCCCCTATTGGGAAAACGGGGGCGAAAGTCCACATGATCAGACCGACCGCAAGTTAATCCTTGCAAAAATCGAAGGCGCCCTGGCGAAGGCCGACATCTCTTCCCGCAGGAATCCAGCACGGCGCAATGGCCTGATGGCCGGGATACACGTTGTCCCGGGCATGGAGATCGATGTTGCGAACCCCATCATTGCCAAGCCGAAGCCAAAAAAGAAAAAATTATCCAAAGACCAGAAGCGAATCATTGAGGTCCGCAAGGCTTTAGGAATGACGCAGCCTGAATTTGCCGATGCTATTAATGTGGAAGTGCCGCGGTTGAGCAGTTGGGAATACGGTCGGACCAAAACCGTGCCATCGTGGGCCATGGAGAATGTCGAAGCGCTCATGAAGGCAGGGAATCGCAAGTATGAGCAAGGCTTGAAACTCTTCGGCAAAAAGAAGATGTCCCAGATCGTCGACGAATGGCGACAGAGGCTCCATGTCGAAGAAGGGGATATTTACAGTCTCGCGGCTATTATGGGCGTGAGCGAGCCAACCATCCGACGCTGGTACGCCAACGACGTGCGCCCAGCTGTCCAGCAGCTGATGGACTACAACGATCTTGTTGTTCGAGAGGCCAGGAAGCTGTCTACCAGATCGGCCGCAAGGGCCGGCAAGCAACAGAAACCTTAGTGCACCGACGAATCAGGCGTCTGCATATGCGTAGACGAACTGTTTGCGACTTTCGCGTCGATGGCATGGACGTAGTGCGAGACGGATTGCTTGAGGCGAGAAACCAGTTCTTCCGTTTCCTTGTCTTCCACCTTGATCGATTCCAGCATTTCGACCGTGGCAAGCATCCCCACCAGCACGGAGGAGATGCTTGATACATCCTTCCGCCCGCCTGAGAGGGTTACGACCTTTCCGCTATCAAGGCTCAGGATGCAGGTCGCACCGACGATATTGATGCCAAGATCACGGAATTTCGAAACCAAGCCATCCAATCCTTCGGCAGCGCGGGCTTCGATGTAGTTATCTTTCATTCAGCTCTTTTCCATTTCACTCAGTGCTGCGACATCACTGGCAATGTCGCTCGACCCAGCCGGCACGACTCGCCTGCGAGGCATGGCCGTTACTTTAGCATCCGCTTCCTTTGAGGGCGAGTTTTCCGGACGTGTCGAGCTGGCTTCGTTCTGGAAGCGGGCGGCAGACATCTGGCGAGCCAGGTCGACTGCCCACTCCGGAACCTTCTGGATCTCGTACTGCGTCGCAGTGCGGATCGAGTTGGCCCGAACGTAGGGGTAGGTGATGATCTCGTCTGCCTCGCCGGCGGTTTCCGCAGACTTGATGACTTTCACCTTGGTTTCGTAGCGCCCGATGAAATAGACGGGAACACCCCGCTTAATAGACTTGTAGAAGTCGCGCGCCGCCTTACCATACACCCGGACAGGGATGCACGAATCCTCGCCGCCGGACTGGCGCAGGAGAATCATCAGAGTGTCGTCCTCACGCTTGCCGTTGGAGTCTAGCGCCATGAAGAATGCCTGCACAATCCCGGCCACGCGCACGACGTTGGCGGCCTTGCGCAGCTTCAAGCGGTCGCGAAACAGCCTTACGTCGTCGCCTTCATTGCCGGAGGCGATCTGGAACAGGTTGACCGGTCCGGTGAACTGGGTCTCAGCACCTTCGCTGGCATTGATGGCCATTTCTTCCTTGGCATCGTCAAGGTTCGGGTCGGACAACTCGGGTTTGACGTCAGTAACTTTCGCCCCCTGGGGCCAGCTACGTCCGTTGATGCCATCAACCGATGCTTTCCAGGCGAGTTCGCCCGGCATGTCGAGCAGGGTAGGGCGGCTGACGCGGAGCGCCTGCAGGAAGGCTTCGCGTTCCTTAGTGTCTGCGTTCACCCGGCCGTAGATGTGGCCATCAACCTTCACGGGCATACCCGGACGCACGTCCGCTGGCAGGTAGTCGCCCTTCTTGAGGTAAACCCGGATTGCGAGGTTTTCGTTCTCGACTTGCATCAGGTCGAAGGAGATCGGCTTTTCTCTTGCATAAACCTTGCCAACGATTCCGGCAAGCCAGACCTGGTTAAGCATGCCTCCGACATAGGCATAGGCACGTTTGTTGCCGGCGAATTCTTCAGAGATCATTATTTGGGTGCTCCTTCTTTGTGGCTATGTTTTGCCTTGGTTTGCTTCACTTCCAAGGGTTCGGGCTGGGCGACAAGCTGTTGCGGAGTCGTCTGCTCCTGCTCCTGCTCCTGCTGCTGCATTTCCGCCGCCTGGGCCTGCTGAGCGGCCACCCAATCCTTCTCGTACAGCACCCGCCAGGTTGCATAGCGGCACCCATACTCGGTATTGGAAAAGCCGTTCGAGATATATGGCACAATGCTGGGAGCGCCAAGCTCAAACAGGCTCGTCACAATGTTTCCAGTCCAGGAGACTGGGCTGCAAAAGCGCTCGATCCGGACGGTCGGCTGTCCGCCTATGGCGATCCAACCAATGAAAACCAAAAGCCCGATCCCGAGCAGCGAGGAGAAGGGTTTCATCAAAAACATGGTGTCTAGGCCGTTGCAGTTGAATGAGAAAATGATACAGAGTGCATGGTCCTTTAAAGAAGTGTGAAAACCCGGAAACGGCCGATATTTGGACCGATCCACGAGATTACCAACTCCCAGCGGACGATCCAGGTCTTCCGATTTGTTGGCACGTCCTGGGTACTTGGCTAGAATCAATGAGGCTGCTGACGTAATACAGATACACCACCCATGAATAGTGCGACTGCAAAGAAAAAAACGCCCCCAACATCGTCGACTTCCAACAAGCCCGGGAAAGTGACGAAACTGGTCGTGCGTGTTCCTCGTGTCGCCAAGCCCAAATCATCCCAGAGCGGTATCCCGCGCCCCCGTACCTTTCAACCAACCCTCCTGCCCAGAGAACGTAAGTCGGAGGCGCCTCCGCTGATGCGGATGCTGTACAGAAAAATGCACGAAGAGGGCATGGAGCCGCAGGGGTTAGCGGCGCAGCTCGGTATCTCCTACGCCTATCTGCGTTCATTGTTGAATGAAAACCGGTCATCGGACGGCCCGAAAGGACTCGACAAGAATGTGATCCGCCGGGCGGCAGACTTCCTTGAAATGCCGGTTGCTACTGCATACGTGTTGGCGGGGATCCTTGAACCCGAGGATTTTTTCTACAAGCCGACGCTTGCCGAGTCAGTTGAGGCGGCTTACCAGGACATGGTCAACAACGGTTTATGGGCTGGATTTGCGCCATCTGAGGCTAACTGGAAGCGGTTGCCGCGCCATGTGAAACTGTCGATCGCCGTGCTCTACGAGCAGGTCGCCAGCAAGAGCTTCCTGCAAACGGCGGTCGCGCCTCTGGGTTATATCGAAACGGACGAGAGCGCCGAGCATTGACGCGCCACCGCGCGTCGTTCAGTACCGATTCTATATTGCACGGTCGGGCAACCTTCAGTGATGGGGATGTAGCAAGGGATCAGATAGGTGGGGATGCGCTTGCCGCAGTGATCGAGGCTGCTGTCATTCTTCAATGATTCCCGAAGCGACCCGAATACTGGCCGGAACTTCCAGACTACCCCGCCGGGGCGTCCTAAGCGACGTACCAATTCCCTGTGATCCACGGCCTTGAAGTCCCCGCAGACTGGTTCGAGCAGAGCTTTGTTGATCCCGGCCTCTGCGACAAGAGGCTCAGGAACCGTGCTTCTGATGACATCCCATGCCCCCAACGTACAAGCGCCGCGGACAACCCATCTGTCGAATTCAACGATGTCGTTAAAGAGGGGCAACTCAATCCGGGTCGTCGGGCCGACTTCAAGGTAGTTGGATTCCCAATTGATTCCATCTGTGTTGCCCAGGTCGGCATGCCCCTTTTTCATCATGCCGTCCCAAGACACCAACATCACGGGCAGGGTTGGCGTCAGTTGGTTGGCGATGATCTTTACGCAACTGGGCTGGATCGTGTGGCATGCGTTACGGACATCGACCAGATGGGCCATGTACAGTTCGCTCAGGCGCATGTCAGTCATCGGTCTTCGTGTGCGTAGGACAAAGGCAGTTCATAGGAAAATTATAGCATCGTGCGCATGTATAACGGATGACAACAATTTTCCAGGAATCGATGGCCTGGCCTCACCGGCCGGCAACAGCCAATAAAAAACCCCTAAGCGCACAAGGCGACAAAGGGGTTGTGGGTTAGAACATCCAGCCGACGCGCAAGCCAACCTCAGGCTTCTCGACGGGCGTTTGAGTCAAAGGCTCGATCTGAGCCGCGGCCTCTTCTTCTGCACTGGACTCAACGGGTTCCGGATCGGGTTCGGGTTCAGGCATGTCTAGGATGACGTCCTGGTTCCCGAGAATCCGATGCGGGTCCTTCAGCATTGAAAGCAATCCGACCAGCTGGTAGTAGGGAAGACCTTCGATGGGGCCGGTCGGAGGCAGGCTGGAGAGCACGCCTTCGATCACGTCCACGAGGGACTGCATCTTCTTGTCCAGGAAGGACAGGCCTTTGGCCTTCTTGTGGATTCGCCTGACGAGGCTGACCACACGCTGGCTCGTTTTGCCTTTTCCTTCGTCCCCAACCCAGGAGTCCGCGACATCCTGAGAGATTTCCCGGGCGATCTGCATTGGCAAGCCACGAATTTCTTCGTGAATCGAGTTATGCGGGTCGGCACCGGTGGATTCCGGCTCAGGCGGGAGCACTTTGCAAATCCTTACGCCGAAGCGAAAGGACTTCTCAATGCTTTCCATCGTGGGGCGGTTGGCCAGGATAACCTCGCGCAAATCAGGATGAGCGTCCGCCCATTTCTGAATATGCGCTTCGATATGCTCGAGGAGGTCATTTTTCTCTTCGATAGCCTTCTCGATGATTGCGGCCACCTTGTTGCGAAACTCCTGGATATGGCAATCAGGAATGGCATAACCACCCATGAACGCCGTACCCAAAGAAGCCGCAAGGCGCCGGACCTGTTGCCGATGCCGTCCGAAGGGACGCAGCAGCGCAGGATCCAAGATCTGGATGCCGACGCGAAGCGCGTCTTTGGACTCAGAATCGATCAGCTCGTCTCCACCCGAAGCGGTTCCGGAGGTAAATGAGATGACCGGGTCAACTACCCAGACCTGTGAAAGGATCTGGTTCGACTCATTGAAAATGTGGTCGATTATCTGCATGTTTACTGCTCCTTGCATACGCGCCATCCAAGGGGATGACTCCGACGTTGCACTCAAGGATTGATGGACACAGAGCAAGAAAAAAACCTCCACGGCACAGGGCACATGGAGGTTGGGGTGGGTCTAGAACATCCAGGCAAGTTTCTTTGCCTTGATCTTCGTCCTGATGGGACGCCTATGGGAAGGCGTCCTATCAGGTGGCCTCGAGTCATCAGGATGGACGCTGGACAGCCCAATTACCTGCCGCACGTTCCGAAGAACGCTGACAAGTCGGGATTCCATCGTACCCAACGGCAAGCTCTCCCATTCACGCTGGCTCCGGGTTTTTGGAACCGCGTTGAAGAAAGTGGGCATCTGATCGGCAGGCATGGAACCCACGTCACGGTAACCCTTGCCGAGCTTCTCGGATTCCTTTGCAGGACTGTAACCAGACTTCATGGATCTTGTCTGGAAGGGTCCTTCAAGCTTTCCCCAGAAGATATCGCACGACTGTCCAGTTTCCTCAAACCCCCAAAAAGAAGGGCCGTTACCCTCCCGATTCGGGTGCAGGAAAACACGGTACATGTCGTCCTCCCTTACTCTTCGCCGGTGATCCGCTGCCAGATGCCTCGAATCGCGTCCACTTCATGTTGGGGCGAGCTGTTCAAGACAGCAAGGTTCAGGCCTTCCATGATTGGGTCGCAATCCGAGACCCCCGAATAGGCCACGGTAAGCTGGGCCCACTGCAGAAGATCCCGGGTGGAGATGACCGTCTCCAGCTCGCCATCCAGGGACGCGCCAACAAAGACCTTGCGGACCTCGGAAGCCGTCTTGGCCATTGCCCTTGAAATATCTTCGGGCAACTCCGGGGCGATATGGTGAAGTAGTTCAACTTCCTCATCCACGCTCAGGTAATCAACCTTCACGAAGATGAAGCGTGTTAGCCAGGCGACGTTTTGACGCTCTGCACCACGATACAGACCACTTTCATCCCCACGGCCTGCGGTATTGCCGGTAGCAGCCACGCGAAAGTCCGGGTGTGGGTCGATCCATTCCCCCGTTTCCGGGATATAGACACTTCCCCCATCCAGAATAGGCACGAGCCCCATCGCGGTCGTTGGTGACAACTGATCAGACTCATCCATCAGCAATACGCCACCGAGTTTCATGGCCAACGGCAGGGCGCCGTAGACAAACTCGGTACTACCATCCTTCTTGATAGTCAGACGACCGAGAAAGTCAGCCATTTCAATCCGCTTGTGGCAGCCGACCTTGAAGACCTGCTTGCCGGTCCTTGCGAGGACTTGCTCGACCAGGGAGGTCTTGCCGGCAGCGGTAGGGCCGGGGAGGTACAGGTTTTTCGAGCCGATGCCTTGGTCCCACAACAAGATGGGGCGCAGTATTTCAGCCTTGAAGCGGTACCACGGGATTTCCCTGGGCGTATTTCGGCCAGGTTGGTGCACGGGAAAGACGCGTCCGTCCTTCGCATCACCTATCCCAAACATCGAGAAAAGCGATTTTTTTGCAGTCATGACTTGCTCCTTGCATAGGCCGACGGTCGACAAGACCACGATCACCTTGCACGGGAGAATTGATGCACACGGGGCTAGAAAGAAAAAACCTCCACGGCACAGGGGCACATGGAGGTTGGGGGGGCTGCGGAAAGATCAGTGAATCATCTGGTAGTCGAACAAATCCGCTACGACGACTTCCTGGCGCTTCAGCGCTTGGCCGAGTTCGCTACGCATGATCTCCTTTTCAGTCGAGAAGACCTTTTTGGAGGCGCCCATCATAACAAGTTCGTCACGCTCGTTGACGGTGATGCGACCGATGGGTTCGACGGCACCCGATTCGTTGAGCCGGAAGAATTCCCGACCACGACGATTGCGGACAACCTCGAATTCCTTCACGAGGAACACAAGGTCCTGAAGTGAGGAAACCTCAACGAGGTTTTTGGCGTTCTTTTCAGCCATGATTTACTCCGATGCATAAGTCGCGTACACCACAACGGCCGCGTTCACTTTGCATGCAGAGTTGACGAACAAGGAACATGAACGCCAGACCTTTATTGGGCTGTGACAGGAAATTCCATATGCAAGGTTTTATTGCAGGATTTCCCGGCATAGCTTTGCGATTTCATGGAGTAAGCCAAATGCTTGTTATTTCTCTAAGAAAGGTACGGGACGGTGACGCGCCCGATGTGTTTCCCGGTATCAACGTTCTTAGTTCCAAGGAGGCATGTCATGGTGCTTGAGATGACCTGGGAGGAGTTCGAGGCAGAGTTCAAACCGATACCGAACTATATCGACATGGCTTCGCCCAATCCCCATGGCGGGATAAGCGTCGACGACAAGATGTATATGTTTGAGACCTATGGTGAGGAGCTGGCGTTTGTCCTGAAGCGGGCCGAAGAACACCCCGGTACCGTTTGGACCCTGGTTGAGGGCGATGATGGCCTTGCTTTCATCTCGGACGGCTATCACTTGGTCAATCGGTTGGGCTACGTCATTACCGAGCTGCCCGCAAAGGAAGGCGTCGAGTACGTCATCGACAAGGAAGAACCCGATCCTGAGCACAATCCCGACTAAGGGAACCGTCCTTCACCCCAAGCCCAGTTCGCCTTTGTGCGTCTGGGCTTTTTTATTTTTCCGGAGCTGAAGGGCCCCGTGGCCAGAGGAACCACGCGTCTGATCCTTATAGCGCCGTGACGCCCAATTCCCCCTTGCAAGGTTTTAAATGCTGGATTTCCCGGCATGGCCTTTGCGAAGTGCACAAGGAGATGACAATGAAATTAATAATGGCCAGAAAGTGGGTGGCCCGCTTGATGCGTGTTAAGTGGCTTCCTTTGATGAAGAAAATCGCTAGTGCTTTCAGCCCGGGTCTCGCCAAACTTGGCGAAGTGCTCGTGGTCAGTGGCGCGGCGGCTCTTGGACTCAAGGGTGCTGACGGTAGTGTTGCCTTCATGGCTGTCGATTTCTCGAAGATCGATACCTGGTGGGCTATGGCTGCTGTTGTTGCCGGCTTGATTGTATGGGCCCTGGCGACTTTTTTCAGTGAAAAGAAGCCATGTGATAAGCATGACGAGTAAAATCGTCTGCAACAGAAGAAAGGACCAAATCATGGACGTGGTAGATACCATCAACCTATTTCTGAAGTTGATGACACTGACCGGCCTGATGGCAGGATTGCTGTTCATCGGCAATCAGCTTCTCATCCAGAAGCTCGAGCAGCCAAACTGCAACAAGCGTTAGCCTTACAAGCGCTTCACACCCCAAGCCCAGTTCGCCTTTGAGCGTCTGGGCTTTTTTTCTTGTAAACATGACATGCGATGTATGGTCGTGATTTTGTGCATCTTTTCCTACGGAAAGTCCGTCGCGTCTCAGTCCTTCGTGCTTAGGGTGAGCCTTTCAATGAAGGAACCGAACTACTCGCGTGAGTGCCCCGTAAGCGCGGGGACGGTTGTCTGCATTGTCGCCGTTTGTCATTCAGATACCTGGATGCAAACATGGAAACTACCGTCACCACCAGAACGGCAAGCGTGAGATCATGTGAGAAGACTTCGACAACCAGTTCAGGCATAGATTGCGGAACGTTTCCAGTTGGTGTCGATGCCGTTTCTTTCTTGGCGCTGGCGCCGGCAGGTCACATACCAGTTCTCGTAGTTGCAAGCCACCATTCCGGTCGCTTCCAGGCGATCGATGTCATGCTGTGTGACACGAAGACCTTTCTCTGCAGCCAAGCTCAGCAGGTCTTCTGTAGAAACTCCTGGCCAGTACCATATCAGCACCGCCAGCGCCACGGCGTTGTCGCCCGCCTCATAGAAGATAACGCTGCCAACATCGTCAGGCAAAGGCGTTGCCAGAAACGGGAATGAGTTGGGGAACACAATCCATTTGCGGTAGAACTCGTACATCAGGCGCTTTCGAAGAACTATAGGGCGCGCGCCGAGGGCCTCTGAACACATATCAAACGGGATGGGATCGGTGTTGCCGCAGAATATCCATTCGATGGCTTCGACCACTTCCTTGGGTTTCGACCCCTTCGTGAACGTGGCGCGCATCCTGTCCCGGATCAGGATGAAGGCATTTCGCTCGGCCCCCTCCTCGAAGTCGTACTCGTCAAACCTTCTTATTGTCTCCTTACCACCCCTTCTTCGTCTTTCTCTAGCGTTCGATATACCAGCGACCTGGGCAAGACGAGATTCTTGATCAGTATCCAGTGCGATTGATATATCGTCTTCAGCATCCAGATCAGGTACCCGCCCGATGTCTTCAAAATCTCCAAAAACGCCGGCATCAACAGCAGCCCAAAAATCCCCTTCGCCAGATCCCGCACTACCGGAATCGCCAGGACTATCAGGATCGTCGCCAATGCCACTATCACCAGGAAGACCCATTCCGTGCTCGTAGTCAGCAATTTCTTCTCCGTTGTTTAAAGTTGGATCGGTCACGCGTCCTCCGCCTTCTTGGACAGGTATTCCTGGTCTTCCGCGTTCAGGTAACTGCTCGCGTGCTTGAATAAATCGATGCCGCGTCGATAACTTGTCTTGCGGCGGTTGATCTTGGCAGGCCCGATTTCTTTCGCGAACTCAGGGCTGATGTCGATTTTTGGAATACGGATGCCATAGACGTTGGAGCCGCCGTAGGTCATGACGCATTCGCCTTTGTCCAGAGCCTTGAGGTCGTCAGGTGACACCTTGTAAGTCTCCTCCTGGCGCTCCCCGATCATGAGGCCCGCCCCATCGCCCACACCGATGTCGGCTGTCACGGACAGGAAACGGCCGCTCTGGTTCTGAGTGTTGGTTGACTTGATGTCCCGAAGCACCGCACGATACTTGCCAATGAGTTCCGCAGCCTCCTCCGCGGTGGCCTGGGTGCCGAGTTTGAAGAATATCTTCGACCACGTATTGCCGAGGATCATTTCCTTCAGTTCCTCGCTCACCGCTTCAAGGTTGGCGATGGTTTGAACTGCCGGTATGAGGATCATGCGTGCTGACCGTGACTGCTCAAACATCCGTGCCCATGAATCCGAGACGTAGGAACCTGCTTCATCAAATATCCCGAGGATAGGCGGGTTTGGGAGCTGTTCTTCCGGCAAAGCCTGCAGCCATGAGACGGCTGTTCGCAAGTCACCAATGACCATCTTGCCGAAGTTCTGCGCCGCTTCGCTCTTGCCCATGGTCGGCAGCTGAACGTAGACGATTTTCCCTTCGCGCAACGCGTCGTAGAGTCGCACTTCCGGGCTGTATGAATTCAGGACTTGTCCGAAGTCGCCGGTCGCAAATTGATACATGCGGCCACCAATGCCACCGAAGGTCTCGCGCATTTTCTGCACATCGAGGCCGCCGCCTTTTGCCTTGAAGTTCGAGAGAAAGATCTGCAGGCTGGTCTTCTCGGGGCCCGGCGGGGTCTTGTTGACCAGATATTCCATGGCCCTGGCGTTGATGAGCAGCATCGTGAGGTCCATGAAGGTGTAGGCAAGGCCAGCCGCTCTCAAGGCGTACAGAATGACTGACAAACCTTGGTTCGCCGCCTGCCGGTAGTGGTCGCTACCAGCATCGCTACTGGTATCTGGAATCAGCGAAAGGATTCGGCTAACGACTTCGTCGGGTGAGCCGTCGACGACCGGCGAATAGCTATTCGACATCTTTGGGTTGCCTGGGCTGATTACCAACAGGTCGTGCTCCCTCCCGCACCAGGCGCAATACTTGTGGATGGTTTCGAGGTCCTGTGAATTCATCTTGCCGTCAACGAAGATGACCGAGCCTCCACGCTGAATCTGCTGAAACATCAGGAAACTCAGGGCCACGGTCTTACCGACACCTGACTGTCCGCACACCATGGCGTGACGCATGAGGTTTTCGTCGGACACCCAAACAGGCAGGCCCCTGTCCGTGGTGTATCCGATCAGCAGGCCATCCGGCAACGAGGCGTTGCGTGGGACGTCGATCGGCAGCTTGGACGACTTGAGATCCAGCTGCGAAGTCAGGATATTGGTTTCACGGATGTGCTTGAACAGCCGCCACCCGATCATTGCTCCACCAAGCCCGGCGAGCCCGGCCGTCGCGCCAACGGGCACGTCGCCAAAGTAGGGGCTTGATAGCAGCATGGCAGTCCCGATTGCGGTCAGGGCGAAGGCATCGGACGACCCGCCCATGCGGAGGCGTTGTATAAGGTCGAAGTCCATGACAATGATTATACAAATGCACGGTATACGAACACGAACCCCAAAAATGGAAAAACCCCAAGGATCCGCAACTCCTTAGGGTTATCTTCTTCGACTTTCGTCGATTCAGACACCATGTATTGACTGACACGGCCACATAATTTTTTTCAGATGATTTCTTTGTTCGTGTCCCCGCGAGTTCAAATTCGAAGTGCAACTCTGATTAACAGGTTGGGTGGGCAAGATGTGAGAGCATCCGAGCCCCTCGACCGCCAAGTCAAAGTTGCCTGGAATGAAATACGCACATCTCACCCGAGACGAACGATACCAAATTGCCATCCTTCTGAAAGCCGGACATAAGCAGCGCGACATCGCCCGCATCATGAACCGCCATCCCTCCACGATCAGCCGCGAGCTTCGCCGAAACCGGGGCCAACGCGGCTATCGGCCT
>NZ_AQWL01000016.1 GCF_000376425.1 Thiobacillus denitrificans DSM 12475 | reverse complement strand
GGAAGATTGCGCCCACCAGGCTGGAGAGCATCAACTTGCGGGGTGTGTTTCGCTTCCCGGTTGACCGCTATGCTGACCAAATCCTGCCTTCGCGGCCAAATGCATCGATAACTGGCACCAATGGATGAAACCGACCACGGTTTGACGCCACGAATCGCAGATTTGAAAGTGAACAGGAAAGTCAATGAAATCAACGATCTACCAACACCACCTCCGCGCCAGTGCTAGCTTTTCGTACCGTCACTTATTGCACTGAAAACGAGGAGACCCCCCTTCAGACCATCGCGCAGCCAGTACAGGGCTTGCACCACTCGCATAGCTGGACGGTCTGCCCAGTAGAGCTTGCTTGGCGCCGTCAGTTTGAACTGGAGGGTCAATTTTCCCAATTGGATCGGTCGCAGTCGGCCATCGGTATGCACAATGACCTGCCCCGGCACCGCATTGGTCAGGCCCAGATCGTTGGCGGCGGTCATCCCATCAATCAGTACGCGTACCTGGTCGCGACGACCGACGGCATCGATCACGCTGCGATAATCAGGGGCGGTCAGCTGGCCGGTGAGTGAATTCATCCGGGGCTGGTCGTACAGTCCTCGGTCGATGCGGCGCAGATCATTGCTGGCGACCATGCGCTGGAGCGTTTTGTCCACCGCGTCGCGGCTACCCAGGTCGAGAAAATCCACCGGCGTCCACACTTTGGCTGCCGGGGCCTGGTTGATACGTTGCCTCACCTGTAATTTGATGACGGGCGTCGGGTTGAGCATGACTGGCTCCATGTCCGTTAATTGTATACATATATCGGACATCGGTAAGGCCAGGAATGATCGAACAAGCAGGAAGGCAAGTCGGCAGAAGAAGCCTGCCACGTTGCCTTAAATGAAAACAGCCCTTGAGGTTAGACGTCAGAAAGCACGAAGAGTCTTATACCAACCTGCTCATCAAGCTGGGGTTGGCATGGCACGTCAGGAAATACTAAAATTTGCTGTCTGTTGTGGATCGTGCCTCCAGGCACGATCAGAAAACGATTCAGGAATGCACACGGGATGGGCTAACTTGAATGCAATACCGTCATGGGAGTGGCGGCGAAAATAATAAGCTGAAAATTTCCCCCTGCAGTTGCGGAGCCGAAGGGGTTAAACCAAGAAAGGCAAAATAAATGGGTTCCGCAAAATCTAAATCCCTGCTCCCATCCGTGGAGCAGTTCAGCAATGAGTTATGGCTTGTTCATGGTCTCGCCGACAGGACCATCGACGCTTATCGGGCGGATCTGATCAATTTCGGATCGTGGCTGACCCAGCATAATGGGAAGACGCTACTCCAGGTCCACAATCAGGACATTGAGGCGTGGCTGGCAAGCCTGCTGGAGAGAAAGGTCAGCGTTCGGAGCGTGGCTCGCTATACCACTTCGCTTCGTCGGTTTTACCAATATCTCACGACCAATGGGCAGGTTGCGCAGGACCCGACCATGCGGCTTGGCAAGATCAAAATACCCCACCGCCTCCCGAACACGCCGACACAGGATGAGATGGCGTCACTGCTTGATATTACCGATCTCAATTCTCACCAAGGCATGCGTGACAAGGCCATGCTCGAATTGCTCTATGCGACCGGTATACGAGCCACCGAGCTATCTGATCTCAAGCTCGAAGACTTTGATTTCAAAAACCGTGTGATTCGAGTTTGTGGAAAAGGAAACAAGGAGCGGCTGGTGGTGTTTGGTGAAGAGGCTGCATTCTGGCTCGATCTGTATCTGAGTAGGTCAAGACCCGCCCTGAGACGGAACTACCTTTGCAATCATGTGTTCCTCTCGGTTCGCGGGAAGAAAATAAGCACGGGCGTACTCCGCCTGGTGGTGAAGAAGCACGCCTCAAACAAGGGGATCGAAAGACCCCTCAGTACTCACAGCCTCCGGCACGCCTTTGCCACTCACTTGCTGGATGCCGGTGCAGATTTGCGGGTGATCCAGGAGCTGCTGGGACATACCTGTATCAGCACGACCCAGATTTACACATTCGTAGCCACCAAACGAATGGTCACGCTTCACGCAAAGTCCCACCCCAGGAACAAGGCCACGACATCGTCCAACGATCCTGGTGGAAGTCGAACCTTGCTTCGGTCAACGAGATCGAGCTGAGCTGCTCTTGGCAGGTTTCCTGGGGGCTTTGGCTTGCGCTTGGGGGTTGCCGGCAGGCATGCAAAGCTGAGTGATAAAGGACACACCACATACCAAAATAATCGTGCTGATCGATCAGGCAGCTAGATAATAAACCAGAAAAGCGATTACGACTGTTGACACCGATAATCTGGTGGCCTAGAATTTCTACATTATCCAGAAATGCCTTTACTACTAACATGACGAAGCTGGGGCAAGTAACAAGCATTCGCATGGGTTACCCGTTCCGGTCGCGCCTTGAGCACGACGCGACGGGAGCCATCGCCGTTGTGCAGATGAAGGACATAGACGACGCCAGCTTGCTGCACGTGGAAGATGCGGTTCGGGTGGATCTGCCGGATTTCAACGAGCATCACCTGATCAGACGGGGCGACTTGGTATTTCGCTCACGTGGGCGGACTAACTCAGTGGCGCTAGTTTCGGCTGACGTGGGGCCGGCGGTCCTTGCTGCTCCCATGTTGTTGATTCGGCCCATCGAGGTGCTGCCCGCATACCTCCTCTGGTATATCAACCTACCGGCAGTTCAAGCTACGTTGGCGGCGCAGGCCGAGGGAACTTCGGTGCGAATGATCAGCAAGGCAGCACTAGAGCAGTTGGTGATTTCAGTCCCACCGTTGGAGACTCAGCGACGAATCGTCGAAATCGGACAGCTTGCCAGTCAGGAGGCAAGGATCACAACCGAATTAATGGATCGGCGTAAGGCGCTGATCGATGGAATTCTGATGCGTAAAGCTCAGGATGCCCACTGAACTCAAGTGGGCCAGGCGCCGACCCAGGTACTCGCAATACCCGGACCGGCACGTTATGAAACGCAACGTATAAGGTATCCATCATGGCAAAAACGCCTTCACCTAGCAACACCCGTTTTGTTCAGCCGAACCCCCAAGGTGGCTGGGACAACAAGAAAGCCGGCGCAAGCCGCGCAGGTTCACATCACGACACCAAGCGGGAAGCCATCGATGCCGCCCGGCAAATGAGCCAGCGCGAAGGGTCTGAGCTGAAGATCAAGAATCTGGATGGAAAGATTGCACAGTCGGATAGCCACGGACACGATCCAAAAAATATCCCCGGCTAAGACCAAGGGCGGGAGGAACCTCTCCCGCCCTTTCCAAACATCGAAGGAGTTGCGGATGAACGGCAAGATCACACAACAAGAAGTCAACTCGGCCGCCTGGGCCGCCTGCGACACATTTCGTGGCGTTGTCGATCCGGCCCAATACAAGGATTACATCCTTGTGATGTTGTTCCTCAAATACATCAGCGACCTGTGGCAAGACCACTACGACACCTATCGTCAGCAGTACGGCGACGACGACGAGCGCATCCGGCGCAAGCTGGATCGCGAGCGTTTCACGCTGCCTTTTGTCGAGTTCAAGGATGAAAAGACCGGTGAGGTTATTGAACGTTTCGCCGGTGATTTCAACAGCCTTTACGAGCGCCGTAACGCGGCCAACGTTGGTGAGTTGATCAACATCGTGCTCGACGGCATCGAGGATGCCAACAAGGCCAAGCTTGACCGTGTGTTCCGCAACATCGACTTCAACTCTGAAGCCAACCTCGGCCAGACCAAGGATCGCAACCGTCGCCTGAAAAACCTGCTGGAGGATTTCGCCAAGCTCGACCTGCGTCCCTCCCGCGTTTCCGAGGACGTGATTGGTAACGCCTACATCTACCTGATCGAGCGTTTCGCTTCCGATGCAGGCAAAAAAGCCGGCGAGTTCTACACGCCCAAGCAGGTATCCCGCCTGCTCGCCCGCCTGACCAAGCCCAAACCCGGCGACCGCATCTGCGACCCGGCTTGCGGTTCCGCCGGCCTGCTGATCGAGGCGGCGGCACTGGTAGAAGAAACCGGCAGCCGCGATTTCGCCCTGTTCGGCCAGGAAGTGAACGGCAGCACCTGGGCGCTGGCCCGCATGAATATGTTCCTGCACGGCAAGGACTCCGCGCGCATCGAATGGGGCGACACCCTCAACAGCCCGGCATTGATCGAAGCCGATCGCCTGATGCACTTCGACGTGGTGGTTGCCAATCCGCCCTTCAGCCTCGACAAATGGGGCTCCGAGCATGCCGAGTCGGATCGCTTCAACCGCTTCTGGCGCGGCGTTCCGCCCAAGTCGAAGGGCGACTACGCTTTCATTAGCCACATGGTCGAAACCGCCCAGCCGCAGGCCGGTCGCGTGGCGGTAGTGGTACCTCACGGCGTGCTGTTCCGCGGCGGCGCCGAAGGCCGCATCCGGCAGAAGCTGATCGAGGACAACCTGCTCGATGCCGTCATTGGTCTACCGGGCAACCTCTTCCCCACCACATCCATCCCGGTCGCCGTCCTGGTCTTTGACCGGGCGCGGGAAAAGGGCGGCGAGCGCGAAGCCTGCCGCGACGTACTGTTCATCGACGCCAGCCGCGACTTCCAGGCCGCCAAGACCCAGAACGCCCTATTCGACTCGCACCTGGACAAAATCGTCGCCACCTTCGATGCGCGCCAGAACGTCGACAAATACGCTTACGTCGCCCCGCTTGCCGAGATCGCCGAGAACGACTTCAACCTCAACATCCCGCGCTACGTGGACACCTTCGAGGAAGAGGAAGAAATCGACGTGGCTGCCGTGGAGCAGGACATCGAATGCCTGGAAGCGGAGCTGGCCGAAGTGCGCGCCAAGATGAAAACCTACCTCAAGGAACTGAGCGTATGACAGAGAAGCGCGTTGTCGAGCAGCACCATGAGACCTTCGAGGGAATCCGCCAGTTCGATGCCGAAGGCAATGAATACTGGGTAGCACGGGATTTACAGCCACTGCTGGAATATGCAGCCTGGGACAAATTCAAGCGCGTAATCGAAAAATCGATGGAGGCCTGTCGCCAGTCGGGTAATGAGGTCGACGACCATTTTTCCCAAACGGCGAAAATGGTCGATATCGGCTCAGGCGCCAAGCGTGAAATCGAGGACTACAGGCTTTCCCGCTACGCCTGTTATCTCATCGTGCAGAACGGCGACCCGTCCAAGCCGGTCATCGCCAATGGACAGACCTACTTCGCCCTGCAGACACGCCGGCAGGAATTGAACGATAACGAAGCCTTCGCCCGGCTGTCGGAGAATGACAAGCGGCTGGCCATCCGTAACGAACTAGCCGAGCATAACAAGCACCTTGCCGCTGCGGCCAAGGACGCCGGCGTCGAAACGCCGATTGACTATGCCATTTTCCAGGACCACGGCTACAAAGGCCTCTATGGCGGCCGGGGCGCGAAGGACATCCACACCATCAAGGGCCTGAAGAAAAGCCAGAAAATTCTCGACCACATGGGCAGCACCGAACTCGCCGCCAACCTGTTCCGCGCCACGCAAACGGAAGAGAAGCTGCGCCGTGACCAGGTGCGCGGCAAGCAGAAGGCCAACCAGACTCACTTCGAGGTCGGCAAGAAAGTACGCCAGACCATCGACGAGCTGGGCGGCACCATGCCCGAGGCGTTGCCGACGCCGGAGAAGAGCATTCAGCAGATTGAGAGCGCGAAGAAGAAGCTGGAGAAGAAGAAATGACTTTGGGAAGGCTCACGCCTTTGCTCGTGGGGCAATGCCCCGACGACTGGCAGCAGGTATTTATTGATGAGGTCACTGAGCTACTTACAAACGGCTACGTTGGCCCTTCGTTGCCATATCAAACAGACGACCCGGAAATTGGAGTTAGATATCTCCAGGGCTTCAACGTAAGGCCGAACAAAATTGATTTCATGAATGCCACTTGGGTTACCAAGGAGTTTCACGAGAGGAATCAGAAGAGCTGCCTTCGTGAAGGTGATCTTCTGGTAGTTCAATCTGGCCATATCGGTACCGCAGCGGTTGTTCCGCCAGCAGCCGCAGGTTCAAATTGCCACGCTCTGATCATAAATCGCTTTCAGCGAAACAAGGTCGACCCGTACTTTGTTTGTCACTACGTTAACTCTGAAATCGGTCAGGCGCGGTTGCGTGGTTTGGAAGTTGGGTCCTCCATGCTCCACATCAATACCAGCGAGCTTGGACGATTCATTTTGCCTTTACCTCCACTGGCCGAGCAGCGACGTTTGGCTGCGATACTAGGGACGTGGGATGCTGCGATTGAAAAAACCGAACAACTGATTGCGTCGAATCGGCGACGAAATGAGGCTCTATCGAATCACCTGCTGTTCGGCCACGCTCGCTTTGGACAGCGCAATACCAAGACCACAAGGACCCTTCATTGGTTCTCCGCCCCAAGCGACTGGCAGGTCATGGAGATCGGCAAGGCCGCCCGGGAGGTGTCAGCGCTAAATAGTAACGACAGCGATTTGCCGGTCCTTTCCTGTACCAAATACGACGGGCTGGTCGATTCGCTCACATATTTTGACAAACAGGTGTTCAGCCATGACACCTCGAAATACAAGGTTGTCAGGCACGGCCAATTTGCCTACGCAACTAACCATATCGAGGAAGGCTCCATCGGGTATCAGGATTCGGTGCCCGCTGGATTGGTCAGCCCGATCTACACGGTTTTTCAAGCCGATGCCAAGATGATCGACGACGGTTATTTATACAAGCTGCTCAAGACTGAAAAGTTGCGCCAGATTTTTGCGGCGAATACCAACTCCTCCGTGGATAGGCGCGGTAGCTTGCGCTGGAAAGACTTCGCCCGCATTCAAATTCCGCTACCGCCGCTCAATGAGCAACGGGAAATCAATGCCGTGCTTGACGATGCCAAGCGGGAAATTGCTCTGTTGCAAGCCGAGGTCAAAGCCCTCAAAACACAGAAACGCGGCCTGATGCAAAAGCTTCTCACCGGCCAATGGCGAGTGAAAGTACCTGAGGAGGCCAACCAATGACTGAAGTGGTTTCGTTTCAAACGGCACTCGAAATGGCTGACCTATATAAAAAGCGCCATCTCTTACTGGGAAACGGCTTCAGCATTGCCTGTGACCCAAGCATTTTCACCTACCGCTCGTTGTATGAGCAAGCCCGGGAAACCCATTTCCTCGCCATTCCAGAGGCAGCGCGGATGTTCGAAGTGTTTGATACCAAGGATTTCGAAGAGGTGATCCGTGCCTTGGAAGATGCCGCCAAGACGTTACCCGTATTTGAACCAGCGGCACAACACACAGCCGACAAGATGCACTGCCAAGCAGGTGAATTGAAGACAGCGCTGGTACGAACTATTGCAGACAATCACCCCGAAATTCCTAACCATATTGTTGACGAAAAATTTTGGTCATGTCGTCAGTTTTTGTCCCATTTTCTCAACGCCAGTAACGACGGTCGAGTTTACACAGTCAACTACGATCTCTTGCTGTATTGGGTAACACTGCACGAGGATCAACCGTTCAGCGACCCTTTGTCGTTAACGATCAACGACGGCTTTGGGCGTGGTGGAGTGGGCGACTTCACCGACTACGTTACATGGCAAGGTGAGACGAGTGCCCGCGATCAACGAATCCACTATCTTCACGGTGCTATCCATCTGTTCGATTCTGGCAGTGAGCTCAAGAAATATACATGGCGAGACAAAGGCGTACCTATTCTCACTCAGGCCAGATTAGCGATGGAGCACGATATGTTTCCACTATTTGTCGCTGAAGGTAGCAGTGAACAGAAGCTGACCAAGATCAAACATAGCGCGTACTTGTACCACTCCTACAAGAGCTTTTCTGCACAAATGGAGCAGAAAGATCATGCGCTATTTATTTTTGGCCACTCATTTTCGGACAATGACAACCATGTACTCCGGAAAATATCTGACGGCAAGGTGGCGCATCTTTTTGTGAGCGTCCAAGGATCATTGGATGACGAAAACAAGCGATCGTTTCGTGAACGGGTAAATGCCGTGGTGAGGCAGCGTGAGAGAAATGTGCCCTTGGTCGTTACCTTTTTTGACGCCGCCTCAGCGAATGTATGGGGGAGCAGCGTATGACTGCTTTCCGCTTCGATGAGAAACACCTCTCGCAAATCCCCGCGCTGCATTTGCTTGCCAATCTCGGCTACCGCTATCTGACGCCGGAGCAGGCACTCGCGATGCGTGGCGGGCGTCTTTCCAACGTGCTGCTGGAAGAGGTGTTGCGCGAGAGTCTCAAGCGCATCAATCGCATCCAGCACAAGGGCGAGAACTATCTGTTCAGCGAGGAAAATATCCAAAGCGCCATTCAGCGGCTGAAGAACGTGAAGTACGACGGCCTGCTGAAAACCAACGAAGCGGTCTATGACTTGCTGACGCTGGGCGTGGCGCTGGAGCAGTCGGTGGAAGGCGACGTGCGCAGCTTCACGCTCAACTACATCGACTGGAAGAATCCGGAGAACAACGTCTATCACGTCACCGCCGAATTTTCGGTGGAGCGCACCCGCAGCCACGAGACGGCTCGGCCGGACATCGTGCTGTTCGTCAACGGCATCCCCTTTGCGGTGATCGAGTGCAAATCGCCCAATACCGAAGTGGCGCAGGCGGTGTCACAGATGATCCGCAACCAGCGCGACGAGTACATCCCGACGCTGTTCACTTACGCCCAGTTGGTGATCGCTACCAATAAGAACCACTGCAAATATGCCACCGTGGGCACGGCGGCCAAGTATTGGGCGGTGTGGCGCGAGGAGCAGGAAGAGAAGGACGAGGACGGTGCGGCATTGCGCGCGGTGCTCGACCAAGCCTTACCGCAGGAGGCGAAGGCTGGGCTTTATGAGTTGCTGGCCGAAGGTTTTGGCGTGCGCGAACCCGATGCCGAGTATCTGGTGCGTCGGGCTCTGACCGAACAGGACCGCACGATTTACGCCCTGTGCCGGCCCGAGCGTCTGCTGCGCATGGCGCTACAGTTCACGGTATTCGATGGCGGGCGGCGCAAGATTGCCCGCTATCAGCAGTTCTTCGCGGTGGAGCGCATTCTTGGGCGGATGAAGCAGCGCGACGATGCCGGGCGACGGGCCGGCGGCATCGTCTGGCACACCCAGGGCTCGGGCAAGTCGCTGACGATGGTGATGCTGGCCAAGGCGTTGGTACTCGATCTCGATATCCGCACGCCACGCATCGTGCTGGTCACTGACCGGGTCGATCTCGACAAGCAACTCGGCAACACCTTCGCGGCCTGCGGTCTGACGCCGGATCGGGCTGAATCGGGGCGACATCTGGTGGAGTTGGTGGCCGAGAACAAGGCGCATATCGTCACCTCGCTGATCCACAAGTTCGACAAGGCGCTGTCCACACGCAAGTTCCAGGACGAATCCACGGAAATCTTTGTGCTGGTGGATGAAACCCAGCGCACGCAACTGGGCATGTTCTCAGCACGGATGCGGCAGATGTTCCCGAACGCCTGCTACATCGGCTTCACTGGCACGCCGTTACTGAAGCGCGAGAAAAGCGACGTGATGCGCTTCGGCGGCATCATCCATACCTATGCCATCAACCAGGCGGTGTCGGACGGCGCCATCGTGCCCTTGCTCTACGAAGGGCGTCTGGTGGAGATTGAGCAGAACAAAGCGGCGATTGATGTCTGGTTTGAGCGCCACACCGAGGGGCTGACGTCGGCGCAGAAGGCCGATCTCAAGAAGAAATACGCGCGGGCAGAGATGCTTAACAAGGCCGATCAGGTCATCTATATGCGGGCCTTCGACATCAGCACGCATTTCCAGCAGAACTGGCAGGGCACGGGTTTCAAGGCACAGCTGGTGGCACCCTCCAAGTTAGCGGCGCTGAAGTACAAGGCTTTTCTGGATGATATCGGTGAAGTGAGCAGCGAGGTCATCATCTCTGCGCCTGACGAGCGGGAAGGCTTCGACGACGTGGACGACGACGAATCCACCGATGAAGTGGTCGCCTTCTGGCAACGCATGATGAAGCGTTATGGCGATGCCGAGGCTTACGAGACGCAGATCATCAATGCCTTCAAGCACGGCAGCGACCCGGAGATTCTCATTGTGGTCAGCAAGCTGCTGACCGGCTTCGACGCGCCGCGCAACACGGTGTTGTACCTTACGCGCAAGCTGAAAGAACACACCCTGCTGCAGGCCATTGCCCGCGTCAATCGTCTCTACGACGATGATGAGGGAGCCAAGCCCAAGGAGTTCGGTTACATCATCGACTACGCCGGTGTGCTGGGCGAACTCGATCAGGCGTTGACCACCTACAGCGCACTGGAGGGTTTCGAAGAGGGTGATCTCGCCGGAGCCTTGACCAGCATCAACGACGAGGTGCGCCAACTGCCGCAGCGCCACGCCGAGTTGTGGGATGTGTTCAAAACCGTGGCCAACCGGCAGGATGAGGAAGCCTTCGAGCAACTGCTGGCCGACGAAAAAATCCGTGAAAACTTTTACGAACGGCTCTCGGCCTACGCCAAGACGCTGGCTATCGCCATGTCTTCCGAGGAATTTATCACCACAACCCCGGAGAACCGTTTCAAGGCTTACAAGACAGACCTCAAGCGCTTCACCAATCTGAAGGCGGCGGTGAAATTGCGCTATGCCGAGTCCATCGACTACCGTGACTACGAACCGAAGATCCAAAAGCTGCTCGACACCCATATCTCGGCCAACGAGGTGCTGAGGCTCAATGAACCGGTCAACATTTTCGATAGCGCGGCCTTCCAGCAAATCGTGGAAGAGCAAGGCCATGGCAAGCCGACTGCCGCCAAGGCGGACATGATCGCCCACGCTACCAAACGCGCCATCACCGAGCACCTGGACGAAGACCCCGCCTTCTTCGAGAAATTCTCCAAGCTGATTCAGCAGGCTATCGACGATTACCGAGCCGGGCGGATTTCCGATCTGGAGTATCTGAAACGGGCCAGCGAGATCAAGGATGCGGTGGTCAATCGCAAGACGGATGATGTACCAGCTGTCCTACACGGCAACGATCACGCAATTGCCTGTTTCGGTGTCCTGGAGCCGTATTTCGGTCGGCATGTTGCGGATGCCACGCAGGCAAAGGCAGTGGCGGCAGAGGCGGCGGTCAGCATCTGGGCCATCGTCGAGCGAAACCGGGTCGTGGGATTCTGGGACAACCTGGATGCGCAGCGCCGGGCGATGAACGAGATGGACGACTTTCTCTATGACCAAATCCGGAATGAGCGGGGCATCCCCCTGACTACCGAGGAAATGGACGAGATCATCAATCGATCGATGCAATTGGCCAGGCACCGGATGCAGACGTGAAGAAGGTGCGGCAAGAGATTATTTTCGGCACTGAAACCATCGGCTACGAAATTCGATTCCTGCCGACGCGTCGCACGCTCGGGATCGAGGTACACCCTGACTTGTCTGTAGTCGTTCGCGCGCCTGCCGACTGCGATTTCGAGACGATCCATGCCAGAGTTGGCAAACGTGCCTCATGGATCAGCAAGCAACTGACCAATTTTCAGCGCTACAGCCCGAGAACGCCGGCACGGCAGTATGTGAGTGGGGAAACGCATCTCTACCTTGGGCGGC
The DNA here is from genome assembly GCF_000376425.1 of Thiobacillus denitrificans DSM 12475. Classification (GTDB taxonomy): domain Bacteria; phylum Pseudomonadota; class Gammaproteobacteria; order Burkholderiales; family Thiobacillaceae; genus Thiobacillus; species Thiobacillus denitrificans. The sequence goes on along the minus strand of NZ_AQWL01000016.1, from coordinate 37,079 downwards.
AATATCGGCTGACGGTCGTGACCGGGGAATTAGCTCCAGTGAAGATGAGTCGCGGTCATCTGGTGCTGACAATGCCAGGCAAGGCTGATTCTGATCGCGTGAAGGCACTGTTGCACCGTTGGTATCTTGATCATGCCCGGAAGACTTACATGGATGTGCTGGATGAATTGGTACCCCGTTTCAAGGGACACCAGCGGCCACGTCTGATCGTACGGGCAATGCAGTCGCGCTGGGGCAGCTTGTCGCAGGCCGGAACGATGACGCTGAACGCCAATCTGGTTCGAGCACCTCGAGCTTGCATCGAGTATGTGGTGGCCCATGAACTTTGCCACCTCAAGCACCGTGATCACAACGCCAGTTTTTTTCGCCTGCTCGGGCAGGTGATGCCGGATTGGGAAAAACGCAAACAGCGGTTGGAAATAGCACTTCTATGAATAACGGCTCAGACGTAAAAAAAGCCACCCCGAAGGGTGGCTGCAATACGTAATCAAGCAAGCAGCTGCTTGGCCAGGGCGACTTCAATGCTGTCCCCCGACTGATTCAGGACGTCCAGGCCGGAATCCGGCATGTCGCCAGATGTTGACTGAGACACGGCGATCTTCTTTGCCATGAGTTCCAGGCATCCCATCTGGGCCGATCCTGCATAGCCCAGAAAATGCACATCCACGTCCTGCTTCTGGCCGATCCGCCAACTGCGACGGGAGGCTTGCTGCAGGGTATAGACGTTGTAACCGCTTTGCATGAACACGATGGTCGGGAATTCCAGCATGTCGAGCCCGGTTTTGACCAGCTCAAGGTTGGTGATGATCACCTCCACACCGCGGTCAACCTGATCAAACAGCCAATCTTCCCGCTTTGACGCATCGACGCTTGCCCTCAACACCGCTGTCTTGAAACCTTCCTTTTCAAGAAAGTTTTTCAGTCGGGTGGTGGTGTCACGAGTGCCGGTGTAGGTCGAGTACACCAGAATCCTCCGGCCTCGCGTCTTCTCCGCTTTGCAAATACGCAGCAGTTCCAGCTCTTTCGGACTTGCCTCGGTGCCGCTCATCAACGCCGGCACGAAAGCGAGTTGCTGCTTCGATCGGGGATGGCGAACCAGCTCGTCACGGAAGCACGTATCCGGCCAGGCCAGCAGCACATTCAGGACAACGCCCAACAAGCTGGTGTCGCCCTTCCTGAGCGCCTCACGGAGATCTTCGCGCAAGCTCATGCTCAACTCGCGGTAAATCCCGGACATCGCCTCCGTCATAGGGACTTCCGTGAAATGCTCTCGGTAAGGCGGCAGAACATCGCCGCCTATATCCTTGAGCTTCAGGAACACCGTCTGTGGCAGCACATAGCGCATGATGCCCTTCGGGCCGAATCCTGGTCCCTTGGAGGTGCGGTGCGTGATGTTCTTGCCCCGCGCCGTGCGATGCGACTCGCTTTCAGTCTCCTTGAACACGTCCTTCAGGATGCCGTGATCGCGCATGAACGACATGCCGGCAGGCCCAAGCGAATTGCGGTTGTTGTAGCCAAAACCGTCCTCAATCATCAGACCCGGGTTAAGCCGGTGCAGGAGATAGAACAGATCGTCGGCATAGCCGCCCATCAGGGTGCCGGTCAGGAGCAGAGTTTTCTGACACTTGCGTGCAAGAACACCCATCGCCTGCCCTTGCGCGGATCCCTCGTTCTTGTACTCGTGCCCTTCATCCACCACGAGAAGGCCGAAGTATCCCTGCGGAAGGTAGCGCTTGATGAACTCGGTTGCCTGGTAGCCGCCCTGCCCGAAGGAGAACTCGGTGTTGGCCATCGCACGCTCCATTCTGCGCGCCTGCCGGTCTGTAAAGAACAGATCGCCTTTGTCGTCCATCAAATTGATGAACTCGTAGACGTTGTCCTCAAGCATCCCGGACAACATGTCCTCACCGAACCGATCCAGCAGCCTGTCGGCAGTTTTGGAACCGATGGTCGGTATCTGACGCAGGCTTTCCATAACCAGCTCACGCCGGGATTGGGTGTTTCCACGTTTCGACACCAGCGTCCAAAGACGTTCTCCGCATGACACCCTGTCTTCCAACAGCGCGCCATCCACTACCCGCTTCACCGACTGCTGATTGGTGCAACAGGATCGCGTCTGATTAAGCCTGCTTTCAGCCAAGCTCGCTGGCAATGGGTTGCCCTCGTCATCCACCAGCAATGCGCCGCACTTCGGACAGGATGCATAGGTTCTCACCTGCTTGTCCTGGCCCTCACCCACGATAGTCCGCTTATGGGTGTAGGCCGGCTTCCAGTTGAATCCCATGCGCATGCGCACACGTCCCATGACAAAGAACTCTGGAACGACCGGCTTCTCACGCAACTCCCGTAACTGCAGGAGTTTGCGCAACGTGTCTGGGCCGTTGAGAATCCAGACCCGGGCATTAGGCACCGTCGCCTTGATTTCGCGCCGCCACTTGTAAACAAGATGCGGTGGCGCGATCACCAATGTGCGGCGATAGCCCTCCTCGTGCATGACTGCCGCGGCGGCAATCGCCATCATGGTTTTACCCGTACCCATTTCAGCGTTGATGATCGCTGCGGGCTGGGCTTCGTCGACCAGAAGGCGCGTTACAGCCTGAACTGCATCCTGCTGAGGCGGAAAAGGCTTGCGAAGCAACGCTTCCATCAGGATGGCATGCCTGGAATTCGGCACACCATCGTAGATTGGCGGATTCTGCTGCTGAACCGCGCTCAGTAGCCCTTCCCCGAACTCGTGAATGAAATCGCTCAAAGGAATGACTTCCTGCTGCGATACTTCAATGACTGCTTCCATGACGACTCTCCTAAAAAACGCGGAGGCAGCCATCCCCTTGCGGGGTGGATGCACCCCGCTGGGTTGAATTGAATTAAATCCCGGCCTCCATGCCCTTGTGGGGACATCGAGGCGTTCCGGTCTCAGGGACTGACCGGACTCATAAGGCGATGCGTGACGCGCATCGGTCGGGCTGTAACTGACAGCCAGCAGTGAAACACCACAAAGGCCCGGAGCCTTTCTCCAACACGCCGGCATCAGCCCGCTCGTTCGAGAAAAGCCCCCGGAGGGGCGGTTAAGAATCAGAACATTGCCTGCGAAGAATCATCCATACCGATCCTCCAGCGACTGCTTGATCTGAGTCATGGGGATGGGCTTAAAGTGGAAATCCAACTCGGCGCCGACACCTGTACCAACAAGCTCTGTAATCGGAATATATCCATACTCGGCATTGATCAAGTCACCGTGCAGGATGGCATATCCGAAAGCCTGCTCGACCTCCCCTTCCCTGTCCTTCTCGGTGATGTACCAATGGCAATCACCCAGAAAATAGTGAAGGTGTGCAATGGCCTCGTCGCCCTTGCCATCTTGCTGGTACGTTACCGGCATGCCTTCGACAGTGGCCGCAATCTCAACCATTTTGTCGAAAAAAAACTGCCGTTCTTCTCCATTCATACATGTGGCCACGATTTGCTTCTGTCTCTCTGGCATGAACAGCCGAAGACGAAGGAATGCTTCAACTGCATCACGTCGACTGACAGAGTTCACTTTTCCGTCAAGGCGGGGGTCTGCCTCGGGAGAACGGGCCGATGGAGTCGGCCGTCCGGGTATTTCAATCTGAATGTTGTCTTCAAATAAACGCATGGTGTTCCTCCTCGAATAATCCAAGAGGGGAACACCCCTTGCGGGAATGTTCCCCGCAAGGGGGTTTGAAAAAATTCAACGAATCGAAACGACTGTCCCAAAACCCGGACCCGGGGTGAAGTCGATGCCGGTGATGCTTGGCACAAACTTGTCCGTATAGGTCAGGATTTCTGACACGGACCCATCGGCCCGGGTCTCGAATGTCGTCTTGAGATCACGCTCCTTGAAGGTGTCACCTTTGATCAGGAGACGCCTTCCATTGCCAGACTCCACCACACCCGAGATTTGTCCTGCTGCCAGCGCCAGCGCCAAATGCCAGTCTGAAAGCGCGCGCAAGGGCCGGCGGTGCGTGTCGCCAGCACGCACAAAGTGCGTCCCGAACATCGGCCAGAGCGTATTCTTGCGAACACGCTCAAGCTCAGCCTGGAGCTGGGGACCGTCAATGCGAATTGACGTGAAGCGTGCTTCGGCCTCCTTGATCTGTGGAACCAGGAACTGCTCACCTTGCCAATACTCCGGCAATACGGCTGGCACTTCCCCGCGACCACAGGCCTCAAGCAGCTTCTGCACGCCTGGATCCGCTCCGTCTGCACGACGCTTGACGCCAAACACGACGCACTGCCTGAATCGTGTTTCCGGCGCCATGAATACCTGAACCTGCTCGAAGTGCCGGGCAATCATTCCGGAGAACTCCTTGTCCAGAACGTAGTGCGGAACGATGAGCACCATGACACCGCCGAACTGCAGCCAGGCAACCGTCTTGCGATAGAACACCTTCTCAAGACGATCACCCCGGGAACGATCTCCCGTAGCCGCCTTGTCCGATACGACATCGCCATACGGTGGATTCAGGAACAGCAAACCCTGACTTCTGGCAGACACAAACACATCGTTCACATCACTGTGCGCGACTGTGTCCAGTATCCCCTTGGCATGCCACGCACGCTCCGCATCGAACTCGATGCCATTGGCCACGACAGATGCTCCGCATTGAACCAGGTGGTGCTTAACTTCAGCCAATGCCGTTCCTTCGCCGCAGCACGGGTCAAGAATACGCAGTTGCCCACCACCAATGTCGAGCGTCTGGAGAATCCGGGCCAGCGTCACCTCGTCCGTCGGGAAATATCCATTCTTGATAAAGTTCTGGGCCAAACGAGGATAGATGAGGCTCATGCCGACACCTCGCTTTCCGGCTCATCCAACACCATAGCCCCGTCGATTTTTCCCTGCAGTGCAATGATTTGCGGGATGCCGAAGTCGCTTTCTGTGTAAGCAATTTCGCTGCCACCGTAGCGGTACGACTCATCCGCCCACCTGTGTGCTTCCTGCTTTTCTGCAAGGAGCAAATCCAGCCCCTGGACAATCAGGTTCACCTCAGACTCCGAGAACGCTTCTCTCATCATGATGATCCCATTTAGATAATGCCCAGAAGGCTGAGCCAGCTATCTGGGTGGTCGGACTCGACACAATCCCCTTCCGGGGTTTCACATACCGAATCGAGCACCCACTCCTCGATTTCGGACATTGACGGCACCTGATACGTCTGTCCGCGCCACTGAATCGTTTTGGGAAATACCATTGCTGCTCTCCTAAATGAAAACGCGGAGGCAGCCGTCCCCTTGCGGAGTGGATGCACCCCGCTGGGTTGATGAATTGAATCCCGGCCTCCATGCCCTTGTGGGAGCATCGAGGCGTTCCGGTCTCAGGGACTGACCGGACTCATAAGGCGATGCGTGACGCGCATCGGTCGGGCTGTAACTGACAGCCAGCAGTGAAACACCACAAAGGCCCGGAGCCTTTCTCCAACACGCCGGTTTCACCCGCGTGTTCGAGAAAAGCCCCCCGAATTGGCGGGGCATATTGCCAGATGTCTCAAACGAAGTATCTGTAGTTTTCGAGTGCTTTGGCACCTTCCAGGCGTGTTCTGAATGATCCAATGCGGGAGCCATCCACCCACTCTGCTTCCCAATGCCCTGGACGCCCGCTCAGCATGCCAATTCGCCCTGGGCATGGGGTGCCGTCCACCAGAAGGCGAACTTCGTACATTCCTGCCTCACGGCGGGTGATCTGATAGGTGCTGATAGCCACCATACGACCCTCCAAAGAATCGCAGAGGCAGCCATCCCCTTGCGGGGTGGTTGCACCCCGCTGGGTTGATAAATCGCTGATGCTACGCAGCCATGGCGTTGGCGCTTCGAGCCTGTTCGAGGTAAGCCTCTTCCTCGCCATTCAGGCCGATCATGCCTGCCTGAACCATTCTCGACACGTCGTCCGAAAATGATTCGGTCAACATGACTTTGGCTGCAGTTACCTTCCCGATCGGTGGATGGTCGCTGTCTTCAAGAAAACTCACGCACTCGGCATGGGTTGCCCGTATGACTACGTCCCTCCAGCTATCGAGTAACGGAACAGGTGAGAGGGTCTTGTACAAAGACCATATCCCCTGCAGCAATCGAGGCCTTGCTTCCGGTGTAAATGGCTCGTCCAGCATGAACCACGCGGTCTTGGTAGACCTGTCAGGCTTTAGCAGGGCTGCATCGTATATCCAGGTATGGACAAGGTTCCCAAAGAGGTTGTCCCTGGGTAATCGTCCGCTGAATTTTGTGAGCCGGTCCGGACTGCGTACATGGACCTGCTCGACCGAGCGGCCATCGCCGTCATTGACTGGCGTGAGGCGGAAACCAGACAAGCCTCCGCAGCTTTCCTTCAGGGTGAATGCGGCGAGAAGCTGCTGAATCGCAGTGTCCCGACCGTACAGGGAGAGGAACATCAACTCGCCAGATTCGTCCCGGATGCAAGCATCCGCATACAGGTCAGAGAGTTCCGATATTTTGTAAAGCATGGCGTGCTCCTGGAAAAAAGGGGAGCACTTTCCCGGAGGGGAGTCGTGACTCCCCATGGGGTGGTTGAAATGCAATGGAATTCCAGATCCGCAGACCCGCCGTTTTCAGGAACTTAACGGCATTCAATGGCGATGCATGACGCGCATCGGTCGGGCTGAAACTGACAGCTAGCAGGCATAACTATTTTATTATGCGCGTTTCAATAACCTTGACAAGGTCTGGATCACCCTACTGAATCGCCAGCGCCTGCATCGATAATTTCCTCGATATATGCCGCCGCGCTGTGATTGTCTGCATACCGCAGACTGGCTGCCACGGTGATCCAGTCACTCCGAATCAACGACACATGGGTACATCCGGAAAAGTCCCTCAGCTTTCCTTGAAGAACGCCACCTTGCCCAGGTTCAATATCATCTGCGTAAAAGGACACCGCCTCTTCCAGGTCGTCGAGATGCAGGACATGGCGTTTCATTTCGATGGATAACAAGCTGTCCCCTTCTGCAATCGAATGTTCAGCCCGCAAGGTTCTGGAACATGCTTCATCAAGAAGCCTGGCAATGAACCCGCTTTCTGATTCGAGTGGTGCGATGTCACCCGAAATACCGTGCTTCGCCATCACTTTCCCGATCAGGTCCCAGTCGAGCCTATGCTGCGCTTCACTTTCGCAAGCCCCCATCGCTTCGATCAGTGCGCTGACCTGCTGCGCCAGTCTGGTCGTGTCGGCGATCAGCGGCAACAGCACAAGTGCTTGCACTGCGTTGGCGTCAGCCAGTGCGCCACGCAGATCATCGGCCACAAATCGCAAACAGTCGTTTGCCTTGGTCAGTTGTTCGTTGATACATCTCATTGCTGCTCTCCTGAAAAACGCGGAGGCAGCCGTCCCCTTGCGGGGTGGATGCACCCCGCTGGGTTGATGAATTGAATCCCGGCTTCCATGCCCTTGTAGGAGCATCGAGGCGTTCCGGTCTCAGGGACTGACCGGACTCATAAGGCGATGCGTGACGCGCATCGGTCGAGCTGAAACTGACAGCCGGCAGTGAAACACTACAAAGTCCCGGAGCCTTTCTCCAACACGCCGGCCGCAGCCAGCGCGTTCGAGAAAAGCCCCCCCGGAGGGAGGGCAAAAACTAACCGCAAGCAATCAGTGCTGCATCGCCTTGTTGGCAACCGCTTGGCCCCTCGATTGCCCAGCGCTTGAGCGCGCTTGCAATCAAGGCGCCGATCGCCATGAACGGCCCATATATCACCGACTGGCCAAGGACTTCATGAGCAGTTGTTTCGCAAAGCCCATCGATCAGACGCTCGGGAATTTGCTTTACCCGGGCGTGCTCCCCTGCGGTCAACTGACGTAGCAGGTCAGGGTTGCGCGGGTGGCGGATCTTTGGGTCGGTGCTTCTCACCTTGGCGTAACCCTTGGTGATAGTCCCGATCCGGGTAGAAGCTCCATCGAAAACCTGCATCATGAATCCCTTGCCGGCCTCCTTGTCGCGTTCCTGCTTGGCTTTCAAACCCGGCATGGTCGACCACCTTGGGTCGTCGTCGTCGACCTCATCCAGCGCATCTCCAAGGGTGACCGGGATTCTTTCCGGCACCGCCAGGTCGTTCATCGAAAAGCTCACCCCATTGGTCATGGCCACCATGCAATAGCGCTTACGATCCTCGACTGCATTGAAGGACTCGCCGGACAGCACCACTTCATGGACTGCGTAGCCGAGGTCTCGCAACTGCGATCGGATGATGGCGCCGCTGGCCGTATCCCGATACTGGGGCACGTTTTCCAGAACCACCACCAACGGGTTGACCGCTGCGACGATCGCAAGAAAGGCAACAGCCAGATGACCTACCTCGGGATGATCCTCCGGCACGCCAAGCTTGCGCTTGGAGCGTCCGGAGAGGCTGGCACCAGAACATGGAATCCCGGCCTCCAGAATATCCACGCCTGGAAGCTTGGCCATGGCCCAGCGATCAAAGGCCAGTTCCTGCATGGGAGCCGCGATGCCTACGGTGTCGGATTCCCAGCAATCATTGGCTTCCCTGGCATGATCGAGCAGCTCAGGTCTGATCTCATTGGCAAAAATCAGCCTTGAGTCCAGCCCCTCGCGGTATAACCCCGCATGAATCGCATGGCACATGATGCCGCCGCCATGGGAAAGCGACCCGATTTCCAGCGGGTCACCCTGCCCCATCCTGGCGGCAGTTCGCTCGACTCTCTCCTGGCGACGCAGCTCGGATGCAAGCGGAAGGATATGGATTTCCTCCTCCAGCATCACCACCCGTACCGCGCTCATTCCCTCGAACATCTCCAGCAGTTCCCAGCTATTGATGTCGATGACCGGATACTCGCTTTCGCCTCGCCGTTTCCGCGAGACCACACGAATGCCCTGGTCAGATCGAGTGAGCACCAGTCTCGCGTCATCCAGCTTGATGTCGAATCGAGTGCCGGGCTTGAATCCAACATGATCCAGATTGGAACCTTGAAGCCACACCCGCGGAGCACCTTTGTTTTCGCCAATTGAGGTGATGAGATAGTGCTTCATTTGAGCACCTCATCCATCCCGAGCGCTTTCCGGCAACGCCTGCGATGCTTCACAACCGCATCCTGCAAACTTCCCAACTGAGCCGTGGCCTTGTCGGGTGTGCTGATCCCCAGTGGATTAATCAAATCCGCAGGCAGGGTATCCAGATCACTGTAATCAACCGGCTGCCACAAAGCAGGTTCAGCAAGCCGTCGCACCTGGTTCCAAACGAAACCGGCCTCGTGCTGCTTTACGGTGCCGACCCCAGTATGACAAAGGGCTTCGTGAATCTCATTGCCCGTGTTGATTGCATGCAAACAGTCATCGTCCGCATACTCAGTATCGGTTGAGACAACCACGTAGCGCAGCTGGAAATCCGCGATCAACTCCTCGACACCGCCTTCGCCCAGCCATACCAGGACCGTTGGAACATCTTCCCCAATGGCCTCGACTGTCTGCATGGATTGAAGCCGTGCAAGCGACTTGCCGGCAGGCTCGAACTCATCGAAGGCTTCCATCGGCGTTTCATAGCCGGCCTCTTCCGCACGCTTAATGGCGACGTCGTAGTGCTCGCCAATGTCATACGACGATCTGGACAAGCAAACATCCGTCACAAAAAAATCGGACGATCCGCCCGCATCGCGGCAGAGCACATAGATTTTCACATTCATCATTTCCATTTGCATCTCCTAGCAACAATCCGGAGACACCCCCTGACGGGGATGCCCCGATAGGGTTAAGAAAAATTTGATCTACCGCTTTGCTACTGGCCTTCGACTTCTTCCACCAATTTCGTCACCCACTCAGGAAGGTGATCTGCAAGCACTGTGGAAGAAGTCCGGATGACCTCTGCAATGCTGCCGTTCTCCATCGTGACGTCCATGCTGTCGTTACCAACCGTGTCGGCATCGAGGACCAGGTAGCGCATGGGTTGATCCGATGCCATCCATTGAACGATTCCGCCTTCAATCCCCGCCACAACCGTTGGTTTCGCTTCCGATTCAGCGGTGCCATTACTTGAGCTGGTTGAACCTGAGAGGTGAGGCATCGCTGCATGCGCTTCCTCAAGTGCAGACTGAAAGAGTGCCTCGCGAACAGATACGGAGTTACTGCATTCATGCGCGGCGATCAGGTACTCGCACGCACGCCTGGCAGCCGCATCACGCTCAACAATCTTGACGCACACCTCAGGCTCGGGCCATTCCTGATATTCGCCAACAACCTTGAATTCCAGAACGTCACCAGAATCCCCGGTTTCTTCATAGTCGTCGTACAGCAAGGGCATTTCGGGCGTGTTGTCCCAAAGCGTGCAATCAGTGAAGGCCCGATTGGCAATCGAAATTGCGGATCCCTCGTTCTTGGCCTGGATGCCCACACGCACCAAATGCACGTAAGGCAATTCATACTCAACGAGAAATTTCTTCATGGCCGCCTGCTCGGCGGATAGGTCAGCGCAAGTCTCAACATCACCATGCATGTTGCTCTCCTAAAAAAACGCGGAGGCAGCCGAACCCCTTGCAGGGTGGATGCACCCCGCTGGGTTGATGAATTGAATCCCGGCCTCCATGCCCTTGTGGGGACATCAAGGCGTTCCGGTCTCAGGGACTGACCGAACTCATATGGCGATGCATGACGCGCATCATTCGGGCTGTAACTGACAGCCAGCAGTGCGACACTTCAAAGACCCAGAGCCTTTCTCCAGCACGCCTGCATCAGCCCGCGCGTTCGAGAAAGGCCCCCGGAGGGGGCAAGGGAAAAACTATTCCGGCGCTGTCGGTGCTTCACCGAATAGATCGTATGCGAAGCTCTCCAGTGTTTCCCAGTTGACGCCAATACTCGCGTCATGATGCTTCTCGACCAAGCGTAGAACCTGAATGGCCTGCTCTTCTGCCAGATCGGGACGAACTTCCAATACATCTTCGACCGACCAGACAATCACAATCTGAGTGGCTGGGTCATACCGATCTGCCGCCTGGAGACGTTCTTCAGAATCAACCAATGTCCGCAGTTCGGTAAGGGTCTCCCAGGCAGAGTGCTCATGCTCTGGATCATATTCCGGCATGATGGCTTCAAGGTCAGCCAGTGCGCAGCGCAACGCTGTAGCAATCGAAGGCTCAGCCATGGCTCTCTCCTTCAACAATCTCGAAGCTGCCAGGGCCATTGCCTTCATCGTCCGCCAGGATGATCAAACGCCTGACTTCGCCATCCTTGCATCTGATGGACAGTCCGAAAAACTCGTCGCCGAACTCATCCCCGTCAGTACGAACGGCATCCTCTATGACCCCGCCAACCAAAGGTTTGAGTTGGTCAAGATAGAACTGCGTGTGCTCGTTTGCATCCATTTCCTTCTCCTTTTCAATCAAAAAAAGGAGGGGAATCCCCCGGAGGGGATTGCACCCTCCGGGTAGCCGCATTGAGCGGAATTCACTTGAAACTACATTTTTGCTGCCACCAGCCAGCGATAAACACCCATCAGGCTTGTGAGTGTGAAGCCGATTTGCATTACAACCAGTCCATGCGCGCCAACCTTGATTCCATAAGCAATCCAGGCACCGTTGGACAGCAGGAACAGCAGCCAGCCGAAGCGGCTTGCTCTTACATTGAGTGAGAGCAATGCAGCGCCAGTCAGACCAAGAAATGCGCCGGCCCACTCAAATGCCCATAGGGGAATATCAGATATAGGGTTCATGCAGCTTTAAGGACAGCATTGCCAAGCACTGCCCTAACCTCCTCAGATAGTGATTCTTCCGCCCATTTTCTGCCGACATAGCCCCATACAGCAGACTCGTCGATCAGTTTCAGGCGATCACCCTCGGTCAAAAATACATCGACCGCCACCCCGTAACAGTCACCCGCCAGCCAGGAGTTATACGACCCGAGTGCCTGAAGCGCAAACTCGACTGCCTTGGTGCGCGCCGCTTCAATTCCTTCATTGGTCTTGATCGAGTCCAGCTCATCACGAAGGCATTGATCGGGCACCCAAACACCGGCACCCCGAGCCGTATCAAAGAGGCATTGCGGTCCAGAGCCTGTCACCGACCAAACCTGGTCACCATGCTCATAACAATCAAGCATGACTGTGTAGGGATCGCCTACTTGGCCTGACAGTCTGGCTAATTGCCAAGCATCATCAAGCAGGCTATTCCAGGTGACGAGCTCACGCACTTTTTCAGTAAGCCAGGTTTCCCGGTGATAGGGAAGCTGGCCTGTGAAGTCCACGACGAAGTACTCAATCGCCTGATCGCGGCTCATTTCATTGTTATTGGCGCACTCAAGGATGAAAGCAACCAGATCGACCTGGAGCCTGGTTCTGACCAACTCCATCAAGGCAGACTCCGCCTCACGCTCGACCACTCGAAGGGATAAATCACGTTGCCAGTCCGAGTCCAGGCCAAGTACGGCTTGCATCTTGGCGTGCTGGCCAGAATGACGGTGCGAAGAATAAATATGTCCCATTCCGTCACAGTCGTCTAAGGGATTTTCCACATCATGATCGTCAACAAGATAGCCAACTGCGACCAGTCCACCCTGTTTTTCGATCTTGTGTTCCATGTAGCTCATGACGCAGGAAGGCTCGAAGCTCAATTCGGCGGTCAATCCATCCACGTCAATCTCGGATACCTTGCGGGTACGGTAATTCATAGCGCTGCTCTCCTAAATAAAAACGCGGAGGCAGCCGAACCCAGTGCGGGGTGGTTGCACCCCGCTGGGTTGAAATAACAAATTGAATCCCGGCTTCCGTAGAAGCGTTCCGGTCTCAGGGACTGACCGGACTCATAAGGCGATGCATGACGCGCATCGGTCGGGCTGTAACTGACAGCCAGCAGAGAAACGCTGCAGCAGCAATTGCTTAAAGAAATACGTCCTGCGTCCAGGTACCATCCTGCAGTGCCTGTTGAGCAGCGGCATGCGTCTGAAAATACTCAACGCTCTCTTTTGAAACGGGGTCATCCCCATCGGCCGTGCCGATATAGAAGCCCGAATTACTTTGAAGCACTTGAAGCGGCAGCTCCAGTTTGCACCACCGTCTTGCCAGTTGACCGCACACACCTTTCTCCTTCGATGAAGGGACATACTCCCCAAGAGGGAGTGAAAACGCCCCGCTGGGTTGATGAATTGAATCCCGGCCTCCATGCCATTGTGGGAGCAGCGAGGCATTCCGGTCTCAGGGACTGACCGGACTCATAAGCGATGCATGACGCGCATCGGTCGGGCTGATACTGACAGCCAGCAGTGAAACACTTCAAAGGCCCGGAGCCTTTCTCCAGCACGCCGGCATAAGCCCGCGCGTTCGAGAAAAGCCCCCGGGTGGGGGCTTTAAAAGAAAATCAGGACAGAGGTCGATCGATCGGCATCCATTGCTGGATACCCCGTGTTCCGCCCCATTCCATTTCACTGTCAACAAAGCGGTCTACGTCAGGGTGATACTCGCAGAACCGCCCCTCGATCATCCGCCCGAACGACATCACCCCTGACGCAGCGATCACGACCACTGGCTGTTGCTCGCCCGGAAGCGCGTCCTGTGTTTTTACCCAGCCGAATTGACCAGGCAGGCACACGACTCCATAGGCCTCAGTACCGGGAACAGGTTTTTTCGTACCGGTATCGATCCTGGCCATTCCGATGAACAGGAAGCCCATTGCAAGTCGGCCATTTTTCATTTGCCTATCAATTGCAGCCTCGAAGTCCTCCCTCTCAAGGTGGCACTGTTCGCCACACAACGCCTGGAAGGCTTCTGCTGCATCCACATACTCAACGTCTGTAGTCGCCAGGATAATCCCGTAACCATCGGGGTCCTTGATGCCAAGCTGGCGAGCAGCTTCTGTGACGGTAATGCCAAGGCCAAATAACATATTGCTCTCCTTAAAAAATAGGGGAGCACCTTCCCCAAAGGGAGCGTGACTCCCCATGGGGTGGTTGATGAAATTAAATCCCGGCCTCTTGCGAGGCGTTCCGGTTTCAGGGACTGACCGGACTCAAACTTTCATGAAACTCCGCTTCATGGCACTACATCCCATGAAATACGCAACGATCAGCCAATTCGGCCAGTGACTCCCACTCATCAAATGAACGGCACTCATCCAGAAATTCCTTGATGAGTGCCAACGCGATCGAGCGGTTCCCACTGTCCAGGGGCAGGAGGTCATTGAATTTCAACCCACCTTCACCGTGCAACGCCTTGATGAGCCTGGCCAACGCTCTTCCACCGCCCGTATCCCCCAAACTTCGCAGAATCTGCTCTGCCTGAAGGAACACATCGTTGACAACATCCTCAGCCTGTTGGGCACGGAAATTGTCAACTGTGATGGCAATAATCTCAGCCGGAGGAGGCATGCTCGATTTCATGATTACTTTTCCTTCCTGGACCATCCTTGGGTTTTTGCATCGAACACGTAGCCCATCTCCTTCAGACGGTCACGCTGACTGCGGAAGACAGCTCGATCCACAGTGGGGTCAAGTTTCACGTCCTTGCTAACCCAGACAAGGTCGGCAAGATCGGCCCCAAACAATTCCAGCAACTCCTGGAAAACCGGATCCTGGTTTTCATGCTCCTGAACCAGCGCAGCTGGAACAGGAATATCGGATGGACCGGCTTGATTCGCTGCCGCTGTGGATTCTGTGGCGATTGGATCGGGTTCGGTCGGCACGTCCTCAATCTTTCCCTCATCAACCGTGTCCAGGAATATTTCCATTACCTTCGCACGGATGTCGGTGGTCGATTTCCCGCGCCAAATATACGAACTGAGGTAAAAGTTATCGACGAGAAACTCACCCTCGTATCGGCCTTCAGAAAACTGATCGAGGATGGGCTCCTTGACCTTGAATTCTCCGATCGGGGTGGTCAGGTCGCCTACGCAGAACTTGCCGTTGGCACCTTTGATTTCCTTGATTACAAGCGTTCCATTGATGCGAATAGACATAGTGCTCTCCTTAAGAATCAGAAAAAAATGGGAGCACTTTCCCCAAAGGGAGCGTGACTCCCCATGGGGTGGAACTGCGATGGAATTCCAGGTCAGAAGACCCGCCGTTTTCAGGAACTGAACGGCTTTAATGGGCGATGCATAACGCGCATCGATCGGGCTGATACTGACAGCCAGCAGTGAAACTTTGGCAAACGGCTTATCCAAGATGGCCAGTTCTCCTGGATACCCCGCTTGCGGGGCAGGATGGGTTGGTCATGATTCAATATGGTTGGTAATGGAACCCCTGCTCAACTCTTCCATATAGGAAGCGACGCGCCGCACTGAGGGGCTCGGCGCAAATTTTTGGATGCGGCAAACCGCAAATGCCGTGACCGTTCTGGCCGTCACAACCCATGATCTGATCGATGCCCAGAGGGCTTGCCCGAAACCTGGTCTCGGGCAAGCCTTCTGGCGGGTGTAGGGAAGACGGGTTATCGGACCGTCTCAGGGATGAGGCAAGCAGATGGGGATGCATCCGTCGCCAATGTAACCCCTGGGAAACTGCGGAGGAATCCCAATCCGGTATGAGGGGCTGCCCGGACTAAAAGCCAGCGCTTAGGGCGCCAATCCTGCTGTACTCAGCAAACGAGAAACGGGGTTTACCGAAACGGGCATGGCCCGCTTGGGTAAACGCCCAGAGGCTGGGCGTTTCCTTCGATCAACCGAAACAGATTCTATCAGCCAGGATGGATTGGATGCGACGGAACCGGAGTACATCCCGTTCACGAAGCAAACCCCGACGACGCGCGATGCAGTGAAACCACCTGGCGTCCTCGATCGGTACTTCAGCCTTGGCCATCAATTGAAGGAAATTTAGTGAAAGTTGGTGATTCATGGATGTCTCCTGGTTGGTTGCGGGGTTTTCACCGGAGGGTTGGCCCTCTGGTGAAAACCCCACGCAGGAGGTTTTCAGATTGACTCCATCAATTCGACAGAGTGCTCGCCAAGGCGATGACTTGTGACACCACCACGCACAGACTCATGATGCGCAAATCGAACAGAACATTCAGAAAAGCTTCTTTCATCGTGGACTCCTGGTTTTCAAAATGAAAACCGGGGAGTCCACGACACCCGGCAGGGAGCGTGAAACTCCCCGGTCGGGTTTGTGAAGCTGGACGTTACTGGCCGCCTGCTGCAGCCTCTTGCTGTTGCGAAGAGCCTGCAGGCAGAACAACCGGATTACCATCCACCCAGGCATTGGTGATCTTGAGCAAGCGGCCCTTGATCATCACACCGGTATCACCCTTCTTGCGCGTGCCCACGTCTTTTTCGTAGACAAACACTTCAGGGTAGATGTCACCCAGCTTGAACTGGATCATTACTTTCCGTTTCTCATCGCCATGCGGCTTGAGCACCTCGATCGCCTTGATCGCGTCCTGACCATAAACCCGCACGTCGAATTTAGTCGACTCAGGTTTGATCGAGCCGTCCTTGTTCCACTCACCACGGAGAGCGGAAATGGAGCAAGCGAGGAACGTTTCACCTTTGTTGGGCTTGACCATGCGAACACGGTTCAAGTAGCCAAGGCCAGTGACATGAAGATCGTAGAATTTGGATTCAGACATAATGCTCTCCTCAAAAAATAAAAAAGGGGAGCACTTTCCCCAAAGGGAGCGTGGCTCCCCATGGGGTGGTTGAACTGCGATGGAATTCCAGATCCGAAGACCCGCCGTTTTCAGGAACTGAACGGCATTTATGCGCGCCTTGCGGCAAAAGGCGGCTCCTTACGGGAAGCCAATCGGGCTGCATGAGCCAACAAAACAGGCTTTAGGTTGCCAATTTTCAAATGGTGTGTCAATACTTGGCCGGGGCGGATTAACAGGCTCGCAAGCCTGGTCGCTCAAGAGCCACCATCCTTCAACGTCATGACAATCGGTTATCTGGGGGCCCTGCCGTTCGCTAACTGTCCGTGAACTTCAGCTCTTCGGCCGAAGCGGTCTGCCACTTCGGCGCCATAGGTGCCTCATACGGACGTCCGCTATGGCTGTCGGCAATATACCGGACAGGCCAAGCCTGATCTTTTGCGGTTCGATTCACTGGATTCTTAATGGTCCGAGCTGATGACATGCTCCGTGCCCCTTCGACAACTCGACGTGCAACATACCGCTCCTGATGATGGACGGCCGCGGATGCCGAAAATATCTATCAGACCAATATGGGGCCACTATGCCAGCCACTCGATTTCACTTCTGCCCCACCAACTTGCGCATGCGGAAAAGTACCCCGGCAAACTGGCGTCATAATTGCTGATATGGTGCGATAGACTAAACGGTTCATAGTTTGGATGTCGGACCTAATGCAGTAAGGAAGCGGCATAGCCAGTATTCGCGACAATGTTGGTCGCTTACGATCGCCGTCTAACCAATGCACGCGCCTTAACAGAAATCCGAGTGGAAAACCTTTCACCCGCCAATAGCCGTGAGGATTGGTATGTCAGATAGAAAGTTGAAACATCACTCTCACGGTTCATCGAGAGGAAGCCCGCTCCAAGTATTTCGACGGACGCTTCATAGCACAAAGAACTTACGGAACGGTCTGGCAACTGCTCGGACCGTTGTAAAGCCGAAGCACTTTCCGACGATCGTGCGTGAGCTAAGCCGGTCGCCGATATATCGTTCACTGCTGACACCACTGACGTTCCCGCTCTCATTGTCAGCGGTCACGCAGACTGTGCGCCTTGAAGAATTATCCACGGAAGGGGAATTGCTGTGGTGTGCTTCAATCCTATCCTTATACGTGGAAGAGTTAAACCAATTCATTAAACAGAGGGATGGCTATTACAAGGCTTATGCGGATGGCGATTATGACCGGGCTGAGGCCATTATTGACAAAATCCAGGAGTCTTTTGGGTTCTCACTATGGTTGCTTGGGAATCGGCTTCTGTTACGTCAGGTAACGAAGGGACTTCAAGCGCAGAAGACCTTGCTTGAGGATGTCCTTTCAACGGAGGGGATTAATCAATTCGTCGCCTGGATTACTTACTTCATAAGTGTGAGGGCCGAGGACAATGTTTCCTATTCAAGTTTTGAGGCGGAACTCGCAGAGGTCTTAGAGATACGCTGGCTTCGCGATTACGTTCGACTTCACCTCTTGCCATATGAATTCGCATCCATCGAAGACTCCGGGTTACCAATTGCGGTGGAAGAGCCTCACCCAATAATTGATCGATTCGAGACGTTCGTGGCAATGTGTCTAAATGCCTGTGCCAAGAGCAAGCGTGAAGAACTCTGCCATGTTTTGTCGGCACTTGAACAGGTGGGGGATATCGACGATCTATCGATCCGGCGCATGATGGCGGTGCTGCGCGACGGATACATTCCTAGTCAATGTGGGTTTCTAGCAACTGCCGACGCGTATACAGAAGGTCGTTATCAAGATATCTTGGACTCTGGGTGCGACGGGTTGGAACTGCTATCTCGCGCTTATGGATTTCTGGAATGTCGTCCACAAATTGACGGAAGGTCATGTCTGCGCGACCAGATTGTTGCGCTTATGTACGACGTCTCTTCCCTATCATCGGATGCCTCTAAGAGCCGACAAACGCTGAAGAAGCTGGCCCTCCTTTGTCCGGATCGCTCCCTCACCCTTGAAGTGACGGCATTTCTCCAACGGACGAATGACTATGTCGCTGCTGATGCCCCAAGTGATCTTGACGTGGCGATGGCACTAAGCCGATCCCTTGACAACCCATGGAGCACGTCTGCACTTGACCGCGTTTGCAGTGGCGCCCCTTGGCTTGCTCAATTGTCGGCCGCCCACCCCAGTTCTCCAGCACTGAAGCTACGACGTGCATTAACAACAGGCGACGTCGCGGCGGTGGAGCGCAATGAGATGCTATTGCCATCGTATCGTCAGGCAATGTATGTGGGGCATATCCGTCTCCGGACTGGTGACTTCATCTCTGCCGCCTCTCATTATTCATTGGCGATAGATTCAAGCATCGATTTCATTTCGCATGCTGCCAAGAGAGCCCTGTTTAAGGCCTACTATGCAAACGGACAACTCTACGAAGCCGTTCAACTGGCCATTGACCAAGCCCTAACAACGCCATCTAGCGCCCAGTCGTTTCCCTTAGAGGCGTTGGCAAGACAGTATCTCAACTTCGAAAACGCCCGAAGTTCAATTGATTTAGCAGTGCTTCTCCATCTTGCGACCAGATATGGCAATGCCAAGTTGGAGCGGGATCTTTCGAACATCTATGAAAATGTGATGGAAGCGGAGGGAGTAGATCGACCGTCTGCTCTACAGGACCGTGTTAGCAGCTACAACCGGGATCGATTGATCTACTTTCTTCGCTATATTTGCGTGCCTCGTGTTCTGGACGACACGACCTGTTTCGATTCTGTCGAAGAAATTGACTTAGAGAGAATTTCGATCTGCCAGCTTCTCCTAGAAGTAGACCCGCAGAATGTTGCATCCTACCAGGCGGAGATTCGCGCGATTACAAGAGGTAGTGAAGTCGCTAACCTCTTGTGCAAGATGCAGACTAGCAAGATATATGTTGATGAGGCTGGAATTCGTGAGGTGCTAGAGGCAAGTCTGGCCGAATCATTAGCCCGCTATCTCAAGCTGTTGAGCTCTCCTTCTTTGGCGTATCAGGCAGAGAAACTGTCCAAGCGTCTCAGCGAGATGCTTAGCAGCAAAGGGCACCCAGAATTCAAGGCCTTAAAGCTCCCAGCATCAGAACTCGAGGGACTCTTTAACGCAATGCTTCTTGAAGTTATCTCTGAGTTTGCACTGAATCCAGCTTACGGCCTCGATACACACGTTAGCACCTCTATTAGGCATGGGGCTTTCGAAGGTCATCTGCGAAGGCCGCTGGTCATTGAAGACTTACTGTGTCTCAAGAAAGACAAAGAATACGTCTTACCCTCAACATGGCATCGGAAATTACAAAACCTCACGGTCTCGGACTTCGATCTGTTGCAAAGGCAACTTGCCAAATTTTCTCAACGCTTCGACGAGATTGTTCTCGAGTACTTGAAAGGGAAGTTGCATGTCCGTCTTTTAGGGGATGACGTTGCGATGTTTGACTTTCACGCTGGCCCTGCTGAAACGCAGAGTCTAATGGATGGGATCACGCCAAATACAACGCTGAACGATTTGGCAGACCGACTAATAGCACATTGCTGGCATCTGACAACGCGGTCACTCGATGCAATTAGAGCGGATTTGCTCAACTCAGCAGCAAAGCAGATTGGAAGTGCCTTTGACACATTGGTTCGAGGCGTTGAGTCGAAGATTGAGCATTCGACCGTAACACCATTCATCAACGCAGTGGCCAGAGCGCGGACGGCATTCCAAATCGCGATTGAAGATGTTGCAGACTGGTTCCAGCGCCCGACAGACCTTTCCAGAGACCCGTTAGACATTGAAGTTGCCACTCACGTAGCTCTTCAGCAAATTGCAAACTGCTACGTTCAGAACCCCATCCATCCCGTCTTGAATTTGACCATAGGAGAAAAGATTGATGGGCGAATGTTGGATGGATTGTGCGAAATCCTATTCATTCTTTTGCAGAACATCATTCTCCATAGTGGCCTTGGTGAGCAAAGGACTGAAGTTTTCATTTCGGCAAGACGACAAGATGAATCCTTGATCCTCGAATGCAAAAGCAAACTGGGGGACGAGGTTTCACTGATGGAACGGCGGGAGAGTGCGGTTGAGGCAATGGGGCGATACGAGCGTGATTCAGCCCTAAAGATGGCCAGAAAAGAGGGCGGATCCGGACTTTCTAAGGTTTGGAGAATTGCAGAGTTCGATCTGCGAGTTCAACACAGAATTGAGTTGTCTGTGACTGATGATCGAGAATTTGTCGTTAGGTTGTCATTGGGCGGGCTTTGGATATGAGCCTGATAGTTCACATAGTCGAAGACAGTGCAATAAAGGCCGCCAGCATTTCGGCCTTCTTCTGCCAAGAGTTTTCGGGGTCGTGCGATACAAATATCTTTGGGAGTTTTCAAAGCGCGATGCGCGCAATAGATGCATCATGGCCTGAACTTATTATTCTGGACATGACTATTCCGACCTTTGATCGCAAACCCAACGCCAGAGAGGGAAGGATGCGCCCGCTTGGTGGCTACGATTTGATGTGCAAAATGAAGCATCGTTCTATCTCGGCGGCAGTTATCGTCGTCACCCAACTTGAAACTTTTGGTGAGGGCGATGAGGAGGTGAGCTTTGACGAGATAACGCAGCGGTGTGCGAGAGACTTCCCAGATATATTTCTAGGTAGTGTCTACTACGATCAAGGTGGTCTAACCTGGCAAGCCGACCTTGGAAGGCTTGTTGAAGCATTTATGGGTCGAAGGGAACACCAATGAAGATTCTTGTCGTGGATGATGAACAGGAAAAGCGCCGACTGATTGCCGAAGCGTTGCTGTCCGTTCCTGGCATTGCTGATGACAACATTGAATACGCGACCGACGTAATAACGGCGAAGCGGGCAATAAAGAAGACGCGCTTTGAACTGATCATACTCGACATAAACCTGCCGCCGCGTCCAGAAAGTAGAATCGCGGTGGGTGCAGGATTAGACGTACTCAGGTTCATCAAGGAGAGTACTCAGGCAAAAGCGCCGGCATATCTTTTTGGACTCACAGCGCACGATGACGCGGCCGCAATCGCCGCCACAGAGTTCTCGTCTCCACTTTGGAAGTTGGTTCGCTTTTCTTATGGCGATAGCGAATGGCGGGCGCCCCTACAGGAGGCGATTGCATATTTACAGAAGTTGGCGAAGCCACCGTTTGTAAGTGACGGGAGTTCATTCCATACGGACTTGGGAATCTTTGTTGCATTAGAAGATGAAGAGCTATCAAGCATCTTAGGTCTTGACGGCGATTGGTCGGAAGTCCAAGTCGCCCATGATCACGCTCGCTATTACATTGGGCGCTTCGCCGGTTCGAAGGGCGCTCTTAGTATCGTTGCAACCGCAGCTCCTCGGATGGGTATGCCAGCGGCGGCCGTTGCCGCGAGTAAGCTGATCTACAGTTTTCGCCCGCGTATTGTCGCCATTGCTGGAATATGTGCCGGGGTCAGGGGAAAGACAGAAATCGGTGACATCTTAGTTGCGGATCCATGTTTCGATTGGGGCGCCGGCAAATGGATTAAGAACAGCCAGTCTGGCTTCATTCAATTTCGTCCTGCGGCATATCAATGGCGGCTCGATGAAGCTCTGCGGGTCGGCGTTCGAACTGTCGCAGAGATGCCGGGCCTTCTTGCCCGTATCCATGGGAATTTTCAAGGCGCAAAACCAGATTCTCTTCCAAAGGTGATAATTGATGCTATGGCGAGTGGAGCGTCTGTACTTCAAACCTCGGCTACCATGGAGGACGTCCGAGAGCAGCACAAGAATCTGGTTGGAATTGAAATGGAAAGCTACGCCGTATTCACGGCCGCCGAATACTCCCCGGAACCTAGACCCAAATGTATTGCAATAAAGTCGGTTTGCGATTTTGGTGACGAAGAGAAAACCGATACGGCACACGCTTATGCAGCACATACCAGCGCCGCCTTCTTGTACGAGTTCGCGATCAACTACTTGTCCGACGATGGTATCTAACTGAGCCAGCACATGGACTCCACATCTTGCGTGCTTTGGATAATTCACGACAAGGGCTGTTGAAGCCGTGCATTTTTGCTCCTTCCTGGAGTGAGTGCGTCGAAGTTAATTCTGTCGGTTTTTAGTCTGAACCGGCTGGTGCCATCACCAGGATGGATGACCGCTTGGGCCGATGATCTGCCGGTTATGGTTAGATGACCCACCGTCGCTTCCTCGGCCATTCCGGCCAGTCATGACCTACCTCAACCGGACATCCACCAATGTCCGCTTACAAAGATGCCGAATTGGCGCTTTCGAGCCCGTCCATAAAATAATTATTGACACAAGTGATGTCGTTAACTACAGTCGTTATAAGCACAAACGCTGTTTGATACGACTGCCATGCACGAAGAAGTACGCCATTCCATCGACGATCTATGCCGGCTTACGGGATTGACCCGTCGCACGGTGCGTTTCTACGTCCAGAAGGGCTTACTGGATCGTCCCGAGGGTGAAAAGCGCGGTGCCTGGTACACCGCCCATCACGTTGAGCAGCTATTGCTGATTCGGAAATGGACGGGTGCTGGGCTGAGCCTGGAAGCCATCGGAGAACTTCTGGCGGGTAAGGACAGCGACATGCCTCCGGTAAAGCCGCTTATAGCAGGCACGGTGGAAGTTCGAAGCCACCTCGTGGTGGCTGATGGAATTGAGGTGGTGGTTAGCCCCGAACGGGCGCACATGAGTCCTGAGGCCCTGCGGGAATTCTTGCGCCGGGTTGGGGAGATATACCGAGTGATACAAGAGGAGAACATCGATGGGCAATGAACTCGCGATCATGCAGACCCTGGCCGGGGAAAAAATGCCCCTGTTGGGTGTGACAGCCCGAGGCGTTATTTCAGGCGAGCTGTTTGAACTGGAAGTGGAACAGCGCTACCGCAA
Organism: Thiobacillus denitrificans DSM 12475; assembly: GCF_000376425.1. Lineage (GTDB taxonomy): Bacteria > Pseudomonadota > Gammaproteobacteria > Burkholderiales > Thiobacillaceae > Thiobacillus > Thiobacillus denitrificans. The sequence goes on along the minus strand of NZ_AQWL01000016.1, from coordinate 13,641 downwards.
TGACGACGACAAGAACATCGAAGCGATCTACACGTTCCCTCTTTCCGCTCGCGCCGTTCTGCTGGATATCGAGTTCGAACTCGGCGGGAAAAAACTCTCCGGCATCGCGGTGGAGAGGAAAGAGGCCGAGCAGGAATACGAGAAGGCCATCGAGGATGGCAACACTGCAATCCTGCTGGAGAAATCCAGTGAGGATCTATACACCGTTAACCTTGGCAACCTAATGGCCGGTGAGGAAGCCGTGGTTCGATACCGCTATGCTGAACCCTTGGTCCGTGAGCAGGGACAACTAAGGCTGGTCATCCCAACTGCCATCGCGCCGCGTTACGGGAACCCGGAGTACGCTGGCTTGAAGCCCCACCAGATTCCAGGGGTCGATATTGGCGCGGGCTATCCATTCACCCTTGCTATCGATGTGCTGGGCGAACTGGCGAAGGGCGATATGGCCTCGCCTTCCCATAATTTGACCATGGCAGCCATCGAACATGGCATCCGTCTCAATCTAAAAAAGGGCTGGCTCGATCGGGACTTCATTCTCATGATGGATGGAGCCGGCTATTCAAACATTTCATGTGTACGGGATGATGAACAATGGGTTGCCATGGCCACCTTCTGCCCTGCCATTCCAGATGTCTACACAGATCGCCCACTGTCCCTGCGTTTGGTAATTGACTGCTCCGGTTCAATGGCAGGAGACAGCATCACACAGGCACGACAGGCGGCAATCAAGGTCATCGAAACCCTGAAGGCCGATGACGAATTTGACGTCACCCTTTTTGGATCAAATTATCGTTTGCTCTTTGGGCACATGAAGCCCTCCGACGATTTCCATAAAGGCCGGGCAATCCAAGAACTGATAGGGCTTGAAGCAGACATGGGCGGGACCGAGATGGAGGATGCGCTGCGTGCGACTACAACTCGTCCTTCTGAGCGGGATGGTGGTGACGTCCTCCTGATTACGGATGGCGAAATTTGGCAAATAGATTCGCTGATCGTCATGGCGCAAAAAAGCCATCTCAGATACTTCATCGTAGGAGTGGGCAGCAGCCCGTCCCATGCCACCTTACGTACGCTGGCTGAAGATACCAAGGGCGCGTACGAAGCAGTGTCCCCTAACGAGGATATCGAATCCGTTGTTCTACGGCAGTTCGCCCGCATGCGACAGCCTCGCGCGACGCGTCTGCAAGTGGTCTGGCCTGTTCCCCCTCTTTGGACGACTCTGTTACCCAAGGCAATATTTCACGATGGAACGTTTCATATTTATGCGGCATTCAGTCAACCACTTGCGGGCGATATAAAGCTTGCCTATTCACTTGATGCGGAGCGCCGTGTTCAAGAGGTAGTGCATGTTTTACCCTGGGAAGGAAAATCGGCGAGCCTGACGCGTATTGCAATTGCAAAGCGTATACAGGAGATGGGGCGCCCCATGCGAATGACAAATGAACAACTTGCAAAACTGGCAGTGCAGTACAACTTGGCGACCGAATACACTCACTACCTGATCCTGCACGAACGGGCCAAAGGGGATAAAGCTGACAACTTGCCAGAAATCAGGCAAGTGAAGCAGATGCTGGCAGCTGGGTGGGGGGGGGGCAGCGTCGTGCACACGCAATCGTGCATGGCAGTACTTCATGCTGAGGATATGTCACTAGATTTTTGTGATCACGAAGGTGGCGACTTGCCTAATGTGATGACATCGCGCCGTGCACGTACCACTCGACCCATGGGGCAACTGGGCGCACCAACGCCCAGAAAGAAGCGTGGCAGCAAGAAAATGGCCATAACGCACGACTCTGCCCACTTGATCGCCTTGCTGAATAATTTGATGGAAATTGTTAACCACGAGTTGATTCGTCCGAACGATTTCCCGAATTTCGTCAGAAAAATCGAGAAGATGCCGGAGTTGAACCAACTGCATGACTTCATCCGCGACATTGATAAGCAAGGCATGCACACCGATGAGGTATGGGCGGCATTTATCAGTTGGGCGACTCAACAGGTTGGTTCAGAATGCCAGCTGACCCGTCATGCAGCCAGGTCGATTCACTCTCTGTCTGGGGCTATCCCACCTGATCAGCTTGCTGGATTGATGGTGAGGTTCAATGGCATTACGCTGGTATGAATTCCAACTGTAGGAAGATGAAAACGGAATATCCTCAAACGTAGTGAAACAAAAGCACATTATATGAATCCCATTTACACAGCTGCATTCCTGACACCCGCTCTTGCTCCATTGATATACCAAGGAGTTTCCACTTGGTTTGAGAATCCACAATTAGCTCCACCCGGTTTATTCAAAATGGGCGTGATTGGGCAACTGTATAAGCTGCTCATTGTGCTAATTTCTCTAGCCGCATGGTTTTCATTATTAGGTTTGTTATTCACTGGGACTTTCTCGTTATTGTTTGCTATCGGCACGTTTATTTTTGGATTCATTGTTGGCGTGCTATTTCTTTCACTGCATAGAAATGTCGGATTTTTCAATCTTCTCATTGAAAATCTAATCACTCCTGGAGTTCTCGCTGCGAGTCTATTCGCGGCCCACTGGTCTGCATGGGTAATCTTTAGTGTCGCAGCGTGAGTTTCCATGACCTTCATAGGCATTACCGGATATGGCTGATACGTTCTTCGAAATCTACGAACAAGCAGCATCCTACGCAAAGCAGTGCGCTCAAAAATCAGGGCAGCCCGTAAAGCTTGAACGAAGAAATGAAGAGTGGGTTGTCTATGCCCCATCGTTTTCGCAGCAACCCGTTAGTGATAGTAAACCGCTGCCAAATCCGCCGCCTTGGTTTAATGATTCTTTTGGGCAGGAGTATGGGGTTCCTAGAAGAGTGATACTTGCTCAAGAAAAGTTAGAGCGCGAACAAAGGCAAAGAGAATACGCCGACCAAAAAACCTACGATGAAACAATTAAAAATATTACCCATCGCGCTAAAGAAGGGAATTGCGAGGCTTGTGATCGACCGGTTTCATTCTGTCGATGTGGCGGCTAATGAGCACCACCTCGCCTTACGGCACGTCAGCATGTTCTGCGAATTTCAATAATGCAGATCGACCTGTCTGGTGAATAATTGTTAGGCGCGCCACAGGAGAATTGACTAATGTTCGGGCTCTTTAGAAAAAAAGAATCGGAAGCTAATTTCATCACCAAAGCCGATCAGCGGATGCGTCAAAGTGACTCGGTCAGGCATTCTTTCTTGATTACGGCACTGTTGCTGGAAGCAATGGAGAAAAAGTTCTACTCGGCTCAGGTTGTCCTGATAGAAAAGTACACCCAATGGGAAGTGGACCCGGTGATGGCCAACCTACGAGAAGCTGCACTGTTGCAGCTTGAAACGAAGAGAGCGGAACGCTAATTGGCCCCCAAGCCCAGAAAAGGCAGTTGGTAGCGCTTAACAATTCGTTCAAACCGAAGCGGCTTCGCGGCTCTGCTTAACCAAGGCGTTGGGCATCAAGCCATCGCATAAACTTTGTCGTAGGGGGACATGAATGGAACGTGGTGGTGAAAGTCAGCAAGCTTTCCTTGGGCAACAACTTGAACATGATCGACGGATGAAAACCATTGATCGCCTTCACGATCTCATTTCGCAAGGAGCAAAGGGGCTCGGAGTTCTAAACGCAGGTGCGGTAGTTGCAATGCTTGCCTTTGTTCAGGCTTTAGTGGGTAAGCCTATCTATCCTGCTTTCAAGCTCTATGCACTTAGCGCTTTGTCATTTTTCCTCTTAGGGGCATTCCTGGCCACCATCGTTTTCTTCTTCCATCACACATACATCAATCACGCCTTCCAAGATTCCGGACGCCAGAAGCTTTGGCATAGCATCATTTGGGGGCTACTGATTGCGTCTACCGTCTGCGCATTTGTCGGCGGGGGGCTTGTAACGGCAGGAATATGTGTGGCCGTTTAACATTGGGCGCTTCCACTAAGCAAAGGAAAAAGCGATGCACATTGAGTTTGGCGATGAAGTTGTTTGGGCCGGAGAAAGATCGAGCGTCTTTTTTCGCGCAAAGGTTGATGGAAAGAACGTGAGGTGTTTTGTTTCGCGCGAGGCTCTTGATGATCACTGTGGTGGAGATGGGGCTGATGATTACGTACCGATCTTTCATACCCATCGAAAGAAGATTTTGGTAGTTGCGGAAAAAATGATTCAGGCAGGTTGTATATCGCCTGCGGGCGAATTGATTGTGGCGACCAAATTCTTTCCATGAGGCCCATATGATTCCTGACAAACTGAAACTCCTGCTCATCACCCTCTGCTTGCTGTTTTCGTCCGTTGCGTGTGCCCGTGAAATTACCCTTTTCGATCGTGAGGGCACGGCAATTGCCTATATCGACACCAACGAAGAGCTAACAATATTTCTCTGGAATGGAACTCCAGTTGCTTATCTTGAGAAGTCCACAATTTATGGGTTTAATGGAAAGCATCTTGGTTGGTTCAAAGATGGGATTGTCCGAGACCATCAAGGTGGTGGCGTAGGGTTTATCGAAGGGGCAGTAAGCAAACTCACAAAATTGGAGCCACTGAAATCATTGCAGAAGCTTACGCCTCTAAGGTCGCTCCAAGAGCTTGAACCACTAGAGCCACTCTTTAAGGATAGTTGGTCAAGAATTCCTCTTGATTTGTTCCTCTTGCAGGGTGCCAAGTAGTGACTGCACGCCCAACCCGGAAGTCAACTCGGACGCTGCGTGATAAAACCGCGCAACACCGGTTGCTTTTACGTTGAACGGCGCTTTGACTGCTTAGAGCCGAAGACCTGACATATGGAACGGTCAGCCTAACCGGCAGCTTCGGCCGATCAACAGAAGTACGTGCCGATTTCACAGCTGGCAGCTTACAGTCCTACACCGGCCGCCCAGTAACGCATTTCCCCACTCAGCCAGTGACGACCGATTGGCCGACTAGAGCCGGTCGCAACCGCTTTACACGAGATGATGTCTCGTCAGCTGATACACCGCAAAGATGGATTCCATCGATTAGGCGTGTGGCCTTGAGGGGTAACGATGCAGCGCCAAATTTCACGCTGCAAGAATTTGGAATTCGGTTGCCATGACAATGGGCCGCACGTGGTGATTCTCCCTGCGCATTTCCACTATCCCATAGCGGGACATGGTTTTTAGGGTGCGCGAAAGGTTTCCGGGTTTGCGGCCGGTGATAACGGCCAGACCGCTGATGGATTCAGGCTGCAAATCACGGATCGTCTTGAGCAGGGCGCGATTATCGTCGCTCAGGACTTCAGCCAGGGATTTCATCGAGGTGAACCAGATTTTAGGTTCGCCGGGTTTGGGTTTGTACTCGCCCTTGGCGATGGCCAGCATGCGTTCGCGGATTTTCTCTTGAGACATGATCCCGATGGCGATTTTTTTCATTGCTTTGCTTCCTTTAATACACGATCCACTTCGGTGAAAAAGGCGGCCATTAACTGGTAAGCGTCCTTAAACTCATAAGGGACACCTTTATCCGCGACGTGTCGGTGTTTGTGGTCATAGGGTAGACGTTGACCCGCAAACTTGAATTTCTTGGGCGGCTTGACCGCTGCTTGCCGCCCAGTAACGCTTTCCCCCGCCTCGTCAGTGTCTTTTCATGGGCGACAACCGCCCCAGGCAGACGAAGCCACTTTCTGCATGCAGGGTTCATTTTGGAATCGGAAAATAAAGCCCGGCAAACGTTGCAACTTGCCCTATGCAGCTTCCAGCACACGCATTTCGACGTGCAGGCCTGCGGCTGTCGCCATGTTGACCAAGGCATCCAGGGCAAACAAGTCGATTTTGCCGCGCATGAGATCAGAGACGCGCGGCTGCGTCACACCGAACAGCTTGGCAGCTTGCGACTGGCTCATGCCGACGCGGGCGATATGATTTTTCAAGGCCATCATCAAGACCGAGCGGAGCTTCATGTTTTCCGCTTCCTCGGGGGTGTCCTCGATGGCATCCCACACGCTGGAAAATCGTTTATTGCTCATTGTTCTATCTCCTTCAACAAATCCCGGTAGCGTTTCGCTGCCAAGTCGATATCTACCTTGCTGGTTTTCTGCGTTTTTTTCTGAAAGCAGTGCAGCACATAGACGGCATCGGCAAACTTGGCGACATAGATCACCCGGTACGCGCCGACTTCGTCCCGAATCCGGATTTCCCGCACGCCTTGGCCTACCGTTGTCATCGATTTCCAATTTTCCGGTTCGCCGCCTTGCTGTACCAGGTCGATTTGGTGTCCAGCTTCGCGCCGAGCCGAGATGGGGAAGGCGCGCAGATCATCGAGGGCGCTGCCCCGGAACTCGACAGGCTTAGTATCTATCATTAACGTAATTATACAAATAATTGTATGTGGCGCAAGCCCTTGCTGGGCTCAATTTTCCATTCCCGACAAGCTCATTAATCAAGCCGCTCGCATATGACGAAGTCATCCTTATGGTCAAGTCTTATGGTCAAGTTTCGGATGGTCAAGGTTTAAAACCTGACCGCCTGGAATTGGCCGTACTGGGACTGATGATCAGCGGCCCAAATCAACCCTGAACAGACTGCTTTGTGTATCCGCTTCTGGTGGATCTGAGCGTCGGGATGCGGTCAAGGGGAAGATGGGTACGGGAGCACGTCGATCTCACTTCAGTCGACAGGATTGAAGAAAAATTGACCACGCTTGCGCAGGCTCTCGATGTCTTTCGCAAGATCCGCCTCGGTAAGTTCGCGAACATGAACCCATGCCTCACGCATCTCGATGTGCTCAGCAAAAACCACGTCATCATTCTCATGGGCAAGGCTCAATTCTTCATGGTGTTCATAGACCACACCACGCATCCACCCATCCTGGGAAAAGACTTCAACCAGGCCATACACGGAATGCATGGCCATGCTGCCAACCGGGCACTGAAACCCCGCAAGGTCCACCACATTACTCATATCCGGCTCCATGACAATTCATCCACATTTTCTGTGGATAAGACTTTAGCATTTCACCCAAAATCTCAGTCCGATCAAGCGTCCTTACCGCGCGATTATTTTTTCATCACTCGGTAGCGATCAATGCAAACCATTCTGAAAGCGTGCCAGCCATTCAAGGCCAGTGGCCATCCCGCTTAGCCACCCCGCCCCTGGCGCGCGCGGCCCAAAATCATGCACCGCCCTATCCCATGAACTCGCCACGGTATCAAGCGTGCCGATTTCGTCGATCAACCCGATCTCCTTGGCCTGCACCCCATCCCAGACTTCGCCGGTGGTGTAATCCACTCCTTTCTGCAGTTTCTTTCCCCGGGCAGCCTGAACCTCTGCCTTGAATCTTTCGCCCATCTTCTGAACCATTTCCTGCGCCTTGCGATCGGCTTCTGGCGTCATGGGCATATAGGGATTGAGCATGGATTTCAGATTGCCGGAGGCATACACCCGCTGGCTGATCTGGAGCTTCTCAAGCGCCTTGTGGAAGTCCCAACCTGTCAGAACCGCGCCAACGGATCCGACAAGCGAATAATTCGCAGCGTAGATTTTGTCGGTATGCAGCGCCACCATGTAGGCTGCCGACGCACCGACGTTGTTGATCACCGCAACAATCGGTTTGGGATGCTTCTTTCTGAAAGCCTTGATCGACTGGTAAATTCGCTCGGCTTCAACCGGAGCGCCTCCTGGACTGTCGATACTCAGCACCACTGCTTTCACGTTCTTTGCCTCGAAGGCCTTCCGGAGCAAGGGAACCACCTTCTCCGCCGAGGCCGTGGCGCCGGCGGAAATCTCCCCATCGATGTGAATCACCGCCGTGATCTCGTTGTTGGGGATCATCTTCCATCCCATCTGCTTCGCGTAGCCGAAGAGATACAAGGCAAAGAACACCACGCCGGCCGCGACCATCATCCCGCGCTTGATCAGTCTCCAGCGCCGTTCTGAGCGGCGCTCACGAAGCACATCCCTCACCAGCTCGTCGCTCACTGCGTGGCGGATTTCACTTTCTGTCATTTGCAATTCGGGCTCCATCGTTGCGTTTTAATTGGGGTGAATCCTTCGTCGTGCGTCAGCACTCGAACAATCTGGTAGTCGTCGCTCATGTGAGTCATTTCAGACAGCTCATGGAGATCGCACCAGGTGCCGTCCGGCCATTCGGCAACCAGCCATACCGGCTCAGCGCAGGGAATTTCGATCCGTGTGGTGTGTATCATTCGCATCCGGCTATTTCTCTGGCCATGCGAAGAATCTGCACGCCGGGAAGCGATTGCATCCCACAAATGCCTTACCGGAATCTTTCATGGTTTTGCTGACGAGCAAGCCTGTCTTGCAGTCCGGACAGGCTGCACCTGCCCTGGCGGTACGCATGGGTGTTCCTCGCGCCACGGCCGCCTCGGGTCGCTGAACCTTTCCTGCCACCTCGTCAGTTCGAACGCCTGGCTTCCCTTCGTCATCCGGCTGGGTGTGTTTGCACTCCGGGTAGCCTGTACATCCCCAGAATGGCCCTTTGGGGCCTTTCACCAGGCGTAAGGGCTTCTGGCATCTGGGGCATGGATAGGAAGGCCCTGCCTGCAATTGTGGTATCGATGCCTGTCTGGCGGATCCGGGCTTACCGTCGACATCGGGGAGCGTCGACTTGCACCCTTCCCTGTATGCCGTACAACCCCAGAAGAAGCCATTCGGCCCATCAATTCTGCGCATTAACTTGCCGCAAGTAGGGCACGCCACGACCGCACTACCCTTGTCCGGTGTGCGTATTCCAGACACGGAGATCTGCCGCCTGCCCTTCTGACGCTTGATGCCGTCAATCACCTGCACCAGCCACTCACCAAGACTGAGTTCAAACTGCGACAGCTCGATCTCACCCTTTTCTATCTGGCTCAGTCGATCTTCCCACTGAGCAGTCAAGACTGGATCTGCAATTTCAGGCGAAACCTCCTCGATCAGTCCAATCAGCGCGACAGCTTTCTCGGTCGGCAGCAGCTCCTTCTTTTTGGCGACGATGTAGTCCCGCTTGAACAGCCCCTCGATAATGGCCGAACGCGTTGCATCCGTTCCAATGCCCGCTTTCTCCTTGTTTTTCATCACTGCCTTCCAGCGCGGATCCTCGATCTCCTTGTCGATCGACTCCATCGCCGCCAACAGCGTGCCCTCGGTGTAACGTTTGGGCGGTGAGGTCTTTCTGTCCTGCACCTCGCAACGCAGGTTGCGGGCATCCTCGCCCACACCTACCTTCGGGAGCGTCACCGCCGCATCCTGGTCATCGTCCTTGTCCGTGGATGCTTTCGTCACCTCTGGCAGGGTCTGCCGCCAGCCGGGGATCAGCGGCGTCTTGCCGCTCACCCTGAATTTCTCACCCTCGCAGATCACCTCGATCACTGTCTTGCTGTACTGGTAATCCCCCAGGAATTGCCCCAGATACCGTCGACAAACCATGTCGAAGATCGTCCGCTCGGTAGGGGTCATGGCCGACACATCGATGTTCGGGTTTCGCGTCGGAATGATCGCGTGGTGGGCAGTGATCTGTTTGTTGTTGAAGGCCCTGCCCCGGAAACGCTCATCGGCACCATTGAGCGCCGACTCGGCAACCGTCGCCAGTGTTACCAACTCGGGCTTCGCTCCGCCGATAGCCTGCAGCGTCTCGTTCGATTCGGCCAGCATCGAGCGTGGTAGGTATTCGCAATCCGTTCGTGGATACGATGTCGCCTTGTGTTTTTCGTAAAGTGCCTGCGCAGCATCGAGTACGGCCTGCGCCTTCATCCCGAAGCGCGCCGAGGCATCTCGCTGGAGTGATCCCAGGCTGTACAGCAACGGCGCGATTTCGCGTTCCTGTGTCGTCTCGACATGGCTCACCTTCCCGGTCTGCCCTGCGACCTGCCTGACCACCGCCTCTGCACTTCCGCGGTCGACGAGACGGCCCTCATCGTCGAGAAGCGCCGCTCGCACCACCCAGGCCATCGGTACGGATGCCCCGCCCATCAGGAAAGTCGCATTGACCCCGAAGTGCGCCTTTGGAACGAACGCGGCGATGGCCCGTTCGCGCCGCACCACCAAAGCCAACACAGGCGTCTGTACACGACCACAATGCAAGGTTCCGTCTTTACCGCCGGCACCGAATGCCTTGGTCAAGGCCATGGTGAGATTCATCCCGGCCAGCCAGTCCGCCCGGCTTCGGCCCATCCCGGAGAAATACATCGGCAGCGTTTTTTCGCCCGGCAGGATGTTAGCCAGAGCCTTCTTCACCGACGCATCATCGAACGCTGAAAGCCAGAGGCGCGAAACCTTGCCGCGGTAGCCGTTCAGTTGCATCAGCTCCCGTGCGATCACTTCGCCCTCACGGTCGGCATCGGTGGCAATGACAACCTCAGTTGCCTGCTTCAACAGCTTCGAGACGATCTTGTACTGATCACGGGTCTGGTGCTTCACCTCCATGTGCCACTCATCCGGTAGCACAGGCAATTGCGCGATGTCCCAGAATTTCAATGACGGGTTGTAGTGCTCCGGTTTCGCCTGTTCAACCAGGTGGCCGATACCCCAGGTTACCGACACACCGTTACCAGTAATGCATCCATCCCCGCGTGTCCGAGCACCGATGTGGCTGGCGATTTCTCTGCCCTGTGAGGGTTTTTCGCAGAGGTAGAGCTTCACTCAAGCCATCCTGAAATCGCAGACGCATCAATGAGAGATGCCAGCACGGCCAAAAACATCGGGCCCCAGATCGCAAGGGCATTCATTCCCCCCTCCCATTGATCCGCCATAGCATCATCGCCAGATTGGCAATGTCCACCTCCTGCCCACGGGCCAGCGGTACCGCAGCGCCTTGGGCAAGCATGGCATTCCATATCTTGATGCCTGATTCAGGCTTGTCCCAGCCGGTCCAGCCCTCATGCGCTTTCTGCGACAGCTTCGCCTTCATGGCACCGGCAAATTCATCGACTGCCTCATTCAGGCGGGCTACTTCCTGCCGCACCCAATCGGGATCCGGGGCAATTTCCTGCCAGTTCTTGTCTATCACTGCATCACCTCCCTGAACAAACCGTTGCGTCCCATCCAAAAATGACGGTCACGGGTTCACCGTCAAACGTCGTGTTGAAATAGTGCTGGCTCACATCCCAGACTCAACCCAGCCGCGGCCTACAACGGTTCATTCAGAACATCGAGTAAGCGTGATTCGATCACCTCGCCATCCTGACTGACCACAATCTTCACTCTTGCCATTGCACCTGGCCGACCACGCCGCCCAAGCCTCATGGCCTTGAACTCGAACCCATGAAAACATCCCGAGCCCATCCCATAGCGGCACGCGTCTTCCGACACCGATTGCAGCACCGCTGCAATCATGTTTTCCTCGGGCTGGGTTGGATGTCTCATGAAGCCTCCTATTTCTGGGCAGGTAATGCGGGGCCGGATGTCGTTGTCCGGTTCAGCAGGAAAATCACCGTCGCCTCCCCAGACGAGCTCGCCGGGTAGGCCGACATGGACTCAACCCTCCAACCCTGGCCGTACAGGTCCGTCAGACTCGTCGTCAAGAATTTGCTGTAGCCGCGAGCATCCGGTTCGCCTTCGCACTTGAGGGTTCTGCCCTTGACGCTGACACCTCCGCCACCCGAATAGGTGTTGCACATCATCAGCTCGTGACGCTCAGCAGCAAATGCTGAGGAATTGAGCATGAGCACGGATGAAAGCAGCAAAGAAGGGACTGTTCGCATCAAGCACCCACTTCCTGCGCTTTCGGCCTGAATTTCACTTCCTCCAGACGAGACAGCGACAGATAGACATCATCGGCATTGAGCTGCATCGTCTTCCGCACTTCGCCAGACTCTTTGTCTGTCCACTCCTGCTCGGCCAGGCGGCCGGCGATATGCACACGTGCCCCCTTGCGCAGGTGCTGGGCAACATCTTCGCCGCGCTTGTCCCACACCGACGCATTCATCCAGAACCCACCCGACTGCTCGAAACCGCCCTGACCATCCGGCTTGTATTCGTCGAAGAAAACCCGGATCTCTGCGACCTTTCGATCCTCGCCCTTGACCAGGACGGTCTTCAGCGTGGGGTTGTCGCCCAGATTGCCCGTGCCACGAAATTCATTGCTCATTGCCTCTTCTCCTTCATTTGATTAAATAATCCACGCCAAGGGGTGGCGTACCCACTTCATTGCTTCAATCCTCGATGTTCAGTTCCTGTGCCATGCGTATTGCCTTTCTGGTCACGACCTCCTTCGCATTCAGCAACCGCACTGCCGCATTGACGTCCTCAAACCAGTCCTGCTGTGACCGTGTCATTCGGCCCAGCGTGGGCTGGATGCTGTCCCATGTCAGGTGGAAATGCTTCACGCCAAAGCTGCGCCACATCAGGAAGCGTTGCCCAGTCGATTTCCGGTGATGCAGATACACATACCAGGCGTTGCCTGCGGCACCCTTCGAGTGCTCGGACAATTCCTCCATCTCAAACACGACCTTCCGGTAGTCACGATGGAGCCGCGCCAGCCACTCATCCGCCCCCTTACCCTTAAAAGGCCTTTTATCCATCTGGATTGATGACAAACCGCTCATAGGAGCGTGTTTTCCTGGTTCAGATCACTTCCGGCCGTATCCACTTTTCCCTGCGCCACATCCACCAGCAATCGCATCTCTGCCTCACTCACATCCGCCCGACGACGGCTATGACGCGGTCGCATTTCACCGGTGAAGATCGGCTGCGGCACCTCACCGAATATCCCAACCGCTGCTTCAACCCGCTTCCTTGCTTCATCGCTGGCGCCAGGGAGGAAATCGCTCCTGGATAGCAGGCGCAACTCCTCACGGAGGAGATACTTCTGGTAGGGCAAGGTGGACTCAAACAACGCCCGAATCCGCTTGGTCATCTGGTACAAGTCTTCCTTCCCCTCGATGTCGCCCAGCCGGTTCTTCTGCACCATCGTCTTGACCACACGCGCATACCAGTCAAAGTCCAGGATCAGATCCACGATCATGTAGCCGTAGGGACTACGGAAACCCAGTTCCACTTCCACTGGCGCACGACTCTTCAATACGGACACGCGCAGGCCACGCGCCTGCAACTTGTCCAGATCGTCCTGGAAATGCTTTCCGGCATGCTCAAGCTGTTGGCGCAGTTCGCCGACCCGATCCGTCACCTGCACCAGAATCCAGTCCGCATAGGGATTGTCATTGGCCGACAGGTTCCAGATTGACCGGAGCACTGCTGCAACCTTCTTCCCGCTGGTGATTCCGTAGCCGCGCGGGCTTTCATCACGCGTCCTGCCGATGAACAGTCGATAGGCCTCCTTGGTATGGATTGCCATCACATCAGTCTCATCAGCAACGAGGCTGCCGATTGCCTTCAGTGCGCGTGCCTCATGATCTGGAACGATCGGGTCAGCGTATTGGCGTTGCTGGCGATTCGCCTGTTCCTGCCGCAGGCGCTCTTCCCTTTCGAGCAGGTCCATGAAACGCTCCCAGCGAGGATCTTTCTCGTCCGGTTCCTCCGCCTCGACCAAATCCTTCAGAGCATCTCGCTCCCCAGCAATGTCATACCCATCCTCGAACGGCGAATCCGCCGAGGTAGGGAACTTGGTCGTCTTCGTTTTCGGTGTTGCCATCAAATGTCTCCGTCTAAAGTCATCACTTCCTGCTGCGCCACCTTCCGGTTGCCTGTTTCGGTGATGGCACTACCATCACTCTCACTTCCTGCTGCGCCACCTTCCGGTTGCCTGTTT
>NZ_AQWL01000015.1 GCF_000376425.1 Thiobacillus denitrificans DSM 12475 | reverse complement strand
TGTTGTTGCTGTTCCCGCCCTGCTGGTTGCCGGTTCTGCCTTCGCCGGCGCTGACACCACCTTCACCCCGATCGTCACCGTGATGACCGACTGGCTGGCCGGTTCTCTGGGTACGTTGATGGCCGTCNTGTCCCTCGCCATCGGCCTGGGCATGGGCATCGCGCGTGCCACGGCGACTCCCGCTGTGATCGGCATCGTGGTCGCTCTGTTCGCCAACTTCGGCCCCGGCGTTCTGACCGGCATCGCTACCGGCACCATCTAAGCCTTCTTTGTTTACGGAAAGGGGGGCAACCCCCTTTCTAGTGCCAACGCTAAGGCCACTCAACTTAATTTGATCGGAGGAAACGATGAATACGGGGGACAAGGATTTCTACTTCATTCCGTCGCACCTCGATGATCAGGCCAAGATTCTTATTTGGGACATGGACGAGGCCATGGGAATCCTGGGCGGTCTCAGCGTTGGCATTATCACCAAGCAGTTAATCATTTTCATTCTGCTTGGCTTTTTCCTGGCCTATGTGATCGCGAAAACCAAAGCAGCACGCGGCCGGGGATTCCTCCCTGCAATCTGCTACTGGTACCTGCCGCACAACACGCTCTTCCGCTTCAAGCGGTTTCCGCCCTCGTACATCCGCGACATTGTGGGGTAATCAAAAATGCTTTTTGCCAAATACAAAGGCGCTCTGGACCAGAGCCAATCGGACAAGCGTACCTGGCAGCAGGTAGGCGTTCTCGCAAGCCTGACCTCATGCGTTCTCGCCGCAACCCTGATGGTGATCGGCAAGGGCACGGAAAAAACGATCATCGCGCCACCTGTGGTCAGCAAGACCTTCTGGGTGGACGGTGACCAAATTTCTCCCGAATACGTCGAACAGATGGCCGACTACTTCGCCGGCCTCGCGCTGTCAGCCAACCCGAACAACGTGAAGTACCGCCAGCAACTTCTGTTGCAGTACGTCGCGCCGGGTGCCTATGGAGCATTGAAGTCGGAACTGGAATATGCCTCCGACAAGCTGATCCGTGACGGCGCGTCCCAGGCATTTTTCCCGGCCAACATTCACGTCAACAAGACCGAAGCCAATTTGAAAGGCCGGCTGATCACGACCATCGGTGACAAGGTCACGTCGGAAAAAGCTGTGAATTACAGCATCAAGTTCAAGTACGACTCTGGAAAGCTCTACGTGGACAAATTCCAGCTGCTCGACCGCATCGGCGACAACGTGACCGACCAAGCTGCCCAATGAGGTTATCCATGAAAAGTAAACTCTTACCCATCCTTCTCTCGGCCGTTCTTGTCGCGTTCGTGGCGCAAGGCGCGTTCGCCCAGCAGGTGCTTCGGATGAAGGACGGCGACACGCAGGGTGCGAGAATCGCCAAGCACGAGGTTTCGCGCATCGCGGTAGACGGCGCGCGCATCCGCTCCGTGGTTGGCTCGCGTGGCGACTTCGAAATTCAGGTTGACCGTGATATCGGCCAGATTTTTGTGCGGCCCTTGGGTGACATGCCCATTGTAGCGCCCATCAACATCTTCCTCACCGACGACCAGGGCCATACCTACTCGCTGATCCTGACGGCGGAGGATGTGCCCGGTGAATCGATTCTGCTGGTCAGCAAGCAGCCGAGCAAAACGGCGCTGGAAAAAGAAAAGAACGACCCGTATCAGTCCGAGATCAAGGACCTGATGGTGTCGATGGCAACAAACAACCCCGATAGCCAAGGCTATGAGGTCGAGGAAGTTGCCAGCCGTGTGCCAATCTGGCGCGAGGCAGATCTGAGGCTTGAGCGCGTATGGCGCGGCGACTACTTGGTGGGCGAGCGCTACACCCTGGTCAACGTCACAGACAGCGAACTACGCCTGGATGAGCAAGAATTCATGCGCCGGGGTGTGTTGGCCATTGCCATCGACAACCATGCGCTGCTTCCCCACCAGGCCACTGGCGTTTACGTGATTCGTGAGGTAAACAGCGATGGCCAATAACAATATCCCGCGCGCTTCCATTCCCGATCCATCAGCCCAGAAGCGCAAGCAAAAGCTTCTTTTGATGGTCGGCGGGCTCGGCCTGCTCGGCGTAATCAGCGCGATGATCATGATGAACAGCAACAAGCCCACGGCATACACCGAGCGAGCCAAGCAGGAGGTCAAGAAAGACTTCATGGTGGCTGGTAAGCAGCTGTCGGACAAAGAGGTCTGGACAGCCAAGTCCGAGGCCGAGCTGAAAGAACTGCGGACTGACAAGGACAACATGAAGCGTGAGCTGGAGCTGTTGCGGCGCGACCTTGATTCGGGTCGTCTGGGCCGGAACGCAGACTCGGCCTCCTTGCCACCTCCGCCTCCACTGCCGCCAGTATCTGGCGCACCTGACCGCAATGGCGCAATGGTGCCACCAAGCAACCTTCCGCCTCCGCCTCCGACGCGCGACGCGAAGGCTGCCGTGCGCAACCTGTTTCAGGTGGCGCCACCTAATGCGCGAGGTGGTCCGTCTTCTGCACCTCCTCCCGGTGGTTTCCTCGCCTCCCGCGAGGCATCGAGCCAACTTCCGGACGGAAGCTATGCCCCGGTCGGCGCAAACGGTGCACCAGCTCGCGACATGCAGGCACCCGCCGTGGTTCAAGCCGGAAACATGATGGGCCAAGGACAGGGCCCTGTTCCGGAATCGCGAGTGTTCCGCATCGAGATCGATGCCGGTCCTCAAGCTACCGCGCCTGGTGGTGCGCCGGGTCATCCTGACAGCGCCAGCGCCAGCGCCAAAGATGACAAGAAAAAGGTTGCTGATGCAGAGACCTACATTCCCGCAGGTTCATTCGTTCATGGCGTTCTGCTGGGAGGTGTCGATGCACCAGCCGCCACCACTTCCCAGAACAACCCACATCCAGTGCTGATTCGTTTGAAGGAACTGGCGATTCTGCCAAACAAGTTCCGGAGCAATGTGAAGGAGTGCCTTGTTGTCGGCGCGGCCTACGGGGATATGTCCTCCGAGCGTGCCTACATCAGAACGGAGACCCTTAGCTGTGTCCAGAATGATGGACAGGTGGTCGAGGCAAAGGTGAAGGGCTACATCGTTGGTGAGGACGGAAAAACCGGAATGCGCGGCCGGCTTGTGGAGAAGCAAGGCCAGATGATCGCCCGCGCAATGCTGGCAGGCACCTTGTCCGGCTTGGGTAAGGGGTTGTCAGCGTCCTACCAAACAACCGTGACGAGCGGCATCGGCATCTCCAACGTACCCGATCCAAGCAAGACACTTCAGACCGGACTGGCACAAGGTCTTTCAACGGGCATGGAAAAAATTGCGGACTACTACCTGAAATTGGCTGATCAGACCGCGCCGGTCATCGAAATCGACGCCATGAGGCAAGTGGACTTGGTGTTCACGTCTGGAGTCACCCTGGAAGGCGTACTTGGAAAGAGGAAATCCTGATGAAAAAAGGCATCGTAGCAACCGCTTTGATGGTTGCATTCTCCTGCTCGGCCGTGGCCGCTGACATGGTTCCGGCGGAAACCGCAGCCAAAATTCGTGCGGCCTTCCCGAAGACGAAGATCGAAGAGGTTCGCCTTTCTGAGTTTCCCGGCCTCTATGAACTCGCCATGGGCCGGAATGTGGCCTACGTGATGGAAGGCCTGCCGTATCTCCTGGTTGGTCATGTGTTTGACACGCGCACCGGTACCGACTTGACAGCTGGGCGTGCCGAGAAAGCCGCGCCGAAGGTTAGTTTCAACGACTTGCCACTACAGGACGCGATCAAACGCGGGAACGGTTCGAAAAAGTTGGCAGTGTTCTCCGACCCGGATTGCCCGTTCTGCAAGCGCCTAGAAGGCGAACTGGCCAAGCTGAACGACGTCACGATCTACCTGTTCATGAACCCCATTGCGGGTTTGCATCCGAAGGCGTTGGAGAAATCCAAGGCAGTGTGGTGTGCCGAAGATCGTGAAAAGGCGTGGGATTCCGCGATCGCCAACAAAGGCTTCAAGACACGGGATTGCGACAGCAGCGTGGTGGAACGCAACATTGCATTAGCCCAAAAGCTTGGCCTTCAAGGTACTCCTGCCCTCATTCGCGAGGATGGCGAACTGGTGCCAGGTATGCGACCGGCCAAGCAACTTGCTCAGTGGCTCGGCACGACCTACGTGGAAGTCGCACCGGTGGCGAGCGCACCAGACGTGAAGCCCGCTGTGATCGCCAAGACGAAGTAAGGGGAAGTCCATGCTCAAAAAAACTCTCATCCTTCTGTCGCTTGGAAGCGTTGGCGCGCTGTCGGGCTGCGGCACCATCCACGGCAACTATGCCTGCGGACTCCCGAATGGAGTGACCTGCCAGAGCCTCAAGGAAACGTATAACGACACCAACGGGAAACTTCCTCCTCCAGCGAAAGTGCCTTCCAAGGATGACAAGAAGACTGACAGCAAGGACGCCAATCAGCCCCCTGACTATAGGTCCACGCTCCTGACCGGCCAGCCCGTCGACTTGCCGAAGATAGAGCCAGGTGCCCCTTTGCGCGTCGAGCCTCGACTGCTGCGCATCTGGTACGCGCCTTGGGAGGATCAAGACCGTGTATTCCACGACCAGTCCTTTGCCTATGTGGTCGTGGACGATGGCCGCTGGCTTCTGAGCCAGAACCGGAACCAACTGGAAATGACCTCGCGGATCCGCATGGTCATCCCGCCGGTGAACAAAGCACCCGTGAGCGAGGAAAACGAAGGGAAAGATAGGAAACCGGTGATGGCACCTTCTGCGTCTGCCGCGCCCAACAGGGCGATAAAGGGCACGTTTGACGGCGCAACCCAGTCGATGGAGAAATGAAATGGGCGCCGCGGAAATCCTGAATAAGATCCGTGAGTTCGTAAGCCCTTCTTCGGCTGCCGACACGCCCGATCCGTCCGTGATGGCGGGCTACATGCCGCCTTCCTTGAGCCAGCAGGCTGCATTCCTTCAGCACTATACGCTCGCCGACCTGCTTCCCTACGAAAGCTACGACCCTGATTCGAACGCGTTTGTGAATGTGTCCTCGATTCAAGACAAAAAGACTGGCGAGCGTCCCAAGGACAGCTTTGGCTTCATCATCGAGTGCGTGCCTCTGTCCGGCGCGAACGAGGAAGTGAGCCGCATCCTCTCCTCAATTATGGAGCTTGGCCTCCCCGACAACGCATGCATACAGGTTCTGATGTATGGGTCGCCACATGTCAGGCCGTGGATGCAGAAGTGGGCCAATGCGCGTGTCAGTGGCCACGAAGATGAACACAGTATCTTCACGGAACGCCGTGAGGACAATGTTTATCGGACCCTGTCGCGCCGCCGGGTCGAATATCTCATGCAGGGAACAGGGAAGAGCCTCTTTCCGGAGATCCCCTACGTGATCCGCGACTTGCAATTGTTCATTTCGGTGATGTTCCCGGGCGAGATGACGGAACACGGCGTCAACCTGATGAACTCCGCGCGCGACTCCATTTCGTCGACGCTTTCGACGGCCGGCATCCCGAACCGCAACATGGGAGTCAACGATTTTCTGAACCTCATGGACGAGATCCTTTCCGGCGGCAAAGCGGACGGGAGGGTTGAGTGGGACCCGCTGCGGTTGCTTCGTACCCAGGTCCCCTCTGCCGAGGACCATGTCCTTATCGACCGTGACGGGATGGTGATTGGCGAGAAGGCCGTTCGTTCTCTGCGTATACGAAGCTACCCGCGCGAATTCTGGCTGGGCGGGATGTCAGACATGATCGGGGACATGTTTCAGGGTGTACTGCAGATTCCTTGCCCATTCCTGTTCACGCTGAACATACAGGTGCCTGACCAGGAAATATTCAAGAGAACCCTTGATTTCAAGGCGGCGCGCGCCGTTCAGAACGCCGAGGGGCAGTTGTCCAAGTATGTGCCAATCTTCAAGGACCAGGCAGAGGAATGGCGTCACGTTCAAAAGGCGATTGCCAGCGGGCAGAGCGTCATCCGCATGACCCATGCGCTGACGGTCTTCACCGAACTCGGCCAAGGTGACCGGATCGAGCAGATGGCCAAGTCACTGTTCCGTTCCAAGGGATGGCTGCTCGAACGCGCTAGCATGATGCAGTTTCCGACCATGATGTCTTGCCTGCCCCTATCGTTTACGCCGTCCATGGCGGACGACCTCAAGACGGACATGAGCTTGCGTACGCAGTTGCAGTCGAATGCCGTCAACACCATGCCGGTGATCGGTGAGTGGAAAGGAACACCGAGCCCGTCGCTGATGATGTTCGGGCGTCGCGGTCAGATCAATTTCGTCGATTTCTTCGACAACGACCAAGGCAATTACAACGTAGCAGTGTCCGCGAAGTCTGGCGCCGGCAAGAGTTTCTTCTTGAACGAAGTTGTCACCTCGACAGTGGGCACCGGAGGCCGTGCGTGGATTATTGACGTCGGCCGCAGCTATATGAACACGACAAAGGTCCTGGGAGGACAGTTCATCGAGTTCAGCGCGGACAAGGACATCTGTATCAATCCCTTTCCGCTTGTTAATGACATTGATGAGGAACTACCCCTACTCAAAAGCGTGATCTGCCAGATGGCCTCGCCATCGCGTCCCACGGATGACCTGGAAAACTCCTACGTCGAGCAGGCTATCCGCAAAGTGTGGCAGGAGTACGAAAAGGATGGCGAAGTCACGGCCGTTGCGGAATTGCTGCTTGGGCACAAGGATGAGCGTGCCAACGACCTTGGCCACATGCTTTTCCCCTACACGCGCAAGGGTGTGTACAGCCGATTCTTCGAGGGGCGCACCTGCATCCAGTTCGAAAAGCCGCTGATTACGCTTGAACTCGAAGAACTGAAATCGAAGCGCGATTTGCAGAGCGTCGTCTTGCTGATCGTGATGATGCAGATTCAGCAGACGATGTATCTCGGTGACCGCAGCCAGAGGAAGGTGTGCGTACTCGACGAAGCCTGGGACCTGTTTTCGAACGCGGGTAATGCCGCTTCCTTCATCGAAACTGGATATAGAAGGGTCAGGAAGTACGGCGGATCCTTCATCACGGCGACGCAGAACATCGAGGATTATTACCGTTCTCCGGCCGCCAAGGCCGCGCTGGATAACTCAGACTGGATTTGTCTGCTCGCTCAGTCTGCAGAGTCCATCGAAAAACTCGCCAGCGACGGCAAGCTGTATTTGGACGAGCACAAGAAGCGTCTGCTTCGGTCGGTCCACACCGTCCACGGCAAGTATTCAGAAGTGGCCATCAAGGGCCCGCACGGTATCGCGATCAATCGTCTGATCGTGGACCCCTTCTCCGCCACGCTCTATTCCACGAAGGCCGAGGACTTCGCGCGCATCCAGCAACTCACCCGTGCCGGCATGACGACGACCAAGGCCATCGAAAAACTCACAGAGGAAAAACTCTATGCAAGAAACCACTAGCCTGCCCCCGGACGAACTCCAGCAGGCGGAAACGCAGAAAGGCGAGGAGGTGGCACCCAGCACGCCGGCGCGGTTTCGGTTCGCGGTCTCTGACGTTTTTTCGGGACTCGCTGTCAACATCGTTTTCTCGATGCTGGCAGCCTTGATCACAGTGGTTGGTTACCAGTATTTCCTCGCGCCCAAAACTCCCCAGCTCGCCACCGTTGACATCATGAAGATCATGGAATCGGCGGATGCGCCTGCGCTCAGGGCAATCCGGGACGGCGATCTGGAAGCAGCCAAGAAGGCGGCCGCTGACCGTGCGCAGATTGCGGTAAAGCTGGAGACCGTGTTGGACGGCCTTAGCAAGAAGCAAAACATGGTGTTTATCCAGAAGCAGGCCTTGATCGGCAGCGGCGTGCCGGATTTCACCGAAGAAGTCATGAAAATCATGGGGGCGGTGCAATGAATTACGTCGCTCAAGGCGTCGTCGAATCGCCAATATTCCGCCGCGCGGTGCGCTGGGTCACCATCACGATGGTGATATTCCTCGGCATGTGGGTGCTGACGTGGTTGGCCTCACCGTACTACACCATCGCCATAAACGAAACCAACAGCCTGCCTCAAAAGGTTTTCCTCATCAAGCGTGGGGTACTGCCGAAGAAAGGTGAAATGGTTACTTTCCACGTACCCATGACCGGCGTGAAGTATTACCCGCCCGGCTACCAGTTCACCAAGATCGTCAAGGGTGTGGCCGGTGACCGCGTCGAATATCGTGGCCGCGAGGTATACCTCAATGGCCAGAAGATCGGTATCGCGAAGGAACACTCGCAGATGGGCGAACGCCTGGACCTTGGGTTTAGCGGCGTGATCCCACCTGGCCACTATTTTGCCTGGACGCCGAGCAAGGATTCCTATGACTCGCGCTACAAGGATATCGGGCTTGTCTCTCAAGAACAGGTGGTCGGAAGTGCGGTACCCCTGTTCTAAACTCCTCGTTCTCCTTCTGCTCGCGCCTGCGTGCGCGTTTGCGACCTACCTGGGGCAGATCTCCACCATCTATCCGATTCAGGAAGAGGATGCCATCGAGGTCATGCAGGCGCACTTGCGTAAGATGGAAAAAACGGGCGAACTCGCGCGCATTCAAAAGGAACAGCAGAAGCGCGCGGTCGAAACATTCAACAATCCGCATCCAGTTGAAGGAATTACGCGAACCAGCGAGCCCGCTAGCCACTGGTACGACCCAACTGTCACTGTGGTTGAGGACATCATTGATCCCACTTCAGGACGCGTTGTCGTACCGAAGGGTACGGTGAGCAACCCGTTCGATTACATCACACTGACCAGCCACTACTTTTTCTTCGATGGGCGCGACAAGGACCAGGTGAACTTCGCGGCGAAGGTCATCAAGAAGTATGGGGATGGCGTGAAGTTAATTCTGGTTGGCGGCTCTCCTACCAAGCTTGGCGCGAAATGGAAGCGGCCAGTCTACGCGTCGCAAGATCGTCACATGATCGACAAGTTCCAGATTGAGCACGTGCCTGCCATCGCCTACCAGGAAGGCAAGAGGATTCGCATCGATGAACTGGTTCCATAAAACAGCCGCCGTCATCTTGGCGGCATTGTCGGTGGCGGGGGCGGCAAACGCCAACGAGTGCAAGGGGAAGTTCCCAAACCCCATCACTGACTATTGCTGGTCGTGCATGTTCCCCATGTCGATATCCGGACAAAAGGTATATGTCGGCAGCCAGGAGGACACGGACAACCCAAGCCATGCTGTTTGCGCTTGCGGCAATCCCCCGAAAGTTGGTCTGCCTGTTGCTTTTTGGGAGCCCGCACGAATGATGGACGTCACCCGCACGCCTGGATGCCTGGTGTCGCTTGGCGGTATCAAGATCGACCTTGGATTCAACGCGCCCGTGCCGGCACAGGGCATGAAGGAACAGGGTGACCAATACTATGGCAAGCGCTCGTTCTACCACGCGAATTGGTACATCAACCCGCTCATGACTTGGTTGGGTGCGGTACTGGATTCCGATTGTCTTGAGCGTAAGGGCTTCGACCTCGCCTACACCACTTCGCTCGATCCCTTGTGGTCTGATGATGAAATGACCGCTGTGCTGGAGTGGGATGCAGCACTCTTTGCCAACCCCTTCGCGCAGAGCTTGTGCGCTGCTGACTGTGCTGCTGCGATGGTTGGGTTCCCGTTGACGTCGATGATGTGGTGCGCCGGGTGCCAAGGCGGACTTTATCCGTTGAACGGCGTCGTTGAACACCACACAGGTGGTGTAGATGCATCCGCACTACTGGTACAGCGGATGATCGCGAAGCTGCACCGGGAAGGCGTGATGTTTGGAACCTGGGGTTCTGACGGCGAATGTCACAACTATCCGCAGCTAATCATGAACAAGCAGGCTTACAAGATGACCATGGTTTACCCGGTTCCGCAGACGAAGAAGATCGACGGTCGTTGCTGCCAGCCGCTCGGTCGTTCAACCGTACTGTGGGGATCTGGTAAGGAGTTTCCCATTGAAGGGGAAGATTTTTCTTATCAAATCTATCGCAAGCGCAATTGCTGTCAGGGAGTGTTCGGCCAATGAGTTCGCGATTCAAATATGCCTTGTCATGCCTGGCTGCTCTGCTGATCGGAGTAGCGACAACGTCATGGTCTGCTGAGAGCGACAAGACCCCGTCCAAATCTGACGTACCAACCAAGTCAGAGGTAAGGGACTTCCTTGACCGCGCAACTGTGGAAGCTAAAAGGCAACAACGGCCAGATTTCGGCGGGCACATGGACAATGCGCGTCAACTCGCCACGCAGAATGGCGGAGTTGATCTGAACATGCTCGTCAACCAATACAACGCTGCAGCGGCTGCGAACGAGATGGTCGGCAGCCGCGATGTTCTGTATGTGTTTGTTTCACTTTCGATGCCAAAAGCATCGCTGATCCAGCTAGCAAAAGACGTGAACAAGGCCGGCGGAATGATCGCATTCCGCGGATTTCACAACAACAAGATGAGCGAGATGCAAAAGGCGTTGAAGTTCCTCGCGGACGAGGGCATCACCGACATGACCATCGACCCGGACGGGTTCAAGCGCTACAACGTGACGGCAGTGCCGACCTATGTGGTTGCACGAGTGAAGGAAAACGCTGAGCGTACCCCTAGCTGCGGAGCAACAGGTCAATGCAATGGCGCAGATTACATCGCGGTAGCCGGCGATGTGACCCTCGATTATGCCCTCGAGTACATGGCCGGCCACGGCGACCGCGCATACATGGATAGCATTCAGTTTTACTTGAAACGGTTGTCAAATTGAAGGCAAGAGCACTTTTACTTCTCGCCTCTCTTGCGGTTGGACATGCGTTGGCCGACCCGACATCTGATGCCTTGAGCTGGGGCGCATCGAAAAACCAAGGCGTTTTTGATGCCGGGACGCAGGACCCCAGCACGATCTTGCCGACTTTCCCAGCCACAGCTGATCAGAGCGGGCTGTTCGGAGACGGCACACAAATCTCACCCGTAGTAAGTGGTTCAGTCGCCAAGGTCACGGACTGCGCCAACAATACTCCTGACCCCGACACGTACAAGCGGCAGGAATGCGAGGCCATCAACTGGTGGCAGAAAAACCCCAGCATCCGTCCCCAAGCAAACGTCTCGCGCGCGACGGACCCGATGGTTGTGAGAGCTGTCACGATTGGCAACGACCCGCAGTCTGTGACAGGGACTATGCCCGGGATCACGGGAACATACACGGACTGCACGACCCAGGTGATCCCGGGCGCGAAGACCTACACGACTAGTTCCTGTAGCGAAAGCCTGACGCTGGATCCCTTCAACTGTCAGACCTACTGGGACGTGCAAGTCGATCAGGATTTTGCGTACAAGTGCGACCAAAGCGACTACACGCTAAATGAGAGCACATGCACCTGGAACGCGATCCCGAATATCACCTATACGCCAACGCCCTATGCCGTCGCCACCACTACCGAAGCTGCCGGAGCACTCAGGGTTACCAACTACTCGTGGGCAGTGAACTTTAACGGTAATCCTTTGAGCATGCTGCTCAATTGGATCCAGGGCGGCGACTATATCCAGTTGTACATCAATGGATTCTCGGTTTATTCCAATGCCCCATACAGCGATGTGCGCAACACTTGGTGGGGTAATACCCCTGGTTCAAATTGTGGCAACACTCTCTACACACGCACTGGTGTACCTCTCGGCGGCATCGGGACCAACAATTGCGCGTTGGTTGAATGCAGCACTGGGATAAACCCCAATAAGGACATCACGGCCTACTTCCATACCGGGTTCAACATTATTGAACTCACCTGCATCAATGTTGGCGGAACAGCGCGCCCGTGCCAATTTGGGATAACTGGCAACATCAATGTACCCAGCCTCGGCTCAGTCGGCAGTGACAGCGGTTGCGCAGTTTTTGAGCAGAGGGCCAAATGATGTTTGAGCGAATCCGTCGGTTTGCCGCTTACGTCTGTTTGGCCGCCTCACTCTTCCATGTCAATTTGGTGATGGCTGCCGAGTGCCAGAAGGTTGGCACGGTTTGCCTTGATACGACCTCTTCAAAAATCGTTGATGGTGTGACGGTTACGCTCGCGGACGTTGGTGGCTGCTGGCAGAGCACGGACACTTACGATTGTGTTGACCATACTCCCGGCGCCATCAACACCTGTTCGCAACTCCAGCAATACGGCTGCTACGACAACGCCCAGTCAACCTGCGCCACCATGGCTTTCAATGGGACTTGCCTTGATTGGAAGGTGGACTATCGGTGCCCTGACCAGCTGACCACGGTTCCCACCGATGTTACTTACGACCGGATCGTCTACACGATGACGAAGAATGACCAGGTCGATGGGTGTGCGGAACATCTTGCCGCCAATAATTGCGTTCTGGATACTCAAACCTGTCTCGAGCCCGCCGAAACCCGCAACATCAACGGCCTGGATGTCTACAAGGACTGCTGGCGTTGGGACAAGACATATCGTTGTGTGGTGCCGGATCCTTCTTCACCATGCCAGACGCTTGAGTCTGATCCTAACTGCACACTCAAGGACACAACTTGCGATCAGGTTAGCTCCCTTCTGCCAGGGGGGTGCGCGTTGACAACGAAGACTTTCGATTGTCTCGTCAGCTCTGATCCGGATCAGACGATCACGAACTGCGGTGGAACAAGTTTCTGCCTTGATGGGACCAGCACGTGCTTTGACACGAACTATGAGCCAGACAAGGACTTTGCGACGGCTGTCACCATGACTGAAATCGCTCGTGAGGCTGGTAACTACCTTGACCGTGGCACGATGACAGTTTTCAACGGAACACAATCATGGTGCCGGGACAAGGTTCTGTACGGTCTTGGGGATTGCTGTGACGTCGATGCGCAAGGAGGTCAGCAGAATAACCAGAACGTGCTCGGGCAGATGGCCTATTCGGCCGTGGGTTCCCTGGCATGGGAAGGCGTTGAATACGTTGGGTACTCGGTAGGCAGTCTGTTTGGCTCTTACTACGTCTACGATGCCTTGTTCATGAACGACATGGTCCCGAACTGGATAGTTGACGGTTATGCCTCGGCGACCAACCTTATCGGCGCTGGGGGATCGACATATTCCTTCAACCCAAGCTTCGGGGCCTATGGCTTGTCGGCAACGTATGGCTCAGTATCAGCCACAACTCTTGGCACGACCAACTATGTTTTAACCACCCAGGGCGGGTTTGTAGCGGCCGGTGATACAGCGGCTGTAACTGCAGCAGGTGGGCCAGCCTCAGTCGGTGGTTTTGAGTTTGCCTTCAACCCATACATGTTCGCGATTGCGATCGTGATCATGGTCGTCATGTCCTACTTGGATTGCGATGAGCCGGAAATGGAACTGGCGATGAAGCGTGGTGCGAACCTTTGCCACCGTGTCGGTAGTTGGTGTTCGAACGATACGTGGTTGGGATGCGAAGAGGATAAAACTGGCTGGTGCTGTTATAACTCCAAGCTTTCCAGGATCATCAACGAACAAGGAAGAGCGCAATTCGGCAAGGGCTGGAATACGCCACAGAATCCAGACTGCAGCGGATTTACCTTGGAACAACTGACACAAATGGATTTCAGCACGTTCGATTTCAGCGAGTTTTACGCGGATATTCAGCAGCAAGCCATCAATCAGGCAGGTCTCGAATCGATTGTGAATTCGCACGCACAGTCCATTTCGGATACCTTTAAGACCAAGTACAACAACTATTTCTCGAAATGATGAAAAACCTGCTGAAATTGTTCCCTTTTATCGCCAGTATTACCGGATGCGCCATGGGTACGGTTGACCACGGATATGCGCCCTATAAAAACAAATATGGGGAGGATGTTGTGTATGTTAAAGATATCCAGTTCACGAACAGGGAAAACCCGAACACGGCACCTGTCGGCAATGTTGGACAACTACTGGGTAGTGCAATCGGTATAACTCCAATCGTAGGAGATTTAATTGGTCGTGCTGTTGCTTCCGCGGGGAGTGGCGGCGGCCGTGTCCCCTGGGTCTGGATTAAGGTTGTACGCGGTAGCGATGGCGAGGATAGACGACGATATTTTGCGGCAGTCGGAACTCAGCCCTACCAGGGGGTCCATGAAATCAAGGAGGGATCCTGGGTTAGGTATATCCCTTGGACTAAAGAACAGGGAACGGCCTACGTCTATGCCTGCGCGGTCGAGTCGGATTGCTTGCCAGTAAACCAATGACATCCATTCGGAGTATCAGCTGATGAAAATGCGCCCCGCACCACTACTGGCTGCCGTTATTATCGGAACAGGTGCCCTGCTTGGTGTCGCCTATGCAGGCTTTGGAATATCCATCAAGGCGCTGACCGCCGCGGCCATACGGTCCGAGGCAGGTTTTGCGAAGTCTCCCATTGATGACCGGCCGGCAACCATGATGAGAATGGTGGCCCAGACCAATGCGCAGACTATGGGTGAAGTGAAGGTGCTGGAACGCTACACGGATGACTGCGCCAAGGTCGTCCTCTCCTTGATCCAGCCAGATGCCCTAAAACGAGACGGTAGCCGAGGCGTGCTGCAGGTGAATACCCAGCTCAACGTCTGCACAAACGGTCAGCCCTACAAAGTCAGCAGGAAATAACGGTTTTGCCCATCGTGAATGGGCATTGCTATTCTTTATACTTACAGGACCGTGCGACTGTATAAAGTAGAAGGCTATGCTCAAGTCACTCATTCCTGCCCTTGCACTCCTGGTTACCCTCCCCTGCAATGCTGCCGGCGGGCTCGAATACCTTAAGGAACACGACCGTGGCTGGTTTTGGTATGAGCCTGTGGAGATTCCCCAGGAAAAGGCGCCCGAGCCGGAAAAGAAGCCGGAACCCCAGACTTCCGTAGCGCCAAACCCCTATGTCGACCCCACGGGGGCGATGAAGGCCTATCAGAAGAGCATCGAGGACGCGCGCAACCTGGCGATCCTGGACCCCTCACCGGCCAATGTTAAGCACTACATGGCTGTACAGAAGGAGGCCATGAATCGTTCCGGAATCTTTGCTGACACTTGGCGTCGGGTGCTTTGGGAAACCCCGGAACTGGACGAATCGCTCAAATCGCCCATGGGCAAGGCCGGGATGGATGTTCACAAGAACCAGGTTCGCCTTGGCAAGGAAGAAGCTATCAACCAATTGGCACAGACCGACGGAATCTTTTTCTTCTTCAAGAAGAGTTGCCCCTATTGCCACGCGCAGGCGCCGATTCTCAAAAGCTTTGCGGCCAAGTATGGGGTTAGTGTCATACCGATTTCGCTGGATGGGGGAGGCCTGCCCGAGTACCCGGTTCCCACGCCCGATGTTGGCTGGGCAGAGCGGCTTGGCGTTAACGTCACGCCCGCAATGTTCATGGTCAACCCGAGAACCAGGGAAATCGTTCCGATGGCATACGGCGTGATCTCTGAAGAGGAAATCAAGGACAGGATTTATACGATCGCGATGAAGCGCGTGGGAGATATCTGATGAAGAAATTCGGCCTGAAGAAAACTGTCATAGCAGTCGTCTTGGCAACGGGCGCACTCCTGTCTATCCCCGCAAACAGCTCCGTCAATACGGAGTTGAATGACTTCTACAGCAGCATGGGCGGCCTGGCCGTGGCCACCCCGCCATCCGTGGCCGAAGGCCAATCCGCTTATTACCTTTCGCTGGGTACGGTGAAGGCTCGTACTCCGGTCAGAAACTTCACGTTGGGCTCGATTGCGTTGCCCAAGGCGTCCGGCGGCTGCGGGGGTATTGATGTTTTTGGTGGTGCCTTCAGCATGATCAATGTCGATCAGTTCATTGCGCTACTGAAGAACATTGGCTCCAATGCAATCGGTTTCGCGTTTCAGCTCGCGATTGATGTGATTTCTCCGCAGATCGCAGGTGAGTTGAAAGACCTCCGCTCTTACATCGACAAATTCAACCAGTTCAACATGAATTCTTGTTCAGCCGCCAAGGCGTTGGTTGGCGGAGCACTAGAAGTAAGCGGTTTGCAACAGTCGTATTGCGAGAGCGCTTCGCTGGATTACACGATGGTTCCGGATGGCGCTGCGGCAAAAGACGTGTGTAAGAGCGATGTTTACTTGAAAGACCTTTACGCGACCGCAGAATCAAAGCCTGACAAGGCAAGCAAAGACTGGGTAAGAACCTTTTCCGGCAACCTGATATGGGAAGGCCTGAAAAAGAGGGGCTTTGACCCGGTGAACGTTCCAGCTGACCGGGACATCATGCAGTTGATCATGTCCATCACTGGCACGCTCATTATTCCGTCGCCCAATGATACGGACCCTGTCTCAGGGGATCGGCTACCCTATCAATTCAAGATCGGTTCATTGAAATACAGCGACCTGGTGTATGCCGATCAGGCATCAGCAGTTGGCATGTCCGCCGATCTCCTTCAGTGCGACAACGGCGACTGGGACCGGTGCCTCACTGTAAGTACCTATCCTGGCGGTGTCGACCTCAAAACCTTCCGGACGAAGATAAAAGGTCTGGTGGATGACATTGCGATCAAGGTAGGTCCGGGTGGCGGAGCGTTGACGCAAGAAGAACTCAACCTCATCGGAATGATGGATGTTCCGATTTTCGGCCTGATGCAGGCGGCAGCGGATGTTGGCGTAGGCGAACTGGATGCCGTTACGAAAGCCTTTACCAATTACGCGACGGCAGAAGTGGCGTATTCGTTTCTCAACGACGCGGCATCGACTGCGCGTGCCGCAATCATGGCGGCGCCAACAGCCGGGACAGATGCTGAAAGACAAGCCTTCCTGAAAAACCTTGAGAACTTCATGAAGTACGCGGCTGACGATGTCGGAAAAGAACGGAAGGCGATGGGCGGCACGTTTGACGTCATGAACAGGATCGATGAATACCGCGTTCGGGCGATGAATAGGTACGCCCCTGATATGCAACGCCGCATCGCACTCGCGAGAGCACTGCGGACGCCGCGGTAACGGGCGAGGTTTAGATCATGTGGGACGTCTATACTTACGGTGGCGGCGACTATCTCGTTCAGGTGTTCGGGGCGGTCTCGCTGTTCTTTGGCGGCCCTTTCCAGTCACTTGCACAGGTGGCCGGCCTGATGGGCCTGATTGCAATCCTGATGTCGTACCTTGGGCCAAAGCACAACATCGATCTCGCTTATATCCTGCGTTTCGCTGTCTTCTATGGGGCGCTGTTTGTTCCCAAAGCAGATATTGCAGTTGTTGACAGAATCACGCCTGTTGTCGGCGGTGGGGTCGTGGCTCAGGTCCCGTTCGGGCTGGCGATGTTTGCGCACTTCACGTCCTTTATCGGGGATCGGCTGACTACCCTCTACGAAACGGCCATGGCCTTCCCGGCGGATCAACGCTACCAGCAAAACGGAATGGTTTTCGGCTCGACGTTGATGAAAAAGACGCCGCAGCTCAATTTCTCCGATGCAACGTTCTCTGGCGACATGTCGTCGTTTCTGGACATCTGCGCCGCGTCGTTGTTCGCCAATGACCCCACCCTGGTAGAACAGGTCGAAAAATCCCAGGACATCTGGGGTCTGTTAAGTGGGCTCGCGCAGACCAATCGCTGGGTACAGATCTCTTCAAGTCCCGCTCCCATGACCTGTCAGGATGCTGCGAATGACCTGACGGCGCGGATACCTGCAGAAGAAAACACCGCATTGATGAACCTCGGCAAGATCATGTGGCCATACAAGACTTCAGCCGTGGCTCAGGCAGACGCCAGTAACCTGCTCTCGCCTACCGCGCTCGATCTGGCAGCGATAAACATGAACTCGTCGCAAATGGTTCGGCAGGCAATGATGGTAAACGCCATTGAGGCGGGACTTGACCGTTTGCCACCAACATCGACTGCTGGCGCACTCGCGGCGATACAGGCTAAGACAGCAGCGGAAAAGCAGCGAGAGAACGTGTACATGACCATGGGCGCGGTGGCCTCGCGATCCATTCCGTTGATGCGTTCGATTCTCGAGGCCATCGCCTACGGGCTTTTCCCTGTAGTCGGGGTGATGATTCTTCTGCCCATGGGGTTGAGCGCGTTCCTGAACTACTTTGTCGTTCTGATGTGGCTGCAAATGTGGCCCGTCTTGTATGCCATTCTGAATTCCTTAATTTATTGGTACGCACAACAAGCGAACACGACCGGGGCAATGATGCCAACGGGCCTGACCGACTGGACGATGTGGAGCTTGCCAGGAATCATGGAAACCAACAGTGAGATTGTCGCGTTGGCGGGTTACATGGCGATCTCCATACCCATGATCTCGTACATGCTGGTTCGGGGTGGCGCTCAGATTGGTTCCCAGGTGGCCGCGCATCTTACCCAGCCTGCGCAACAAGCTGCTCAAACCGCTGGCTCTCAAGCCGCGATGGGCAATATGCAGATGGGCGTCGTCGCGATGGATACCTTGTCTGCCAACAATTCCACGCAATGGCAGTACAAGACAGGCTTTAGCTACGACGGAAATACTGCATGGCGTGGTGGCATGCATACCCAACAAGATGGACTGGATCAAGTGCGTACTGATACACGCACAGGACAAGTTGCTTATGACTCCCGTCTACAAGTGTCTGATGTCGGCGCAGCTGTCAATTGGAGAGCGGCCAATGACAGTGCTTATACAAGGGCCTACGATCAAGCAGTTACAGCAGGTTCCTCTGAGGTCCTTGCGGGTGCTCGTGGCAGGATAGCAGCGTACGAAAAGGCGCTTGGCTACAGTGCGGAGCACGCCAATGACACAACCCACCGTACCGGTAGCGACTATGCGAGAAGCGTGGAAGTGGGGAAGGCAGCATCGGACCTGAAAGATTTTACAGATCGGTTCTCCGTTGGTGGGAATTTCACGCGCCAGGACGCCGCCACCCTTGCAGGGCTCGCAACCCTGGACGGGAAGGATGTAGTAGCGATCGCAGCTCAAGTATTGCCAGTAGGAAGATTCACTAAACTCATGAAGGGATCGTTGGCAAAACACGGCAGGGGCTCGTTTTCTGAGACTGACATCGAGAATTACTATCACGAGCTCAATCATGGTCATGGTAAGAAAGGCATACTTGGCGAGGCGGAAACACGGAACCAGCATGGTTTCCCGGTGCATGGCAAAGGCAAGGATACTGCGGACGCTGACCCAAATGCGGCCGAACATGCGCCCGAGACGGGTGGCCGCGCGCGGACAGGCGTGACTGCTAGCCTGCGCGGTGCCATCGATACTTCCTTTAGGGCGACCCTTGATGAAGTCTCACAATATGTTAAGTCGCACAAACTGGATGACAAGGCTTCTGAAGTCGAGCGTGCACAACTCGACAAAGCCGACGATTCGCGTGGCGACACCGTCAGAAGAACGGGTAGTGACCAGGACCGGTCTTCGCTTCGAGTCTCCACGGAGCTTATCGAGCGTGGGGAAGCCACGTTGCAAAAAGCGGACACCCTGCGTAAATCTCAAACACAGTCGCAAGGCGTCGGCGTCAATGTTACGGTTGCTGACAACGAAGCATTCGTGGCATTCCTGCGTCGCGAAGGGAAGGATCCAAACGACTTCTATGCAAGGACTTCGGAGGAAGAGAAGGCTCGTTTGACCGGCAAATTCCAGCAAGAATATGCAGAGCGAAAGGGCGATCAATTGCTGGCAGCAGCTGGCCTGAGTGCTTTGCCATCTGACCGTGATCTGGAAGACCGCATTACAGGTAAAAACGAAGCGGACCGCAGTCGTGTACAGGGGCCGCATAATCCTGAAGAAGCGCACGCTGGTTACAACGGGTTGGTTCAAGGCAGGATTGATAAATCCAATGTCCGACCTGACAGTAACGCACCTGCCGGTTACGGTAGTGCCGCCAAGCGTGGTCATGACGTCCAAGACCGTTCTAAGACAAATCTGGAATCAACTGAAAAGGGTCTCGGTGAGATAGGGACGGATACTCAGAACCGCGTCGAAAAGAAAATGAATGAATATTCTGGAAGCGGCGCAAGTAACACTGCAACGGCGACCCATCAGGGCTTCGATGAGGTATCAGGTGGTTCAACACCTGAAAAGCCGCGTCATTGGGGCGAGCCTGATTCGGAAGAGTTTCATGCCCAGCCAGGGAGACTGAAAGAAACCGAAGCCGCAGTCGGTGAGGCGGTCGATGGCGCCAAGGCGCTCGGTGGCAAGGCGGTCGATACGGTAAAGGGGTGGTTCGGTGACAGTGACGCGCAAGCGAGCCAGCAGCAGCAAGGCCACACTGCGCCTGCTCATAGAGAAATACCGGCGACGCCGCCGCAGCCCGCGACTTTCCGTGGTGGTAGCGCAGCATCTCCTACGCAACCGCCAGCGAAAACGGATGACAAGAAGGACGAAGAGCCTTCACTGGGCGCCAAGGTGGGTGGTGTAATTCTTGGATCGGTCTTCCGGACATGGGATGGCCTAAATCGAGAGGCAGATAAGCCTCGAGATGACGACTACTGATATGAAAAAGCCCGGCTAGGCCGGGCTTTTTGTTGGTGGTGAGAGCAGATTACTGGTGACCATACAGAGCCATTGAAACTCGCGATCAATAGCGCATGTAGTACACCGGCACAAACACTCTTGGTTTGGTTTTGCGGATGTGGGCAATCAGTTGCTTGCTGTCCGGTATTTTCCCCAACGCGCCAAGGAAATCGGCGACTTCGATCGCGATTGGACGCTGGATAAACCAGGTGGTGATCCCCGTTATGGCAGCGATAACAAAAAAGCCCCAGAGCTCGCTGAACTGGCCAAGCAAAATGATGGCAAAGAATAGAAGGATGTTGGCCGAGCCCACAACCAGGGTGTAGAAATCCACCCACTTCTGGTAAGTGGCTACAGAACTTTCCTGTTTGTTTCTCCGGCTGATTGCCCAGAGCAACCCTGTAAAGTTGACAAGGTGACGGCCAAAAAAATAGGCCGCTAATGATGCACCCGTTAATAGATCTGTATCGCTCATCATGCACTCCTTTCCTTCTTCCCGCTCTCCTTTGCTAAATGAAACTCATCGAAACATCGGAGCATCAAACCGTTTCGATGTCACATGACAACAACATGGCTCGATGTCTATTGGCAACATCATAGATCATCAGATTGTCGTAGAAGGAAAAGAAAACCCTTCGTTAACGCCTGACGATACAACAAAGCTGAGTAACCGAATACAGGTGGGCTGGGAAGCGGCAATCCAAGATTTTGTTTGAACCGATTACGGGCTGTTTTTATAGGGACGTGTCAGTTAAATCTCTTGTACAACGTGAACGACTGGATGGTCCAGTACGACGTTATTTGAAGGAGTTATGTAATCATGGATATTCTCGGTTCCATTCTGTCCCACCCTGCAACTGCCCCGCATAACGTTGGTCTTCTGGTGCAAGCCGGCCAGGCTATCGTGGGCACCCTGCTGATTCCGTTCTTCGTGGCCACTTCACCCGGTCGGGAGATGGCAGCTGAAACGCATGCACTTCCGCAGCAACACGAGCAGCAGATTGAGCTCGTGGTCAAAGATCCACAAAAACCCTGGGCTGACGACACCCAGGATTTTGCGGATGACCAGTAACACCTAAACCCTCCTTGCCTTGTGCAGAGAGGGTTTTTTCGTTTTCAGGCTTAGTTCAGGGGGGCCGATTTTTTATACTCGTCTGACACCCCGTGGACAGAGGCAAAACTTTGCTTTTCAGCACGCCACTCTTTCTATTCGCATTTTTGCCCCTGGCACTCATATTTGTCGGCCGGAGACAAGCCACGCGCGAACGCCAGTGGGCGCTGTTCATCGCGTCGGCCACGTTCTATGCGTTTTGGAGCTTGCGCGACGCCGCACTGATCACCGTCAGCATTGCGGCCAACTATTGGTTCGGGCGGAGGATCGCCGAGAGCGGAGCCAAATTCTGGCTGACCGCCGGTATCGCCTTCAACCTCACACTCCTTGGCTTCTTTAAATATGCCGACTTCTTCACGTCTACAATAAATTCGGCCGGAGGTTGGTCGATTCCCCTGCTCGGCCTCGCCCTGCCTCTGGCAATCTCCTTCTATACCTTCGAGCAGATCGGCTACCTGGTGGAGTGTCGCCAGACTAGGGAACACGACAAAGACCCTCTCCTTTACGCACTCTTCGTCCTGTTTTTCCCACACCTGATCGCAGGGCCAATCATCCGTCACCGGGACATCGTGCCCCAGCTCAAGCGTCTGGGTGACGTGATCGACAAGCGGGCTTTCGCCCAGGGCGTGTTTTTACTCGTTGTGGGGTTATTTAAGAAGGTGGTCATCGCTGACAACATCGCGCCGTGGGCGGACGTGGTATTCAACAATCCGGGCGAACTGCAGTTCATTGACGCGTGGGTTGGCGCACTTGCCTACACCATGCAGCTCTATTTCGATTTCTCGGCATACTCGGAGTTGGCGCTGGGCATCGGCCTCATGTTCGGGATACAACTCCCTCTAAACTTCAATGCCCCCTACAAGTCGCCTTCCATCACCGAATTCTGGAGGCGATGGCACATGACCCTTGGGTCGTTCCTGCGCGAATATCTCTACCAGCCCCTCGGCGGCAACCGGAACGGCTGGGTAAGAATGTTCGGAGCGCTGCTGGCCACGATGTTCCTCGGCGGACTCTGGCACGGCGCCGGCTGGACGTTCGTCATCTGGGGCCTACTCCACGGAACGATGCTCGTCATGCACCGGGCCTGGACGCTTAGAGGTTGGCGTATGCCCACGCGGCTGGGGGTGAGTGTTACCTTCCTCGCCGTAGTGGCCAGCTGGGTCTTGTTCCGGGCGCACTCGATCGGAGATGCCGTGACGATCTGGCGCGCGATGGCAGGCCTGTCCGGTTTCCAGATGCCGCACGGCCTTTCATTCGTCTTGCAGTCCGCGCCGGTCGCATGGTTCCGCTTCTCCAGTTACGGGGAGGGCTGGGAGCTGCTGCCGTTGGCCGGGCTTGTCTATTTCGTGATGTCGGCACCAACCGTGCACGAGGTCTGGGAACGCTGGTTCCAGCCGAGCAAGCGCTGGGCCGCGCTGATCACGACCGTTGCGCTGATGTCGTTTTTCAGCCTGGCGAAGCCATCCACATTTCTCTATTTCCAGTTCTGACCATGCGATATCTAGCCCTGTTACTCATTGGTTTCCTGCCATCTCTGGGGCAAGCTTCTGACGTTTCCGACGCCTATGCCAAGTCGTACCTGGTACAGGAATACATGGAACTGTCCGGCGTCAAAAGCACGCACACTGACTTGTCGCGGATCGTTTTGGACGGCTTCGACTCTGCGCAGGCGATGTCAGGTGTGCCAGTGAATAAACTTCCCGCCGCGAAGCGAGCCGAGATAAAGAGAATTCGGAACCTCATCCACATCATCTTTTCGGCAGACGTTTTCAACAAAGGCGTTGAAAACTACCTGCTAAACAACGTCGACGAAGAGCAGCTTGTCAAGGCGAACAAGGTGCTGAAACAGACTCTGGTCAAGAAGGTCATCCTGATTGAAAAAACCATGGGCCGCAAACTGACGGCCAACGCCGTGAAGGCCTACTACATCACCTTGGGCATCAACCCGCCGAGCAAAGAGAGGATGGCCTATGTGAACTACCTCGACAAGATTTCAGGGGCAAGCCAGTACAGTTCCTACCTGAAGCAATACATTATTTCGTTGTTCCTCGGCCAGTCCCTCGGTCCCCAGGACGTCGCCAAAATCGACAAGTCGAGCAAGGACGAGCTGACCCTGAACATGCTCTATATCTACAAAGGCCTGAAAGATGAAGAGATCAAGGGATATCTCGAGGCCTTAACCGACGAAAACATCGCTTGGATCGTGCGACAGACAACCAAAGCTCACGCCGTTGTGGCGGCCCGGGCATTTGACCGGTTAATCCAGGAAATCGAGCAAGGGCCCAACAGCCCTCAAGGAATACAGATTCCGGCGCAGATGTAATGTCCTTGTGCAAATGGAACCTTCTCGTTGTCTTTATGCTTGCGGTTTGCGCGATCGGCGTGCCCGCCTTCAACGTGGTCACCGACCCCTATGGCGTGTTTCACATGGGCTGGAAGCATGACAGCCCTGCCTTCGACGAACGCTACCTGAAGGTCGAGCACCTCATCGAACATCCCGGCAAGCACAACGCTTTCATTCTCGGAAGCTCAATGATGGGCGCCTTCGACCCGGTGGTGATGAATATCGCGACGCCGGGACTCAGTTGGTACAACCTGTCGTTCCTGGGCGGCACTCCCAAGGAGTCTCTCGATGCCCTGACAGCGCTTTCCCGGCGCGGCATCATCCCCAAGCAAGTCCTGGTCGGGATCGATTTCTTCCCGTTCCGGCAGGATTCTGCCGGGGAGGACTCCCCGTCCCGTTACCCCCATCCTCTCGTCACAGGTGAACATCCATTGCTGTGGTACCGGCATTTTCTGTTCGCATCCAGCTTCTGGACCGGCGCACTGAGGGTAATCAGCGAACACTCTGCCTTGCCCGACATCCACTTCGACATCGATGGCGGTGGTCGCTACCGGCTGGTCAAGCAGGAAAACGAAATGGCCGCAGACCCCGCGGGCTACGCGAAGCGCCATCTCCCACACGCAGAGGACGCAAAGGCCGGAGGTTCCGAAGTGGCCTGGGTAGAAGGCCGGTTTGAGGACCTTGCGATTCTCGTTGCGTGGCTGAAAGCACACAACGTCGAGGCGCGGTATTTCATCCACCCGTTCAACCATCGTCTGCTGGACTCTGTGTCCAAGAGGTCTATGGGCGAGTTCAGGGCGCGCATTCAGTCTATTACCGGGCCGTTGGCCGATTTCTCGAAGGATGACGGCATCACGCGCGACGACCTGAATTATTTCGATACCAAGCACTACACGCAGAAGGTGGCCAACACGATCGTTGCCCAAATGCTTGGTGATGAGGTCAACCCAAAAGCCGGCGGAGTGGTCGCGCTCAATGCCGCGCATCTTGCGAAACAGGCATTCACTCTACATTGAGGCAAATCATGAAAAAAATGCTTTACCTGACTTTGTTCCTTGCGCAGGTCGCTTACGCAGATCCCGCCTACCAGGTGGTGGACTTGGGCGAGATGGACGCCGTGCCAGTCGCACTGAACGACAATGGCGGCGCAATCGCCTATGAGGTGTCGACTGACGCGCTAGGGCGAACCGTCAAGAAGCCTATCGCCTGGGACGGGGTGTCGTGGCGAGAGATCGGGGCGAAGACAGACGAGAGCCTCCATCCGCAGGCAATGAACAGTAGCGGCCAGGTAGTCGGCGAATATTACGGTAGCGATGGCAACCGGTACGGCTGGGCGTGGGACAAACGCGTCGGACTCCGGGAGGCGGACAGGCAACACCGGTCTTCCTATGCAGATATCAACGACCGTGGCGATATCGCTGAGACAGCGGAAGACGACCAGGGGGTACGCAACCCGTATGTGCTCTCGAATGGACAGATGACCAGGGTTTTTAGTGGCCAGCCTGAAGCTTCACTTGATGGTTTCGCAGCACGCATCAACACTTCCGGAGAAGTGGCTGGCATGATTGACGAAAAATCCCACGCGAGTTTCTACGTCGCAGCGCCCGGCGCCGGTGGCTACCAGGTCAAGAAACTGTCCGCCGTATTTGGCGAAGGCGGTTTTGCGACGGTCGCTGGCCTCAATTCACAAGGCGTTGCACTGCTGAATGAGACGCTTTGCGCAGAAGAAGACCCATGCTGCGAACAGGGCCACGGTTACCGGGTCTGGGATTCAAGAACAGGCAAGGTGTTGTTGTCCCGCTTCAACAAGGAATTCGGCAACGTCGGAATGGCGACGGCCATCAATGACCATGGGACCGTGGTTGGCATCGGGCTCGACTCGTCGAGTTGGATCTGGGACAAGGCCTATGGCGACACGCCCGTGCTCATCAGCTCACTCATTGACGCCACCCGCTGGAACGTCCTTGAGCCACGCTCGATAAACGGCAAAGGGGAGATTCTGGCCATCGCGCTGTACGCCGATGACAACAAAAGGCACGTCGTCATCCTGCAGCCCATGAAATAGCCTTCCTGACCGGTTTTGACCGTTCTTTTTGACCCCCCTGATTTGCTAGGCTAGTCCCGTGTCACCCCTTGCTGGAGCACCCTGGCGTCTGGGCGCGGTTGAAGGGGTAATGGCGGAGCATGTCTATGCATTCCTTACTGTGCAACATCAACGTTACGCGCGACTGCAACCTGCGTTGCACGCACTGCTACATCTCGTCAGAGAAGAAAAAGGCTTCTGGCATGATGTCCGAGGAGCTTTTTCTGTCCAGCATTCGCTCCATCGCTGACTACCTCCGCAACTCCGACAAACATGACGCCGCTGAGATCCACGTGATCGGCGGCGAACCCTCGATGCTGGGCATGGAGTTCTACCAACGTGTCCTGCCCAAGGCGAAAGACATTCTCGGTCGCATTGAAGGCAAGACCGCATCGCTGGGCATCGTCACCAACCTTGTTACCGACGAGGCGCTGGCTATCGCGAAACTTTTCGACGTGGCTCAGACCTCCTACGAGATCGACACGCGCTTTCCCAAGCAGACGCTGCGCACCCGGTGGGAGCAGAACGTCATGGCCATGATCGATGATTCCAGGCGCGTCGGACGCAGGTTTGGCATTACTTCGGCGATCACCCTCGGCATGGTCAGGATGGGCGTGCCCAAGCTCATGGGTCACATCGTCCATGAACTGGGCGTGAAGAACGTGCACATGGGCTTCTTTATCCCGACCGGGGACGGCAAGCACCATGCGCGTGACGTGTTTCCGAGCTTCGAGCAGACAACATCATTCCTCGTGAACCTGACGGACTGGTTTCTTGAGCATCGCGCGGGCGACCGCGAGCTGCATGTAAACCCGGTCGAATCGATGATGCACGCGATTGTCGAGGAGCGTCCGATGGACGACATCGTTTGCCCAATCATCACGGGATCGATCGACATCGACTGGAACGGAGACGCACGCACTTGCCTGTGCGCCGGCGGTGAAAAGGAAGCGCCGATGATCGGCAGTGTCCAGTCCTACAGCGTCGAACAGATCTTCCAGGGCATGGACTACCGGCGTGAGCACTTCCATGCTGTACGGCCCCGCTCCATCTGCATGCGGTGCGAGGAGTATGCCGTGTGCCAGTCCGCGTGCGGTGTCCTGCACGACAGCTGGAACGGGGAAGGCGAATGTCCCGGGTTCAAGGGTTTCATCAAGCACGTCCGACAGGTGGTGGAAGAATCCGCCGGTGAAGCGGCCTGATGGTGCGTCCCTCGTTCACCCTCCATGTGCGTCTGACCCGGCGGTGCAACGCGGATTGCGCGTATTGCTCGTCGCGGTCTGACCACAAGGGATACATGACGGCGAGCGAATACAGGCGGTCCGCAAAATACATTCTTGAACTGCTGGAAAACCCAAGCTTCGGCGGCATTCACCGCAATGGCCAAATCCACATCCAGTACATCGGCGGGGAAATCCTGACGATCCCGAAACGCCAACTGCGCGAGATCGTCACCGTTGGACGAGAGGTCTTTTCCGGTTATTTCAGCCACGTTGTGGACGGAACCCAGTCCAACCTTGTCGGGCCGCCTGATCGCATTTCAAACCTGCAGGCTCTGTTCGGCAAGCGAATCAGCACCTCCATTGATTCGTTCGGCAATAAGCGAACCCTGAACGGCAGCGCAGAGCTCTACCGCAAAACGATTCGCATCTCGCTCGACAGCCTGAAGCGCCGGAGCTTCAATCCGGCAGCGATCGTGGTGGTGGACCGGGACTCCCTCCCCTACCTCAGCAGCGAGATCGCAATAAGCGAAGAAGCTGGCCGTCCGATGCGCCTGCGTCCTGTTTTCCATGGGGGAAGCCCAATTTCCCCCGCCGAACCTGGCGCGATGGCCGAAAGCTTCGGGAAGGCCTGTTCGTCCTGGCTGATGAACAGCCGGATATCGGTGGATCCATTCATGCAGCTCTTGCTGCTGCGGTTGGCCGAGGTTGACGGTGGAACCGGGACCCAGAGCTCGGGATGCCCGTTCAGCGACAACTGCGCGCACGAATCCCTCAATCTTGATCCCGACGGCTCCCTGTACGTTTGTCTCGACATGGCGGATGCCGGCCTCCTGCCGCTCGGGAATGCGCTCGCCCGGGAGTTCGACTGGGGCATGCATCAAGGAATTGCAAAGCGATATGGCAACCTTCATCCCGATTG
The DNA here is from genome assembly GCF_000376425.1 of Thiobacillus denitrificans DSM 12475. Taxonomy (GTDB): domain Bacteria; phylum Pseudomonadota; class Gammaproteobacteria; order Burkholderiales; family Thiobacillaceae; genus Thiobacillus; species Thiobacillus denitrificans. Next base: position 22,620 of record NZ_AQWL01000015.1, on the reverse strand, counting down.
CCAAGCCTGCCAATGGCGGGTTTCCTGTCGTGGTGGCTGCACGATGGAGGCCATTCAACATTCCGGTCAAATCGACGGCAAGACCCCGCTCTGCGGTACGTGGCAGTCATGTTTCTCGGCCATCGATGACGCGATCGCTCGGCACGGCCCTGCCAATGTCCGCGCCTGGTCGGAGGGACTCGTCGGCATGGAGGGCGGAATATGACGCTGCTGACTGACCTGTTTTCCGCTTTCTTCGCGGGCAAGGACACACCCGAAAACACACAGGACAAATCGCCCGTTACGATCCATGGCGAACTCCAGCGTGCACCACAAGGCCCCGTCCTGATGCTGGACATCGACGGGGTGTTGCATCGAGCCCAGACAGGAACGTTCAGCAAGCTGCCACTGCTCGAAGAGTGGCTGAGAAAGCATCGTGATGTCGAAATCGTCATTGTCTCGAGCTGGCGCGAGACATGGAGTATTGATGAGCTGCGGGGCTTCTTTTCGCCCGACCTGCAACCACGGGTACTCGGCACCACACCGCGCGTGCTTGGCGCGCTCAGGGAAGACGAGATTCTTGCCTGTGTGGAAAGCTACCACATCGAGCAATGGGTGGCCGTGGATGACTTGGCATACGAGTTCCCCACCACAGGCGCGAGCCATCTCGTCATGACCGATTACTTTGAGGGGCTCACCGAGCAGACGCTGCTAGAACTGGACATGCTCTTGATGCGCAAATGATGAACCTGGAATCCTTCAGCATCGAGAGCGGGTACTTCGTATTCACGATGATGCCGAGCCTGCGCTGCTCCCTGAATTGCCCACACTGCTACCTTTCCAAGGAACAGAGGCGCTCGAAGGACATTCTTTCGGTCGAGAACCTTGGCAGGGCCTGCGGCAAGGTAGCCGACTATTACCGGATGCGCGGCCTGAAGCAGAAGACCATCGTCTGCTACTGGTATGGCGGTGAGCCAACCGAGATGGGGCAGGAATACTTCGAGAGCGCCGTTGTGACCATCGGAGACGCCTTCCCAGCGCGTGACGGATATACCGTCAAGCATACGGTCCTGTCCTCGCTAATCAATGTCGATCCATCATGGCATGCGCTTTTCCACAAGCACTGCGGCGGCGAGATCCAGACTTCATTCGATTGGACGATGCGGGGCGCTGGCTACGTCCGCCACTGGGAACGGTCGGTGCGGGGGGCGCGTCTGGACGGTCTCAGGGTGTCCACCATCAGCGTTGTGAACCGTGAAATTCTGGAGTTTGGGCCGGAACAAGTCCTCGATTACCTGACCGACCATGGCGTCGCCGAAACCAGCTGGCTTCCGTTTATGTGGAACGAGCAGAACGACAGTGGCGCCTATACGCGCTTTGCCCCGACGATGCGGGCGTATTCCGAATTCATGTCCAGGCTGACCCGGCATTGGCTGAAGCTGAGAGCGACCGGTGCCAACCCGCCGGAGATCGGTCAGATGCGGTTCATCCTGGCACAGCAGGCCAAGGGCGGCCTCGCCAATATTGCCGGGCAGACCCTGTTCCTGCTGCCCAATGGCGACTTCGTGCTCCCAGACTACCGGAACGGGTGCCAGGAATTCATGCAGCCGTTTGGGAACATCCTGAGCCAGGACTTTGCCGATGTGCTTTCCTCGCCTGCGCGCCGCGCCTACCTGAGAAAACAGGTGCTTCGGAACGGCAATGCCGACTGCGGCGGCTGCGAACACGGCGGCCACTGCCTGATGGAGTTCTGGAAGGAGAACCGCAATGGTGATGACTGTTTCGGGGCCAAAGGCTACGTCGAATGGCTCCAAGCCGAACGCGATCGGCTTCCCGGCGACGTCCTCAACCAATCCAGGCTCTATTGAGTAAATGAAGCACTCAAGCATCATTGACCGTACCGGCAGTACCCTCGGCGTCATGGACGACCTGCAGATCGCCGTGCACAGCTACGACGGGTGCGCGCGCGGCTGCCCCGGCTGCATCGTGGACAAGCACTTCAAGAACCACGCGCGGTTCGAGCCGATCTTGAAAGGGGATGACCTTCAGCTCATCAACCGTCGGGTGCTCGAATACAGCGACTGGGTTCAAAAGACGCTCAACTACAAGGAAGGCGGCTATTTCGGCCGGAACGGCTATCAGGTGCAGCACCACAGCTATACCTTCCGCTTCGGTAACCACGCCGAGCTGCCAGTCGACGAGCTTATTGCCCTCGGCGGCATGCTGCATACCGACTACCGGGTGTTTTCGGTGGCGCCCCCCACCAATGAGGAGATCGAGAAGTTCGCCACCATGAAGTCCATTCTCGGCGGCAGCGTCTTCCTCGAAATCATCTACGACCCCTTCGCGGATTCGCCAGAGGCCATCCGTGATGCGGTGTTGGCAATGCGAGAAAATGGACTGAACGGCTATCCCGAACTGCTCCTGACCAAGCGCCTGATCCGTGACTATCCGGCCGAGCGTTTTCTCGACGAGTGCGTGTCGATCTTTGGCGACATCGGCGCACAAATCCAGTTCGGCCGCTATTCGCCCTCGCGCACCCGCAACTTCAACAAGACCCAGATGGCCACCGTGGACGAGGAAGCTGAATGGCTCGCCGTTCTCGCCAAAGGCATCGTTGCCCGTGGCCACGACATCCACCCCATTCCGCTCGGCGAGTATGCCGTGACCCTGCTGGATGAATACCGGGAGATTGAGGCCGTTGGAGAAGATGGCTACGTTGATCCAGCAAGGTTGCGCGAACCAGACCCGTTCCTTGTCAAGTCGGTACGAGAGAAAACCCGCGACATCTTCCTGACCAGCCTCTACATCGACCACAACCTCGACGTCTTCGTCTGGTCGGAAAGCATGGGCCAGCATGTCCTCGATTCAAACTTTGGCTACCCCCCCTTGGGCAACCTCAGACAGAACAGCATCATCGACATGGCCACGGAAAATGGCGGCGCGCTCGATCGGATGCTCAACGAAGTCATCCGTGAGCTCCTGACGAACCGGAAGTGCGCGCCATGTCGCTACAAGTCCTTCTGCGCCTCCCATGCCGTGCCGTTATTCAGGCGCTTTCACAAGGACGACGGCGAACATTGCTACGGCTATCTGCCGGTCATCCGCGAGTACCAGCGCGACCTCTCGTTCCTGAACAACATGGTGGAGGGATTCCGTGAACTCGGGTTCTAAAGCCTGGGACGTCACAGTCGAAGTGATGAACCAGTGCGCGGGGTCGTGCACCGGCTGCACTCTGTCGCTGGAGGAACGTCGCCATGGCGAGGCTGTGGTCGGTCTGGGTGAGTTTGAGACGGCAATGAAACACCTGGCACGCCACGGAAACCAACATGGCATGGTGTTCCGTCCGGTGCTGGTGTACGGCGACATGCCGTTGATGCCCCATGCGATGCTGAAGGGCTACCTCGATGCTTGCGCCAGAAATGAACTGCCCATCGGAGTCACGCTCACCCTGGCAAGCGAAGGGCTGGACGAACATTATGCCGAGAGCGTTCAGATGATTCTTGGCCACGGCGACGTGGTGCTGGACATGACGATTGACCCGTTCCGGCTGACGGCCAAGGAACCCTATGCACTGCGGGTTCAATCAGCCTTGGCGAGCAATGGCCACAACCATGTGCAAGTGCTTTTGTCGGAGGTCATGATCAACCGCATGGTGCCCGAAGAACTGGCTGCACAGCTGGAGTCAGTCATCGGCGACCACCCGGTCTCGATCGTCTTCACGCCAACACAGGTCAACCTGCTCCGGCGCCAGTACCAGTTCGACGTGAACGAGGCCATCCGGTACGCCCGTGAATTCTATGCCACCCGTCCATGGCATGAAGCCCACTATAGGCGGGAGATGAAGCGCCTGACCTGTGCCCATGGGGACTACGCCTCATTCGTTGGCCAGGCTTTCCATATCGGTCGGGGACTCGACCTTTACGCCACGATCTTCACGCCATTCGGAGACCTCATTCTTGACGGGCGCAACGGCATGGCTCCCGTGGGCAACCTCTGCGACGATGCGCTGGAAGGCCTGCCGCGCGCACCGCGCCTGCTGTCACTACAGGCTCGCAACGCCGGCTGGCTTCGGCACGACACCTACGGCTGTGGCACCTGCGAGCACTACGAAGTTTGCTCCTTCCATGGCGTCGGCATCGCCAACAAGCTCTACTCCGGCCATGACTCCAAGCACGGCACCTGCTACGGGCCGCGCGCTTTCACGAACGAGGAGGCCGCAGTTGTTTGAGTGCGACCTGAAGGCTCACCGGAGCATCGCCTTCTTCCATGATGTAGGCGAGCGCGTGACTCATGACATCGGTCTGCTGACAGTTTTTGGAAAAGCGCATGACCTTCGTAGGATTAAATCGGTGCGATGCGGCAATTCAACGGCGACCATTGACCACACTGCCCGCCTGGTCGAGATCGTTGGCAGCCACCGCGACCCGCTCTACATCGTTCGAGACAATGACCGTCACTTCGTTGAAATCGGCCTATATGACCTTTCCGGCAAAGACCGGGAGGTCATGATCGAGATGCACGACGGGAGCCGCCACGCGATGGCCATTGAAGCACCATGCGACTTCTCGGTCTTTCAGGATACCCCGCTTACGAGTTCAGCCATGCCAAGATCGGATGGCAGTCAGCTGCTGTGGACTCTGTCGCACCAGGATATCGAGGTGGTGGAGCAACGAATGGTCGGCTTCCGCTTTGTGGAGAAGCGGACAGTGTACCCGGCTGGCCGGCACCTGATTGCCTATGAGCTCGATCCTGCACTTGCCTACTTTGGGGTCTCCATCAACGCCCGGATGCCGACCGGCCACGACTATGAGCACAAGCATGTCTTCCATGGACGCCTCTGATTCGATCTGCGGATTCATCGAGTCCGTGCAGGCGGGCGACGCCGCGAGTGCCGCCCACTTCCTCTCGGAGGAATTCGGGGTCCATGACGGTCTCGACCGCTATGCCTACGCCGATCATGAAATCCGTGAGTTCGGCAGGAGGCGGCCATGGCTCCGTCTTCCCTTGAAGGTGAACATACTCGACCGCGCCGATACGTGTTACCACATTGCCATCGAGGACGCCTTGGGGCACTTCGTCTATGAAGACTTGCTTCATGTCGACGGCCAAGGGCGACTGGTCGGGAACGGGGATCTCGTCGAGATGGTTCCAAAGCTCCATTTCCATGCAGACGGCACGGCCTCGCGTGGCATGTCGTTGCGGGTGCGCGATGGCAAACTGAGCCGGGTACATGTGGTGGCACCGACTGCCAGTCACTATCGCTTCGACACGCGGTCTTCAAGCCAGGAAGCCGATGAGGCGAGCCATCTCTCGTTTGTCATTGACGACGACGACCTCCTTGGCAAGGACGGGGAGTTCCGGTTCTACATCGAGACGGGCAAGGGCCTCACTGCCTGCGGGCAATCATGCCGCTTGCGCGGGACAGACCATCCCTACTTTATCTGTGACCTTCATCCGGTAATCCGGGGAACGCGCGTCTCCTTCAGTAGGCACATGACCAATGCCTGGGCCGTGACAGTTGAGCTTGACTCCGGACGTTTCGTGACCATCGAGGCTCCTTCCCGCGACGACCTCGAGTTCGAGGAGCCGGTGCGCAATGTCATCCTTACGGATGCCTTGGACAACGACTGGGACGGCATCCATGCAGGCTGAAAGCCGGATCCTCAACTTCGACTACTGCGGCAACTGCCACGGCAAGTGCCGGGCATGTCTTCTGAGCGAGGAGGAGCGAAAGCGGGATGTCCCGTTTCTCAACCAGAAACAGCTTGGTGCGGCCGTAACGGCCGCGGCGAGGCTTCTGCCCCGAAGCGAGTTTCTGGCCATCGGGGTCGGACGGGGCAACACACTGACGCTTCGGGAGAACTCAGTCGATGACATCGCCTTCCTCGCCTCCCGTGTGCGCGATGAGCTGACTTTTGATCGAGGCATCCTAGAAGTGTCCACCTCGCTGGTCGGACGGCTGGAAGACCAGATCGAACGCGCCAACGAGATCGAGGCGCGCGTCGAAGAGACAAGCGGCCTAGAGACTCGCTTCGTGGTGGTCATCAACCCGGCCCTCAGTTCCGAAGGCTATTGGCGGCTCCTGTGCGATTTCTTCGAAGCAATGGAACAGCGCCGGTCACCGCATAGCGAAGCTCCCGGCGACATCGCGGTCGTGAACCTGTCGGCAGATACCCTGCCCGAACCGAGTGCGTTTGCCCACCGCATGGCCGGCTGGCACTTCCCCGTGAACGTGGCTTGGGTCGGCGGCGTGGATGAAGGCGTGGCTGGATGGAACGCGATCGACCAGGTCGGCCGCTGGTTTGCCGACTTTTATGAAGAAAGCGTTCGTCTTGGGCTCGATTGCAGCCTTGTTTCCAGGGCGCAGAACGCCTTGGTGGCGTCGGAATCAGGTGGAGGCCTGTCTACCCTCCAGGACATGGCTGACGCCGTCAGTGAAAGCCTCGTCTTCGTCGACCATGTTGGGAGGGTACATCGAGGCGCGTTCACCTTGCTTGGCGACATGGACCCGATGCGATTCCCGCTTGGCGGAAAGGAAGTATCCGTCGCACCCATGCTGAGAAACCGGAGCTGCCGTGCCTGCCCCTACCTTGCCGCGTGCGTGCACGCCGGCGGCGCGCATCTCTTCACGGCGAATGCATTGGCCATGGAAGGATCTTCGCCTGTTTGTATGACGGGCCTGAAGCCCGTCTTCGAGAAAGCGGATTTGTATTGAGCTTGTTCAGACGCACAATTGATTCGGCCATACGCCCTCAGTACACTACGTGCCAGCCATACCAATTAACGGCAACAATCATAAAGGGAGAGGACAGATGTGGTATTTACGCCTTGCATTAGGGTTGGTGGCATTTCTTTTCTTTGGCCTGTCGCACGCGCAAGAGGCAAATCCTCTGGCTGAACTCGCGTGGCAGCGGGGGCCCTCAGAAGCAATCATTGGAGACAAGGCGACTATCAAAGTACCAGCCGGTTATGTCTTCCTTGGCGCCGCCGACACCAAGAAGTTCATGGAAGCGAACCAAAATGTCTCGAGTGGCCATGAGTATCTTCTGGCACCCGACAACCTGCAGTGGTTTTCCCTATTTTCATTTGACCCCATCGGCTATGTAAAGGACAACGATACCATCGATGCTGATGCTGTCCTCGACACGGTGAGGGAAGGCACCAAGCAGGGCAACGAAGAACGGAAGCGTCGCGGCTGGCCGACGATGTCGATCGTTGGCTGGCGGTTCAAGCCCCATTACGACCGTGATTCGAAACTGCTCGAGTGGGCGTTCATTGGACGAGACGATAGTACTGGCTCGGACGTGATCAATTACAACACCCGGCTCTTGGGCAGATCAGGCGTGATGCAGGTAGTGCTGGTTTCTGACCCGGGGATTCTCGATACGGCCTCAGCGACCCTTAAGACGATGCTGACGGACGGATATCAGTTCGCTCCCGGTGAGAAATACTCAGAGTTCAAGCAAGGTGACCACGTGGCGGAATATGGCTTGGCCGCCCTTGTCGCAGGCGGCGCCGCCGCCGTAGCGGCGAAGAAAGGCGTTTTCGCAGTTATTGGTGCATTTCTGGCGGCCGCATGGAAGTTTGTTTTTGCCATCGTCATCGGCGCCATCGCCTGGCTTAAGGCGCTGTTCGGTAAAAAGAAGAGCCAGTGAGCCTTTCTTTCGAGGCACTGCTTGTGCTGGGCATCATCGGGTTCTATTTGTATGACTCGATGATGCTCCTGCGCTACGACGAGGTTGTCTTTTCTGAGTCGTTCGGCAAATGGACGTTCGCGCACCCCGACAACAACCTCAGAGTGCGTCACAAGGCGCTCTTCCTGCTCAATCCTTTGACGCCCTTCAAGCCGACGTTCAGGGTTGCCTGGTCGCCCAATGATTCCCCGCTCGCCGAGGAAAGTACGAACGAGCTGCTGAAGGTTGTCAGTTTGACCAGGCCTCTAAGCATCATAGTTATGCTGCTTCTGGCCGAAATGGTCCTCGTTGTGCCCGCCGTAATCTTTACGCGTGGAACGGGCCCGTTATTCCTGGGCACTTTGCTGGCTGTTTACCTCACCATTCTTCTGGCCCTTGGTCTTGTATACGCGAACCGGGCTGGATTGGCGCTTTCCAACAAGAGATTCGCCGGCTTGGCGTTCGATTCGCTGGCCTGCCCACCGTTTGCCATCAACATGCTGCGCAAGATTACGCTACCCAAGGCGGCGGGCCTGAATCCGGTCGCGTATGCCCACCATCATTTCACTAAGGAGTGCTTTGCGGATCTCGCGTCCAAGATAAAGGAACGACTCAATGAAGAAATGGATTACGAGGAAGACACCGAGCAAAGCAACGCGCTCAAGGCGTATCACGACCACCTGACAGAGCTCGCAAAATGACAACAACGGATGTTGCTGTAATCGTTGGCGGCCTGTTCCTTGGCTTTTGGATCGTCAACAGCGTGATGGGCTCGAAGCCCGCCAAGAAGCCTGGCCCCGAACAAACCGAAGAAACCCGTTCGGCAGAAGGCGAAGCGCAGGAAAACACTCGCCAGTCGCAGAGCCAGGCGCCGCAAGATGAACCCTGGTTCCGGATACTTGGGGTGTCCGAATCCGCGGGCAAAGAAGAAATAGCATCGGCCTACAAGGCCAAGATTCGCCAATATCACCCTGACAAGGTGGCCTCATTGGGGCCTGAACTGCGCGAACTGGCGGAGCTCAAGTCGAAGCAGATCAACGCTGCGTACGACTATGCGTTCAAGCTGAGGGGGTAATTTGAAAGCGCTCCTGGCAATACTGTTCGGGTTTGCAAAGATGGCGAAATTCGGAAAATTCCTGTTTTCCGGAGGGAGCATGTTGCTGTCGGTCGTCGTCTATGGGGCGATGTTCGGGTGGCGGTATGCAGCTGGCTTCGTCGGACTGATCTTCTTTCATGAGATGGGCCATTACCTTACGGCAAAGCAGCGCGGCCTCAATGTTGGTTTGCCCACCTTCATTCCCTTCGTCGGCGCGTGGATACAACTCAAGGAGCAGCCGCATGATGCCGAGACGGAAGCCTACATAGGGATTGCCGGCCCCGTGCTTGGAACAGTCGCGGCCTTTGCCTGTTATCTCTTGGCTGATGGACAAAGCGGATTGCTGCTTGCCCTTGCCTACGCTGGTTTCATCCTCAACCTATTCAACTTGATTCCGGTTTCCCCGCTCGATGGTGGGCGCGTGCTTGGGATCGTCTCGCCAAAGGTCTGGGGCGTCGGCCTCATTGCGCTGATTGGCACGTTCTTCATCCAGCCGAACCCGCTGATCGCCCTGATCGCCATCATGGCACTTCCGCAGGTGTGGTCAGCATGGACAGGGAAGACCCAGGTGCCCGCCGGGTATTACTCGGTTGCTCCGGTCGTCCGCTACAAGTATCTTGCGCAATATCTGCTGCTCGTCGGCTTTCTTGGAGTGATGAGCGCAACCGTTCACCAGCAGATGGCAACCGGCCTATAGGTCATGAAACAAGGGTGGATGTGCCAAGCCGCGCGTCGATTTCTCGCTGTTCGCTCATGGGGTAGGGCCAGTATTCCTTGCGAATGTTCTCAAGGTTGGTGATGTAACGGAACGCGTCATCACTATCCTTCTTTTCGGAATAGACTGTCTCCGCCAGCATCGCTGCATGAAGCTTCCAGTCGCCGGCGTTCCGGTTAGATCCGTACCACTGACGAATTACTTCCTGCAGCACGATCCCTTCGCACTTGTAGTGATGGGAGACATCATACTGGCGTCGCACATCACCCTCTAGCGCAGCTGCTACCGCACGGCCTCGTAGCAAACCGTAATGCGTGGCCAATGTGACGCCTTGGGAGAGAATGGGGTCGATGAACATCGAGGCATCACCAGCCAAGGCCCAGTTCTTGCCGTGCAGGGCTTCACTCTTATAGGAATAGTCCGGCTGGGCATACCATTTCGATAGCGGCTTGCCGTACACATCCTTGGGGCTCAGGTCTTTGATTCCGAATTTTCCCAGCTCGGGAAAGTATTGCGTGATGTTGCCGAATTCGAGCTTGCTCACCAGGTCTGGCGTGCTGATGAAACCGACGCTGGTGAGATTGTCTCCGGCCTCGCCAAGGTGAATGACCCACATCCAGCCATGTTCGTTGGACAAGATATTCGTCCGATGTATGTCGAATCCGTTGTCCCGCGCATTTTCCCAATCGATGTCCGCAAGGTAGCAATATTTCCCGACGCGGCTGCTGCCGATCCTGGTGCGCATACCCACGGACTTGGCCATCACAGCCGCCTGACCGGTGGCGTCAATGTAATAACCTGCGCGTATCTTCCGGATCGGTGTTTGCACGGAAATAACAGTGATGTCATGCTTGGGCGGTTTCACCATTGGATTCCGCGCGGTGATAAATTCACCCTGTTCGTAAATTATGGTGACACCGCGCTTGATAGCCTCGTCTTTCAATACGGCATCGAATTTGTGGCGTGGCACATGGATGGAATAACGACGCTCATGGTCCCGGAATTGCTCCGGATAGGGCATATCGGAGTCGAGCGGGTAATTCACGTACCATGGCTCGGCGGACTCACCCCAGACATAGGCGGCGCCGATCTTCCGATGAAAGCCTACCGAGGCTATGCGCTCGGTGAGGCCCGCCTGGTCAAGCGCGATGATGGTTCCTGTAAGAAGTGCTTCCCCGATCTTGTGCTTGGGCTGTTCGTGGCGCTCCAGAAGAACAACATTCAGGTTTGGGTTGGACTGTTTGGCACCAATGGCCGCCATATATCCTGCCGGTCCGCCGCCGACAATCAAGGCATCGCAGAAAAAATCGTTCATTGTTTCAGCTTTCCTGTGGAGTGTCAGGCAGCAGCCACTTCTGCAGCATAATGATTGAACAAAGCCTTCGCAACGTGCGGACAACCATCGCCCTTTGGCCATCCGCCCATTTCGCCAAGCATCCTGTTGTAGGTGTGGAATCCCGTCATCATGCACGGATTCAGGTATTGGCAGTCACGGCAGGCGGGAACCTTTAGGTGGTCCTGGACGATGGCTCTGGAAATCTTGTGTTTTGCCACATCCACCATCGGCCGGATCGGGCCGTCTTCAACGTTGCCCATAGGCTTGTACCCGAATCGTTCGCCGTGAAAAACGTCGCCGATGGCTTCTGCCTTGAACATGATGTTGCCGTGGTGATCGACCTGGAGGGATTTAGCCGTGGTCTCGAACACCACCTCGTTGATTACGAAGTCACCTGGATTAATGGTTGTGGCCGCCAGAGAACGGCGCATGACCGGGCCGTAACTGTAGGCGATGCTGCGGGCGTCCGCTTCCTTTGCAAACTCAAGGAGCCAGTCTTGTATCTCCGCCCTTGCACCCAGGGTGGCCTCGTAGTTTTGGCGGGTCGGGGCGAGGTTTACCGTCAGCCAGGAAAATCCATGCTCAGAAGCGAAGTCGCACAGCTCTTTCGCGGTCATCGAGCGTATTGCCGAGCGGGAAAGATTCAGTGTGAGATCGACCTTGCCAAAGAGTGTGCGCGACAGGGCAAACGATTTGGCGTAGGTCTTGCCGTACTCGGTGAGCTGCAGCTTGCATGGGTCAAGCACCACGACCGGGTAAAGCGGCACGCCTTCGACAATGGTCTCGGCGATGCGCTCCAGCTTCGGCGCAACCTTCTCATAGCGACCAATGACGGAGGTCGTGAAAAAGACCGCACACTCGCCGCCGGAGATGCCAGAACCCAGAACGAGATCAGCGCCACGCCGGTACAACCGTTCCACATAACCATCCGGCATCATCAGGTGGTCGGCAATGCCGTAAGTGATGTTGATGGTTTTCAGGCCTTCAAGCGTGCCAACGTATTCAGCCACGCGTCCATGTACACGCTCGAGCATGTCTTCAGACATCATAGGGCCGTGGCTCAATCGCTCGTCTTTGGTCAGGATGCAACCGGCGCAGCTGCCGGGGCATGAGGCAACATCGTCTATTTCTATCTGAATTTCATGTGCGCGCATTCAGAGTCCCTTCATGGACATTCGAGACACCATGTCTCCGGCCACCAGAAAATCTTCGAATGGCTGCTTGATGGCATCGTCCACGCTATTCAGGCGACGCCTCGCGGAACCAAGACGGATGACCCGCCCTTCGTTCGTCTCGTCATCAGCGTCCGCGGTTTGTGGTTCTGCAATGCCAAAGACCTGCGAGGTCTGGATTAGCGTGTCCGCAAAAATGACCGTGTGCAGCTTGCCATTGCACTTGTTGACCTTGAGCCTTGTCGCCGAAGCGTAGGCACGTTCTACCGAACGCCGCGAGTGGAGCGAGCCTGGGTCATTCGACGATTGAACCATTGGCTTGCCATCCCTTACAAAGAAGTGAAGCGCGCCGTTCGGGTTCAGTATGGATGCGGTGATTGTCTTGCCAGGCTGCAACACCATCGCCTGGTCCTCTGCGGCGCTTATGCGGCATGCCATGACACCGAAGTAGTGATCCGCCCATTCCACGTGGTCAGTCGGGGACAACGCCATGCCCGCCACGCGGTCAACCGTGGCCCGGAATACCGGGTGACGGATGAGCTTGTAGTTCCATTGGTCTTCCGAGTCGGATTCCGTGGGCACCAGCAAGGTGCGAATGCCTTTGCGTGCCAGCGACGCGAGCAGGAAAGTGTTCAGCCAGGGATTGCCGCCTGCAACCAAGACATCCGTCCGATGGTAACGGTGAAATCCGGCAAGCACCTCTGCCTTGGCCATGAAGTTCCCGATCCTTCCGGTTACTTCCGCATTGCGACTTTCAAGGAGGCGTTTGCGGAGTGACCAGGGCGCCAGCATCATGCGTCCGGCATGGACGCTTGGCTGATTCATGAAGCAGGGGAAACCTGTTCCTGGGGACCGCTAAGATCGTGAGCGATATTGACGACCTCTCTGGAAATCGACGACAGCATGCCCTTCGAGAAAGTCTTGAACCCGACCTCGCCACCGTAGTAGCGGTAGATGCGCTCACGCATCGCGGCCTTGAGCCGGTCCTCACGCTCCTTGGGAAGCTGGTTCAGGAAAGCCTTTGCGACATATTCATCGTTCGGCTTTACCTGGGCGTTGCCCGTCCAGGCTTCGATAAACAGGTATTCGAGGTAGTTGGAGACAGGATATACATACCTGGACACGTTGGGCTGCGAAATATAGGCGTCCGTGCAGGTTTCAACGCTCACGAGGTAGGCTTGGAATGCCTCCTCGCTGTCGTCGACCGGCGGAAGCAACGAGAGGGTGAAGCCAACATTTGTCGCCACCGAAATCAGGTATGGGATGTCGACCGATGTTTCCTCCGCCGGGACTTCTAGAACGACTTCAACGCCGGCAATCGCGTAGGCGATCATAACGTCGAGAAGCAGCTCACCCAGATCACCGTTGCCGCCACGATAAAGGAAGCCGATCGACTTCAATCCCTCGGGGGGGACAAAGCTCTCGACGTCGGCAACCACCTCGCGAAAAAAACCATCGCCAGCGGATGGATTGTCTATGATTTCACTGAGCAGCATGCTTATCTCCATCCCCTTGAGCCATGGCAATTACAGTGGCAATTTTTGTAACAATTGGTGTAACAAGCACCCGCCGCCTGAGCACCGGGGATGTCGCTTGGCTGATTAAGCGCGAGCTTGATGTGGTCAGGCACATACTTGGCCTTGATCGTCTCACCCTGCTCAGTCAGGTTCTCGGAAATGATGCCGAAAGCGTCCGCAACGGCTTCCCGAACATTGCGTTTTGAAACGGCAGCATCGATGCGTTGCATCACTTCCTGAGGTACTTCGGAAGCGTCCGCAATTTCTATCTTGGTGTCGCGGATTGACGCCAGGGCATTGGTGGCCACCATGGCGACCGATATGGATACAACGATGTTTGTCGGTGTGGTCATCAATCAGACTCCCATTTCTTTGGCTTGCAGATTTGCGATGTTTTGGGCGGTACCCAGAAGGCGGGAAGCGCCGGAGCACTCGCCTGAACCGTCCTCCACTTCCAGAGCAAGACAGCCGCTGGAGCAAACTGCCTTGAAGTTGCAGGCCGCACAATTGACGCGATGCGCGTCCCTTGCCCGCCCTATGTTCTCGATGCGGATCACGTTTGCCTTGGAGCGGGTGTTGTCATACTCCGAGGTCAATGCGGTACAGCCCGACTTGTAGCCGTTGGCATCGATGGTGTGGAACCGGCTGTCGCACGCACCTGACCAGCACCCAAGTCCGGCATCCGAGCTGATGAATGCTTCCACCATGCTATCGAATGGAGAGATCCGAACGCGTCCTCCGGCTCTGAGGTAGGCCTGGTAGGCCCTCAGAATCCTGCTCATGCCGTGGCTGTATTCTGCGTGGCGCACGCCGATCGCGTCCCACGTTTCGCGCGCACGACCGACCTTTGTCAGGCGTTCAATATGGGCTTCCATCACGCCCATATCCTCCAGCAGCGCAAACAACTGCAACGGATTCCTGAAGCGCTCGAAGAATGGCTTGGTCGCAGTGATCGTCATGCTGACGGCAAGGCCGTCTGCCACTGCCTGCGCAAGGTTGACCCGAAAACCGGATTCATAGCGAGCGTTACCATCCTCTGACTTCCTGGACATGCGTATCACCGGGTCCCAAGAAACCCCAATATGGCTGTCGAAATGCTCATGAAAAAGCGCGGCCCATTCCGGGGAGTATTTCATGAGGTTGGTCTGGATGTCGTGCGACCAGCGATAGTCAGTGTTGGCCTCGATGATCTCGATGGCTTCGCGCATCCATGCCGCGCCAACAAGGGTCGGTTCACCGCCATGCCATTGCAAACGAACATGGTCGCCAGTCTTGGCGAAGGCAGCGATGGTTTTCGGTACGGTCGCGATGTTATCCAGTCCCATCCGCTTGGGATTGGCCGGGATATAGCAGTGCTCGCACCAAAGGTTGCACCCCTCGTGGATACGCAGATAGACCAGGTGATCGAAGTGCTTCATGCCCGGCTCCATCCCATGTAGCGTATCGCCGTGGCCATGCCATCTTGCGTGGAAACGTAGCCCTTCACATGGTTGAGGAAAGACTTGTACCCAGAACAATCCCCCTCGCCGTCCGGATCGTTGTGAGTGATGGGGCAACCAGACCGGCACCATGAAGCGTATTCGCAGGAGGCACAATGATTATTTCGATGCCCGGATTCCTGAAGCCTAATCCACTTGCGGCGCATGGAAGAACCAGAGAAGGCCTGATGCCCTGCCTGCACCTGCCCAAATGAACCTTCCCATGCGCTCCGGTCCGGGCAGGTATTGAGCGAGCCATCCGGCTCGATAACCACGAAATTCGACTGGCAGTGTCCTCCCCAGCGATCGCCGGGCTCGCCATTCAACACACCTCCCAGCGCGGCTTCGATGACATTGATCTGGGGCGCGTGGCCGCCCACCCTCGCCATGACCATGTCAAAAAGCTCGGTGAGGAAACTGGCATGTTCCACGTTGGACGGGCAGTCAGCCTGCTTTTCTCCGAACTGGTTGTAACGGTCGATGTTGAAGGCAGGAAAATCATGCGCCTCCATCCAGTCCAGAATTTCGAACACCCTTCCGAGATCGTTGCGGGTAGGAACCATACCCGGCGTGATCTGAATGCCGGCCGTACGCGCCTCGTCTGCCTTTTTCAGCCAAAATGACATGTACCGCTCGCCTGAGCCCTTGATGGTGCGAAGGCCGGAAAAATCGACCGAAGATCCGAGATGGCCGTCGAAGCGCTCGTGTACCAGGTCAATCCAGTCCGAATTGAAGGGAATGAGCGAGGTCTGCATGCTCTCTACGTGAGCGCCGAGCGTGTGGTCAAGAACACTTCCGGCCTCGCGGTACCAATCCGGGTTCAGGTTCATGGGCTCACCGCCATGCCAGAGGACATGGACACGGCCCTTGTTCTCCCGACTAGCCATGTCGGACAGAAAATGACCAACGTTGGCCAGCGTATCGCTGGACATTTTGTCCTTGGTTGCCCGGACCTCCTCGGACAAGTAGCAATGGGAGCAGCCCACGTTGCAGCGGTTGGTCGGCTTCACATAAGCCAGCAGATCAGCCTTGGCGGCCCTCATGCCACATTCCTCCGAATGTGCCGGCCAAGGCCAATGCTCTCCATCAGCGGGAATGCTTCGCCTGTTCTGACGCTTTCCTTGATGCGATCGAAAACCCGCTTCCAGGAAGCGCAGTAGTAATACTTGCCGAGGACGCCGCTCCCGTAGAGCGCGGAGTCGCGCGAGCAGCCGCCCTCGCATTCGTGATAGTGGCGGCACGATTGGCAATCGGTGGGGAGCGAATAGGCGCGGCGGCGGATGATGCGGGCCGGAACGGACGCGAGAAGCTCCTGAACCGGCTGGGTGAAGGCGTTCCCGAAACGATACCCCTCGCCCATGTCCGAAAATTCACCGCAGTTGTAGGCATCACCATTCGGCTCGACGGATAGGAAGCGCCCCCCGCAACTCTTCGTCCACGGGCAACGAGAGATTTCCTCACCCAATACCTTGCGGAGCATCTGGTCGAGTGGGGTGATCAGAATGCCCGGCGCGTCAGCCATCCAGCGCTCATACAGGCCAAGCAGGGTATCGGCATAGGCTTCCGGGGTGATCGCGGCACCTGTCCCAGCCGAGCGGCCAGCCGGATAGGCGTAATTGACCCTGAGATCGAAAGCCCTATCCCCATATGAGAGGGACGTTTCATACATTTGCATGGCCAACGGCGCCGAAGCTTCGTCATATGTGCCAATAACAAGGGGTTCAAAACCATCGCCCAGAACCTCGTCAAGCTTGCGCCAGAAACGCGCGTTGTAGGCCTCGGCACTTCCCTTGAGCGTCCGGCGCTTGCCGTCCGGGTCGAAACTTGTCGAGATCGCACCAGCCATGATGTCCGCGAAGACCGACCTCCACCTGGCGCTGTCGTACAGCAGGATGTTGGTCTGCATGGCGAAATGGATCTCCGGCTTGAGGCTGGAGGCGTATTCGTATGCCTTCCAGTAGAAGTCCGGTCCCATCAGCATCGGTTCTCCACCGTGCCAGAGCAGCATGGCGCGTTCTGTCAGGTGGGGGGCCAAGTTATCCATCAGGCGCTTGAACGTATCGAACGACCAGCGGCCATGGCCATCCGGCGGTGCGGAGCAATAGGCGCAGTCCGCGTTGCAGAATTTGGTTGGCTTAAGAATGACTGTACTGAGCACTGGTTAAGCCCCTGAGTTGGGCGCCGCGTCCATACGCTGCTCGATGGCCTGCCACGTCGGTTCGTATTCAGGCCAATCGTGCTCCACGAATACACCGTGCATCGGCGGCTTCCCGTCAGCTGCTCGAAATTCGTTGACCTGTTCCCCCATTTCTTGCAGCCCGCTAATTTGAGTCTGCGTCAGGTATTTGGCAGCGTCGGTCAGCTTTATCACAAAGTACCGGTTTTCTCGTTTCATCGTCTTTTCTCTCCGAACAAATCACTGCATCGGACGTCGTCGGCGCCGCTGAATTCAAGCGCTAATGCGCCGGGGAATAATCCAAGCGCATGGTCCTCTAAGAATATCAATTTGGGGGTGGCCGCCGAACAGCCAATTCTGTTTTGTTCGCCGTCTCATGAACATTTCGATTTTTGGTGTCGTTTTCGCAGGGTGTGACTTGCTAGGATGGCTTCACCCAACTTCTGAAATGGTTATGGACATGCGTTATCTGGCTCTGATTCTTGCGCTTTTCTCCCCGCTGGCCTTCGCCGCCGACCCGGCTTCCGGAGCGCAATCGGCTGGCAACGTAAAGAAAGCGGAGGCTCCGGCGAAAAAGGACCCCGCGCTCGCGAGGGCCGACAAGGCCGAAGCCTCGGCAAAAGACGAGTTCGCCGCCGCAAAAGCGGCCCTGCTCGACGCACTTGATTTCCGGAGGAAGATGGAGGCCAAGGTTTATCTGTCGCGCAAAAATACCCTCGATACGACTACTGAATGCGTGAGAAAGGCCGCGACAGTCGACGCTGTGACGCAATGCAACGAGCTTGAGCGGAGGCAGGCCTTCGACAGTGTTCACGATACCCAGAAGCTGCTCACCGAGTTCGGCAAGAAGATGGACAAAGCCCGCCACGCACTGGGCTTGCCGGAACCCATGTCTCCGCAAGAAGCCGCAATGAAGGCCGAAATGGCGAAAACCAACCGCATCAACCAGGCGCCGAAAAACTAGGCCTGATAGCTGGACTGAAGAAGTCGCTTTTATGTGACTGTGTACCTCAACTTCCTTTGCAACGTGGAAATCCTGGATGTCCCAGGCTGCTCTTTTGAGCCGTGATTGCATTCTGAAAGGAGTACGACATGGTTGTCGAAACCCTGGAAGTTGTGGAAGTCACTGTTATCGATGGTATCGAAGTGGCTGTGTTTGAGACCGTCAATACCGAGGTCTTTTCTTGTGCTGATCAGGAAATCTGACAGCTAACTATAGGAGCCCAAAAATGGCTAACTTGAATGAAGTGAAACTTATCGGCCGCCTCGGCCGTGATCCCGAAGTCCGTTATATGCCCTCTGGTGACGCGTTGGCCAACATTACTGTTGCCACGTCCGAAACCTACAAGGACAAAAGCGGCGAGAAGAAAGAGAGCACTGAATGGCATCGCTGCGTTGCATTTCGCCAGCCGGCGACATTCATCGAACAGTATGCCAAGAAAGGCGATCTCGTCTTCGTTGAAGGCAAACTCCAGACTCGTGAATACGACAAGAATGGCGAGAAGCACTACACGACCGAAATCGTGGTCGGCAACTTCCAGCTTTTGAATTCCTTGAATGGAAAGAAGGCTTCGACCTCGGAGCCTGCTGCCGCTGCTGGAGCCGCTTCCGCGTCTCCTCCCAACGGTCTCGATCCGGATGATGATCCTCCGTATTGATTGAAGTAACTAAACCCCTTTGTGCCTTGTGCCTTAGGGGTTTTTCCATTTTCCACTCCTGATTTGCAATGGATACAAAAATTCAGCGCCTGGATGCAGACGAAGTAAGACGGCGCGCTGCCGGTCGCTGGGACCAGATCCTCCGCTCCCTGGCGCCAGAATTGCATGACGCGCTGGACAAGCCAAAAAAGCATTTTCCCTGCCCGGTCCACGGTGGCAAGGACGGGCTTCGTGTCTTCAAGAACGTTGCGGAAACGGGCGGTGTCGTGTGCAACACATGCGGCCCCAAGGCGGATGGGTTCGCCACCCTCCGTTGGCTCAAGGGCTGGACGTTCCCCGAAGCACTACGCGAGGTGGACGCGGTGCTCGGCGGCGGCCCGGCGGTCTTGGTGCCCGTCGTCACGTTGCCAGCCAAACAGGTTGACCGCGCCGCGCGGGACCAGCGCAACGCCGACCTGAGAGAATACACGAAGAAGCTCTGGGCAGAATCTGCCCCGATCATGGATGAGAAGGCCGAGGTGCTTCGCCGTTACCTCAACGGCCGCGGATTGGCAGTCACCGAAGACATCTATGCCCTGCGGCTCCACCCTTCCCTTCCCTACGTGGATGAGGACGGTAAATTCGTGGCACGTTACCCGGCCATGATTGCCCGTGTCGCGGCCCCCGACAACGCGCGCATCACCCTTCACCGAACGTATCTAACCGAAGACGGCCACAAAGCCCCTGTCGAAAGCGCCAAGAAAGTCCTGCCCTACCCCGACGACCTGACTATGCATGGCGCAGCGATTCGCGTTTCCAGGTCAGCCGTGGTGCTCGGCATCAGCGAAGGAATCGAAACCGCGCTGGCCGTCACAGAGTTGTTCGACATTCCCTGCTGGGCGGCAATCAACGCGACACTTCTAGGCGGGTTCGAACCGCCAGCCGAAACACAATGGTTGATGGTCTTCGCGGACAAGGACGTTTCGCAAGCTGGCGAACGCGCGGCAGACACCCTGTGGGAGAAGATGTTAGACCGCGGCATACGATTCACCGTCCACTATCCCCCAATCGACGTCCCCGAGGGCGAAAAGGGGGTTGACTGGCTTGATTACAAGCTAGCCTGCAGCGCTCCCGGAAAACCGTGACAGGCGAGCGGTTCAAAGGTTGACACCAACTTCTCGAAACCAAACGTACAGTCTTGGGCAGCCGGACAGGTTCGACAACGACCATACGTCACTCGCCGACGAATGCGATCACGCATTTGTGAGGTCAGTTGCCAGCGAAGCCATGATTCCAGGTCTGGTTTTCTAAGCGGTACTCGGTTGCCGTTGCAATGTATCTCCTCGCTGAAAGCTGTCGAGAGGGTCCCGTCATCGTCGACGCCGAGATAGAAACCTGGTTTCAGTACAGTGAGCGGAAGGTTAATAGTCTCGATTCTCGCCTGTTTTAGCCGGATTACCGCAAGCGCGTCTGCAAGCTCGGAATAGTCGGGCACGATGTCGGAGTCCGGCGTGGAGCCCGGCAGTGATACGAGCGGTTGAAAGTCGATGCTGTCGAACTGCTGCGCCAGCTCCTCAATAATGTTCTCCACCTCCAGACACACGCCGCGAGTCAGGGTCACCTGCACGCTCAGCCTACCTCGCGGTCTCAGGTAGGCCACATTCTTTTCCCAACGCAGTGCGCTTCCGTTCCCATCGAACCGGCCAGTATCGGTCTCATAGCTGGTGGCGTATTGCAGCGGCACGCCGAGGGCGTGGGAGCGCCTGCCAAGTTCAGCCAGCCATTCCACCGGGCCCGGTCCTACCAGCAGGTTGCTGATGGCCGTAATCTCAGTACAAAGGCCTGCGTCACGCGAAGCCCGTGCCACGGCAGGCAACACTACCTGTATCAGCTTTACCTTGCTCTCCGGGGTCAGCAGGCAGGGCTCTCCACCCACGATCGACATCATGACTCGCCGTGTGCCGAGCGCCGCCAGCGCGCGCATCACGCCAGGGAGGATGCCTACAAACGCCATAAGATCCAGCTCGCGACGTGACTTTGAATACTGGAAACAGTGGGCGCACTCTGCATTGCACAGGCTGTTCACCTTGACTGTGAAATCGGCAAACTGCTCGTCGATGAATGAGTCAGTAGGCATGGAGCGGATGCCTCTGGAAATGTTCGAAGACACCTTTGTAGCCGGCGCAGGCTTCAGGCGTGTCGAACATCTTTCTCGATA
This sequence comes from Thiobacillus denitrificans DSM 12475, assembly GCF_000376425.1. Classification (GTDB taxonomy): domain Bacteria; phylum Pseudomonadota; class Gammaproteobacteria; order Burkholderiales; family Thiobacillaceae; genus Thiobacillus; species Thiobacillus denitrificans. The sequence goes on along the minus strand of NZ_AQWL01000015.1, from coordinate 1,620 downwards.
GCCGGTGACCGCCTCCGCACGCTTCGAAGTGGCGGCAGCCATAGCACCCTACCTTGGACAGGTACCGCTGCTCGTCTCGGCTAAAGCGGACATAGGTGCGGCTCAACTGGTCTGCAACAGCTTGCGGATCGCCGTTCGCCATCATGAAATACTCATTCTCGAAGATGCTGGGCGGTCTGCCGTGCTTTTCAATCTCCAGAATTTCGTCCTGACCAAACACGTCGAAGAAGATATAGCCCTTATGTTCGAAGATCACGTTGATGATCTTGTCGAAGGCGTAGTACGTCTTGCGCGGTAACAGGTGTTGAAGGCCGCGTGAATAGGCATATTCGTAGAAGTTGATCAGAAAGCGCTGCACATCCTCGTAGGCCGGCATGATGGTGTCATAGTTGGTCCTGGCTTCGCCGAATGGCAAAGTGATGAGGTAAGTCACGGGAAGGTCGAAAGAGAACAGGTAGTCGGCGATCCGCTTGAAGTTCTGGCCATCTCCCTTGCAAAGGGTCCAGAAGATGGTCGGGCGGATGCCACGCTTTTTGAACCACTCGAGGTTCTGCTCCCATTTCTTGCGGACCATCGGCTTCCTGAACCGGTCTGTGGTCAGGTCGTAGCTTGTCGCGATCTCCAGACGGACGTCGTCATCCTGGCCAAGCTCAAGCATCAGTTCCCTCTTTTCCTCCGAGAGAGCGGCAAGATTCGTAGCTAGGGCGACCCGCGATGTGTTGGGAAAGTTCGCACGCAGCTCGGAAAAGTATTCCGAGAGCCTGGTGACGATTCTCCTGAACTCGGCTTTTGGAAGCATGGTGACTTCCCCGCCGGTGATCAGCATGTTGATGTCGGAGAAATGTCCCTCGTTCTGTGCCAGAAAGCGGCGCCCGACCTCCATGAAATGTTCCAGCCGCGCCTCGTCCAGGAAAGTCATGTCTTTCTTGAACTCATTGCTCAAATTGCAGTGCTTGCAGCGGAGGTTGCACGCCCGATTCAGCGAAAAGGCGAGATTGACGACGTGTTTACCTGGCGTGGACTGTGGTCGGATGAGCATCTTGGGGACTGGCGATTGGCTGTGAACCAGTATATCGACCGCCACCCCCGCCACGAATGCTGAAAAGCTTTTCCGCCAACGAAAAAGCCCCATAGCACATGGCTAACGGGGCTTGGGGGTTATTGAAGCTCGCGAACGCGCATACCGACTACGCGGATGGTGTCCTTGATGTCGTGGATCAGAGATCGTTCCCAGCTTCCCATCATTCGGATAGGAACACTCTCCGCGTCCATGAGGTCATGCTTGAGACCATCGAGATGGCTGATCAGGGCATCAGCATCGTCCCAACAGCCGAGGCAATCCTGCAACCGTTCCGGGTCCGTTTCCGGCCCAAGAAGACTCACTGGATCGATCATTGGCGGCATCACGCCAAACAGCATTAACTGTTCCATTGGATGCCTCCGTCACGGCAGAGCATGGTCACGAATGGACCAGCCTTTAATGAGTACATCTCCTGAGGGTTTCATGTGCAACTCCCAGCAATAGGCCGACGGTCAAAGTGACCACGTTCACCCTTGCAGTAAGGAATTTAGGGGGCGGATTCAAGTCTGAAGTGCAACGACGTTATGACGCGATTGTAG
>NZ_AQWL01000014.1 GCF_000376425.1 Thiobacillus denitrificans DSM 12475 | reverse complement strand
CGTGCATTGATTGCGTCGCGCTCGGCACCATCGAAGGTGAAAAATGCCTTCATCTCGAAGTCGCTGATATCGCGGGGGAGCCCACGCATCCCCAAAAACGTTGTGTGCCAACCCTGCATCGTGAACCTCAAAAGTGGGAGGCCACCATACCCGTTTACAAAGCGAACAGGAAAGTCAATGAAATCAACGGTCTACCCAGACCACCCCCGCGCCAGTGCTAGCTTTGCGTACCGTCACTTATTGCACTGAAAACGAGGAGACCCCGAAGCGTGCCATGGCCATCCTGTCTCGTCTTGCGGACAAGGGCTTCGCCTCGGCCAACGTCGTGTTTGGGATCGGCTCCTACACCTATCAGGTCGTGTCGCGCGATACGTTCGGTTTCGCCATGAAGGCGATCTATGCGGAGGTTGGCGGCGAGTCCGTGGACATCTTCAAGGATCCGGCAACCGACGATGGGACGAAGAAATCGGCCAAAGGCCTGTTGCGTGTGGAGTACGAAGGCACTAACTTCGTCCTCTACGAGGAGCAGACCCGTTCCGAGTTCGAGGGCGGGGCGTTGGTGCCAGTGTTTCGCGATGGCAATTTGCTTGTCGACGAGCCTTTATCGACTATCCGCGACCGGCTGATGGACAGCTGGCAATGTCCGGCACCTGGCAGTGTGAGGTTTTGAGCCGCCTCGATGCGAGCCCATACGATACGAAGGGCTCGCATCGGCCGCGTGTACCATCCTTCATATCAGTTAGATTGACCAGCGCCAGCTTGCGGGCGTGGGTAGGCACGGCGTAAAGGTGAGAAATGAAGCTTTACACACTGTATTGGCGAGACGGCAAGAGAGAAACCGTGAGCGGGCTAAACCCGGCGCAGGCGATGACCCTGGCAGGGTACGGAGGCGGAGCTGTTGCGGCACTAGACTTTTACGCAAACGGAGACGACCACGATTACCAATGGGACGCTGAAAAGCGTGATTGGGTGCGGGTAGTGCCTAATGGTGAAGTGAATGCCGACGCGCCTTAGCGGTATTGGGCACTAGTCAGGAGATGAAAGACAATGAGCATGCAATACATCCGCGACACATACGGCGTCCCGGCAAAGCGCGGCTGTCGCGTGAAGTTCACTGGCAATCCGCACAAATGTCCACAGTTCGGGATCATCACTGGCGCGTGCGGGCAATACATTAAGGTACGGATGGATGGCGATCCACATTCAGGAACATACCACCCGGACTGGCGCATGGAATATCTGGTGCCCAACGCTGGTTAGGCGCTGGCGTAACCACAGGAGAGAACCAATGATTACTGGTGGCTTTGGAATGACGATGGACCTTGAGCGCGGGACGATGCGCCAGTGGGTGATGGGGCGCGACGGTGTGAAACGATGGGCTGACACTGGCGACCCAGTGACCGAGCAGCGAGTGTGCAAATGCGGAATTCCGTGGGAGCCAGACATGGATCAGTTCGGGTGCTGGTCATGCGGCGCTGAGAGGCCGGTGCCCAACGCTGCGCTTGACCGGACGCACAAAGCGTAGTTTTGGGCGGGTTAGGGGAAAGCGGTTGAGATGCAAACGAAAGAGCAGGTAGCAAAAGCCTTCAAAGAGGAGCTTCAGGCGCTGCTGGACAAGTACGGCGCGGAGCTTGAGGCAAAAGACCACTGGCAAGGCTATGCCGAGTGCGGGGAGGACGTGCGCATGGAGGTAGTGGTTCCGGCCATTTACGACACCGACCACAACTGCGTGCGCGAGTGGACGGAGATTGACCTTGGGAGCCATTGGTTCCCTACCCTTGACGTAACCGGCCCTGCGCCGGCACAGGAGGACACGAAATGACGAAGCCTATTGCGCAAGGTCCAGTTAACCTAATGTTGTGGCGCTACCCCCAGGCGACATGCGCTGCTGTGCAAACTGCACACGCTGGCACAAGAAGCAATACATTCACTGCCAATGCAGTGGGCCGTGGGGAGGCGATATTTTCGGCGACAAGAACTGCACATTCAGAGCAAGGAAAGTGTCCTCTAACGAACACGTTGCCGGACACGAAGACTAGAGGTCTGCGCGATTGCGCCGATTGGTGCTGACAGGGCCCAGGAGATGCCTGATGAATGAGAAAACGCCGGCAGCCGTGGCTGCTTCGCTTGATTTAGGGGTTAGGCCAGCGCGGAATGTTGACGCGCTGCGTATTCAGTATGCCGACCAAGGCCCCGGCCTGCGCTGGTTCATCAAGCGCGGTGCGACGACATGGTTCAACCGGGGATTCCGGACCAAAGCCCTCGCCGACGCTTGGATCAAAGATCACGGCCACGCACTGGACTGGAGGGCCGGCTACGTGTTCCGCCTGCGAGGCGATGCGTGCGACGTGGAAATCGTGGACCGCCACGGCAATGTGGCGCGTCCCTAACACCCGCATATGAGCTACCCGAAACCCATCCTTACCGTCGATATCGTCATGCTTGCACTTCTGGGGGGGCGCCTCCATGTGGCGCTGATGCAGCGTGACCGCGCGCCAGAGGCTGGCGAGTGGGCGCTGCCTGGCGGCTACATCCACACGAACGAGGACGTCAACAGCGAGGCGGCAGCGCGTCGAGTCCTCAAAACAAAGCTCGGCTTCGAGCCCCGCCATTTGGAACAGGTGATCACCGAAGGCAACGCCACCAGAGATCCACGTGGTTGGTCAGTCAGCATCGTCTACCTGGCCCTGCACGAGGAGGCTGAGATGAACGAACTCGCGACGCGCAAAGGGCTAAATCTGGTCGATGTCGAACAGACAGGGGAGCTCGCGTTCGACCATGCCCACCTTATTCGGCTGGCTGTCGATCGCCTGCGCTCGAAGGCGAGCTACACGACGATCTTGGGCCATCTATTGCCACCCGTCTTTACTATCGCGGAAATGTTTGATGTGTACGAGGCGGTTCTGGGACGAGCGATAGACCGCGCGAACTTCCGGCGCAAGGTCCTGGCGTTTTCAACGCTCGAGCCGGTCAGCATGCGTCGTGGGACAGGTCGGCCGGCGCAGGCGTTCCGCCTGACGCGTGACCTTGATTATTTCGACCGGCAGATAGCGTGATCAGGCTACCTGGGCTTTATCGGAGCTTTATAAACGATCATGACCAAACCTAGTCGCCGATACTGACGGCGGATGACATACCTGGTAAATCGATTCTGCTGGTCAAAGGGACTTCTGGTACTGCAGGCCTATTGCTGTTTCGGCGATCTTTGACTCGCCTCTCAGACACGAATTCTCTGTGTGAAGGATCATTCGGCAGCAAATGCTCGTGGGCTCCGATCCATTGTATGGCTTCATCCAATGTGAGCGCATAACGCTCGAGCAGGTATGGCGCCATCGTGGTTATGATGTCGGTGTAGGAGCGAATGATATTCAGTGTCTCACCGTACAGGCGCTGCGATGCTTCCTCAATTTCCTTGACCATTTGGGTATTCGATTCCGGAAGTTCACCCAGGAGTACCGTGTAGGACAGCTTTGTGCGTGAATAGAGCGCCATGTCCCAGACCATCGACTTCAGGAGCTTGGTGGCCTCCTGGAAATCGTTGTATGCGCCCGTAGTGAGATTCTCCTCGCCGTTGAATATCTCCTCGGACGCGGCACCGCCATACAATTTTCGAACATCCCATTCAAGATCCGTCCTGGTCTGAAGATGTGAATCCTGCTGCTTCTGGAGCACGAAACCCAGCGCTGTACCTGCGCCCTTGGCCAAGGATTCAGTCGAAATCTTCAGGACCGGGATGTCCTTGCCAATCGCCTGGAGATCATTTCCAAACCGGCGGCGCCCCTCTTCGAATTGAACGAAAAAGTGCCCTAGTTCATGAACGGCCACGATGCGTCGGGTTTCGTCCTGCTCCGCCGTTGTTTCCCGGTTGGTTAGGCCCACCGTTGTACGCTCAAAGGCCGACATGGCCAGGTTCGTATCAATAGGCACGTTTTGCTGCATGGACAGCATGGACGCCTTGTCGGCGATGGTTTCTAAAAGTGCCGGTGCAAGGCCTGCGGTGACATCAGCGAGGAGATCGTAATTCAGGTCGGGACTCAGATGAGTTGCGCGACGCTCGAAGAAGCTCGTCAGAATACGCTTTCTTTCTTCCCGGTTAGGCAGACGGAAATTGACCTTGAAGCCAAATCGACGGCTCATGGCCTCATCCATCTGGAAGGTGCTGTCATCGAAGTTGGTCGCGACAATCCATATCACGTGCGAGCTGGCGTCACGATCTACCCCGTCAAGCAGTGTCAACAACGTGTTGGCTGTGTCGTCCGCATACTTCCCGCCGGCTACGCCGCTCTGTCCACGCTTAACGAAAAGCGATTGACCTTCGTCAAGAAAGACCACAGCACGTCCCATGCGTCTTGCCTTGGCTGCCAAACTCTTCAGCGTGTTGCTACCGCCAGCAAGGAAGCCGTTTTCGAGGTTACTCGCCGAGATGTGCAGCATCGGCATGTCCAGTTCCTTGGCAATGATCGCGGCCAGCCGGGTTTTTCCCGTACCCGCCGGGCCGGTGAACAAGATATTCATCGGATGTTCGATGCCATGCGATTTCTGTTGGTCCGGGTTATTGAGCAACTGGATGATCTGCTTAACTTCCTGCTTTATGTCGTTCATGCCCAACAGGTCGTCCATTGAGCTATTGTTTTTCTGCGGCTTCAGAATGTCGAACGAAGATCCGGCCAACATCGAAAACTGGCGGCGGGACATCCAGAGCATCATAGCGAGGAATATCCACGTCATGCTTTGTTGCGCGTACACCTGCCACGGTGATTTAGGCGGCAATATCTTCTGCTGCACCTCCGCGGATGGCAACTTGTCCAGGAAGGTGTGTTTGACCTGCGAATAGGTGGTTGGAGTGAGGTTGTCGAGTACAGTTTTCGAATCATCCCGCCAAGTGATGGCCATGGTATGAATTTCATAGCCGGCTCCTGGAACAATAGTGTCGTCGACGTGCTTTACGTCCTTTATATGCATAGCTACCGTGGCCGGGATTGTGCGATCGATCTTCGTCGAAATTCCTGATTCATCGGATCCGATCAACTTCGGGCCTATGATGACTAGAGCCGTGGCGACACCTACCCAGATGATCGCGGGAATTTTGTATAAGCGCCGTTGGATATTGTTCCAATATCGAATCAGATATTTCATTGAATAGGTCTCTTCTGTTGATTGAAATTCAGATGGCCACTTTTCCTGATCCAAAATAATAGCTTTTATCAATGTGTTTCCGAGATAGGCAAAATTTCTCGGATGCCGTCCGAACCAATCCTTGCCCCGTGAAACCGGCGGATTGCATGGATACGATGATCCAAGTGCCAAAGCCGACAAGCCAAGTTAGGCAAAGTAAAGTGAACAGAGCGGCCGGAGATTTTGATGGTCGAAATCGAGGGGGGCGGTTTGCGATAATGGGGTACCGGTATTTGACCGTGTGCGGCCGTTACTTCAGGAGACCATCATGAAAGCGAAGATTCTTGGCGCAGCGTTTTTGGGCGCCATCCTCGGCGGGCTTGTCGTGTCCAGCCCCGAATTCATCAAATCCGCGTTCGCAGCAGACGGCTTCAGGTTCGTGAACATGGTCACGACCGTGAACGACCAGAACCTGGGCGTCGTTCGCGAGGAAGATCCGGAAACAAAAGCCGTGTGCTACACCGCTCACCTACGCAATGGCAACATCGTCGGATTCAGCTGTATCAAGAAGGACTGATATGGACGGGGCCGTCGTGATCCAGGTGCAGTTCGGCGCAGCCCTTGAGCAGCAGAGGGAGCTCGGTTCAGATTCCGGGCAGAAAAGCCAGTTGTTCCCTGAAAGCGCAGGTGCCGACTTCGCTGGCGGCCGGGTATGGCGCTACAGCCTGTGGCGGGTCTGGGATGAGCGCCTGCCCTACGCTAATTTCTTGATGCTGAATCCTTCGATCGCCGACGAGAACCAGCTCGACCCGACGGTGACCCGGTGCGTGGACTTCGCACGTCGGTGGGGGTATGGCGGCCTCTACGTCACGAACCTCTTTGCCCTGGTCAGCACCGACCCCAATGCGCTCTACACCGCTGTGGATCCGGTCGGAAAGGACAATGACCGCGTCATCGTACAGACCGCACGCCAGGCTGGCCTTGTCGTGTGCGCCTGGGGCAATCACGGGACGCATACAGACAGGCGTGACACGGTGCTGAAACTGCTGCGCGAAGCCGAGGTACCGCTGCACTACCTGAAGATGAACGGCACCGGCGAGCCAGCCCACCCGCTTTATCTCCCGGCCGCGCTGGTGCCTACGCTCTGGGCATGAAGGCGCTTGCCGGCACCCTGATCCTGGTTATTGGGGCCGTAGCCCTCACCGCGATCGTCTTCAAGATATTCATGCGCAAGGCGCGTGCAGAGGCACAGCGATCGGAGAACGAGCGAATGATGGAGGAGGACGCTATTCACATCGCCAGGGCCCGCCTGAACTACCAACGCAACCGTCGGCGTGAAGACGGTACGGACATTCTTAAGGAACGGTTCGACGTCGAGGTGCCAGCCGACATCAGAGTGGAGCGGCAACCATGAACAGGCTGGTGTCGGTTTTGGTGCTCTTCGTTTAAATCCACTGCTTCAGTCGAGCAACCTTGCAATTGAATGTTGAGTAACTACTCAACTCATTTTGGCCTACCAACGAAGTCACCACTACGCGCTGCGAGCGGCATATAGGTCAAGATAAGGAGCTACTAATGATTCTGAAAAATGCTGACGACAAATCCGCTGACGTTGATGTTCTTGAAGCATTGCACAAGGAAGCCGAAGGGGATATCCAAAGGCGTATTGCCGCAGAACTTCGAAACATGCGTTCGGGAGTCAAAGGGGAGAAGGACGCGGCCTACCTGATTGACTTCGACTTCGGGAAATCCAAAAACACAGCCGTCATCCATGACCTTCGGCTGGAGTTGGCTGGTCGTGTAGCACAGATCGATCATCTCTTGTTTCATCGGTCCTTGTTGGTTTTCGTTGCTGAATCGAAACACTTCCATGCGGGGATCAAAATCAACGAGCAAGGCGAATTTTTGCAGTGGAACGACTTCAAGAAGACCTACGAAGGGATCCCGTCACCCATTGAGCAGAACCGTCGCCATGTTGAGGTTCTGTACGACGTCATCAGTCAGAATATGGTGATGCCATCTCGGCTCGGCATCACTCTGGAACCCAAGTTCGCTTCGACCGTGATCGTCTCAAAGAATGCCCGAATAGATCGATCAAATGGGTTTGATAGCCGTGAAGTCATCAAGGCCGACATGCTGAGCAAGCATGTTGAACAGGTTCTTGATTATGAAATGGGGCTTACCTTGCTGGCGAAACTTGTTGACACAAAAACTCTCGTCGATATTTGCGAACAGCTCATCGCTTTGCATCGCCCAGCTCGGGTCGACTGGCGCGCGAAGTTTTTTTTACGACACAAGCAAGCAGCAGCACTGCTTGCACCGTGTTCCTCAACTCTCCCAGCAACGACTGAAATTCAGGCTTTTCCTGGATAAACCGAAAAGGAGGTTGCAAATGATGTCCCATCCTACTGCTCACGTTCACCGTGAGAACGACCTGCTGCGTCTCAACGCTGATTCGCTTCGGAACACCTTGGCGACTCTCCTGACCGCCGTCAAAAGCGGCCAGGTTGACGAGATGCTCATCAAGAACGTGGAGACCGACCTTGAGGTGTCCAAACAGATCGAGCCGATCCTGATTCAGATCGGGGTGGAAGGCGGGCTGGTGCAAGGCGTCACGTCCAACTATCCCCTCCAGGCCGTGGTCTTCGACTACGACACGGAAGGCGCTGGTGAAGACGAGATCACCGAAGTGCCCCAGTCTGGCGAAAGCACCACTGAAGCTCGTGTCATCCAGCACAACGCACTGGTCGACAAGATCTTCATGAGCGATGTCCGACACCTGGTGGAGAACCTGTGATGGGCGGCCCGTGTGTGATGATCGACGCGCCGTGTCCGTCTCGTAGTGACAAGGACGCCTTTGAAATTGCCCAGTCCTGGGTAACCGAAGGCTACACGCCTGCACGGGAAAAGTTCGATGCCGTGGCCCAGCGCCAGAAGTTGCTGGACTATGAGGCGGTGATGCTTGCCCAGAAGGTCGCGTACCACAAGGAGCAGATCGAGAGAGCCTGCAATTGACCCACCCCAATCCTCTGTGCCTTTGTGCCAGAGGATTTTTTTATGCTCTGTTCGCCGCCAGCCTTCCAACACATTCTTTGCAATGTGTGTGAAGAATAATAATATATGTAGATTGTATTAGATCGCGATATCTCAGATAATAGAAAAAATGGATTCCATTAAAGAACTTGGGCTGCTTGGCGAGCGGCTGCGTGCGTGGCGCATTAGGGCCGAGCAGACGCAAGACGATTTTGCCGCTCGGATCGGGGTATCCGTTCCCACCTTGCGTCGCATGGAGCAGGGCGACCCCAACACGGCCATTCGGTACTGGGCGGAGGCGATCGGTCTCTTGGGACGCGGGCAAGACATCCAGAATATTCTGCGCGAGCAGCGTTCGCTGTTCGATGAGGATGAGCGGGCGATCCCGGCCTCGAGAAAGCGTGTGCGCCGCCCGGCAGCCCGGAAAACCCGCAACCCATGATCCGTCTCGACGTATGGCTGACCCTGCCAGACGGGAAAAACGTCTTGTGCGGCGAGCTCGCCTTCTCCGATCCCGACACGCGCGGCAGCTATCGCTCGGCGTTCCGCTACACGGCTGCCTATCTCGCGCATCCACTGGCGTTCCCGCTCGATCCTGTCGCGTTGCCGCTGGAAAGAACCGAATGGGAGACGGAGCGCCTGACCGCGCCCCTGATGATTTTCGAAGACGCCCTGCCGGACGACTGGGGGCGCAAGCTCCTCATTCGCCGTGCGGCGCTGCCCAGGGCGGAGCAGGGCCCGCCCTATCTCCTTCGGGCGCTGGGCAATAGCGGGATGGGGGCGCTGGCATTTCTTCCACCCGGCACGCAATGGCAACCGCGACAGCCACATGACTATGAGCTGCAGGAACTACATCATGCCGTGCAGCAATACGAAGAGGGCCATCATGATGATGGTAGTGATGACGGCTATATGGCCCTGCTGTATGCCGGCAGTTCACCGGGCGGCGCGCGCCCGAAAGCCCTGATCCGTGACCAGTACGGCGAATGGCTCGCCAAGTTTCCCAGCATCAAGGACCAGGTGGACATGGTGGGGCTGGAGGCAGCCACCCTGGAACTGGGCAGACAGGCCGGGCTTGTGGTCCCGGAATCAAAAATTGTGCAGCTGGGCGAAAACCGCAGGGCCTTGCTGGTCAAGCGTTTTGACCTGACGCCAGAGGGTGGCCGGCGCCACATGATGAGTTTTCAGACGGCGCTCGCAGCGACCGGCTGGTACGTCGTGGGCTACAAGGACTTGCTCGACTGGATACGCAAGCACGGCAGCCGCCCGGGCGGCGATGCCCCGGCCCTGTTCCGCTGGATGGTTTTCAACGCCATGGTGAAGAACACCGACGACCACCTGAAGAACTTCTGGCTCCTGGGCGGCCCGGATGGCTACGAGCTTGCGCCCTCGTTCGACTTGTTGCCCAACGTCAATGACAACCAGGAGCACATCCTCAACTTCGATCTCAATCCGACCATCAAAAGAGAAGCACTTGCCGATCTGGGCCGGAAATGGGGTATTGCCCGATCCAGGGGCATCGTGGAAGAGGTCCGGGGCGTGATGCCACAGTATGCCGCCATCGCGGAGCGCTTCGGCGTGCCGGAGCAGGATTGCGCGCGATTTTGCCGCGTAAATTGAAATCGAGAATTCAAGCGTGAATGACGTTTTGCCCGTTCGCATATCGAAAGAAAGAGAGATATCCGATGTCAGAAATCAAACCCTCCCTGCTTCCGCAAGGCAATGTCCTGATCTACGAATATGGCGCGCGTTTGGACAAGGATTGCATCCAGGCAGTCGGCGACCAGATCATAAAATCCCGTCGCCTGTACAACGACCTCGTGGCCACTATCCGCGGCATCGTCACGGAGATGAAGGCTTTTGTGCTGGAGAAGTCGGGCCCGGACGCGCAGCGCTGCCAAGAGGAGATTGACGCGCTCAACGCCGCCTTCGACGCGGCGCGCGCGGAAAACAACGAAGACGCGATGAAGTGCATAGCCGAAAGCCGGCGCGAGAAGTGGCGCGAGCTGGCCGTCTTCGTCAAGGAAGCCAGAAAGAATCACCGGTCTGATATCCAGTCCATGTACCTGTCCAGGATTGGCAAGAACAGCGCCTGCGAGACCTACAGGATTCGCAGCAAAGCGGTGGCCGATGGCCTGGGCTGGGCAACCGCAAACCAGGTGCTCGACGCCGCGCTCACCGCTTTCAAGAAATCCTTTGCTCGCGGCAACGCCCCGCGTTTTGCGGTGGGCGAGGACAAGGACCAGGACACACTGACCCTGCAGTTCACTGCCGCGGGCGGCGTGCCAGTCGATACGATTCTTGCTGGAAAGCATGGAGAAGTGGCCTTGTCTCCTACCAACGGTTGCGGCCCGCGCAAATACGGCGAACTCCGCTTCCGGCTTGGCGCGGCCAAGGCTGCCACGAACGCCACGGGGACCTGGCAGTACCACCGGCCGCTGCCGGATGGCGCGACCGCGGGGCTATGCCGGCTCATTCGCAGGCGGGTGGGCAAGGACTACAAGTGGGCCATCCAGATGCAGGTGAAGCGTCCGCCCATCGAGCAGGAGGCGCTGGCCGGAAGAAAACCGCTGGTTGCCGTCCACTTCGGCTGGGCTGCGAACGACGAAGGGCGGTGTGTGGCGGGCATTACCGATGGGGCTGATCCGGGTCAGGCATATGTACTGAAACTCCCCGCGGAAGTTGAGCAAAGCCTCGTGCGTTCCAGCGCCATTCAGTCGGAGCGGGACTCGGCGCGCGATGCCATCGTTCCGCGACTGAAAGAAATCGAAGTGCCTGATATGGATATCGAGAGCGTCGAAAGCCTGCCACCCGATTCCCCGGAAGTGCGTCTTGCCAGGGCAGCAGACGAATTGAAGGCGATTCACCGTCTGCCCGCCAACCACGTCGCCATCCGGCGCCTGCACCGGTTGTGCGGCATGCTCCGGGATGTGGATTTCTTGCCGGAATGGCTTGAAGATTGGAGGAAAGAGGACCGGTTACAGTGGCAATCGGCTGCACATATCGCGCGTCGTGCACGCAATACGAGGAAAGGGTTCTATCGGCAGACCGCCATCGATCTCGCACGCCAGTACAGCTCGATCGTGCTGGAGCCGCTGGACTTGGCCAAGGCCGCCGTCAAAATTGACGAAATCACTGGCGAGCGAACGGAATTCGCCAAAAAGGCGCGCGCCGGCCGCGTCGTGGCGGCGCTTTATGAACTGGAATCGGCGATTCGGTGGGCGGCGGCGAAAGCCGGATCGGCCATGTTTGAATTGACGGGAGAGACGGCCAGCCGGTGTTCGATCTGCGGCGGCGATGTCTTGCCGGACGAAACCAATGGCCAATTGCTCCACTGCACGGAATGCGGTGCCGATCTGGATCGCAAGCAGAACGGCGCAGCGATGGCGTGGCAGTTGGCCAATGACGACTTGGAATCTCTGGTCGAAGCGTTCTGGACGGAGACGTTCGCAGCAAGAAGATCTGCCGAGAACGAGCAAGCCGAGAAAAAACAGAAGATGGCGGAGGGGCGTCGAAAAGCGCGAACCCCAATCGGTGGCGAAAATACGGAAGTTTCGCGCGACAGCGGGAATGGCGCGAATGCTTGATAGGCTCATTGGTAGACAGGATGCGCTCGAATTCGAAGCCGGTTCGCGCGAATACAGGAAATTGTTTGAGGCACGCCTATGAGTTGGCGTGGTAGAGTTTCATCAGCCATTGCAGGGGCTTTGTTCTTGCGACTACTTCACCGATCAGCGCCAGACCAAAGCGGCTCTGCTGGTTTCATCAGCCATTGCAGGGGCTTTGTACTTGCGACCGAGTAGCGACTGTCTTTCTCCGAAAGTCCCACCCGTTTCATCAGCCATTGCAGGGGCTTTGGAGCCTGTACTCAATTTTGTGTAAACGGGATCGGCCTCATCGAGGACTAGCTTTTACCATCGACTGTTTAAACCCAACCCTCTGTGCCATGTGCCGGAGGGGTTTTTCTTTTGGGTGACTCGCTTATCGGGTGATGTCGATCAACTCTCCCTGCAACGCGTTCCAGCTTCCACACCCGTGGAGGCCGCGATTGCATGTGAGTGAACAAATGAACGTGCAAAATTTTCAGACCATCTCGACGGTCCTGTTGAAGAAACATTACGGGATCTGTCTGAACGATACCCGTCTCTGCGAAAAGGAGTTTGTGAAGGCGTGCATCAGACAAGGTTGGCGCCCTTTCGAGGTTATTGCCGATCATGCCGATGATTGCGATCTGGTCAGAATCGATGAGCCCGGGTTTTACGGCATGCCTTCACATAAGGCGATCACGCTCGAAGACGAGGAAGCCGCAGCTCGCGAAGTACGGGCTGAACATGGAGGTGCGATATGAGCGCGCAACGCGTGCCGGCGTCCTCAGCAATAGACATGCTGGGGCCGTACCTGGCGTCGAAAGCTGTTTGCCCTGTCTGCCGGAAGGAGAACATACTCGTTCACCTCGAAGGCCCGGCAAGTCCCGTGAAACCAGTTGATGTCTGTCCACACATCAAGAGTCACGTCATCGATGAGGATGGCAACAGCCACTACGAATTCGAAGGATGATCCTTCTTCACCACCAACCCTCTGTGCCTATGTGCCGGAGGGTTTTTTTCTTGCACGGCATAAGCACTTCTGAAGCAGCAGAACTGCTTATGCCGTGTTCCTCAACTCTCCCTGCAAGGCTTAAACCACTTCATTTCGAGGTGGGGTTTTTGCATGGAGATATCAGATGGAAATCACCTGTAACGAAGAACAACGTCTGTTTGTGCTGAAAGACACTGAATTCGTCTCGTGCGTGGGTTATGACGTGGTCTACAAGACGATTCTCGAACTGCAGCGACGGATCAAGAAACTCAATATCCTGCGTAAGGGCGTCTCTCTCGTCATGGCACAGGAAGCCGACATAGGTACTCTTGATCAATACCAACATTACCGTGACCTGCTTGAAATCGTTGGCACTCGCAAGTTGGGCACCTGGTTCGATTACGACACGTCGACCAAGGTTCGAAACATCCTTGAGCAGTACCGGAAGGAAGGTGGACGTTTGAGGCTGTTCTATGGCGACCGAAATACTGGCCGTGATTGGATGGAGGAGAACGATTTGATGGGCAAAATTGGCCGTTCTACCGGAACGCTGCAGATTCCTTTGCTGATTGCTGAAGGCGAATATGGCGGACCCGGGATTCTGGACAGTTGCATCGTCCGCATTCTGGATGCCGATACTCGCGAGCTACTCTATCAGCAAAAAAACTACCATTTGCCGGACATGGAGATCCGATCCACTGAAGGCATCATGGCAAGCTGGCATACCGAGAAGCCGCCCAAGCTCCTGACACAAATGGGATACACCCATGGCGTCTGGGCAAGGGATAAGAACGGCGAGTTCGAGAATCGCGCGAACTTCAAGTCGTACGGGA
The DNA here is from genome assembly GCF_000376425.1 of Thiobacillus denitrificans DSM 12475. Lineage (GTDB taxonomy): Bacteria > Pseudomonadota > Gammaproteobacteria > Burkholderiales > Thiobacillaceae > Thiobacillus > Thiobacillus denitrificans. The sequence continues at coordinate 37,235 of NZ_AQWL01000014.1, read as the reverse complement.
AAGCTGCGCAATTTGTGGCCTTCATGTCAGGCGAGTGCTGTGAGCAGCCATCGTAGGGAACTGTCATGAAAATCTCCAACGACACCTGGTTGAAGTACAGGCTCAAACATGGCGACTATCACGCACGTAATATGTTGAAATGGAAAACACGACCCGATAAGGCGAGTGTGGTTTTTCGGGTGCGCAGAAAGACGGACGAGTTAGCACGTGTCATGGAATTGGTTCACGACTGGCCAGGCNGTACGCCGGCAGAGAATCGCCTTCGGTTTTCATATCTCATCCGAGTCCTGATTCAGAGATCGAGGGAGCATCGTGAACGCATCCTCGGCTATTGCAGCCCGGGTGTGTCCAGGCAGCTATTGCCTTAATCCCATAACCCTCTATTTGCCTTGTGCATTAGAGGGTTCGTTTTTTGGACGCCAGTTGTAGGGCAATTCGTCCGTCTGGTACCGACCATGATTCGTCCTGCATAAAAAAACCTCTCCACCGCCACGTCAATTTGAGCGTGGCTAGATAACAAACAGGATTGCCATTTCGCTATTTTTCCCTTCGTTTTACGCAGTACCGAATTGCTAAGATGGTTTTCCCAATTCCCCCCTTAATCCAGAGAAACCAAAATGAAATCCATCTCCAAATTTGCCTTGTTCTCCCTCGCCATGGTGGCCGCTTCCGCGCATGCCCAAGGCCTGTACGCCGGGGCGGATCTCTCGCAGATCCAGTACAAGGAGAGCGCGGTCGACCTCAAAACCGTGGTGGTCCTGGCCAAGGTCGGCTACCAGGTCAACCAATACCTGGCCGTGGAAGGCCGCTTGGGCACGGGCGTTGCCAGCGACAGCTTCAACGACAGCGGAACCAAGGTCAAGATCGAAACCGACATGCTGTATGGCGTCTACGCCAAGGGAATGCTGCCGCTCGCCGACAACTTCTCCGTGTACGCGCTGGCGGGCTACACGCACGGCAAGCTGAGCAACAGCGCAATGGGCTCCACGTCTGATAGCGGTGGCTCCTACGGCGCAGGCGCCCAGCTCGCGCTGACCAAGCAGCTCGCGCTGAACCTGGAATGGGCGCACCTCTACAAGGGGGACGGCTACAAGACGCGAGCCCTGACCCTCGGCGCCGCCTACAGTTTTTGAGCGCAGGACGCTCTACAAGAAACCCGCCGTATGGCGGGTTTCTTTATTCCACTTTTGGTTGCAGAACCTCCAGTATTGCAACTAACGGACAGCCAAACCCACCCCGCCCGCATGCTGACGCCCGCTCGCTCCGCCTAGCCTCCAGGCATACTCAAACCCGCGGCACGGCGAGCTGGAATCCTTCGAAAGACGCTTCCCCCACCAAGCTATCGCCCGCAACAGCACGAAGGGTGATTTTTATAGACTTTTATGCTATCTATATAATTATTCATTTCTAATAATTTTATATAATTTCGATGAGCCACCTCTACCCGCGCACCGAAATGGCCAACGAAATGGCCAGTCAGCTTCTCAACCCGAGCGTGCTCGATGAGGGGCTGCGCTCCGGGCTGTTCATTTCAGGACTGCGCAGAACCGGCAAGACCACCTTCCTGCAGAACGACCTCATTCCAGCGCTCGAACAGCATGGCGCGATTGTCATTTATGTCGACCTGTGGAGTGACCACACAGACAAGCCCGGCAAAGCTGGTCCACGCGGCCATCCAAAAGACCCTCAAGGAGCTTCAAACCCCAGCGTCGGCCCTCCTGGATAAACTCAAGCGTCTGAGCGGTGTTGACCTGGGTGCAGGTGGGTTCAAGTTCGGCTTCAAACTGGAAAGCGTAGGACAGGAAGGCGGTCCGACACTTGCCCAGGCGTTCGCTGAAGTTGTCGATCAGTCACAGACGAATCTGGTCTTGATCGTAGATGAAGTTCAGCATGCCATCACGTCAGATGAAGGGGATCAGCTGCTCTTTGCGCTGAAAGCCGCGCGTGACGCAATCAACACCCGCCCGGGCACGCCGGGACACTTCATTTTTATCGGCACGGGATCGCATCGAGCACTGGTCAGCGAGCTTTCCGCGCGTCGTAACCAGGCATTTGCCGGTGCAACGTCGATTCATTTTCCCTTGCTGGACGAGCATTACTTGGAGTTTCTCCTCAACAGATTGGCCGAGGATGGGGTGAGCCCGCTGCCTTCCCTTGAGGTTGTAACCCAGGCTTTCAAAACACTGGGTAATCGTCCCGAGGAGATGATCAAGGCGCTTCGGCAGCTTATCTACAGCCTCCCGCCAGGTGGCAACCCGGACGAGCTTCTCCCGGTCATCGCAGCAACATTACGTTCGACAGCGGCTGATATCGAACTTCAAAAGGTCGAAGAGCTAGGCGGCCTGGCAAAAGCCATCTTTGAGAAAATCGCTTCCACAGTGGGTGATGCACGGGGCGTTTTCTCGGCGGAAGCGGCAGCTGAGTATTCCAAGGCAATCGGCCGTGAGGTGCGGGTCGAAGAAATCCAGCCGGCGGCGAATGAACTGCTTGCAGCCAACATCATCATGCGCCGTGGACATGGTCGTTATGGCGTCACCGATCCTTTTGTCCAGGAAATGTGGCGAGAGAAACAGGCGTTCATCGGCAAGATCGAGTCCTGACATCATGTCATTCGAGGAGGATGGCTTGAAAACCATGCCGCAACCAACCGATAGCGATACGCCGGCGTCCGCAAAGGCCATCTCCCCTCCCCTCTTCCCCGTCAGCGGCAAACTGAGCGACTGGGAAAACGATCCCCTGGCGTGCTTTGAGGGATGGCTTGCAATGAACGGGATGAGCCTTGAAAGCGCCAAGGTCTACCGGTTCATGTGGGGGAAATTCGCGCGATGGATGCACGACCACGACCTGGGATTCGCCCGGATCCGGAGCAGCCACATCGAGCAATTTCTCGACGACGCCGGCCTCACGAAGCAACATCGCTACCGCTACGTGCGCCTGATCGAGCGCATCTACCAGCATCTCGCCCTCGAAAACCCTTCCCTGGGGAATCCGGGCAGCCAAGCTGCGCGCCAGCGCATCGGGGAAGGCACCAATGCGCCTACGGCGTATTTGGAAGAAACCAAGCGGGATGCGGTGATCCAATGGATCGGACGGGATCTGTCCGGTGAAACCTATGACCGAAAAGATGCGGCCTGGAAAGAAAAACGGGATCTCGCGATCGCCGCGGTCATGCTTGGGGGTGGGGTGAAGGTCGGTGAAGCGCGGGGGTTGTCCGTTAGTTGCATATCTTCGGATTCTGCCTCAATCGACATCCTGGTGGAAAACGGACCTGGCCACACCACCTGCCTATTGCCTTTCGCCAGCGGCGTCCTCAAGCAGTGGCTCGAGCAGCGGGCGCGCATGCGCTTTCCCGGCAACTGGCTGTTCGTTGCCGGCGCCGACGGCCGGCAGATGGACACAGCCACGCTGTATCGGCGGGTGCAACGAGTCATGGAACGCGCCGGTGTCGATCTGGATTCGCGGGAAGGACCACAGACCCTGCGGAACAGCTTCGTGGCCATGCTGTTTGCGCAGGACGTCCCAGATGCTGTCGTGGGCGATTATCTCGGGCTGCGCGAAGCGGCCTCGGTCGATCGCCTGCGCAGCCGACTGGCAGACGCCAGGAACAGCGTGTAGATGCGGGCGGCCACGCCCCAGCCAACAGAACGCGCGGAGCGGATGGCTACTTTTGCTTGCCCACGCTGGCGCGTTCTTTCACCAACGTGTTCTTCAAACGCGCCAGGCGTTGCGCAGCAACCAGCCGGGCGTGCAACGCCCTTGAACTGATCGTGCTGGGCACATAGCTGTCCGCGCCGCCCTCATAGGCCCGGATTGAGAACTCATCGCTGTGCTTGTCGTCCATCAGCACGATATAGATGCCGCAACCTGCATGGACTTCACGCAATGTCTGGCATAACGCCAGGCCATCCATCTGGTCCAATCTCATATGGGCGATGATGACGTCCGGCATCAGCTCCAGGACCAGTGCCATCGCGGAATGGCCATCGCCAACAGGGTAAACGGTATGTTGGCCGCTTTCAGCCAGCAGCGCCATGGTCTTGCGACGGGTGAAATCGTTGCTGTCGGCCACCACAATGCGTAGCAACGACGCGTCTTTGGCGGCCTTTTCGGCTTTGTCGAACAAGCCGGTAAAGGGGGGCAACGGCTCGGTCTGGATTTTCAGCAAGGTACCCCAGTCATGCCATTCGCCGATCAAGTCATGGACAAACCTGCCAACGTCATCGAAACGGACGTCAAGTTTCTCAGCCAGAGCCAACCACGCCGGAATCATTTGCGGACGTTGGTCAGCAGGCGCCAGCGCGATGTCGGCCAGCCCATGTGCCAGGCGCAGCATCAAAACCAGGCTGTTCGACCGCGATTCTGTGGTGTCAGATAGCTGATCCGGGTCCTCATACAGCGCCAGCGGCTGGGTGAACACCCCCGGAATGCCCCAATCGGACATCATTGCGATGCCCAGTTCGGTATGGTCGGTTTCGAGTCGCTCACGTTCGTGGACAGCGATGGATTGTGCAGGACTAGCCTGATGCGCAGTCAGCACGGCACTGTATTCCTCGGGATAAACGGTTGCCAGCGCCAGTTGGCCAATTTGCGCCAGCAGGCCGCATATGAACAATTCGTCAGAGGCCCCCACACGAACACGCGCACCAAGTGCCTTCATGGCCAGTGCCATCAGCAACGAATGCGACCAATATCTCTGGTAATCAAACGAATCGCATGCGCCGGCGCGATGCTGATCGAGCAGTGAAAATCCCAGTGCGAGCTGGCATACCGTTTTTTCGCCCTGTCGAACGATCGCTTCCCGTACGGATACCACGGGACGCGAGGACTGCGAAGCACTGTTGGCCAGTTTGATCAGGCGTCCGGACAAGGCGGGATCGGTTTCGACCACGAGCGCAATCTCGCCCAGCGTTACGTCTTCGCGTTTGGACAGAGCAAGCACAGCCAGGGCGACGCCCTTCGGGCTGGGTAACTTCGGATTTGTCTTGAGTTGTTCCAGCGGCATCATCAACCAACCTATCAGCAAATCTCACCAAAATCTGTTGCGGTATACCTGATATCTCTGGGCCGCGTTCAACAGCGGTCGGATACAGTGATGTGGACGACAGATCCTTCAAGTTGCCGCTGACAGGCTTACACACGTATATCGACACGATTCCGGCAAAATAAAGTTTTGTAACGACCGTCCTGTCGCGATGAGCAGAAGCCGCTGCTCATGATCAGCCTGACCGGCGACCTGATCAGACCGAATGATGGTGATGATCACCCGACGTACTGCGACTTTGAGTCTGTGAGGGGGAGAATAATGGCGGCCGACCAGATAGGCGTGACCGGCCAGCGCCAGGGGGCACCTTTTCGCCATAGCAGGCGTCTGTATGGCCGCTTCACTCTCCAAAATCCCGCCAGATTACCTATGCGTGCAATTCGGCCTGAGCAGCGCCTTAGCCTGACTGTTCAATAGGCCAGGAGTTCGGCGTTACCGATCACGCCTCGGTTCAGCTGCGACGCGAAGTGCCGTCCGCTGCAACCAGTTTTTGGAGGGAGGTGGCGGAGAACTCTAGGCCCCCGCTATTTCGGAGTAGTTTTCTTGTCAGTACCCAGGCTTCGCAGATCAGAGCGGAGGCCTTCTCGCGTACGTTTGAGAACCTCTTCAGGCGGCAGCCCCGTCAAGGTACCCAACAACCCCGCTTTGATTTCGATGGCCTCATTGATGGTTACTGATTTCGCGCTGGCAGTGACCGCTCCGTTCTCCTTAAACTCAGGCCCGGGGGGATGGGGCATCGCGATGTCGGCTGGTTTCATCGGCTCCAAGAGCAGATACGGCTGTGATCGAGTGGCCTCCGTGAGTAACGCGCTTAGCCGGGCACTGATCTCGCGGTCCTCGTTATAGACAGGGGCATCCGAGACACTTGGGCTGAACGTCACCTGAGCGAACGCGCTGATTGGATTCGGCACTTCTCGTGCAATCAGTATCTCCCTGAAGGTATCGCTGACGGTCTCACCATGTTGTTCCAAATCACTTACCGCGGTGCGCGACGATTGGGTTGTCAACAAGGTGTTCCGCTTCCACTTGAGAGAATCTGACGCCACCAAAGCGCTCTGTGTCGGCGGCTTGTCGACCTCCTTGGCCATCTGCCGGTAGGAAGGTGTCCCAGGTGAACGGGGTGACTCCTGTTTTTTCTCGTTGGTCGCCAACGCAGCACCGGCAGCAATGGAGCCCACTTTCACATACGCATCGCCGACTGCTAACAGGATCGTGCACCCATCAGCACAGGCTACCCAGCCAGCGCCGGCTACTACCGCCACGGTGAGGATCTCCTTCTTGTGCTCCTTTGCGAAGCCGCCGACACTCTTTTCCGCTTTCTTGACTTCCTCTATCGCTTCCTGGCTTGCGTGCGCCAGCCCCCGTCCCACATCGCCGCCGACGGTTTTCCCTGCCTCTCTTGTGATCTGGAGCGGTACTTTTGCCGGAGCTGTAATTGCGTCACTTGCAACCTGTCCGATTTTCTTCACCCACTTTGGCGTCTTGGCGTACGCAGGGCTAGAGGCAAAGGCGGTAGCCACCATGACGAACGCTGCAAGCACTTGATTCGAACAGTTCGGTAATGGGCGAGCCATACATTCCTCCTGTGAGTAAGCGTAAACAGTGTCCGTCCAATCGCGATAGGGGAAGACCTCACGATCTTCCCCTCCCACGCCACGTGCGTACGGGACCGTACACGGCGGTTCAATGAACCGATTCCTGCCATCCCATGAGGGATGGCAGACCTAAACTGCTGAAGAGCTTCCGGATTATGCGGCTGATTTTTCCCTCAGCTAGTCGACTCAGATACCTGCCGCTAAACCAGCGCCACCTTGAGCCATGGGAGAGATCATCTGGTCGGAATCGGTGGGATGTCTGTCAGAAAAATTAGTATAGGTGATCATGTCAGATTGGATCTGGTGATCATGGACGACCGGAATCTGCACGATGTTTCGCTTCTCAGCGCTTGCCTGCCCTCTGACCCAAACAGTGCACAAATATCCCCGTTCGCAACGGCATGAGCCTTGGTAAAATCGCGGCATGGGGGTCATGCTCGAACTCAGTGACATGGAATTGGCGGCATTACGCCGCCTGCTCGCATTCGTCTCCGCGAAACACTCAGAAGGAAGACCGATAGATCAGGCCGAACTGGCCGCCGGCTTCTCCGAAGGGGACATGCAGTGCCTGCAAGGCATTTGGGAAGCGTTCGAGAGCTACTCGAAGCAAGGACTCTAGAAGGCAGCGTTCAGCGCGCAGCAGCGCAATCGATCCATTCTGTCCCACAGCATTCGCAGCGGTAGGCCATCATGGCCGACTGGTCATCAGCACGGGCGATCGTTGCGGCATACACATTCTCGAAGCTCCGACAGGTGCCGCAGCGCTTCGCCACCTTCTTGGCGGGGGCGGTACGAAAGACGTCAGCTACCAAGTCGTGCTGGCTTTGCTGGTTCCAGATATTCATGGCTATCTCGCTAGTCCGCAGCAGGAATGCGAAAAGTATACTCCACGTGTTCACAAACTATTTGTTGTTTTTAATCATAACGTTAAATCAGGCCTACAATTAAAGTTGTATATACCGACAACGTCCCGTTCTATTAGGATGAGGTTGCTGTTTGCGGACCCCATTCGCAAGTGGCTGAAGTTCTCCGCAGGGGTCTCCCCCCTTACTTTGCCGGCTCACAGCCGGCATTTTTTTGCCATTGGTCCACCTCTGTTTGAAATTCGATTCGTAATCGTGTGACGAAGCGTTTTCGCTGTTCTTGCACGTTCATTCGCTTTGATAAGCTGCCTTCGTCTACGGAGGACAAACAAAGTGAACAAATTCAATATCGCGCTGTTTGCCATTTGTTTTGGGCTAACTGCCAGTCCATCGCAGGCCGAGGACCTGCTCGTTACCGCAATGGGATTCGGCGCCGGCATCGGTAGCGGTTCGATTTCCGGTGACTACATGAAGTCGTCGACCGGCGTCGCCCTTGGAGGCGGCCTCGACTTTGACGGAAATCTCTTCATGCTGAAAGCCGGCGGCCATACAACGGTCGACAACGACAGCAAGAGCATGGACATTGCTCTTGGCCTGGGCAACAAGTGGATCAAGGTTGGTTTGGCGTACTCCATGATCGGCGCCGACGTGGCTACTTCAAACACTCCGGTAGCGGTTGGCGGCGGGCCACTCGTCGGTATCGTCAACACGGACACGAGCCGTGACACGTCCCTTCAGGTCGACGCATTCTCGCCATTCGTCCGGCTATCGCCTATTCGCACCAAGGACAGTTTGGTCAGCATGGATTTCTACTACAGTCTGGCTTCTTCCGGAGAACAGAAGGTACCGGTGCGGGTGCTTGGACTGGACGGCTACCTGGTTACCGAACCAGTCAAGGCTGGAGGCGCGTATGGCATCAGCCTGCAGGCGGTGCACCGCATCAAAGGCTCGTGGGCCGTGTTCGGCCGGTACGGATACAACCGCGCCCAGCTGAACGGAGGCGACGCAAGGGTCCAGGGCGACATCCTTGGCTCATACAACAGCGTGCCGATCCCGGACGTGAGCCTGAAGAACCAGGTCTTCATGATCGGCGTAATGATGGTGCACTGAGAGAATAAGCATCCGCGCCCACCTTTCATAGGGCGTGAGCCTCAATCCTAACTGCAACGTGAAACCAGGATGTTCCTGGATCCTTAGGAGGTTGCTATGTCTCTCAAGAAGAACCTGAAGGCTTTGAAAAGCGCTTTGATGGGCGTTCCCCGTCCATCCGTCACGATCTATGAAACGACCCATAATCGATTCATGGTCGTCACCCGGGCAGACAAGGTCTACGCCGAGGAAGAAGTCGAAGGAACCTTCGACGAAGCGTGCCGGTTTGGACGCGAGAAACTCGACGAGGCGGTTGCAGATCCGTACCTTGAAGGGTATCAACCCTTCATGAGCAGTCCGGAAGCGCGTCCGACATCCGACGTCGTCGGCTTGAACGCCTGACCGCAGTACCGTTTTTCCGATCCTTGTGTTCGGTCTAACGCAAAATCCCCTTTGTGCCTCGTGCCTTAGGGGATTTTTTTTGCCCATGGCCTGGCTTATGCCCGTGCGTCCCACAATTCTCACGGCAAGGTGAACGCCCTCATTTCGAGGACGGCCTGCTGCCAGGAGATACAACATGACAGGACTTACTGCAATCCACCAACGTCGTGCTTTGGGCGATGTCTCAATTGCACCTCAACGTTATTCCCCAAACTGGTGGGATAGTGATCGTTCAAGACCATCTGCTTTACGCCAAGCAGCGTACAAATGGCGGCCTCGGTTGTGTGTGATCCATGATCGAGATGGCCCACTTCAATTCGTTGCCTTCGGTGATTTAGAAGGCGCCGACTCTGCACTGGACTTCGTTCTCGGGCCGCTCGTCGCAACCAAGGCGGATTTGGACCACGTGCTGTTTGCTTCAAACCGCGTACTGCTGGATATTCTGCCAAATGAAGCGAAGGACGCGCTCGATCATTTCATTCTTGCTTTCCTGAAGAAAATCGCGACAGCAAACCTTGGGTGCGGATTCGATGCAGTCCAGGCAAGTGTGAAACTCGAGGCCATGAGGGAGATGACTTACGATAGCCTTCGTTCCAGTGCATCGCAATCCCCTGAATACGTCAAGTTCGCACGATGCCTTGCGGCTTGCATCGAGAGCGGTAAAGCCTGATGAAACATCATGGGACAAGCCATCATGCAGAACACGCCCAGCCTCGAAAACCCGGCCTATATCGACATGTGCCGGGCACAATTGAGAGTTTTGCCCATCGACATGAAGATATGCAAATTTCATTGCGAAGTCTTTTGGCGCCCTGGATGAGTTTCAGGTAATCACTAATTGAAGGAGAACAAACATGCGGAATTTACGCTTGGCTTTACTTCCGTTTGGAGCGATCGCTGAATTGCTATTGCTGGCTACTTGCTGGTTTTTAGCAATGGTGAATGTCCCCAGAGCACACAAACTTACAAAATGGGCCACGACTAGGCTGCCCGGTCCATCTTGGTATCTCGGAAAGGTGCGAAACATGTTTCCGGTAACGGTGACTTATAAAACCGCCAAGGGCGTCGTCGAGTCATTCGTCGCCAAGGATGTTCAGGATCTGGATGGTTCAATTTCCGGGATTGAAATGGACGGTGGTTCGGTCTGTTTTGTGACGAGCCGGCATGGTGAAAAGGTGTTACCTGACCAGCTTGGCAGTAGCCAAAGCATGGCCTGGTAGCAATAGAGTCAACGGTTGAATTTAGCCTGGCCACACAAGGCCGATGCCACTTGCTTTGGTGATGGCAGAAAGGAGATTTATGCAGTTCAATAAGTGCCAACGAGAAGGGGTTGCCAAAGTGCTGGATAACCTCGCCACAGCTTGTATGGTGGCGGTTGTACTCAGCGGGCTGGTCGACCACAAAATTGGTTGGGAAGTTGTACTGCTTCTACTGGTGTTGTTTGCTGTGCTAGTATCAGTAGCAGTTTACTTACGCAAAGGAGACCCGGAATGAGTATCGAGTCTTTGATTGGTTTCACGCTGGGTGTTGCGTTTATTGTAGGGCTTGCGCTTTACATGAACAGCCATCGCGCAGATGACCACGAGAAAGGCAGTGAAACACGTCACCACGCCTGATTTTCATTACCACCAAAGCCCATTCACCTAGTGTGATTGGGCTTTTTTCTTGCCTGTTAAGAAACTCCCTGGTTGCATTGAAGGCAGGGGTTTTATGCCTGACGTATGCGTTCCATTGCGTTCCATCCATGCCGACGATTGCATTTTCCCAGCCAGCAAGCAGTCGGTTGATTGCACAAACAGGCCGTGAGCCTGGTCCTGGGCACGTAGTGCCGCATGGACATTATTTGGGAGTGTCCCTCAAAGCTTACCGCAACGTCAGAGCCTTCCATTCCGGATGGCGCGTATGCAAGGAGAAGCACCATGAGCAACTCTCACATTGGACTCGAGGACCCCGCCTGGGTTGAGCAATACAAGGCAAGGTGGCCGTGCCTGCCAAAGGAGATGGCCGTGATCGAGTTCCTTGGAACGGGCGATCCCTTCTTTGGGGGGACTGCCGACGACCGCCCTTTGGGGAAAAACGGCCGCATCCTAGAACCGGGCGAGCGCCGTGACGAGGTCGCATCCTTCACGACAATCGAAGAAGCCCATCAGGCCGCCTTGTGCATCAAGAATCGGCGCGCTGGCAGCGTTCTTGGCGTTGCGCCGCGTTGGCGATGAGAAAGGGGACTGACATGGCAAAAGCAAGCCTTAAAAACCGCACAATAGCGATCCGGTTTGGAGCTGCAGTCGAGCAAGCTGGAGACGGCAAGTTCAACTACTTCACCCACCCGAACAACTGTGCATTTGGTTGCCCTCTTCCTCAGGCAAAGGGTGAATTCATGTCCAGGTCGCAGGCTTGGGAGATGTGCGGCGCGGTAATTGAAGCGAAGCACACCGATCCTCGGCCCGTTACGTGGTTATGAGATGAAAGGAAAAGCATGAAGAACGAAGAACGAATCGAGCGCGCCTCGAATTTACTCCAGCAAGCGCAGGCGGTCCTGGCAACGATAGATTTCCCTCCGCCATCCAAATCGGCCGCCGATTACTATATTCCAACCTTGGCAGCAAATGTTGAGAACGAGGAATTGTCGGATGCCGATTTTCGACAGTTCGTCAGAAATTCGCTGAAGACGCTGGCCTGACGAGCAATAACGTCGAAACGGCCCATGCAATCGATGATGATGGCAACAAGCCATTATGAATTCGATGATCGCTCTTAACCGCCAACCCGGCTCATTCCACTGCGGATGACCGGGTTTTTTATGCGTTGCGACATCTAGACGTTTGAGTATAATAACTGTGTCGAATGTATCGACAGCCGTCGCCTCCGGCATCGTAGGCAGGAGTCAATAGACCATGATCACGCGAGCCACGCTCAAGGTCCTCCGCGAGGACATCAATCAGGCCCTGGCCAGTGTCGGCCAAAAGCACAACCTCAAACTCGAAGCAGGCCACATCAGCTTCACGGAGTCCCACTTGACCTTGAAGGTCGAAGGTACCGTGGTCGGCGCGAAGTCGCGCGACGCCGAGCTCTACGAGCGGTCTGCTGCACTGTACAAGCTTCCGCCGCTCGATACGGAGATTACCCTGCAGGGCAAGGTCTTCATCGTGCGCGGCATGAAATCGCGTGGGCGGAACTGCGTCATGATTGACCGCAAAAGCGACGGAAAGGGGTTCGTGTGCGACATCGACACCATACTCCGCGCCGTCCCCAAGGCCCCGACCATGACGCTCACCGAATTCGCGGCCGAGGCCAACCGTTTGGACCGCGAGCATGTGGCCAAGCTCAACGCCGACCCCAAGAATATCTTCGGGGCAGAGCATCACGATCTGCCGGAAGCCATATTCACCTTCTACCACCAACAAGGTATGACCCCCCAACAGGCCTTGGATGCCCTCAAGGAAGAGGCCGCGGCTGAAATGCGCTTCGAGGCAAAGGCTTCCTGATTCCAGGGCCTGCCACGGAATCAGGAAGCATGAGTTCATCTGCGGAATTCCGTCCAATGCCGCGGCCAAGTCCGAGCATGCCCTGGCTGAGTTGGTGAGCAGTCGACAGCTCTCCGGCATGCATATCCTTGGGGCCGCCTCAGACAGCTACCTGCTGCCGCGCCTGAGCACCATCGATATCGCCGGCGGCCCAAATTTTCCGGTGACCGCCGACGTAGCCACCTGGCGGAAGCTGCTCACCGAACATGGCCGAGACAACGCCCTGCGGATGAGCATCGGGCTGCATGCCAACGCGCCGATCCGCATGTGGTCTGGCATCACAACGATGTACGACTACTTCGACCTTGCACCGGAGGAAGATGAGTGAAGATTCAAGACACCCAGGCAGCGAACGACATGGAACAAGCTGATAAGTCGACGAAGGCCCTTGGCCAGTACCCTACCCGGGTCTGGGTTGCGGAGGCCCTGGTCGAGCGGCATTTTGCCGGACTGGATTCGGGTGACTGCGTCATCGAGCCGAGCTGCGGACCGGGCGCCTTTCTGGCTGCCGTACCGCCGCATGTGCACGCCATCGGCATCGATATCGACGCGAAGATGGTCGAGGCGGCGCGCGCGAACACCGGCCGCGAGATACTGCAGGGGGACTTCCGTACGCTGCCACTCACGGTGACCCCCACGGCCGTCATCGGCAACCCGCCTTTCAACCTGCGCGTGATCGACGGCTTTCTGGAGCGGTCCTTTGCGCTGCTGCCGAATGGCGGGCGCGTCGGCTTCATTCTTCCAGCCTACGCGTTCCAGACAGCTGGGCGCGTGGCCGAGTATGCCGAGCGCTGGTCGCTCATGCAGGAGATGATCCCCCGCAACATTTTTCCCGGCCTGTCGCTTCCGCTGGTGTTTGCGATCTTCTCCAAGGACCGGCGCCGCACCCTGGTCGGGTTCGCACTGTACCGGGAGGCGGCCGACGTCCAGCAGCTGCCCCACATCTACCGGGATGCGCTGGCTGGAAGCGCGGGCCCCGTTTGGCGTCAGGTGGTGGAGTGTGCCTTGGTACGGCTGGGCGGCGTCGCCGACTTACCGGAAATCTACCGTGAAATCGAAGGTAACCAGCCGACCCGCACACAGTTCTGGCGCGAAAAGGTCAGGCAGACCTTGCGGCGTTATTCAGACCTCTTTCAAGTCGTAAATACCGGACGATACGCGCTGGATTCCAGCCGGCGCGTGACAGTCTTACCTGGGGCAGGCAGCCAGTTCAGTTTGCTGATGCCTTAGACAGGACAGCGGGTCGAGTCATCCGGCGGTGCGGCGCTGTCTCAGTTGCAGCGAGCGCCACCCATGGCGCTGCGCATGTAATCATCAACTGCCGTCTGAGCCTCGTCGATGGCGGCCCTGATCTCCTCCATTTTCGCCGCGGCTATTTTTTCGTGGTCGTTATGGAGTGGGATGTACTCTGCATTGACGCATAGGTCACCCAGTTTCCAGGCACCAATGTCATAAGCGCAACCTTTGAGCATGTGCAACTGTTGTTGCCACCTTATCTGGTCGTGACTAAAAAATGCGCGGCGTACCTCTTTGAGGCTTGCCTGACTCTGCTCGCGGAACACGGCAATAACCTCGGGGAGAAAATCCACACCGGTCATCTCCGCAACATTGTTCAACACGGACGGATCAAGAATGCGATGCGACTGGCAAGAAGCGCGCGCGGACAGCGCGGAGACGACCTTTTGCTCCGCCGTTTGCGCCAGCTTGGCGAGCTTTGCGACAAGGTCGGAAGAATTGAGCGGCTTGGTGAGAAAGTCGTCCGCGCCCGCATCGAGACAGGCTTGCCGTGCCTCGGGACGCGCATCGCCCGTCAACATGATGATAGGCATGCGGCCATCCTCCATAAAGCGCCAACGCTTGACGACATCCGGCCCCGCGAGTTCTGGCATGTGCATGTCTATGATTGCAAGGTCGCAATGCTCGACCTGTAGCTGATTCAGCGCTTGCTCTCCATTCGTTGCGATACACACGAAATGTCCCATGCGCTCGAGCTGTTCGCAAAGAACGGTTCGGTTCACGGGGTTGTCTTCCGCCACGAGGATGCACAACGGGCCTGCGCCGCCAGATTCTGCCTTGAAGCGCTCACTCAGCGAGGCGACATTGGCATTCTTACGCTGGGCAACCGCCGAATGCAGGATATTGATGAGGAGCGACTTGGTTATGCCCCCGCGCAGTACCGAGGCAAAACCCGAATGAATCAGCGTGTTGTCGCTTGACGCACTAGTATTGGATCCGAGCAGCACCACGTGCGGAAGCGAACTCGTGGTTGACTCCTGAAGATGTTGCATGATGGTGGACGCGTTGCCAGAAAGGGCGTCTTCCTCGACAAAGATGATGTCGGCCTTGGCATCCAACAAACATTTCGCGGTCAGTTTCTTGGCGCAATCAAGCACCACAACGTCGCCGCCCAATTCGCGAAGCATTTTTGCCATTGCGTCCACACGCTCGGTTCCGGACGATATTGCAATGCGCGCTGGAAAGCCCAATGACGTGTCGGTCGAGTCAGACACCTGGAATGGCAAATCGAAGTGGAAAGTTGTGCCTTGTCCCACTGTGCTCGTAACACGAATGGAGCCGCCCATCTTCTCTACCAGGTTCTTGACGATGGTGATCCCCAGGCCGGTACCGCCAAAGCGCCTGGTGATCGAGGAGTCTGCTTGTGTGAACGGCTCAAAGATGCGGTCGAGTGCCTCTTTTTCGATGCCGACCCCGGTATCCGACACCGTGAACAGGAACAAGCTCTTTTCAGGGGACGAATGGAATGAAACATTCAGATCAACCCATCCGCGGTCAGTGAACTTGACTGCGTTGCCCAGAAGATTGATCAATATCTGGCGGAGCCGGCGATCATCGCCACGCAACTTGAATGGAACATTCGGCGCCACAAAAACGTTCAGCTCAATGCCTTTATTCTTGGCAAGCGGGCGCATGATCGAAGCGACCGAATTGACGAGGTAGTGCAGGTCGAATTCCTCCTCCGTGAAAACAATGCGCCCCGCCTCGATCGCGGAAATGTCGAGAATGTTGTCTATCAGCTCAAGTAGGGCCCTGGCAGATTCCTGGGCAATATCGGCGAGATGCTTCTGGTTCCTGTCGAGTTCCGTTTCAGCGAGAAGATCTGTCACGCCAATCACCCCGTTCAACGGCGTGCGCAGTTCGTGGCTCATGTTGGCCAGAAATTTTGACTTTGCCGCACTGGCCTCCTTTTCACGCTCGATAGAGCCGTGAAGTTGACGCAACAGGACGGACGAGTATGCCGGGGCGGACACGAGCATAAACAGCAAGCCCCACCAGAGGTACGGCTGCGAGTTCCAGTATGGATTCACCTCATGGACAACTGTAAAGCCGACAACGGAAGCAATGGTCGAGAGCAGCAGGTATGGCATACCATAGCGGAAGCCGTTGCCGAGCGTCACCCACAGATAAAGGCCAACGATAATGATGCCTGCAGGCCCAACAACTGCCACGACGAAGGTAATCACGGCGAAGTCGTGCACCATGCCGAGTACGCGGCGCGGGACAGAAACGTCTGGATCCAAAGAGGCAAAGACCAGGAGAGGTATCGAAACCGCCAGGCTGACGACGGCAAGGTACGGGAAGATCTTGATGGCCTGGGGGTCATGAGATAGCCACCCGGACAAGAAATAAATCCAAACGGCCATTCCCATGGCCACTCGAATGATGGACTGCTGGACCTCCGTGTCAGGGCGATTTTTGACGCGCGCAACAAGCGCCTTTACACGGCTACTGTGTTTTTCGCTGTCAATGTTCATTGACTCCACACACCATCCCTGACGAACCCGTTAGGTAGATGTGCTGTCACCCGCAATTCTCGATCCAGTTTCATAAACAACTGAAATGTATGGAAAAATTATTTTTCGACTTTGGTAAGCCCTCTGTGACAGGTGGGAATATTCGTCATATCAAAAGATTTTTCGTCAGACCAGATCTTGAGATTTGGTGGCAGCTTACTCAATTGAGTAACTCATCCTGACGCCCAAACGTGACCACGATTGCCATCGTCTAGATGCTTGAGTATACTTTTTTGGCCTCCCATGAACGCACCCAAAAAAGATCCCAATGCGCACCGCGCCCGAAAGCGCTCGTTCCAGGCCAACCTGGAGCCGGAAGAAGACGCTTTGGTGAACCAGGTGAAAGCTCTCCGTCGTGTCACAACGGACAGAGGGCTGCTGTTGGCTCTTTGCCGGGATGAGATTGCCAGGCGGCCTCGCCAGAACAGCAAGGCTAAAAAAAAGGTCTCCCAGCAAGATTTCCTGCGGGCGGCAATGAAACGGCTAGGCCTGCAGCGCAAAGCCTTCGCCGAACGGATCGACGTGAAGCCGCGCACCTTCAACAACTGGCTGCTCCCAGACACCTCGAAGCAGTTCCGCAGGATGCCGGATCATGTCCGCGTGCTGGTGGACGCGATCCTGAACACCTGAAGGATTACGTCACCGTACAAGGCTGACGAAGCAAGACGGCCCGCCACCAACATCGGAACCCCCTCTCGTCATGTGATCAAAATGGCATAAAGCCGCGCCCTATATGGGTTTGCGGCTTTTTTTGTGCTTGCTAAATGTACTCATTGGGGATATCATTATTTATATGAAGGCGGGGATGTTCCCCGTCGCATCACAGTGGAGCCCACCATGCAAATTCAAAGCGTTTCTCTCTATTTCAGCGAAGGCAGTAGCGATAAAACCTATCAGGTACAACTTGTCCAGACGGATGGGGGTTATCTGGTCAACTTCCAATACGGTCGCAGGGGCAGCAGCCTAACCTCCGGCTCCAAGACCCCCTCCCCCGTGGATGAGGCCAAAGCCCGGAAGATTTTCGACAAGCTCGTCACCGAGAAGATGGCCAAAGGCTATACGCCCGATGTCTCAGGCACGGCCTACCAAGACACACCGAAGGGCGAACTGGTCACGGGCGTCCTGCCCCAGCTCCTGAACCCGGTCGAGGAATGTGGTTTGGACGACCTGTTCGCCGATCTGGCGTGGTGTCTTCAGGAAAAATACGACGGCGAGCGTCGCATGGTTTCGAACGTCGGCGGCGAATGGTTCGGCATCAACCGCAAAGGCCTGCGCGTGGCACTGCCCATGCCCGTCGTCGAGGCGCTCGGCGTCGTCAGCGCCAACACCATCATCGACGGCGAACTCATCGGCGATGTGTACTACGCCTTCGACATCCTTGAGCGGAATGGCACCGATCTTCGCGAGTATCCCTACGAGGATCGCCATGACGCACTGATGCGTGAGGTTCGCGCGCTCGATCCGAAGGTGGTCGTGCTGGTCGATATCCACGTCAGCGAAGACGAAAAGCGCGAGGCCTATGCGCTGGTCGAGGGCAAGAAAGGCGAAGGCGTCGTTTTCAAGCGGCTGCGGGCTGCCTACACGGTGGGCAGGCCGAGCTCCGGTGGTACGCAACTGAAGTACAAGTTCGTCGAATCCGGCACGTTCGTTGTGGACAGCCAGAACGACAGCAAGCGTTCCGTTCAGGTGGCGGCCTTCGACCAGAATGGCAACAAAGTGCTGCTCGGCAACGTAAGCATTCCGCCGAACTACGACATTCCCAGCGTGGGCGACATCGTCGAGGTGCAGTACCTCTATGCCTACAAGGGCGGAAGCCTCTATCAGCCCATCTACCGGGGCAAGCGGGCCGACCAGTCGCTGGAGGACTGCACGCTCTCCCAGCTGAAATACAAGCCCGTGGCTGAAGCGGCGTAACCCAACCACCACCCGTGCAAGAAATTGCACGGGTTTCGAGGAGCCCAGATGAAAATCAAAGTCTTTGTTTTGTGCAAGAACGCCTCTGGCGAGCCGATATTCCATGCGGTCGAGCTGGAGGTGACGCAAGCAGAGTATGACAATGGAGAGCATTACGAGAAGGCGATCGAGGACGCCGAGGAAGAAGGTTATGAGCCCCCCTTCGAGGCGTTCGACCAGAACGACCCGGCAGCGAAAGAACTCGCTGGTATGGCAAGGCTGATGGGATTTGACCCCATCTCAGACATTCGCGATGACCTGAATAGCGTGCTGGAAATGGCCAAGTGCCACCTTGAAGATATCTGCTCAGGTCTGGCTGAAGGTATCTACGAGATGAAGGACAACCCAGACACCGAGAAACAGGCCATCTCAGTCGAAAAGGTGTGGCACTTCCTGCTCAACACCAAGGTAACTTCAGCAACGGACAAGCATTACCTGCTCGTTATGGTTGGCGATATAGAGCCTGAGCTACATGGCCCGTATGACAGCGACGATGAAGTGATCCAGGCAGCGCGAAACGCACGCGAAGATGACCCCGAGATGGAAAACGGGCTTTTCCGGGTTTATTCCAGAGGCGGCTCAGTTTCCATTGATTCCTTCGCCGGCATTGAACTCGACCCCAGGGAGGTTTGAGCATGGCTGAAGAATCTTTGACCGTCCGTACGCAACTCGCAGCCGAGGCCGCGGAAGCAGCGTTCTGGGCCACGATCGGCGAGCACTTCCCAGAAGCGAAGGCGGGCGACTTCCCGCCGGGTGCCCAGCTGGCGTTTGGCACGGCAAGCACGGTCGCCGTGTCCGCTTGGGTGGCTTTCAACGTGATCGACCCGGCAACGAAATCTGAATGAAGACCATCAAGCTCTATTGCTGTGGATGCGGTAGAGACGTGCTGCCGCGGCTCACCGACGGGAAAGAGATTTACCCGCATCGCCCCGATCTGTCTGCCCTGCCATTCTGGAAGTGCGACGCCTGCGGCAACTTCGTCGGCTGTCACCACAAGACGGGGAACCGCACGAGGCCCTTGGGCTGCATCCCGACGCCCGAGCTCAAGAAAGCACGCCAGCGAATCCACGAATTGCTCGACCCGATCTGGCAAGGCGGAACGATGGACAGGAAAAAGCTCTACGCGGCGATCAGCCACCGCATCGGCTGGAAGTACCACACGGCAGGAATACGGACGGTGGAGGAAGCCGACAGGATTTACGGGATAGTGATGGAATACGCCTAACGAAGAAGAAGACTTCGTAGGACGCGTCCATCAACACCACCTGCAACGACGAAGCCTGGAATGTTTCCGGGTATCCAAAGAAGGAGGTTGCAATCATGCAAAGCACGACCCAAGAAGCCGCGGCACCCGCAGCGGTACAAGACACGGCGGTCTCCTCTGTTCAGGTAACACACTGGAATTCGATCGCCTACAACGGCGATCTGAAACCCACGTGCGACTACCAGATGAAGATCACCGACCATCGTGGGACACATGGCCAGGTCTACCTGGACGTCAGTCCGGTCGAAGGGCACACCGACGACCTCGGCATTGGACTGTGTGCCGAGATCAACGCGCTGCCGGGAAGCGAGGACTCCCATGTGCCCTGCATCCATGTCTATGGAAGCGACGGGAACGTGGTCTTCTCCATCTTCCAGGACGGTCTTAGCCGCCTGATCCTGCGTCCCGAGACCGGTATTCGTATCGTGAACGGCGTGCGTCTCCCCAATGGGGAATACGCCTATGCGGTGGAGGGGAACTGACATGGCCGGAACATTGACCTTCAAAGTCTCCGAAGTACGCCGCCTGGTGGAGCACTCCAAGGCCTGCACAGAGCATCGCCCGTCCCATGAAGATCTGTTCGTGCCCGAGTACCACAAGGGTGGCGAGGTCAAAAAGGACGAAAACGACTGGCCGGACTCCAAGAACATCGACCTGTGTAAGTTGCCCGCCGGGCTGTGGTTGGTCGCGGATCAAGGAGTCTACCTCATGTCCAACGGCAATCCTTCGCTGCTGGTCGAGGAAGGAAAAAGCACCAACGTCGTAGCCTACGCTGCGGAGTCCGATCCCAAAGCCGGCGGCGAGTTCGATGATTGGTACGAAGCCAAGGGGGCGATCATGGGCGGGGACGATTCGGTAACCACGCTCCCGATCACCATGTTTGAGCCAGTGCTCGCGGTCTTGTCCGACGATGCGAAGCTCAAGATCAAGGTGACGTCACGCCAAATCCAGGTGCTGATGCCCAAGATCAGGAATCATTGACCCATAACCCACTGAACGCCCTGTGCGTCGGTGGGTTTTTTCTGTCGTCTTGTCCCTCAACCCTTTATGCAAGGTGAACGTGGTCATTTTGACTGTCGGCCTTTTGCAAGGAGAAGCGATCATGCCAAATGTTCAACAATCAGGCGAGCCGCGCCTTACGCACATCGCGGCACTGAAGAAATGGAACCATTTCACCGATTCGTTCATCGAGGCTCAAACCAAGCCGATTGAAACGGTCATGGACAATCTGGTGGCCGCGGGGGCAACCGAAGAATTCCTCAAGACCTTCTGGAAGGAAGTGAAGCACCTCTGCTGGGCAAGCACCTATGGCCAGTCTCCGTGGGAAACCGCCGCCTATCTCGGCGCGTCGCTTGAGGCGCGGGACCTGGGCATGACATACCGGCGGATCGGCGACCAGTACGTTGCGCCATTCCGGGCGGCCGTCGAGAAGCGCAGGCTTCGCGATCTGGAAGCCAATGGCCTGAAGCCTTTTCGTGTGATGCTCCACGAGCATCACGGAGACCGATTCCGGATGGCGTTCGACTGTGATGCGACCGACTGCGAGCACGCCGCGGATCTTGCCGAGGAAGCGTTTCCCGGGTGCGAAGTTATTTCGTGCACCTGGTTCGACTACTCGCAGCCGGTTTCCGATGAATGTCCGAAGTACGGCAAGGAGACCGACAGCAAGACGGCGTGCGAGGCTGGCTTGATCGATGAACGCCACTTGAATGCCGGCACAATCGATGAAGGTGGCGCACCATGTTGAGCCAACGCATACGGAAGTTCCACGCACTGATCCGCGCGGCTCATGAGCAACCTTCGTCATGGCTTGTCGCCGTACTGAAAACACCGGAGCGCCCCGGCAACCTGGGGCCCATGCCTGCGCTGTCGAGACTGGCGTGCTTGCGAATACTCGTAGGCCGCCATCCATCCGGATTGCCCTATCCGTGGAAGAAACGGCTAGTCCGCCAGGAGCTTGGGATCTGATCGACCGCCATGGCCCTGCCCAACTCACCAACCCCGCGTCCAGATTACCTGGCCGGGGTTTTTTATCGCGTAACGCAACGCTTTCCAATGCCATGTTGCTCAATTCTGGGGGCAAGGCTAGTCATTGAACAGCACACAGCTGACCTCCGCGAGACCCCGTTTACGGGAGATACCAGTTAGCCAAGCCGGCCTTCTGCATTTTGCAGCTTCAGAACACACAGGCTTTATGCCATTCCCGCTAACATTCAATTTCTGGAGTTCATCGTGATTAGCGTTCAAGAAATACCCATGAAAGACACCGTCGGCATCGTGGCGGATATGGTCAGCAAAGGAACCTCTGGTGAATGGGTGGTCAGTTTCCTCGACCATACAGGCATCAATATCCCCCAAGCACTCCGCGACCGAATCGGCAGCGGCATGACCACTCAAAAAGATGCGGACCGCATCACCAAGCTCATGCAGTCCTAACAGTAACTCTTCCCTTTCGGCCGTCCTTATGGACGGCTTTTTTTCGTCACGTACCCTTTCTTTCTTCTTCTTTCTTCTTCTTCTTCCTCCTCCTCCTTTATTTTGGCGTGTCGCTCAATCCTGAAAGCAACGTGGGAGTCATCCCTTCGGATGGCGCGTATGCGAGGAAGACTGAAATGAACCTCTATTCAACTCTGTTTGTTGTTCTGCCGTTCTTTTCCTTGTTGGTATATGCAGGTGCCTTTCGCAGAAGTTTCCGCGAAGGCATCAATAAGTTCGATGCCATCTATACGCGACACGGCATCTTCTGGGAGCTGACCATCGCCATTCACGGTGGTGTGTTTGGCACGCAGCAGGGATCGTTTCTGTTCTTGCCTAATGCACGAGCGAAAGCTGGTCGCATCGCAAGAGGTCAGCAATCCCTGATCTAGCCCCCCAAGACCCGTTGAATGCCTTGTGCATCAGCGGGTTTTTTTATTTCCGATCAGAGTGCCTTACCAGCCCGGGTAGAGCACATAGAGCCGGGCCCAATCCGCCAACGCACCGTGGTCGCGGAGGGTCGTGATGCCCTCGCTCGCGTGCCAGTTCTTGGGCACCCTGACCATCCAGTATGGGTCATCGCCCTGACGGTAGAGCTGCAGTATCGTCGCGACCATCAACTGCCAGGCAGGTGGCAGTTTCCTGTAATCCGCGCGCCATTTCGCCAGCGCACCCGGAATTTCCGGGTTGTCCGGATCGGCCCAGTCGAACCCTCGCGGACGCATCAAATATTGGTCGCCTGCGCTGCCGTAACGTCGTTCGGTACGCTCGAAGAATGGATCA
This sequence comes from Thiobacillus denitrificans DSM 12475, assembly GCF_000376425.1. Taxonomy (GTDB): domain Bacteria; phylum Pseudomonadota; class Gammaproteobacteria; order Burkholderiales; family Thiobacillaceae; genus Thiobacillus; species Thiobacillus denitrificans. Next base: position 14,395 of record NZ_AQWL01000014.1, on the reverse strand, counting down.
AGCTCATAGCGGCGAATAATGTCCCACAGGTGTCTGCCGAACGCTTCCGGATCCCGCCAGGACAACGGCGCCATTTCTGCGCCGCACACGGCTGCCAGCGCGCGCGCCTCGTACGAGTCCATCGAGGGGCGCTTCCGGATCATCTCAATGAAGGAATACTTTGGAAACCGGCCCCGCGCGAACACCGGGGAAACCATCGCGTACCCGGCCAACGCGACAGGCACCCTGGAGTGATGGACATAAGCCGATTCCGCCAAGTTGAAGTCGACGATCTCAACCTGGCGCGCGCCGATGGCCAGCCCAAGGTCATCGAGCAGTTCGGCTACCTCTCGAGTTGGCTTCATTTCACCTCGATCACTTGAATATGTTATCCGCGGCTTTGAGCGCGATCGCGCACCGCAATGCCATGGAGCGCTCGCTCACATCCGCTGGCATAGCCTCGCTGGCAGGGAAAGCATCGACGTTGGCGCAGGACAAAACGATTGGAAAAAGTGCGATTACAGCTGTTCTTATGAGCATGGTCCCTTCTGGACGGTGGTTATTGGATTTCGACAGCCCCCAAGTTTACTAGGCAATTCCCGAGGCGATGTGGCGGTGGCTTCCTATCCCATGAGCCTCAACTCTCCCTGCAACGTCGGAGTCATCCCGTCGGATGGCGCGTATGCGTAAGGAGATGTGATGTATTCATCAACGAAAAGCGTTATTCAAGAAGATGATGGCGGCATTATTGCCAGCCTATTCGACCATGTTTTGACCAAACCTGAAGAGTCGGTCCGGACGGTCTACTCTCCGGACGGAAAGATCGCAGTTTATGCGGGGCTCGTACGTGATGATGACTGTGAAAGCCCTCTGGAAAGCAGTGACGGCGAAGGAGCCATCTATTTCGCTGGCCGCCGCGGAGACCGGGAAAGCCAACATCGCTATCAGGAGGCTCTAGGTCTGGACAGCGACTATCGCCGCAATACCAATCTTGGCGTGGTTGAATCAATGGCTGAGGATATGCTGCGCAAACGCCTCTATCCCGAAGCAAACACCGCGGTCTGTATGGAGATGGAGGCAGCTCGATACGGCGTAACCGTGAACCAGTTGCGGACTGACATCCTCAACGAAATCCAGGGTTATCGATGCAGTTGGGTCGAGTTTTCCGATGAAGACAAGGCTAATTTTGCCGAGTTCGACTGGGAAAAGCTGCTCGAAGAGGCGTGGCACGCGTGCAGGCAGGCAGGTACGATCGGCGACATGCTGGCCGTCCTGTTGGACGTGTATGAGCACAGCGGCATGGTGCTGTCAGTATCTGGCACCGGATACCAATGTGCATGGGACACGACCACCGGCGGTGCCTTGTGGGTTCCAGACGACGTCGCTCGTGACGAGATCCTGAAACGCCGTGCCCCCGTCTACACCAAGGGTCGCGTCGTGGATAACCGCAAGACCCGGTCCAATCGGCGCTACACAGTCGAGACGCTAAGCCTTGGCAAGGAAGGCATGACGTTCTACGCGGACGTCAAGCATCCCAGCTTCGAGCACTGGCATGAGGCTTTCGACTTTCTGCAGCAACTGGAGGTCGAGGTAACGCGTTCCATCGAGGCCGCACGGGAAGCCGCGGCAAGAGAGTACGCCCATCAGGTGCTTGAGTCGTACAATTCATGGCTTGCAGGCGATTGCTGGGGATTTATCTGTTACGCGATAGATATCAAGACACAGACAATCGTCGAAAAGGACTCCTGCTGGGGCTTTGTCGGCCAAGAGTGGGCTGAAGAAGCGCTTGACGATGCAATTGCATCTGCACTGAACCTGCCTCCCGTGCAGTAATTCAGCAAATCGTGGGTCTCCACTTACCCACTAAAGCCCGCTTCGCCATGTGCGATCGGGCTTTTTTTTGTCCCCCCAATCTTGTTATCCCCAAATTGATACCATGGCGTAATCGCCATCTAATTACCTACCACCGGCAACCCCGCCCACGCCGTCGTAAAGTGCGACGTCAGATTCCCTCGCCGCATCTTCCAGGATTGCCCCACGCCCTCGGCGCTAAAGCGAAGCGTCCCTTTCCCCATCTCTGAATTGATCGCATCCATCACGCTCAGCAGGCGTGTCCGGCGCTCGGTCTGGGCCTCCGGCTCCTGCTGGAACAGATCACCCTGGCTGACACCGACTGGTTTCAGATCGACCAGCATCACCCCAGCCTTCTTGTAGCGAAATTCCTTGCGGTAGATCCGCGTCATGCCCTGGCGGGCAGCCTGGATCAGCCGTGCGGTGTCGTGGGTCGGCGTGTTGAAGCGGATCAGCACGGCTGGGTGGTATTGCGGTTCGTTCGGGATGAACGGATTGGTCTGCAGGAATATCTGGATGCCGCCTGCCACCTCGCCTTCCTGCCTAAGCTTGCGTCCTGCGGTTGCCGCATAGCTCGACACCGCTTCCAGCAGATCCTGCATCCTGGTCACCAGATGACCGAAGCTTCGCGAGGACACGATCTGCTGTTTGGCGGGCGGCGCCTCTTCGAGGGGAATGCAGGGAATCCCGTTCAGCTCACGGATCGTACGTTCCATCACCACGTTGAAGCGGCTCCGCAAGGTCTCGGGATTGGCCAGCTTCAGATCCATCGCAGTCAGAATCCCATGTTCGCGCAGGCTTCTTGCCCAGCGCGGCCCGATGCCCCAGATGTCCCCGACGTCGACCTCCGCCAGGTAGCGCCACTGCTGCCAGGGCGCCAGATCCTGCAGGTTGCAGACCCCGATCTGCCGAAAATCAGGATGACGCTTGGCCAGCCTGTTCGCCAGCTTGGCCAGAGTCTTCGTCGGCCCGAACCCCACCCCGACCGGGATACCGGTCCACTGGTGAACCTGGTGGCGCAGGCGAATGCCCTCCCCGGTCAAGTTCCAGTGGTCGAAGCCCCGGAAGCGCAGGAAGGACTCGTCGATGCTGTAGATCTCCTGCTCCGGAGAGAACTGGCTGATCACCGACATCATGCGCCGGCTCATGTCGGCATAGAGGGTGTAGTTCGAGGAGAGCGCCACTCCGCGATGCCGCCTCAGAAGGTCCCGCACCTGGAAATGGGGTTCCCCCATCTTGATACCCAGGGCACGGGCCTCTTCACTCCGTGCCACTGCGCAGCCGTCGTTGTTCGAAAGGACGATGACCGGCCGATTCTCCAGTTTGGGATTGAAAACCCGTTCGCAGCTGACGTAGAAGTTGTTGCCGTCGACCAGGGCGTACTGCATGCCCTGGCTCATCGCAGCTTGCGAACGACGCCCTTTACCACGCCCCAGATGGTCAGCTCCTGGCCGGGCTTGATCTCGATCGGCGAGTATTCCGGATTGCTGGGGAGCAGCCTGACCTGCCCGCTCTGGCGATAGAGTTCCTTCACCGTCAGCTCGTTGTCGATGACCGCTAGCACGATGTCGCCATGCCGCGCCTCCAGGGCCCGGTCCACGGCGATGACGTCGCCATCGAGGATGCCGGCGCCGTTCATCGAGTGGCCCTGGACCCGGACATAGAAGGTCGCGGCCTCGTGCTCGACCAGGAATTCGTTGAGGTCGAGATGACCTTCGGCATAATCCTCGGCCGGCGACGGGAAACCCGCCGGCACGCGGGCGGCGAACAGCGGCAGCCGGACAGCCGGACCTGACCGGGAGGCCGGCCCGAGCCACTCCACGTTGCCGCCAGCCTGTGCCATGATGGCCTGGGGCTGGGAGAGATAGGCGCGGACATCGTCTATCCGGCTGACTGGAATACGCATCACCTTGGTTGCCTCGCCGTATGGCCCGGGGCTGGACTTGGGGCCTGTGCCCTCGCGTTTGCCGCCACTTCCCATGTCTGTTTGAATAGTGTTACACATTTCAAATTATAGCCGGAGCAATCGAATTGAAAATCGGGTTGGCGATATTTTCCCTTCTGGCCGTGGTCTCCCTGACGCAGGCCGAAACCCTGGTGGGGGAAGTCGTCGGTTTGGCTGACGGTGATACGGTGACCGTGCTGGATGCCCAGCGGGTGCAGCACAAGATCCGGCTGGCCGGCATCGATGCGCCTGAGAAAGGGATGCCATGGGGCCAGAAATCAAAAGAAGCCCTTTCGGACCGGGTCTATCGCCGGACCGTCACCGTGGAGTGGCAGAAACATGACCGCTACGGCCGGCTGGTCGGCAAGATCATGGTGGACGGCCGGGACGCCAACCTCGCTCAGGTGGCCGACGGGATGGCGTGGCACTACAAGGATTACCAGAATGAACAGACCCTCGAGGACCGTCTGCGCTATGCGCAGGCGGAACTGGATGCCCGCAATGCCAGACGCGGCCTCTGGGCCGAGCCCGAGCCGGTAGCCCCTTGGACCTGGCGCAAAATGAAACGCGAAGCCCGCATGGGGCAGCCATAATGTGCGGACGCTACGTACTCAAGCAGACGCCGGCGAAGCTGAAAGAGCACTTCGACCTTGATGAAGTCGCGGACTTCGGCCCGCACTACAACATTCCTCCGGGCACCGATATTCCAGTGATTCGGCAGTCCCCGGAAGGCAAGCGAGTTCTTCACCTGCTGCGCTGGGGTTTGGTGCCCCACTGGGCCAAAGATCCGTCGATCGGCAGCAAGCTCAACAATGCACGCGGGGAGACCGTGGCCGAGAAACCGTCCTTCCGCGATGCCTTCAAGCGCCGGCGCTGCATCATCCCGGCGGATGGTTTCTACGAATGGAAAACCGAAGGACGGGTGAAGCAGCCTTACTACATCAGCCTGAAGTCGGGCGAGCCGCTGGCCATGGGCGGGTTATGGGAGAGCTGGCGCGGGCCGAATGGCGAGATTCTCCGTACGTCCTGCATCATTACCACCGGGCCCAACGAAGTGATGACGACAATTCATGATCGGATGCCGGTCATCCTCCGGCCAGAAGACTGGCAGGCCTGGCTGAATGCGCCGGCTGATGAAGTGCAAAGCATGATCGAACCGTATGACGCCGAGCCCATGCAGGCCTGGCCGGTCAGCCGTCGAGTCAGCAAGACTGTCGACGATAATGCAGACCTGATCGAACCGATTGAACCCTTGACGGATTGTCTCAATTGCTGAGACACAACGAGTATCGAAGACGTAGCTGAAGAGGTTCAGAAGCTCGCGGGCATTTCGAGTGCTTCCAAAGGAACGGAAGCTGATAGCCATCAATCTCCTCGAAGCATTGAAGTGAACAAGCAGATAAGACGGGCCGCTTCATCAAACTGGCAAGTGGCAAACCCCTTGATTATGCCGATGGAATCGTTTGCGTGGGCGGCACGACCGCAAAGCCGCCCCAACGGAGCGTCAAAGAGCCAGCGCTCGCCTAGCGCTGCGGAAGAACCTTCTTCATCCTGGCAATCACCGTATCCGGACAGCTCACCCGCGTCGATGCGTCCGGCTTGGCCAGATAGGACTTCAGAGTACGCAAGGCCATCGGCTTGGCCTGGCCACGATTGAAACGGGCGAGCGCCTCGGCCTGTGTCAGTCCGGAGTTAGCGATGAGCTCACGAAGTTGCAAGCCGTTGTCGACCTCGATCATGCCAACTTCACCTCATCAACGCGTGCCCACAAATCGTCGTTGGCGTTCACCACAACTAGGCCTTTGTCCGTCGCCTGAAAGCTATGGATGGCAAACGGCTCATCGGTATTGATGTCACGAACACGCACTCCAGCCTTGATCACGCATGTCGGCGGATCGGGATACGCCAACAAGTAGTCGACATCTCCATCCCGTTTCCAGCCTGGCTGTGGAATGCATACCTTGATTGTCCTCATGCCGCAATTGTTGGTGCAATATTGCACCATGTCAACGCAAATAAAACCCGGCCGTTTTTCCGGGTCTGGGTTCAGTCGGAAAATTACTTTTTCTTGCCCTTTTTGCCGGCTGCCACCTGGTCCTTCAGTCCCTTGCCTGCCTTGAAGGCGGGCACGGTGGTCGCCGGAATCTTGATGGACGCACCGGTTGCGGGGTTCTTGCCGGTCCGGGCCGCGCGCTTGCGAGCTTCGAACGTGCCAAAGCCGACCAGGGCCACTGCGTCACCTTTTGCCAAGGTTTCGCCGATGAGTTCGATGGCCGCATTGACAGCGCGAGCCGCCGTAGCCTTGCTGGTGTCCGCCTTGGCGGCAACTGCATCGATGAATTCAGACTTGTTCAAGGTAGTTCTCCTCAAGTTGGCACTTCACACCGGAGCCAGGCCGATCCTGGCGCCTTCGTTTTCGATCGACAGTATCCGCACCCTGATCTTGCTGCCGGTGGGGTGGTTCGATTCCATGAAAGCCTTGTGATCGCTGTCCGGGTCGAGGTGCAGTTCATTGGCATGCAAGAGACCCTGAACGCCGTCCCCGACCTCGACGAAGATGCCGAAATCCGTGATGTTGGCAACCGTTCCCTCGACCTGGTCGCCCGCCTTGTGGTTGGCTGCAAAGTCTTTGCGGGGGTCATGCATCGTATCCTTGCGGGAGAGCGAGATCTTACGGCTCTGGGCGTCAATGCTCATGACTTTTACACGGATCGGATCGCCCTTCTGGCCGAACGTCGCTGAATCCACCCGGTTCCAGTCGAGGTCATGCGATCGGACGAGGCCGGTGACCCCAGACAAGAGTTCCACAAACACGCCGTACTTGGTGCACGTCGTAATGGTGCCGTCCACGATCTGGCCGACCTGGAAATGCTCGCCGATGCTCTCCCACGGGTCCAGCATGTGTTCCATCGGGCAGATGTAGATGGTCCCACGGCCAGGCTGCGTGCCGGTGACGATAGCGTCCACCTCATCTCCCACCGCGAATTCTTCGGCCATGTCGGCGATGAAGCGCCGGCGAAGACTGGTGCGATTGATGACCGCCTTGGCGTCCGGGTATTCGTCGAGTCGCACGATGACCTTCATCTGGCGAACCTCGATGACCTGGCCGCCGACCTCCTCGCCCAAGGTGATGTTTTCCAGTTTGCGCTTTATGGCCACCCGCTTCTCGGCTGCGGTGACAGGTTGGCGCGTGAGCAGCAGCTTGCCTCGCCGGGAGGCGGTACGCACGGCGAACTTCAGGGTCTTGCCAACCAGATCCCGGTGGTCCTGGCCAGGTTCCAGACCCAGATACCTGCGTCCGACGTAGGTCTCAATCCCGTGATAGGTGACGAGCACGCCATACTGGTTGGCCCACAGGACCTCGCATGGAACCAGTGTGTGTTTTTGCGCGGCCTCTTCGAGGTCGACCCAGAAATCATGGTTGTCAGTCATGGACGACGAAACGGCCTGTGGAGCTGCCTCTGGAGCAGCGAAGCTGAATAGGTTTTCAAAAAATCTCATGATGCGCCCAATCTTATAACAACGCATAGGACGATAAAGCGCCGAAAACTTCCCGGAGACCGGCGCAGCGCGCGGGCCCGAGTTTGAAATGGGCTTGAAATGGGGCGGTTTTTGAGCTGTAAGATAGTGCAATATTGCACTATCATTGTTAGTAGCAATCCGTGTCAGTCAATGCTTTCTGCAAGGTGAACGTACTCGTTGTGAGTGTCGGCCTTTACAGGAGCTTCATCATGAGCCAATTTGATTTGTTCAGTGTCGTAGACCTTACCGTGCCCGTCTTCGTGCGAGTGAGGAAGGCCGTGGATACCCTGGTCGGTCTTTTCAACCAACGCTATCCCATTGTCATCGCGTACAGCGGCGGCAAGGACTCATCGTGCGTAGTTACGCTGGTGTTCCAAGCGGCCAAGGAAGTTGTCGCGGCCGGCGGAAAACCTGTCGTGGCGCTGACTCACTCCGACACGCGCGTGGAAAACCCAGAGGTAGCCGCTTATGCGCGCGGCGAGATGGAAAAGATGGTGCGCTGGGGACGACAACACGGGTTCGAGGTCATCCTCGGAATCGCGGAGCCGCACGACCTCTCGACCTGGCAGGCGAAAATCCTGACAGGGCGCGGCATACCGTCATTTGCGGGTACCTCGACCGACTGTAGCATTGATCTTAAGGTCGAACCTCAGCGTCGCCTGCGCAAGCAGATCTTCAAGACCATCGAGACGGATGGCTGCCCGCCGTCTGTGACCTGTCTGGGTACACGCTTCGACGAGTCGGAGCGACGTGCCCTGCACATGAAACTGCGCGGTGAGAACGCCATGCTGCCTGTCCGCAACAAGGATGGCGACCTGGTATTAAGCCCCATCTCGATGTGGACGGATGACGACGTGTGGGAACATCTCGGCACCGCTGGTGCCTCTGGCGAGCACTACTCGGACTTCAAGGAGTGCTTCAGAATCTACGCGCACGCGGAAGGCCAGGGATGTGCGATCGTAGCCAGCGCCATCAACGAAGGCGGCCAATCCCGCAAGAAGGGGGGTTGCGGTGCACGCCACGGCTGCTTCGTCTGCCAGCAAGCGGTCGACAAGTCGCTGGAGAACATGGTGGCCTTTGACGAGCGCTACGCCTACGCGCGCGGTCTGCTGAGGCTCAACAAGTTCATCCGGCACACCAGGTACGACTGGAGTCGGCGGCACCACGTCGGCAGGACAATCCGTGAAGGCTATGTGGCGATCGAGCCCGATACCTATCACCCCGCGATGATCCGTGACCTGCTCCGCTACATGCTGCAGCTGGACTACGACGAGCTGGTCCTCGCGCATAGCGAGCGCCGCGCGCCGATGTTCAGGATCCTGCCTGAGTCGATGCTTTTCCTGATCGATGCCTATTGGTCCATCAACGGTCTCGCCTACCCCTTCTCCGCGGTGGTGGACTACGTCGACGTGTTTCACAACGGCGTGCGCTACGACATCCCTGAGATTCATCCCGTGCCTGAAACACCGATGCCACCCGCGCGGTTTTTCCATGTCGGCAAGGAGTGGGATGACGACCGGGACAGCATGGTCTTCATGGACTCTGGACTCAGAGACCACCTGTGGGAGTCGCTAACGGAAGGCAGCCCCTGCCAACCGCCGCTGCGAACGCTCACCGATGGCCGCCTGGTCTGGGATCTGGCATCCGGCCCGACGTTCTCCATGAACGAAGAATCCGTTGCATTTATCGTGGACTTTGAACTGGACCACCTGGTCAGGCTGCATCGCGACGGTTACGGCCACAATCCCGGCGGAATCGTTGCTGGGTTCAAGTGGTACGCACAGTTCGGGGCGCTCCAGATCGGTTCCGGGCAGACGTCCAAGATCGACGAGATCCTCAGACGGACGGCATGGAAATCTAAACACGGCCTGACCGTCGACTACTCCATCGACGACCTGCTCGCCAGGTCAGTGCGCTTCGCTGATCTGCCTCCCAAGGCTCGCACGGCTTGGCACCACAAGGCCACCACCGAATCCGCCCAAACGGAACTGGTTCTGGCTGCGTAACCCTACAACCTCCATGTGTCCTTGTGACCTTGGAGGTTTTTTCTTTCTGGGTCCGCGTCGGCCAATGTGTAGTGCAAGGTGATCGTGGTCATTCCGACCGTCGGCCTCGTACAAGGAGTAAAAAATGAGCGTTTCACTTGATTGCTGTGTCTGCGGAGGTGGTGCCGGCAGGTGGATGCAACACTGGAATCGGGATTCAGGTTACGGAATTTGTGCGGAATGTGTGGCTTTCGAAGCGTCAACCCTGACGGCTGAGGAGCTGAAAGAAAACTATGGGAAGCCGGGCGTGAACTACGGCCAGCCCATGGTGACTTTCCAAGGTCGTCGCTACAAGGTTCTGGCCGCCACCAAGCATGAAGATGTGGCCAACGCTTTCATGGAACGGGTTCCCAATGCCAGCATGCTGACCGTGTTTGACAACGGCGTCATCGTTCTTGCAGACAAGGAAGACCAAGGAGAGCCGATCGCTGTTGAACCGCAGAAGGAACTGACATGACGCAGGAAGAATATGTCGCGTATCACTCGCCCGCTGCTCGCGCATCCCGGCTCGTAATGGCGCGCGCAGCAAATGAGGCAGCCGTTACAGAGGCCCATCGGCTGTTCTTCGATGGTGACATCGAGGGAGCTCGGCATCGCCTGTTCTCCGCCGGCTTGAGCGATGAAGGCATCGCTTACTACCTGCACGAGTGGGGCGACAACGCCTTCGAGTAGCCCAGCCGACATAACCTCCATGTGCCCTTTGTGCCGTGGAGGTTCTTCTTTCTGGCACCGCGTCTATCAATCCACAAAACAAGGTGAACGTGGTCATTCTGATCGTCGGCCTTGATATTCATGAAAGGAATTCCATCGTGGAACAACAACTTCGTCACAACAAGGCAGTCATCCTGGTACCACGCCCGGGCAGCCGCATCGACCAGGAAATCGCGCCTGGCAGCGGGATCGTTGGTGTTATCCACCGCGACCGGTTGCTGTGCTTCTTTGAGGGCAATCTTTATGGCGCCGAAAACCTTCAGCATCCTGAGGATCGCGTAGCGTGCGCTTTCGGGCGAGCAGCTGTCGCCTATCCCACCGCCGCGATGCGGGGCGTCATGCCGGACGAATGCTTCGATCTGATTCGCGTAGGCGAAATCGAATGGCCAAATCAGATCACATTGGACAGCCCGGCTTCGGCACAGTTGTTCCTGGACTACATGGACCGATATGAGGGGAATCAGCCGCAAACGTTTGGCTCAGTGTCGAGCGTGAGCGTCATGGAAGTCGACATGACCAACATTTTGGGCACCTATGAAGACCCGCGCGCGTTCGAGGAGTGGCGCTGGATCGAAGCCTTTGGTCGTTTTGCTCATGTGGGCAACGATGTGGAAGGCGGGGTGTTCGAATTCATGGTGCACGTGCGCAAGCTCAAAGATGGTGAAGCCGAGAATTTCGAAGATCCACCGCCCCCCAGAATCAAGTCTGTGCTGGATCTGGCCCGCAAGCTGAATGCCTCGTGGGTGCTTTTCCACCAGGGTTGATCTCCTGAATCCGAGGTATTTTCCTCCATGCCCCGACTTGCCGTGTGCAGCGGGGCATTATTTTTTGGTGTCCCTCAATTCTGATTTGCAAGGGTGACCGTGGTCATTTTGACCATCGACTCATTGCTGGGAGTGAAATATGGAAGCAGCAATTTTGTACGAAACGGAGAGTCTGGGGATCGCCTATACATCCGTAAGTCCAGGCTACGCCGGAAACTGCGCGCTTGAGTGCATCCGAGCTGGCGAATTGAAGGAACGGGCTGTCTTCCCTTCGGTTGACGATGGCAATGCCGCTGCCCATTTTGCTGTGGGTGTGTTCGGCGGATACGACAGGGCCAATGTACTCGAGGCAGAAGGTGAATCGCCAACCCACGCCACTTGGGAAGACTGGATCTGTCATGCAAATTGATCAACAGAAACTCTGCATAAAGACCTGTGACGAATGCATGCACTTGGTTCTGCCGGAGGTCAATGACCGCATGCGTGGCACAGGGTACATGAGGTGCCCCTACACGAAAGTGTGGGTTTATCTGTCGCCCTGCAGAGCGCCACTCTTGAATGGCAGCCCCTGCCCTTATGCGGAACCGAAGCTGCCAAACGAAGCTGCCGTCACCAGCCAGCCAGTGGCGTACGAACTCTTTTGAGAGTCGCCCCGCCTGCCCCCCCAACCCTCTACGCGCCTTGTGCCGAGAGGGTTATTTTTTGGGGTATCCGGATTTGGCTGTAGAAGGAGGTGATGAACTGTCCGGAACAGGCTATGAGCAGGCCTCGAGCAGCTTGCGCTTCAGCTGCTCAATCGTTTGCGCCATACGGCCGTGCTCGGGACTCGGCGTCAGCACTTGGCAGCGCTCAGATAGCGAAGGATTCCAGCGACTTGCCCTCAGACAGCGCATTTTTGATCCACTGCGGCTTGCGGCCGTTTCCAGTCCAGGTAGCACCCGTCGCGGGATCGCGATAGCGTGCGGTCTTGTCAGCAGCTGCAGCACGGCGACTCTGTTTGCAGCCCAGGTCCTCCAGGGTGATGCCCCTTTCAGACATGATCTTCTTGATGTCAGCTACCCCCTCCGCAACCTCGCGTCGACGCGCCTCTTCCGCCTGACGAGTCAGGTTTTTGATTTGTTCCTGAAGTTCCTTGTAGCTGCTCATTTCATTTTCCTTCGTAAGGTATTGACGTAGGTATTGAAGATTAAATCCAATTTGTTTTTTGTACCTAGTTTGTGATTATTATGTATTAGAGATATCTCGAAACGAAGAATGAAAAGTGTCATGACCACAAGTTTTAATTGGGTCAGGCCAGATGAGCTTAAAGGAGATTGGGTGCTTTCCAACGACGGCGAGCTCTGCAAGGCGACCTGCATGAATGACGGAAATTACCTGGTAATGCGCGGCCACCGGCCTGGCGTATGGATCGGTAATGCCGCCGAATACCATGCAAATTTCCGCAAGATGGGCGAATCGTCCCCAGCAAGATCGTTCATGTTCTGACCTGGACGCCGTGTTGCGAAGCCAGAATTCGCTCACGGCGCCAGAATACTTCCGCCGCATTTGGCAGGAATTGAGCGGCAATTCTTGCCGTTCAAGCGAGTGAAACCCCTGCAATACCGCTCCCGTTTAATTCCAAAATTGATTCTGTCGTTGTAAGCGGACGAACGAAGTCATCTGCATCCCACAAATCCAATGGTGACGGAATTGGATTCATTTCAGTAAGTTTTCGTTTTTCAATTTCTTTTCGATTGCCGGCAATTGTTAACATGAACCCAGAAACCATGGTTCCTCAACTCTCGATCTACGCCGCAAGCGCCTATGACGCTGCCAGACAAGCAGGCGGCTGGTGTGCGCTGGTCGTCAGCAACACCAAGGCCGAGCGTGTCCTGACCGGCTCGGAAGGGGAAACCACCAACAACCGGATGGTGCTGCGGGCGGCCTTGTCCGGGATGATGCCGCTGAAATCGATGTGCAGGATCGTTCTGGTCTCGGACTCGCAGTACCTGGTGCGCGGCTTGAACGAATGGCTGCCGGCCTGGCGGGACTGCAGGTTCGAGGGGGTGAAAAACCCGGATCTGTGGGGGCTCATCGACCTGGTGTCAGGTACCCACGACGTGCATAGCGTATGGATGCCCAAAAAGACCCAGGACTTTTCCATGACCAGGGCAGTGCGTTTGGCCCAGCAGGCATGCCGCTAGCTGGGTAGTAAATTGGAGCAAGCAGATGAACAAGAATGACCTCGTCAAAGAGGTAAGCGAGAAAACAGGACTGCCCAAGCGCGCCGTCGAGGCCACCATCAATTCGGCCCTGTCGTCCATCCGTGACGCCGTGGCAGCCGGTGAGGACGTGGGCCTGTCCAGGTTCGGCAAGTTCAAAGCCGTGGAACGGAAGCCGCGCACGGGGTTCAACCTCAAAACCGGGGACACGCTCTCGATCCCGGCACGGAAGCGTCCGGCGTTCACGCCGAGCGAAAGTTTCAAGGAGGCCGTCAACAAGTGACCGACTCCAGTTTCAGCTGCTATCTCGTTTCCGCCCTCTCGGAGAACGAGTTTCTCTTTGCCTGCCGCACACTGGATGCGATTGTCGCTGGCCAGCTCGTGCTGCCCACCACGCAGGTTCCCCATCTGGCGCTTCGGGTGGACGGCTATGAGACTCGCCTCAAATTCAGCAACCTGCTTGTCCATACGGGGATGATTGCACTCAGGGCAGAAATGGACATGTGGGACGATTGGGCGTTCATTTCATTCTGCACGCGTTGGCATGCCATCAACGAGGCGCTTGCTGACCAGGAATTGAAGGAATCGGGGCTGATCTTTACGGCAGCATCCGGAAAAACGGATGTCGAAGACGCGGTCTATCGCGTGGCGGCGCGCGCGCAATTGGACAATGACGGCAAACTGGCAATTCCCGAATTGATCCACCAATGCCGCAGCCTCATGGCCGGGAATACATCAGCGCCAACCTGAGACCAGCTAATTCGTCGTGAAACGATAACGCCCGCTCATGTAGCGGGCGTTATCGTTTCGAGTCCGGTGTCTTCACCCAGCAGCCCGGCTTAACGATCCAGTATTCGCACGTCTCCGTTCGCTTGGCAATCTTTTCGATTTCCAGAAGGCCAGTCTCCCTGTCTGGCACAAGGATGTGCCTTCTCCTGTTAAGCAGCGATCCGATCCGAACACATGTCTTGGTAACCACACGATCTCCAAGCGGATCCAATGCGTAATTGACGACGTAGTAGCCGGTCTCCTTTTCCCATCTCTGCGTCTGTCGTTAATTTCCGTCATTTGATGACAAGGCGGATTCAAGTCTGAAGTGCAACGACGTTATGACGCGATTGTAGCTGCGTCATGAAGACCTCGTGTGGTGTTTTGAAGCCGAGGCATTTTCTGGGCCGATGGTTGAGTCGATGCATGGCGAAAGCGATCTGATGAGGGGTGATGGAATCAAAGCGCAGCTTCTTCGGGAAGAACTGCCGGATGAGGCCGTTCATGTTCTCGTTGGCGCCGCGCTCCCAAGAGGCATAGGGATGCGCGAAGTAGAAGTCGGCATCGAGTGTCCGGGCGATCCGTTCATGCCCCGCGAACTCCTTCCCG
>NZ_AQWL01000013.1 GCF_000376425.1 Thiobacillus denitrificans DSM 12475 | reverse complement strand
AAAGTCAATGAAATCAACGGTCTACCCAGACCACCCCCGCGCCAGTGCTAGCTTTGCGTACCGTCACTTATTGCACTGAAAACGAGGAGACCCCATCGTAGGCAAGGGCCATAAAAAACCCTTCCTTGTCTCTGATTATGGGGCTGTGCTCGTTCACATGATGTACTACGTCGTGCAACTCTTTAAAGGCCATGTGAGGGCCAACTAAGCGCAAACCTGCATGGTTTTCCAGGAGCTGAAAAGAAAACATGTTGTAGCCCAGCCTAAAAAGACGCAGCCTAGCAGTCTTTGTTGATTGCTTACAAAGCAGGCCACCGTTTGACTACGTTCAATCAGGGGCGTGAGCCGACGCGCCGCCGGAACGCTCCCGGTAAGAGGCCACCGGGAACAACCACGTCAACGCCACGCCACACCCCCCTAAGCCGCTAGGCTTGACCCCGCACCTGCACGCTCGACGCTACGCGTCCAGCTCAAGAGCCACACCCAACACCTCACCCCCATGGAAGCCCATCCTTCGGCTGGTTTGTCTGTAGGGCCCCTAGAAGGCCATGTAGCCCCTGCCCGAAGCACTGCTTCGGGTTTGCCGGTAGGAGGCGGGGCGCTAGCCCTGACGCCCGCCAAAGCGGGCGGCACTCCGTATCCCGGCAAAGGCATGGCCTGAATAACAGCAGGTTGATTGAAGAGCGTTTCGCGTCCGCGAAAAAGTCAAAGGCAGGATCTGGCTTGTGCCAGGTGCGGGGGTAGGGGTCTTAATGGGGGGTAGTGCAACAGCGAAAGGAATGGCTCATGCGCAACGTAATCAGATTTTCTAGGCGGCCAGAAATGCCGCAACTTGCCGAGTTCGACGCCTCAGCTTCAAGGCCTCGATAGGACCGACGCGCACTTACACTGCTTGGCGTGTTGGGCTGGCTGTGGCGCTTGCTACGCCTGCCTCTGTTCCTTATCTTGTACTGGCTGCGCCAGCCTATCGTTGGGTTGTGTAACCTCGTTTTCGCCCCAGCACTGCTGGCCTTCCTTGCTGGCGTTGTATTCATCGACGCTGCATCAGCGCACCGGCCCATTGTGTGGGCCTTCGGGGGTTTGAGTTTCGCCGCATTTGCGCTTGCCAGGCTCTATGATTCGATCTTGATGGCCCTGGCTTCCGAGGATGTTGTTATCGGCCTTTGAGATTTTCGCGCACGCGAAAATAACGGGGGCTTTCAGCTTTGATAGGTCACTGCACTCTCACACGGTAAAAAGTTGATTGCTTAAGGCGTGATTTGGACGCGCGGCACGGTGCGATTTGTTCCTGCAGCGCGGATGTGATTATCACGCGCCTGCATTTCGCTGATTTGCCGTTCGGCACTGACAAGCATGGCCATTGCCTGAATTTTGGCCTGTTCGTTCTGTATCAGGCCTTGCTCAACCTGGATACGTCCTTGAAGTTCAGCTATGGCCTTGGGGTCTTGGGTAGCGCTGATTTGCGCCATCAGATCCTCAAGATTGGAAAGCCGCTGTTGCGCAGAGTTATAGGCCTCCTGGCTTAATGCCTTGTTGCTCGCCGCGCGGCTCAGGTCAGCGAACCATTGATCTGAGGCGAGCTGACTACCGAAGTCGGAAGCCGACAGCGTGGATGTTGCTTGCTTGATGCCGTTGATCGAGTTGGCGAGGTTGCCATAGGAGCCGCCGTTAGCGAGGTTGAGTAGCGTTTGGGCGTCTTGCGGCAACATGCGCCGCGCCTGTTGGTATGTCGCGCTGTTGAGCACCGCCGAGAAGCCGCGCGAACCAGTGACGCTATCAATTTGCTGTTGCAGCTGCTGGAGTTGCTGCGTCATTTGCTGGTACTGCTGCACCCAGGAGGCGACTTGCTGAATTTGTTGCGCCAGGTTGGAGGCGTCAATAACAGGGATGCCGGCGAACGCCTGGCCGCCGCAGAACAGCCCTGTTGCCAAGGCGAGGGTACGAAGAATTTTTTTCATGGTAGCTACCCTTGAAAGTAAAGTTGAGAGTTTGAAATCAGGAGGCCCTTGCTCGGCGGGTTGAACTTGAGGTGATTTTTCGATAGACGGCCATTGGGGCGCCTGCGCGCTGCACGCTACCCCCTCCCGACCCTTTGCCGAACTGACCGGCAGCACCACGCAACCCGCGATAACCGGCCTGCCCTGCGCGCTTGCCCATGCGGAGTGCTGCCGGGGTTGTATCCCTGATCTTGTTGTATGACCAGCCAAGGGCTGAGGCATTGGCTAGCGCGAAAGCGCCCCCAATGCTTCCGGCTAGTGTCGGCATGCCGAGGATGGTGAACACACTAATGATGCCGTACACCACCAAGGGGCCAATGGTGCTCATGGCGCTAATGCCCGCATTGGCGTTGGTATCAAGTTGGATGGCATCGTAAGTAGCATTTAGCAGAGCAAACATGAGCGCCGCCGCCATCACCACCATGACGATGGTTAGGCCCGCCGTGACCACTGCACCTAGCCATTTATCGAACCATTGGCGCGTCGGTTCAAACATGATGCTCAAGATGAAAACTGGGCCGATAGCCAGCAGAATTGCGAGTGCGTATTTCGCCATGATGATCACGAAGCCTGTAATTGCTGTGATTACCCATGTGACCGTATAAATGACGAGCCCAATAATTGTGCTATTTATGTTGGTCCAACCGCCATCCTCAAGCGCTTGACTGCCAAGCGTGTTGCCCTTCTCTAGCATTTGGTCGAGTAGCTGCGCCGAATTTTGGGCGGTTCCGCCCTGCATGACACCGGCCAAGGCCGTTGGCCAGTCATAAAGGAAATCGGACACGTAGGCGGCGTATAGAGCTGAGCTGGTCGCCAATACAAAAATGGTGGCGATTTTAAGCATGCGCGATAGCGCGTCCATGACTGGTTCTTGAATCAGTCCGCGCATCATCGACCAACCCCAAAGCGTTACGTAAACTATCGCTAGTGTGGTCGCAAAGCCTGTAAGGGCTCCCGCTGCATTGGCCGCGCCGGACGTGACATAGTTTGATACAGCCGCATCGACATACTGGAATGCGTCTTGGAAGGTGTAAGTGTTGGCCATCATTTCTCCCCGGTGTCGTTCTTCTGTTGGGGTTTGTTGGGCGTCAAAATTACTCGGGGAACCTCACGATCTACGCCGGAGGTTTTACGGTTCATTTCCTTGCCTTCCTTGACGGCCTTGTCCAATTCGCTTTCTTCGTTGCAGCCCGTCAAGTTGAACGCCAAGGCAAAAAGGCAAACCATAAAAATGGGTTTTTTCATGGAATCTGCTCTCCGTGTTCAATCGTGGTTATGGCTTGCCCTTCCGATTGGCGCTGTTGCATCCGCTCGAAGGCGAGGTAAGAGGCAATGACGCAGATACCGATACCGCCAAAGACCAACACAAGCGCCGAATCAATCAGAACCTTCATTACGAAGAACCCGAAAAATTCGGTCATGTTGCCGTTTTCTGCAAGAGTCTGGCCATATTCCGCCAGGCTTTCTAGCGGGCCGGTAACCAGTGCCCACTGGCCGGCAATTAGCACCATAAAAGCAATGGCCGTTGCCGCTTGCGCGATATGCATCAAAGTCGGTTTTTTCATCATGTTTCCTTTCGCAATTGCTACCCGATTTGGATTCTAGTTACATCAATTTGAGCATATCGGCAAGCGAACAGCATAATTTATTTATATTGTCAAGTTGTTTCGCTTGTCATTGGTTTATGACCTTCTTTCGGCATTAATCGTTGCTTTGGCTTTGCCGTCCAATTTGTCCCAAGCCGCCGCTACGGATTTGCCTAATGCCGAAAAGGCTGCTTCGTCCTTGTCGTAAAGCCACACATTGCCTGCCACTACCGCCATGCCGCCTATAAATCCACACATCACGCATAGGCCGAGGGTTTGCCAGATGCTTTGTTGCTGTGCGCGCAGAGCTCTTTGCACTGGCGCTGCGATCTCGTTTTGCACCGTGTTTCTTACGGTGCGCTCGACCTCAGTCAGTGTCGCCTGGATGGCATCGCTTGAATCCCGATCAAACCGGGCCTTGGCCGCTTGCGCGTCCTTTTCCATTTGCGCCCGTACCTTGTCGGCCTGGCCGTTGGTGTATGTTTCGAGCTGTCCCCGGTAGGCGTCACCGGCTTTCGAGAGAAGACCGATAAGGCCGGTAATCTTGGCCTCGACTTCTTCCGTTTGACCAGGGAGAACGTTTTTTAGCGATTCGACGGAATCATGCAACCGGCCAATATCACCGAGCATTTCCGCGATCAACGCATCACGCGCCGTAGGCTCTGCCGCCATGCTTTCCCCTTCGCTTACTTGATAAGCGTTTTAAAAACTGCATCCAGCTCGTCCGTGACACCCGCCGCCAGGCGCTTGATGCCGACCATTTGGGCGCAGTGCAATTTCTCGTCGGAGTCCTTCGCCGTCTTGATCTTTGCCTTGTAGTCGGTCGGATCGTTGAGAATGTCTCTAATGCCTTGTTCAGCGCCTTTGATCTTTCCGTAAATGTCATTGACATGAATAACGGCTTCCGGGCGCAGGGTGAAAGTCTTGGCTACGCCGTGGTATTCAAACAGGCCAGCAAAGACACGTTCCGGTACATCGTCAATTTCAACCATGTTGAAGACCAGACGGATTTTCTTCGCCGGGACGCCTATATCTGCCAAGGCATCAATCGTGCTGATCGTGTCGCGCATTTGCTTGTTTTTCGGAACTGTCGGAATCACGAAATAATCGAAGTCCTCATGACTGCCTTTGTATTGCTTCATGAGATTTACGAAGTCCTCGACGTTCGACGCGCCCACATCGACCACGGCATCATCGACCAGCATGAGTGCTTCTTGCAGCTCGCCGAATTGCTTACCCTTGATGGCTTCATCCTGCGTTCCATCGGAGTTGATCGACTCAACTGGAATAACCGTTGCGTTGTTCATCCTTGGGAGCAACAAATGGCGGGCAACCGTTGATTTACCTACGTTGCCGGAGAAGTTGATAACGGCGACTTTCATTTTCTTCACTCCTTTTTCAGACGTTTTAAAAGCGGATTGGTGAATTCGGGTTTGATGTACTGATCGGCGATTTTTTCGCGGCGCTGTTTCTTGTCCAGTCCTTTCAAGCCCTCGGTTTGGTCGGTTTCTTCATTTTGTTGCGCAGCATCTGCCGGGGCTTTGTTGGCGTTTGGCATCGAGGCCGGAGAGGGGTGACCTTCGCGGCTTTTGATGAACTTCCTTAATCCTTCCTGCGAGACTTTCAAACCGTTGGCCGCGAGCCATTCGCATACCTGCCAGTTGGCATAGCCCTTGGTCTTTAACTCAAAAATCTGCGCCTGGAAGGGTATGAGCCGCGAGCGTTTCGCTCGTGGCTGTTGCTGCTTTTCAAACTCTTCTATGTCCATTTCATGGCCCCTGTGGTGAACCATGCACATCTTAACTACCGCCCCCGCGAGCAACAACAATAAACAACCATACACAACAAACAATTAACCATATGCGCGTCATAAACAACAATAAGCAACTAAAAAAAACTATAAACAACATTGGAAATCGATTTGTTGATATCGTCTAGGCACGTCGGATATGTTTACATCCCGCTACGCGGGCTGCAAAATATCCCGTGCCAAAGGGTGTCCCTTTGAAACCCGGCGCTGACGCGCCAGACAGCGGCTACAAGCCGCGCCACCTACGGAGCCGGTGCATGATCAGTAAGACCAAGGACGACGCGCAGAAGCTAACCAGGCCGGTTAGCTTCCGACTGACCGACGCTGACCATGCCGCCTATCAGGCGAAGGTCAAGGCGTCTGGCCTGACGCCATCCAAGTTTTTCCGCGAAGCGGTCTTGACCAACCGGACGCAGATCGTCGCCCGCCCGAAGGCTAGCCCGGAGTGGGGCCGCCTGCTGTACCTGTTCAACAAGGCTAGCAACAACATTAACCAGCTAGCCTACCGGGCCAACGCCGATCACTTGGCTGGGGTTGTCTCAGAAGACACCTATTCCCGTATCTTGGCCGATCTTCATGGCCTGGCGCATTACATGAAAGCTGCAATCAAAGATGCTGGTTAGGATCACGGGTGGCAGCGAAGGCATAGCCGAATACTTAGCGAATGGTCAAAAGGCTGGCCGGGAATTTACCCGTGACGAGCTGGATGAGCGGGTAATCCTTGACGGCGATTTAGAGTTGACCGATACGATTATCAAAGGCATGGAAAAAGAGGGCGAGCGTTATTTGCATATCACGCTGGCTTTCAAAGAGGACGAAATCGGCTGGGACAAATTGCATGCAATCACTGACGACTTTAAGAAGTTCGTCATGACGGCCTATGAAGGCGATGAATATAACTTCTATGCTGAAGCGCACTTGCCAAAATTAAAGAGCTATACCAATCAGAAAACCGGAGAGCTGATCGAGCGCAAGCCGCATATTCATATTGTCATTCCTGAATACAACCTTTTAAGCGGAAAGAATCTAAACCCGTTTGGCAAGGTTGACCAGCAAACCAAGTTTCTTGAAGCGTTCCAGGAACATATCAATGCGAAGTTTGGACTTGCCAGCCCAAAAGATAACCGGCGCATTGAATTCACCGACGAGAGCGCGATTATTTCCCGCTACAAGGGCGATTATTTCGAGGGCGCAAGCCATGACCTGAAAGCGCGCATCTTGTCCGGCGTGCTGGACAAGGGTGTTACCGACTACGACCAGTTCCGGGCCATCGTTGCCAAGCATGGCGACACCAAGACCCGCAACGCAGGCAAGGCTGGCGAATATCTCAACGTGATGCCAGAGGGCGCGAACAAGGGCGTGAATCTGAAAGAGTATGTTTTCAGCCGTGAATTCATCGAGATGCCTGCCGCTGAAAAGCGGCAAAAGCTGGCCGTTGAAATCCGGGCAAAGTACGAAGAAGCCAAAGCGCCCCGCCCGAGTCCGTCCGATATTGCTGAGCGCCTGCAGGAGTGGCGCGAGGTGCGGGCGGCCGAACTGAAATACATGAACAGCGGCAACCGCAAGTTGTACGCGAGCTATCGCAGCGCCGATCGAGATGCCAAGCGCGCGATGCTGGATGAGCGGGCCGCGACCTTTTACACCAAGCACCGCAAGGAAACCGACCATGACCGAACCGACGAGCAGCGCCGAGATTTTCGCGGACGCGAAAATGCAGCCGACCGAGGAACCGACAGCCGCCGAATTGTTGCCCATATTGCTAACAATCTCAGAGCAGCAGGCCGCAATATCCAATCAACTGGCCGAGCTGTTGGAGACACTGAACAAGCCCGCCGAAACCTCGCTGATCGACGAGCTAGCCGCGCTGTTGCAGCCCTTGGCCGACGACTTGGCCGTGATCAAAGCGCAGATCAACAAGTAAGCCGGGCAGTGCCGCAGCCGCGCGACCGGCGAGACGCCGACAGCGTGACCGGCCAGCTACTGGCCGAGGCGCGCGAGCGCAAGACCGAGGCCAAGGCTGCGCACCTTTCCGAGTTCGCGCAGATCAAGCGTGAGCTTGACGCCAGCCGCCTACTGGCGCACCTCTCGAAGACACACGGCGTCATCCCTGAAAAGTACGAAGTCACGAAGGGTAAGGACGGCGGCGACCGCATCAAGGCCGGCCCCCGCAATCTCAATGTGTCTGACTTCCTCACCCAAGAAGTGCGCCTTTCATTCACCGAGGCCGCGCCGATTTTGCGCCAGGTGTATGCCGCGCAGCAAGGCCGCGAGCTGGCCGAGGCTCGGCCAGCACCGCGCCGGGAGCTTTGGCATGCCTTCCGCGAGGCGCAGCCCGCGCAGGCCAAGCAGAAGGCCATCGAATGGGTCGCGCAACGCCAGAGCGAGCGTGAGCGCCGCGCCACGATCCGCGACGACTACCAGGCCGAGCGCCGCGCCTTGCAGGCCGACCGCAGCAAGAGCGGGACAGAGCGCAAAGCCACCTTGTCCATCGCCCGTATGGAGCGCGTCACCAAGGACATGGCCTTGCGGGAAGCCATCAAAGAGGAACACCAGCATCTCAAGGAGAAATACGGAATGCGCACCTACCAGGCGCGTTACCACGTCTTCCTGGCCGACCGTGCGAACCACGGAGATGAGGCCGCCTTGGCTGAGCTGCGCCGCCAACGCGATGCTAATACGACACCGGCACCCGTCGCCGAGGCCAACACCATCGAGGGCAGCACCAGCCGCAAGCGCGAGAGCGATCAGGTCGCGCAACTGGCGCGCAACTTGGTCTATTCCATCGACCGGGCCGGGAATGTCACCTACTACGCCGACCAGGCCAAGCGCCGGGCGCTGGTGATCGACTCGGGCCAGCGCGTGACCGTGGCCACCGTCAATAACAGCCAAGCCGTGGAGGCAGGCTTGCGCCTGGCCGTCCAGAAATTCGGGCCGGGCTTGAAGATCGAGGGCAGCGAGAAATTCAAGCGGCAAGTCATCGAGGCCGCGCTAAAAACCGGCTTGCGTGTCGAGTTCGACAGCAAGGCCATGAACGACGAATTGCAGCGCCGCCGCGCCGAGCTCGGCGAGCTACAAGCCCGCGGCAAAGCCTTCATTACCAGCGAGCGCGAGAAGGCCGAGAAGGCGAAGGCACCCAAGCAACCAGCGACGCCGGCGCCGGAGCGCACACCGCAACCCGCACCCGCACCCGCACCCGCACCCGCACCCGCACCTAAGCCGCGCGGCTATGAACGATAGGAGATAGCAACCATGCAAGACGACACCGACCACCAGTCCGACCCATGCGCGGCCAGCAAGCGCAAGTTTTCGGCGGCCGTGGATTCCATCAATGCCGATATTTTCGCGCCCGCGAAAAAAGACCGCCCGCCAGTCGATGCTAAGGAGCGAGAGCGCCGGCAAAAGCAAATCGACACCGCGCGGGCAAACGTGGCGCTTGAGGGCTACCGCTTGTCGGGCATGGTCGAGGAAATCAACCGCCGCTATATCGCGGGCGAGATTGACGGCGACGAGCACGGGGCGGCGATTCGGGCGATAGTCACAGGGGAGGACGGCTTATGACCTTCGCCAGCATCAAGGAGCTGCGCCGCTTCGTGACCCCTTGCGCCACCGCCGCGCAGGCCGACCTAGACGCCCGCATGGCTACCGTGCCATCCGTTTGTAGCGCCGGCTGTGATGCCTGTTGTTATCAGATGGTGTCTGTTCACACTTGGGAGGAGGAACTTATCGGCAGCTACATAGAGGGCACCATGCACGCCGCCACACGCGCCAAGGTGCGCCGGCAGTTGGTGGAGTGGTGGAAGCACCTCAAAAGCATCTTGCGGCCCGTGAGCCGCGCCAATCCGTTGGCTTTGGGCGATGTGCAGGCGTTGGCGCAGTACATGATTGATAACCGCGTCATGTGCCCGTTTCTGGTCGATCATCGCTGCAGCATCTACCCGGTGCGGCCGGCCATGTGCCGCGCCCATGTCGTGGCTGCAAATCCCGGCCTTTGCGCGACGATGCCGGGCCGGGTTGGAGAAACCATTGGTGTCCATCACATGCTGGCCACCTTCGGGCCGGGATCCCCACATTTGCCCTTTGATAAGTACGTCCACGCCATGAAGCCCCTGGCCTTTGCCATGACTGGCGCTTTGAAGGTGCCGGCGTCTTCTACGCCCTTGACGGTTGTGACCTTGGGCGAGCTGATGCCTACACGGCTTTGATTCCGTCTATCGACGACGTTTTCGCGTCCGCGAAAATCCCCTGGGGAGTGCGCACAACGTACGATGATTTTCCGAATTCTGAGACGCCCCCAATTTCAGCGCGCCGGGCAATGTGCTACCATGTACTTACTGTGTAACACATGAGGGCAGCACCATGAGCGAGGCAACCTTTACTTTCCGGGTCGATGAATCCTTGAAATCCGAGTTCTCCAACGCAGCCAAAAGCCGCGACCGCAACGCCGCGCAGCTCCTACGCGACTTCATGCGCGATTTCGTGCGGCAGCAACAGGAAACGGCCGAGCATGACGCTTGGTTCCGTCGCCAGGTGCAAATCGGCCTGGATTCGGCGAATGCCGGCAACCTGATCCCGGCGGTTGAGGTCGAAGCCAAGTTTGCGGCCAAGCGGGCGGCAACACGTCGCCGGCTTGAAGCCTCCGAATGATGAAACTGTTTTGGACGCTAGAGGCGATCCAAGATCGTGACGAAATCTATGACTACATCGAGGCCGACAACCCGGCCGCCGCTCTGGCCATCGATGAGCTGTTTTCGGAGAAGGCTTCGCGCTTGGTCGATCTTCCCGACCTTGGCCGACTTGGCCGCATCGTTGGCACTCGCGAGCTGGTGGCGCATCGGCATTACGTCTTAGTCTATGACGTGGTCGGCGACTTGGTGCGCGTCCTTCGCGTGTTGCACACGGCGCGGCAATGGCCACCGGTTAGAGGGTAGTGCGGTGGAGTTCATCGACCGGCGATTGTTGCTTGCGCCCACGGCCTCGGTCGTACCGGCATGTTCCTGGTAACGCTATGGGTACGCTTGGTCTTTGTAGTGATCTCCCTGGCTGTCATAGGCGTGCTTGGTTTGGTCGGCATGTGGGCGTTCAGAAGAACCGCATTTTGATTTACCGGGTTGTCGGCAAAGCTATTGCGCGTTAAACAAGCGGCGCAGAAATGGCCGTGAGGGAAATTAAGTCGCGTAGGCTCTTGGGGGATTGCTGCGCAAACCCCCGCCGTATGGCATCCCCCAGAATATGCGAAGCGACTTTGTCGCCTCGTATAAAGTGAACGGCAAGGGGTCCAGTCCTTGCCGTTCTACCCACGAAACCACCAGCAAAGGATACTTTCATGTATGCCGCAATTATGAACCTTGAACGTCGTGATCTCTATGATTTCTGCGACCTCTTGCCAGAGCCTGTCATTGCCCGACCTG
Source organism: Thiobacillus denitrificans DSM 12475 (assembly GCF_000376425.1). Lineage (GTDB taxonomy): Bacteria > Pseudomonadota > Gammaproteobacteria > Burkholderiales > Thiobacillaceae > Thiobacillus > Thiobacillus denitrificans. Next base: position 78,645 of record NZ_AQWL01000013.1, on the reverse strand, counting down.
TCGTCACGCCGGCCCGAGGCCGGGGGATGGCGCTTTCACTCGATTGCGGCGGGCAGCGCGTGACGCTGACCAATAACGGTAGGCCTTGCAAATTTGCATCACTGGATGCTGTCATGTTCGAGTTGGACGGAGCACCCAATGTAGATACTGACCGCTTGGTCATCGAAGCTGAAAATTATTGGCATGGGCACTGATATTGGCGGAAAAATCGCCATAAAAAAGGAGTGTCGAACGGGCATTCAACACTCCTTAGCCATGTTTTGCGGGTAGCAACCGCTCCTCTTTCGGAGGCATCTAGCTTCTTCCGCTTATAGCGCATGTCAAGGAAAATGGCTTGACATCCAGGAGGCCGCGAATGGGAAATTTGAATTCACTGGAATATGCACCGGAACGCACCCGGTAAAGAGCCACCGGGAACAACCGCGTCAGCGCCACGAAACACCCCCTACGCCGCTGGGCTTGACCCCCACGCCTGCACGCTCGACGCTACGTGTTTAGCTTTCAGTGCTTGATATTACACGGCGCGTAATTTTATTTCTACAATATCGGTTACGGGAACGGAGGAACGCCGGAATGAGGACAGAGAGACTGGCAAAACTCACTACAGAGCTTAGGAAAGCGACGGCGGAAGCCCGCTCGGATTTGGCTCGCGCGATCGGAGGGGTGTCAGAGCTTGTGGACGAGTTGCAGTCACGTCGCGCAGGCGCGGTGAACGCTATCCTGAAATCAGACCATCCCGCTATCGATGATCGGGAGCGAGCTGCGCGCCAGAAAGCTATCGACTCCGCGCGGGCAAGCATCGAGCTTGAGGGGTTTACGCTGTCGCACGAGGTAGAGGCGATCAGCCGCCGTTACATCGCCGGCGAGCTGACCGGAGATGAGCACGTCGCCGCGATCCGCGCGGCCGTCCTGGGTGGCTGAACGGCCGGGGCTATTCGCCTTGGTCGCGTTGCGACTGGCCGCTGGCCCTCTTGCAGGCCAACACTTGACTACGCTCAAGCAGGGGCGTGAGTCGTTTTGCAGCCGGAACGCTCCCGGTAAAAAGCCACCGGGAGCAACCACGTCCGTGCCACGAAACACCCCCTACGCCGCTGGGCTTAACCCCACTACCGCACGCTCGACGCTACGCGTCCAGCTCAAGAGCCACCCCAAACACCTCACCCACATGGAAGCCTAACCTTCGGTTGCGCTGTCTGTACGGCCCCTAGAAGGTCATGTAGCCCTTGCCCGAAGCACCGCTTCGGGTTTGCCGGTAGGAGCCGGGGCGGTAACCCTGATGCCCGCTCAAGCGGGCATCACTCCGTATCCCGGCAAAAGGCATGGCCTGAATAACTGCATGTTGATTGAGGAGCGGTTCGCATCTCAAATTTCATGATGAATTCTCCGTGAATAGCCACATCGCCTCGACCATTCCGCACCGGCGTCCCGTGCCTGCTCGATCTTCCCCTGCTCGGACATCCGCGCGCCACGGCCCTCGATCCACGCCTTGGCCGCGTCGTACTCGGCCACGACCGGCTTGCGTCCAAGAGCGGCCAACTGAAGCAGGTAGGCTCGAACCGTTTCGTCGGCGTCATTCACTTCGCCCCGGCGCATGGCGGTTTCAACTGCCAATAGGCTTCGCGCCGTTATTTGGCACAAACAGGGTACAAACAGCGCCCCACAGCACGGTCTGATTTTCGCGGACGCGAAAATCTTGCATGGGGTGGGTTCGTGCAACCCGGTTTGGGCTTAATGCGCCCACGTATGGCAAAATTGACCAGACTTAGGAACACTCCGCCACAACTGACTAACCAAGCTGCCAGACCATGACCGAAGCCGATGGCGAAATTCTCACGCTCGATGAAGTTGCCGCGTATCTGAAGGCGGGCAAGAAAACCGTCTACCGGCTGGTGCAGCAAGGCCAGCTTCCCGGCTTCAAGCTGGGCGGCACGTGGCGTTTTCGCCGTACTGAATTAGACCGCTGGATAGCGGCGCAGATCGCCGACAAGGCACAGGACAGAACATGAGCGACCCACAGAACGATACCAACCTGGCCACCTCCGCTAACCCTGCCGACGAACGGCGCGCGCAACTGGCCGCGCTGATTCCCGACGCCTTCACCGAGGGGAAACTCGACGTGGCCGCGCTCAAACGCGCGTTGGGCGAAGCCGCCGTCATCGAAAGCGGCGAACGCTACGCGCTCACCTGGGCGGGCAAAGCCAACGCCTACAAAGTGCTGCAAACCCCCAGCACCGCCACGCTGCGGCCCGAGCGCGACAAGTCGGTCAATTTCGACGACGCGCAACACGTCTTCATCGAAGGCGAAAATCTCGAAGTACTCAAGGTCTTGCAGAAAGCCTACTTCGGCAAGGTCAAGCTGATTTACATCGACCCGCCGTACAACACCGGCTCGGACAGCTTCATCTACCCCGACCGCTTTCAGGAAAGCAAGGAGGACTACCTGCGCCGTCTCAACGAACTCGATGACGACGGCACGCTGATGCGCGAGGGTTTCTTTCGCAAGAACAGCAAAGAGAACGGCCACTATCACAGCAACTGGCTTTCGATGATGTTGCCGAGGCTGTACATCGCACGCAACCTGTTGCGCGAGGACGGGGTGATTTTCGTCTCGTGCGACGACAACGAGGTGCATAACCTTCGGGGGGTGATGAATGAGGTATTCGGGGAAGAAAACTTCATTGCCCAGATGGTCTGGGAAGGCGCATCGAAGAACACAGCCGATCAAATCGGCGTGAACCATGAGTATGTCTTGGTGTTTGCCCGTTTCCGTTCATCGGTGCCCAAAGTATGGGCACTTGCCAAAGATGGGGTCGCTCCGATCTTGCGCGAGGTCGAGCGCCTGAAGCTGCAACATGGCGACGACTTTGACGCAGCATCAAACGACCTTGCAGCGTGGTATCGCGCCAATAAAGCGACGCCCTCGTTTGCCAATCGTCGTTTCCGATACATCGACAAGAACGGCGTATATAAAGAAGACGATCCAACTGCCCCAGGTGGACGCAAGTTCAAGCTAATAAATCCTAAGACTGGCGCGGAGATTCCGCTACGCGCGAATCGCGGCTGGGCATTTGACCAAGTCGAATTCAGTAAGCTCGTCGAGCAACAGCGCATCAGTTTCATTTCATCGATTAGCATCATGGTGCGTCGGTATCTCCATGAAACCGACACCCTGACACCACAAAGCGTTTTCTATCAGCCGGCTCGTTCGGCGTCTGAACGCTTGGAGAAATTCTTGGGGGGCTCCTTCTTTGACTACCCGAAGGACGACGAGGTCATCCGACAGTTTGTTGAAATGGCGACTGATTCCAATGATGAGAGCTGTATCGCCATGGATTTTTTTGCGGGCTCGGCAACTACATCCCACGCTGTGCTTGAACAGAATTCCAGAGATGGAGGCCAGCGTCGGTTTGTTGCAATTCAGCTACCAGAGCCAGTAGAAGACGAGACTATTCAAAAAGCAGGTTTTTCGACCATAGCAGACATAGCACGCGCCCGAATCAGTAAAGCAATTCAGCACATCGCGAGCAAGGCCGACCTTGCTACGCCGCCCCAGCTAGGCTTGGGCTTCAAATCCTTCCGCCTCACTCCTTCCAACTTCAAGCAATGGCGCGGCGACTTCATCGACACGCCTGAGCAACTCGCCGAGCAAATCCAGCTCTTCGCCAAGGGCGAAAAAGAAGACGCACAGGTCGAGGACATGTTCTACGAGCTGCTCCTGAAGTTCGGCCAGGAACTGACGACGCCGGTCGAAACGCTGGAGGTGGAGGACGGCAAGGTGTTCGCCATCCACGAACGCAAAATGCTGTTTGTGCTGGAGTCTTTTGCTGAGGCGATGATCGACCCGCTGGTGGCGATGAAGCCACGCGAGATCATCGTCATCGACGGGGTGTTCCAGGATTCGGACATGCTCAAAAGCAATCTGGACTTGCAGTGCCGCGACGCTGGCATCCGGTTTACTTGCATTTAGGAGCGGACAATGACGCCAAACAATGATGAAAAAATTGAAGTTTCCAATAATGATGAGGCAGCGCCGCTGGAGGAACTGACTTCCGATAGCACTGGCAGTGGCTTGGAGGCAGAACCTGCGGATGATGCCGGGGAAATTCGCGCCCCCTTCGACCCGAAGCTGATTGACGTCATCACCCACCAGCGAACAGTGGATTTACTCATGGCCCGTCTTGGCTATGGAGAAATGGATCTTTCCCCAGATTTTCAGCGCCGAGCGAATCTATGGAGTGATGCACGAAAAAGCGGCCTGATCGAGTCCATGCTGTTACGTATTCCCATCCCATCCCTCTATGTATCCGAAGATAAAGACGGACATTACCAAGTGGTAGATGGGCTGCAACGCTTGTGCGCTATTGCCCACTTCGTGAAGGTCAGTAGCTTGAACAAGGTATTAAAGACCAAACTCAATCCCCTCCGGCTTACAGGCCTACAATCCCTTAAGACGGAGTTGGATGGCAAGGTTTACGAAGACCTGCCTCGACCGCTGCAACGGCGCATTATGGAAACTGAATTGACCTTGCATGTCATTCGTCACGGGACTCCTGCCAATGTCAAATTCAATATCTTTTCTCGCATCAACCAAGGCGGTCTGCCCCTCAAAGCTCAGGAAATCCGCAATGCCATCTATCCCGGCAAGTGGCGCGAGTACATTCGACAGATGGCGGCAAGTAGAAATTTCCTTTCAGCCACAGAAAGAAAAATTAAAGGGGAACGATTGGAGGACCACGAATTAGTTCTTCGCTTTGCTGCTCTTTACTCCATGCCTCGTGAGGTGAAGCGGCAACCGGATGAGAATCTGGACGATTTCTTAAATGAGTTCGTTGAAAAACGCACGGTGGGTTCGAGCGAACAAGCATGGCAAGCGATAGAGGTGGCATTTGATCGTGCGATGAAGAGCGCGCCCCGTGTCTTCGGTCGGATGGCCTTCCGCAAATACTCTAAACCCAATGAGTCGCGGCGACCGATCAATCGCGGCCTGTTTGAAACCGAGGCGGTCGCCTTGGGGCATCGCACTGACGCGGAAATCGAAGCCCTGGCAGAACGTTCGGGGCAAGTTATAGAAAAATTCGGCCAGAAGTTTTCTAGCGATTATGCCTTTACTAGTGCCCTGCTTTACGCCACCGGCAAAGGATTTGCATCCAACAAACGGCTTGAGGTGATAAACGCGATTTTTGACGAGGTGCTCCATGCTTGATCGTATTCACTTGAACAATTTCAAGGCCGCTCGGGATCTGGACCTGCCTTTGGCGGCACTAACGATGCTGGCTGGCCTGAATGGCTCGGGCAAAAGCACGGTTTTGCAGAGCCTCGCGGCCATACGCCAGTCATATCAGGTCGGGCAAGGTCATGGCATGCAGCTCGGTGGCCCCCTCGTTGCCCTCGGTCAGGGCATGGACGTTTTGAGTGAGGGCGCCAAAGACGAGACCATCACGGTGTCAGTCCTGGAGGGTGACACGGAGTATCGCTGGGTGTGCAAAGTACTGCCTGAAGCCAACCAACTGGAGTTCATCGAGTCGCCTTCTACCCCTCATGGATTTGCGGTAAACCCCCATTTTCAATATCTACAAGCGGACCGCATCGTCCCTCGCACCCTCTATCCCCAGGCAGATCAACAAGCGCGGCAAGACGGCTTGTTAGGTAGTCACGGGGAGTTCACGGCAGATTTTCTTGCCAGCAACAGAGATCAGCCTGTTTCGGAAAAACGCCGTTGCACGAAAGAGTGCGCTGCATTGGATGACGCCATGTGGGCCAAGATCGCGCCGACGCCCCAATTGCTGGATCAAGTCGCCGGATGGTTGCAGCAGATCAGCCCCGGTGCTCGCTTGCGGGCAGAGCTGCTCAAAGGCACGGACGAGGTGATCCTTCAATTTCAGTATGTCGGACAAGCCCGTGGTCTGGAACCACGTTTTTACCGGCCAACCCATGTTGGGTTTGGCCTCACCTACAGTCTGCCCATTCTGGTGGCCTGTCTGGCCGCACCAGCCGGTGCCTTGCTGCTAATCGAGAATCCCGAGGCCCATCTGCACCCCCAGGGTCAGGCGAAGATGGGCGAGTTGCTGGGCCTTTGCGCCGCCGATGGCGTACAGATTTTGGTAGAGACCCATAGCGACCATGTGTTGAATGGTATCCGCCTTGCCGTCAAAAAAGGCTCACTGAAGGCCGACGATGTGAGGCTGTGCTACTTCACACGGGATGTGCCCAGCGGGGACTGTTATGTGGAATTGCCTTCCATATTGCCCGACGGGCAATTAACCAACTGGCCGGAGGGGTTTTTCGATCAGTGGGAAAAAAGCCTTGATGCGCTTCTGGATTGAGGCCGGGGTATGGTTGATTTTGCGATCTATCTCAATGAACATTCTCTCCCTGCCCCGGATGTTGCGTCTACGGCATTGCAGCCATGGTTCGATGCGGCAAAGTTATGGGTAGAAGGGCTCAAAGAGGTAATGAAATATCAGCCCGGATACCGGCTATGCTTTTCGCCCGGATGGTTGGACGATACGGTCGCAGGGAAACCGATGAAGGTGTGGATCAAAGAATGGGTCGGCACCGAGGAATACCGGCGTTTGCAAACGAAGATGCGTTTAATTAATCAACCGGGCGAGCTTCTTCGCGAAGTGTACCTAGGCGATAGGTCAGCCATCGGATTGACCTTCGCACATCTTCAAGAAACATGGGCGTGCAGCTTTCCAATTGCCAATTCCGATTGGCTTGCCCATTTAGTAACAGCAAAAGAGATGTCCGCGGATGAACAAGGCGCGCTGACAGAATCCGACTGTGAGATCGAACATCTTTCCTGTATCGAGCACGTCACACACTGGGGTCAATCCTTGACTGATTGGGGGAAAAAAATCTCTCAATCCAGTCGCGTTGGAGATGTGGAGGGATATTTAATCCTTATGTATTCAGCACCTCTAGAGCATGGCGTACCCCATGTACATGTAGTTGAAGGAAAGAGTCAAAATACTATCGCCAAATATCGAATTGATCCATTTGAGAGAATGGAAGGCCGACGGCCAGCTCTCGATTCAGTGATGCAAATTTGGATCGGGGAGCACAAAGACTTACTTCTCAGCTCATGGATACGGTGTATGAGTGGCGGACACCCCTACATAGCCGTGCCGGAGGCTTGAGGGTGAAGCTGCAATTCGACGCGAATCAGGACTATCAGCTTGAAGCCATCCGTGCGGTGGTGAGCTTGTTCGCGGGCCAGCCGGACGCTTCGCAACGCGGGGTGGCGATGGCGGACGAAGGGCTGTCGAGCCTGGCGCTATCCGAGACTGGTGTGGCAAACCAACGCGTGCTGACCGATGCGCAGTGGCTGTTGAACCTGAATGCGGTACAAAAAACGCATGGCATCGACGCTTCCGCTGCACTGGAAACCCTAACGCTGGAAGATGACACTCCGGTGGGCGCGTTCCCCAATTTTACGGTGGAGATGGAAACCGGCACGGGCAAGACTTACGTTTACTTGCGCACGGTGTATGAGCTGTCCAAGACTTACGGCTTCAAGAAATTTGTCATCGTGGTGCCGTCGGTGGCGATTCGCGAGGGCGTGCTTTCCAGCCTGAAAATCACCCGCGAGCATTTTCAGACTCTGTACGACTACGAGCGCGTGGAATTCACGGTGTACGACTCGGGTCGGGTGAATCAATTGCGCAACTTTGCGCTGTCGGACGCGATTCAGATTCTGGTCATCAATATCGACGCGTTTGCCAAGGACACGACCGAGGCGAACACCGCTGCCACGTCGGGCAAGCCCAAGAAAAAGAACCGTGGCAATGTCATCAACCAGGTGCGCGAGACGGGGCTAAAGCCTATCGAATTCATTCAGGCGGCGCACCCGATTGTGATTCTGGACGAGCCGCAGAATCTGGAAACCGATAATCGAAAGTTGGCGATTACGCGGCTCAACCCGATGTGTACGCTGCGCTATTCAGCGACGCATCGCCGCGCCTACAACCTGATTTATTCGCTCGACCCGGTGCGCGCCTACGAGCTGGGGTTGGTAAAGCAGATTGGCGTGGATTCGGTAATCGAACTGAAAGATGCGAATCAGGCGTTTGTCGAAGTCGAAGGCTTCAAATGCGGCAAGCGTAGCGTGTCGGCGAAGCTGTCGGTGTGGGTCAATCAGACAAACGGCCCGGCGAAGAAAAGTCTAACGGTGAAGAATGGCGATGACTTGTATGCGCTGTCGAACCAGCGCGAGATTTATCGCGACGGCTTCATCGTCAACGAGATCGACGCAGGCGAGGGTTTCATCACCTTTGCCAACGACGTGAAGGTGCGCCAGGGTCAGCCGCACGGCGCGCTGACCGATACGATTTTGCGCTTGCAGATCGAGGCGACGGTGCGCCGCCACTTCGAGAAAGCGCAGCGATTGCACCCAATGGGAATCAAGGTGCTGTCGGTGTTTTTCATCGACCGGGTGGCGAACTACCGGGTGTATGCCGAGGATGGCACCACGCCACACGGTAAATTTGCCGAATGGTTTGAGGAGATTTACGCGCAGCACCAAGCGCTGCCAGAGTTTGCCGGGCTGCTGCTGCACGATGCCGCCCGCGTTCACAACGGCTATTTTTCGCAGGACAAACGCACGGTTTCGCCGTTCGAGACCTTAACCGGCAAAACCAATGCCGAAGCCGAGGCGAGCGCCTTCGAGCTGATTATGCGCGACAAGGAAAGGCTGCTGGATTTGGCCGAGCCGCTGGCGTTCATCTTCAGCCATTCGGCGCTGCGCGAGGGGTGGGACAACCCGAACGTGTTCCAAATTTGCACGCTGGCCGAGTCGAGTTCAGAGATCAAAAAGCGCCAGGAAATAGGCCGTGGCCTGCGCCTGTGCGTGAATAAGGATGGCGAGCGGGTGCGCGACCCGGCGATCAATCGCCTGACCGTGATTGCCAACGAAAGCTACGAAGATTTTGCCAACCAATTGCAGACCGAGATGGTCGAAGCGGGTGTGCGGTTCAAACGCGACATGGTGAAAAACGAGCGCGACAAGGTGACGGTACGCCTACGCAAAGGCTACGCCACCGACCAGCGGTTTCTGGCGCTGTGGGAGAAAATTCGCGCCCGCACGCGCTACCGGGTGGACTATAAAACCAGCGAGTTGATTGTCAGGGCGGCTCAACGTATCCAGAGCAAAATGCCGCTCATCGAACGCCCCAAAGTGGCGCTGACGCGTGCCGAAATCAGCATCGGCGCAGACGGCGTGGCGGGCAAGCAGACCGGTTATCGCACGCAGACCGTCGAAGCCAAATACGTGATGCCGGATTTTGTCGCCCAGGTGCAGGCCAAAACCGGGCTGGCCAAGTCCACTGTGGCGCGCATCCTGATGGAATGCGGCAGGTTGGGCGAGGCGGTCAACAACCCGCAGGCATTCATCGACCATGCGGCGGAACTGGTCAATGCCGCGAAGCGCGAGTTTCTGGTGTATGGCGACGGTTCGGAAGGCAGCGGCGTCAAATACATCAAGCAGGGCGAGGCATGCTACGAAATGCGGCGCTTCGAGAACGACGACCTGATGGAAGTATTCGCATCCAACGTGTTTCCAGCGAATAAAGAGGGTTTTCAGAATCCCGAGAAAACCCTGTTCTCGCATATCGTCATCGACTCGAACTCAGCGCCTGAGCGCCTTTTCGCCCAAGCCTGCGAAGACAACGACGACGTGCTGTTTTACATCAAGCTGCCGCGCTGGTTCCAGATCGAAACGCCAGTCGGCGCGTACAACCCCGATTGGGCGCTGGCCTACCGCAACGATAAAACGCTCTACTTCGTGGCCGAAACCAAAAAAACTGGCAGCGGTGATCATGTTCAGCTCGACCTGTTACGCCCCATCGAGGACTTGAAGATCGAATGCGGTAAGCGGCACTTCAAGAACTTTGAGGAAGTGCGGTTCAGGGTGGTGAGTTCGCTGGTGGAGCTGCTTGCTTAACGTAAGCAGGTGTTCGACTTTGCAGAGATTCTAGCGCAATCGAAATTTTCAACGCTCGAACGTCTGGCAATTCTTTATAACCAAGACGCCAAACTCGGGATATATCCAATCGCCCAGTCTCTTGCTGGAGACGTAAGCTTGAGATAGAAAAAATGCGACAACAGAAGTCCAAGCACCACTAATCCGTCGATCACCCAAAGAATGACACGCTGCGTAAGAGCACGGCGTGACAAGTACCCAAATGTGTTGGTAAAGGAATGTGCGACTGCTGCATATTCCTTACTAAGCTGGCGCTTCTGTCTGTTAATTTCGTCGCGCAGTACGCCTAGCGTGTGTGACTGGTTGTGCAATAAAAATATCATGAGAATGGCAAAAATCCAGCAGCCAACCAACACTGCCGTATTTACCCAGAACTCATAGCCAAGTATTTTTGCGTCCTTCATTTGAGTTGCAACAACAATCGTTGCAACCGGAATGCTCAGCAATTGATTTTGAATGTCTGAGAAAACTTTGTGTATCTTGCCGCTATATTCGACGCGCGCAGCCTCGACCTGGTCACGAACTTTTTCATATGAAAACCCCGCAGCGAAGAGTTGATAGCCCTGCTCAAATTTCTTCCTTAGCTCGCTGGCATTGGCTAAGAGATATTTGAATCGCTGATCGCTAGCCAGATGCTCGGTGAGTGTTATCACCGCCTCGGCTAGTATCGAGGCGCACTGTTTTTCGTGGATGTCTTCGGGAAGAATGACAAGCAGTTTTTTGACTTCTTGAACCGGAAGATTTTTTATGTCTTCAGCGCCATACTCAATCGGAAGCTCAAATTTCCCCTCTTTAATGAATATGAGTGATGGTTCGTCTTGGTCTAAAAATGCAGCAGATTGCTTAAGAACTTGAATAAATTGCAGAACGACTCGATAACGGCTAATGGCATGGTCGTCGTCAACGTGATCGGTGCTGGACAGTCCTTCACCCATCAGGAAAAAAGAAGGTTCCTTAATACGAGCCTTTCGTGATCCCTCAAGCATGTCTCCGATGTCATGCTTAAGCAAACCGAATCCAAGCCGTGGTGACACTGAAACTTTTACTGATTGACCAACTTTGAATGTCGCAGGGTCTTCCTCATTTTGGAGGGTAAGATTGGTGTCGTGGCTTGACGCGATACAAGCCTTTAACGCATTGAGATCAGCGTCTGTAGAAATTGAGAAGCCCCCCTGAACTGGAGGGCCTTCCTGAAGTTCGGTTAGACCCCGGACAACCCGTGTCAGGTCATCCCAGGTTGCCTTAGGCATCATCTTTCATCTCGTAATCCAACTCTTCCTTGAGTTTGGCGGGCAGCTTTAATAGGGTAAGTTCGCCCTTTTTTTGGTTGTAATGTGCATATCCTTGAGAAAGTGCATGGCGATCAATATCTATAGTCCAATATTCGGTTTTGTACTTCATTCGCATGAGCGCCTTGATGCTACGACCGTCTGGAACAAAGCCATCTGAAATCTGTACATCACCTTCGACGAAAGCCGCCTGCAACGTCTGCGGGTCATTCGGCCAAGCCATGTTACTCAAAGCCTCCAAGCTTAGCGGCTCATCATTTTTGTTACGCTCATTACAATAATTGAATGCCGATTGTAAAAACTCTTCTTCCTGTTTTTGATCGAGTCCTTGGCTCTTGGCAAATTTCTTCAGTGCATTTACCAGTTTCTTGGTTTCCTCTGTGTCAGCTATCAGTTCGTTACAACCAAGAAAAACCTTAAAGTAGTCTGCGACTTCGCCACGCTGCTTGAGAAATCCGATATAGCGAATATCAGCATCCACTTTTGCCCAGTCCGTTAGATTCACCCGTCCTGCAACACGCAGGTTCTCAATATCGACGTGCATAGCATCCACCACCTCAAGCGTGGCATCATTAATCACACTGCCATTGACGTTATTGATGATGGCCACGATAAACCAACTTACTCCAGCTTCGTTGGTGACATGTGCCATGAGCACGTACCCGCCCGTAGCAAGAGCTACCGCCCCAGCTTTGCTGGCGAGCACACTGAGCAGAAGTTTTGATGCCTCAAAGAAGCCGATTTTCTTCTGGAGGAACACATTTCTCAGAATTGACGCGGAAGGATAGTTGACTTCGTCCGCCTCAAAACGTCCATACCCTTTACTGGCTTTGCTGGCATACAAGTCATGAATAGCCAACACTAATTTCGTGACTGGGTCGGTAATCGATAGGACTTCTGCACGTTCGACTACGGCAGCCTTGCCATGTTTTGCTTTGACAAGCTTATGGATAATTGCGTGATTAATCGTGTGCAAGAAATTCCCCCAATTATTTGGATACATCCGCCATCGATTTGGCGCGTCTTTTTTTCCATCCCAAGCAGCTCAACAAATTATACGGGGCTAGGTATGTGCAGCCGATTTCAGTTATCGATCCTGCTATATGAGGCGGCACCCAAGGACTCAAGACTGATAGTCCGCAAGATCAAACAGTAGTTGCCCAGCTACGTCAAAGGCAGATTTTCTGATGCTAAATCGGCCTGCCGTAACGGGTTTGAGCTGAAATAGATGGCGATATTGATGTGCAACTTGCTGTCATGCAAGTCGTTTCGCCAAATCCTCAGCACGCGGATGGTAATACCGCATCAACATGCGAGGGTCTTTGTGCCCTGTGATTTTGGTCAACTCGTGCATGGGGAAAATTTCGGCCAGGCGCGACGTTGCCTCATGCCTCAAGTCATGAAAACGTAGGTCGGTGAGGTATTTCGCATCGGGTCTTTTCTGCGCTGCGTTGCACTCATCCAAATAGCCTTTTCGGGCGCGGGCGACAGCCCGCTCGAATGCACGAGTGACGGCATCGCTACGAATTTTGAACACGCGTCCATCTTTGGCATCATCGTCTGTCTTTTGCATCGCTTCCAATACCGCAACGGCGCGAGACGAAAGCGGTATGTCGCGTGAGCTGCCGTTTTTTGTCAGCGGAAGGTGCGCCACGCGCCGCTTCAGGTCGATGTGTTCCCAGCGTAGCGCGACAATTTCGCCCCGGCGCATGGCGGTTTCAACCGCCAGCCAGACAATGGACGGCAACACTCCGGAGCCGCTGGCAGCAGCAATGCGCTCAAGCTCATGGTTTCCAGCGTTGCGGTCTGAATCCGTCTCAGGCGAAATGACGGCATTGGGTTCATCCAGGGTAATGCGCCGGGTTCGTGCGTTGTTAGGTTGAGGCTTGCGCACCAGCTCAACCGGGTTGGAAAGGCTTTCCATGCCCCATTCCTTGCGGGCGATATTGAAGACATGAGAAAGCACCGCCAGACGGCGCAGCACCGTTGCAGGCTTGTAATCCTTCAGCCACTCATCACGCAGCTTCGCCACATCCGCGCCGCGAATCCCTGCCAGGGGTCGTTTCGCCAATTCCATAGCTTTGATAATGCGCAGCACCGACTCTTCTTGAGCCGCGCCTTTTTTCGCGGGCACAATTTCAGTTTCGTACCTTATCAGCGCTTCATGCAGCGTTGTCGCCTCAGCTTCGCCGCGACTGACCCAGATGCCACGCGACATCTCTGATTCATTCATTTTTGCCCAAGCCTCGGCCTCGGCTTTGGTGTTAAATGTTTTGCTTTGAGCCGGATAGCCGCGTCGGCGAATCTGCGCTTCCCACTGGTATTGGCCACGCTTTCGTATCGTTGCCATTTTTTTGCCAATCCCCTCAAGATGTGGCAATATTGTGGCAAATAAGCAGTTGAAGCGCAATTAACATTGATTTATATGCGTATGTTTTTACATTCGCAATGCGAAGGTCGGGAGTTCGATCCTCCTCCGCTCCACCAAATTCAAATCCAGCAAGATGTACGTTCACAAGCCCGCGTAATGCGGGTTTTTTCTTTGCCCGGTCGTCTGGCGCCCCTTCAATGACGCGGTTGCAGCAGCTTCGCCACCAGCCCGGTCCAGCCGGTCTGGTGCGAGGCGCCCATGCCGCGGCCGCTGTCGCCGTGGAAATATTCGTAGAACAGGATGTGGTCGCGGAAATGCGGATCGCTGCGCAGCTTGTCGGTGGCGCCGTGGAGCGGGCGGCCGCCCTGCCCGTCGCGACGGAAAATGCCGGTCAGCCGGCGCGCCAGTTCGTCGGCGACTTCATCGAGGCCAAGCGCGCGGCCGGAGCCGGTCGGGCACTCCACCTTCAGCCCCTCGCCGTAGAAATCGGCGAAGTGATACAGCGCGTTCACCAGCAGGTAATTGACCGGAAACCAGATCGGGCCGCGCCAGTTGGAATTGCCGCCGAACAGGCTGGATTCCGATTCCGCCGGCTGGTAGTTCACGCTCACAGGGTGGCCGTCGATGGAGGCCAGATAGGGACGGTCGCGGTGTGCGCGGGACAGCGAACGCACGCCGTAGGCGGAAAGGAATTCGCTTTCGTCCAGCATGCGCTGCAGCACGTGTCGCATGCGATCGGGGCGCAGCAGTGACAGCAGGCGGCGATTGCCGTGCCCGGGCTGCAGCCAGTGGGAAACCAGGGCGGCGAGTTCGGGACGGTATTTCATGAACCATTCGAGCCGGCGCTTGAAGTCCGGCACGCGCTCCAGCAGTTCCGGTTCGATGATTTCGACCGCGAACAGAGGGGTCAGGCCGACCATGGAGCGCACCCGCAGCGGCATCATGCGGCCATCCGGAAAACGCAGCTCGTCGTAGAAGAACTGGTCCTGCTCGTCCCATAATCCGATGCCCTGGTCGCCGATGTTGTTCATGGCGCGGGCGATGTAGAGAAAGTGCTCGAAGAACTTGGTCGCGATGTCCTCGTAGACATGGTTGGTCTGCGCGAGCTCGAGGGCGATGCGCATCAGGTTGAGGCAGTACATCGCCATCCAGCTGGTGCCGTCGGCCTGGTTGATGGAGCCGCCGCCCGGCAGCGGGCTGCTGCGGTCGAGCACGCCGATGTTGTCGAGGCCGAGGAAGCCGCCCTGGAAAACGTTGTGCCCGGCTGGGTCCTTGCGGTTCACCCACCAGGTGAAGTTGAGCAGCAGCTTGTGCAGGATGCGCTCGAGGAAAGCCGTGTCGCCCTTGCCGCCCCGGGCGTCGCGCTCGCTCTTGTAGACCTCCCATGCAGCCCAGGCGTGAACCGGCGGGTTGACGTCGCCGAACGCCCATTCGTAGGCGGGCATCTGCCCGTTGGGGTGCATGTACCACTCGCGCGTCATCAGGACGAGCTGGTCTTTAGCGAATTCCGGATCGACCATGGCCAGGGGGATGCAGTGGAAGGCGAGGTCCCACGCCGCGTACCAGGGGTATTCCCACTTGTCGGGCATGGAAATCACGTCGGCATTGTTGAGGTGGCCCCAGTCGCTGTTGCGTCCGCGCCGGCGCTGCGCGGGCGGCGCCGGCATGCCCGGATCGCCGTCCAGCCAGCGCGGCACGTCGTAGTAATAGAACTGTTTGCTCCAGATCAGGCCGGCCAGGGCCTGGCGCTGGATCAGCCGTGTGTCGGCATCGTCGATACCCGTTTGCAGCGCGTCGTAGTAGGCGTCGGCCTCGGCGTGGCGCAGCGCCAGCACTTGAGCGAAATCCTCGAACGGCTGCTCCACCGGATCTTTGGCCAGGCGCAGCCGAACCGCCACAGCGCCCCCGGCCGGCACCGTGAAGACGAAGTGTGCTGCGGCCTTGGTGCCGCTGTGCGCCGGGTTGACGGCGTCGCGATTGCCGTTGACCACGCGCTCGTGGAAGGCATCCTTGAAATAGCCCGTGCCCGGCACGCCGTACAGCCGCTGCGTGTTGGTTTCGTTGTCGCAGAACAGCAGCTCGGGGGCCCCATCGAGATAGCAACGGTAGGTTCCCAGCCTGGCGTGGCGCGCCTCGATGCCGCCCTGTTCGTCGATCGACAGTTCCGGCCTGGCATCCGTTTCGCCCCACGACCATTCGTTGCGGAACCAGAGCTGCGGCAGGATGTGCAAGGGCGCGTCTTCCGCGCCCCGGTTGTGCGCGGTGACCTGCATCAGGATGTCGTGGGGGCCGGCCTTGGCGTATTCGACGGTGACGTCGAAATAGCGGTCGTCGTCGAATACGCCGCTGTCGATCAGTTCGAACTCCGGCATCTCCCTGCTTCGGCTTCGGTTCTCCTCCCGCAGGCGTGCATAGGGAAACGCGCGCTGGGGATATTTGTAGAGCATCCTGAGGTAGGAGTGGGTGGGGGTGGCATCGAGGTAGTAATAGAGCTCCTTCACATCCTCGCCGTGGTTGGCCTCGCTGTTGGTGAGCCCGAACAGCCTTTCCTTGAGGAACGGGTCCTGGCCGTTCCACAGCGCCAGGGCCAGGCACAGGTGCTGGTACTTGTCGCAGATGCCGGCGATGCCGTCCTCGCCCCAGCGATACGCGCGGCTGCGCGCCTGGTCGTGGGTGAAATAATCCCAGGCATCGCCATCGGGGCTATAGTCCTCGCGCACGGTGCCCCACTGGCGTTCGCTGAGATACGGCCCCCAGCGCCGCCACTCGGGCTCGTCGCGGCCTTGCGCTGCGGTGCGTTCCTGCTCTGTCCGGGACGCTGCGGATTGGTTGCGTGAAACCGCCATGTTCGATTCACCCCCTCACGCCTGAGCATAGCAATCCGGCACGGCCAAATCATTGCCGGGCGCCGATGGCGGGCGAGTGAGGCCCGCCGCTGCTCAGTCCAGTTCGACCCACACCGGCTGATGATCCGACGCCTCGGTTGCGGTGTCGATGCCGTGCGCCCTGAGATGCCCCGTCAGCCCTTCAGTCAGGAAAACGAAATCGAAGCATTCGGGCTGGTCGACGAAGCCGACCGGATGGATGCCGACAGTCGGCGCGTGCGGCTCGCCGGGGTGCAGTACCTCCCAGGCGTCGCGCCAGCCGGGCTCGCCACCGGCAAACGGGGCAAGGAGCTGTGCGTGCTCGGCAGCCCATGCGGGGAAGTTCATGTCGCCGCACAGCAGCGCCTCTTCGGGCCGGGGAAACACCTCGAACGCACCGCCCTGTTCTTCGGCCAGCGGCGAACGCGCCGCCATGGCGCAGGCCTCGGCGTGCAGGCGGCGGATGGCATCGATCTGCAGCGTGCGCAGGCGCTGCGAGTAGTACTCCAGATGCGTGGTCATCACGCGCAGCAGGCCGATGTCGGATTCGACGACGGCCTCGACCAGTATCCGCTGCATGCTGGGCACGTCCAGATCGGCCGGCCACGGCAACAGATGGCGCCAGACCTGGCCGACCGGCAGGCGCGAGAAAATGGCGTTGCCGAATCGGCTGCGGCTGCCACGGCGGTCGGGAATGTCGGTCGCCGCGCCATAAATGGCCGTATAGCCGGGCAGGCCGGCGGACAGCTCGGCGATCTGGTTTTCGCCCTGGCTGCCGGGCAGGCCGGGGAAATTGACCGCGACTTCCTGCAGACAGATGACGTCGAAGTCGCCGAGCCGGCGGATGGTCGCGGCGATGCGCGCGAGATCGACGCGGCCGTCCATGCCGCGGCCCCATTGGATGTTCCAGCTCAATAGCCTCATCGCGTCGCTCCCTCCTCCAGTCAGCATAGGCAAGCAGGCCGGCTATCGCTCCGGCTCGCGGGGCGCCGGCTTAAACCACTTGGTCGCCATGGTTAGCCGGGCTTGCCTCGCGAGGGCCGGCGGCATTAAAATTACTCCCCCCTTTTTTTCGGCAACCCCGCCGGGGTTGCCTCTGGACAGACGCCGATAACATGGAAGAACGACAACGCAGGCTGGATGGGACGCTGTATTCGCCCGATTTCGAACAGGACAGCTGCGGCTTCGGCCTGATCACGCAAATCGACGACCGACCTAGCCACGCGTTGGTGCAGAACGCCATCGGCTCGCTCGCCTGCATGACGCACCGCGGCGCGATCGCGGCGGACGGACTGTCGGGCGACGGCTGCGGCCTGCTGTTCAAGAAACCCGATGCCTTCCTGCGCGCGGTGGCAAAAGACGCCGGCTTCGCGCTCGGCGAGCTGTATGCCGCCGGCCTGGTGTTCCTGGCGCGCGACGCCGCTCCGCAGGCGCATGCCCGCGCCACGCTGAAATCTTCTCTGGAAGCGCAGGGCCTGGCGGTCGCCGGCTTCCGCGTGGTGCCGACCGACTCCAGCGTGTGCGGCGAATCGGCGCTGGCCTCGCTGCCGCATATCGAGCAGGTATTCGTCAACGCGCCGGCCGGCATCAGCGAAGACGACGTCGAGCGCAAGCTCTACATCGCGCGCCGCCAGGCCGAAAAGGCACTGGAGCCCGCCGACCCGGTGTTCTACCTGCCGACGCTGTCGTGCCGCGTGATCAGCTACAAGGGCCTGGTGATGCCAGACAAGCTGCCGGTGTTCTACCCCGACCTGAGCGACGCCCGTTTTGCCTCCAGCCTGGCGGTGTTCCACCAGCGCTTCTCCACCAACACCTGGCCGCAGTGGCGCCTGGCGCAGCCGTTCCGCTATCTCGCGCACAACGGCGAGATCAACACGGTGCAGGGCAACCGGAACTGGAGCCGCGCGCGCGAACAGAAGTTCGAAACGCCGCTGATCCCGAACATGGACGACGTCCGCCCCATCGTCGGCACCCGGGGCTCGGACTCGATGAGCCTCGACAACATGGTCGAAGGCCTGGTGATGGGCGGCGCGGGCCTGTTCCGGGCGCTGCGCCTGGTGATCCCGCCGGCCTGGCAGAACGTCGAGTCGATGGACGCCGACATCCGCGCCTTCTACGAATACAACTCGATGCACATGGAGCCGTGGGACGGCCCTGCCGGCGTGGTGCTCACCGACGGCCGCTACGCCGTCTGCACCCTCGACCGCAACGGCCTCAGGCCCGCGCGCTGGGTGCTGACCAAGGACCGCATTCTCACCATCGCCTCCGAAGTCGGTGTGTGGCCGATCGACCCGGCGAACGTGGACCGCAAGGGTCGCGTCAAACCAGGCCAGATGGTCGCCGCCGACCTCGAAACCGGCCGCCTGCTGATGCCGGAAGACATCGACAACGAACTGAAAGGCCGCCAGCCCTATCGCGAATGGCTGAAATCGAGCGCGGTCAAGCTGGAACTCCCGATCAACCAGGATGCTGACCTGCCGCTGATGGATGCGGCCAGCCTGCTGACTCACCAGAAACTGTTCAACGTCAGCTTCGAAGAACGCGACCAGATCATCCGCGTGATGGCCGAAGACGGCGCCGAGGCGATCGGCTCGATGGGCGACGACACGCCGATGGCGGTGTTAAGCCAGAAAGTGCGTTCGCCGTTCGACTACCTGCGCCAGCAGTTCGCGCAGGTCACCAACCCGCCGATCGACCCGATCCGCGAGGCGATCGTGATGTCGCTCAACACCGCCTTCGGGCCCGAGCGCAACCTGTTCGAGGAAAGCCCGGCGCACGCGCACCGGGTGGAGGTGCATACCCCACTGCTGTCGAAGGAAGCCTTCGACAGGCTCTTGAACCTGAACGACCCGGCCTTTGCGTCGATCACGCTCGACCTGCACTACGACCCGGCGGCAACCACGCTGGAGGCCGCGCTGAAGACGCTGACCGCACACGCGGTCGAGGCGGTGAAGGCCGGCAAGGTGATTCTCGTCCTGTCCGACCGCAACATTGCCAGGGATCGCCTGCCGATCCATGCGCTATTCGCCACCGGCGCGGTGCACCATGCGCTGATCGACGCCGGCCTGCGCTGCAACGCCAACATCGTGGTGGAAACCGGCAGCGTGCGCGACCCGCACCACTACGCCTGCCTGATCGGCTACGGCGCCACCGCGGTGTATCCGTACCTCGCCTACCAGGTGATCGGCGAATTCGTGAAGACCGGCGAGATCAAGCCCAACCTCAGCAAGGCGCTGTGCAATTTCCGCAAGGGCATGGACAAGGGCCTCTACAAGGTGCTCTCCAAGATGGGCATCTCGCTGGTGGCGAGCTACCGCGGCGCCCAGCTGTTCGAGGGCGTGGGCCTGCACGAGGATGTCGTCAAGCTGTGCCTGACCGGCACGGTGTCGCGCATTTCCGGCGCCAACTTCGACGACTTCGTGTCCGACCAGAAACTGCTGCACAAGACAGCGTTCAACCCGCTACGCCCGCTGACCGCCGGCGGCCTCCTGAAATTCATGTTCGGCGAGGAATACCACGCCTACAACCCGGACGTGGTGCAGCAGTTGCAGAAGGCCGTGAAGACCGGCGACTACGCCGAATTCAAGAAGTACTCCGAGATCGTCGACCGCCGCCCGGTGGCGATGCTGCGCGACCTGATGCAGTTGAAAACCGGCGCGGAGCACGGCATCCATCCCATTCCGCTGGAGCAAGTCGAGCCGCTGGAGTCCATCCTCAAGCGCTTCGACTCCGCCGGCATGTCGCTCGGCGCCTTGTCACCCGAAGCGCACGAAGCACTGGCTGAAGGCATGAACCGCATCGGCGGCCGCTCCAACTCAGGCGAAGGCGGCGAAGACCCCAAGCGCTACGGCACCGCCAAGACCTCCAAGATCAAGCAGGTCGCGTCCGGCCGCTTCGGCGTCACCGCAACCTACCTGGTCAATGCCGAGGTGCTGCAGATCAAGATGGCCCAGGGCGCCAAACCCGGCGAGGGCGGCCAGCTACCGGGCGACAAGTGCTCACCGCTGATCGCCAGCCTGCGCCACTGCAAGCCCGGCACGCCGCTGATCTCGCCGCCGCCACACCACGACATCTATTCGATCGAGGACCTGGCGCAGTTGATTTTCGACCTCAAGCAGGTCAACCCGGACGCGCTGGTGTCGGTGAAGCTGGTCGCCGAACCCGGCGTCGGCACCATCGCCGCCGGCGTCGCCAAGGCCTACGCCGACCTCATCACCATCTCCGGCTACGACGGCGGCACTGGCGCGAGCCCGCTCTCGTCGGTCAAATACGCCGGCACGCCGTGGGAGCTCGGCTTGAGCGAGGCGCAGCAGGTGCTCCGCGCCAACGGCCTGCGCGGACGGGTGCGCGTGCAGACCGACGGCGGCCTGAAGACCGGGCTGGACGTCGTCAAGGCAGCGATTCTCGGTGCCGAGTCGTTCGGTTTCGGCACCGGCCCGATGGTCGCGCTGGGCTGCAAATTCCTGCGCATCTGCCATCTGAACAACTGCCCCACCGGCATCGCCACCCAAAACGACACGCTGCGCCGCGATCATTTCATCGGCCTGCCCGAGATGGTGGTCAACTACTTCAAGTTCGTCGCCGAGGAAACACGCGAACTGATGGCATCGCTGGGCATCAGGAAGCTGACCGACCTCATCGGCCGCACCGACCTGCTCGATGTGAGCGCAGGCGACACGCCGCGCCAGGGCCGGCTCAAGCTCGACGCGCTGCTCTCGCAGGGCGGCATCCCGGCCGACGCGCCACGCTTCGCACAGCAGGAACGCAACCCTTCGTTCGACAAGGGCGAACTGGCCGAGCGGATGGTGGCCGACGCGCTGGCCGCGATCAAGGCCGGCACCCCGATCGAACTCAGCTATGAGGTGCACAACGTCAACCGCTCGATCGGCGCCCGCCTGTCCGGCGAAATCGCCAGGGCGCACGGCAGTCAGGGGCTGCCGGACGACACCCTTCGCATCCGGCTCACCGGCTCGGCCGGCCAGAGCCTCGGCGTGTGGAACCACAGAGGCCTGACGATCACGCTGGAAGGTGACGCCAACGACTACGTCGGCAAGGGCATGGGCGGCGGCCGCCTGGTGATCTTCCCGCCGAAGGCCGCGACCTTCGACGCTCACCGCAACACCTTGATCGGCAACACCTGCCTGTATGGCGCCACCGGCGGCGAACTCTACGCCGCGGGCATGGGCGGCGAACGCTTCGGCGTGCGCAACTCCGGCGCGCTGGCGGTGGTGGAGGGCATCGGCGACCACGGCTGCGAGTACATGACCGGCGGCACCGTGATCGTGCTCGGCGACACCGGCCTCAACTTCGGCGCCGGCATGTCGGGCGGCATGGCCTTCGTGGTCGACGACGCCGGCGACTTCGTGTCCAGGGCGAACAAGGAAATGGTCGAGCTGACCCGCATCACCAGCGTCGAGACCGAGCCCTACCGCGACTTTCTCGAGGCGCAAGTCGAGCGTCACCTGGCGCTGACCGGCAGCACGCGCGCGAAGGCGCTCCTGGCCGACTTCGACGCCACGCTGGCGAAGGTGTGGCTGGTCAAGCCGAAGCGCATTTCGATTGAAGACCTGGTCGAGGACCTGCCCGGCCAGCAACGTGAAGTATTGGAAGCATGATGGGTGACGTATTCCAGTTCCTGAAACAGGCGCGGCGCGACGGCGCGAAGACCCCGGCCGACGTGCGCAAGCACGAGTTCCGTGAAATCTACGCGCTGCTGGACTCGGCGCAGGCACAGGAGCAGGCCGACCGCTGCCTCGGCTGCGGCAATCCCTATTGCGAATGGAAGTGCCCGGTGCACAACTACATTCCCAACTGGTTGAAGCTGGTAACCGAGGGCCGCCTGTTCGAGGCGGCCGAATTGAGCCACCAGACCAATTCGCTGCCCGAGGTGTGCGGCCGCGTGTGCCCGCAGGACAGGTTGTGCGAGGGCGCCTGCACCCTCAATACCGACGGCTTCGGCGAAGCCGTGGGCGGCGGTCCGAACAGCGGCGGCTTCGGCGCGGTGACCATCGGCCAGGTCGAACGCTACATCTCCGAGGAAGCGTTCAAGGCCGGCTGGCGCCCCGATATGTCGAACGTGGTGGCGACCGGCAAAAAAGTCGCGGTGATCGGCGCCGGGCCAGCCGGGCTGGGCTGCGCCGACGTGCTGGCGCGCAACGGCGTCACGCCGGTGGTGTACGACCG
This sequence comes from Thiobacillus denitrificans DSM 12475, assembly GCF_000376425.1. Lineage (GTDB taxonomy): Bacteria > Pseudomonadota > Gammaproteobacteria > Burkholderiales > Thiobacillaceae > Thiobacillus > Thiobacillus denitrificans. Next base: position 55,959 of record NZ_AQWL01000013.1, on the reverse strand, counting down.
CTATGACGAGATCGGCGGCCTGCTCACCTTCGGCATCCCCGAATTCAAGATGGAAAAATGGGTGATGACGCGCCGCCGCGAGGTGTTCGAAGGCATGGGTGTCGAGTTCCGCCTCAACACCGACATCGGCCGCGACGTGTCGATGCAAAGCCTGCTCGACGAATACGATGCCGTGTTCATGGGCATGGGCACCTACACCTACATGAAGGGCGGCTTTCCCGGCGAGGATCTGCCCGGGGTGCTGGAAGCGCTGCCTTTCCTGGTCTCCAACGTGCGCAAGTGCCTCGATCTGGCCAATCCCGACGAGACTGCCGACCCCAACGAAAAATATCGCGACATGAAAGGCCTGCGCGTGGTCGTGCTCGGCGGCGGCGATACCGCGATGGACTGCAACCGCACCAGCATCCGCCAGGGCGCGGCCTCGGTCACCTGCGCCTACCGCCGCGACGAGAAGAACATGCCCGGCTCCAAGCGCGAAGTCGTCAATGCCAGGGAAGAAGGCGTGCAATTCCTGTGGAATCGTCAGCCGGTCGAGATCGTCGGCAACGGCTGCGTCGAAGGCGTCAAGCTCGTCACCACCGAACTCGGCCCGGCGGATGCGCGCGGCCGCCGCACCCCGGTGGTGATCCCCGGCTCGGAGGAAATCGTGCCGGCCGACCGCGTCATCGTCGCCTTCGGCTTCCGCCCCAACCCGCAGCCGTGGTTTGCCGACCACGCCATCGCAACCGACCCGGGCGGCCGCGTCATCGCCCAGGGCCAGCAGTATGCCTTCCAGACCGCCAATCCGAAAATCTTCGCCGGCGGCGACATGGTGCGCGGCTCCGACCTGGTGGTCACCGCCGTGTGGGAAGGCCGCGAAGCGGCCAAGGGCATCCTCGGCTATCTCGACCTGCTGTAACGCCGCGCACGTGCGTGCTGGCGGCCGCTTCGCCAGCACGCATGCGCAATCGGGGTATGCTGCAGCTTTGCCGCCACTCTCCATCCGGATGCTTCCTGGCCCTTATTACCCCCGCTCGTTCACCATCCTGGTCATCGTCGCCATGGGCGTGCTGATCGTGCCGCTGGCGAGCGGCCTGATCAACGCGGTGCACGTGTTGCAGGGCGTGGTCGACACCCAGCGCCAGTTCACCCGCAACAGCCTCGCCATCACGCGTGACGTGCGGCAGATCGTCGAATCGGTCAGCCAGCTGCAGCGCGCTGCCGGGCAATACCATCTGCTGCAGGACGCCGAATTCGGCCCCGCCCTGCGGACACGCTTCAACGAACTGCAAGTCCAGTTGGCGCAGCTCGATACGCAGCTCGTCGACACCGCGTCGCGCGCCACACTGGCCGCGTTGCGAACGCGCAGCCGAACGCTGTATCGCCAGTTGCAACCGGGAGCGTTTCTCGATAGCACCCGCTTCCATACGCTCGACCCCGCTTTCGATACGCTGCATGCCAACACCCGGACGCTGCTTCTCCAAGCCGATGCCGCAGTGCAGCGCGAACTGCAGGCGCTGGAAACGACGGTGCAAATGACCCGGCAGCGGCTGATCCTGCTGGCGCTGGCGCTGATTCCGTTGACGCTGCTGCTGGCTGCGGTGTTTTCCTGGATGATCAACCGCCCGATCAAGCAGCTCAAGGCCTCGATCCAGCAGCTCGGCCGCGCCGATCTGCGCCCGTTACCGGCGATCAGCGGGCCGCAGGACATCGTCGAGCTGGGGCGCGAGGTCGACTGGCTGCGCCAGCGCCTGCAGGCGCTGGAAGAGCAGAAACTACGCTTCCTGCGCCACGTGTCGCACGAACTGAAAACCCCACTTGCCTCGTTGCGCGAGGGCGTGGCGCTGCTGGACGACGAACTCGCAGGCAGCCTCAACGCGCGCCAGCGCAGCATCGTCGGTATCATGGACAGTGGCAGCCGCGAGTTGCAGAAGCGCATCGAAGACCTGATCCGCTACGGTGACATGGTGCGCGACGCCACCCTGCCGCCCGCCGCCCCGCAAGCGCTGGCCGATGCGCTCGCCAGCGTGCTGGCGCGGCAGCGGCTGGCACTCGACGCGCGCGGGGTTCGGATCGAGACGCAGCTAACCGCAGCCACGGTGCACGCTGATCGCAATCAACTGGAAACCGTACTCGACAATCTGTTGTCCAATGCGATCAAATTCAGTCCCGAGGGCGGGTGCATCCTGGTGAAAAGCGCGCCTGCCGAAGGTGCGGTCTCAGTCTGGGTGTGCGACCAGGGAGACGGCATCCCGCAGGCCGAGCGCCCGCGTATTTTCGAGCCGTTTTTCCAGGGCGCGCGCCAGCCCGCCAGCACGATCAAGGGCAGCGGACTGGGGCTGTCGATCGTGCGCGAATACCTGCTGGCCGCCGGTGGCGGCATCGAGATGATCGATTGTCCGCCATGGTCGACCTGCTTTAAATTAACCTGGCCTTTGCTCCGCGATGACGCTTAAACCTGTTCTTCTTGCCGGCCTGCTGCTGACATTGAACGCCTGTGTCGCCCCGCCCGCCCCCGAGCGTCCGGCCGTCCGCACCAGCCAGACGGTACCGGGCGGAACCGCGCTACTGGGCGAACTGGCACGGGTGGCGGCGCTGCCCGCCGAGCAGCGGCGGCGCGAACTGGCCGAACTGGAAGGCGAACGCCGCCTCGACGACGCCCGGCGCTTTCAGCTGGCCGCCCTGCTGGAACGCGAGGACGGCGTGGAGGCGCTCGAACGCAGCCTCAAAATCCTCGGTGCGTTCACCGAAGCCGATCCGCGCGCGCAGACGCTGCTCGATCTGATGAAAAGGTCGCTCAAGGCGCGCATTGAACTCAGGCAGCAGACTGCGCGCGCGCAGGAATTGCAGGACAAGCTGGAACAGATCAAGGCGCTGGAAAAATCCCTGCAACAGCGCACCATTCCCGCCAAAACGCCATGAAAAGACCGGGTATTCTGCTGGTGGACGACGACGCCGCGCTGCGTGAACTGATCACCCTGCGGCTGGAAGCCAATGGCTTCAGGGTCGAAGCGGTCGACAGCGGCGAGGCGGCACTGGCGCAGCTGGCGCTGGCCCGGCCCGACGCCGTGCTGACTGACATGCAGATGGCCGGCATGGACGGCATGGCGCTGTTTCGCGCCATCCATGCACGCGACCCGGCGCTGCCAGTGATCGTGCTGACCGCGCACGGCACCATCCCCGACGCGGTGGCCGCCACCCAGCAGGGGCTGTTCGGTTACCTGACCAAGCCCTACGACGCCCCCACCCTGATCGACCTGCTGAAGCGCGCCACCCGGCTGACCGGCAGCCGCGTTGATGCGGACGACGACGAATGGCGCAGCGAGATCATTGCCGCCAGCCCGGCACTGGACACACTGCTGGCCGAGGCCCGGCTGGCCGCGCAGAGCGAGGCCTCCTTGCTGATCCGCGGCGAATCGGGCACTGGCAAGGAACTGCTGGCGCGCGCCATCCACCACGCCAGCCCGCGCCACGCCAAGCCGTTCGTCGCGATCAACTGCGGCGCGATTCCGGCCGAACTGCTCGAATCGGAACTGTTCGGCCATGTCAAAGGCGCCTTCACCGGGGCCGGGCGCGACCATCCCGGGCTGTTCCTCAGCGCGCAGGGCGGCACCGTATTCCTCGACGAGATCGGCGACATGCCCGCGCCGCTGCAGGTCAAGCTCCTGCGTGTGCTGCAGGAAGGCGAGGTGCGGCCGGTCGGCACCACCGAAACGCGCGCGGTCGATGTCCGCATTCTGTCGGCCACCCACCGCGACCTGGAAGAAGCCATTACCAGCGGCGAGTTTCGCGAAGACCTGTATTACCGCCTCAACGTGGTCAGTCTGACGTTGCCGCCGCTGCGCGAACGGCGCGAGGATATTCCGTTGCTGGCGCAGCATTTTCTGACTGTGCTGACAGAAAAATATCGCCGCCGCATTCACGGCCTTGCCCCCGACGCGCTGGAAATGCTGGTGGCGGCCGACTGGCCGGGCAATATCCGCCAACTGCACAACGTGCTGGAACAATGCTGCGCGCTATGCACCACCGCCACCATCCCCGCCAGCCTGGTGGCACGGGCGCTGCGCGACAAGCCAGCCGAGATTCAGCCGCTGGCCGTGGCGCGCACGGCCTTCGAGCGCGATTACCTCATCACGCTGCTGAAGCTCACGCAAGGCCAGGTCAGCGAAGTGGCGCGGCTGGCCGGCCGCAACCGCACCGAGGTCTATCGGCTGCTGCAGCGTCACGGCCTCACTCCCGCGTTGTTCCAGGATCGCGACGAAACCGGCTGAACGTCGGGCGCAGGCGACAGTGGATTTGCGCGGATGCCGCCACGGCACCATGACAGCTGCGCAGGCATCTGATTCAAAAACAGATTATTTATCTGGCACATCTTCTGCGTGGATCGGGTATCGCCTTTGTGCGCCTTCATCAACCGGAAAGGAGAGTGTCATGTTCGGATGGGCCATTACGTTTTTGATCGTCGCCATCATCGCCGGAGTTTTTGGCTTTGCCGGCGTGGCCGGTACTGCAGCCTGGATCGCCAAAGTCCTGTTCGCCGTCGGTCTGGTGATGTTTCTGGCATTACTGGCCGCAGGCCGCAGGCCGCCTACGCTGTAAAACCGCTGCATCGCATGACCCGGGAGCCTGGCTCCCTTTTTTATGCGTCGTTCCCCCATCCTTCCCGGATGTCGCTGGGCTCATACAAAATAGCCAAATAAAAACAATCGCTTGAGAAAGAGCACCCCTATCTGTCGCCGACAGGAGACAAATCAGCCCGCCTTCTCCCGGACAGCCCGTTCGCCCGTTCCAGCATGGATTTCTATCCGTATGATTTCATTGATTAAAATTCGGCTGGCACGGTTGTCGCTGGATAGCGGTTCGAGTGCACCTGCATTCAGATCGACTCTTTACAGGAGATAGACATGAAATCCTTTGATCCGCGCTTCCTTGATTTCACCCTTGCCGGCGTGCTGAGCGTCTGCGTCGCAGCACCGGCCCTGGCCGCTCCCGCAGCGTCCGATTTCAAGGCGTATGACAGCAATGGCGACGGCACCGTCAGCCTGGAAGAATTCCAGGCGCAAGGCGGTCAGGAACAGGCTTTTCGCGCAGGCGACGCCAACCGCGACAACCGCCTGAGCAGCGACGAATTCACCCTCGCCAATGCCAACAATGACCGCAACAAGGCCGGCAAATATGTCGACGACGCCTGGATCACCGCCAAGGTCAAGGCGCTGCTGCTGAAGGACGAAGGCGTGAAGGGTCTGGACGTCAACGTGGAAACCAGCAAGGGCACGGTCCAGCTGTCCGGCTGGGTGAAAGACGAATCGCAGATTGCCCAGGCCGAAAAAATCACGCGCAGTGTCGAGGGCGTGAAAGGCATCAAGAACGACCTGCAGGTCAAGCGTTGACCGACGACTGCGGGATCAGGCCGGCGGCGGGGTACGCCCGCCGCCGCTTATCCGATAGAACCAGGAGAACCGACATGCGCACGACCATGCAACACCTCAACGACGAACACATGCAGCTATATGAATGGAACGGGGCCGGGATCACCTCCGCCATCCCGCCAAGATCCAAACGCACCCATCCCTGGCATGCCTCTTATAGCGTGCTGGCGCTACTGACCAGCCTGCTGATCCTGAACGGCTGCGACAACACCGACACGGCCGAACGGGCGGGCGAGCAGGTCGACCAGGCCGCACAGACGCTCAGGGAAGAGCCGCAGCCGCAGATTAACGAGGCCCCGGCGCCGGCGGAAGAAAGCGGGCGCCCGCTGGACGATGCCGGGGGGCAGACCGGCATAAAAACCGAGTAGCGCGGCAAACACGCCGGCTACCCGGCCTGTTTGCCGCTCGACTCGTCGATCAGAATGTGTAGCTGTACATCAGTTGCCAGTTCAGCTGGCTGTGCTCGGTGGTCACGCCGCCGTTGCCGAAAGGCGGCGTGACCACGTTCGTCCCCGTCACCGAAACCTCCGGCACATAGCTGAGAGCGAAGTTGAACTCGGACTGCGAGCCGATGGCGTAGCCGAAGCCGACGGTGTAGTGGTCCTCGACGATCGCCGGCCACAGGTAGCTCACGTGCTGATCGGGGATGGGGTTCTTGCCATGGTTGTAGCCCACGCGGCCGGTGAATGCGTCGGTGAACTTGTAGGACAGGCCCAGCGACACCGCGATCTGGTCGTCCCAGTTCTGCGTGAACGGCGCCGTTCCAGCCCCCCCCGGATAATGGATGGTCACAGTATTCATGCTGTCGCCCCACAGCACGTCCTTGACGTCGGCCGCGACCATCAGCCGGTCGTTCGCCTGCCAACTCACGCCGAGACCGACTATCGCCGGCATGTCGAAGCCTTCGACCCGGTAGCCGTCGCCCTTGAGATCGGGCAGGTTGCCGGCGGTCTGGTAGACGCCGCCGACGGTCAGCGCGCCGCTGAGCTTGTAGGTGAAGCCGAGTTTGGCCGCGACGCTGTAGCCCTTCGCCGCGCCGCTGAAGTCGCTGTCGTCCTTGAAGTCGATGCCGAAATTCGTGACCACCATGTCCATCCCGGCCCACACGACGTCGACGCTGCCGCCGATGTTGAAGCGGTCGTTGACGGCATAGGCCAGCGGGAAAATCACGCGGCCGACACCCACCTGCGCCATGTCGCCACCGGCGTACTCGGTGCCCATGCCACCCTGGCCGTAGATACCGGCACCCCAGGTCAGCTTGTCCTGCTTCTTCACATAGCCGATCGCCGGCATGTAGAAGGCGTCGGCGCTGGATTTGCCCACGCCCGGGGTTGCGACGTCGGGACCGACGAAACCCACCATCACGTCGAGGCGGCTGCCTTCGGCCATCATCGCCAGCGTCGCGGGGTTGTTGGCCATCGCTGCGGTGCCGTTGTCATAGGCCATGGACGCGCCGCCCATGCCTGCAGCGATGGGGCCGTAGCCTTCCATGAGCATGCCGTTGGTAGCCATGGCCAAGCCGGGCACAACCGTGCCCAGCGCGGCAAGCGTGGCCGCGAGTTTATTCAGTTGCATCGGGGTTCTCCTGGGGATTCTGCTTGTTAATTTTTAGAAAAGTCGAAAATTCTAACTTAATTACATATTCGGCCGCAGTGCGGCCGGTCGATTTTCATGCGTGGAACGGGGACGGGTAAAGCCAGACGCGAAGATCGCCCTGTACGGCAGGGTATATCGGCACGATGCCGCAAAACATGACCCCTCCCTGCGTTACATTGCGTTACACCCCGTTACCAGCCCCAAACATCCCGCTTACACGGCCTCCTTACAGTGCAGTTGTCCGCTGACGAAACACCCCGGCAGCGGCATCACTCAACCAAAAGGAGTCGCACCATGAAAAACACCCTGATGACAACCGCCCTCGGCATTCTGGCACTGGGCCTGACGGCAACCGGCGCGCAGGCCGGCTGGACGCACGGCGGCGACGGACACAGGCAGGCCCATCAGCAAACCCGGGCATACAGCCAACAGATCGATGCACGCCAGGCACAGCAGATGGAACGCATCCAGAGCGGCATGCATGGCAGGCATCTGAGCCGCACTGAATTCCGCGAACTGATGGGCGAACAGCACAGAATCCGTGCCATGGAACAGCGTTTCCGTGCAGATGGCATGATCGATGCGCGTGAATTCAAGCGTCTGAACCATGCCCTGGACCTTGCCAGCCACAACATCAAGGCTGAAAAACATGACCGCCAGGCGCGTTATGCCCACGGCCATCCGTCCCGCTTCAATTAGGGCCGGCACGGCGCGCGGGTTGGCGCCTGCCGCTACAGCACAACCGCGTTTCGCCGTTAAACCTCAATCGCGACAAGCAAGGAGCATCCCATGAAGGCATCCGTCACTCTGGCCCTGGCCGCACTGGTGGCCGCCGGCCCGGCGCTGGCCAACCCGCCCGGCCATGCGCCCGCGCACGGCTATTACAAAAAGCACTACGATCACGACCATGACCGCAAGCATCATAAAAAAGCCCGGCATTACCAGGGCAAAAGCGGGGTGGCGTATGCCCACGATTACGGCATTTCGTCAGGCCGCTGCAACCGCGATGAGATCGGGGCAGTGATCGGCGGGGTCACCGGCGCCGTCATCGGCAGCCAGGTGGCCGGCCGCGACGATCGCGTAGTCGGCATGGTGGTCGGCGGCGTGCTCGGCGCGGTGCTGGGACACGCCGTCGGCGACAGCATGGACGAGCGCGACCGCGCCTGCATGGGCCACGCGCTGGAACTCGGTCGCCCGGGCGTCCCGGTGGCATGGCACCGCGATGGCCACGACTACCGCTTCACGCCGCGCGGCGACGCACGCGACGGCTGCCGCTACGCCACACTTGCCGTCAACGGCCGCGCGCCGCACGACGTGCTGGCGTGCCCGTCCGGGCGCGGCGAATGGCACTTCCGCCGCAGCTGACCGCCCGCGTCTCAAGGCCGGGATGCCAAGCCTGCTAGAATGCCGGCTTTGCATCCCGGCCCTATTTTGTGGCTACTGCCATGCCCGCTCTCAAAAACGAAACTTTTCTGCGCGCGCTGCAGCGCCTGCCCACCGACCACACCCCGCTCTGGCTGATGCGCCAGGCCGGGCGCTATCTGCCGGAATACAACGCCACCCGCGCGCGCGCCGGCGATTTCCTGACCCTGTGCAAGACGCCCGACCTGGCAACCGAGGTGACGCTGCAGCCGCTGGCGCGCTATCCGCTCGACGCCGCGATTCTGTTTTCCGACATCCTCACCGTGCCCGACGCCATGGGCCTCGGCCTGTACTTCGCGCAGGGCGAGGGCCCGCGCTTCGAGCGCCCGTTGCGCGACGAGTGGGAGATCCGCGACCTCTCCGCCCCCGATCCGACCGACAAGCTCGGCTACGTGATGGACGCGGTCAGAAGCATCCGCCGCGCGCTCGACGGCTCGGTGCCGCTGATCGGCTTTTCCGGCAGCCCCTACACGCTGGCCTGCTACATGGTCGAAGGCGGCAGCTCGGACGACTACCGCCACATCAAGACCATGCTGTACAGCCGCCCCGACCTGCTGCACCGCATCCTGGAAGTGAACACCCGGGCGGTGATCGACTACCTCAACGCGCAGATCGAAGCCGGCGCCCAGGCGGTGATGATTTTCGATTCCTGGGGCGGCAGCCTCACCCCCCACGCCTACAAGGAATTCTCGCTCGACTACATGGAGCGCATCGTCGCCGCCCTGATCAAGGAACGCGAAGGCCGCCGCGTCCCCAGCATCATCTTCACCAAGGGCGGCGGCAACTGGCTGGAAGCCATGGCCGGCATCGGTGCCGATGCGGTGGGGCTGGACTGGACCGTCGACATCGGCGAGGCACGCCGCCGGGTCGGCGACAAGGTGGCGCTGCAGGGCAACCTCGACCCCTGCGCCCTGCACGGCACACCCGACAGCATCCGCGCCGAGGCCCATCGCATCGTCGACAGCTACGGCAACCACCCCGGCCACGTGTTCAACCTCGGCCACGGCATTTCACAGTTCACCAACCCGGACAACGTCAGTGTGCTGGTCGAGGCCGTGCACAGCCGCAGCCGCGCCGTCCGCGCCGCGCCCGCTTCTGCATAGCGCCGGAGCGAACTTTTTCACCCTGCAGCGCCTTAATTCCAGCTTTACCTTTATCGGGACCTACCATGAAACGCATCTTGATCAGCCTGTTTGCTCTTTTCATCAGCTTCGGCTTCGTCGTGCACGACGCCGAAGCCCGGCGCATGGGCGGCGGCAAATCCTTCGGCATGCAGCGCACTGCCCCGGCCAAACAGAATGTCGCGCCCGCGCCACAGCGCCAGCAGCCCGGTGCTGCACCGACGGCCGCACCGAAGAAAAATTCCTGGATGGGCCCCATTGCCGGCCTCGCCGCAGGTTTGGGCTTGGCCGCGCTGTTCTCGCACCTGGGAATGGGTGAAGAAATGGCCAATTTCCTGATGCTGGCACTGCTGGCACTGGCCGCTTTCATGCTGTTCCGCTTCTTCATGCGCCGCAATGCGCCGGCCCGCGCACCCGCGATGCAGTACGCCGGCATGCCGGCCGGCGCGACGAATCCTGGTGCGGCCGCGGCATTCGACGCCAGCCCCGCCGCGCTGAGCGGCAGCGCAGCCGCGCATTCCTTCCCGCCCGGATTCGACGCCGACGCCTTCGCGCGCGAAGCCAAGCTCAACTTCATTCGCCTGCAAGCCGCCTTCGACGCCGGCAACCTGGATGACCTGCGCGCTTTCACCTCGCCTGAAATATTTGCCGAACTGTCGATGCAGCTGGCCGAGCGCGGCGACGCCGCGCAAACGACCGACGTGATGACACTCAATGCCGAGGTGCTGGAAGCCGTCGACGAAAACAACCGCCATCTTGTCAGCGTGCGCTTCACCGGCCTCATTCGCGAATCCGCCGACCAGGGCGCCATGCCGCTCGACGAAGTCTGGCACCTCAGCAAACCCGCCAGCGGTCAGGGCGGCTGGGTGATTGCCGGCATTCAGCAACAAAATTAGAGTAAACAAGGCCTTGCGCATCAGCACGGTGCGCAAGGGGCGACTTTTAGCTAAAAGCAGTATTACTTATGCACAGTTTTGGCGTTGACGAGATTTTTTTGCGTTAAACGCTTGACAGCCAAGCCTCGTTTGTAAGTCCATGAAAATTAAAAACTTACCGAATTGCCTACTTTTTAGCCGGCGACGCCGACCCGCCTGAATACGGGCGTTTGGGAGCGATTGACACGAATCACCCACACAATTATCCACAGCCTGCGTGGAAAATATCAAATACGTCTTTTATAACAGCTACCTAGTTGATTTTTACGAACACTCAACCAAGATTCGCCACTAACTGATGCTGTCCATCCTTCAGGTCGCGCTCGATACGCCGCTCCACCGGTTGTTCGATTACCGCCTGCCGGACGGTCTTGCTGCGGTGCCGCCAGGCAGCCTGGTCGAAGTCCCGTTCGGCCGCACCCGCCAGGTCGGCGTCGCGCTAGGCACGGCCGCAGACAGCGCCGTCGAGGCCGGCAAGCTGCGCCATCTGATCCGCGTGCTGGACGATCGCCCCGCGCTGTCTCCCGACATCCTCCGCCTGGCGCAGTTTTGCGCCGATTATTACCACTACCCGCTGGGCGCGATCCTGCTGGCCACGCTGCCGCCGCGCCTGCGCAACGCCACGCCGTTCGTTGCCGGAACCCCCTGGCTGCTGCTGACCGAAGCCGGGCGGGCGGCGCAACCCGCCGCACGCGCCAGGGCACAACGCGCGCTGCTCGACGCCTTGCGCGCGGCGCCGCAGACGCGCGACCGCTTGCGTGCGCAGAAGCAGGGCCGCCACGCGGCCGCGCTGGTCGCCGCCGGCTGGGCCGCATGGGCGCGGCTGCCGCCGCAGGCGACGGGCAGCGCGGCGGACGATCCGCTGCTGCGCAGCGACCCTTCCCCGGCACCTGCCGCGACCGCCGAGCAGCAGGCAGCGCTCGACCGCCTACTGCCTGCGCTCGCGCAGTTCGGCGTGCACCTGGTCCACGGTGTCACCGGCAGCGGTAAGACCGAGCTGTATATGCGCCTGATCGACGCGGTACTGGCGGCGAATAAACAGGCATTGGTGCTGATTCCCGAAATTGCCCTCACCCCGCAACTGGAGCGGCATTTCCGCCGCCGCTTTCCCGGACGCCCTATCGCCGCCCTGCACAGCGGCCTCGGCGAAACCGCGCGCACCGAAAACTGGCTCGCCGCGCCCGGCTGCGATCTGCTGCTCGGCACCCGGCTGTCGGTATTCGCGCCCTTGCCACGGCTGGGGCTGATCGTAGTGGACGAGGAGCACGACGGCTCGTTCAAACAGCAGGATGGACTGCGCTATTCGGCGCGCGACGTCGCCATCGCGCGCGGCAAGCAGGCCGATGTCCCCGTGGTGCTCGGCTCGGCCACGCCGTCGCTGGAAAGCTACGCCCAGGCCCTGAATGGGCGCTATCAACTAATCGAACTGAAGCAGCGCGCCATCAGCCAGGCCCGGCTGCCGGACATCGAGCTGGTCGACCTGAAACACATCCCGCTCGACAACGGCCTCACCCGCCCCGCCTTGCAGGCGCTGGCCGACACGCTGGCGCGCGGCGAGCAGAGCCTGGTCTTCCTCAACCGGCGCGGCTACGCGCCGGCGCTATACTGCCCGAGCTGCGCCTGGGTGTCGCCCTGCCCGCGCTGCTCGGCACGGCTGGTGCTGCACCGTACTGCGCACCGCCTGAAGTGCCACCACTGCGGATTCGAGACGCGCATCCCGGCCGAGTGTCCAGGCTGCGGCAATCCTGATCTCAAGCCGCTCGGCCAAGGCACCCAGCGGCTGGAGGAAACGCTCGCCGCCCTGCTGCCCGCCGCGCGCATCCGCCGCATCGACCGTGACACCATGCGGCCGCGCGCCTGGACAGCGCTCGGCGAATCGGTGCGGGCACGCGAGGTCGACATTCTGGTCGGCACGCAGATGCTGGCGAAGGGCCACGACTTTCCCGACATGACGCTGGCGCTGATCCTCGACACCGACGGTGCGCTCTATAGCCCCGACTTCCGCGCCACCGAACGCCTGTTCGCCCAGCTGATGCAGGTGGCGGGACGTGCCGGGCGCGCCGACAAGCCCGGCCGCGTGCTGATCCAGACCGCCTTCCCGGACCATCCGCTGTTCCGCTACCTGCAGCGCCACGACTATCCCGGCTATGCGCGCGAACTGCTGGCCGAGCGCCGCCAACTCGAACTGCCGCCCGTCACCCGACAAGTACTGTTGCGCGCCGAGGCCACCGCCATGGACACGGCGCTGGCCTTCCTGCAGCGCGCCGCGACGCTGGCGCCCGAAAGCGCCGGCGTCAGCGTGTTCAGCGCCATCCCGGCGCCGATGGCGCGCGTGGCCAACCTGGAACGTGCGCAGCTGCTGGTGCAGTCGGCCTCGCGTCAGGCACTGCAGGCCTTCGTACGCGACTGGCGGCCTCGACTCGACGACATCCGGCCACGCGTGGCGCGCTGGTCGCTCGATATCGATCCCCTGGTGTTTTGATGCCTCGCGCGCGGCGCTTATAATCGCCGACTACCCATTTCCGAACACTGAGGATGCGCGGCTTGCTCCCTCCTCTTTGTAATCATGTCCGACACCCATCCGCTTAAAGAACAGATCGCCCTGCTGATCGGCGAAGCCCTCGAAACGGTGGCGCCCGACGCCGCGGTCAGCCTCGAGATCGAACGTCCGAAAAACCCCGCCCACGGCGATTTTTCCAGCAACGCGGCGATGCAGCTGGCGCGTCCGCTGAAGAAGAACCCGCGCGAACTGGCGCAGCTGCTCCTCACCGAACTGCCGAAATCGCCACTGATCGCCAGGGCGGAAATCGCCGGCGCTGGCTTCATCAACTTCCATCTCGCGCCCGCCGCCTGGCACGGCCTCGTGCCGCAGATCCGTGCGGCCGGCGCGCAATTCGGCCGCGGCGATGCGGGTATCGGTCACAGGATGCTGGTCGAGTTCGTTTCCGCCAACCCGACCGGTCCGCTGCACGTCGGCCATGGCCGCCAGGGCGCGCTCGGTGACGCCATCTGCAACCTGTACGCGGCGCAGGGCTGGGACGTGCATCGCGAGTTCTACTACAACGACGCCGGGGTGCAGATCGCCACGCTCGCCAACAGCGTGCAGGCGCGGGCGAAGGGCCTGAAGCCGGGTGACGCCGAATGGCTGGAAGCGGCCTACAACGGTGACTACATCGCCGACATCGCGGCCGACTTCCTGGCCGGAAAGACGGTGAAGTCGGACGACCGCACATTCACCGCGTCGGGCGACGCCGACGACCTCGACTCGATCCGTCAGTTCGCCGTCGCCTACCTGCGCCACGAGCAGGACCTCGACCTCAAGGCCTTCGCGGTGCGCTTCGACCACTACTACCTGGAATCGAGCCTGTATATCGACGGCCGCGTCGAAGCGACGGTGGGCAAGCTCGTCGACGCCGGCAAGACCTACGAGCAGGACGGCGCGCTGTGGCTCAGAACCACCGACTACGGCGACGACAAGGACCGCGTGATGAAGAAGTCCGACGGCACCTACACCTATTTCGTGCCCGACGTCGCCTATCACATCGCCAAGTGGGAGCGCGGTTTCGAGCGCGCGATCAATATCCAGGGCACCGACCACCACGGCACCATCGCGCGGGTGCGCGCCGGCCTGCAGGCAGCCAACGTCGGCATCCCCGAAGGCTATCCGGACTATCTGCTGCACACCATGGTGCGCGTCATGCGCGGCGGCGAGGAAGTGAAGATCTCCAAGCGCGCCGGCAGCTACGTCACCCTGCGCGACCTCATCGAATGGACCAGCAAGGACGCGGTGCGCTTCTTCCTGCTGTCGCGCAAGGCCGACACCGAATATGTGTTCGACGTCGATCTCGCGCTCGCCAGGAACAACGACAACCCGGTGTACTACGTGCAGTATGCCCATGCCCGGATTTGCCGGGTGTTCGAAGAATGGGGCGGGCAGGCCGCCGCGCTCGACAGCGCCGACCTCGCGCCGCTGACCGCGTCGCATGAACTCGTGCTGCTGCAGCGCCTGGCCGAATACCCGGAAGTCGTCGCCACCGCCGCACGCGAACTGGCGCCGCACCTGCTGGTGCATTACCTGCAAACGCTGGCGGGCGATTTCCACGCCTGGTACAACGCCGAGAAATTCCTGGTCGACGAGGTGACGACGAAACTCGCCCGCCTCGCGCTGGCCGACGCCACCCGCATTGCGATCGTCAACGGCCTGGCCTTGCTCGGCGTATCCGCCCCGGAGAAAATGTAAGTATGGCAAAACCCGCATCCCGCAAGTCCGGCCGCTCCGGCGGCAGTTCCATTTTCACCGGCGTGCTGATCGGCCTCATCGTCGGCGCGGTGCTTGCCGTGGGCGTGGCGCTGTGGATCACCGGCAACAACCCTTTCAGGTTCGCCGCGCCGGAATCGGCGCCGGCCAAGTCAACGCCCGCCGCGCCTGCCGTACCCGCCACGCCGGAGGCCGCGCCCAGCTTCGACTTCTACAAAGTGCTGCCCGGCGATGCGTCCCCCGGCCCACTGCCGCCCGCAGCGGATAGCGCAGCGGCCTCGCCCCTGTATTACCTGCAGGCCGGCGCGTTCCAGAACCCGGCCGATGCCGACAATCTGAAAGCGCAACTGGCCCTGCTCGGCATCGAAACCGCCATCCAGACCAGCGACCTCGGCGACAAGGGCGTATTCCACCGGGTGCGTGTCGGCCCCTTCCGGGCCATGGACGAAGTCAACCGCACCCGCAGCCTGCTGACGCAGAACAATATCCCGGCCACACTGGTCAAAGAAGTTCCCACCCCACAGGAGACGCCTTGATGTTCACCCGCGCATTGGCCATGCTGGCCGCCGCCGTATTGTCCTTGTCCGCTTTTGCCGCCCCGAATGCCGCTGTCGAAGGCCGCGATTACACCCGCTTGAGCAACGCGCAGCCGGTCACCACCGGCAACAAGGTCGAAGTGCTGGAGTTCTTCTGGTACCGCTGCCCGCACTGCTTCCAGCTGGAGCCCGGCCTCACCGCCTGGCTGAAGACGCTGCCCAGGGATGCGCAGGTTCGCCGCGTGCCGGCGGTATTCCGGGACGACTGGATGCCCGGCGCCAAGCTCTACTACACGCTGGAGCAGATGAACCTTCTTGGCAAGCTGCACAACAAGGTGTTCGACGCCTACCATGTGGAAGAAATCAATCTCAACGACCCGGCGGTGCTGGGCGGCTGGATCGCCAAACAGGGCGTCGACCGCAAGAAATTCGAGGCGATCTACAACTCCTTCTCCACGCAATCCAAGGCTACGCAGGGCGCGCGGCTTGCTGCCACCTACGGCATCAACGGCGTGCCGGCTTTCATCATCGATGGCAAATACACCACCTCGCAGTCGATGGCCGGCAGCGAACCGCGCCTGTTCGAAGTGCTCGACCAGCTCATCGTCAAGGCGCGCGCCGAGCGCAGCGGCAAGAAAGCCGCCAGATAGCGCAGTGCCTGATGCGTGCGGCCGCCGCGGGTTTGAGCTAAACCCTTCGCCAGCGTGAGCTCCCCGTTGCGGGTTTTCATCACCGGCGCCAGTTCCGGCCTGGGCGCAGCGCTGGCCCGGCACTACGGTGCGTCAGGCGCGCAGCTGGGACTGGCCGGGCGCCGCCTGGCTGGCTTGCAGGACACCGCCGCCGGGCTGGACGCGCGGCTGTATCAGGCCGACGTCTGCGATGCCGCCACCATGCAGAACGCGGCCGGGACTTTCTTGAACGATATCGGCGTACCC
The DNA here is from genome assembly GCF_000376425.1 of Thiobacillus denitrificans DSM 12475. Taxonomy (GTDB): domain Bacteria; phylum Pseudomonadota; class Gammaproteobacteria; order Burkholderiales; family Thiobacillaceae; genus Thiobacillus; species Thiobacillus denitrificans. The sequence continues at coordinate 39,748 of NZ_AQWL01000013.1, read as the reverse complement.
GACATCGTGATTGCCGCAGCGGGCATCAGCATCGGCACCCTCACCGAGGAAGCTGCTGACGCGCCGGTGTTCCGTGCCGTGATGGACGCCAACGTGCTGGGGCTGGTGCACACCTTCCAGCCCTTCATCGCCGCCATGCAATCGAACGGCGGCGTGCTGTGCGCGATTTCTAGCGTGGCCGGGGTGCGCGGCCTGCCGGGCGGCGGCGCCTACTCGGCATCGAAAGCCGCCGCCACCGTCTACCTCGAAGCGCTGCGGCTGGAACTGAAAGCGCGCGGCATCGCCGTCGTCACCGTTGCGCCCGGCTACATCGACACCCCGATGACGCGCGTCAATTCCTATGCCATGCCGTTCAAGATGGACGCACGGACGGCGGCGGCCAGGGTGGCGCACTGCATTGCGCGGCGGCGTTCCTACACTGTCATTCCCTGGCAGATGGCGTGGGCTGCGCGCGCGATGAAATGGCTACCGAACCCGGTCTATGATTTAATATTCGAGAAAGCCCCGCGCAAGCCGCGCGGCTTGCCGACATAATGGCGAAGCGCCTGCCTGACGGCAGCCACACACCCTCCGCGGAACACCGATGCCAGCCCCTTTGAACATCATCCTCATCGACGACCACCCGCTCCTGCGTATGGGCGTGGCGGGCTATATCCAGCAGGAACCGGACCTGACCCTGACCGCGCAGCTGGCCAACGCCGCTGAACTGCGCGCTTGGCTGGCGGCAGGCAACCGGGCCGATGCCGCGCTGCTCGACCGGTCGCTGCCCGATGCGGACGGTCTGGATCTCGTCTCCGACCTGCGCGACCTCGGCATCAAGGTCATCATGCTCACCATTGCCGATTCCGACGAGGAAATCTCCGAAGCCATCTCGTCCGGCGTCGATGGCTACGTCATCAAATCCAGCGAACCCGACCAGGTGTTGGCAGCGCTTCGCAGCGTATGCGACGGCCAGAGCAGCTTCCCGCTCAACATCATGCAGAAGATGGCGCGCGGCGAACTCAATAACAGCGCGCTGTCCGCGCTGACCGCGCGCGAAATGGAAATCGTCGACCACGTGAAGGAAGGACTGTCGAACAAAGCCATCGCCTACAAGATGACCCTGTCCGAAAACACCGTGCGCAATCACCTGCGCAACATCATGGAAAAACTCGGCTTGCGCAACCGGGTCCAGGTCGCCACTCTGGCGCTGAAGGAAGACCACAAGCGGCACTGAGCCGCACCATTCGATTCCGCAGCACGGATGCGCCGCGGATCTCCGGCCTCACTCCACGGTTACCGATTTCGCCAGGTTGCGCGGCTTGTCCACGTCAGTGCCTTTTTGCAGGGCGGCGTGATACGACAGCATCTGCAGCGTCACGGTATGCAGAATTGGCGACAGGGCGCCGTTGCGGCCACCGGGCAGTTTGATGACGTGCACGAAGGCCGACTCCTCAATGTGCACGTCGCCGTCGGCGAACACATACAGTTCACCGCCGCGCGCGCGCACTTCCTGCAGATTCGACTTCAGCTTTTCGATCAGCTGGTCGTTGGGGGCGATGGCGATCACCGGCATGTCCTCGTCCACCAGCGCCAGCGGGCCGTGTTTCAACTCACCCGCCGGGTAGGCTTCGGCGTGGATGTAGGAAATCTCCTTCAGCTTCAGCGCGCCTTCAAGGGCGATCGGATAATGCACGCCGCGGCCGAGGAACAGCGCGTGCTGCTTGTTGGCGAAGCGCTGCGACCAGGCTTCGACCTGCGGCTCCAGCGCCAGCACCTGCTGCACCTTATTCGGCAGGCTGCGCAGCGCCGCCAGGTGTGCGGCTTCCTGCTGCGCGGTGAGGCGGCCGCGCAGCTTGGCCAGCACCAGGGTCAGCAGGAACAGAGCGGCGAGTTGGGTGGTGAAGGCCTTGGTCGAGGCAACGCCGATCTCCGGGCCGGCACGGGTGAGGAATTTCAGCCGCGATGCGCGGGTAAGCGCCGATTCGGGCACGTTGCAGATGGTCAGCGTCTTGTCCTGGCCCAGTTCCCTGGCGTGGTTCAGCGCCGCCAGCGTGTCGGCGGTTTCGCCCGACTGCGAGATGGTGACGACGAGCGCATCGGGATTGGGCACCGACGTGCGATAACGGTATTCGCTGGCGATTTCCGCATGCGCCGGAATCCCCGCGATCTCTTCCAGCCAGTACGTGGCCACTTTCGCCGCATGGAAGCTGGTGCCACAGGCGAGGAAAGTCACCGCGTTTACCCTGGCCAGCACCTCGGCGGCGTCGAAGCCGAACCATTCGGGCTGGATATGATCCTGTGCCACCGCGGTCAGCAGGGTATCGGTCAGCGCGCGCGGCTGCTCGTGGATTTCCTTCTGCATGAAATGACGGTAGTTGCCAAGTTCGGCCATGTCGGCCGACAACTCGGAGATGTGCACGCTGCGGTCGGTCCGGTTGCCCGCGGCGTCGTACACCGTCACCGCCAGCAGCCCGATGTCGGCGACATCGCCTTCATCCAGATACATCACCCGCTGAGTCACCGGCAGCAGCGCCGAGACGTCGGAAGCAATGAAATTTTCCTCGATACCCAGCCCGATCAGCAGCGGGCTGCCCCTGCGCGCGCAGATCAGCCGATGGGGCGCGTCTTCGCTCACGACGCCGATGGCATAGGCGCCCTCAAGCTCGGCTACCGCGGCACGCACGGCCGCGAGCAGGTCTTTCGACTGGTGGTAATACAGATTGACCAGATGCGCGATGACCTCGGTGTCGGTTTCCGAGGAAAAGGCAAACCCGGCGGACTTGAGCCGGGTACGCAGGGCTTCATGGTTCTCGATAATGCCGTTATGCACTACCGCCAGGCTACCGCTGACATGCGGATGCGCATTGGCTTCCGACGGCGCGCCGTGCGTCGCCCAGCGCGTATGCGCGATGCCAAGATGGCCGTGTATCTGCTGCGCCGCGCAGTCGTCCGCCAGCGCGGCTACGCGGCCCACGCTGCGCACCCGCTTGAGGCCGCCGTTGACGGTGACCAGGCCCGCCGAGTCGTAGCCGCGGTATTCCAGCCGCCGCAGGCCTTCGAGCAGGATAGGAACGACGTTGCGCTGCGCCACCGCGCCGACTATACCGCACATGATTAGCCTTCCTTTTTCTGTTTGGCCGGGCGTTTCCAGCCGCCGATGGTGAACTGCTTCGCCCGCGACAAGGTGAGTTCGCCGGCAGGCGCGTCCTTGGTCAGCGTAGTGCCGGCGCCCAGCGTCGCCCCCTTGCCGACCGTAACGGGTGCCACCAGCTGCGTGTCCGAGCCCACGAACACTTCATCCCCGATTACCGTGCGATGCTTGTTCGCGCCGTCGTAATTGCAGGTGATGGTGCCGGCGCCGATGTTGACCTTTTTCCCCATGGTGGTGTCACCGACGTAGGACAGGTGGTTGATCTTGGAACCGTCGTCGATCTGGCTGTTCTTGATCTCGACAAAGTTGCCGACGTGCACGTCGCGCGCAAGCCGGGTACCGGGACGGATGCGTGAAAACGGTCCCAGCCGGTTGGCTTCGCCGATGACGGCATCGTCGACCAGGGTAAAGGCGTCGATCCGCGTCCCGTTGGCGACACGGGTGTTGCGCAACACGCAGTTAGCGCCCACTTGCACGTCATCGCCCAGTTCCACGCGTCCTTCAAACACACAATTGACATCGATCACCACGTCGCGCCCGCACTTCAGGGTGCCGCGCACGTCGAGCCGTGCCGGGTCCATCAGCGTCACGCCCTCCTCGAGCAGCGCCTGTGCGATCTCGTCCTGGTGGATGCGTTCGAGCCCGGCCAGCTGCGCCTTGCTGTTCACCCCCAGCACTTCCCACTCGAATGCCGGCTGGTGGGTGTCGACTGCCACCCCGTCGCGCACCGCCAGCGCGATGATGTCGGTGAGATAGTACTCACCCTGCGCATTTTCATTCTTCAGTTCGTTTATCCATTGTTTGAGGCGACGCGTCGCCACCGCAAGGATGCCGGTGTTGACTTCCTGAATCGCGCGCTCGGCCGGCGTCGCGTCCTTGTGCTCGACGATGCGCACCACCCTGCCGTTCTCGCGCACGATGCGGCCATAACCGTCGGGCTGCGCCAGGTCGACCGTCAGCAGGCCCAGCCGGCCGGCCTGCGCCGCCGCCACCAGCGGTTGCAAGGTGGCGGCATGGATCAGCGGAACGTCGCCATACAGCACCAGCGTCACGCTGGTGTCCGAAAGTCGCGGCAGCGCCTGCTTCACTGCATGCCCCGTGCCGTGCTGTTCGGCCTGAAGCACAAACGTCAGCTTGTCGTCAGCCATCGCCTGCGGTACCGCCTCGCCACCGAAGCCATACACTACGCAGGTCTGCGCCGCGCCGAGGTCATGGGCCGTATCCACCACATGCCCGAGCAGGGATTTGCCCGCCAGCTTATGCAGCACCTTGGGCAGATCGGAGCGCATGCGGGTGCCCTTGCCCGCTGCGAGAATCAGGATTTCAAGCATGGAATGCATTCGTGTCGTGTGGAATGTATCGCGTCAGCAAAATAAATGGGGCAGCAAAACCCGCGCCAAGTATAAAGCCTGAGCGTGTCCGCCCGAATAATTAAGCCAGCCGGGATGGCGCCAGCGTGACGCTAAAAAAAAACGGGGGCCGAAGCCCCCGTATTCAATTGTCCGTGCTGGACGAAAGCGCAATTATTGTTGCGGCACCAGTTCGACACGGCGGTTCTGAAAGCGACCGTCCTCAGTCCCGTTATCGGCAACCGGCTGGGATTCGCCGTAACCCTTGGCCGTCAGGCGGTCGGCTGCAACACCTTTGTCGACCATGTAGTTGCGAACGGCGTCGGCGCGGCGCTGGGACAGGCGCATATTGTAGTCGTCAGTGCCCCGGCTATCGGTATGACCCGCAACTTCCACCTTCACTTCACCCCATTCCTTCAGCGTCGCGGCGGCCTGGTCGAGGACAGCGAAGTCTTCCTGACGCACAACAGCCTGGTCGTAATCAAAATTAACGCCTTCCAGCTTCAGGACCTTCGGGGCAGGCGCGGCGACCGGCGCAGGTGCAGGTGCAGGTTCCGCTACCGGCGCGGGAGCGGGTTCCGCTACCGGCGCGACTGCGGCGACAGGTGGCGGGCAGCCGTCAGCCGTTTTGGCGTACACCGTGGGGCATTTGTCCTCGCCATCCACAATGCCGTCGCCGTCGCTGTCCAGTTCGCAACCGTCGGCATTGACCTTGCGGCCAGCCGGCGTGCCGGGGCATTTGTCCTTGCTATCGAACACGCCGTCGCCGTCGCTGTCAATATCCTTGCAAGGCGTATCGAGAAGCCCCTTGCCAGGGCAGCCGATAGTTCTGAAAAGCTCGTAGCCAATGGTTTTTCCAGTCGGACTGGCCGCATTGGTCGGGTCGTAAAAAGTGCCTTCGGCCGCTTGTGCGCTGACAACTCCGGCAGAAATCAAAGTTGCACCAAGAACACTGAAAAGAAAGGGGGTTACTCGCATGTTTAAGCTCCTGTGATGAATTTCAACAAACTCTGATGTGTCTTGAGGAAGTTATGCAGTGCATACCTCCGTCCATGTCCATAAATTGATATCTAAGGGCCAGCGAAACGGAATTTCGTCAACGATGCCCGAAATGTAAACCCATTCATGGCTCGAAAATTGGTTCTCCCCGCTTTTTTATCAAGTTTTTACAGTTTGTGCTTAATCCGCACGCGGCCTGGCCCATTAAATAACCATGTTCGGCTTTCATTCCGGTCAATCATGATTGCTGGGCTGATCACGGTATGACCAGGCATGCATTGTATTTCCATCCGCTTTTTCATCCCTCTGGGCTTTGTGTTTCTTGCGGACCAAACAAGCTTCGATGTCTTCACCATAATTTGCACCATAAAAAAAAGCAACCTGCGGGTTGCTTTTTTCAGGCTGTCAGTGGATGGTCGATCAGGTCAACTTGCGCAATTTCTTGATTGCAGCCAGTTGCGCCACGGCTTGGGCGAGTTCAGCCTGGGCTTGCGCATAATCGATCGTGGCCGCCTTGTTTTTCATCGCTTCTTCGGCGGCGCGTTTAGCTTCGAGAATCTTGGCCTCGTCAAGGTCGGCGCCGCGAACTGCAGAGTCGGACAGGATCGTAACGACATTGGGCTGTACCTCGAGGATGCCGCCGGATACGTAGACCAGTTCTTCTTCGGCCTGGTTGGGCACCTTGATGCGTACCGAACCGGGCTTCAGCGTGGTCAACAACGGGGTGTGGCGCGGGTAGATGCCGAGTTCGCCGCGCGTGCCGGGGGCAATCACCACTTCGGCGGTGCCGGAGTAGAGTGATTTTTCTGCGCTGACGATATCGACGTGTAGTGTCATGGCCATTTTTTAACCTCGTATGCAGGGTCTAGGAACCAGGGTTTAAAGGCTAGGAAAAGGCGCGCAGCGCACCGCCTCCCCTGATTCCTGGCTCCTATCCCCTCATCATTACTGAATCGTCTTCGCCTTTTCGACCGCTTCCTCGATCGGGCCGACCATGTAGAAGGCCTGCTCGGGAAGATGGTCGTATTCGCCGTCGACGATCGCCTTGAAGCCGGCGATGGTTTCTTTCAGCGTGACGTACTTGCCCGGCGCGCCGGTGAACACTTCGGCGACGAAGAAAGGCTGCGACAGGAAGCGCTGGATCTTGCGCGCGCGGGCCACCGCCAGCTTGTCTTCGGGCGACAGTTCGTCCATGCCCAGAATCGCGATGATGTCGCGCAGTTCCTTGTACTTCTGCAGCGTGCCCTGAACCGCGCGGGCGACGTTGTAATGCTCTTCGCCGACGACCTGCGGATCCAGAATACGCGAAGTCGAATCGAGCGGATCCACCGCAGGATAGATACCCAGCTCGGCGATCTGGCGGGAGAGCACCAGCGTCGCATCGAGGTGGGCGAAGGTGGTGGCAGGCGACGGGTCGGTCAAGTCATCCGCCGGCACGTAAACGGCCTGGAACGAGGTGATCGAGCCGGTGCGGGTGGAGGTGATACGCTCCTGCAGGCGGCCCATCTCGTCGGCCAGCGTCGGCTGGTAGCCCACCGCGGACGGCATCCGGCCCAAGAGCGCGGACACTTCGGTGCCGGCCAGGGTGTAGCGGTAGATGTTGTCGACGAACAGCAACACGTCGCGGCCTTCGTCGCGGAAGTATTCGGCCATGGTCAGGCCGGTCAGCGCCACGCGCAGGCGGTTGCCGGGCGGCTCGTTCATCTGGCCGTAGACCAGGGCGACCTTGTCCAGCACGCCGCCTTCCTTCATCTCGTGATAGAAGTCGTTACCTTCGCGGGTGCGTTCGCCGACGCCGGCGAACACCGAGAAGCCCGAGTGGGCCACGGCAATATTGCGGATCAGCTCCATCAGGGTCACGGTCTTGCCCACGCCGGCGCCGCCGAACAGGCCGACCTTGCCACCCTTGGCGATCGGCATGATGAGGTCGATCACCTTGATCCCGGTTTCGAGAATTTCCACCGTGGCGGCCTGGTCGGCGTACGCCGGCGGCTTGCGGTGGATCGGCATGTGGGTGTCGGTATTCACCGGGCCCATTTCATCGATGGGCGTGCCGAGCACGTTCATGATGCGGCCCAGGGTCGCCTGCCCGACCGGCACCAGGATCGGGTTGCCTGTGGAGAGCACTTCCATGCCGCGGCGCAAGCCGTCGGTGGAGCCCATTGCAATGGCGCGCACCACGCCGTCACCCAACTGCTGCTGGACTTCCAGCGTCAGCTCCGGGGACTGCATTTTCAGTGCTTCGAAGACCCTGGGCATGGCGTCACGTGAAAACTCCACGTCCACCACGGCGCCGATGATCTGAACAATTTTTCCGTTGCTCATGTTGCCTTCCTAATCAAATTAAATCTTGGCCTAATCAATTGAATTCTGTTGACCTTAAACCGCGGCAGCACCAGCGACGATCTCGGACAGTTCCTTGGTGATCGCGGCCTGGCGAGTTTTGTTGTAGATCAGCTTCAGCTCGCCGATCACGTCCTTGGCATTGTCGGAGGCGGCCTTCATCGCCACCATCCGCGCCGACTGTTCGCACGCGATGTTCTCGGCCACGCCCTGATATACCAGCGATTCGATGTAGCGCATCAGCATGCCGTCGACCACCGGTTTGGCATCGGGCTCGTAGATATAGTCCCAGTGCGTTTTCAGGCTGGCCTCTTCAGCGTCTTCCATCTGCGCCAGCGGAAGCAGCTGGGTCAGCGTCGGTTCCTGCTTCATCGTATTGATGAAGCGGTTGTAGACGATGTAGAGGGCATCGATCCTGCCTTCCATGTAGGCATTCAGCATGACATTGACCGGGCCGATCAGCTTGTCCATGTGCGGGGTGTCGCCCAGGCCGGTGAGCTGCGATACCACATTGACGCCGAGACGCTGCATGAAACCCAGCCCCTTGTTGCCGATCGCGGTGACGTCGATGCCGACGCCGGCAGCTTCCCACTGTTTCATCTGGTTCACCACCACGCGGAAGGCATTGGTGTTGAGACCGCCGCACAAGCCCTTGTCGGAGCTGATGAGGACGATGCCAACGCGCTTGACGTTGTCGCGCGCGATCACGAACGGGTGCTTGTATTCCGTGTGGGCGTAGGCCAGATGGGTGGCTACGCGGGCAATTTTTTCGGCGTACGGGCGCGCGGCCTTCATCCGTTCCTGCGCCTTGCGCATTTTAGACGCCGCCACCATTTCCATGGCCTTGGTGATCTTGCGCGTGTTTTCCACGCTCTTGATCTTGGTCCGTATCTCTTTTCCGGCTGCCATACTTGCTCCTTAAACCAGCCTCCTTAAACCAGCGGCTGCAAATCAGCGCGGTCTATCAATAGACGCCGGTTTTCTTGAACTCTTCCACCGCGGCGGTGAGTGCCGTCTCGCTGGCCTCATCCAGGTTGCCGCTGGCTTCGATGGTATCCATGATGCCGGCATGCTTCGACTTCATGAACGCCAGCAGCGCGGATTCGAACGGCAGAATCTTGTTGACCTCGACGTCGTCCATGTAGCCCTTGTTGACCGCGAACAGGGACAGCGCCATCTGCGACACCGACATCGGCGAGTATTGCGCCTGCTTCATCAGCTCGGTGACGCGACGGCCACGCTCGAGCTGCTTGCGGGTTGCTTCGTCCAGATCGGAGGCGAACTGGGCGAAGGCCGCGAGTTCGCGGTACTGCGCCAGCGCCAGACGGATACCGCCGCCGAGCTTCTTGATCACCTTGGTCTGCGCGGCACCGCCGACGCGGGACACCGACAGGCCGGCGTTGATCGCGGGACGGATACCGGCGTTGAAGAGGTCGGTTTCCAGAAAGATCTGGCCGTCGGTGATCGAGATCACGTTGGTCGGCACGAAGGCGGAGACGTCGCCGGCCTGCGTTTCGATGATAGGCAATGCGGTCAGCGAACCGGTCTGGCCCTTGACGGCGCCATTGGTGATCTTTTCCACGTACTCGGCGTTGACGCGCGCGGCGCGCTCCAGCAGGCGCGAGTGCAGGTAGAACACGTCGCCCGGATAGGCTTCGCGACCCGGCGGCCGGCGCAGCAGCAGGGAAACCTGGCGGTAGGCCCAGGCCTGCTTGGTCAGATCGTCGTACACGATCAGCGCGTCTTCGCCGATGTCGCGGAAGAACTCGCCCATGGTGCAGCCGGAGTACGGCGCGATGTACTGCATGGCGGCAGCGTCGGCAGCCGTGGCGGCGACGACGATGGTGTGGTCCATGGCGCCGTGCTCTTCCAGCTTGCGCACCACGTTGGCCACTGACGAAGCCTTCTGGCCGACGGCGACGTAGATACACTTCACGCCGGTGCCCTTCTGGTTGATGATGGCGTCGATCGCGACCGCGGTCTTGCCGGTCTGGCGGTCGCCGATGATCAGTTCGCGCTGACCGCGGCCGACCGGCACCATGGCGTCGATCGACTTCAAGCCGGTCTGCACCGGCTGGTCGACCGATTTACGCTCGATCACGCCGGGCGCGATGCGCTCGATCGGCATGGTGGTGTCGGCGGCGATGGGGCCCTTGCCGTCGATCGGCTGGCCCAGCGAGTTCACTACGCGGCCGAGCAGCCCGCGGCCGACCGGCACTTCGAGAATGCGGCCGGTACACTTGGCGACGTCACCTTCGGTGATGTGTTCGTAGTCGCCCAAGATCACCGCGCCGACCGAGTCGCGTTCGAGGTTGAGCGCCACGCCGAAGGTGTTGCCCGGCATTTCGATCATTTCACCCGACATCACGTCGGACAGCCCATGAATGCGGACGATGCCGTCGGTGACGGACACGATCGTGCCCTGGGTGCGCAGTTCGCTCGATGCACCAAGGTTTTCGATCTTGGCTTTAATCAGTTCGCTGATTTCGCTTGGATTCAATTGCATTTCTGTTCTCCGAACCGTCGGGTTCCGATAAATGTGAGGTACTTGTTAACTCGCCTTGCCGCGCGGATTAGCCTTGCAGCGCGAAAGACATGCGCTGCAATCGCCCTTTCACCGAGCCGTCTATCACCTGGTCGCCAATCGCGATCACCGCGCCGCCGATCAGTTCGGCATTGACCGCCACCTGGACGTTCACCGCGCGGTTGAATTTGGCCTTGAGCCCGGCAACCAGATCGTCGATCTGCGCCTGGGTCAGTTCCTGGGCGCTGGTGATAGTGGCTTCGAGGGTGCCTTCGGCACTCGCCTTCAGGGTTTCGAACTGCCCGCTGATCTCGGGCAGCAGCGGCAGGCGGTCGTTTTCGGACAGCACCTTGATGAAATTGGCGCCGTGCTCGCCGAGGTCGGCTCCGGCCACCTCGATGATCAGGTCAGCCACGCGTTCGGACGCCACCGCGGGATCGGCAATCAGGCGCGCCACCTGGGCGTCCGCCACGATGAGCGCCAGCGACTGCACGCGTGTCGACCAGCCCGTCAGGTCGTTTTCGCCCTGCGCCAGGCGGAACACCGCTTCGGCGTAAGGGCGTGCCAGGGTAGACAGTTCGCTCATGGTTTACAGCTCGGCTTTCAGCTGGCCCAGGAGGTCAGCGTGCGTTTGCGCGTTGACTTCGCGGCGCAGGATTTTCTCCGCGCCGGCCACGGCCAGCGCGGCGACCTGTTCGCGCAGGCTTTCGCGTGCGCGGTTGGCTTCCTGCTCGATATTGGCCTGAGCAGCAGCGAGCTGGCGATCGCCCTCTTCCTTGGCGGCCGTTTTCGCCTCTTCGATGATCTGCGCCGCACGCTTTTCAGCCAGGGCGATCACTTCGGCGGCCTGCGCCTTGGCGTCGCGCATGTTGTCGCCGGCCTTCTTGGCGGCCAGTTCCAGCTCGTGCCTGCCGCGATCGGCCGCGGCCAGGCCGTCGGCGATCTGCTTCTTGCGCGTTTCGAGCGCGTTCATGATCGGCGGCCACACGAACTTCATGCAGAACCACACGAAGAAGATGAACGTGATGGACTGGCCGATCAAAGTTGCGTTGAAATTCATATCCGCACCTTTTAATGACGGGAGTTAAAGACGGGGGTTGGCGACTGGTTTCGCAGCAACCCGCGAATTAACCGGCAACGGCAAACAGAACGTACATGGCCAGACCGACGGCGATCATCGGCACGGCGTCGACCAGACCCATCACGATGAAGAACTGGGTACGCAGCATCGGGATCAGCTCGGGCTGACGGGCGGCGCCTTCGAGGAAGCGGCCACCGAGGATGCCGATACCGACGGCTGCACCGAGTGCGCCCAGACCCATCATCAGGGCACCAGCGATAAACAGCACGGCTTGAGTCATTTCCATTTGTTGCTCCTAAAAATAAAAATTAAAGTTGAAAACAGGAAACCAGATAATCGGTACTACGGAAATCAGTGATGCTCGGCGTGCGCCATGTCCAGATACACAATGGTCAGCGTCATGAAGATGAATGCCTGCAGCGTGATGATGAGGATGTGGAACACCGCCCATGCCCACTGCAGGGCACCGCCGAACACAGCCAGAATCCAGCCGCCGCCGAACATCAGCGCGATCAGGATGAAGATCATTTCACCGGCATACATGTTGCCGAACAGACGCAGCGAGAGCGAAAGAGGCTTGGCAATCAGGCCCACGCCCTCAAGCAGCAGGTTGATTGGGAACAGGAACTTGGGGAAAGGCTGGAATGCCAGTTCGGAGAAGAAGCCGCCTGCGCCTTTCATCTTGAAGCTGTAGTACAGCACCAGAAAGAAGACCGCCAGCGACAAGCCAAAAGTCACGTTGGGGTCGGTCGACGGCACGATCTTCATGTAGGGAACGCCGGCCATCGTTGCAACGAAAGGCAGCCAATCGACCGGGAGCAGATCCATCAGGTTCATCAGGAACACCCACATGAACACGGTCAGCGCCAGCGGCGCAACCAGTGCATTCTGATGGGAGAAGGAGCCGCGCACCGAGTTGTCGATGAACTCGATGACCCATTCGACGAAGTTCTGCAGGCCGGAGGGGACCCCGGTGCTGGCCTTCCTGGCCACCTTGCGGAAGAGGAACAGGAAGATCAGGCCGAGGCCGATCGAGAACAGCATGCTGTCGACGTTGATCGCCCAGAAGCCCATGGCCTTGGCCTCTTCGGCGCCGTGGGCAATACCCCAGGTGCCGTCGGCATGTTGTCCATAGGTCAGGTTCTGGAGGTGGTGCTTGATGTATTCGCCAGAGGAATGGTATTCCGAAGCCATAGTGATCAAATTCAAAAAGTGGGTTTTGGATGGGGACGCAGCATGCGCCCATTCAAAACCAACCTTGACAAACCCGTCGGATGGACAGACTAGTTATTTCTTTTGCGGCCCGCCGCCACGGCCAGCCAGGCAAACTGCGCCAGCACCAGACCGAGCAACAATGGCAGAGGCGCCAGCTTCAACACCCCGAGTCCGCACGCCAGCAGCCCGACCAGCAGCATCAATCGCTCGATCCCGGTACGCAGGAACAGCTTGAACAACCGATGCGAGTCCCACTCGGGGTGCCGCATCGACTGCCGCTCGCGCCACACCAGGACCAGGTTGACTGCCAGCGCCACCAGCACGCCATACAGCACGGCCAGCCCTGCATCGCCCCCCGCCACTATGCTGCCGAGCAGCCCCGCTACGGGTGCGAGTCCGGCTTGCACCAGGGCTACCCGCAGGGTGCCCGATATGCCGATACGGCGGGTGCCGGTGAACATTAGCCAGTTATGGTACTAGAATTAGTGCGGTCTATGCAATCATCAAGCAGCTTGATGATGAATTTCACTATGTAGTGATGTTGTAAAGGTGAGAATGGCTCGTCCACCGCTATCACGGGTTTACAGCCGGATGCCCAGACGTTGCAACAAGCCCTGAAGCTCGTCCGCACTGGCGAAATGCAGCGTCAGCTTGCCGCGGCCCTTGCTGCCGGTCTGCACGTGGGCGGTCATGCCAAGCGCATCGGACAGCGCCTCTTCCAGTCGCAGGATGTCGCGCGACACGGCCCGTTTGGCCGGCGCGGCAGTGGCGTCCTTCAGCCGCGCCACCCGGCGTTCGACTTCCCGCACCGACAGGCCACGGGTTTCGATTTCATGCGCCAGTTCGCGTTGCGCGCCTGCCTGCAGGGGCAGCAATGCACGCGCATGGCCCATTTCGATCAGTCCGGCGACGAGCATGTCCTGCACCGGGTGCGACAGATGCAATAGGCGCAACAGGTTGGACACCGCCGCGCGCGACTTGCCGACCGCCTGCGCAACGGCATCGTGCGTCATGCCGAATTCGTGGATCAGGCGCTGCAGGCCGTGCGCCTCGTCGATGGCGTTGAGGTCCTCGCGCTGGATGTTTTCGATCAGCGCCATCGCCGCCACCGCATCGTCGGTGACATCGCGCAGCAGCACCGGGATTTCGCTTAATCCGGCCAGCTGCGCCGCGCGCCAGCGCCGCTCGCCGGCGATGATTTCGTAGCCACCCGCGACCTCGCGGGCGAGGATCGGCTGCATCAGCCCCTGCGCGCGGATGGAATCGGCCAGTTCCTGCAGCGATTCGCTGTCCATCTGCGTGCGCGGCTGGTATTTGCCGGGCGCCAGGTGCGCCACGTTCATCATGCGCAAGTCGCCCTGCGGCGGCGCGGCGCTGTCTTCGCCGCCCAGCAGCGCGTCGAGTCCGCGCCCGAGTCCCTTGAGTTTGGCCATTATGCTGTCTCCCCTGCGGTGATGCCGGCGCGCCTGAGCGTCTCCTCGGCAAGTTCCATATACGCCTTCGCGCCCTTGCACTGGCGGTCGTAGGCCAGCACCGGCAAGCCGTGGCTGGGCGCCTCGGCCAGCCGCACGTTGCGCGGAATCACGGTGTCGTACACCTTGTCGCCGAAGTGCTGCTTGATCTGCTCCGACACCTGTTGCGCCAGTGTGCTGCGCGGGTCGAACATCACGCGCAGCAGGCCCTCGATGCGGATATCCGGATTCAGCCGCTGTTTCACTTTCTTGATGGTGGCGACCAGGTCGGTCAGCCCTTCCAGCGCGTAGTACTCGCACTGCATCGGGATCAGCACTGCCTCCGCCGCCGCGAACGCATTGACGGTCAGCAGGTTCAGGGTCGGCGGGCAGTCCATCAGGATGAAGTCGTAGTCGTCGGCGACCTGCGCCAGCGCTACCTTCAGGCGCAGGTCGCGCTGCTCCAGATTCACCAGATCGATCTCCGCGCCCGCCAGTTCGCGGTTGGCCGGGATGACGTCGAAATGCCCCGGTTCCGAACGCATGCGCGCCTCGCGCACGCTCACCTGATTGAGCAGGATCTGGTACACGGTCGGCAGCGCGGTGCGCTTTTCGATGCCGGCGCCCATGGTCGCGTTGCCCTGCGGATCGAGGTCGGCCAGCAGCACGCGCTGCCCGAGTTCGGCCAGGCTCGCGGCCAGATTCACCGCCGTCGTCGTCTTGCCGACGCCGCCTTTCTGGTTGGCAATTGCCAGAATTCGACTCATTCAACAGGCTCCAGAACAATCAGGTGACGGGTCACATCCAGACCCGGAACGGCCAGTGCGTGGTCAGCGCTCACTCTCACGCCAGATGGCAGTCCGGCGACCTCCTCGTGCGGATACAGGCCTTTCATCGCCAACCAGCAGCCGCCCGGATTGAGCAGATGGCGGGTCAGCGTGACGAACGCCTTGAGGTCGGAAAACGCGCGCGACGTGATGACGTCAAAGCCGGCCTCGGGCCGAAAATCCTCCACCCGGCCGGTGATCACCTGCACATTGGCCAGTCCCAATTCGGCCTTGGCCTGCAGCAGGAAAGCCGTTTTCTTGGCAATGCTGTCGATCAGCGTCACCCGCAATTCCGGCCGCACGATCGCCAGCGGGATGCCCGGCAAGCCGCCACCGCTACCGACGTCGAGCACCTGTTCGCGCGTGAAAAAAGGTACCGCCGCCAGCGAATCAAGCAGATGATGGCTGACCATACGCCCGGCGTCGCGTACTGCGGTGAGGTTGTACACGCGATTCCATTTGTCCAGCAGCGCGAGATACGCCAGCAGCCTTGCCTCAGCCCCGGCGGGCAAGGCCAACCCAAGGGCGGCGATCCCCGCCGCGAGTTGTGCCTGAGGCGTCATGCGCTTTTCTTCTGCTCGTCGGGCTTGAAGCCGCGTTTGGCATATACCAGCAATACCGAGATCGCCGCCGGCGTGATGCCCTGCAAGCGGGACGCCTGGCCGAGCGTTTCGGGGCGAGCCTTCTGCAGGCGTTGGCGCACTTCCATCGACAACCCGGTGAGCAGGCCATAGTCGAGATCCGCGGGCAGGCGCAGGCTTTCCTGTTCGCGCTGCTTGTCGACTTCCTCGTTCTGGCGATCGATATAGCCCTGGTATTTGGCGGCGATTTCGACCTGCTCGGCGACGCGTGCGTCCTCCTCCCCTGGCCCGCCACCGGGCAAAGCCAGTATCTGCGCGTAGTTCAAATTCGGGCGGCGCAGCAGTTCAAACAAGCTGTATTCGTGTTCGATCGGCTGGCCGATCAGGCGGGTGGCCGCCGCGGCCGGCAGGATGGTCGGATTGACCCAGGTCGATTTCAGCCGCCCGGTTTCGCGCGCCACCGCATCGCGCTTGCGGTTGAAGGCGTCCCAGCGCGCGTCGTCGACCACGCTCAGCTCGCGGCCGATTGCGGTCAGCCGCATATCGGCGTTGTCCTCGCGCAGCTGCAGCCGGTATTCGGCGCGGCTGGTGAACATGCGGTAGGGCTCGGAGACGCCGCGGGTAATAAGGTCGTCGACCAGCACGCCAAGATAGGCCTCGTGGCGGCCCGGGCTCCAGGCGGCCCGCTCCTGTGTCTGCAAGGCGGCATTGATACCGGCGAGCAGCCCTTGCGCCGCCGCTTCTTCATAGCCCGTGGTGCCGTTGATCTGGCCGGCGAAAAACAGGCCGGCGATCGACTTGGTCTCGAGTGAGGCCTTGAGATTGCGCGGGTCGTAGTAGTCGTATTCGATGGCGTAGCCGGGGCGCAGGATATGCGCGTTTTCCAGCCCCGGGATCGAGCGCACGATAGCCAGCTGCACGTCGAACGGCAATGAGGTCGAGATGCCGTTAGGGTAGATCTCATGGGTGGCCAGACCCTCGGGTTCGAGAAAGATCTGGTGGCTGGCCTTGTCGGCGAAGCGGGTGATCTTGTCCTCGATCGACGGGCAGTAGCGCGGCCCCACCCCCTCGATGACGCCGGTATACATCGGCGAGCGGTCCAGCCCGCCGCGGATGATGGCGTGCGTTTCCGCCGTGGTGTGAGTGATCCAGCACGGCCGCTGCGCGGGATGCATCGCCACGTCGCCCATGAAGGAGAACGCCGGCGCCGGATCGTCGCCGGGCTGCTCCTGCGTCTGGCTGAAATCGATGCTGCGGCCGTCGATGCGGGGTGGCGTGCCGGTCTTCAGCCGCCCTACCGGCAGGCTCAGTTCGCGCAGCCGCGCGGCGAGCGATACCGCGGGTGGATCGCCCATGCGTCCGGCCTGGAAGTTTTCCAGCCCGACGTGCACCAGGCCGGCGAGGAAGGTGCCGGCAGTCAGCACCACCGCGCGGCCGCCGAACACGATGCCGAGCTGGGTTTTCACGCCGGCGACACGGTCGCCTTCCAGCAGCAGGTCGTCGACCGCCTGCTGGAACAGCGTGAGATTGGGCTGGTTTTCCAGGCGCTGGCGGATTGCCGCCTTGTACAGCACGCGGTCGGCCTGCGCGCGGGTGGCACGCACCGCCGGCCCCTTGGACGAGTTGAGCGTGCGGAACTGGATCCCCGCCGCGTCGGTGGCGAGCGCCATTGCACCGCCGAGCGCGTCGACCTCCTTGACCAGATGCCCCTTGCCGATGCCGCCGATCGACGGGTTGCACGACATTGCGCCGAGCGTCTCGATGTTGTGCGTCAGCAGCAGGGTCTTCACGCCCATGCGCGCGGCCGCCAGCGCGGCCTCGGTGCCGGCGTGGCCGCCGCCGACGACGATGACATCGAAGGACTCGGGGAATTTCATGGGCGCCATTCTACCCGTTGCCGGGTTCCGTTTCACGTCGCCTCGTTTCACGTGAAACATCATGGCCACGCGAAACAGGGCCACGTAAACCCCGAACCCGCGGGTGCCGCCCCCCGCCGCTCAGCTAGCAGCCGCCTTGGCCTCCAGCGCCTCCCAGCGCGCCAGCGCGTCGAGCAACTCGGCATCGATCGCCTCGCTGCGGGTATGCAGGGAAGCGGCGTCCTGAGGATGGGCCTGATAAAGAGCGGGGTCAGCCAGCCGCTCGGCAATCTGCGCCTGTTCGGTTTCCAGTTCGGCGATCTGCGCCGGCAAGGCATCGAGCTCGCGCGCCTCCTTGTAGCTAAGCCTGCTCTTGGGTGTGGGCTTCGCCGGCGCAGGCTGAGCCGCGGCCTTGGGGCTTGCTGCCCGCACGGGCTCGGACACGCGCTGCTGTTGTTTCCACGCCTGCCAGTCGGCATAGCCGCCGACGATTTCGGTCAGCCGGCCCTCGCCCTCGAACACGATGGACTGGGTGACGACGTTGTCCAGGAAGGCGCGGTCGTGCGAGACGATGATCACCGTGCCGCTGTAGTCCTGCAGCAACTGCTCCAGCAACTCCAGGGTATCGATGTCGAGATCGTTGGTTGGCTCGTCCAGCACCAGGAGGTTGGCCGGGCGCGCGAACAGCCGCGCCAGCAGCAGCCGGTTGCGCTCGCCGCCGGACAGCGCCGACACCTTGGCGCGCGCCCGTTCGGCGGGGAACAGGAAATCTTCCAGGTAGCTGATAACGTGCTTCTTCTGCCCGCCGATTTCCACGTAGTCGGAGCCGGGCGCAATCGTATCGATCAGCGTCGCCTCGTCGTTCAACTGGTTGCGGAACTGGTCGAAGTAGGCCACCTCGAGCTTGGTGCCCTGCTTGATCCAGCCGGATTGCGGCTTCAGTTCGCCGAGGACGAGGCGAATCAGCGTGGTCTTGCCGGCGCCATTGGGGCCGAGCAGGCCGAGCTTGTCGCCGCGCAGGATGGTGGCGGAAAAGTCGCGGATGAGGGCGCGGCTGTCGTAACCGTAGCTGACATGGTCGAGTTCGGCCACCATCTTGCCAGAACGATCGCCGCTGTCGAGCTGGAATCCCACCTGGCCGGCGTGGGCGATGCGGGCCTCGCGGGTACGGCGCAGCGCCTCCAGCCGTCTTACCCGGCCTTCGTTGCGGGTGCGGCGCGCTTCGACCCCCTTGCGGATCCAGGCTTCCTCCTGCTTCCAGAACTTGTCGAATTTGCGGTTGTGCACCGCTTCCACCTCAAGCTGCTCGGCCTTTTTGACCTGATAGGCGCTGAAATTGCCTTGGTATTCACGCAACTGGCCGCGATCGAGCTCGACAATACGGTTAGCGACGTTGTCCAGGAAACGCCGGTCGTGGGTGATGAAAAGCAGCGCGCCGCGATAGTCGTTGAGCAGGGTTTCCAGCCATTCGATGGCGGAAAAGTCCAGATGGTTGGTCGGCTCGTCCAGCAGTAGCAGTTCGGGCTCGGCCACCAGTGCGCGCGCCAGCGCCACGCGCTTTTTCAGGCCGCCGGACAGCATTTCCACCATCGTCTCGGCATCCAGGTTGAGGCGCTGCAGGGTTTCTTCCACCCGGCTGTTGAGCCGCCAGGCATCGGCCAGTTCCAGCTCATGCGACAGGCGTTCGAAATCGGCGTACACCGTCTCGTCCCCTTCGGCCATGGCATGCGCCACGGCGTGGTATTCGGCCAGCAGCGTCTGTGCCGCGCCGATGCCTTCCGCCACGGCCTCGAACACGCTGTGGCCGGGCTGGAACTGCGGCTCCTGCGGCACATAGGCCAGCTTCAGACCCGGCGCACGCCAGACTTCGCCGGCATCCGCCTGGCTCTCGCCGGCGATGATTTTCAGCAGGCTCGACTTGCCGGTACCGTTGCGGCCGATCAGGCCGATACGCTCGCCCGCCTCGATCACCAGCGAAGCGCCGTCGAGCAGCGGCCAGTGACCGTAAGCCAGTTCGAGTCGGTCAAAAGTGAGGAGCGGCATGATCAGGTATCAACAAGCGTAGGAGCGGAATTATCCGCGATTGAGCGCGGCATGGACGGCTTGGGCAATTTTTAATGCGCCGGGGGTGTCGCTGTGTAAGCAGATCGTGTCCGCTCGTACCCGGATGGTGGCGCCGCTGAACGCGGAAACCGGTTCGCCATGTGCAAGCGCATGCGCCTGCTGCGCCGCCATGTCCGGCGAGACGATCAAGGCACCCGGGGTTTCACGTGAAACCAGCTGGCCGTCGGCCCGGTAGCGGCGGTCGGCAAATGCCTCGTTCAGCACCGGCAAACCCGCAGCCCGCCCGGCGGCAATCAGTTGCGAGCTGGACAAGCCCACCAGCATCAGCGCCGGGTCCAGTGCTGCCACCCCGCAAGCGATCGCCTGCGCCACCCGTTCATCCTGCGCCGCCGTGTTGTACAGCGCACCGTGCGGTTTGACGTGCGCCAGCCGCAATCCCAGGCGCGCAGCCTGCTCGGCCAGCGCCTCCAGTTGCTGCGTCACCCATGCCGTAATTTCCTCCTCTGACGCGGCCAGTGCCCGGCGCCCAAACCGGGCGGGGTCGGGATAAGCCGGGTGCGCGCCCACCGCCACGCCATATTCCGCCGCCAGGCGCAGCGCGGCCGTCATGCTGGCAACGTCGCCGGCATGCCCGCCGCAGGCAATCGACACCCGCGCCAGATAGGGCATCAGGCTGACGTCGTCGCAGCCTTCGCCAATATCGGCATTCAGTTCGATCATGCCAGCGCCTCGATCACCCATGGTGCAGCCGTCCACGTACGCGCCGCCTCCACTTCGACGGTTGCAAACCGCACTGCATCGCCCGGCCGCAATTGCGCCAGCCGAGGCCAGTCGGCGGCGATCACCGTGGCAATGGCCGGGTAGCCACCGGTCACCGGGCCATCCCAGCCCAGAATGATCGGTTGACCGTCGGGCGGAACCTGCACCGTTCCGGGCAACACGCCCTGCGACGGCAATTCAGCCCGGACATGCGTCACCGCCGGCCCAGTCAGGCGCAGTCCGCGTCGGTCGGATGCGGCACCCACCCGATAGCGGCCACAAAAAAAAGCCGTCAGCCCGACATCGTCAAACTGGCTGGCTTGCGGTCCCGCCACCACCCGCAGCGGCGCGTCCCGCGGGGGGGCGGGGGGATGGGCGCGCAGCAGATGCATTTCGCCCACCGGAGTAGCGCATGCCAGCGTATCGCCCGGTCGCAGCGCGCGCCCCTGGTACCCACCAAACCCGGCCGGCAACAGCGTGCTGCGGCTGCCCAGCACGCGCGGCACTGCCAGCCCGCCGCGCATCGCCAGCCAGCAGCGGCAACCGGTCTCTGCCTGCTCCAGGTTCAGGATCTCGCCTGCCGCCAGCAGCAGGGTTTCGTTCCACGCAGGCGCCTTCCCCTTGCTGCGCGTCGCCCTGAAGCGCGCCCCGGCGAGTGCCACGACGCCTCCCAGCGGAAACCGCAACGATGGCCCTGCCAATAGGATTTCCAGCCCGGCGGCAGCGTCGTCGTTGCCTACCATCCGGTTGGCCGCCACCAGCGCCGACGGATCGGCCGCACCGCCTGCGGGCACGCCGAACGCTCCCCAGCCGGGCCGGCCCAGATCCATCACCAGGTCGCAGCGACCGGCGCGTAGCACTTCGATCATTTGGGCACGAAACGCACGCGGTCGCCCGGCATCAGCAAGGCGGGCGCAGGACGCTGCGGGTCGAACAATACGGCGATGGTGCGGCCGATGATCTGCCAGCCGCCGGGGCCGCCGGCCGGATAAATGCCGGCGTACACGCCGCCGATGGCCACGCTGCCCGCCGCCACCCGGAGCCGCGGCGACGCCCGGCGCGGTGCGTGGAGGGCGGGGGGCAGCCCGCGCAAATAGGGAAACCCCGGTTGGAAACCCAGGAAAGCGACGGTGTACTCCACTGCCGCATGGGTATGGATATAGCTGGCCACATCCATCCCCGCCTGCCCCGCCAGTCGCGACAAATCCGGCCCGACGGACCCCCCATACTCCACCACGATCTCATGCAGCTTTCCGCTTGCAGCCGGCGTGCCCGACAGGGGTGCCGCCAGCGCCGCACGCAGACGCGACGAAACCGTCGCGCCGCGCCGCAATACCAGCAACAAGCTGTCGTCCGAGGGAATCACGTCTTCTAGCTCAGCAAAACTCTGGGCGCTCAGCATGGTGTAGCATGCCAGCGTTGCCTCCCCCGTCGCCACCCGCAACCCGCGCTCGCCCAGCCAGCGCCACGCCGGGGCCGGTTGAACGGTTTGCCGCTTTGTTTCGGGAGATTTCATTTCGGCGTTTTGCATAATCCGGCGAATGATCCGTGCGATGCGCTACAGGCGGCAGGCAACCCCTGCATTTAAACGCGCCACCCAGCATTATCGCAAGCCCGTCGACTTATTCTTGAACCCGCGCTGGTCGCACTGCTCGTTTTAGACAAGGCGGAACCCCTCCTGCTGGCCCCACCCTCGGCCGACCACGGACATAAAAAAGGGGGTTTCACGTGAAACCCCCTTGCTGGCTATTACCGGTTATCGGACTGGCGATCAGTCCTTGAAACGTCCACGCACACCGCTGCGATTGCCGCCGCCACGGTTGTCATTGCCGAAGCTGCGTGGCTGGCCGGGGCGCGCGCTGTTGCCGCGATCACCGTAGCTGCGGCCGGCGCCGGCGGATTTGGCCTTCGCCTCGCGTTCGCGTTTTGCCCAGTATTCAACGCTGTTGCCATTGACTTCGGCCTTGGGCGCAGGTACTGCCGCGCCACGATAAGCGTCGCTGCGTGGCGGACGGTCACCGGTCATGCGCGGCACATCGGACGGGCCGTGCATGGCATTTTCAAAGCGGTTGCCGCGGGCCGGCCGGTCGCCAGCGGGACGCGCATCGGCCCGGTAGCCACGGTCGCGATTATCGCGGCTGTCGCTACGCGGCGGGCGATCGCCGTAACTGCGGGGTTCGCTGCGATCGCCAAAGCTGCGCTTGTCGCCGAAGCCGCCGCGCGGACCATTGTTGCTGCGCGGACGGCCCGCTGCGGGGCGGCCGGACGCTGGCTTCTGGGTCGGCTCCAGCCCCGGCAACGTGTGCACCTCGATGCGGTTGCCGGTGTAGCGCTCGATGTTCTTCACCAGTCCGCCTTCGCGCATGCCGGCAAAGCTCACTGCGATACCGGTGCGGCCGGCGCGGCCGGTGCGGCCGATGCGGTGGACATAGTCTTCGGCCTGACGCGGCAGGTCGAAATTGATGACGTGGCTGATACCCGCCACGTCGATGCCGCGCGCGGCGACGTCGGTGGCCACCAGCACCTTGGTGCGGCCTTCGCGCAGACGCTGCAGCGCGCGGTTGCGCTGCCCCTGCTGCATGTCGCCATGCAGCGCATCGGAAGCAAAACCGCTGTCGGCCAGCAGGTCGGAAATTTCCTCGGTGCTGCGCTTGGTCGAGGCGAACACGATCGCCTGTGTCATCTCCACATCGCGCAGCAGTGCGTCGAGCAGACGGTTCTTGTGATCCATGTTGTCGGCAAACAAGAGGCGCTGCTCGATCTTGGATTCCTTCTGGGGCACCGCTTCGATCTCGATGCGCTGCGCGTCGCGGGTCAGTTCGCGCGCCAGGTTGCCGACCACGCCATCGAGCGTGGCCGAGAACAGCAGCGTCTGGCGTTCGTCCGGGCAACGCGCGGCAATGGCCTTGATGTCGTCGACAAAGCCCATGTCCAGCATACGGTCGGCTTCGTCCAGCACTAGCACTTCCAGGCGCGAGAAGTCGATCTTGCCGCGCTCCAGATGGTCGATCAGGCGACCGGGGGTCGCCACCACCACGTCGACCGGCTGCGACAGGCGCTTCAGTTGCAGGCCGTAGGGCGCGCCGCCGACCAGGCAGGCGGTACGGAAGCGGCGCAGCTCCTTGCCATAGGTCATGGCGGATTTCTCGACCTGCAGCGCGAGTTCGCGCGTGGGGGTCAGCACCAGCACGCGCGGGCCCATGCTTTTGATCGTCGGCTCGGCCTGCAGGCGCTGGATCGACGGCAGCAGAAACGCCGCCGTCTTGCCGCTGCCGGTATGCGACGACACCAGCAGGTCGCGGCCGGTCAGCGCAGCGGGAATCGCCAGCGTCTGGACGGGGGTGGCGTTTTCGTAGCCCGCGGCCAGCACGGATTTGAGGATGAGGGGATCAAGCCCCAGTTCGGAAAAGCTCATGGCAATACCTTTTTCGGTGCGCTCAAACGCGCAAAACAAACCTGCGCCCGGTTCGGAACCAGACAGGTCAGAAAATACGAACCGGAAACAAGCGGCGTTTGGAATGGATGAATTCCTGACCGCCCAACGGGTCGCGTCGATCACATCGGCGCCAACCACAAGACTTGTCACTGCCGGTTGCGGAAACCAACCGGCGGCACAAAAGAGAGGTCGAAGACGATGGGGCTGTGAGAACAGTCCCGAGGCACGGCGGCAAAAGCCAGAT
Organism: Thiobacillus denitrificans DSM 12475; assembly: GCF_000376425.1. Classification (GTDB taxonomy): domain Bacteria; phylum Pseudomonadota; class Gammaproteobacteria; order Burkholderiales; family Thiobacillaceae; genus Thiobacillus; species Thiobacillus denitrificans. The sequence goes on along the minus strand of NZ_AQWL01000013.1, from coordinate 15,886 downwards.
CTGCCCACTGCTGTATGCACAACTCGACAGAGTCTATCAGAAAATGCTGATTTTCCCGAGCGTTTTTTATGCGTGATGGTAAAGCTTGTGATATAGCCCGCCGCGCCCGATCAACTCATCGTGGCCACCCTCCTCCACCACCCGGCCGTTTTCGAATACCAGGATGCGGTCGGCCTGCCGCACGGCGGATAGTCGATGGGCGATGATGAGGGTGGTGCGCCCGCTCAGAAACCCGGCGAGCGCCTGGTGCAGCCGCCGCTCGGTATCGGTGTCGAGCGCAGAGGTGGCTTCGTCGAGGATGACGATCCGCGGTTGGGCAACGATCATGCGCGCAATCGCCAGCCGCTGCCGCTGCCCGCCGGACAAACGCACGCCCTGCCGCCCCACCACCGTATCCAGCGCATGCGGCAGCGCAGCGATGGCATCCCTCAGCTGGGCGATCTCCAGCGCCTGCCACAGCGTGGCATCGCTGGCCTCGCGCCCCAGGGTCAGATTGGCGCGCACGCTGTCGTTGAACAGCACCGGGTGCTGCAGTACCACGCCGATATGCTCGCGCACGGTTTCCCAGCCGATCTCACTCACCGGCGCGCCACCATAGAAAATCTGCCCCGCCTTCACCGGATACAGTCCCAGCAAGGCCTGCACCAGGGTCGACTTGCCGCCGCCGGAGGCCCCCACCAGCGCCACCTTCTCGCCCGCCGCCACCGTGAGGCTGACGTCGTCCAGCACCGTCTCGCCGTCCGTATAGGCGAAGCTGACATGGTCGAGCGCAATGCCGACGGTGGGCTGGCCGGCGAACGGATCGCGCAGTGCGGGATGCTGCGGTTCGCCGTGCAGGCCGAGCAGGGCATTGATCCGCCCCAGCGCGGCATTGGCGGCAAACCACGCGTACTGCATGTTCACCAGCTCCTGCACCGGGGTCATCATGAACCACAGGTAGCCGAACACCGCCAGCATCTCGCCGATGGAGAGATCGGAAAACACCACCATCAACATCGCGCCGGCACGAAAGGCGTCGAAGCCGGCAAGGAAAACGAAGAAGGAAATCCGGCTCATCGCATCCGATTTCCAGGCAAACGCCGCCGCGTGCTGGCGGATGTCGGCCGCCTTTGCGGTCACCCGCGCCAGATAATGCTTTTCGCGATTCATCGCGCGGATCTGCGTCAAGGCATCGAGCGTCTCGGACAGTGCCTCCTGAAACATCTCGAAGGCGCGGTTCTCGCGCTTTTTCAGATCCTTCACCCGCTTGCCGAGGCGGGTGGAAAACAGGATCACCACCGGATTCAGCAGCAAAATGAACAGCGCCAGCTGCCAGTGCATCCAGAACAGCACGGCCGCCACCCCTATCAGCGTCAGCACCGACACCACCAGACCCGAAACCGACGAACCGAGAAAGCTGTCGATGGCGTTGAGATCGGTCACGAAATGCGAGGTGACCCGGCCGGCACCCACCGTCTCGAATTCCGACAGCGCAATGCGCGACAGCCGGGAGAGCATCCGCACCCGGATGCGGTAGACAACTTCCTTGGCCAGCAGCGAAAACGTGCGCCCCTGCCACACGTTGAGCAGGATCGAGATCAGCCGCAGTCCCACCGTCAGCAGCAGCGCCATGCCGATGAACAGCAGCGGCCCGTGCCAGGCGGGCGGAAACCACGCGCCGATGACGGCGACCATCTTGCCCGGGTGATGCAGCAGCACTTCGTCCACCATCAACGGCAGCAGCAGCGGCACCGGCACCGCCGCCGCCACCGCCAGCAAGGCGGCGAGGTTGCCCTGCAGCAGGCGCGCGCGGTGGGTTTTGAGTTCGTCGGCGATACTTCGCCAGGTCAGCATGACGGGCAATCCTGAGGGAAGGAACACGTTTCAAGCATAAGCGCTGGCGCAGCCCGGCAAAAGACCCGGGGTGTCGCTTACTTGCCGATGCAGAATTTGCTGAAGATTTCGCCCAGCAAATCGTCGGCGGTGAATTCGCCGGTGATGTCCGACAGGGCGGCCTGCGCCAGCCGCAGTTCTTCGGCCAACAGCTCCAGCTGCGTTGCCGTCTGGCGCGCGGCCGCCAGGTGCGCGGCGCCGCGGGCAAGCGCATCCAGATGCCGCGCGCGCGCCATGAACGCGCCTTCGCCCGCCGACTGCCAGCCCGCCGCCTCGAGCAGCTTGCCGCGCAGCAATTCGACGCCGGCCCCGGTTTTGGCGGAAAGCCAGACCTCGTCGCCTACCGCGCGCGGCGCCTCGGCGGTAACGTCGATCTTGTTGTGGATGGTCAGCCGCCTCACCTCGGGCAGGCGCGCCAGAATCGCCGCCTCGCGTTCGCCCAGGCCATGCGCCGCATCCACCAGCAGCAGTGCCACGTCGGCTTTTCCCACGGCGGCCCAGGTACGGGCAATGCCGAGCTGTTCCAGCGGATCGTCAGTATCGCGCAGGCCCGCCGTATCGACGATGTGCAGCGGCACCCCGCGAATCTGGATCGCTTCGCGCACGGTATCGCGCGTGGTACCGGCGATCTCGGTGACGATCGCCGCCTCGAATCCGGCCAGTTGGTTGAGCAGGCTCGACTTGCCGACATTCGGCTGGCCGATCAGCACCACCGTCACGCCTTCGCGCAGCAGCGCGCCCTGTTTCGCCTGCGCGCGCACCGCGGCGAGGCTGGCGTCGATCCGGTCGAGGCGGCCAAAAACATCCGCCTGCTGCAGAAGATCGATTTCTTCTTCGGGAAAATCGAGCGTGGCTTCCACCAGCATGCGCAGGCGGGTGAGCGCCTCGACCAGTTCGGCTATCCGCGCCGAAAACGCGCCCGAAAGCGAACGTACGGCCGAACGTGCCGCCTCACCCGAGGCGGCATCGATCAGGTCGGCCACTGCTTCGGCTTGCGCCAGATCGAGCTTGCCGTTGAGATAGGCGCGCCGGGTGAACTCGCCCGGCCCGGCCAGCCGCGCGCCGAGTTCTATGCAGCGCTGCAGGATCAGATCGAGCACCGCCGGTCCGCCGTGCCCCTGCAACTCCAGCACGTGCTCGCCGGTAAACGAATGCGGGGCGGCAAAATAAAGCGCGATGCCCTCGTCGATCACCCCGCCGCCGCCGTCGACGAAACGGGCGAAGGTGGCGTGCCGCGCTTCCGGCACGCGTCCGAGAACCGCAGTGGCAAGCGGGGCGACCTCCGCCCCCGACACCCGCACCACCCCGACTCCGCCGCGGCCGGGCGCGGTGGCAATGGCGGCGATCAGGTCAGGCTTTGCCGGGGACCGTTTTGCCACCGCCCTCGACCTGCTTGTTGATCGCCCACTGCTGCGCGATCGACAGGATGTTATTGACGACCCAGTACAGCACCAGGCCCGCCGGGAAGAACACGAACATCACGGTAAACGCCACCGGCATGATCATCATGATCTTGGCCTGCATCGGGTCCATCGGCTGTGGGTTGAGCTTGACCTGCAGGATCGAGGTGACGCCCATGACGATCGGCAGGATGAACCAGGGATCGGGTACGGTCAGGTCGGTGATCCAGCCAAGCCAGGGCGCGCCGCGCATCTCGACCGCGGCGAGCAGCACCCAGTACAGCGCGATGAACACCGGGATCTGGACCAGGATCGGCAGGCAGCCGCCGAGCGGGTTGATCTTCTCGGTCTTGTACATCTCCGCCATTGCCTGATGCAGCTTGGCACGGTCGTCGCCAAAGGTTTCCTTCAGTTGCTGCAGGCGCGGCGTCAGCTTCTTCATCTTGGCCATCGACTTGTAGCCTGCCGCCGACAACGGGTACAGCGCCAGCTTGAGAAGAATGGTCAGAATGATGATGGCCCAGCCCCAGTTGCCCACCAGGCGCTCGATTTTTTCCAGCGCCCAGAAGATGGGGTAAGCCAGCGGCGTCAGCCAGCCGTAATCGCGCGCATGCTCCAGGCCGGGGGCGGCTTTCTCCAGTACGCTCTGGATTTGCGGTCCGGCATACAGCGGCACGGTGAATGTCTTTTGCTGGCCGGGCGCGAGCGTCCCTTCGGCCAGAATCACCCCGGCAGAATACAGGCCGTCGCCCAGCGCGCGGGTGTAGTACTCGCGCTTGACGCTATCTTCGGGCAACCAGGCCGACACGAAATGGTGCTGCACCATGCCCACCCAGCCGTTATTGGCGGTTTTCTCGAATTCGGCCTTGCCTTCCTGAATGTCATTGAACGCGACTTTCTGGAATTTCTTTGCGTCCGTATAGAAGGCCGGGCCGGTGTAGGTGTGCAGGAAAAAAGACGAGCCGCGCGGCGCCTCGGCATGACGGGTGAACTGGTAATACGGCGTCAGTTCGACAGGCTGCGACCCGTTGTTGATGACCCGGGTTCTGACGGCGATCTGATAGCTTCCGCGCTTGAAAACATAGGTTTTTTCAACGCGCACGCCGGTAGCCGGATCATTCCATACCAGCGGCACTTCCAGTTGGGCCGCGCCGCCGACGAGGCGATAAATACCGGGATTGAGCTGAAACACGCTACGGTGCGTCGGCAGATCTTTCCCCACCAGGCCGCTTTGCGCCAGATAAGGCCGCGTCCTGTTGTCCTCGAACAGGGTGAAGATCTGATTCTTGTCTTCCGTCTCGCGATACGGCAGCAGCTGCAGTTGGCGCAGGTCGCCGCCGTTGGCATCGATGGTGGCGCGCAACACGTCGGTTTCCACCTGCGCGCGCTGCCCCCTGGCAAAACCGGCCTGCGCCGGTGCTGCGGCAGCCGGCGCGTTCAGCGCCTGACTGGGAGTGGGCGCACTCACCGTGGATGGCGCGACCGGAGCCGGCGCGTGTTTGTCCTGCCAGGCCTCCCATAACAAAAGCAGCGAGAAGGAAAAAACGATGAAAAGAATCAGCCGCTGGTTATCCATGAGACGGGACGCGTTTAGTTGGAAGAGAATTCCGGCGCTGCTTCGCCTGCCGGAGCGGTCGGCCATTTTGCCATGGCCCGGTGGCCGGCGCGCTGGAAGGTGCGCGGCAGATCGCGAGCCTCATTTCCAGGAACCGGCTTGGCAATCAGGCGCACGACGAAATCACATGCAGGCAGTTCCGGCAAGACCTGCCGGAAGCTTTCGCGCACGCACCGCTTGACGCGGTTGCGATCCACCGCACGCGCAAGCAGGCGTTTGGCAATCACCATCCCCAGCCGCGGGTGGCCCACCTGGTTGGGGCGCGCCATCACCATCACGTAATCCGTTCGGGCGCGCTGATTGTCGGCAAACACCCGGTCGAAATCGGCTTTGTCAACCAGGCGCGCATCGCGGAGGCGCACGCCACCCGCTTTGTCTGGGTGCGCGTCGATGCGGATCAGACGGCCAGACGGGCGCGGCCCTTGGCGCGGCGTGCATTGATCACGGCACGGCCAGCCTTGGTTTTCATGCGGGCGCGGAAACCGTGGGTACGCTTGCGGCGGACGGTGGAAGGCTGATAAGTGCGTTTCATGACATATCCTTTCTGGCTGGCGCTGGCCCGGCCCCGCCGAGGCAGGATGGCCAAACATAAAAAAATTGTTGAAAAACCGCGTATTAGACGCCCACCACCGGGGCAATGTCAAGTTTGTGGCAACCCGCCGCGCCGCGTCGGGCGGGTTGCGCCTGTGGATAACCTTGTCGAAGGGGAGTAAGATCCACATTTGAATCTCAATGCCGCTTTCCGCCTCCTCCCCCTCGACTATGGATTCCTTCTGGGCCCTTTGCCAAGAGCGCTTTCGCGCCAACCTGACCCAGCAGCAATTCAGCACTTGGATCAAGCCCCTGGTATTTGACGACGCCGGCGGCGAGGTGCGCATCCTGGCGCCCAACCATTTCGTGTTGGACTGGGTGCGCGAGAAATTCGCCGAACACATCGACGTCTGGGCGCAGGAGTTTTACGCCCACCCGGTTGCCATTACCTACGCGCTCGGCAAAAAAAGCAGCATCCCGCGCACACCTTCCGCACCGGCGACGGTCACACAATCCGCCGCCCTTCCGACCGGTGCCGCGGCACCGGTCCAGCTTGGCCTGCGCATCAATCCGGGATTCACTTTCGATAACTTCGTTTCCGGCCGCGCCAACCAGCTGGCACGTGCTGCCGCGCTGCAAATTGCCGACAATCCGGGGGTGGCCTACAACCCCCTGTTTGTCTACGGCGGCGTGGGACTGGGCAAAACGCACCTGCTGCAGGCCATCGGCAATACCGTGCGCCAGGCCACGCCGGACGCGCGCATCAGCTACATCCATGCCAACGATTACGTGGACGACGTGGTCAAGGCCTATCTGAACAAGCAGTTCGATGACCTGAAACGACGTTACATGTCGCTGGACCTGCTGCTGATCGACGACATCCAGTTCCTGGCCAAGAAGGACCGCACCCAGGAAGAGTTTTTCTACGTATTCAACTCGCTGATCGAGAACAAGAAACAGATCGTCATTACCTGCGATACCTTCCCCAAGGAGATCAGCGGGCTGGACGATCGCCTGAAATCGCGCTTCGCCTGGGGATTGACCGTCGCCGTCGAACCGCCGGAACTGGAAATGCGGGTCGCCATCCTGCTGGCCAAGGCGCAGGCGGAAAACATCAAGCTCGACGAGAACGTCGCCTTTTTCATCGCCAAGCAGGTACGCTCCAACGTACGCGAACTCGAAGGCGCCTTGAAGCGGGTGATCGCATTCTCGCGCTTCCACGAAAAGCCGATCACGCTGGAACTGGTGAAAGAAGCCCTGCGCGACCTCATCGCTTCGACCTCGCGTATCGTCTCGATCGAGAACATCCAGAAAACCGTCGCCGACTTCTACAAGATCAAGGTGGCCGACATGTTCTCCAAGAAACGCACCCGCAACCTGGCACGCCCCCGCCAGATCGCCATGGCGCTGGCCAAGGAGCTGACCAACCAGAGCCTGCCGGAGATCGGCGAATCGTTCGGCGGGCGCGACCACACCACGGTGATCCATGCCTGCCGCAAGGTAGCCGAGTTGCGCGAGACCGAAGCCGACATCGGACGCGACTATCTGGTGTTATTACAAAGCCTGACTGGCTGAGGATGAAATGTGGATAAGGCGGATCCTGCGCTGGGAATGGAAAATCCATCCCCACCCCTCCCACCTTGCCAAGGTTTTACCCACACCCATAAAATAACAACAACATATTGTTTTAATTGAAAAAAAAATCTTATCCCCAGTTTTGGTCCGCCTTTATTATGATTCTCAGGAATATATAAATGCTATTAGTACAAAGCGAACGCAGCGCCCTTCTTGCTTCTCTCTCCGCCGTGGTCGGGGTAGTCGAGCGGCGCCATACCCTGCCCATCCTGTCCAATCTGCTGCTGGAGAAAAAAGCCGGCAAGCTGACCGTGCTGGCCACCGATTTGGAATTGCAGGTCAGCACCCAGCTGGAGAGTGCGCAAGCTGGCGAAGACTTCGCCATTACCATCGCTGCGCGCAAGCTGTTCGACATCGTGCGTGCCCTGCCCGACGCCGCCAAGGTCAAGCTCGACTCCAAGGACAGCCAGGTGGTGGTCAGCGCAGGCAAATCGCGTTTTACCTTGCAGACCCTGCCTGCCGCGGATTTCCCGCGGGTCGAAACCGGCGCGGGACTCGGCGAGGCGATCCGTCTGCCGCAAAAAACACTGAAGCGCCTGTTGCAACTGGTGCAATTCGCCATGGCCAGCCAGGATATCCGCTACTATCTCAACGGCATGTTGCTGGTTCTGGACGGCGAGCAACTGCGCGTGGTCGCCACTGACGGCCATCGGCTGAGCTATGCCGAAACCCGGCTCGAATCCGCGGCCGAAGCACGCGAAGTCATCATCCCGCGCAAGACCGTGGTCGAACTGTCCAAGCTATTGGGTGAGGTGGACGATCCGGTCGAGCTGCGCATCGGCGCCAACCAGGTCACCATTACCCTGCCCGGCACCGAACTGGTGACCAAGGTGGTGGATGGCAAATTCCCCGACTACCAGCGCGTCATCCCAGCCAACCAGCCGCGCCACCTCAAGGCCAACCGTCAGAGCGTGATGCAGGCTTTGCAGCGCGCAGCGATTCTGTCGAATGAAAAATTCCGCGGCGTGCGCCTGGTGATGAGCGAGAACACGCTGGGCATCGTCTGCAATAACAACGAACAGGAAGAAGCCGCCGACGAAATCGAAGTCAGCTACAACGGCGATCCGCTCGACGTCGGTTTCAACGTGACCTACCTGCTCGATGGCCTGGGCGCACTCAATACCGAGGAAATCACGCTGTCGCTGGGCGACGCCAACAGCAGCATGCTGCTGACCAGCGAAGCCGAAGCCGGTTTCAAGTACGTCGTGATGCCAATGCGCATCTAGGCCGGAAGATCGATTCCGCACACCTTGCAACAACCGGCAGCAATGCCCCACGAGGTATAAACACCATGAGCGACAAGCCAGACAACGCGATGCCCGATGACGTGAACGGAGGCTACGACGAAGACAGCATCCAGCAGCTGGAAGGCCTGGAAGCGGTACGCAAGCGTCCCGGCATGTACATCGGCGATACATCCGACGGCACCGGCCTGCACCATATGGTGTTTGAAGTGCTGGACAACGCTATTGACGAGGCGCTGGCGGGCTGGTGCGACGACATCAAGGTCATCATCCATCCCGACAACTCGATTTCGATTACCGACAACGGGCGCGGCATTCCGGTCGGCGTGAAACTCGACGACAAGCACGAACCGAAGCGCAGCGCGGCCGAAATCGTCATGACCGTACTGCACGCCGGCGGCAAGTTCAACCAGAACAGCTACAAGGTGTCGGGCGGTCTGCATGGCGTTGGCGTATCGTGCGTCAACGGCCTGTCGAAATGGCTGAAGCTGATCGTGCGCCGTGACGGCAAGAAATACATGATGACCTTCCACCGCGGCAAGGTGCTCGACCGCCCCATCGAAATCCAGAATGGCGTGGAAGTTTCCCCCATGCAGGTGGTCGGCGAAGCCGAAGGGCGCGGTACCGAAGTCCATTTCCTCGCGGACGAGGAGATCTTCGGCAAGGTCGAGTTTCATTTCGACATCCTCGCCAAACGCATCCGCGAACTCTCCTTCCTCAACAACGGCGTGAAGATCGAGCTGATCGACCATCGCGATGGCAAGAGCGAAAACTTCGCGCACTCGGGTGGCGTCAAGGGCTTCGTCGAGTATGTGAACCGTGTCAAATCGGTGCTGCACCCGAAAATTTTCCATGCCGTCGGCGAAAAGGACGGAATGGTCGTCGAAGTCGCGATGCAGTGGAACGACAGCTATTCCGAGACCGTGCAGTGCTTCACCAACAACATTCCGCAACGCGATGGCGGCACTCACCTCACCGGCCTGCGCATGGCGATGACACGGGTGTTGAACAAATACATCGAAGAAAACGAGCTGGCGAAAAAAGCCAAGGTCGAAACCACCGGCGACGATATGCGCGAGGGCCTGACCTGCGTGCTGTCGGTCAAGGTACCCGAGCCGAAATTTTCCTCGCAGACCAAGGACAAACTGGTTTCCAGTGAAGTACAGCCGGTGGTGCAGGAAGTGGTCGGGCAGAAACTGGCCGAATATCTGCTGGAAAACCCCAGCGATGCCAAGCTCTTGTGCAACAAGATCGTCGAAGCGGCGCGGGCTCGCGATGCGGCGCGCAAGGCACGTGAAATAACACGTCGAAAAGGCGTCATGGATGGCCTCGGCCTGCCCGGGAAACTGGCCGACTGCCAGGAAAAAGATCCCGCATTGTGCGAAATCTACCTGGTCGAGGGCGATTCCGCCGGCGGCTCGGCCAAGCAGGGCCGCGACCGCAAGTTCCAGGCGATCCTGCCGTTGAAAGGCAAGATACTCAACGTCGAGCGCGCGCGCTTCGACAAGGTCATCAGCAGTCAGGAAATCGCCACCCTGATCACCGCGCTCGGCACCAGCATCGGCAAGGACGACTACAACCCGGACAAACTGCGCTACCACCGCATCATCATCATGACCGATGCCGACGTCGACGGCGCGCACATCCGTACCCTGCTGCTCACTTTCTTCTACCGCCAGATGCCGGAGCTGGTCGAGCGCGGCCACATCTACATCGCCCAGCCACCGCTTTACAAGGTCAAGCATGGCCGCTCCGAACGCTACATCAAGGACGAACACGCGCTCAAGGAACACCTCATGGCCGAAGCGATGAAGGAGGCCGAACTGACGCCGATGGACGGCGCCATGCCGATCACCGGCGAGGCGCTGGAAACGCTGGCGCGCGAGTATTTCCTGGCCGAAGCAGTAAGCGAACGCCTGAGCCGCTTGCTGCCGGACGACGTGCTGCAGGCCCTGATGCGCATCCCGCGCTTGAGCCTGGCCGACAGCGGTGCCGCGATGCAGAGCGAAGCCAGCCTCGGCGCGGCACTGGATGCGCAGAAATTCGAAGTGGCCGCCGAATACATCAGCGAGTCCGACAGCCATCGCCTGCGCATCATCCGCCATGCCCACGGCAACGCGCACGTCAGTTTCCTCGAAGCGGATCTGCTCGAATCCGGCGACTACAATCAGCTGGTCAAGGTCGGCGACTTGCTGCGCGACCTCATCGGCCTCGGCGCCCGCGCCAAGCGCGGCGAGAAGGAAATCCCGGTGCAGAGCTTCCGCGAGGCGATGGACTGGTTCCTCGCCGAAGTCAAACGCGGCATGAGCATCCAGCGCTACAAGGGGCTAGGCGAAATGAATCCTGCCCAGTTGTGGGAAACCACCATGGATCCCAAGGTGCGCCGGCTGATGAAAGTGCAGATCGAGGATGCGATCTCGTCCGACCAGATTTTCACCACGCTGATGGGCGACGAGGTCGAACCGCGGCGTAACTTCATCGAGACGAATGCGCTGGGCGTGCGCAACCTGGATGTCTGATTGTGTAGGATCTCGTTGAATTCTAGATTTTTCTCAAATCTTTAGAATTCATGAGGATTTGAAGAAGGCCAACCTAGGAGGTTGGCCTTCTTACCAGAAGCTCTGGCAGCCTCGATCAAGAAAAGTCAAAGCTTCAACTAGTAGTACTGCCGGATATAGCTGTACGCCTTCTCGAACAGTTCCTCGTCCGTATGCAGCTTGTATTTGAACAGCGCCTTTTTCACTTCTCGCTCGCCTGCCAAAGTGCCCTGCCAGCCCGGAAAACGCACCAGGCGCACGATTTCGTCGATTTCATTGACGACGCGCTCGACCATGATGGGGGTCTTGGCTCTCTTTGGCTACGGGTTGGATAACACGGCCTCCAGGAGGTCAGCATTCAGCACCAAGGTGTCGAGATCATCGCGCACTGCATCCACAGGCATGTTCTGATGAATAAGCTCAATCGTCCTGGACCGAGCGAATGCCAGATCAGCTTGCCGTGGCCACTGGAGGGCTGCACCAACTGGTAAACCTGCGACGACCATTTGTAATCCTTTTCAAAGGGGCCAACCATGGCATCGGGCGACAGCGCTTTCCAGATCGATCGTGTCCAGCACGCTGTATTCGGCGGCGAAGTTGTCGCGCACCGTGTTGTTGGATACCTCCCGAGGCTATCGTAAACCTGCTGAGTCTAATGGACGGCGTGCGATGCATAGCCGACCGTGGTGGCATAGTATGCCAGCGTCGCCTTTGGCCGACCCGCCTGAAGTAGTCCATCGCATTTTTGCTCACCTAAGCCTCTAGTCCATAGGGCTGATGCTGCCCCCATTGTTCAGCAAACGGGTGATCTCCTCGGCCGGCTTTGGCTTGCTGAACAGAAATCCCTGGACGTAATCGCAGCCCAGTTCTTTCAGAAGGGCGAGTTGCTCGGCGGTTTCCACGCCTTCAGCAATGGTCTTCAGCTTAAGGCCGTGCGCTAGTGCAATGATGGTACGTACGATGGCGTCGCTGCTTTCAGATTGTCCAAGCGTACTGACGAAGCTCTGGTCGATTTTGAGTATATCCACGGGTAAACGCTGCAGATAGCTTAATGACGAGTAGCCCGTACCGAAGTCGTCAATATAGATCGTGAAGTTGTGACTTTTCAGCAGATCGATCTGCCGTATGGTTGTTTCGACATCGTCCATCAGTTCAGATTCTGTCAATTCAATAGCGAGCAGGTTAGAGCGGTTGCGATTGATGGCGCTGGCTGCCATTGCAAGGCGCTCAACGAAGTCTTCCTGCCGCAATTGATGAAACGAGATGTTGATCGCCACGCGGATTTCCATCAATCCGGCATCCTGCCAGACCTGGATTTGCCTGCATGCGCTGTTCAACACCCAGTCACCCAACTCGACGATCAGGCCGGTCTCCTCAGCGACGGGGATGAACCGTGCCGGCGACACGGGCCCGAATTCCGTGCTGTTCCAACGTGCGAGCGCTTCGAGGCTCACGATGCGGTGGGTATGGATATCCACCACCGGTTGGTAATACAGGGCCAGCCCCAGAACGTCCTTGATGGCGTGCCGGAACGCCTGTTCGAGTTTCTCCCGTTCACTGGCGGCGCGTTGTATCGTGGAAGAATAAAAGTTCACGGCGTGGCTGCGGCCAGTCTGGCCACTGCAGGCAAGCGTTGCATTCACGAGCAGGCTCGCTGCATCCTCGCCATCGTCAGGATAGATTGCGGTGCCGCCCCGTATGCTCAGGTGGATTTCGCGCGTGGTGTTCCGAAAAACGGTAGGCAGCCCCGCCACGAGAGATTGGACGAGATGGATGGCATCCTGTGTCGACGCAATATCGACGTAGGCGATTGCGAACTCGTCGCCGCCCAGTCGCGAAACCGTGTCGCCTTCCCGGACGTGGGCCGACAAATATGTAGCGAGCATGTTCAGGACGTCGTCGGCGACGTGATGGCCATGCACGCCGACCAGTCGATGAAAGTCCGCGATGTTGAGCACGACCACGCTTACGTGGCGATCATGGTGGCGCGCCCGCAGAATCTCCTGCTGCAGGCGGTCTTCACAAAGCTTTCTGTTCGGCAAGCCGGTCAGTGCGTCGTGGTACAGCAAATGATCGATGCGCTGGTCCTTGTCGATATACTCGAGACCAAGTGAAATATCTGCAGCTAGCTCCTGAAAGAGATCCACCTCCGGCGCCTCGAAGAAATGAGCCTCGGCGGCGTAGAGCCCAAGTACGCCTATGACTTCCCCCTCCCGTTTCAGCGGAAAGCCCGCCAGTGCCTCAAAGCCGTACGACCGCGCCAACGATTGCCAGGACTTGTCGCGCTGATTGACTATCCTGAGGTCGTTGCAGATGACTGGATGAGCTTGGGGCATGGCCGCCGCACAGGGGCACAGATCCTCATCTGCCCGTGCATGCGGAGTCAGGCAGTGGCGATCGACGAAATCGTTTCCCTCTCCATGACTGGCCATCTTCATGACCCGCCCCGTACCAGGTTCTACTATGCCAATCCACGCAAATCGCAGCCTGCCCCGTTCGACAGCTATGCGACAGGCCTCCTTGAGTAATTCGTCCTGTACGCGGATTCGGAGGATGGCGCCATTAATACCGCTGAGCACCTCATGTATCCGGTTGAGTCGATGGATCTGTTGATGATTCCGTTGTAGCGCAGCGCCCATTCGGTTGAACTCGCCTGCAAGCATGGCGATTTCGTCGCGTCCCTTGATTGCTGCGCGCGCGGAGAAGTCGCCGTCGGCCATTTGGCGGGCCGCTATCGACAACAGCCGCGTGCGTCGCATCACCAATATCTCGCTGCCGAACCAGGCGAGCACCATGATGCCGAGGAAGGTTGCCACCAGAAAAGCTGCGCGTGGCAGCAGATCCGCGTTGAGCGCAGCATAGATCTCCTGGGACGGGATGCCGACCAGGATGTGGCCATTGCGTTCCTCGCCCGAGCCAATGCGCGCCAGGGCGTAAATCCGCTGAATGCCGTCGACGCCGTGTCCTTCGCTGATCGCCTCCGATTGCCCGCTATCAAGGAACGCCTTAGCGATCGGCACATCGCTTGTCAGGTTGATGCCGGTCCACTTGCCTTCCGGGTCCGGCGCGCGTGCCAGAATGACGCCTTGTCGATCAACGACCATTATGGCCGATTCGGGAGGCAGCTCGGTCAAGGGCATGAACCGCACAAGCCATTCAAGGTTTAACGCAGCGTACACGACGCTCTGGACCTGTCTCGTGGCGTCGAGAACGGGTTTCGCAATGACCTGGACGGGCTTGTTAGTGAGTCGGCCTATCTGGTAGTCGCCAATGCTAAGTCGTTTGGTCGCGGCGGCCGTCTTGAAATAGGCGCGGTCGCCGAGATAGACCGGTGCGCTTGTGCTCACGCCGCTGCAGGCTACATATCCGTCCGGACGGATCACGCCAAAATTCGTATAGTTGAGGTTGCCATACAGCAGGCTTTGCAGCAGCGCATCACAATTGGGCGTATCCAGTGTGCGCACCTGCGGCAGATCCGCTATGAGGTTAAACAGCTGCTCTGTTTCGGCGATCCGCGCTGCATGGTGGTTAACTGCGAAACGCGCAAACCTAAGCACCGAATGCTCGATGTCCGCTTTCAGATGGCGATGCTGCTCAACGGCGGTGTCCACGACTACTGCCAGCGCGGGCAGCATAGTGATCAGCACAAGCAGCATGAGACGTGTGCGCAGCGTCATTGCACGCTTGTCTCATACGCGGTGAATCTCGCCGTTAACAACGGCACAAATGGGCTGGCCAACAGTGGCCCAGTTGACACGACATACGCTTCCTTTTACTTTTTAATAGTTGATGTTTTTGCTCGGTTATTGTGCTTATAGCCAAATCGAATCGGCAATGCAATATCCTCAATGCAATGTCATTCCGCAAACGGTGGCCGCATTCTGCCCTGCGCGGGCCATTAGCTAATGGGTGATTCCAGATTGTCGGGAAGGTCGTAGGAATTTCTCGGGTAATTTGAGAGTGTCATGGCCCAGCTTTCTCAGATTGGATGAGAAAGCCTTTGATTTCTTTGAAGGCAATTTCTCGCGAATTCTGAGAACCTACAAATTGTGTAGGTTCTGAAGCGCGTGGTCTAGAAGGACAATTCCACCCACATTGGCCGGTGATCCGAGATGTAGTAACGCAGGTAGGCTTTGAAGTTCTTCGCGTTCGAGCCGTCTTTCCATAGCTCCGGAAAGAGCACGGCATCAAAGTCGAAAACGCCCTTTTTGCCCGTAAAGTGATTCTTCGTCGTCTCGGGCAGGAAAGCCACCTGATCATAGCTCGCGTCGCTGCTGATGCTTGAACCGATTTGCGTCGAGTGCTCGGGAAGATCGAGGCCAAATTTGGTCAACGCTGTGTAGATCGGATCCCCTGGCTCGCATTTGGGCATATTGAAATCCCCCATGACGACCAGTTCGCGGGTGAACGAGTAAGGGCTCTTCTTTCGCAAATCTGCCCATTTGGCCACGGCAAATGTCTCCAGTGACCGGCGAGCAATCGATGCGGGCTTTTCGTCCCCGTAGTACAGGTGAACATTCACGAACATCATGGACGTCTTGCCAACCGAAAACGCCGCAAGATACGGCGTACGGTCGAAGGCGTTGAATTGGGCGTCGACTCCGGGGAACTTGATCGATTTGAAGCGGGAAGGCGAAAAAGCGATTTCGCCCACTTCCTCCAGCAGGCTCAGCTTCTTGCTGTCGTAAAGGAACGCCATCCGCTCGTTGTTTCCTGACGCGTCTGACATGAGCACCTTGAAAGACCTGGGGAGCTTCGCGTGGATATCGAACAGGTCACCGAAGGCGGATTCAACCGATCGACGCAACGGATTGGTGAAATCGTTCGGCGGGTGTTGCGTAGTTTAGTGTTTTCCTAGGGCGCTCATTCAATTTCCTCGCGATGGCATTGAGCTTGGCTTGCGAGTAGGTCGAAATATCGGTTCCCTTGGGGAAATACTGTCGCAGTAGCCCATTCGTATTTTCATTGGTTCCACGCTGCCAAGGACTCCGAGGGTCACAGAAATAGACCTGTATGTCCGTCGCCAACGTAAAGCGCTTGTGTCCGGCCATC
>NZ_AQWL01000012.1 GCF_000376425.1 Thiobacillus denitrificans DSM 12475 | reverse complement strand
GCCAGTCGGTCATCACGGTGACGATCGGGGTGAAGGTGGTGTCAGCGCCGGCGAAGGCAGAACCGGCAACCAGCAGGGCGGGAACAGCAACAACAACGACTTTTGCAAGCTTTTTCATTTGGATTACTCCTTTATTGACACAGAGATTGAGGATTTCACCTCGGCCCTGCGGTTTGCGGCCCGCCCTGCCTTGGTCTTGTTTGACTCTGCGTAACAGCATTTGCCGCTTACAGAGCCAATCTGAATAAGAGACGGTTCAACCCCGGCTCTCAACAGATACGTTTTGACTGCCTCGGCGCGTTTGCGCGCGAGACGGTCGTTGATCTTTTTGCCACCCACTGCGTCCGTGTAACCGGAAATGCGGATGTCCTGTCCTTCCTTGTGCTGGCCCATGACGAGATCTGCCAGGGTGGATTTTGCGTAGTGGTCGAGCACCGCGCTCCCAAAATCAAAGCGCACGCTGACGTCGATGTCCTTCGCAGGCGCGGCTTTCGTTTCTTCAGCCAGCGCGTCCTTCGCCGCCTTGTCGGCGTTTTCTTCGTGCTTTTCGGTGACGGCTGGCGCCGTTGCGGCCGGCTGGGCCTGAACCACCAGCACAGGCTCCTCATGGCGGTTGTCCAAGGTCTTGATGGTGGCTTCAGCGCACGGGATGGCGCCGCCGCAGATGATGAAACGCGGACGCTTGGTCAGCGAGCGAGCCGGAACGGTGCTTTCCTGGGTTACGCCTTCCGGCTTGCCCATGGTCTGTACCGGAACAAGTTCAGCGTGCGCTTGCAGTGCGAGGCACATGGTTAGCAGCCCGGTAAATTTTCCACGCATACTTGTTTCGCTTCCCTTCAGACTTGGCGTTGTAAGCGCCAATCGCCTTCCAATTCCATCCGTGAGCCCGCACGTTCTGAGCTAGAACCCACGCTCCTATTTGGATCGAGGTACAGGCATCCCAAAGATGCTCGCGCTCGATGCCGTACTTTCTTAGTGTCGGAAGCCAACCGGTATTGATCTGCATCAACCCGATGTCTGCCGATCCATTCGTGTTGACGTTGTATGCCCGTGGGTTGTAGTCACTTTCCACCTTGGCCACCGACCAGAGAAGCCACTCCGGGACTCCGTAACGGTCTGAGGCCGCCTTGAAACACCCCCCCAAATCCGAGGCATTCGACGCCGTTGAAAAACATAATACAGATGCACATACCCATAACGAATACCAAAAAAAAATTTCGCGCCTTGCTTTGGTGTCGCCCTTGTACGGCAGGTTTGGAGACCGGTTTACCATGTGGTTTATGTTATACAAGGGCATAGGTTGGTCAGAAGGGCCAAAACAGAAATTCAGTAATTTTCTAGGTCGGTGTCCCTCAATCCTTAGGTGCAACGTCAAAGCCATCCCGTCGGATGGCGCGTATGCAAGGAGCAGTAACCATGCAAATCATTCAGCACGAGCAACGCAGCCAGCAATGGCTGGACTGGCGTCAAGGCGGCATTGGTGCGTCTGAGGCGGCCGCCACCGTTGGGAAGTCACCTTGGGAAACGTCACAGGAGCTTTGGGAGCGGAAAATGGGTCTGCGTGCAGGCCCCAAAATGAACGCCGCCATGCAACGTGGTGTTGACTTCGAGGACGAGGCACGGGTCTATTTCGAGGAGCGCATCGGGGAGGCATTTACCCCTATGTGTGCCGAGCACGATGAAGCCGGGTTCATCCGCGCCAGTTTTGACGGCGTTCAGATGGATTTCACTTCCGGTCTCGAAATCAAGGTGCCTGGACTCAAGGTGTATCAGATGGCCCTGTCAGGCAAACTGCCCGACTACTACGAAATCCAGATAAATCACCAGATGTTGGTCGGTGAAATGGACTATTTGTGGTACGGAGCCTACTCGCCAGAACTCAAACAGGGGGCCTACTTCAAGGTCTATCGGAATGAGGACTTGATCGAGGAAATCTGGGAAGCCGAGCATGATTTCTGGCAGCACGTCATGGAACGTCGCCCGATGTACAGCCCGGAGTGGGGAGAGGCCGCCGCGATGTGGTTATTGTCGGAGGTTGATCTCGCCGATGCCAAGAAAGCCAAGGAATTGGCTTCCGAACGTATCCGCGCACTCATGCCTCAGGGGTTGAACAAGTTCAAGGCAGCAGGCGTCACCGCTTCTGTCTGGGACAAGTTCACGGGCTATGACTGGACCGCCATCGCCACCGCTCTCGAGTTAGAGAATGTGGAAGCCTTGGACAAGTACCGCCCCATGGTTCCAGGTGCCTACGACGAACAGAAGGTTGCCGAAGCCCTCGGAGTTGACCTCGACGAGTTGTCGAGCAAGTACGGCATGCGCTCCGGCGAGATCTTCACGGTCAAAGCCTCCACCAGGAAGAAAACCGGCGATTAAGCCAAGCTTCTGATTACCTGCTGACAAAGTCAGCCCACAGCCCAGTTCGCCTTTGTGCGTCTGGGCTTTTTTCTTGCCGTCAGCCCGCACCTTGATTTTCAGTATTCGTGCGCAAGGGGTCGATCTGGATAATGGATCGAATGGTTCCTCGCCTCAAAATCCTCTTTGCCGTCCTTGTCACCTGTGTTTGCTTGCCCGCGCACGCCGTCCCTAGCATGCAATACCCGGAACCTGCGGACAATGCCCGGTCGACGCTGCCTTGCTCAACATCAATGGGCATCGTTGGCCTGGGTGCGATTCTTGCCCTCGGTGCTGCCGCCCTGGTGTCATTCCGCGTGGTTCGCCTGAATCACCTCCTGGCCACCGAGATCGAGCAGAGGCAGAAGCTCTATTCGGAGCTGGAAAGCATCGCCAAGACCGACCATCTCACGGGTTTGCCTAACCGCCGTACCTTCATGGACGCGCTGGACAAGGAAATGCATCGCAGTAGCCGCAACAAACGTGACACATGCCTCGCTCTGATTGACCTCGATTTCTTCAAGAGCGTCAACGATCGCTATGGCCATGTCGGTGGCGACGAAGTGCTCACGGTCGTCGCAGATACCGTGAAGGACATGCTGCGCGAACAGGACACACCAGGACGCATCGGCGGCGAGGAGTTTGCCGTATGCCTCCCGGAGACCGATGCCGACCAGGCCTTCCTCGTTGCAGAGCGCATTCGCACAGCGGTTGAGCAAACCCAGATCGAGTTCGACTCCAAGGCCTTCACCGTCACAGCATCAATTGGCGTCGCGCACATGATGCCCGGAGAAACCCGGGACAAATTTATCCACCGGGCAGATACAGCCCTTTATCGAGCGAAGCACGAAGGCCGCAACCGTGTTTGCCTCGCCCCTGAAAGCCTTGCCTGAGATGAACGAGACATCCCCAAATACTGCCATATCCTATGCGGCCTGGTACATATCCAGAAAACGCGACAGCGACCATGAACAACTTCTCAAGCGGTCATTGCGCGACTTTCCAATGAGTTCGGATGACTCGTCGTCTCGAAGCCAGACACTCGAGATCGCCTGTGAAATCTTGGCGCTTCGCGGGTACATCGAAATCGAGAAAGGAGCGCAATCGAGGCGCTATTTCGCGACAGATTCCCTGCCCCCCCCGCCAAAACGCGAAGACGAACACTCGACGATAAACGCCACCCCGTTTCGAAGCCGCTCGGCCGTAAAGGCCATGCCATTCATGGCTGTGGCTGCGATGACGGCGGCCTGCAGCTTCCTCCCGACCCAAACGAACCAAGACTTCCACCAGGAGCCGCCGAAGTTCCGCAAGCTGACGCTGATTGAGCAACTCCAGCCGCCAGTTCCCCACTACATGGAACAGTCTCACCAAACCCAACGCCCAACCACTTGGGTTCGCCTTGGCGGTGAAACTGGCAGTACATTGGAAACGATAAAGCCGCGAGTGGTTGCAACGCCGACCCCGGCACCAGTGCCCGTCATTCACCTCGGGCAGATCGCGGCCGCGGAAGTCCCTGCACCGCAACAAAACGTGCCGGTGGTCGAAAGGCCCGTCGTTGCCGAAGTACCCATCACCAAAAAGACACCATATATCGATGGACCGAACTATTTTGCAAACGCCGTTCCGGTTATCCAGCCAAAGGTAATTGCAAGCCCCCTGAAGCCTGTCCCCACTCTTAATGCCGTTCCTCTTCCAGAATTGGCAAAAGAGCAGGTCTCTCAGGAAAAACCGTCCGACAAACCCGCAAGCGCCCAAACAGTGGTTGAACCTGGCAAACACCATGAATCTGCCAAAGCCATCGCCACAGCTGTCGCGAATGGTGGGATGGACGAAGCTGTCGAGGCCGCGGCCGCCGCAGCGGCAAAGGCGATCATCGACTCACCGCCAGCAGCAGGCAAAGCAGATGAAGCAGGGGCACCTGCAGCACCGAACGTGCGTGACCAAACAACTGAGCCTGTCGTTAAAAGCGCTGCGCCGACGGCAGAACAGGAGCATGTGGCTGATCAGTTTGAGCTGACCGATAAGGACCAGATCGAGGTATTTCTCAAACAATGGGCCAAGGACTGGATTGCTAAGGACGTCAACGCCTCTTTCGCGCACTATGCCAAGAGCTTCGTGCCAGATGGCATGTCCCGGTTGGAATGGGAAGTTTGGCGCCGCAAAGCGCTGGCTCGTGATGGCAACATCGAGCTGACCTACGTCATCAGGAACGTCGACGTGAAGGGTGACCGCGCCACGGTATTGATTTGGCAGTCCTACCTTTCGCCTTACTTTAAATCTCGTATCGGCAAGGAATTCGTCCTTTCCAAGCAAGACGGAAATTGGCTGATTCACCGAGAAATCGTCAGGGAAAGCGCGAGGCTGCACCACGCCTAATATCCCGTAAGCCTCGGTCTTTTGTGGGTCGCATTTGACCGCAAGAAACGGGTCTGGCACGACAACTAGCTGGCACCGTCGTAGTTTGGGAGCGCGGTCCAGTACCAGTCCGCTTTGTCTCTTAGAACGGACTTTTTAGGCAACGCTTCCTGGCGTTTCTCTGAAGTCTCCCGGCATCAATCGCAAGTCGCGGAAGAGCGTAAAGCTGGCGCCGCTCTGGTCTTCTGATTCCGAGGAAAGGTCTCCGAAGCCACGCAACTCCATGTCCATCTCGGCCAAGCGAAAGCCATCGTTGGTCTTTTCAAGCAGTTGCAACCGTTCCATTGTCTCCTCGTCCACCTCGTCCGGCGCGTAGAGGAAGCACCAGCCTTCGCCGCCATGCCGAACGAGGCGACCACGCATCTGATGTAGGGTAGACACGCCGTAGCGCTCCGCGTGGATGACGATCAACAGCTTGAGGTCGCTGATCGTGACCCCGATCTCTATGATCGAGCTGGCGATCAGGATGCGCTTTTCACCTGACTTCACCGAGGCCATGACCCGTTTTTTCTCGTCAGAGGACATCTTCCCGTGCAGGATGGCCACCTGGCCGGGATAAATCCGTTCCCAGTTTGCGCCAGCTTCCTCGACACTGTGCTTGTCGCCTTCCTCCTTTCCGAAAACGCGCGGATAGATGAGCGCAACCTGGCCACCGGCGGCCACAACTTCCTTCACCTTGCCCATCATGCCCTGCTTGTGTGACGCATCCACGACCTGCGTGTGGATGGTCTGCTTGGCGTGTCGCACGCCAACCTGAAGCAGTTCCTTGCCGCCATGGGTGATGAGTGCAACCGTCCGGGGGAGGGCAGTTGCGGTGCATTCAAGGAAGTTCGTGTTCGGGCCGCGCAACTGGTCACGCTGTTTGAGTGAGGTCTTCTGCTGTTCATCCGTAACGAGGAAATCCGGAATCCAGCCTGCCGCCTTGGCGATCGCGAAAACGCCTGTCGTGCCGACCAGGATGGGATTCATGTCCCAATCGATGTCCTTGGCCTTCGTTCCTTCAGTCACCGCAACGACCGGAACGTAAGGGTAGATCTGGGCAAATTCATTGCTCACCTGCTCGACGAGCAGGGAGTTTGGAATCAGGATGCCCACCTTCTTGCCGAGAGCTTGGGCTGCGACGGCCGGGACCATATACAGGACCGTTTTCCCAACACCGACATCGGCGGAAAGCAAAACATCAATGGGGTAGGGCTCCGCCAATGAATGGAAGATGGCCCTGATGGCGCTCTCTTGGGAATTCTTGCCCGTGGTGAGTTGGAAGGGCAGGGCGCGCACCAATCCGTTGACGAGCGCGTCATCGACGCGGATCACGGAACTTGCACGGAACGGGCGGGCGGCGGATTTCTCTGCCTGGTACTGGACATGCGCCACGGCAATGCGGCGGGCGGTCTTTATGCCCCAGGTGGCTTCAGCACTCGTGACTGGCGTGTGAATTGCTCGTAGCACGGCCTCCAGAGTGCCGTCCGTGCCGACTCGACGCATGATTTCCTCTTCCGGCATGCCATCAAACCCCTGACGGATCGACAGGATTGCATCATTGAAACTGTAGGGAGCGGCTATCGCTTCGTGCACGGCGCCGGCGACAGAATCGGCAGACACCCGCCCACTGATGCCGCGATAAACAGGCACGACCTTGCCCCAATGCCGGTACTCGACCAATTCCGGCGAGCTGAGTTGCGGCACGCCGTTGAATTCGGTGATCTTTGCGTAGACCCGTACCGTGTCGCCGACATTCACGTTCTTCCATGGCGACCAGCGCAATGCGCCGAACACCATCATCCGATGAATGGAATTGCCCTCCTTGGCATCCACGATGAAGCGGGTGTGTGATCCATCCTTTCGGGGAGCCTTGAGGATGGCGAGATCCACGCATACCTTCTCGCCGATGTGCAGGCCCCAGCGTTCGCTGGGCACGACACGGGTGTAGTCGAGGTGGCGCCGCGGCATCCACAGCAGCATTTCATGAGGTGCGTGGACTCCAGCCTTGGCCAGCCGGCTCATGGTCGATTCATCCTTCCTCTTGTTGGAGGCTGCCTGAGTCATTTGCGGGACCTTCTTTTCTTCGCGGCGACTTTCAGTGCGTAATCAATCGCGCCCATCTTGGTCGGGATACTCTGCGACACCATGATCCAGCCCAGATTCTCCGCGCCTTCAGGGGAAAGCATGCCGCCAATGGCCACCCCGCCTTCGCGCGCGCGCCGTTCGCGGCTGGTCCGCTGCCGTTCCTTGTCGGGCGTTCGTGGCTTCGCTTTGGCTTCGGGCTTGGAACGTGCATTCATTGGAAATGCCCTGAAAGTGCGTCAAATTCTCCAGCGTGACAAGTCACATTCTATAACTGTGACAAGTCACTTGCAACACCAAATTGACCGTACTTGTAATTCTGTGACGGTGTCTTTCAACTCTATAGGCAAGGTTTTAAGCAGCCCATTCCGGGGTGCGGCCTCTGCAAGGAGACTCAAACATGTCTGACACAGCAAACCCTTCTCCAGATCAAGTTCAGTCGCCTTGCGTCAACGTATGCAAGGTCAGCGAGTCCGGGGTATGCAGCGGCTGTTTCCGCACGCTCGCCGAAATCGCTTCGTGGCGGGATTGGAGTGATGTGGAACGTCAGGCCTGCCTGGATCGAATTTTTGACGGAGTGTTAAACCATGGAACTCAACAAAAAAGTCTTGAGCTTGGACGAGAAGATCAGCATCAAGGGCAAACTGGCGACGCGAGGCGTACTGCCGAGCATACTGGTGAGACTGGATGCCAAAGCCGCCCTGTTTAGCTGGAACCTGTGCTTTCGTCGCTCGATAGCCGGCTACTACAAGATTTCATAAGGAGGAACCTATGTGCTGCACGAATTGTTCAAGGTGTGGTCAGGAATGGCATGAAGACTATGTACCCAAAGTTGTCGTCGAGGCCGGAACACCATCGGAACGGAAGATCGAGGCCTGCGATATCTGTGATACAGATGAGCAACTGGTCGATATCGTTCGCCCTGTGACCATGGAATCCTAGAGTTTCCCCCCGCCCCATGTTGCCGTGTGCAACTGGGGCATTTTTATCATCTGCACACCGAACTTCAGGATGTCATCTGGAAATCCACGCGCGCCGCGTTGCGGAAACTATCATCGAGACGTAAGTAGACCGCGGGCAGACGTCAGCCGCTTACCCGGCCATCCGACCGCCGCCGACCGTCCATGTACTCATACCATTCATCTGGTATTTCCGGGGGATTCCCGCACTCCCCGTACTATGAATACGATGGTTGTGAGAATTGTGCGTCGTGGATACACTGTAACCACTATTTGCTTGCAATATTCGTAAATGGTAATTACAGTGTAATCACGCTTACAACGATGAAACTAAGGCGCATAGGAAATTCTTTGGGGACCACCTTCAGTAAGGAGGTGCTCAATACGGCCGGCTTCAGCGAAGTCGACGAACTGAGTCTGCAGGCGACCCCAGGCGAGATCCGCATCAAGCACGACAGCGGCAAGCTGGTCGTGGATCTGACGGTTAGCGAAGCCAAGGCCTTGGCCGCCGGAAACCTGGAGTCGAAGGCGGGAGCTTCGGCGCTGGCTAAGGTAAAGAGGTTGTTGGAGAACAAATAACGACGGGAGGGTAATGCCATGCGTTTGACTGACTCTCAACGCACGACATTGTTTGACATGATCGAGCACGGGCACGAATTGCCTAGTCTTTGCCTCGAGCCTGGCAACGGTCGTGCAGCCCAATGAACTTTCTTCTTGCCACAATCGGGACCAGCGGTGACGTATACCCGTTCATTGCGATCGGCCAGGAGCTCCAGCGCCGCGGCCACCGCGCCACGCTTGTCGCCAATGAATATTTTGAGCCAGCAGCACAACAGGCTGGACTCCATTTCATCTCCCTCGCCAATCGGCAACGCTATCTGGACACTTTGCAAAAGCCAGAACTTTGGGATCCCAAGAAGGGTGTCCAGGTTCTCGCGGATGCCGTGTTCGCGTCCATGGAGGACACCTACCGGATCATTTCAGAGGCAGACCATCGGGATACGCGAGTGATTGCTTCGGGTCTCATGTTCGGCGCACGAATTGCCCAGGAACGGCTTGGCATTCCCCTTACCACTGTCCATCTCCAGCCTGCCATGCTTTGGAGCTACGAGGCTCCACCCGTAATGGCCGCGTTGCCTTTCCCAAGATGGTTTCCAGCTGTCGCCAAGCGGCCGATTCTGAAACTCGTGGATCGTGCCGTGCTGGACAAGGTGCTTGGCCCCAGGACGAATGCGTTCCGCGCACAACTGGGTCTTCAACCCGTGCGTAGTTTATATAGTCGCTGGTTGCGGTCCCCAGAGCGCGTCATCGGGATCTTCCCGGACTGGTTTGCCGAGCCGCAGAGTGATTGGCCCGCCCAAACCAGCTTGACGGGATTTATCCGGGGGCCTGTCTCCCACCAATCCAACACGCTGCCGGCGGACCTTGAAAGCTTTCTGTCCGACGGGGAAGCGCCTGTCGTGTTCACGGCAGGCACCGGGATGCTCCACGCCAAGGAGTTTTTCGTCGAGTCCATCAAGGCATGCGAACTGGCAGGCCTGCGCGGGGTTCTTGTCACCCCATTCGGTGAACAGCTCCCGAATGATCTACCCAAGTTCATGCACCATTGTGAGCACGCTGCATTCGGAGAACTGTTCCCGCGAGCGGCCGCTGTGGTGCATCACGGTGGCATAGGGACGATCGCGGAAGCCATTGCTGCGGGGAAACCGCAATTGATCAGGCCAACGTCGCACGATCAGCCAGACAACGCAGCCAGACTCGAAAAGCTTGGGTTGTCGGCCACAATTCCGGCGCCGCAATATCAGGCTCAGCACGCGGCGCGTGCGTTGTCTGCACTGTTAGCTGATGCGACCCTTGGCGAACGCTGTCGGCTCTATTCCGGCCGCGTCGATTTTGATCATTCGCTTGCGTCGGTCTGCGATTTGCTCGTGGCAGGATAAAAGGGACAACGCGACTGCCATGCAACCAAAGCGTATCTTTGATACATATCTAAGCGACAGCTGGATGTCGTCGATTTGGTGCGCGCTACAGCTTTTTCTACTATCCGGGGTGGCCGTATTTGCCCTGCTTGCCTTGCCCAATACTGTCCGAGCGGAGAACGATAGTGTCGTAGTCATTGCGAATCGGGCGGCCGCGGTATCACACCTTGATGCCGCTGAGTTACGTACGATTTTCTCCCTCAGACGAAAATACTGGAGCAACGGGGTCCGTATCCAAGCTGTCATTGTTACTTCGAGCACCGACAACATCCATGCATTGTTTTGTCGAGAGGACCTCGAAGTATTTCCCTACATGCTGGACCGGATGTGGTTGCGTCAGATTTCATCCGGCGAAGCGTCAAACGGTATTACCAAATCTAGTGAAAAGGAGGCTATCGATTTCATCGCAAAGACTCCTGGGGCGATCGGCTATGCAAGGGCCGGCACACCCCTCCCCAACAATGTTACGGTCGTGGAGGCGGCGCCTTGAAAGCAATAATTAATCGGCTATGCAGGGCAGCCTGCTGTCTCGCGGTCCTGGCGACGCCAGCGGTCGTTTTCGCGGCCAACGACGCGACCGTAAACACCTCCGTCCTGGACAAGTTCGGTATCTACGGCTTCCTCTCGCAGGGATACTTGCTAAGCGACCACAACAACTACTTCGGCAAAAGCAGCTCAAATCATGGGACATTTGATTTCCGCGAAATAGGGGTTGGCGCTGCAGGCAACGTCACGGATAACCTGCGCCTTTCCGGGCTTCTGCTTTCACGCAAAGCGGGGGAGACCGACAATGGCGACCCGCGAATAGACCACCTGATTTTTGACTATTCGCTTCTGCGGTCAGAGAACAACAACTTGGGCATAGTAGGCGGACGCTTCAAACTTCAGTTCGGATTCTACAACGACACACGCGACGTGCCGGCAGCGCGTCCTAGCATTCTGCTTCCCCAGGCGTTCTACTATGACAATGCCAGGAAGTTTCTTGCGACAGCGGACGGGCTAAGGCTGTATGACGAGCACTATGGAGGAGACAGCGTAACGAAGTATTCGCTCGACATAGGCCGCACAACCTTTATCGACAACCCTGAAACCCGTCTCTTCCTGTTGGGGTCACCCATTTTCAAGGGGCACCTCAACAACGACATCTCGTATGCGGGAAGGATTTATCACTCGATCAATGGCGGCAAAACGCAGTTCGTTGGCGTTCTTTCCAATCAACGTGTTGACTACGAGCCAACCTCTACCGACATCCTGCCAGCGGGCTCGATCTATCTGACCACCCTCTGGCTTTCTGCCCAACAGGAGCTTGGAGAGTTCACGTTTACGAGCGAAGTGTTCATGCCGAAGGCCGACTATCGTGGTTTCGGACCGATCATCAAAGACAAAACGGTTTACCCGCTTGGCTACTACGTTCAAGCAACCTACACCCCCAGCCCCAAGTGGGAAGCGTTTGTGCGCTATGACGTGGCCTATACGGACAAACATGACCGCGATGGCGTCAAGCTCTCGGCATCGAGCGGACGACCGCCCTATGCGTTCTACGCCAAGGACTTCACCTTTGGCGCGCGTTATCGGTTCACGAAGAACCTTGATTTGTCGGGTGAGTTCCACACGATCAAGGGAACCGCGTGGCTGCCTATTGCCGACAACCCATCCGACGCCGACACGGTTCGCGACTGGCACCTCCTGGCACTGCAAATCACCTATCATTTCTAAAGCTTACCGGCGCTGTGCAGATACTGCGCTGGATCGAGCCGCCATTCTTCATGGGGAAACCGTGCGATCGACATCGAGGGACTTGCCCAGGTTGCCAACGGAAAACCTCTTGATGAGTCGAGCTGCTTCAACTGGCGCCACGGCATTCTATTTTTCTCGGCCAATCTGGAGAGGGCCAAGGAGCTCGCCGACGAGGTGTGCGACAAGTTTGTTGTCTTTTCCCCGAACGAGTCGTCTGTATCGGACGGTGCCCGAGGAGTCGGGGTCTGTGAACTTGCCGGTCTCGACCGGTCAAGATGCCCGCTGGCTCTTGGCAAGCCTGGCTGAAGCCCATTTCGGTTAGCGCGAACTGACCCACCCAACCCCAGTTGCCGTGTGCAATGGGGTTTTTTCTTGCCCCGCGTCCGTAAATCCTTCCTGCAAGGTTTTAGATTTCCGCTTTGGAAGTCGCCTATGTGCAGGAGAAACAGTATGTTAACGGCAATTATTTGGTCTGATCCGCAAGTTCAGGCCGCCTTTATCAGCATGTTGGGGTCCGTCATGGGCACCATCATCGCTGCAATTGTTGCGACCATGATCGGCCGCCGCTTCTCCAACCAGAAGAAGCTGCAGCACGAACTCTCAGTCGCTCATCAGGACATTGCATTCCTGCTGGCGGTCGAGCAGATCCATGGCGAAATCCACCAGAAAGATGGCGGAAGCAGCCTCAAACGTGTCGCACGCACCAAAGCGCGCGACATGGGCCACACCTGGTCGGGCATGTTCACACCTGGCCGTGTTGCCAGAAAGATTGCCGAGCAAGGTCCGGCTCAGGGCGAGATCGTCAAGCTCGACGACTTCAAGCTCTAGTTTGGTGAACGCGCTCATTCCGAGTGACGGCCATTTCGAAGGAGGCACTATGTCTTACGATGACGAAGAAGACGATTTTGTCATGGGGGATATCCCATCCACCCTGCAGATCGTGTTTGCAGCTGACCAGGCAGTCAGGGAATCTGCGAGCCTCTGTGCAGTAGTCGAGGAACCTCAAGAAGATCTCTGGATTGCAGCAGAAGACCATTCCCACGAGGATGAGGGGATTCACGACTGGGTTCGGTCATACGAAGCCAGTGAACGAACCTTTGCCCTCGCGTGATGGATCAATCCAACCCATAAGCCCAGCTCGCCTTTGTGCGTCTGGGCTTTTTTCTTGGGCGGCAATAAAAAGGGGTCTGCTCCTTAGGCGTCCCTGCAAGTCATAGGCCTTCGTCTCAGCCAGCCCGTTGCCCCAGGCCTGGGATTTGACCAGGCCATCGGCGCGGTAAGTCCGGCCGGTGAAGACCGTGCTTCCATTGCTGGTGACGGCAGTGATCCGCCCGACTGCGTCCCGTGTGTAGGCCACGGTGCGGCCGGACGGATAGGTGATGCTGGCGAGGTCGTCACCCGGAGTCCAGGTGTAGGCGGGGGCGGTTGAGCCGATAGCCAAAGATGGCGGCAAGAACGCGCTGATCAGAATCGTGATGAAGAAGACGTAGCGATGCATCAAACGCTTCAACTTATAAAGGTGTCCAGTTGCCGAAGCGCGGCGCGCCAAGGGCACACCACCGCCACCTCAGAAATAGGCATCGGTAATCACTTTCGCTATCTCGGAAATAGAACCAGCACATTCGACAAGGGCAACAAGATCCTCGTAATCGTTGCTAGCCTTCCATTCTTGGCCCTGTCTCAGGACGCCGAGAACTCGCCCTCGTACCTCCTCAATAGACATTCGCGTTTGCTCTTCTAGCTCCAAATTAACTTTGATGCGCTGATTAAGAAAAAAGCTGTACCCCCAAAATGGTCCAACGCCGTGGAGCTTTTTAGCTTGTTTGACGAGCATAACTTTGCCCGTCGAATCAACGAGGATCTGCCCAGAAAAAAAGCCCTTTTTCAACGCAACCTTCGAACAGTTAGTAATGTCATCTGCGTTTTTCGCGGCGAACATCATGCCACGGGAAAATCGAAGAACGGGGTACTTTAATTTTGTGAGAGTGATTTCATTTATCACCCCTTTCTCAGCGCTCATTGGTCATTCCTCATTGAATTGACACCTTTTCCTAAACTGTCCGTGACAAGTAACTTCGTCCAGTCCGGCGTTCCATACCAGATACGCTCCGCAGCGTTGAAAGCATCTGGTCCCCAACCATGGACGGAGTCATGAAACGCTCGGCTTTCCATCGGCATCAGATTCCATGGCTGATTCTTAATCCAAGTGGGAGTTTTCTTGCCGAGCCAACTATTCTGTTCAATCAACCAATGGTGAACTGGCGTTCTTTTGGGTAAATTGCGCGTTTTTCCATACCATGCTCTGACACTTCCCCAAGCGGTACTTCCCCCTTTCCAAGCACCCTTGCAGATCGCTTTTCCAGTTGAACCAATGAGAAACACGTCAGAAACCGCTAGGGCGCCATTTATAGTCCCCCAAACGTAGCGCCCACTTTGAAAATCGCTGATTGCTTCTCTTCCAGAACCCCAAATTGGTATAAGGCTTTCTCCGAACCCTGGAGCGCCGACGTCCAATCCCAAAGGATCTACCCATCGCAATGGGTTACTAAGCGTATACGCATAAGTATTGACCCCACCCGCCAGCCCGATCGGATCGCTCTCCAGATATCTTCCAAGCCCAGTGTGATACGTCCGGTTCCAGTTCTGATGCAGCCCTGTCTCGGCGTCGTAATACTGACCAGGGAGGCGCAGGTTGACTGTGACTGAACCTGTCGGTTGGCTCGTGCCAAAGGCGTCACTGTCCCAGGCCCAAACCTGTGCGCCTGCACTGTTCGTCCCGAGACGCGGCGTCCCCAACTGGTCCACATGCAGGTACGTGATGACGCCTGCTTCAATCTGCGCCACCGGCGCCACGCCATCCCAGACATACTCGCGCAGGGTAACGCCGGCAGTGTCCGTTTCAGCAATCAGCCAGCCGTCGAGGTCATAGTGGAAGAAGGTGGTGATGCCGTTGACGGTTTTGCTCGATCGCAGCCCGTCGTGGCGGTAGGTGTAGGACGCTATTTGCCCGCTGGCAATGGCGGAGACCAGTTTGCCGACCTGGTTGTACGTGTAGGACTGTCCGGCGTAGGCGAGAGTGTTCCCCGCCGCATCAAGCGTTACAGACCCCGGCGGCCCGGTCGCCATCCGGTTCGACGCCGGGGTGTAACTGTAGGGGCCTGTGCCGTCCAGGAGCCGGTTGCTGTTGGCGTCATAGGCAAGGATCTGCGACGGTTCTCCAATCAGCCGGTCCAGAGGGTCGTACTGGAAGCTGTTGCTGTCCTTCTGGATCTGGTTCCCGTTTGCATCGTAGGCAAAGGTGCGGTTCAGCAGCGTGCCAACCGTCCACCCCGTCAACCTGCCCTGCAGGTCGTAGCCCTTGGTTTCCGCCAGCCCGTTGCCCCATGTCTGGGCCTTGACCAGGCCGTCAGCACGGTACGTCCGGCCGGAGAGAAGGCTGGATCCGTTGGAGGAAACCGCCGTCACGCGACCGATGGCATCACGTGTGTACGCCACGGTGCGTCCGGAGGGGTAGGTGATGCTGGCGAGATCATCGCCCGGGGTCCAGGTGTAGGACGTGGTCTTGCTCACGCCCCCCCGAACCCAGGTCTCAGAAATCACCCGCCCGAACCCGTCATACGCCCAGCTCCGCGTACCAGACTGATCCGTCACGCTGCAAAGCAGGCCTGCCTGGCAGGTGTCGTAAACCAAGACCACGTTCTCGGCCGCGTTCGGGTAGGAAACCGACGCCACCCGATTCAGCGCATCATAAGTGAACGTGGCGGTGACGCCGCGCGCATCCGTCCGGGTCAGGACGTTGCCAACATTGTCATGGGTGTAGGTGGTGATGCCTCGATCCGGGCTGGTTTCTTTGAGCACGTTGCCCAGATCGTCGACCTCGTAGGTCGTGTTGGCGCCATTGGGCGTGGCCACGTTGTTTGGCTGGCTGGTGACGTCATAGCCGATCGTGGTGATACCGCTCAGTGCATCAATGGTTTGGGTCAGCCGCTTCAGCGCGTCGTACTGGTGGCCAGTTGCGTTCCCGTTCGGATTGGTTTCCTGGGTGAGATTTTCTGCGGCGTCGTACACCAGCTGGGTGATGGATCCGGCTGCGTTAATCTGGCTAAGTTCATCCCGTGCATTGAACACCCGGTCCACCTGCCGCACCACCGTCCCATTCGGGTCTTTGCTGACATCCTGAATCCGGTTATCTCGAGTGTCGTAAGCATAGGTGACTTGATTCCCAAGGCTGTCGGTGACGCTGGTCAGCCGGTCCGCCGCATCGTACGTGTAGGTCAGGGTCCCGGAAAACGATCGCTCTGTATTGCCCCATACAGAGAAAGACAGGACAAGCAAAAGTATGCCGAGAAAAGGCATTTCAAATTATTGTCGAGTTCTTCTCAACACCTGCAACTCGTAATGTGTGTGCCTGCATATGGTGCTGCTGCATGTAGCGCTCCGGCCTCTTCGGAAATTCGATCGAGAAAAGGCGCCCCTTGTGAAGAAATACTTTTGCTTGAAGAGTCTTAAATCCATCAGGCGATTGCAACAAGACTGTTGCCACATGTAAATCCGGATCAGTGGCCTGGAACAACGGTACGTCAAGGCTTTTGCGAAAATAGAAACAGACCTTTGCACCGGCAGCCTGACGCTGTACAAACCGGGCAGCATCAAGTTGAGTGTCGAGTATGAGTCTGCTTTTTTCTGGAATCGACGCTCTCCATCCATCTAGTACGAGACGCTCATAGGGCAGCAATTTCTTATTCGCAAACAAAGAATTCCAGACTTGCGCTATTCTATTGAGGACGAACTCAATCATTGTTGTTCCTTTCTACTGTTTATCTCCAGACTTGCGGCCCCAGCAAGGCCGCCCAAAGCGCCCCCTTTGTAAACATTCGGAATCCGGTCAAGCTGTTGCAACCAAGCTGGCCACTTCGGCCCAAGGTCACGCCACCCTCGTGGATAACGGAACGGATCGTGGTAGTAGTGTCTGGCGGACGTTACGAAGTTGCCATTCCAGTTTGAACGCGGGCCACCCATGCGATTTGGAATCCAGTGTGAAAACTCCTTGCCAGAGCTTTTAACCCCCACCAGCCTCCAGCCGACTGCTCCACCAAGGACGATGCTTTGGCCAATTCCTGCCCATTCGCCTGCGCTATAACTCCTGGAGCACTTATCTACCGCACCGTTGGTGCCCATTTGATTGCGTACCCAGTTGGTTGCGCCAAAAGATAGCGTATCCCCAAATCCAGCCGAGAAGTCCACAATGCCTTGCGGCAGAGGATCGCCCCAGGCCCACAGTCCGTAAGGATCAACGAACCTGAGCGGATTCCCCTCTACATACCCGAAGGTGTTGATGCCGCCAGCCAATCCGATCGGATCCGACTCCAGATACCGCCCTCTGGCCGGATCGAATGTCCGATTCCAGTTCTGATGCAGCCCCGTCTCGGCATCGAAGTATTGGCCGGGGAAGCGAAGGTTGACCGTGACACTGCCCGTAGGCTGGGTGGTGCCGAAGGCATCCGAATCCCAAGCCCAAACCTGAGCGCCGGCGCTGTTCGTCCCGAGCCGCGGCGTGCCAAGCTGGTCGGTGTGAAAGTAGGTGATGACACCAGCCTGAATCTGTGCCACCGGCACAGCGTCATCCCAGACGTACTCACGCAGCGTCGCACCGGCAGCATCGGTTTCAGCGATCAGCCGACCGTCGAGGTCGTAGTGAAAGAAAGTGGTGACGCCGTTGACGGTCTTACTGGCCCGCAAGCCGTCGTGGCGGTAGGTGTAGCTGGCATTGCCGTTGGCGGTGACTAGCCGCCCGGCCTGGTTGTACGTGAAGCTCTTGCCGGCGTAGGCGAGGGTATTTCCGGCCGCATCGAGCACAACGCTCCCCGGCGGACCAGTCGCCATCCGGTTCGATGCCTGGGTGTAGCTGTAGGGCCCGGCGCCATCCGTCAGCCGGTTGCCGTTGCCGTCGTAGGCAAGGATCTGCGACGGTTCCCCGATCAGCCGATCCAGCGGGTCGTACTGAAACTGGCTCGCGTCCTTCTGGATCTGATTCCCGTTGGCATCGTATGCGAACGTGCGATTGAGGACGCTGGCAACTTGCCAGGTGTTGAGCCGGCCCTGCAGGTCATACGCGCGGGTTTCGCTGACGCCGTTGGCCCATGTCTGTGCCTTGACCAGGCCATCGGCGCGGTAAGTCCGGCCGGTGAGCAGGTTCGAGCCATTGGTCGAAACCGCCGTCACGCGACCGGTGGCATCCCGTGTGTAGGCCACGGTGCGCCCGGAAGGATAGGCCACGCTGGCAAGGTCATCGCCCGGGGTCCAGGTATAGGACATGGTCTGGTTCTGGCCGTTATGGCTCCAAGCTTCTGACGCCACCCGCCCTAACCCGTCATAGCTCCAGCTGCGCGTGCCGTTGGCATCCGTCACCGAGCACATCCGGCCGACGCCGCCCGCGCAGGTGTCGTAGCCGAAGATGATGTTCTCACTGGAGTCCGGGTAGGACACCGAAATCACCCGGTTCAGGGCATCATAGGTGAAGCCGGCGGTGATGCCGCGGGCGTCGGTGCGGGTGAGGACATTGCCAACCGCATCGAAGGTTTTGACGACAACCCCGCGATCCGGACTGGATTCCTTGACCTGATTGCCCAGATCGTCCACCTCGTAGGTCGTGGTGGCACTGTTCGGCGTCGTGACGCTGTCCAGGTTTCCGCCGGCGTCGTAATTCCGTTCGGTTGCTCCGCCAATGGCGTCGATCGTACTGGTCAGACGATCAAGCGCATCCACCTGGTGCTGGGTGACGTTGCCGTTCGGATCAGTGTCCTGGGTCAGATTCCCCACGGCGTCGTAGGCCAGCTGGGTGATCGAAGTAGCCGCCGAGATCTGTGAGAGTTCATCCCGTGCATTGAACACCCGATCCACCTGCCGCACCACCGTCCCATTCGGGTCTTTGCTGACATCCTGCGTCCGGTTATCCCGGGTATCGTAAGCGTAGGTGACCTGGTTTCCGAGGCTGTCGGTGACGCTGGTCAGCCGATCTCCATTGTCGTACCCAAAGGTCAGCGTGCCATGGCCGGGCAGGGTGGCTGACGTCATCCGCTCCGCCTTGTCGTAGACGTAGGTCGTTGTCCGTGCCGTCCCTGTCGCCGGTGTTTCGGTGAGGGTCAGGACGTTGCCGCGCGGGTTGTAGGTGTAGGTGGTGATCAGCCCATTCGGCGCGGTTTTCTGGAGCAGGCGGCCGTTGGTGTCGTACTGGTTGAATGTGGTGACGTGCCCCGCGGCATTCGTCAGGCTGGCGAGCTGGCCACAACCAGCTCCGCTTGTGCAGTTGTTGTAGGCAAGCTGAACGCTGTGCCCGTTGGAGTCGGTGACCGATGCAACCTGTCCGCTGGTCCCGTAGGTGAGATCGACTTGTCGGGAGACGGGATCGCCTGAGACCGCATATCCGGTGACCTTCACCTGAGTAACGCGATTCTGGGGGTCATAACTGTACAGAGTCGTTTTGTTGGCACCGGCATGGACGCTTGCGACGGTCTGGGAGGCCAGCTGGCGGCTGTCCGAATCGCGGTAAGCGTAGGCGGTGGCGTGCTCGATCGCCGTCCCGTAGGCCTCGACCTTCTGGGTCAGCCGATTCATCGAATCCCATGAGAACGAAGTGACGTTGCCGAGCTCGTCGGTGCGGGCAATCAGGTTGTTATTGTCATCGAAGGCCTGCTGGAAGGTGGTGTTGTCGCTGGCATGGGTGATCTGGGTGACCAGATTGGCGCCATTGCGCCTTACCATCGTAAAGGCGTCGGTATTTCCGGCGCCATCCGTGACAGCGGCGGTACCGCTTCCATAAGTCACATCGAAGCGGCCCGAGTTATTGAGATGCGTGGTCAAGTTGGCCAGCCCTGCGCCGTCGTAACCAAAGGTAGCGTAGGCGATGCCGAGTTCGTTTGTGATGCCCGTCAGGAGCCCGTTGGAATAGCTGTAGACGCGTGCCGCGGAGCCGCTGGCTACCGGATAACTGGCCTGGGTCAGGTGCTTGCTGCTGTCGTAGGTGAGGTAAATGCGACTCCCGTTGGGCTCGGTCACATAGTTCACGCGATAGGGATCGGCGGTGAGGTAGGTAAACGAAAGCACATGGCCATAAGGCCCGGTCACGGAAGCCAGGCGTCCGCTGGCGTTGTAGCTGAAGCCGGTGGTGCGCCCCAGCGTGTCCGTCTGTGAAAGCGGCCAGCCGGCGGCACTGTAATTCTCGACACGCCCATCCGGCCAGGTCAGTGTGAATCCGATACCGACTTCTTCCACCAGGCTGAACGGAACATCTGCGTCGCCAACATAGACACCATTCGTCTTACGGAGGATCCAGTATTTGCCATCCGGGCGCTGGGCATAGACCACTCCTTCCGCGGGGAACTCGAGGCGGTTCGAATAACTGTGCGACCAGCCGATGCCGATCCCGACATCGTTGCCGATGATGCTGTTGTAGTACCGGATGAACGAAGGAACCCCATCGCCACCAGAGAAATCGGGTTCCACCTGGAATTTGTTGCCATTGGACGCGACGACCGGGTTGCCCCTGTATCCATGCTCTACGCACATCAAGGGGGCCTGTCCAGGCGCATCCTCGGCGCCGCACCCCGGCAGGCCTGCGCTATGCCCGAGGAAATCTGCGTCCCTGACGTTGATGTCTGTCGAAGGTCCGTTGGTCGAGCTGAAATCGAAAGCCACGCAGGAAATTCCCATCGGCCCGACAAAAGTCATACCGCTCGGGCATGAGGTAGCCGGATACCGGAAGAAATAACTCGTGTTGCTGTCCCAGTAGTTGCAGGAAGTCAGCGTCCCGCCCTGGTTCGTGTAGACGTTCTCATTCGACTTGCAGGTCAACACCCCGGGCCCAGCCGTCCCGGTGCACGTGCTGTTGCACTGCCGGTAGGTCATCTGGCCCAGGGTTGTGCAATCACTCGCCGGAGGCGAGTAGTTCATCGAGACGCAGGCAGTGTAGGCTGTCGCCTGATCCGGAAAATCGTAGTAGACGGTGTTGTAGGTGGTGGCAAATGCTGACGCCGATAGCAAGGACATCAGCGCAGACAGGAAATTGACGAGGTTTCGGATCATTTTTGGCTTTGTCGGTGGCTAGGAAACTTGAGTTACTCAATTACTCAAATCACTCCCTTTCACTAGCTTAACAATTCGGCCACTTATTCCGATGCCTGAAAAATGGATGCTCAGGCGACTATTGCTTGATTCCCTTGAGAAGCTCACGCAACTCAGCCGCCGGCATCAACTGCTCAAGCTGATTTCGCAACATCTCGATCAAGCCTTGTTGCTCCTGATGGCGAGTCTCGGAGTCTTTTTTAAGACGGGTGGTGTCTGCCTGGGCGGTTTCCAGACGTGCTGCAAGCTCACCGTTTTTCCGTGACAACACGGTGATCTTGTCGTTTAGCTCGTTCTGCTGCCTGTAGAGTGAGCGCTCGTTGTCTTGCGCCGCGGCAAGTGCCTTTTCGGCCTTCTGAGTAGCCTCTCGAAGTTCAATGGCACGGGTCCGCATGGCATCCATCTCAACCATGTTCTGCTTGCGCATCTCGTTGTATTGGAATTCAGCATCCTTCAGCGATTGCCGCATTGCATCAAGCTGTTTTGTGAAATCAGCGCGTGCTTCCGACAATTCCTTGGCATGCAGGCCGCGCAGCCGTTCCATCTCTACGTTGGTCGCTTCGGCTTTCTGGCGCCATTCCTCCTGACCGGCCAAAGCGGAATCCTTGGCAGCACGCTCGACCGCAAGCGCCTGTTCCGCGCCCTCGCGCAGTTTGGTGGCTTCTTCCGCGGCCTGCTTTTGACGAAGTGCTTCGTCCTCGGCCGCCTGAGCGCGGTCCTCGGCGACCGACACCAGGGTTGTTGCTTGCTGGCGCTGGTCCTCCAGGGAAGCGTTGGCACGCGCCATGCACTCCTCCCACATGGCACCCAGGAGCCTGCCTGCCATGTCGTTGAGGTCCTGCGGCACGGTGGGATTGTTGATCCTCACCATATCCCGCTCTCGCAAGGCGTCCCACCACTTGTTCAATTCGTCGTGGATGGTGGCCATGGAACCCTGACCTGCGTACTGCAGCACCTTTTGCGGGCTCGGCTTCTCGCCGTACTGCCAGAGGAGGGTAGCGATCGCATTGGCCAGCAAGCGTGTGTCCGTATGGACCGATTGCAGCCGTCCTGCCTCGGCATGAAAACTCGCCGGTAGCTTTTTCGCGGCCATGGATCAGGTTTCCTTTCCGGAAAGATTGCTCGCCACCATGCCTTTTTCGAGGAGGCACCCCTTCTTGGCCCGGTGGATCCGGTAGCGCTCCAGGCTTTCTCCTGAGAGCTTGAGGCTGCCGCCGCGCTTGCCCTTGGCGGCTCCTTCCGCAATAAGTGTCTGTCCGTCAAACACGGCGAGTGCGGTCATCCTCTCGTCATCGTCGAGCTTGATCAGCTGCACGCCCTTGCCGCCACTGCCTTCCTTCACCTCCTCGATGGCAAAGACAAGCGCCTTGCCGCTGGAGGCAGCAACCGCAACCCAACCGCCCGTGGTTGGCGCCGGGGGGAGGGGGGTATGGCCATCATCGACCGTAAGGAAAGCCTTGCCGGCGCGCTGCCGCGAAACCATGTCAGCACACTTGG
Source organism: Thiobacillus denitrificans DSM 12475 (assembly GCF_000376425.1). Lineage (GTDB taxonomy): Bacteria > Pseudomonadota > Gammaproteobacteria > Burkholderiales > Thiobacillaceae > Thiobacillus > Thiobacillus denitrificans. The sequence goes on along the minus strand of NZ_AQWL01000012.1, from coordinate 67,385 downwards.
CGATGAACCCATAGCCGACCGTCGTGGACACCAGCCATCGTGATTCAGCGGACGCGGATAGGGCGAAGACCAGCTTTGCCCCCTTGGCCAGTTCGACAAGACTCGTGAAAGGCACGCCATCGCCGCGCCCCGAGGGCAGGTCGGTGATTCGAAGCGTGTAGGTGCGCCCAGCGCTGTCGAGCAGGACAAGCGGGTTTACCGTCCGTGTTTCGATCACGGCCATTTCGCTGTCGCCGGTCTTGTACTGGATGGAAGTCCTGTCGATTCCGTGGCCTTGCCTGGTGCGCAGCCAGCCGTTGCGGGACACGATCACCGTCACCGGCTCGTCGACGATGGATTCCTCGCTTGCAGCAGAGGCGGTGATGGACTGGGATTCCTCGATCAGGGTGCGTCGATCGTCGCCGTACTTCTTCATGTCGGCCCGGATTTCCTCGATCACGAGGGACGTCAGCGCATCCGGGTCGCCCAGGATCTGGTTGAGGTCTTTCCCCTCCGCTTTGAGCTCCTTGAGCTCCTTTTCGATCTTGATGCCTTCGAGCCGGGCCAGCTGGCGCAGACGGATCTCCAGAATATCCTCGGCCTGCACCTCCGTGAGACTGAAGGCGGCCATCAGGTCGGCCTTGGGGTCGTCCGATTCCCGGATCACCCGGATCACCTCGTCAATGTTCAGGAAGACGATCATGCGGCCTTCCAGAATGTGGATACGCCGGTTCACGAGTTCGAGCCGGTACTGGCTGCGCCGGCGCACCGTGTAGACCCGGAAGCCCGCCCATTCGGCAACAAGCGCTACCAGCCCTTTCTGGCCTGGACGGCCGTCGCGTCCGATCACCGTGAGGTTGACCGGCACATTCGTTTCCAGCCCGGTCTGAGCGAGGAAGAAGCGCATGAATGCTTCAGGGTCCTGGTTGCGGGAGTTCGGCTCCATGACCAGGCGCACCGGGTTTTGCTCATCCGATTCGTCGCGCGTGTTTTCCAGCAGCGCAAGGGTCGCCTGCTTGAGGTTCTTCTGTTCCGGCGACAGATCCTTCTTGCCCGCCTTGGGCTGCGGGTTGGCCAGCGCCTCGATCTGGGTCAGCACCTGGGCCGTGGATACCGCCGGCGGCAGTTCGGTGACGACGATTCGCCACTGGCCACGGGCGAGCTGTTCCACCGTCCAGCGCGCACGAACACGCACGCTCCCGCGTCCGGACTCATAGATGGCGCGCAGGTCGGCTGCCGACGTGATGATCTGTCCGCCGCCCGGGAAATCGGGGCCGGGCACATGGGCCAGCACCCCATCCAGTGAAATGCTCGGCTTCTTGAGGATGGCGATCGCGGCCGACCCCAGTTCCCGGAGGTTGTGGGGCGGGACCTCGGTGGCCATCCCCACGGCAATGCCTGATGCGCCGTTCGCCAGCAGCATCGGCAGCCGCGCCGGGAGCAGGGCAGGCTCCTTAAAGGCACCGTCGTAATTGGGCACGAAATCGACCGTGCCCATATCGATTTCGGACAAAAGCAGTTCGGCGATCGGGGTGAGGCGGCTTTCCGTGTAGCGCATGGCCGCCGCACCGTCTCCGTCGCGCGACCCGAAATTGCCCTGGCCATCGATCAAGGGATAGCGCAGAGTGAATCCTTGTGCCATCCGGACCATGGCGTCGTAGACCGACTGGTCGCCGTGGGGATGCAGCTTGCCGATCACATCGCCCACTACCCGGGCAGACTTCACGTGCTTGGTGTTCGAGCCCAGGCCCATCTCGCGCATGGCGTACAGAATCCGGCGCTGCACAGGCTTCATGCCGTCCTCGACATTGGGCAGCGCACGGCCCTTCACCACGCTCATGGCGTAGGCGAGGTAGCAGCGTTCCGCATAGGCCCCCAGGGGGAGGCTGTCCCCTCCACCGAAACCGCCGTCATTCGCTGACGGCGGGGCAGGGGGCTGCCCTGCGCTGTCGTCAGAATCCCCGAAAAGGTCCAGCGTGATCATGTCCTCAGCCTGGATCATTGCCCCTGACCTCCAATCTCGTAACGCACTTTCAGTGCGGAATAGAGCCTGTCCCGGTAGCCATCGCTGACATCGACAATCTCGTCGATCACCTCGACCAGGTGCTCGTTGTCTTCGCGCCCGTCATGCCAGTGCTTGCGGTAGCTTCCGGTCTTGTAGCCGTGGTCCTGCCGGAAGAAATTGAGCACGTTCTTGCCGATGTACTGGCGGTAGAGCTCGTTCCAGTCCATCGAGCAGTCTTCGAGGATGGCGTTGAAAAGCGGGATGCTGATCTTGCGGAACACCGAGAAGCCGATCATGAGTTCCAGCTTGTCGATAAGGCCCAGGCTGTCGAGGCGGTATTCCTTGTCAAAGATCCAAGCCTTGCGGCCGTCTGGACCGTCCAGGGCGGCGATGCGCTTGTCCACCCATTCCGTTGCAGCTTCGATATCCCCACGCGACTCGATGAGGATGGCCGATAGCAGAAAATGCCACGTATCCACCAATTCCATCTGGACCTGGGGCAAATCGGTTTCCTGATGTTTCCACCATTTCCAACCCTGGTGTTCCATGGCCTCGCCGCCTTCTACCACCACGGCGCGCAAGTAGGGATAGCCTGCTTCCAGCCAGGCGCTGTTGACCTTGGCGTTCATCCCGGACTGCAATTCCAGCATGGAAGTAATTTGTTCTCGACTGATTCTCATTGTGTTGAGCCTTTTCTTCGACTGATAGTGGAGCCGGCCAGTGCCTACCGGCGGCTTACGGTTGCTGCCCACATTTTCCGTTCGGTTTCGGTTGCCTTGTCAGGAAGTCCCTGTCTCTGGCGGACCTTGACGATGCGTTTCGTCTGTTCCGGCCCCCACATCGTTTCATCGGGATGAAATCCGAAGGCGACCGGCATGATCTTTCCTTGCGCTTCCTGCAGCAGCGTCAGCGTGCCGTACTTCTTTTCGTGCATTTCGGCATCGCCGTCGGCCAGCGTCTTCCGAATCATTTCAGTAATGGCGTCGCTGATCTCGACGAGTTCGCTCTGGGAAAAATCGATCGATGGCATATTGCTGTTGTCCATTTCAGTTAGTGTGTTGTGCGGGTGGCGCCAATTTGCCTGCCTAAATCCCCGGTCATATGTCAGCCTCGACGAGGTTGCCCTTGGCTTCCATCCACTCGCGGCGCTCACTGGCTGCACCCTTGCCCATCAGCATGTCGAAGAGCTTCAGCGCCTCGCGCATTTCGTCCGGCGTGGCCAGCACGGGCAGCACGCGGCGGGTCGCGGGGTCCATGGCGGTTTCCCGCAATTGAGGCGGGTTCATCTCACCCAAACCCTTGAAGCGACCGACCTCGAGGGCTTCTGGCTTGAATCCGTCCAGCGAGAGACGATCCTTGATCGCAACCAGCTCTCCATCATCGAGTGCGTAGAGCCGTCGAGCCGGTTTTTTGCCCTTCGCCGGCACGTCCACCCGATACAGCGGCGGTTGCGCGACATGGATATGGCCAAGCTCCACGAGTTTCGGGAAGTGCCGGAAGAAGAGCGTGAGCAGCAGGGTGGAGATGTGCGCACCGTCCACGTCTGCATCGGTCATGATCACGACCTTGTGGTAGCGCAGGCCTGAGAGGTCTGGGTTGCTGTCCAGCCCATGCCGTTCCACACCGAGGGCCACCGCGATGTCGTGGATTTCCTTGTTGGCGTAGAGCGCATTGGGGTCGGTTTCCCAGGAATTCATTACCTTGCCGCGCAAGGGCAGGATGGCCTGGGTCTCCCTGTCGCGCGCCTGCTTGGCGCTGCCGCCGGCGGAGTCGCCTTCCACGAGGAACAGCTCGCGGATCGTTGGGTCGTCCGTGGCGGCGTCGGACAGCTTGCCCGGGAGCACGGCCACGCCGGAAGTCTTTTTCTTCTCGGTTTTCTGGGCAGATTTGAGTCGTGCTGCAGCCGCCTTGGCCGCCATCTCTGCTATGGTCCTACCATGCTCGACGTGGGCATTGAGCCAAACCTCGAAGGGGTCTCGGCACATGGTCGACACCAGCTTCACGGCCTCGCGCGAATTCAGCTTCTCCTTCACCTGGCCCTGAAACTGGGGGTCGAGTAGGCGTGCGGAGAGCACGAAGGACATGCGTCCCGTCACATCCTCCTGGCGCAGCTGAACGCCGCGGGGCAACAGGGCGTGATGCTCGGCGAAGGATTTGACCGCCTCGAACACGCCGGCGCGCAGGCCCGCCTCGTGAGTTCCGCCTTGCAGGGTAGGGATCAGGTTCACATAGGACTCAGAAAAAGTGGCGGAATCCGACCAGGTCACCGCCCACGCCGCGCCTTCGCCTTTTGCAAATCCGTTGTTGCCGTCGGCGTAGGCCTCGCCCGCGTACACGGGCACGACGGCATCATCCGGAGGCACCTGCTCCGCCAGGTAGTCGGACAGCCCACCCTGGTAGCAGAAAACCCGCTCGTCGACGCTGTCATGGCGCTCGATTTCCAGCCTGAAAGTCACCCCGGGCAGAAGAACGGCCTTGGCGCGGAGCAGGCGCGCAAGCTCCCGCTCTGGGATCTTGGCTGACTCGAAGAAAGCGGGGTCGGGCCAGACGCGGATCGTCGTGCCGGTTTCCTTCTTGGCGCATTTGCCGATCACCGAGAGCTTTTTGCCAATCTTGCCGCCGTCAACGAACTCGACCTCGTTGATGTGGCCGTCACGCTTGACCGTCACGGCAAGACGAGAGGCGAGGGCATTGGTCACTGACACGCCAACGCCATGCAGGCCGCCAGAGAATGCGTAGGCCCCTTCGCCGGTGGTTTTGTCGAACTTGCCGCCGGCGTGCAGACGGGTCAGCACCACGACAACAGTGGGTTCTTTTTCCTGGGGGTGAGGTTCGACGGGAATGCCGCGGCCATCATCGCTGACGGTGACGGAGCCATCCAGCCACAACCGGACGCCAATTTGCGAAGCGTGCCCAGCGAGGGCTTCGTCCGCCGAGTTGTCGATGACCTCCTGGATGACGTGGAGGGGGTTGTCGGTCCGGGTGTACATGCCGGGCCGGGCCCGGACCGGTTCAAGGCCTTTGAGCACCTTGATCGAGGCTGCGCTGTAGTCCTTTGCCATTTGCTCGCTGTCCTTCCGCTCAATCGTGTTCTTTGTTTGGTGCCAATTTCAATCCGCCAAGTCGCCTGTCATTCCACTCGCTAGCACAGTACCGCCGCTTGCGCGATCATGTATCCCACTCCGGCGATCTTGTGTTGGTGTTTCGGGCCAAATGATTGCAGGTGCGCCCGTACGGTCCGGTTGAGTGCCTCAGGTTCGAAACCGGCTTTCATGTCGATCTGGCACGTAGGCAAGTCCCACCCGAAGAAGATCGCCTCTGCCAGTTTCGTGTAGAGGTTGCCGGTGCGGAATTCAGGTGGGATGTCTTCCCAGACCGGGAGCAGACGATCAGTGCTGAATGCCAATTCCACGTCGGTGATCGACGACATGTCTTCAGGGGTTACTGTGTAGGGCAAAACCATCTCCTTCTCGTCGTCCTTCCGTTACGCAGCCGGACAGCCAGGCTTCTTCCCGGTGATCAGACAACACCATTCTTCAGCCAGAAATCCTTCAATACCGTTCTTCCGCACCTCGCGCACGCGCTTTCGCGTGAGCTGGTTTTTCGCCGCGAGACCGGCAATGGAGACACGGTTTTTGCGCATGAGGCGGCGCACCATGGCACCGGACAGAACTTGATGAGATTTCACCATTTTTAGATCAGTGCATTTATAAGGTGTGGCTCTACCTCCGGCGGCCACACGGCCAACCGGAGTCATTGAACGACCGCTTAAACCACGCGGGTGCGGCTCAGCTTGCGCCAGATCACGTCATGGCCGATGCTGTTTGACCCAAACGGGATGTCGTCGTCCATGTCATCGAACCCGCTGCTGGCAGGACGCCCATTGCCACCACTGCCTTGCGCCTGAGGGCGCTGACCGCCGCCATTGTTTTGGCCCTGATTACGACTGGGCTGGGCCTGACGCGGGGCGTTGCCTCCATCAGCCTGACCACCGCCCTGACGGCTTCCGAGCATCTTCATCTGATCGACGCGAATCTCGGTCGAGTAGCGCTCGATACCTTCCTTGTCGGTGTATTTCCGGGTGCGCAGGCCGCCCTCGATGTAAACCTGGCTGCCTTTCTTGAGATATTGGCCACAGACCTCGGCGGTGCGGCCAAACACCGAACAACGATGCCACTCGGTAGCTTCCTGCTTGTTGCCTTCCTTGTCTTTCCACGTATCCGTGGTAGCGACGGAGAAATTCGCCACCGCATCGCCCGAGGGGAGGTAACGCATCTCGGGGTCTTGGCCCAGGTTACCAACAACGATCACCTTGTTCACGCTTGCCATTTCACATGCTCCTTCAATAAAACCGACCGTCCCGGCCGGCTACGTTGTGCTTCGCCAACCTTGGCTCTGCACGGTCTATACGGAGACACAGCATACAGATCGACTGCTCCGCGCTTGATACCCAAATCGTGCGTTTCGGCGAAATGCCTACGATCCACGCTTGTAATATCTGTTATGTATTATCCATATTTTATTATCATTTGCAAGCCGTAAACGACAATATTGTAATAATGTCATTTAGAAGCTACAATGAGTCCAGAAAAAAGGTAGTGTTGTGCGGCCGCCGTTGGCCTATAATCGGCAAGTCCGTAATAAAGACAAGGACTTACCAGTGACGTACCTGTCTTCTATGAAATAGATAATGGGCGGGTCGGCCGTTTTTTGGAATGCGACGGGTATGAGTCACCACGAATAGCAACCGGGGCCTATCAAATTTAATGTCACAAGACATCAGGAACAGCAACGGAAGTAACGCCAAGGAATTATCGAGGCTCACCCCAGGGGCCTTTCGTCGGCACATAGAGCGTTTCGGCTGGAGGCTCGTTGATGTCGCCTACCGTTGGGGAATCACGGAGAACTACCTGTCCCGACTTATTGCAGACCCGGATCGAGCGGCCCATTGGGACGATGCGGTGCGCGGCCTGCCCAAGGTGTCTGCCGCCGAGCTGAGGCACTTCAGGATGCACCGTCTCGCCAACCCGCTGCCCAAGAAGCCTACAAGGGCCAAAAAGAAGAGGTCCTTGCGCGACTTTTTCCCTGACGACGACACGCCCGAGGAAGGCGGCGGAAACGCGCATAAGGGGTACTTGAGTATTGGCGACGTCATCGCGGTCGTTGACGACATGGCAAAGCACGGGCTTTACACCGGGGACGAAGGCATTGTCCTGAAGATAGACGAGGATGACGAGAACCTAAGTTACAAGATCGACTTCGAAGGTGTCGTGATCTGGCTGGAATTTGACGAGATAAGGCAGCATTGTGCCGAGACCGGGAAGTCCCGTCCCGTACCAAGTGCTGGAATAGGCTAGAAAAATGATTGACCAAGGCAACGGAACAGGAGGGTCACGCACCATGAGCGAAACCGACCAGGCCCTCAAAATGTACCGCGAAAGCCATCAAGCGGTTGCGCGATACACGGTATACCTCAGCACAGGGTTTGGAAGTTCACGCAAAGTCATTGGAACGGGCCTTCCTTGGCTGGAAGCAAAAGCCCAGGCGGACGAGCTCAACGAACAGCGCGAAGCGAGGCGATTTGGCGACCCGATTTACGGCTTGCAGCTTGAGAATCCCGGGGAAGCGCTGGCCAACGTTCGAAGGGTTGCGAGCGGCTACTGGGCAAGCCGGAGCCAAAACCACGCCGAAGAAATGTCGGGGTGCGCGCTATGAGTTACCCATGGATTATCCACGATGCGGGCCGCGCACAATCGAAGCGCCCCCGCCAAAAGGTTGACTGCACGGTTCGCGCCGTCGCCCTGGCACTCGCCATCCCATACGACGAGGCCTACGATCGGCTGGCCACCGCCGGCCGCAAATGCAGCCAACGGTTCGACCTGGCGAAGTGGCTCAATGCGCAGCCCTGCGTCAGCAAGATTGCTTTCCCTGCCGCAAAGGGACAACGGCGAATGAATCCTCAGGCGTTCTGCGAGACGTACCGGTCTGGCCGCTACATCTGTCGGGTCGCCAAGCACGTTTTCGCGGTAATCGATGGTGTGGTGTACGACACCTTCGAGAACCGGCCTGACCGTTGCATCTACACGGCCTGGGAGATCCACCCATGAACGCGATCAATGGGATCAAGGTTCAGATTCTCGACGCGGACGGGCTGGCCAAGACGACGGAACCAGGACTCATCCTTCTCGACATCACGCGCCAGGAAGTCGAGGCCTCTCGCATTAGCAGCGTGCTTGAGCGTCTCCATGTGCTGACAGACTCCGAGGAGAACATGCGCCGGTTCAAAGCATCGCTCATGTTCCAGGTCAGGGGCTACGATAGCGATTCGCGCGAGCTTTGCGAAATTCCTGAAGTCAGGGCGTTCTTTCTCACACTGGTACGGCAGTGGCCGCATTTTCTCTGGTTCCTCCATCGCGGCGTCGGCGCCATTGGCTTGCTGATGGCCCTGCTCTGCGAAGTCATGATCACCCGCAACCCTGATGGCAGTTACGCGACCGAATTTGCCAGCATTGCCGAGATGGAACGCACCCTCCTCGATCTCATTAACCGCGGAGCCGCACTGTTCGTGGCCTTTCAGCTCGACCCCGCTGAAGTCGATGAAATGTTCGGAAGCGTCATTACCGAGTTGGGGCTAGGAGAAAAACAATGAAGCTTGATTTTGGGGGATTGCAGGCGATTGCCTATTTCGACTACGTTCACGCCGGATGGCGAAAACGAGGCATACGCACCATATATTCAAAGAAAATTGGCGAAAACAGCGACCAAGCAGCCGTATTTAGCCAGAAACCAGTAAAAACTGCCTTTGCAATACGATTTTGTCCTACAAAAACACCAATTTGCGCGGTTTTTTTGCGAAAAACAAGCGGCTTTACCAGATTCACCGGGCCATTTCAGGCCACAAATGCGATAAACAGCGGATATGTCACGGTTCTCTCCGTTACAACAGAACGGGGACACTGACATGCCGGCAAAAGAGCCTGTTTTCATTGAAATCGTTTGCGATACCGCGGAGGCGGCTTCGGGCATTCCAGGCATTCTCGGTACTACCCAGAATATCCGCACCAACATGCGAGACCTCGATGCCGGCGACTACCTGATCGGCGAGCGTGCTGTCGTCGAGCGCAAGAGCGCACCGGATTTTATCGCCTCCATCCTTGACCGTAGGCTGTTCGCCCAGGTTGAGATGATGGCGGCCACTTGCGACCTGGCCGTGATTCTTGTGGAAGGGGACATTTTTTCCACGCGCTCCTGCATTGAGCCGGTTGCCCTCGAAGGAGCCCTCTCATGGATCGCTGTCCTGACTGGAGCCCAGCTCATGCATTCGGCCAATGCGAGGCAGTCTGCAGCGATGATTGCAATCATGGCTCGGCATTGCCAGCAAGGCCTGGGCTACGTTCCTTCACTGCGCGCCAACAAACCAACCACCAGCGCCAGCGAGCTCATGACACGCTATGTCCTCGAAGGCCTGCCCGGGGTCGGAGCAACCACTGCCATCGTCCTGGCCAGGCACTTCAAAACCGTCCAGGCTGTCGCCAACGCCTCGCTGGATGACATCAAAGGCATCAAGGGCGTAGGCGACAAGACGGCGCAGAAGATTTATCTAGCCATGAGAGGGATGTAATGCGCATCTCGCCGTGGGCAAGGAAAGCCAAAATCATCAAGCACCCTTCCATTCTCGACACCATCACGCTTGCCTCCAGCCTCCACGCAGACCAGGTGGACAAACTCGGTGTGCCCTACTACTTCCACCCCATGCGAGTGATGGCGCGACTGGGATCGGCATCAACCGAAGCTGAGAAGCATGCCGCCCTGCTTCATGATGTCCTCGAGGACGTTGTACATGCAACAGCAGATTTCCTACGTGAACAAGGATATACGGAAGAGGAAATCGAGATGTGCCAGCTCCTCCGGCGACTGGATGGTGAGACCTATCCAGCATTTATCGACCGCATCATTGATTCCGGGAATGTTGGCGCAATGCGGATAAAGCTGAGCGACCTTTACGACAACACAGATGAGGAGCGTGCTATCGGCGCCTCTAGTGACGTCAGGCGGCAGCTTGTCGACATGGCGGACAATCGATACCGCCCGGCGATTGCCAAGCTGAAACTGGCGCTTGGCCACTTCGCGACAACAGTGACATCAGGGCCGCTTACTTTCGACCACAACGCTGTGAAGCACTGGAAGAAAGAGGCAAGGCGGTTGTCCGAAGGCACACTTCTTTCGCGGTTCCCCATTCGAGTTGTCGAGAAGCACGGTCTGTTCACTCCTTGGTACCTGCCCATGTTCTGGTTTACACGTTCCGGGGTGTTTGCGTTCCCGCCTTTCATCGCGGTAACACGTGATGTTGTGGAAGCTTGCCCGAGGCCGCTGGTTCGCCCGATCCTCGCCCATGAGATTGGACATCTGCATAAACTCCACTCGGTATTTTGGTTTGCATTCATCCTGCTTTTTTTCAAGCTCGGGAAACTGCTCATAGCGTTCGCAGGCAACCACTTCGCGCCATACGGACAGCTTTGGGCCTTTATCGGATTGATTGTCGTGGCAGCCATGGCAACGTTCAGAATCCAGCACTGGTTCGAGCGATCGGCAGACGACTACGCGGTTGAGGTAGCAGGACCGGACCTAACGATCAAGGCCATCAAATGGGCCAAGCAACACATTCACGGCGACCGCAGCATTCCATGGATCGACGGCCGCATCGCACGCCTAGAGGCACGACATGCAACTGACTGACGAACAAGAAGCGATCTGCAGCACCGAGGCCAATACGCTTCTCGTAACCGCCTTTGCGGGCTGCGGAAAGACCAGCGTCCTGGCCGAATACGCCAAGCGAAGGCCGCGCGAGCAATTCCTCTATCTGGCTTTCAACAAGGCAATCAAGCAGGAAGCGGAAACCAAATTTCCGGGCAATGTGAAGTGCCTGACAACGCACGGCCTGGCCTATTCTGGCTTCGGTCGCCACTACACCCACAAACTGGGCAATCCAAAGCCTTACCAGCTGGCCAAAGCCTTGGAGATCGATCTGGTGTCCGCTGGGGTTGTTCTGGATGTCGTGAACGCATATTTCACGTCCACAGATAACGACATCGTCCCGTACCACGCACGCCGCGTGCGCATCGAAGAGCAGCACGTTGGCCGGGTCGTGGACTACGCCAAGAAGGCTTGGGACATGATGCAGGACCGCGGCAACACCGGGGTATCCATGCCTCACGATGGTTATCTCAAGCTTTTCCAGCTTTCCCGGCCCACCATCCGAAAGGGGTGCATCCTTCTCGATGAGGCCCAGGACTCGAACCAGCTTATCTACGCGATTGTGAAGCAGCAGGATTGCCGCAAGATTCTGGTGGGCGACCCATACCAGGGAATCTACGGTTTCCGTGGCGCCGTGAATGCGATGGAGGATTTCAAACACATTGCCGACGAACAGATGTTCCTGACTGCTTCGTTCCGATTTGGCGCAGGCCTTGCCAGCCTGGCCACCATGCTCCTGAAAGACTGGCGCGGCGAGAAACGCCCGCTCAGGGGTATGGGTGCGGCGATAACCCAATGGGGCATCAACGCCGACGCGCCGCACACGGTCATTAGCCGGTCCAACAGCGCCTTGTTCAGCGAGGCGGTGAGCCATGTATTGGCCGGACGGCCGTTTGCTTACTTGGGTGGTGTGGAGAACTACCGCATGTCGTCCATACTGGACGCCTTCTACCTGAGCAACAGAACCTTGGGGCTCATCAAGGACCGCTTTTTTCAGGCCTTCAAGGATTGGGAGGAATTCCGACGCTACGCCGAGAGCCTCGAAGACCGCGAGTCCATCTCGCTCATCAAGATCGTCGACACTTACGGCAGCGCAATTCCCGGGCTGGTCGAGCGCATCCGGAAGGAAACCATGTCGGTGATTACCGGCAAAGAGATCATCCTCACCACCGCGCACAAGGCGAAGGGCCTCGAGTGGGAACACGTGCGCCTGCTGGACGATTACGCCGAGCTTGCCGTGGGGAAGGACAAGAAAACCGGCAAGCCGGAGTACCCGGACCAGGAGGAGATCAACCTCCACTACGTCGCCATGACGCGCGCTCTCAAGGGGCTGCAGGTAGGCGATAAAGTCATCGACTGGCTCCGCGAATTCGACCACCGCCAGCTCCTTTTCCCGATCCTGTCAGGCTTCAAGCGCGACTACGCGCGCCCTGCCCTACCGCAGCAGGAACCGGTAACAGAAGATGAAATCGCCAGGGTGAACGTGCCCGATATCGTTAAGCGCCTGCGATCGGGGGAGCAGCTCAGCAAGAAGGACGCCAACATCGTCGCCTCGATCATCGAATCGTGGTGCGTCTTGGAAGATGAACGCGTATGAGCAGCAAGACAACCCTGATGAAGGCGTCCAAACTGACTCTGACAGGCGATGGCTTGCCAGAGATTTTCAGCCTTCCGATGGCGCCAAAGTTCTGGGTTGGCCAGAATCGTGCGCCGGCGACAGCTCACACTATTATCCGGGCTCGGGATGACCTGTCTGCGATCAATGCATGGCTCGCCGCGTTCAAGATCAAGCCAACGACCCATGCCAACTACCTCAAGGAAGTGCGCCGGCTCGTGCTCTGGGCAGTAACCAACAAGGGAATGCCAATTTCGGAGCTGACCCATGAGGATTTGGTTGAATACCGCGAATTCCTGTTGAATCCGTTTCCAGCAACAACGTGGATAAATCCCACCAAGCGACCGTTTGGGCACCCTGAGTGGAGGCCATTCAATGGCCCGCTCTCCATTGCTTCAGCACGACAGGCCATGATCATCATCAACGTCATGTTTTCCTGGCTAGTGCAAGCCGGCTACTTGAAGGGGAACCCGCTTTCCCTGATGAAGCCCCGCCAAATCAAGGATAAACGCGGCGTCACACGATACCTCGACAAGCCAACCATCGTGTATTTGCTTGAGCATATTGAGCAGATGCCTGAGGGCACGGACGAACAGAAAGCCGAGAAGGCCCGCCGGCGCTGGATTATTGTCGTGCTCTACCAGACGGCTATGCGAATTTCCGAGGTGGCAATCAACAAGATGGGCCAGGTCAGGCGATCCAAGGACGAGCAAGGCAACGACATTTGGGGGTTGGATGTTCTTGGGAAGGGTGACAAATGGCGTTCTGTCCCAATCTCGGAGGAATTTCTGGATGAGTGCGCGCTATATCGTGAGTCCATTGGTCTGTCAGGCAGGCCGCTCCCAGGCGATGAAACGCCATTGTTGTGTTCGAGTCGCTACGCGCAGGGCAGCAGGATTCGCAGGTCTCTGTCCCGCCAGCACATCCACAAGCTCTTGAAGGAGATTCTGGACGGCACGAAGAACGAAATGATGGCAAAGGGGGACACCTATGCCGTTGCGCAGCTCGCCCAGGCTTCAGCGCACTGGTTTAGGCATTCGGCAGCAACCCATCTGGTGGGCAGCGGCGTAGATATGGTAAAGACGCGGGATTACATGGGCCACGAGGACGTTTCCACAACCAGTCAATACTTGCACACCGAATTCGCGAAGATGCACAAGGAAGTCACCGAGACACTGGCCCTCCCCAAAAAAAAGCCCAGGGATTAAACCCGGGCCAAGATCTCTGTGTCAGTGATACTTTGAGTCGGTTCCGACTCCACTTCCTTACAACCTATTTACGGCAGTTTTGCTGTCGTGTTGAGTCGCCAGAAAGTGCTAAGATGAATTTAGTGTAAACGAGTCGTTGACAAGTGTCAACGACTAATTGACAAATTGATCCATGACCCAAAGAAACTGGCCTGAAGAAATCGAATACCTGCTGCAGACGAACCATTTGACGCTAACTGCTCTGGCAGATCGGCTGGGCGTCAAGAAGCAGCAGCTGTCGCTCGCCAAAAACGGCGGCGCCTGCCCGCCCATGCTGAAATTCAAGATTATGGACATGAAGGGCTACACCATGACCAGGGAAGCCTTGCTCGAGCTTCTGCCTGCGGAGGTGGCTGCCGTAATCCGTGAGAAGGACAACGACCGTATCGCGCAGATGAGCACGCATGACAACGATGAAAAGGTCATCGACGCCTGATTGCTACGTCACATCGCCAGCTAGTCTTCACCGCGCTGTTCCAGCCATTCACAAGAATTCTTTAGGTGTCCCAATCGACATTGGGACACCGATTCCGGCCAAAAGAAAAACCACCAATCGGCAAGCGAATTGGTGGTTGGAGAGGGTTACCCGAAAAGGGATTGGCTAGAAGCCTCCTTGGTCAGTCGAACAACTGCGACGGAAACGCCCGTGTCCTCGAATTCGCCTTGAACAGGCGCACTCCATTCGTGGTCGTAACCTTCAATCAGCTGCTTTCTAACCAGGGAACCAGGCATCACCGCCACCAGCACGCCGTCATCCTGTAACAAAGACGCCGCGTGTTGCAGGTGCACGATGGCTCGGCCGTTTGCGAACGGCGGGTTCATCACGATCTTGCCGAACTTCACTCCAGGATTCCAGGCGAGGAAGTCGGTGCAGACCGTATTGAAACCCTTGGCCACCAGCACCTTGCAGTGCAGCTTGCTGATCTCGACGCAGGTGGTTTGATCCACCGGCAGTAGGTCCGCAATGCCACCCAGCCCGGCGCTTGGCTCCAGCACCGTGTCATCAGGCCCAATCTCAGCCATCTCAATCACCCTGCACGCCAGTCCAGGCGGGGTCGGGAAGTATTGATGGCTGACTCGCTCCGGCAGATAGCCCAGACGCAGGATCTCGACACGGACTTCCGTGATGTCGTAGTCAAAAGCCCATCCGAACAGGCCTTCCGGCGTACCTCCGACGTATTCCAGGGCACGGCGTGTCGCCTCTTTCACGGGGGAATGGAACGTCAGGCGCTGTCCATCTGAACTCAGATAGCCGTTCTCCAGCTCGGTGATGACCTCGAATGGAAGGAGGTCCACCCTGAGGTCGAACTCCTTGCGGGGCTTCGAAGGCTTTTTGCGGAACTCGCTGGGGATGGCTGCAGGATGCAGCCAGGCGAGCACCTGGTTAAGCCGCCAGGCCATCTCGGGGTGAATTTCGAGATGCGCCGTGCCCTTCTTGTACAGCCGAATGCGCCAGCTCCCGCCATCGAAGGAATGCCACTCCCCATAGGCTTGTGCCCTATGAATGGCGTCCACATCCTTGTAAGTGAGTCCTCGCGGCACTTCTCCACGTCCCATGAACTTGGCTACGACTGTCCGCAAATCATGCAGATATTCGACGCGACTGTGGTTCACGAAGCCGTAGCTGTCGAGCACCCATCCAATGATCATGCGTTTACCAAACCCCATTGGGCTGTTGGTCACATGCTCATCGCTCAGGTTGTTGAACAGGCCATCGATACGCTCGGCAAAGAACTTCTGGCGCTGGGCCATCAGATCCTGCAGGGTCGCCTTGACGTTTTCTGGTTCGAACGGTGGAGTCTTGTGCCCGCGGATCTGCTCAGACCATTCGTTGCGCCGCTTGGCGTCCATGACCTCGAGGACATCCGTGAGGTTCATGGCCATCGACCAGTAGTAGGCGTCCAGGGAACGGATCGCGTGGTCAGCCTGGAACAGGTTGTTCGCGGAAAGCGAACCATAGCCGTGCTCCACCTGGGCACCGTTCAGAAAATAGGTCATGACATCGGTTTGGCCCGCCACGTAACCGGCAATTTCCACGATTGCAGCCCGCTTCTGGCGATACTCCGCGATAAGCCCGTCCAGCGGCGTGTAGACCGCCACCGACATGGCATCGGGTTCCAATAGATCAAACATTTTATTCTCCTCGCATACGCGCCATCCGAAGGGATGACTACGACGTTGCTTTTAGGATTGAGCGACAGGCCCTGCGAGCCTCCTCCTCCTGCAGCAGGGTCAGTGCATCAGCTTTCCAATTCTTTGTCGATCAGGTCCCGAACCAGCTTTGAGATCGAGACGCCGCGCTCTGCCGCCCGAATCTTGAGCTTGCGGTGAATTTCGACGTCAATCTCTAGATTGAGGCGCATCGGCTTGACCCCCCTCCCCTGCGTGACCGCATCGGCCAGTGCCGCCCCTTGAATGAACTTGTCGACACTTTTCACGCCAGCCCCTGGTGGCACCGGAGCTTTTTCCCGCCCTTTGGTTGATACCTTGAATTTGGACATGGCAACCCTCCTACTCAATTACTCAAATGCATCACTCAAGATCGATGAATTCCTGCGCCAGCAGCTGGATCTCTGCCTTTGCCTGGCCGTGGTCTGTCTCAACGACACCAATTCCGTCTGCCATAGCTCGCTTGTAGATTTGACGGGATCTGATGACCGTATCTGCCAAGTGCATCTCGGAAAACTCCTGCAACAGATCCTGGGCTTCCGTCGTTTCAGACACCAGCGGGTTGGGGGAAGCCATGGAAAGCACCGCAAAGGCCTGCAGATTGGGGTTGTAGACCTTTGCCGTCTTGATGATCTCGTTCACCCTTGGCATGGTCTCAAGGTCCGGCTGTGAAGCCCCTGTCGGGACCAGCATCAGCTGCGCTACTGTCGCGGCAGACCGCATCTCGATGGAATCCCGTCCGCCCGCATCAACGATGACGACTTGATGCTTGGTGTCCAGGTCTCGCAAGGTGTTGGCAACATTCCCGGTGCGCTGGATGCAATGGATGCGTGGCTTGATGCCGGCTTCGTCTCGCCGGTCAACAAATTGCGCACAAGTGCGTTGGGTATCGGTATCCACAAGCACCAGATCCACATCGTTCACGGCGAGATGCACCGCCAGGTTCAAGGCGATGGTCGATTTGCCCACCCCGCCTTTTTCCGCTGCGACCACGAGAATCATTTACTCACCCCTTTTGAGAAATTACTCAATTGATGTGAGTAAATGATAAGCGCAAATGATGCATTACTCAACATCAAATGATCAATTGATATGAGTAAATGAGGAATGGAGTAAAACCTTCTGGGTCTCGGACAACAAAAAAGGCCAGATTGGGGCCCGGTAGCCCTGCTAAACGGGCAATCTATGGCCCGGCCCCTCTAGTGCGCCGTCTTAATGGCGGCCTCGGCCTTGATCAGCGTCAAATGGTGCCTCAGCTGCTCCTCGACCCAGGCGGAACGATTGGGATGGTCAGCCGGCTTGGAATTTGCGAGCTCGTTGAGCAGAAGACGCGCCTGTTTGCTGGTGCCAAGCGTGTCCTCAGTCTTTGAAAGCAGGCTGGCGTGCAGTGAGAGAGAGGTTCTCAGGCCGTCGACAACTACCGGGACACGTTTTCGCTTTTCAGCGCCTGCCCTTCTGGAAGGTGGCGCGAGTTCATGCAGCACCTCTCTAACCGCCTCTTTCATTTGAGCCTTGAGGTCGCTGATGGGCGCCTGTTGTTCGACTAGGCTGCTTTGGACAACTTCGGAATATTCATTAATGAAGTCGGTGATCGCCACGCCAGAGACTCCGGACTGCACGAGCAGCCTGACCGCCTCTCCCAGGAGAAGCTTTCCGCGTGGGTCCTTTATCTCGGCCATGCCCAGTAGTTTACCGACTCACATACCCATGTGCACAGATTTCGTATGCACGCCCTCGTTGATTACCGTACATACCTATTACGTATGCCAATACGCCACTTTTACCACCCACATACGCCTAACGTATGCAAAAAAGCCACCATTCAACCAGAGCGCTGGGGGTTTGAACTGGCTCATTTTGAACTAAACAACAACGACTGTTTGTAGAGTTACGAAACACTCCCAAGAGTTTCAACCCATCATTATTCAATATAAACAATGATTTATAAGCCATGTGGTGGCGTTTCGGCATGGCCACGGTGGCGTATTTGCGCGCCAAAGTGGCTGTTTTGCATGGGCAAGGTGGCGGTTCTGCAGAGTGAGGTGGCAAATCTGCGCAAGGTGGCGTTTTGGCATAACCTCAGTGCTTTGATGGCACACGAAAGACACCTGCTGCCACCATGGCAAGTGCTATGATGGCGTCAAGTTTAGTTGTGATGCCACCACACCGACAGATAAGGCAATGAATCGCGACAAGACAAAACAGCCTAGGACATCGCCGGTACAGTCTACCGAAAACGAGGCCACGACGGATCAGCCAATGCCTGAATTGCTGAAGGTTGTGACCGAAGAAGACGAGTTGCGCGATCATTTCGAGATCTTGGCCGACGAGCCAAAAACCCGCGGCAAGCAAGAAAACCTGTTTCACTCCGACGAACTCCTGTTGCCGGAGGCAATCAATCTCTACCGCAAGCCAGTCGCCGCCATCCATTCCATACCCGAACGACGGGACGTCTCCCTGAAGCTCTCCGCGCGCAAGCTCCTTGAGGCCCTGCCGCTGGCCGTTCAATTGGACCTCCGATCGAGGAGGAAAGAGCAGGCGCAGGCGCTAGTGCGAAAGGTCCGAGAAGACCGTGCAACCCCCCTGTTCGAGATTCGTACCAAGGAATTGGCAAGGCTTGCTGGATTGAGCGCTTCGAACATGGAACGCATTCACGAAACCTTGGCCGAGCTGGTCGGCTTCCGTTTTGCGTGGAACGTGCTCGGCGAAGATGGGACGGTCCAATATGAGTCGGTCGCCCCCTTCCTGATCAGGCGAGACAAGGGTGTGGGTGAGAAGCTTGGCTACACGCGCTTCGCGTTCGAACCTGAAATTCTGCTCTGGTTTCTTGAGCCGAACATGTGGGCAAACCTCTCGTGGACGGTGCTGAGCGGAATTGGGCGCGACAGTGGTCCTGGCCAAGAAGCCGCCTTCGGCCTGTACCAGAACATCTGGCGTTACATAGGCACGTCGGCGAAAGTAACGCCCGCGCTGGACCTGGCGACCTGGATCGACCTCATCATCGGACCGAGCCGATTTGTGCAAGTCGACCAAAAAGGCGCCAAGAAAGTGAGCGACTACAAGGATTTCAAGCGTCGGTATCTGGTACCAGGGCTGGAAATTCTGAACGCGCACCCAGCGCTCAACCACACCGTGGAGTTCAAGGAAGAAAAGTCCGGCCGCCGGGTAGTTCGCCTTCGATTCAAGTTCGTGCCTAAATTGCAGAAAGGGTTTGATTTCCCGCTTGGCTGGCCGCCTGAGTCGCTCAAACTGCTCGAAGACATCGGCTTCCCCGAGCAGGAGATTTCAAATTTGAGCCAGCTGTATCCTTACGACCAGGTCGCCGAAGCGCTAAAACGACTGCCGATAGCGGAGAGCCGTCTACGCAACAAGGGCTCGAGGGTCTATTCGAGGGTAGCGTTCTTCCGTGGCATATTGGCCAACATTGCCAAAGGCGAGGAGCAAAGCGAAGCGGAAGACGCCAGACTTCTCGAGGAGGCGGCAAAGAAGAAGCAGCAGGAGATCGAAGAACAGCGAATGCGAACCCTGCAGGAGAGGTTTGCAGCGCACCAGCGCGGCATTCTCACCCCGGCGATTCAAGCAATGCCCCCGGAGGAGCGTGACAAGCTCATGGAGGACCATCTTGCCGCACGACCGCAGGACCGCATAATGTTCAAGCCGGGAAAGCTGGACGGGATGTATTTCATTCTGTTCTGCCAGTGGCTTGCGGAAGCGCGACCAGAGTTGCATGCCAGTTTCCTTCCGGAAGCCAAGGACAGGGATTTCCAGTCCTGGATGGCATGGCAGCTTCACCAAGTCACTTGATACGCCTCTCGAGCTTTAGCCGTGGGGCGAAGTCACCTGGAGCGTTTGCGGAAGGTCGCGGATGTGCCAACGGACGGATTCAAGGATCGAGCTTCCGCGTGCGGTTTCAGCGAGGATGGCGTCGGCCCCTGCTGTGTGCCGGCGGGTGATGGCGGGAAGGCCGAGAACAGCCGCCGTGACATTTCGTGCCATGGCAGTCTCCTCACGTCAGAAATGCTCAGCCCAGTAGCGCGTCATTTTCACTTGGTTCCGGTACCTGACGCCTTGCTTAGCAGACAATCCATGGCACGGACGGGCAGGAAGCGCTTGATCCACCAGAAGAGGATGGCCGGGAAAGTGACCTGGTAGCGGGGTCGCGGACGACCCGATTCCAGGGCATGGATGACGACCCTCACCACCGCAGAGGCCGGTAGCGTGAACGGTGCAGCCGGGCCGGGCTTGTTCAACCGTGCGAGCTGGGCTTCGTACTGTTTGCTGTGGACGCTGGTTTGCCAGCCGATATGCCGCTTGAATGGGGGCAGGCAATTCTCCCGAAAACGGGAGACGATTGGTCCGGGCTCAACGAGGCTCACGACGATACCTGTGCAGGCCATTTCCTGCCGCAAGGTGTCGCAAATACCCTCCATCGCAAACTTCGAGGCCACATAGGCCCCTCTATAGGGAAAGGCGGCATAGCCCAGCACGGAACTGTTGAAGACGATGCGGCCGTGGCCCTGGCGCCGCATGATGGGAATCACGAGATTGGTGAGTTCGATTGCGCCGAACAGGTTGGTCTCGAACTGCTCGCGCAGCGCGTCGCGCGTGAGATCCTCAACGGCCCCGATTTGGCCGTAACCGGCGTTGTTGAATAGGGCATCGAGCGTGCCACCAGTACGATCCAACACGTCGGCTACCGCATTGCGGATGCTCTCGCTGTCAGCCATGTCGAGCTGCAGGGTCTCGAATGCCGCGTGCGCCAGCTCGTCGACGTCTTTTGCCGAGCGCGCGGTGGCAAACACACGCCAACCGCGGGCGGCAAGCGCCTTGGCCGTTTCCAGACCGATTCCGGAGGAGCAGCCGGTGATGAGGACGCTCTGCTTGACACTGCTCATGCTGCAGCCCGAAGCTTCCCAAGGTGTTCCAGGCGGCTTTGCGCCTCGAAGGAGTAGCGAGCCAGCGGATTGGCACGCAGTCGGTCCAAGCCGATTTCATCTCCCGACTCCTCGCAATAGCCGAATTCGCCTCCTTCAATGCGGCGAAGTGCGGCTTCGATTTCTCGCTTCAAGTTAACCAGACGTTCTATGTTGCGCGCACGGTTCTCGATCTCCATACGCTGGTCGGAGCGGTCTGCATTGTCCGGAGCCGGCGACAGTTCTTCGTTGCCACCCTCATTTGCGTTCTCTATGTCCATCAAGCACTTCTGGCGCATCTGCAAGAGGCTTGCCTTGAATTCCTCCAGATGAGACTCGTTCATGTATTCCTGGACCGCAGTTTTCAAGGCGGTGGGCTTTTTGGCGCGGTTGGCTCGGGTTGCCATTCGTTTACCCTCGTGGTCTAACATTTACTGACTGACAGGTTGCGTAACGGCCGCTGATAACGGTTCAGCCGCAGGGTTTGGCGGATCACTCGAAAAAGGCATGGTTTTTCACGCCGCCTCCTGGCTGTCTTCTTCCAAGGACTCCAGATTGGCCGCTTTTTCGAGCACATCCTCGATAACGAAACCGAACTTCTTGGGTGCAACCGAGAACCGAGCGACCGCGGCGGCTTTGAGCAGCACGGGGTTGACGTTCGGCTCCCCATTCTCGCCACCGTCGACCACGTACCGCTCGACAATCTCCGGGCTGACAAAGAGTTGAGACAAGGCCCCCAGACGTACCAGATAGCCAGTCGGAGCCTTTACGTCGCGTTCAACCAAGGCCGCATACACACCCGCCATTCCGCGATTCAGCGGCGTATCGGGCACCTTCCCGCCCTCCCCGATGCTCCCCACCTGGTCAAGGTTAATTTGGCCCTCGACAGCGCCGTTTGTCCCGGTGGCCTCCCGGAACACATCGAGCATTTCGATGAACACGTCTGGATCCGCCGGGGCGGTGATGTCAGCCAGCAAGCGCTTGGCCTGTTTCAGCTTCGAGAGCTTTTTCATGTTGGGTTCGCAGGTAATGGGACCCTGACAAGATACCAATTCGACCCCTTGATCCGAAGAGTGAAAATCGGCCGCTTTTTGGGCAAAAAATAACCCCTGGCGCACATGGCGACACAGGGGTTGGGGTTACTGCTTAAGGGAAAACTCGGCGACCTCGAACTTGCCATCAATATCAACGGCAATCGTAAAGGTCTTTCCGATCAAGGACGGGTAGTTCTCCAGTTTCCAGTAGTGCTCCGCGATGAGGCCTTGGAGCACTTCAGCAGGCGGCAGACCGCGCAACTCCTGAATCTTCCGGAGAAGTTCAGTATCGTCGGCATCCTGCTTATCTTCGAGGAATTCATCATGCTCATTCTCGAAGTTGGAAGCCTGACGAACCGCCCAGCCAGACGACTTGGCATTCCTGGGGACTAAAAAAACATTGCCGGCGAACATGATTTCGTCATCGATGATCTGCACGTCCAGGCTGTTGCCGTCTTCGTCCTCCGCTTTGAGAACGAAATCCTCGCAGAGCACGACCTCGCTGTAGACATAGGCCCCGCTCATCCGGCCACGGGCGTATTCCCCACGAATCACGGCATCGGTTTTCATTGAAGCAATCCGGAGAACATACGGATTGGCCCAATGGCCGTCATGCAGATACGATGGCACAACAACTGCTTTGCGACGCCAAGCGTAGTTCCAGGCGGAGACGTCATCCTCGATACCGTCTTCGATCCCAACCAAGAGCACCCTGCCACGCTCTACAGCTTCCTTCGTGATGTGTTCCTTGGGATGTCCGGTGAAATCGTCCCAGTCGTGCGTCATGAACGGCATTTCCGTGAAAACTTCCACGTTATGCCGTGACAACAACGGGATGTCGTTGGCAAGTTCCTCCCCGTACATCTGGATGGCCGCATGGTAATGGTCGAGGAACTCCGTCGCCGGCATTTCAACCTTCTTTTGGATGAGCGTTTCGCGCCAGAGCGAGGACAACACTTTCTCGATCTCCTTCACGCGGTCGTGCTGGTCGACTAGCACGTCCCTGTCCGGCATCCGTGCAGCGAATTTCTCCGGGTCGAGGTGGATCACTGTGGGAGATCTGCCGTCGAAATGGCTGGAGCTTGAGTAAATGAAGAACCCCTGCAAGTAGCAAACCGTGCTTTCGTGCGTATAGCCAGTTTCAAGACAAGGCATCGAAACGAGGCCAATCGGTGTTTGCACGAAAATCCGGTCTGCCGCGTCCAAGGCGTAACAACGCTCGACTTCAGCGCCATCCAGAATCACTTGAGCCGGGAATCCCTTTGCAAAGCGCTGGATCGCGCCACGCGCTTCGCCGAGTCCAAGCTTCAGCCCATGAAGAACGAGTCGTGTGCCAGGTTTATTTGCGCTTTCAGCGTGCGGTTCAACGAGGACCGGCTGGAATGCCAGCGCAGCCTGCGAATCGAACGCCGCCTTGAAGCCGCGCGACTCGACCTCGATGGTCTCAGTCGCATAAAGCGCCGCCAGGAAGCCAAGGCCATACGGGGAACGGTGCTGCATGACCTCATCGGACCATCCGCTTACGGCGACCGACAGCAGAAGGCTCAAGTCGTCGATCCCGCAACCATTGTCCTCGATGACCGCAACCATGGTGTTATCGCCATCAGATTCGAGGGCAATACGGATTTCCGAGGCGCCGGCCCTGTCGCCGTTCTGCATCAGCTCTTTGAAAAGCGTGGTGTTCGTGGTGAACGCGAAGCGCAGACTCTTCATGAGGTTTTTTTCGTTTACTTCAAGGGTAATTTCTTTCACTGCTTGCATAGAGATCTCCTAGCAATAGCCGCCGCCCGAATGGGTCAGCTACAAGCCTTGCCCTTTGATTTGACCAACAACCCACAATAAGAGAAGCCCTCAGTGCACATGGCAACCGAGGGCTAGAGAGGATCAACTCAGCCTGCGTCCTTTGCCAGCGTGGGCATCGGGGCAGTTTGGGCGGGAGGCGGCGGATCGGCTTTTGTTACGCCAATGAGCTCTCGTGCTTCGTCAATCAGGTCCATCAGGGTCGTGTGGGAATCCCACGCACCGTCGCCCGGTTCGCCTATCTCAGAATTCGGGTCCAACTGCCCCCACTTCCTCAGGTCGGCGACTCGGACAACGAACTTGGTCGCGGCCACCCCGACGCTTTCCTGCGTTTCGTCCAGTGGTTTGTATAGCTCGCGAGGCAGAGCTTCGGCTTCGGAACCGGCGTCGTTCTTGAGCCGAATCACGGTATCCCTGTTCTCGACGCGGCCGCTGTCGGTGTTGATCCCGACTACCGAGTAGATCCCGGAGGTCTTGCCGGCGTCCGGGTCTCGCCACACAACCTGCGAGCCAGGCTGAAGGTCGTACACCCATCCGGGCATGCCGTACAACATTTCCATGCCGCCCTCGAAAGAACTGGCCCAGGAGCCGAACTGTTCAACTGCATGATCCAAGTCCTCTGCCTGGAAATCGACAAAAAGCACGTCATTTCTGTCCTTTCCGTCGATATACGACACGACAAAGCGGCTCAATAGCAAACCGGCTTCATCAATGGCGTGCTCCAGGCCGGCCGAGCGACAGTCAGCGATGAGATCATCGTCGGAACGGTGCTCGATCCCGGAAAAACCCTGCCTGACTACGTACTCAGCGTAACCCGAGTCGTTGTCCATGCTGTCGAGGTAATCGTTGACCAGAGCATCGACCAGGATCTTGCGCTGCTGCTCATTGAGGTTTTTAGCCATGACTCACCTCGGCACAGTAGCTTGGACGGCCTCGCGCGCGGCTTCGGTCAGTCGGTAGACTGGGGCCGAGATATAGCCGCTACGCTGGTAGTCGCAGACCTCGGACTCGATGATGCCTGCCGAGATCAACGCTTCTTCCATCCCGTCGTTCTCGCTCCAGTTCTTCACCGCGCACATCCCATCTTCCAAGGGATCGACGTTTACCGTCGCGGTACAGACCGGCACTCCGTCCACGGCGTCGAACAGCTGGATCGCCACGTTCATCGTGCTGGTGTAACGGTCAAAGCTGGCAACACAGTCAGCGCCAGCAAATCGCACTTTCATTGGGTTCATTTTTCATCTCCTATCTGCCTGGGTACATCCCGGGCTTCATGTGAAAGCCCCTACGTGCCAAAGGCAACGTAAGAGCTGCTAGTACAAGAGGGAGGCGCGAAAGCCACGCCCCTTTTCTTAGCGTTAGTGGCGCAAGGTAAGCATGTGTCCCTTCGCGATCACCGGTTCGTACCAGAGATCCTGCAAGTTGAGGGCGTGGCAATGGCCGCACTCCCAGCCTTCTTCGCTGGCGTGACGGATCGGTGCAATCTCCCCCTTCTCGTATTGCGAGGACATAGGACTATCTTTCGCGTCAATGTACTCTCGGGATACGCTTGAGCACTCTCCGCAGCCAGGGCATTTCAGCACAAGGCCTTCGTCTACCAGGCTTTTGGTCATGGTGTTCATAAAAAACTCCTTTGCATACGCGCCATCCGAAGGATGACTCCGACGTTGCCATAAGGGTTGATGCACACAGGCCTGTAGGACGCTGCACCTGTCCGACAGCCAGAAGAAATTATTTATGCAAAAAAAAGACCCGCATCACAGGGATGTCGGGTCTCGGTCTTACTTCAGGCGCTCTTTCGAGTTTGTGCCTGTTGAGCTTCTTCCGCAGAAGATCCTTCCAAGGGCAGCCCTTTGATCTGGGACAACTGTTTGTTCAGGTGTCTTTCGATCAGGTACATGGCTGCCGCGCTTGGAGCGAAACGGGTGGTATTCCAGATCCGCGCTCCCGAAATGGAACTCTCATCTTGCAGGTTCGGGATGCGCGCGATGGACTTTTTCAGGGATTCGACCAGTTTCTCGTCGACTTGCCCGATCAGTTCATCATCCGTCATTTCCTCGAAAGGTCTGCCAGATGCGTCGTGCGTCTGATTTTCGGTCGTCCGGGCATTGGCTGCCTGTCCGCTCGAAGCCTGCGCACCTGCACGGGGCTGGTCGCCAGCAAATGCACCCGAGGAGCCTGCCTCGCCGGAACGGATAACTTCGCCGGTTTCCGGATCGATGAACTCCTGGTTGAAGAACTCTGCTACGACGTCCTGCCCATCATCGTCAGTGTCAACGTCAACGAAAGCTGACTGCTCGTAGCCAAGCCGTACCGCTTCCTCAAGTGCCTCACGTTGGAAACCGCCTTCTTGCATCTCCGTGCGCTTTGCCTTGGCATCGGCCATGGCTTTGAGCAATCCACCCCTTGGCTCGAGGTCAAGATAATAGATCGGACGACGCATGGATGCCGACGTGGATTTCGCGCGCATGACCAGGTTGCAGGGCATCCCGGCCATTTGCTTGCCAGAAGCGGCCGCCAGATACTCCAGACGTGCAGTCAGGGCGCGGATGGAATTGAAAGACGTGGTGCGAAACATGAACCCGGACAGCGGATCATTATCCCAACTGTCTTCCAGACAAACGAGCAGGCGCCCGAATGGCTTACAGCGGTTTTGAGCACCGAACTCGCACAGGTCGGAACCAGGGCACGCGCACTCGGTGATGCCAGTTTCGGACTGCGGATCACGGCGACGTGCCTTTTCACCGTTGCCAGAACAAAGCAGCCGCCCTTTTTCGTTGAACGCCGAGTATTCAGCCCGAAAGTTCAGATCAGGCCGGTCAAACATGATGCGGACCGGGATCGAACGGATCTTGTCCTTTTGCTCTTTTGCCAGCTTTTCTGCCACCGGATGCATCATCCAGGCTCCGTCCTTCTGGATGTTGCTGGTGATCTGAATGTAGTCGAGTTTCATGGGCAATTTCTTGCCCTTGTTTTCGACGATGGTGCCGATGGAAATACGGCCAAGAACTACGGGGGTAATTGCAAAACCTTTAAGCATCGCACTCTCCTTTTACAGTGACCCAAGACATTTGGGCCTTCAGCGTTGCGAATAACGTTTAGCGACGCGGAATTAGAAGACTCCTAAATCCCACATGCTGGACCCCTGCTTGAGCGAGGGGGGTACGACCATGTAAAGAGTGATAGTGCTCAATCACTATCAGCCAGTACCCAAAAAACGCAAATACCAGGGCAACAATCACGGACAGTCCGCTAAAAATCACGGTTTCTTCAGCACTGCACGACTGGCAGAAGCGGCCTGGCGCAAAACCCGTGGTGAGAACCAGCAAGGCAACGGCGAACGTGCCAAGGGCAATCAGTTGGACAATGAAACTGCGCCGGACGCGCAACCAACGCTTAAGGACGGTCATTAAAGCCACCGGTACATCCCCAGAATGCTTGTCGCGGTGAAGCCAACTTGCATTGTCACCAATCCCCATGACTTGGACATAACTCCAAAGGCGATCCAAGCGAAATTCGACACCAGAAAAGCAGCAAAACCCCATCCAGAGAAGTCAGCATTAAGCGCCAGCAATCCCGCTCCGAGTAGGCCAGTCAAAGAGCCAAACCACTCGACTATCCGCACCTGGCTAACTCCGCTAAAAAAAAGGGGGGCCGTCAGTAGCGACGGCCCAAATGTACAGAGGAGACTGCTGTGACCAAAATGTTGGGTTTTGCTCACATGGATATGATACAAAATCATACATGCGCACACAATGATAAAACCATGAAATGGCAAAATTATCGCCTGCCATAAACCCTCGCCGTTATTGGCTTCCACGCAGTTTCTTGTCCTTTCGTGACGAGTAGATATTGCGGGTTGACAATGGATGTTGAAGGGGTGTGCCAGGGGCGGTGATATTTTGGGATGGCATGCGAAATTGTAGCTAGCGTTAAGCTTCTGGCGTCCACAGATGACGGCGTACAACGTCCAGGCTTTTGATGTTCTGAGGGGTGGAGTGTGCTGCGTGGTAGGGTGGGGTCCGCGGGCCGGTGGGAGGAACCGTTGAGATTGCCACAAGGGAGATGGCAGTTGCCCGCGGATGAAAGGATATTACCAACTGGATGGTTCAAACGGAACGCTAAAAACCGAAAGATTCGTCGTCAAGGACTGACATTGACGATGCCGTTCTTGTCCCAAAGCACACGGCGATTTCCGATGTTGTTTTTTTGGTCACGCTCGATCTCCCGGTACATCGCACTCGGGACGGCCAGCCCGAGCTCGTCGAGCTTGGCGCGGTAATACCACAAGGACTTGTGGAACGGGCCATCATCGCGAAGATTTGTGTAGATGGGGTCTTCGGTGCCATCCCTCTCTACAACGAGGAAATAGTGCCCGAGCGGCCGGTCGTAGCCCATCATGATCGTGATGCCCGTGCCGCCGGCGTCCTGGGTGGAATAAAAATGTTGGCTCATTTGGATGCTTTTCTCAGGTGGCCACCGAACCTGCGCTCGTCGGCACCACCCCCTCCGCCCTTTCAAAAGCGCCGCTCGCCTTGAGCCAGCCCATGACCTTTTTGGCGATCCGGCTGTCTGCCTCGCGCTTCGTAAGGGATGCACGGAACTCTTCGAATACTGGGCCGATCTTGGCCATCCTTTCCACCTGCGCGCTGCGTGCTTCGTTCTGGACGCCGCTCATCTCGGCGACCACCATGGAGTGTTCATAGGACCGCACGATGAAATCCGGCAAAACAGGTTCCTCCTCCTCTTCCTCGAACTCGATCGGATACAGCGGTTTCTCGACTTCAACGCGTTCCAGGTCCTGGTTCGATTCGGCCACCTTCTTGAGCACCCAGCGCAGTGCATGGGCAGTTTGGCGCTGCTGCGCCGTGGCGACGGGGAAGATGTTGTGGGCTTCGAGGATGGGCTGGGCGAAAGCGCGTACCAGCTGAAGCTTTTCGTCCTTGTCGTCCATCTTGA
The DNA here is from genome assembly GCF_000376425.1 of Thiobacillus denitrificans DSM 12475. Taxonomy (GTDB): domain Bacteria; phylum Pseudomonadota; class Gammaproteobacteria; order Burkholderiales; family Thiobacillaceae; genus Thiobacillus; species Thiobacillus denitrificans. The sequence goes on along the minus strand of NZ_AQWL01000012.1, from coordinate 38,910 downwards.
CTCCGATGATGACCACGTGCGGGCCACCGACTGGCGCCCCATCCGGCAGGCGTATCCGGCTCATTTTCCCCTCAATATGCAGGACGGTTCCGCCCTCAAGATAAATGGCCCGGTCAACGATGTTTTCGGCGAGTGTGATCACGTATCCTTGAAGGGGTAGGTTAAGCGGCCATCCACCCTCCCGTAGCTTGTGCAGCGCGCGCGCGGCCCAATCTTTCGTGACCCAGTCGGGATGCGTCCAAAGCACCTGGTCGAGCGTAAAGTCCTTGAGGCCAATGGGTTTGCCCCTGGCCACCAAGCGCATCGCCTCAAGCTGCTCTTTAAGTCCGAAATATTTGGCTGTCATGCGGTTCAGATGTGCCTCCTCCATCAGCTTCTGGAAGATCTGCTGCAGCCGGTCGACGGGTTTGACTCGTTCCACATCGGATATACGGGAACCCCGCGTCCCGGATGAATGCTCCCTGCCAGGCCGAAACAGGATCAGGTCGGGCCACTCGTGGGGTTTTGCCAAATGTGTTCCGTGCTGGCCAAGGGAACCTTCTTCCCAATGGAAGACGCAATCTTCGTGGTGTGCGGCGCGCTCCGGGTTCCTGACCGGCACATAGCGCCCGTTGGCGTCCTGCCGGGGAAACAGGATGGGGGTGTCGTCGTCACGGCAGTCGCACGCGATCCAGAGGTCGGCCGCATGGACTTTATGCAGAATGTAGCTCACATCGCCTGCGATCGAGCGGTCACCCTTCCAGTAGCGCTTGATGGTTTCAGCGTCCTCGGCAGAAAGAGCGTTGCCGGCGGCCTCATAGGCCTGCCCGATGCGGTTTTTCTTTACCAGTCTCATGATCTATCGCACTCCCAGAGCAAAAAAAACCTCCACGGCACAGGGCGCATGGAGGTTTGTGGCATCAGCCATTGGACGTGAATAAGCAGACAACATCCGGACGATGTTGCTTGTCTTGGAGACATTGTCGCTCACTCATCTTGGGCTCAACCGCAGCCCATTTCAGCGCCACACGCATCACAGCGCTTGCAGCCATCCACCTTACGCAACGCGAACGCACCGCATTCGGGGCATTTCGCACCAGTCGGCTGGTAGCTTAGCGACGACGAATAATCCGCCCCGCCAGCAGTGTCCTCCTGGATCGACAAACCGCCCTCCATCGCATCGCGACCCGTGAAACGCGCAGCCAAGGCATGGACAGGAACCTGATTGCCATCCGCATCCAGGAAGCCACGCTTTATCAGCATCTGCTGCAGGCTGTAGCCGATAGCTGCGGTTTCCGAGTCGTGGAACATCGGCACTCGCGTACCATCGTCCTTGACCAGATGACCGCACCGCACGGGGCCGGACGTCCAAACCACCTTGCGCATGTCGTGCAGCGCTTTGGCGATTGGTGCACCGGTCCGCGCAGCCATCGACAGCAGCCGCATCGAGGCCATGGCCCACTGATGGTCCGCAGTATTCTGGCCAGCCGGAAGGAAGAACTCGAACGGGCGCTCGATTTCCACTTCCTCGCCGTTCACAACACCTTTTACGCTCGTGAAGGAGATCGCGACATAAGCCGTTTTCTTGCCTTCCTGGGTCGCGTACTCGACCTTGCGGGTCAATGACTCCAGATCGCCAAGCGGACGACTCTCGAACTGCTTGCGCAGCGGATTGTCTTCCATCATTGCCTCAGGCTTGGGCGCTTCCGGCGTGCTCGGCGTGGTGGACAGAACAGCACCAAGGACCGCGTTCGGACGGTAGGTCGCCAACCCCTTCAGATTTGCTTCCCAGGCCTCAAGGTAGAGGTCCTTGAAGTCCTCGTAAGGGTAGTCCGCCGGGATGTTCACCGTTTTCGAAATTGCCGAATCGACGTACGGCTGGACAACCTTGAGCATCTTCATGTGGTCACTGGCAGACATCTCCAGCGCCGTCACAAAGCTCTCAGGCAGGTTCTCCATGTCACCACCCATGCTCCGGTACAAACGCCAGGCATGGTCAGCGACCTCGTACTCCCTCTTGCTACCGTCGGCCATGCGCTTCTTCCGGATGTAAGTCCAGGAAAACGCAGGCTCAATACCATTGCTGGCATTGTCGGCAAACGCAAGGGAGATGGTCCCGGTGGGCGCGATCGACAGCAGGTGGGAGTTGCGAATGCCGTGCTCCGCGATAGCCAACTTCATGTCTTCGGGAAGACGCGAAGCAAAGCCGCTGCCCAGATACTTCTCCGCGTCAAACAGCGGGAAAGCACCTTTTTCCTTCGCCAGAGCGATGGATGCGTCATACGCAGCGTCGCGCATGTTCATCGCAATTTGCTCGGCGAACTCACGACCTTCGTCCGTGTTGTACTTCAAACCCAACATGATCAAGGCGTCACCCAGACCAAGGAAGCCAAGCCCGATGCGTCGTTTTGCATGGGCCTCTTTTTGCTGCGCTTCCAGCGGCCAGTAAGTGGCGTCCAGAACGTTGTCGAGCATCCTGATGCCGGTTCCTACTGTTTTACGGAAAGTTGCCATGTCAAACGTGGCTTTTTCCGTGAACGGCTGACGAACGAACTTGCTCAGGTTCGTCGAACCGAGACAGCAGCACCCGTACGGGGGCAGCATTTGCTCGGCACAAGGATTGCTAGCCTCGATCACCTCACAGTAGTCGAGGTTGTTGTCCTTGTTGATCCGGTCCAGGAACAGGATGCCGGGCTCTGCGTGGTCATAGGTGGACAGCATGACCAGGTTCCACAGATCCTTGGCCTGCACTTTGCGGTAGACCCATTTGCCGTCGCTTTCGCGCTGATAGGCATCCGGGTATTCCTTCGGGTCCGGCTCGGAGACATGGACCAGCTCCCACTCGGAGTCCGTTTTCACGGCCTCCATGAAGGGGTCCGTCACACCGATGGACAGGTTGAAGTTACGGAAGTCCCCTTCGTCTTTGGCGTGGATAAACGCCTCGATATCAGGGTGATCGCACCGCATGACACCCATCTGAGCGCCACGGCGGGAACCGGCTGACTCCACGGTGGAACAGCTTGCATCGAAGACCTTCATGAAGCTCAACGGTCCGGATGCCCGTGAATGGGTGCCTTTCACCTGTGCGCCGTTGGGACGGATCGAGGAGAAGTCATACCCAACCCCGCCACCGCGACGCATGGTCTCGGCTGCCTGGGCCAGCGCCTCGTAGATCGATGGTTTCCCATCCACGATTTTGGATACTGCATCCCCGACCGGCTGCACGAAGCAGTTGATCAGGGTTGCCTTGATGGCGGTACCAGCTGCGGACGCAATGCGCCCAGCAGGCACGAAACCATCCATCATGGCTTGGTAGAACTCGTTCTTCCAGTGTTCCTGATCCTTCGGTTCCACCGCTGCGAGGGCCTCAGCAACACGCATGAAAATTTCTTCATGCGTGGTTTCGCCACCCTTGCAGTATTTTTCCAGAAGAACCTCGCTAGAGATTTCCTGGGGCTCGTTTGAGACTGACAGCTCATTCATCAACATAGCAACCTCCTAAGTAAATGCTCGAGAACACCCCGAGCTTCAACGTTGCCTGGAGAATTGAGGCACACAGCCCAATACGGCCAGCTTTGTCGCGGGGAAACTCGCTATAGAAATCAACAACATCATAAAAAATTGCCCCCCCCGATCCGAAGCGTCAAAACCAGAGGCCGGTCTGGTCGGATAGAATTTCTCCGCGCAACGCGAACAATGACCATGGCCAATCCACCCAAAGAAGTCCTGATTGACGTCATCAAGGCACTCCAAGAGGAGGTCTCGGACGAGGAACGCGCGGCCGGCGCCGCCAACCTGCCTGCTCGCCGCGGGCTTGCTGCGGCCAAGAAACGTCTCGACAAGCTCGATCAGACCGGTGTCATCACGCCGCCCGAAAGCAAGACGGATTGAGTAATTGAGGGAATGAGCAATTGAGGAGATGAGCAATTGCGCGGATGAGTGAGTGAGGAAAATCACGCTGCACCCCCAAACGCGATCGCTTCATCCACCAGTTCGTAGCCACGAGCCTTGATCTGCTCAAACCAGCTAAGGTTGGTTGGGCAGACCCCGCGCCGGCAGCCCTCGGCATCGTAGAACTCCAGGAACCCATCCGGCGCCGCATCCCGCCTGAATACCCCACCGGTGGCCAGCCGCAACACCTTCCCGGTCATGCCGCTAAGCAGATCCTGCAGCTCGTTGCCAAGGCTTGCAGCCTGCTGCTGATGGGTTGCGTCCTCCCTGGCCTTTCTCGCCACATAGCCATAGTCGTCACCTGAATCGAGCAGCTTCCACAGATAGCCAGGCAGGTTCCTGATCTGGCCTGACTCGATGACATGGCGCTTGACGTCCAGAAGGTCCTGAAGCCGTTGCTTGGCCTGCTTCGCCTTCCACATCACGTTGATGACCTGCCGATCGTTCATCAATCCTTGGTCGACAAGCCATCGCAGGGACTCTGGAAGCCGGTTTTGTCCTGGCTTTTCCAGTGGGCTAGCGTTGCTTATTTTTTGTTTTTGGTAAGGGTTTTTTATCTGGGTATTGTCGATCATGTTGATAGACGGTGATTCCTGCAAAGCCGCGCCCTGAGTGGGTTTCGTGGCTGCAGCACTGGCGCCGCCCGCCGCGGTTTTCTGACTTTCGCCGGTATGCTGTGGAATGCTGTCGGGCTTCACGGGATGTCCGACGATCTCGTAAAACTTTTCAGTAAATTGAATTTCTCCAATTCTGAAAAATCCGCTATCCGGGTTGAATTTTTGTGCGTTACGAAAAATCAATCCATTTTCTTCAATTTCACGAAGTGCACGATATACGGTGGGTTCGCTACATCCAGTATTTCTCGCGATTGTTTCTTTTGTTGCAAAAATCATGGCTTCCCGAGTTTTTGTATCAACCAAAGAAGATAGGTAATACAGGACTTCGCGGGATCGATTGGAAATCCCGTCGAATTTGGAAGACGACGCGACGATACGCATTACGTGTAAAACGTATTTGGGGAAGTTGGGCTTGGCTAGATGTTGCGCCCAGCGCAAATCACGGGACATTTCTGACTCCTGAGTCTCGGGTTCCTTGACACGCGGAGACAGCAGTCCTACTATCCGATCAGCACTACGGATTTGTGAGGACCCCAATCTCCACGATCCACTGAAAGCCCACGATTGCCGTCGTGGGCTTTCTTTTTTTGCTTTGCTAACTGTTGCCGCAGCTGGCAAAGCGCATCAGTCTGGACGCCTACATTTTTATTCTCCAAAAAGAAACAGGGCCGCTTGTGGCGGCCCTGGTCTGTTGTTCGGGTTGGTGTGGTCTTCCTCGGTCGGGCGGCACAACTTGTGCCACTGGTCGTTGGGGGAGGCGGGGTGGCACAACCTGTGCCACCCGATGCCTGACCAAACAATCGCCCCCCGCAATGGCTGGCGGCAGGATGGCACAACTTGTGCCACGGCCTGCCTGCTTGTGCCCTGTATTCCCGACTAAATTAGTCAACATTACCCTTTCGTGCCTCCCAGGCTGGCTATCGCTTTCTCAAAGGCCTCAACCAGAAGCTTTGAGTTTTCTTCGCTGTCCAGGTTGAATGAAACCTTCTTGCTCTTGATAACCATCCGGCCCAGCGGCTTGCCATGCAGGGAATACTGATGGAAGGTCTGCACGGCGTTCTTTGGCTTGGCTTGTTTCTCGATCCAGCTGATAAGCATGTCCCGCTTCAGGCGATCCTTGCTGACCAATTCCAATCCCTGGGCCACCAGATCACCGTGTCCGTTTGTCGCGTAATCGACGAGGTGTTCGATATGGCTCAGCGCCAGGATGTCTTTGTTTGCCGCGATGACCTTGATGGCAGCGGGCGGGAGTTTGAAAATTCCCAGACACCGCTGAATATCCATACGGTTCACGCCGGACAGCACGGCGAGCGCTCGCTGGCTTTTGGCGTGGCCTTCATCGAGCGCACGCTTGTAAGCGGCCGCCTTCTCATACAGCGTCAGATCCTCACGGTTGAGGTTCTCTGCGCAGGCTTCCTTGAACGCAGTGCCATCGTCCATGGCCTTTATCCAGGCTGGAATCTCTGGTGCGCCGTTGATACGGTAAGCACGCACCCGGCGCTCACCGGAAATGAGCTCGAATCGCCCATCGGCCAGCGGCCTTACCTTAATGGGCTCAACGAGGCCGCCAACCTCGCGAATGTTCTCCGCCAGGTCCTCAAGGGACTGTTCATCAAAGTAAAGTCTCGGCTGGAACGGCGAAGTGAGGATTTTTTCTATCGCAATCTGCTCAAGAACCCCCAGCTCGTCCTTCGTGGGCTCGACGTACTCTCTGGTTTCGATCTGCTGCGAATCCTCAACAGGAGATTCAGTGGCGCCTGTGACCTTGGGCTCTTCATCATTTGCCGCCGGGGAAGGCGCGGCATCAGTATCAACGTGGGCTTCAGGAGCGCTTGGCGCGTCTGTGGTGCCAGGCTTGTCGCTCGGGCTTTCTTGCGCCGAAGCATCGCCCAACTCTGCGGGCTGCTTAAAGTCCGGCAGCGGCATCGCGGGGCCTGGTGTGAGTTTTCGTATTTTCATTTGCCACCCCCTTTCGAACCCAGATCGACGATCTTCTTGAACATGAACTCGGCGAACATGCGATATTCGCTGGCTGGCGTCGATGTGGGCTTTTGCAAGGACAGCGGCAGGTAGTTCTCAAGCGATTTCGGGAATTCCTCGCTTGTCGAGATCACGTTGGGTGCCAGCATGTCTCGGTATTTGTTGAGCTGTGACTGCATCCGCCCAATACGAGCCAAATGGGGCGAATAATGCGTCGGCAGGATAACCAGCTGCGGACGCAGCTTATAGGCTTCATCCATCGCAGTAATCTCATTCATGACCTTGGTCAGGCCCTTCACGCTGAAGGCGTCGAGCCGGATCGGGGAAACAACGATATCTGCGGCCGCCATGGCTGCGGTTGACGTGAAAGAAACATTGGGCGGGCAATCAAACAGGATCACGTCGTAATTGGATGCATTGAACCCAGGGACGCTGCCATCCTTCGAGGCTTCGATCATCTGCCGAATGTAGAGCTCCCGCTGTCCCTTGGCGAGTGCCAACCCCTGTTCGAGATCTCCAATGAAGGTGTCGGCTGGGATGAGATGAGGCCCGTGTTCGCCGAACGGTTTCTTGATGACGCCTTCGCCAACTTCGGCACGTAAAGCCAGGCTCCCGCGGCTACGGTCTAGAAACGGCAGCATGATCGAGGCAAAGGTGTCCTGCACGATAGCATCAGCGTTAACCTCATACGCCGTCGCCTCGTCCATCGTTAGATCAGGTTCGTACCCCATGGATTGGGTGGCGTTGCCCTGGATGTCGATATCGATGAGCGCCACGCGCAGGCCCATCATCTGAAGGTGAATGGCTAACTCAACGGCCGTCGTGGTCTTCCCGGTTCCGCCCTTGATTACGTAAATCGCGAGGACGATTGGGCTCCGCGCAAACTGCGGGATCTTGATATATCCCTGCGCTCGCCGCCATTGAGCGAGTTGGAAAAGCGTTTCCGGCAAGAAGACACGTACGGGCGGTGCACCGGGGCTGAAATCGGAGGCGCGCTTGACCTCGATCCCGGCGTTGTCCGAATAAGTCCGAAGCGTATTGTCAGTCACACCAAGCAACGCGCCGGCAGCACGCAACCTGTATTGCAATCCAGACGTTATAGCGAACGTTGATCTAAGAGCCATGACGCGTACAAGCGGAGGAGAATATAAATAACATATACAATAAGCAGAACAATGACAAGTGCGTTGTTAGGCAAAAAGAGTAAATCTCGACTTTTGCCTACTAAACATAACTAATCAACCGACGCAAAATGGCTAATTTAAGTAGGAAAATCAGTATAAGAAAACTGGCTATTGAAAAAGAACAACTAAAACCAAAAACCTACCAAGAGCCGGTCAGAGAAGCGAAAAACACCGAATTTTCATAGTGTTTGCCTAACAAATGGGCGGGTACCAACGAAACCGAGCATCTCTGGACGGATCTTCATCGACCTGTCACATATCCACAACGTTACCCACGGGAACTGTGGATAACTTTGCTACCCAGCCATATGCTCCCGCAGTCGGCGCTCCTCCACCCGCCGCCGATGCTCGCGTTGGCCCGCCCTGGAGGTGTCCCGCTTGGACTCGATCGTGTTCAAGGCATGTGCCTGTGCAGAAGACACGATGGCCTTGTGTTTGAACTGCCGGATGTACTTCTTCAGGTCACCCACCTGGATCACGTTCGAAGGCATCGCGTTGGCAAATGTCGCGTTCGTGAAAACGACCAGGCTGTAGATCGGGTACTCGGTGCCAAGCAGCTCCTTCAGAACGCTGACGTGGCGTGCGTTCTGTTCAATCGGAGATTCGAACTCCATGCTGTGGTCGGTGGACGGCGCCTGAATCCAGGGCATGTTTTCGCCCTGATTGAAAATCCGTCCGGACATGCCCTTGGTTTCAACGACAAATACTCCCGCGTGGTTGATCAGGATATGGTCGATTTCGCAGGAATACAGCTCGCTTTGGAGCAGGACATTGTGGATCACATGCCCGGTCTTGCCCGCGATGCGCTTGAGCGTGCTCTTGACGCGCATATCGGCGAGCGCCCCACGGATCATGCTTGAAACCATGGCCCCGTCCAGAAAAGCGATCATTCCCGTCACGAACAGCATGCCGGTAGCCAGGACAAGGTATTGGGCGTTATCCATGTTGAACAGCCACAGGATAGCGAACAGGGCGACCACGCCCATGCCGGTCACCGTGAAGAACGATTTGGCTCCCGCATAGGCGGCTGAGAGCAGCACCATGAACAGTACGCCGGGCACTGCCGCCGCTACCAAGACCGCCCAATGGCTCTGTATGCCGCCCACGACCAGAAAAATTCCGACCAGTAGGCAGCCAAAAGCGGCCCGTACGAGAAAGGTTTCCTGGCGTCCTCCCATCAGGGCGCGGGTGACGTCCACCGAGAATTTCATCAGGCGATTCAGTAAATGGCTCATGGCTACAAAGATCTCCTCGATCAGGTGCATCCAATTCCCTCAATGGCGTGCGTTAGAAAAAAAAAGCCGGGTGTTGCGCACCCGGCTCTGGGCTGGACTCGGTCAGAAGCAGTAGACCGAGGAATACACCAGCGGACTCACGGCGTTGGCCGCTAGGTGTGCCAGCGCGACGAGTCCGGCCCCCCAGGCGCCGAGGTTGGTCAGCGCGTTGACGATGTCATCCATTTCGTGGCTCCTTTCTAGGTTGGGTTAATAAATCTGTCCGGGCTCGACTTCGGCATAGACACCGGACTTGAAGTCCAGGCCATTTGCCGACAGGCTGAACCCGCCGAAGAATTTTTTGCTCAATTCAGCGAAGAAGTCCTTCTTGTTCATGTCTTTCAATGCCTCGACGCCAAAGTTGTCTTGCAGCACCTTTGGCAGGTCGGCGACAGCATCGATCAGGCCGTATTCCTGGGCTTCAGTCCCGGTCCAGTACCCGCCAGTGAAGAGGAAGTCGTCGTCCTTCTTCAGGCGGTTTCCGCGGCCAGCCTTCACCTTGGCGATGAACTGCTGGTGGATCTTGTCCAGCATTTCCTTGGTCTTTGCGACGTCCTCCGCTTTTTCCGGGCTGAACGGGTCCATGGTGTTCTTGTTCTTGCCGGCCGCGTACACGCGGCGCTCGACCCCATAGCGCTGTAAGACGTTGGACAGGCCGAAGCCGCGAATGACCACCCCGACGGAGCCCACCAGGGACGCCTCGTTGGCGTAAATCTTGTCTGCGGCCACCGCGACCATGTAGGCACCGCTGGTCATCATGTCGCGGCCCATCGCGATGACAGGCTTGTGGTACTTCTGTTTGAGCTCGAGGATGCGGTCGTGAATTACGCCCGCCTGAACGGGTGTGCCGCCGGGAGAATTGATCAGCAGCACGACGCCCTTGGCCTTTTCATCTTTGAACGCCGATTCCAGCGCCGGCATGATTGCCAGGGCGGAGGCCTCTTTGCCGTCCGCGATCTCACCATCGATCTTGACCAGCGCCGCATATTCCTTGGGGTTTTGCTCCTGGTTCTTGTTCAGGAATGCAGAAGTTGCCACGGCGTATATGAGGGAGGGCAGGATGATTGCACCAACCAGCAGGTAGAAGCGAATGGCTCGAGAACGGTGTTCCTTTTCAAGAATGGTCACCATCCGGTCCAGCAGCGTTTCAGGCACGGAAACGTTCCGACGCTCTTCTCCTCGATTGCTTTCGGTCATCTTATGTCCTTTGGATTGCTGAAAGTTATACACGCGCATGACATTGTATCGAAAGGAGGGCGCAAACCAACGCCCGAAAAAACGATTCGGCAACATATAAAGCCTTGTTCATCAACTCTTACTCGCAAGGCTGAAGGCTCGACTGTTTCGAGTCATATTCAAGGAGTTGCCATGTACCAGCAGCAAACAATCGGTAGGTCCCTACCCATCATCGCCAAGGTTGTCGCAGGGCAGATGGGTATCGATGTGCGGTTCGATGACAAGATGGGCGCTCATGTGAACCATACGACGCGCGTGATTCATCTTCCTTCCCTCAAGGCTATTGGCTCTGAAGAGGACGCCACTGTCATCGAGGGGCTCCTGGATCACGAGGCTGCGCATTTGCGCTTCTCGGATCCGGAATACACCCTGCTCGGGCATCAAATGGGCGTGGTGTTCAACGGATTTAGGAACCTCATCGAGGACATCCGGATCGAGCGGGCCATCGGCCAGGTCTTTCCGGGTTCCAAGAAGAACCTGAACCGTACGGCGGGGCTTATGCGAAAGCTTGGGTTTTTCACCGAGCCGGAAGCCGATGCGCATCCGGCGAACAAGCTGATGGCCTTGCTTCTCTATGCCTTGCGCTACGAGGAGTTGGGTCATAGCTTTTGCCAGGATTGGGTCGATCCCGCCAAGGACTACGCCCGCCAAGACTTCGGTGATGTGGCTGACCAGGTGCTGGAATGTGCCAGGGCAGCGACAAAACTGGGTCAAACGGCAGCGGATGTCCACCGTGCAGTAGAAACGATCATGGCCGTGCTCAAGGCCTCTTCACAGGAACAGCCTCAACCCCGGCAAGGCTCGCAGCAGCAAGGCGAGCAGGGAGAACAGGACGATTCCCAGAAGGCTGAAGGGCAGTCAGGTTCAGGCAAGGGTGAGTCCGGTGAAAACCAGGATGAGTCCGACCAAGAGCAGGACGTTCAGGATCAAGCCGCCAAAGGTGAAGAAACCGATAGCGACAGTCAGGGTCAAGCTGGCAAGGGCGAAGAAACCGATGGCAAGGGGAACGACAGCGATGCTGCCGCTTCCGGATCCAAAGGTGACGATGCTGATAACAGCAAGGATGGCTCGGCCGGAGGGAAATCGGAGGCTGAGGAAGGACCGCAAGGTTCTGACAGTGCTTCAGGTTCTTCGGAATCAGGTGAATCCAAGTCCCAGACCCAATCCCATGCGAATGCTCAGGAAGGTGCCGGGGGTTCTGGAGCTGGACAGTGCGATCCGTCCACTGCCCAGGCTGTTCTGGATGCTGAGGACTCCGATCTGGGGAGCTTGGCGAAAGGACTGGAGGAGTTGATCCGGGAATCCGGTCTTCTCGAAGGTGACCACAGGGAAGCAACTGAAGTCGAACAGGTGAGCGCATACCCACTTCACCCTAACGACGCCGTGTACCGTCAGCGCATCACAGACGCCCGTAAGGCGACCACCAGGATCGCGCTCAAACTCGACCAACTGCTCCAGGCCAGGAAGGATGTGGACCGTCATCTTGCGTATTCGGGCAGGATCGACACCAGCCGACTGGCACGGACTCGGATCGGGGATGTGCGTATTTTCCAGAAAAGCGACGAAAACGAAGCGATCAATACCGCTGTTTACATGGTACTGGATCGCTCTGGAAGCATGTCAGGCACGATCGATACGGTCTACCTCGCTGCCGCCTCCATGGGGGAAGTGATGAGCCGCTTTGATGTGAAAGTGGCTGCCGCGTTGTTCGATGACGTCATCGATCCACTGGGAACCTTCGACGAGCCCTGGCGCAAATTCGTGGCCCGGATGTCTCTCCAACCAAGAGGGGGAACACAGATGGGTGCAGCGACGACGTTTGCGGTTGGACAGCTCGCGAAGCGGACTGAGGAACGCAAGATCCTCATGTACGTGACGGATGGAGCGCCGAACAGCTTTGAGGCACTGGAAGCAGCGGTGTCGGAAAGCCGGCGTTATGGCATTGAAGCGACTGCGGTATTGATTGGGGTCGCGGATTGTCACCTTCGCCAGTTCGAAAAAATCATGCCCACAGGCGTGGCGGCCAACGATGCAGAAATCCCGGCTGCCGTGTTCAGGGCGTTACGCAACTTGCTTTGAAGGAGAAGAGCATGGTCATTTGGCCTGATATTACCTTCGGTCCCGTCAACCTCTGGACTGTGATTTCGGCTGAGATGTTCTATGAGTCTCCTGAAAATCAGTGGCAGAGGGTCTGGAAGGATCCGAAAGCCTTCGAGATCGCGCCAGCTCCTCAGGGTCATCGACATGTTTACCGCATGCCGGAGATCATGAGAAGAGCTTTCGCTTCGAGATAGGCGTTATGCAACCCAACCCGGATAGTCCTTGTGACTGCCGGGTTTTTTTATGGGTAAGTAGGTCGGACATGACCGGACAGTTCCGCTATCTCATTTTCCAGTCGAGTATCAAGCATAAACACCTCCTGATAGAGCCCTTCTCCTCGCGTGGCTAGAGCCTTCAGCACGGGATGTTCTGATTCGATTTCCCAAACAACCTTTTTCTTCTGTGCCATGCCCGACTCCACGTATTCGCTGGCAAAGGAAGGGATGTACAAGGCTATTTTCCGGCCAGATACAATGGCGATCTGTTCGACGATCTCCAGTCCTTCAGGATCTATGTCACCGAAATGCACCCATTTCGATGTAGGGAGTTTGGCCAATAACTCAATTGCTATTTCCGTATGCTTACCAGGCGAAAACACCGCAAGCGCGTTTTCGGGCAGCGGCAGATCGATGTAGGCCCCAAGGTTCTCGCAGGTGATCACCGCGGCCGGCGGGGTGCCTGCGAATTCCCGCAGATTCAGCCACTGACGCTGGGGGATCGGGCACTCTGTCCAGCTCTGGGCCATCTCCCACAAATCGGTCGAACCATCTTCCCATTTGGCGAGCAGGCCTTTGTTCGGGCGCAAACGCATCACCCAGTCGCTGGTCAGCATGGCCTCGGTCTTCAGCATGCTTTTTCGTTTGGGCCCAAGACCTGCGGCACTCTTCCAGTTGCGTCTGTTGATCTTCCCTTCGGCCACGGCAGGCCTGCGAAGCGCTGGCAGGGCCTCAATGTCCTGAGGCTTTCGGGGGTCAAGCCCATGCGCCCGCAACAGTTTGAAATCCGCCTCCCAGCCCGGCAGCAGTTTCGCCAGACGAGATCGTATAAGCAGCCTGGCTTCGTCGCGGACAAGCCATTCGTTGCGCCGGCTCGATGGCATCAGCCAGCCAGCGGTCTCATAGCGCCTGATCAGGGCGCGATTACGAGTGCTCTCGGGGCTGGTGCCGTGCTCAATGAGCCTGGCTAGCAGGGCAATCTCAAGGGCATCAGGCGGCATGGGGCAGCTTCTTCTCCTGACCCCGGATGATGAGCCGTTCTTCAGGATCGTATATGCGCTCAAGCGTATAGAGCGTGCATTCAAAGTTCGGCTTCAGGGCCTGGGCTGTGACATAGACCTGGAAGCCCTCGCGCTTGGCGAAGTCAACGATCATGCCCTGGCCCTTTGGATCGAGCCGGTGCAGTTCGTCGATGACGAAAAGGGGGGTGATCTGTTCAGGCTTGATTTCGCCTCGGGATGCCATCGATCTCGACAGCATCAGGGCTATGGCCAAGCCGCCACCGATCGATTCGCCGCCGGACAGGGAGGAGGCGGTTTCCCATTCCTTATTTTTACGCCGTGCCTCGATTCTGAGGTCCATGTAATTCCGGTAGTCCAGCAGTTCCTCCCCCGTGAACTTGTACTTCTCGCTGGCCGCCGCGAAGAATTCCCGGAGGGACTGGTCGACTGGCTTGGTATTGTCCTGGAACAGCGACATCTGATCGGCGAATCCCTCCAGCATGGACAGCATTTCCTGGCGGGTATCGACGACGATGCGGATGCCGACGATGTTGCCGAAGTGGATGTCTTCACCGAGCTTGCTGAGCGCCCGGATTCGGTTCCGCTGGGAAGACACGGATGACTGGATCGCGCTATGCAGCGAGCGGGCCTGAATTCTGACTTCGTTTTCCTGTAGCCCCAGCTGGTCATTCAGGTTGTTCCGTCTCTTCCGCATTTCGCTGAGTAAATCGGCGCCGTCCATATCGGCCAGATCGAGCACGATCCGGTCGCGCAAGATTTCGAGCAGCATAGGCCAGAGCCGGATGCAACTCGACGTGTCTGTCGGCGAGGCAGCTTGAATCAACTCCAGTCTTGAGGGCGATTCACTTTCAAGCGCGTTTCTCAGATTGATGATTCGTCGTGTCTGTTCGATGTTATAGATGTCCGGCAGCGGTGATTCCATCCCTCGGGCATCGGACAGGAAGGATTCGCCTTGTTGCCCAAGAGTTTCGATCATCGACGCCATGGAATCGCGCTGCTTCCGGAGCTGATCTTGATTTTCTTTCAGCGAATCCTGTTTGCCTGGAAGACGTTTACTGATTTCATCCAGTGTTCGTTCCGCCTTGGTTTTCTTGTTGTTTAGCTCTTTGAGATTTTCCTGGTGGGGCTCGCCAACCTTGAGCAACTTATTTCTAAGATCATTCACCTTGAACTGAGATTCACCGTGAAGGCGGCTGGCATCTTCATGAGCCTTTTTGGCGGTTTCTGCGTTCTGCTCGATGGCAATGGCATTGCCTCGATTTTCAATGAAGAAGGCGATCGCCTCGTGGTTCATTTGCAGTGAACTGAGGCGGCCCTTGAGTCCGCCTTTGCCGTCCTCGCCTTCTTTCTCGATGCGATAGGTTTTTTGCTTGTCGAGCAGGATTTTGATGTTTTTATCAATCTCCGTTATCCGGTTCTCGCGGGCCTGCCTGCCGAAAACGGGATGTCTGCGCTTGCTCGACACGATGTAGCCGCCGGCGCCGGCCGATACGTTCCATTGTCCGACGGTTCTGACCGTTGCTTCACTGGGAGAGCGTTCGCCAAGCCAGAAGATGTCCGGCAAATCCTGGCTGGATTCCAGGTTGACCAGAACATCCGGCGTGACCCCTACAACGCCATCTACCAGGCCGCAAAGTCCCATTTCCAATGCGACGGCTTGTTGATCGCCTGATTCATCAAAAACCTCTTCCAGCGTCTGGCCGCCGACAGACTTTGCGAGGGTAGCTGTTTTCGTATTGACTGTACCGACAACTAGGGCGGCGCGGCTCGCCTGAAGCCCCTCTATTTCCAATCCTTTCCTGGCAATGTCGTTACCGCGATTTTCAATTTCATTATCCAGCCAATCTGCCAACCAAGTTGGATCGCGATCGGCGTGTATGCCGGCCGCAGCCTTCCACGCTTTCTCGCCTTTCTTGAACTGACGCAGTTGGCCCTTGGCAGCGTCATGTGCAGTTTCTTTGGTCTGTACCTCTTTACCCCGGACATCCATCAAACCTTCTTCAGTTCTAAGTTCAGTTTGGGTGCTCTGCTGAAGGGTTTGAATAGTCTCCTCGGTCGTCCGGATGTCTTTTGACAGCAGATCGACCTCTTGAGTCTTGCTGGACAGCGTCTCCATGTCCGCGGTGACCTCGCGTTCCAGTCTTTCAATCTCCAGTTCGACGACATGCTGCACATCGATCTCATGCCGGAGGGCGTTCAACACAATTTCCTTACCGGTGCCGTAAGTAGCCTGGAGCAGGTTGAGCTGTCGATCTGCGTCGCCCAGCGTACGTCGGGTACTGAAGACCTGACTGGTACATTCCTGAATTTTGGAGACCATCTCAGGGACCTTCCGGTCCTCGGGCAGGAGGTAGTCCTTGAGTTTGCTCGCTACATCTGCGGAAATGCCGCCCCGGTATGTTGCCTCGATGAGCTTGCTGTAGAGCGACCGGTCCGAGAAATCGGCGAGATTGGTCGGCAGCACGCCAGCTTCATAAAGCACCTGTCCGTAATCCTGCACCTGCCGGCAGATATGGAGGTCGTACCCTCTGGCGGCCAGACTGCGTTTCAGATCAGGCAGATCGGGGTAATGCTGGGTATCACCTTCACTGATCCGTAAGGCGTCCTGCAGCGGGGCCCCTTCCGGGTAGTTGTCGATGTAGAAGCGGGTAAGGTTTCCGCGGCCGTCCTCGCCTTGAGCATGGATGCCGGCGATCAGACGCTTGCCGTGCCGGGTCAGGATATCCAGCACGACATAAGCGTACCCATAGTTCGGACTGATCCGGCCGAGCAGACTGTCCTTCCCGGCGTTATGGGGGTCCTGCAGGTCAGAAATGGGACTAATGTCCAGTACCCGGCGGTCAGGCAGCTGGGCGTAGGCCAGGCACATTGTCAGGGTCGACTTACCGGCTCCGCTTGGCCCGATCAGGCCGGTGAAGGCCCCCTTGTCCAGCGTGATGGCTTCATAGTCGATGCCGAGCCAACCGATATAGGCAATCTGTTCAATCCTTCCCTTCATTTTCATCCCTATCATCGTCAGCTTCTTCTTCGCTCTCTTCACCGAAGGCCTGGAAGGCCACGCCTTTGTGCTCCGTCAGCACCAAACGACTGATCTCATCCGGGTTATTGTCGTGCCGTGCGAGTTCGGCGAAACGGTGAATGGCTTCCAGCGGCTTGATGGCATCTCCGTGCATCTCGATGAAACGCAAGTCGACAAGAGTCTTCAATGCTTTCTTGATCTCGTCGGCGATTCGGTTGTCGGACGAGGATTCCCGTTGTTTGGGCGCATAGACCTGCTGCAGCGTCTCGCGGGGAACAGAGGTCTCAATTGACTGCATTAGATTGGGCAGGCTGATCCGGCCGGACGAGCGGGTGATTTCCGGATCCCGTGTTTTCAGGGCAATGAACATGCCCAGATGGACACAAGGCTTCGGCAGGATTCTGCTCGGAATGAGCCCTCCCTTCGACATCAGGAAGAAGAAACCATCTGAGTGCTGGACCAGTTCGCACTGGTAGCCTTGGTAGAAGGCCTTGAGGTCATCGAAGTGGTCGATGAGGAACTGATAGAGAGAGAGGTTCGACCGGTTGATATGGCCGCCTCGGCGCAGAATCAGGTCCGCATCGACAAAATGCCTGTCGAGGTAATTCATGGTGCAGTTATCCTTAGTTCTTCCATGCGCATGCCGCTGGCCACCGGCACCCAGTTTCGCTCTCCGGCATCGATCTTGCCTGACCTCACCATTTCACCCATGAGCCAGGACAAGTGAGCGAATACATTGTCTGGGTCAGCGCCTTCTGTGATCGCGGCAGTGACAATCTCGCTCCATCGGGCCTCGCCTTCAGCTAGCTTCTGGTCGAGCAGGGCCCTGAGGCGACCCGGCAATTCATCTTCGACGTGCGGCACCTTCTCCTGCGCATAATCGCGGCGAGGCAGTCTGGGCGCAGACCTCGTCCGGCTCTGCTGCCGGACATCCTCGCGCATCCTGATCAGTCGGGGTTCCAGGCTGATCCTGAGCGACCAGTCCGGAGGGATTGCGATAGCGTGTTTGAGCGCTTCAGTGAGACGTCGCTGGCGATCGATGCGAATAACGCTCCGAAGAAAATCGTGCACAACGCCGTGATGCTCAACCCAGTCTGTGGCCCGCTGCGCGGTCCACTGCACGATGGAATGCATGCGCCGCGTGATGTCCTGACAGACGGGGCCTACTCCTTCGATCTTCTTGTTCTCGCCGGCGATTTCGATCTGATAGAGCAGTTCGAACGCCTTGCTGGATGAGGAGAGCGTAACTTCCTGAAGGTCGTCGATGGTGCGGATGACCTGTGTCAGTTGCTGCTCGCACTGGTCAATGGAGGCTTCGCTGTTTTCCGTCAGAAGCGTGGGGATGAAAGCACGCAGCGCTTCATGTTGACGGTCCAGCTCTCGCTGGTGACGCTGGACGTTCACGAGCATGTCCTTCAGGACCACCTGCATCGGCAACAGGATGTCCCTCCGCCAATCCTCATCCCCTTCGAGGTTCAGCGCTTTGGCATGCAGATCGACGATCTGGCCATTGAACACCTGCAGAATGGCGGCCATCGGTTCCCCGCTGAAGCGGGTGTGCTCGATATGCCAGGAGGCAATGCTTTCGCCGAGGGATGTGAGCTGGTATTCCGTGTCTTCGATATTGCGCAGGCGCGAGAGGTCTGCGCGGGCCAGACAGTTGGCCCGGATCAGCCTGTTTATGCTTTCAGTCAGACGTTTCTCGGTACCCGACGAATCCTTGACCTCCAGCCCATCCACCTTTGCCGCCAGGGAACGCAATTCGCCGCCCTCCATGGCGAAGGAAAACCCCGTTCCGGAATTCATTTTTTTCTGGATGAGAACCAAAAGGGCGACATCGCGAGGCCAAAGATCCAGCGATAACCCGTCGTCAAGGACGGTCTGGATAATTTCGTTGACGCCGGTCTGACCTTGTCCGTTCATGAAAGGATGCGGATGAAGACCGGGTTCAGTTTGTAGTGATAGGAAAGGGCAATCTTGGCGCCGCGCACCAGAAAGCCAATTTCGCAAAGACGTTTTATAGTCGGACTCAAACGCTCTCTCGGAACCTTGAGAGTTTCAGCCAAGCTTGCTAGCGAAATGACGTCACCGCCGGCGGGCAGGTTGGCCACGAACCACCAAAGGGCAATGGATTCTGCCTTGGTTAGGGGTTTGTTCAGGAAAGCACGTATCGCGGCGTCCGTCAGGATCACAGAGTTATTTTGCATTCCACGCTTCGCGTAACAATATTGTTAATATAAACGAAAATGTTACGTGTCGCGGAAGCCCGCGTCAATACAGCGTTTGCGAGGCGTCGTCACCAAAAAAACGAAGCCGCCACTGCCTATCGACTTCCCTCGATGAAAAACGGCGCGGTCCCGATCGGTATCGAATCCTTCCAGTACGAGTTGTCGGGTTGCCGTACCCAGACCATCTTCGGCGGCTGCGGGGGTGCTGGCTCAGGGGTGACTTTGGCGCTGGCGTCGTCTGCAACGACCTGAGCGTCATCCAATGCCTCATCAGTCACTTCGTCAACTTTCGGGCGCTTCAATGCTGGTTTGGCGGCCACTTTCGCTCGTGGTTTGCGCGCAGCTTCTGCGGACACATCGACCAACGGAGCGGTTTTTACACCTCCCAGAGATGGGGCAGGGGGGATTGTCGGTTCGGCCATCTTCGCAGGCGGCTGGGATGCCTTCTTCGTTACCGATTTGGCCTGTTGGAACTCGCGTTTTACCGTTGCCGGAATGACGGAAGCGAAGAAGGCTGCGCCAACCGCAATGGACAAGAGCAGTCCGGCAATCGCGTACGAAGGCCTTACCTTGCTCCAGATCGAGGTGGGGCTCTTATCCTCTGCTTCAGACTCCGCGGGTACATCGAGGTTGACGAGCTTGGGCGGCCAGTCCGGGAGCTTCGAGGTCGCCAAAAGCTGGTCGTCGAGGATATCGTTGCGCTCAACGTCCCGGATTGTTTTCCAGGTCTCTGAGGTGTCGCCCATGGGGACGCCCCAGGCGGAAAGTGTTTTGATGACGATGGCGTGGGCGTGTTCCAACCTGGACGTTGCCACGGCATTGCTCACGCAGACGGCTTCGGCGATCTCCTCTATCGTCAGGCCTTCCTCCGACAAAAGAAAAGCTTCTTTCATCGGCGCCGGCAGTGCGCTGATCGCTTCCATCAATCCTTGCTCGAAGCGCGAGCGGAAGTGGAGTTCATGCAAATTGTGGCTGGAGATTTCGACGGCCGCGTCTTCAACCTCCATGATTTTTTCCATCCTGCGCGCCGTCAGATTTTCCATCAGCTGTCCGTGGGCGATGCCAAATAGCCACGGCTTGAAGCGGCTATTCTCCGTGTATTCTGCACGACGCTCGATGAATTTCAGCCAGGTTGCCTGGTAGACCGCTTCTGCGTCCTCACGAACCAGATGGTAGAGGTAGCGGTAGACGGCATGCCGCCAGTTGTCGAAAAGAACCTGGAAGCGTTGAAGTTCGCCAGCTCCGTATAAGAGCATCAGGGTCTCATCGTTGTGCTGTTCCATTTATAGGTTCCAGGGAAATGTATGCGGATTAGGCGGGCATGGGTGATTCTTCGGCCTGAGGATGCGCTGCCTTGCACGCGCTTGCAGCCTCGAATACCTGACGACGGAATTCGGTCGGGTCGATCACATAGGGCACGGGAAAGACCTCCGTACCGACGCCCCTCACCTGTACCGTGCCGTAGTTCAGGATGCGGCCGAGCAGGCTCTGGTTAACCTCCACGCCCTCGACCCTGGAGAGGTACAGAACCGCGCTTTTCTGCCAGAGCCAGCCTGTTTTGATAATCACGCGTTGGTTGGTGACGGCGAGTTCGTTTGCATCGCGGAGCACCTTAAGAAGGATAATGTTGCCAACTGACAGCGAGAGCAGCACGACAGGCACAAAAATTGGCAAGTACCAGTTGGTATGAAGAAACCAAGCGACAACCGCTATTACCAACGAGACCATCGCATAGTTGATGTAGGCCCAGTACGACACCGTACTGAAGTAGAGGACGTCTTCGCTGTCAACGAGGTTGTCTAAGACATAGGAACTCATGATTGATTTTCTCGCCGAGGGTCGACATATGGAATGCCCATTCCGGACATCCTACAAAATCAACCTGCTTGGAAACGACACCGAAAATAAAATTCCCAGACTTGCCTGGCGCCGATCGGAAGGCTAATTCATCATGGCTGACCCGGAAACCACCTTCTAAAGGTATTCCGTGCACTATTCGTCCAAGCTCAGAAAGGCGGACTTCTCACTTCAGAAGGTGTCAATCGTTCAACTTTTCGATCAGCCGCAGACATGCTGCGACCTTTTTTTCTTCGCGGATTGCAGCATGGTGAAGCACGAGACCCACCAGGTCCTCGGCCAGAACCCTCGCCGCCGGCGCGCGCGTCAGGTTGATAGCGCTTGCGTCAACCTTCAGTTCGACGTTTTTCCCGGCGATCCTGCTCATCACCTCCAGCACGCACCACTCGCGCGCTGCAGTCTCGAACCAGTGCGGAATGGGCTTCCCGCCGGCCGCAATCTCCGAAATTCGCTTTGAAATCTGCTGCCTCGTATTCGCTTCGCTGCTCTTCCCCTCGATCTGAGGCACGAGCGAGCGCCCAGTCATGGCCTCGATCTCTTCCGCAACCTGGATGTTCACCCCGGCGTCATTGCCGATTAGATGCCGCATCAGACCGATCACGTTCTGCATGGGGCGCTCGATGACAGGACGGCCAGCGCCAGGTTTCTTTGAAGCTTGAGTCATTTTCAATTGGGTCGTAAGAGGAGCAATGCAGTCATGCCGGGATCCGAAATATCCAGCCCGGCCTTGCGCTGGATATCCAGGGATGCGTATCCAACGATCCTGCTGTTGGTGGTGATCCCATACTGGCTGACCGGTTCTTCGGCGAGAACGGTTCTTACGGGTGTCCTCGCGCACAGGTACCCAGTTCCCGAGATATAGAAATCACCGACGTCGAATGGCACCGGAATCACAAAGTAGTTGTCGACCTGGGCGAACATTTATTTTCTCACCGGCGGGAAAAGCCACACATCCACGGCCCCCTGGGGTATGGCGGAAAATGCTTCCTCGATCGCTCGCTTCACAAGGGCCCACGACAGGCCGCCCAGCCCACAGCCAAGTGCAGGGATCGCAATGGATTCGATGGCGTTCAAGCGTACGAACTCCACGAGTGGCGGCAGCCCGGCCTCGATGTAAGCCATTTTCGACGGGCTGCGCCAAAGCGTCTTGGTCGGGAAATGCACGATGCGGCGTCCGTCTTCCAACCAGTAGTCGTGGATCAGGCCAGGCTCGAGTTCCTTCCGCATGCACGCCAGGCGGTAGGACTCGTAGGCTTCCGGGAAGCGCCGCTTGAACTCAAGCGCAAGTCCCTTGCCCATGATTCCCTCGGTATTGCATGGATTCACCAGTGCGCGGACCGGGGCGTCGAAAATGCTGCCTTGTCGTTCATCAAGCATGGTAGATGGCTCCTCTCACTGTTCGAGAGTCTCGTTTTCATCTGGTCTGTTCACTGATGCCGCCCACGCAAAGAACAGGCCCAAACACATCAGAAAAAGACTCGCATACAGCACCCATGGCTCCGCAATGCTTTGCGCCGCCGAGGTATCAGGTGCGACCTTGATAAAGCTTCTGGCAAACATCCAGTCCGCTAAACCAAGAACTCCAAACATCGCGCAGACCATCGAAAACAACCTCATCGTATTTCCTCCAGGTACATCAGCAAGCGTTCCCCGGCGTCGCCTCGGGCGAAATTGAACACTGGCACGCCCCAGCGGCTCGCCAATGCGATCGCCTGGCCGGTGCCGCCCGTCGCGGCGTTGCGCTGGGCCTCGCTCTCTGCCCCGTCAGCTGTAAAACAGACCACGAAATCCGCCGGGGCCTTGAGATCCGCACCAAGGATCTGGTGCGAATTCCTGGCCATCAGCTTCCTGGCCGCCGGCGACAGCTTTTCCCAAGCAGGGTGCACGCAGGCTGCCACCTCGTAGGCATCACGTGCCGGCTCCACGAACGACGAGACGCTGCCGTTAAAAGCCCGCCAGGGCAGGTAGATTTCCTTTGCTGTGCCAGCACCAGCCTCGAAGGCGGAGTCCGCGCCAGGCGCAGCACCAGAGCGCAAGGTGTAACCCATGGCGGCAAGCCGTGCTGCAGCCCGGGTCATACGCTGGAGTTGGTCGGCGGGTGTCACGCGGGACCCGATCCCTGCGTAGGCCATGCTACGCCGGCGGGACGGCAGCCCGGTCTCTTTCAGCCGCTTCCAGGCTGCCTCGATCTCGGATGCGTGGCAGCGAGCCGGTGCGCATGAACAGATTAAGCGGGAGTCATCCTTGAGCCCCAGAAGCGCGGTCAGGATCACCGGATCTCCTTGCTGGATACGGTAAGCCATCCGATCGGCATACTGGTCACATACCGCGTCGCGATTGCCGTGCTCGCCAATGACGTAAGGATTGCCTAGCGGTGTACCACGGCCGATGTAGACCGCGTCAGGAGGCCATGCACCGAGGTGGTGGCGGTTCAGGATCTGCATGCGCTTCTACAACCAGATTTCCCAGCGCCGTTTGGGCGTAACGGGATGACATTCAGCTTCTCGCGCACGGCTCGGTCGGCTCCAGCTGCCGCCGCGACTTTGTCCGGCCTCCAGGAAGCCTACGGCCCGCAGACTGGCGCCGGGTTCGTCCTCCAGGGTATAGGTGATCACGCGCGCGAACCCGCGTCTCCTGGCCTCCCGAACGGCCCAACCCATCGCTTTCGAGCAGCTGTTGCGCGTGCCATCGGAGACGACACGCGTAAGCTCGACGGTCTTGCCGTCATCGAGGTTCCTCGCCACTGGTCGCCTCGCAATCACGGCGCCGCACAGCACGTCGCCATCGAATACGCCCCCTGAAAACAGGTGACCAATCGGCGAGGCGTGGTGGCGGTGGTGCATGTTGACCAGTGCGCCGGCGTCACGGAAGGGGAGCTCCCGGGCTGCCAACTTGCCGTTTCGGCCCGGGATGTCCGCCGGACCGGCGGGTGGCCGGCAGAGCGCAAGGCGACAATCGGTCGACAAAGTGCGGACTGAACGGTTGGCCCGCGCCACTGCCACGGGATCCATACGTCCCATGCGAATGCGAGAGTCGATGAACTCGAAAAGGCTCACGATGTTGACCCTTGATTGGCCGGGTAACCGTCATGCTGCATGCCATCGAGCAGGCGACCGGCGGCTCTCTTGCCAACACGGATGCACATGCTTTCAGTCAAACCACGCGCGTCGTAGTCTTCCTGGACCTCGCTCGGAAAATCTTCTGCGTCCGCCCACTCTCCCCACTGCTTGAAAAGGAATGGCACGCCGGCCGCGGCGCACTGATCGCGCAAACCTTTTGCCCAATCAGGATGCATCGGGCGGGCGTTCGGGCCGCTCTCGCCGCCGACGACGACCCAATCCAGCGACGGCCTACGTTCAATCCGCACGGAATGACCAACGTCCCCTCCGCGCAAAGCATCGAAGTCTCCGCCGGCTAGCCTGATGGATGTCAGATCAACTCGCTCCAGTAGGGGCTCCGCACTGACCCACCGCACGGCGGCTGGCGATTGCAGCAGCAACGGGATACGCTCATCGGCGGCTACCTGGTCTTCGACGCTGACGCCGAGCCAGATCCGCGGGTGCGGACCTTCCGCATCCATCACCTGGTCGTAGATGCCATCCGGATCCATGCCGCCACCATGGCTCACAGCGGCGTGAGCCCAATGTTCACGCCGATCCTGCGATAAGTAATCGCGCATTCGCTGGGGACGCTTGGTCAGCACCTGGAAAATGTGGCCAGGTTGCTCGTCGCGGCCCCAGAGGCATGCCCACATAACGCCAAAGACGCTGTCGATGAACTCGTCCGGTACGTCTTCATGAAAGAGGTCGGACATACTGTTCACGAAAATTCTGCGCTGCCTCGTCCAACGCACTGGCTGAACAAGACGTTCCGCGTGGCAACGCACGTCCTCGAACTCACGGCTGGTGTAAACGGTATTCTGCATCGAAGACAAGCGAGGCCAAGCCTGATGTTTGGCATAGCAGTGTTTGCACCCTGATGACACTTTGGTGCATCCGGTCACTGGGTTCCAAGTTTCATCCGTCCATTCAATTCCGGTTGGCATTCATGCTCCTTTACTGGTTGTCAGCCGGTGTCTGTTCCCTGTGTAAAAGGGAAACAACGATAAGTCCGGTAAGTACAGTAGGGGTGACCACCCAAAGAGCGTTTCCGAACGTCAACACATGGACCCATGATGATTGCAGGACAACCTGCACCCCGTACCATGTCATGCAACCATCCAGTAGCGTCAACAATCCAAGCCGAACGAGAATGGCGGCATTTCTTAGCAATTGAGGATTACTGAGCAAGTTAACCACCGCACCGATTGTTACGACCATCAGCACCCCTGAAATCATCAGCACCGGGACCGTCAGGAAATTGGTCACGACCCACTCGCTATAGCCTTGCGCTTCATGCGGCATCAGCATTTTCTTCCTCCTGTTTATCGACAACGATCCACCGGTTCAGTGCATCCAAGTGCTTTCCGGTCACAGCATTCATCGGAATATCGATCAGCTTGCGCCAGATCATTTCACCAACGATGTCCCCGAGCAGGCTTGCATCGCGGCTCAAGCTGCACTCGATGCCTTCAGGCGGCTGGGCCGCCATGCATCGCTCGAGCGACGCCTGAATTGCGCGATAAGAAATAATTTCACTCATGTCCGTCAGTCCGTTGGATTTGCTGTTGATGCTCCCAGTTGGTGATTACTCGCCCTTGGCGCGGGCAAAATGCTGCAGGTAGATTCCGTACAGCACGGCAACCGGCCACAGAGCGCCAATTGCAAGAGCCATGACGACGTTTGCCCAGTGCTCGTGTTTTTTCCCGTGCATCACGCCCAGCACGTAAGCCGCGTACACACTGCCCAGAATCACGTAGTAGGTCATGGTCATGGGGTTGCCCCTTTCAATAGCGCCCAGCCAGTGCTGCTTTTATGCATGCGTCTGACGGACAATGTCGTGGTGTTGTCGCTCGTCCAGCCACTATTCGGATTGGTGCGCGATACCTTGGCCTTGCCGTCTGCCACGGAAACGACACGGACGTGCCGGCCATTCATGCGCTTGTCGAGGTCAAGCCAAATCTGCCCTTGCTCAACCCTGATGCCCTCAAGCGTGGTGTTCGCGTCCCGTGAATTTTTCATTTGCACGTCATTCATTTTCATCATCCGCATGCGAAGTCATCGGGCATCATTGCAGCGTACTCAGCTTCGCGCTCCGGCGCGTAGAAGCCAAAGCCGCTGACTTCCTCGTAGATCTGGCGCATCGTGCGGAGCGTCGATTCGAGACGCTTCTGATGGTTGTCGCCCTCAAAGCGAGGAAAGTTGTCGTAATAGCCCGGACACCCAAGACCGTGGTCGTAGCGGATCGCCATACTCATCAACAGGCCAGGCGGCGGATCCTTTGGCAGTTCGCTCCTCATGCTCGTCCTCTCCTATGCGGCCTTGGTCGCGTACTGACCGAACGAGCCATCCGCCGGGACAGCCTCGTCGAACAGATTAACCAGCCCCGGCTTCCGGTGCGGCGCGGTGAGCACCTCAGTTCGCGTCATCACCTGGGCCATCGTGAGATGGCCCTCCTCCTTCATCCCCGTCTGGCCGAAAACGGCCCCCGTATCGAGCGCATAGACGTTGCCAGCTCTCGTAAGGTTGCCCCATTGCGGTGTGTGACCGACAAAAAGTCTGCCTACACCGTGGACCCCGGTCATGTCCCCCAGGCGAAGCCGGTCTCGTCCCCAGAGACAGGTCTTGATGACGGCGGGATCGCCAACATTCAGCATCCCGAGAAATTCGCACCATGCCATGCCGAGTGGCACGTCGGCATGGATCACGCCGACCGTACCCCGATCCGTTTCGATTTCGATGGCCAGGGGCAGCTTCCTGATGGCGGCCAGGATCTCCTGCCGCTCAGTCTCAGGCAAATCGAGCCACCAATTGAAGCCGTTATAGCGGGCGGCGACCCGCAGTACTTCCGGAGAGGGCGTTCCCTCCGCATACAGATCGATGAGCATGTCTTCGTGATTGCCCCGTACCGAGTGGACGTAGGGTTTGGCCAGAAATGCCGCACAGCGATGCGATCCGTTCCCGCGATCAATAAGATCTCCGACACTGAAGAGTCGGTCGATTTCCGGGTTGAATCCGGCTTGTTCCATCGCGGCAAGCACCAGGTCGAAAGTGCCGTGGATGTCTCCGATCACAAAGTCGCGGCCCCTCTTGTTTCTGCTGAATCTGACAACTCGTTCTGCCTGTTCGGCTTTGCTGTCGTTTCCGGATACGAACCGGCGTTGATTAGCGTTCACTCAAAGTCTCCATTCAATAACGGGTCATTCGTGAACGTATGGTTTATCCGCAACTCCTTACGGGTAAGGAGGCATTTCACGACGGCCAAAAGAAATCTTGCGTTCACGCTCACACGGATCTGAACCTTGTAAACAATTCCCGGCGGCCGGAAATGTTCACGAGCGTCGATTATCCTGGCGTCAGCAATGGGATGTGACATGCTCTTCTCCTTGACTATGCAGCCTTCCTGAGCAGGCTCTTCTTTTCTGGAGCCGGCTGATAGCCGAGGCGGGCTCGGTTGTCGGTATTCTCAATCTGTCGTTCACGGAGAACGTACGCTCTTGAAGCCGCAAAGGTATCCACACCTACAGCGATCACAATTGCTGCTGCAGCAACAGCGGCAGCCACAGTTGCAAGTGCAACTGCATCACCGCCGAGCGACCAGGCCTTCCACAAAACGACTACCACTCCCAGCCCGGTGATCCCCAGCGCCCATAAAATTGCTACACATCGCCTCTTCCGTAACACCATTTTCTGTAAGTTGCCAGACGCATCCGGAGCTTTTGCTAGTGCGTTAGCCGTCAACGGAGTCTTCGCCAGGTCACATTCGATCATTTCGTGCTCTCCTCTTTTTTCATCGCGTCCATTCAGCGACTCGACGCTACAAAGTGCTCGCCCTGAACAATGTGCAGCGGTATTTAAACGTCCAATTCTCATTGCCTGCACGGCCAAAGCACCGGATCATCCGGATCAATGCCGTTGGCCACGGCCATGGCGCGGTAGCTTTCATGTAGCTCGTAGCCACCGTCGCAAACATCGTTCTTGATCCGACCAGTGATAAGGCCGAGGCGCACGGACATGTTGTGTGTAGCGCCGCGCAGCATGAAACCCGCACAGATTGATGGTTTTCGAGTGCCGGATTGATGACACGCGAATGTCTCGCGCGCCATATCATAGGCAGTTCCCGCTGAGTGACGGAACGCCTCGGCCGGAAACTCGCCAACAGCATCGATCCGCCACGGGCAATCACTGCATGGTTTGCGCCGGTAAGCGCCTCGTCCGCCCTCTACGGTGACGACCTGATGATCCTTGCCAGCCTGGCGCACCCTGACTACCGTCGGCTGCTTCCGCTTTCCGGTCATGCACTCCCCTCAACCAAATACCAGCGCTCCGCGCCTTCGGGTGCCGCAGGTGCATCGGGTAGCTCAGCGGCAAGGACGGCCTTGAGGGCCGCGCCGTTCACGTGAAATATCTTTCCCTTGATGAACTCACGTGCCTCTTCGGGAGAGGCAAGATGGTGGGTCTGTGCGGTCCATATGAACGACCCCGTTGGTCCCAACCCTTCTACGAGCCGCTTTGATTCGTCTGCCATGGATGGTGTGGATGGCCACCAGCTGTTACCTGAACTGCGTGGGGTTTCTTCACCCTTACAGATGTCGAACCAATGAGCAAACTTCGCCGACTCCACGCCTTCGTTTGGTCGCAGCGTGATCTCCACAACCCGCACCGGGTCGAGACCAGCGGGCGGCTTGATGCCCAGCAGGTCATCAAGCACCAGCTTGCCGTTTTCATCGACTGCGCCATCCGCGATCCACACGCGGCCATATTTCTCGATCCCGACCCTCCATCTCTCGAACCAGGTGGAAAGCGATGGATCGAAACGCTTCTTGCCATCGATTTCATGCTCGGAACCGCAGTAAACACCGTGATTCGACTGGAATGCCGTGATCGAGACCTCCATCAACGACCAGATCGACCCGCTTTCGACCGCTCGGGCAAGGTCCTCACGCGCCTTGTCCTTCCTGGCATACGGCTTGACGAAGCTATCGCGGAGGCTCGCGCGGGCAGCGTCATCGGGTGCAAGCTGGTAAAGCAGGGCGTGCGGTTTGTGAGAGCCAACGCACAGGTAACGCAGTTCTTTGCTGTTGGGGTAGTACACCACACCGATCGGCACGGCTATTGACGGGTTCACAACATACTTGGATCCGCGCATCATGCTTTCGCGGAACCACGCCCAGTCCTCCAGCTGCAACGAGTGTGTTGCGGTGCTCATCGTCGCGGTGAACGGTCTTAGCCTGGCAGAAAAATGGGCGGCTTCCTCCAGGATCTCCTGCTTGCGCTCATACGAGGGGAAAGCGGATTCGCGTCCAGACCACTGATCGGCACTCTCCCATTGATGCAGGGTTGTCTCGGACGCGGCCGACTTGGGCAGTACCGCCCAGCGGCGAGACTTTTCGATGTACTTGGTCTTGCCATGTTCTACCGTGATTCGATGCACCCAGGCATGGCGATCGATCCGGTCATCGCATTCCTCTCTGCGTGGTGCGCCATAGACCACCAGCTTCGCACCGCCTGACAGGACGAGCCGCAGGGGGTCGTAGCCGAGATCACGGACGAAGGCCTCGATCTCGACCGTTCGACGCTGGCCTTCGCCGGCCAGCATGTACATCTGGTCGAGCAGCGATTTCCAGGCGTGGGGGGCGGCGCCGTCGGCAAGCTCTGGCAATGGCTTGCCCCGGTTCGCCGCACGCCAGGCGATCACCGCCTGGTTGATGATCTCTTCCGCCTCCGTGCCGCTGGCGATTCTCCCGTCCGCCAGCGCCTCAGTCAGGCGTTTGCGGGTTTCACCTTCGCCGACCAGCTCTGCCTGGATATGCTTCAGCGCGTGCTTGAAGAAGCGAATGTAGGCGAGGTGATTCTGACGCTCCCCCCGATTGTGGATATACCAGTGCAATTCCTCTGGGCGCACGGCATCCAGGCAGAGGAATGGCTGGTCGGTGTAGTCCCAGTGCCCATTCTTGAACTTGGACAGGTTGACCTTGCAATTGAAGTTTCGATTGCCGTGGATGCTGTACGAGTAGCCAGACACTTCCACATCGACACAAATGGATTCACCATCGCGATAGGCGATCGTGACATCCATTCGGTTCTTTGGCGAGTAGCGGCGGTCGAATCCGCTACTCCGCCCACGTTCTTCCTTGCAGGCCCCTGGCGCGGTATCCGGGTTCATTACTTCACGCCAATTGCACAGCACGCGCGAGCCTGAGCGGAGGTAGCTGTTCTTTTCCGCGATCCACTCCTTGAGTGGCAAACGATTCTCGCCGCTGGGCAGCAGGCCGGATCCGTCGTCGTCATGCAGGAAGCGACAATGCTTCTCCTGGAAATCCATCGAGACGAAGTGAAACGATTGCGGACCCTCGTAGAAGTCACCGAAAAGCTTGAGGCGGTGATCGAGTCCGCATACCAGCAGCAGGAAGCGTTTGTAGTGCAGCGCGAATTTCTCGTGCGCGGCCAGCTTGTCTGTATAGGCCACATCCTCGAACTTGATTTGGCTCCCGTCCATGCCGCGGAATATTCGGTCCTGGTCATTCTTGGACGGAAACAGGCGTGCGGCTCCGAGGTGGCTTTCCACCGGGGAAAACACCCGATACACATTCATCCCGTCGCGTACAAGTAGGAAAACTTTCTTGTTTTCCGCATTCTTGGCTGCGCTCTCATAGGGGTTGCCGTAATCGATCTCACGGCGGGTAACGGCCATAACCAGCACACAGCGCTCTGTCGGGAAAATCTGGTTCACCAGGGAATCATGCTCGCGTACCGCATCGAAGAACTTGTCCTCCTTGCTGAAATCGAACCATTCGTCGATGTCGGCCCAGACCGCCAGCTCTTCGTCCATCAAGAGCTTCTTCTGGACGAAGGTGAGTGGCGTGCCCTTCGGCGCGGCATCGCCTGTGCGGATGGTCTCGACTTCAACATCCTTGCCGACGTACAGGTCGAGAGATTCGATTCCCCGCATCAGCTTCGCCACATAGCTGCGAACGTCCTCGGTTTGCGCAAGCGCCGCCGCTGCCTGCTCTGAATAAAAGGGCGTCATGGCCCTGATCGTTTCGGCGATCTCGGTCGTCTTGCCCTGGATCCATTCAGCCTTGATGGTGGCGACCTGGTGCTCTCGTTTGGCCGCTTCCTTGAGCGATGCGATACCCTCAACGGTAATGCCGGTGCCGAGGGCGTCAACCACAGTTCCGGTGGCGAGCGAAACAAGATCGCTGCCGGGCACTGCCGGCAACGGCATACCATGTTTGGTCTCACTCTTCTCGTCGGTGACAGCAGCCGCGACTTTCTGTAGTTCCTGCTCGCGCAGGCCTGTCTCAACTACACCTGCAAGCAATGCCGGGTTGCTTTGGGCTTCGATCAGTTCGCCTTGCAGCGAATTGATCTTGCCTTGAATCTGACGAAGTTCTTCGCCCCGGACGGCCTGGTAGTTCGGCTCGAACTCGAACTGCGCGAGGAAATCCTTGAGCAAGAAGCGGTGCTCATCGAAACGAAACCATGTCTTCCTGAAGGTGCCGTCCTCTTGAGGAACCTGCAAATAGGTGTCCGTTCCGATCTTCGACGGATGGGGACGGAGAATGATCGTATGGGGGGCATCGTCCACCCAGCGAATTGACTGGATGAGCAGCATTGTGCCCTCGTCGATTCCTTCCTCGACGACGTCCAGCAAGGCTCGCCAATACTGCCCGGCTTGGAGAGACTGAAAACGATCTAGTCGTTCAAGGTCTGCTTCCGGAGGTGTCCCAACAAAACTGGTGTCGGTTTTAAGTTTCATGAAAGTAAATATACACCAAATAAGGGGTATATCAAGACTTTGGATTACTGAATTCACTCCCCGAAGAGGCCGTTTAAAATGCCAGCAAGCCTATGTCCAGCCTTGGATAGTTGCCCTCTCAGAATGGCTCGCGCATGTTCGTCATAAGCCTGATCCACGGTGAGATATTCCTGATTCGCTGAACAACTGAATCCGCCGGCTTCGCCATACGCGACCTGTTGCGCAAGTGTGTGTGACTCCATTAACCAGGCGCTGACCATGTTGGTGTCCAGCTTGGTTGAAGGCTCTGGCCTTGAGCCTGAAAGCGACGCCGCGTAGTCTTCCTCGCGCCAGCCCCTCAGATCTTCCTTAATGAAGTCGCTGTCCCACGCCTGGTGCAGAGACCGCTCATGCCTGCCGTAAGGAAGTTGGACCCGAATATCATTGCCACCACGGTCATGGTTGTCAGCGGCATGCAGGGGCTGATGGATGTCACCGACCAGATGCACGAGGAAAGCCAGCGTCTCCTTACGTCCATCCGGGCTAAGGTCGGGCCTTTCAAGGAGTTCATACATATGCATGATCTGTGCGGACACGCAGTTTCCGCGATAGCACCCCATCTCGGGGCGAGCTGCGCTGCACACCGGAAGGTTCTGGTAATGCCATTCGGCGATCGTTTTTCCCAGGGATCTTCTTTCCTCATCCATGAAGGTCGAAAGATCGGCCAGGCTTTCACCGCCTGTGATGTGATTGATCCGAACGCGCGCCTTGGCATTCAGCAAGTGGTCGGCCACGTCCGCGACAATCCGGTGGCCCTGGCTTCCAAACGCTAAGGCTTCCCCGTTCACCAAGACGACCAACATCGCGGTGGCCAGGAACTTCAAAATCGACAAGTAACGTTTCATCGCCGTTATCAACTCACGGACGCCGGTTTTTGAGCAGTCGGATGAAGCCGGGTAGTTGGATAGCGATGAAGTACCACGACATTGCGATAATCGTTGCGTTCATGGGCGCTGCAAATCCGACCTTGACTGCATTCGGCCCGGGTATCTGCGCCATGATGCCGGAGGCGCTGAGCCACCAGGCACCGGCCATGAAAACGGCCACCGCCACCCATCCCGCTCCAACCAGGTTGATGTACCAGCGGAGCGCAAAGCGATGCTTACCGATGTGGAACGTCCAGACCGACAGCACGACGGCCAGGATCACGAACAGGTAGAAATAGGCGTCAAACGTCATCATTAACGGGCTCCGGTTGTGTGGTGACATTGAGGTCGGCATTGGCAAGTACACGCTCGATCAGTGCGGGCAGGCTTATGCTCCTCAACCTTCGTTTTGTGTGCTGGTAGCAAACCTCTGTGGGCGGATCACGGAACATGTAGCAATGCCCGCCATCGGGGCGGTGAATGTGGTCGCAGGTCTCGCAGTTGTTTGGGTTTTCCATAGCCTAAATTCACGTTGCCGTTCAGCCATCCTTCCGTCGTTCTGTCGTAACGGAGAAACCGGCGCTTGTAGTGTCGTTATGTCGAATGCCCAGTCAGCATGCCGGATTGCACCCCCGAATCGGAATAGGCAAAACGCCTTCGCCGTCAAAACTGCACGCCTACGCTGCCTTTTTCTTGCGACCCGGCTTGCCCTTCACGACATAACCGAAGCGTTTCCATGCATCCTTGTCGCATGGCAGGGGAGTCATGCGGCTGGTTCGCAGATTTAGGAAGCCTCCGTGATGGTCGATTCGACCGTACCGAAACAGCCTCCAGAGCAGATTCATGGCGGCATCGGCCACGCAGCGGTTCGTGAAAAGCTCCTGCCTTTCCAGCGCCTCTGCCATCGAACAGGATGGCGTGTCGTCTTCGGCTATGCTCTCGTCGAGGATGTCGGGAAACAGGTCGGTGATGGTGGGCAGACGATTGGGCCGGTCCCACGCCTTTTGCCAACGGCTGAGAGGTTCCCCGAGAATGAACTGCGCGGTATCTGCCGTGTTGCCAAGGTCGAGCCAGTAATTCACCTGCGTTCCTTGCACATACTCGTGGATGGCTCGGCGGGAGGCACGAGAATCGACGGCCCCGATGACGATGTCGAAGCGCGTCCGAACGATTCTCTTACCAAACCGCTGGCAGACGGCATCCCAATTCAGGCCAAAGGCGAGGTTGACGCGATGCATCAGCACAGTCGCCTTGGGAAGGCCGACATCAGCCATGTAGAACGCCTGCCTGCCCACGTTCGCCTCGGAAACGAGATCGTCTTCGAACACGGTGACACGGATGCCTGGATGTCCAAGGGCGGTCATGGCGGCGTTGAATTCGGCTAGTCCGGTCAGCAAGCGCGAACCCGTGCCGCCGCACCCGACAAGTGCAATCGTCACTTCGTCGCCGAGCAGATCGGAAGGCAGGGTGTGTACGTTGGGGCTGATGGGCGTGACGTTCATGGTGTCTCCGTGATTCAGGATTGGTGCGTTTTGGTTGCCTTGACGAGTTTGGCAAGCGTCATGTCGGACGGGGCGAGCATGTTCAGCGGGAAACGGCTCCAGCGTTCCTTCACGATGTCGTGCCAGAGTCCGGTCAGGCTATTGCGATGAAGCGTCAATTTGCGGGTGACCGGATTGGGGTGGGTGAACACGCTGTCGAAGAACATCGACTCCCATTTCGGGATTGCATCTGGAGCGAGGTTTTTGGGCAGACGCGCGTTGCCTCGGCATAATTTTCCCGAATCCCATAAGTTGTAAAAGGGAGCCATCCAAAGGTCGGTGCCAGG
Organism: Thiobacillus denitrificans DSM 12475; assembly: GCF_000376425.1. Classification (GTDB taxonomy): domain Bacteria; phylum Pseudomonadota; class Gammaproteobacteria; order Burkholderiales; family Thiobacillaceae; genus Thiobacillus; species Thiobacillus denitrificans. The sequence goes on along the minus strand of NZ_AQWL01000012.1, from coordinate 4,655 downwards.
TATCGGCCTTTCGTTCTTTTTCAGCGCATACACGAACAACTGTTGGCCACGGACGGCAAACACCAAGGGTGGCAGGTTCACTCGAACCGTACTCACGCCAATGGGGTCGTCGGATGACGTTTTGAAAAACAGGGTGCGAGGACCGGCGGGGCACCACCAGACCATCCAGTTTTTCCCGAGGCCAAGGAGTTCCGGTGGGAGGTAGTCGTAGCTCGACTTCGGGATCAGCTTGGCGACCAACTCGCCGAGCGTGTCGTTTGTCATGGCCCGTCCGGGCAGGAAGGTGGCGCGGCCCGCTTCGTTGACCTCGATGCCGTGGACGGTGGCGAATGCTTCGCCGCCGCCCTGTGATTCGTACAAAACGATTCCCTTCACGGCGCGGAGGCTGCTTTCCTCCCTGCCGGACGCGAACTGGACTCTTGATTCGGTACTCATACTTTCTTGACCTCCTCGCTAATCAGGTCGATCAGGCTGTCCTGCAACGATGCAAGTTTTAGCCAGGTGCGTTTGCCCTCGACCCACGACTTGAACCCTTCCGGCGTGGCCTCGAACAGGTCAACTCCGAAGGCTTCAGTAGACTCCCCACCCTGCATGGCTTGGTTGTAGTGGTCGTCCCAGACCCGCTGCATGATGCAACCCGGTTCATGGCCCCACCACAACGCCATCGCCAAGCCACACCAGTTTTCGTCATACATCCCGCCGCGCTGGGAGGGGGCATCTTGCGCGAGATAGCGGAAAATTTCGCGGCACAAGGCGGCGATCCGGCGGACTTCCGGTGAGCTGGAATTGTCCTTGGCGATGCTGGCGAGCTTCTTGGGGCCGAGCTTCCTGCCCGGACACCAAGCCCATTCCGGCGCGAGTTCGAGGAAATCCTGCTTTTTGACGAGTCCGAATGAATCTGGGTCTTCGCCCATCGACGCGATTTCCTCAAGCGCCATCGTTTCATCAGACTCCCCATACCAGTAGGTCATAGAGGCCAGATACATCGCGTGAGCGGGGTCTAGGACATTGACCGTGCGATACGACGCGGCACCGATAGCCGCGAGGGCAGTTTCTCCAAGTCCGGGGCAGGCCGACTCGACGGACACGATGCGCTCCCCAATAACCCGATCCTCAAAGCCATTCGGGAAAATCGTCACGGCGATGTGCGGTACGCCAGGATTCAGGCCGCGCTCACGTGCCATATCCTCGAAACTGCTCACGTACTCGAACGTGTGGTCGTCCGCTTCGTCAAAGACGAATGAACAACCAAGATGCTTCATCTGCACGAATTGCGATGACCAAGCGACAAGTGCCGATACCGCGAGTGATTGCGCGTCCTTCGCCTGCCTCCAGTCACTTTCCCTGACGATGCCAGCTTCATCGCACCACAGCGCGATGTTGGCCCAAAACACTGATTCGGGACGGAGGACGATTTCGCCTGGAATCCCATCCAATGAGGGGATCAGCGCAGGTGCGGGAGCGAGGGGTGCGAGGCAAGTGGTCATGGCGATCAGATCAAAATGGGCAGGGCGTTTGACGGAACGGCGACGGGCGTGGGGTCGGCATTCAGCCGCAAAGCATGACCCAAATGCTTTGCCGTGCTGGTATGCGCTTGCAGTTCCTTGATGGCTGATTCGCATGGGCCATTGCTGGCAATCCCGGTCAGGTGTTGCCGCAAGGTTTCCCGCGTCATGTCTTGGAACGGACGCTTGCTTTGCATGGTTCAGCCCTTCGTCCCGACAGCGCGTTTGAAGGTGTAAACCATTTTCGTACCCACGGTTTCAGGCCCTTCGATGGAGGCGCTGGTGAGTTCGGGATAGGTCGCGGCGAACACATCCTTGACCTCCTCCACGCTCAGTTGGGCACCGGGGTCGGGGAGGGTGATGCCGGAATAGGAAAAACTGCGAACCAGTTGCTGGACGTTCATCTTGGCTCCTTACTCGAAAAGGTTTTCTGCTTGGGCGGCGGGGGCTTCGGCCTGAGCCGGGGTTTCTTCCTGCGGGGAGGCGCCGGCGGGGGGAGTTGCAGGTGCCGTCGCGGACTGCTGCTTATCCGAGGCCTTCTTCATCGCCTTGGTCGCTTTGCTCGTGGCTTCATCCTTGGCGGCGGCCATCACGTCTTCCGCGTCCTTGAGCGCATCCGCAAGCGTTTTGCGCGAGGCGGAGAAGCTGCCGAGGGCATTAGCGAAATCGGCGTCCAGTTCCTCCGGGGTGGCCTCGAAGGAAAGGGGCGTGGAGAGAACGGGATTGGCCTTGTCAGACAGTGCCTTCGGAATCACGGTGACCGTCAGGGTGCCTTCTTTCTTATTGGCGACAAAGGTCATGGACAGGGCGGCGTTCTCGGCCAGTTCGTAAATTTGGGTAAAAAGGGACATATCAATCTCCAGTTAGGCGGAACAGCAGGTTGCGGCGGATTCGTCCTCTTCTTCGGAACCCACGGTGTCAACCGAGGCCAGGACGGCTTGGGTTTCTTTCGCGTAGCGCATCACGGCGGGAACGGTTCCCGAATAGTCGAAGTTATCGACCTTCAGCAGGCCCGAGATGACTTCGTCCTTCTTGCCGGACAGCGTCTTCTTGAAGTTCTCGCCCATCGCGGCCTTGAGGCCGACTTCCTCTGCGAGGGACTCGATCTCGCTCTTGGTAAGCAGGGCCAGGAAATCCTTGTTGAGGCTCCAATGCTCGGACAGATTGGCTTCCATCGCGGCAAGCAGCTTGCACACATCGCTCTCGGACAGTTCCTCCACGGCGGCGACAGGCAGTTTTGCCAACAGCCCGGACAGTTCGCCGCTCGGCTTCTCGGTGATTTTCTTGAACACTTCGCCGATCTGGCCGACGCCCTTGAACTCGTCCGCATCCTTGACGCGCGTTGAAGCGATGCAACGTGCGTTGCCGGACAGGGCGATGGCGGCAAGGGCGGCACCCGCACGGTAGATGCTCTTGCCCATCTCGGCACGGAGCGCCTCTTTCCACACCTTCAAGCGGTAGTCCTTGAGCTTCGTGGGCGTGGCGTTGGGGTTGGCGGAGGCCTTCGGCTTGGAGTCCTTCTTCGCGCCGGGGGAGGCCTTGGTTTCCTTGCCAGCCTCGGTGGATTGGCTCTGGAGCGACTTCATGTAGGCCGAGACCTTGCCGGTATGGCAGGCGCCGTCGAAGCAGACATTCGACTCAATGGTTCCCTCGGTTCCGGGCAAGGCAGACACGGTGCATCCGAAGTTGCCGCAACCGTGGCAAGCGGAAAACTGTTCCTGGCCCACCCCGAGCTTGCCTTCCGCCAGCAGGGGCGTGGCCTCGATGGTAGAACCGGCCTTGAGGATTTCGATACGGGGATAGTTCTCGCCCTGTTCGGCGGCGATGCCCTCGATACGCGCATTGGTCTTCTCGTTGAAGCAAGCGGGGTTAGTGCAGTGACCAACCGCCAATGCTTCCGTGAACATCTGTCCCTGAAGCGTTGAATTGTGGACGCAACCGCCGCAATCACTCTTGTCGAAGATAGCGGCTTCAAGGTTGTGGGAGATGGCTCCCAACTGCTGTTTGAGCACCGCAACCGGAATGCTGTTGGCGATTACCCGTTCCAGCACCTTGTCCTGCTTGTCCTTGGGCGCGGCGGCGAGCAACTCGGCATGACCGAGCGAGATTTTGCGTTGAGTGAGCGCATCCCGCACGGCATGTGTGGCCTCCAACAGGGCGAGGCGGCGGTTGAGCTTGCTCAGTGGCCAGCCAAGTTCCGCGGCGACCTGTTCGCGATCACCGTTGAACTTGCCTACCAAAGCACTAGCCGCTTCAGCCTCCTCGGCCACAGACATATCGGAACGGAGGGTATTCTCGACCAGTGCGGCAACCTCGGCTGCGGCATCGTCCAGTTCGCGCACCACGACGCAGATGGTTCCTTCCTCACCGAACACCGTTCTGGCGGCGCGGTAGCGGCGCTCACCTGCCACGATCTCGTAGTTGTCCTCGCCGACCGGACGAACAAGGATGGGCTGAAGCACACCGTTAGCGCGAATCGAATCTTCGAGTTCGCGCATGGATTCGGGGTCAAAATATTTGCGCGGATTGTTTCCGGGCCGAATTGCGGAAAGCGGTAATTGCATGACTTAAATCTCCTTCTTCGCATAAGCCGCACCCGGAATGGATGCGATCAACTTTGCTGTGTCGCTTGATAGTGATTCAAGCGGATGGATAAATACTACCTAATTCAGGAGAGTAATTCAATATGGATTAGCGATTCGATTGCAAAAATAACGAACTGTCAGTTGGCAAATTTGAGTATCGGTAATTGCGGGAAAACTCGCTGTATAAAGAATTCAAAGGACAGTGCAATTTGGACCTTAAATTGCCTGTTATTTGTCGCAGGCTGACAAATTGCAATTACCAACCATCATTTCATTGCGCGAGTTCAAATTCGAAGTGCAACTCTGATTAACAGGTTGGGTGGGCAAGATGTGAGAGCATCCGAGCCCCTCGACCGCCAAGTCAAAGTTGCCTGGAATGAAATACGCACATCTCACCCGAGACGAACGATACCAAATTGCCATCCTTCTGAAAGCCGGACATAAGCAGCGCGACATCGCCCGCATCATGAACCGCCATCCCTCCACGATCAGCCGCGAGCTTCGCCGAAACCGGGGCCAACGCGGCTATCGGCCTAAACAGGCGCATGAATTCTCGCAGGCACGT
>NZ_AQWL01000011.1 GCF_000376425.1 Thiobacillus denitrificans DSM 12475 | reverse complement strand
TGCAGGCCGGCGTCGATATCAGCGTAATCGCGCTCTGGCTCGGGCATGAAAGCCCGCTAACAACCCACCACTACGTCGAGGCCGACCTGACCATGAAGGACCGTGCCTTGGCACGCCTTCAAGCGCCAGAGGTCAAGGTGCAGCGCTATCGTGCACCCGACTCGCTGATCGACTTCCTAAAGACCCTGTGATTATGTGAAGGACGGAATTCGCGCCTGCCGCTGCCAATCAGCTATTGGCGTGCGTTCCGACTCGCTACTTTCCATAATCAACGACTTTGCATAATCGGCCTTATGTAAAGTTTTACATAAGGCCGACAACCTGCCTGCCATGGCAGGGGCGTCAACCGTCTCATCCTCGGCCAAATGCGACAACGGCCTTTCGATTGCCCCCGTCTGCTGTAGTCGCAAGACCCGTCGGCCGTGGCTGATCGCCCTACGTCTTCTAATTCAATGCCCTAAGTAGTCATAGCGACGTTCAACGTTAGGCCTCGCATGAGTGGCGACAGGGTGCGCCGATCAAATGACAGACGCAGACAATAGGTCCGTGAGCGTCTTCTGCAAAACATTCATTGTCGCCTTGTCGGAGAAGTTCAACGGAAGTTGCTCGGACTGTCCGAATATTGAGCGTTGGGTCGGGACATAGCGAAACGCATTTGTATCGACATGCTGACCAATACCGACCACTGCAGTAGCCTTGATTCCACTATTTTCTAACCAATCAAGCAGCGCTTGGCGTTCGCCTTTTATTGGATTTGACTCGGCGATATCAGCTAGCACTTTGGCAATATCAGCAGCTTCAATCTCTCCACCAACCGGCAAGTGAATGGCGTAGAAAATATAGTCGGTTTTGTCTTCGTTCTTCAGCGCATAGAGTTGTTCTTTTCCCTTCTCAATGGCGTAACGACCCAACGACGGATCGCCCGCGGTACTAGGGAAGTAAAGTGCATGGTCAGGGAGGTACAGCTTCTCGACAATACAACCTCTTGCGGCGGTGTACGTGCACTCGACGATCATTCCTGTTAGGGCGCCAAGGAAAGCGAGTTGAGAGCTGAACTCCGAAGAGAAATTAGGGTTGGTCATTTGATCGATGAGCGGTTTCAGCTTCGTCTTTCTCTCCTGCCGAGTTGGCTCCTTTTTGAAGAGGCCGCCTTTCAGAAACTCGGTGATCTTCTTGTCGAGCAGCATCTTGGCCGCTTTCTCGGAGGCAATGATGTCGTAAATGTCCTTCAGCAGACTCATGGTTCTCTCCTTATCTATACACACTCTCGGTCGCCGCAAATTGTCAACTTAGCGATAACCGAACCGGCTGGAGCCGGAGGGGTGCTTGCGAGGCCAAACGATTATGGTAAGGGGCGCGCTGCTTGCGGTGCGTCCCAGCGATCAAAGGGAGCGCCTTGACCGCAATATTAGGCGTCAGCAAGCAAATCAGCAGCACTATTGACGTGACCCGCCTGAATTAGATGGAACAGACCCCGTTCGATATCGACTACGCGAAATGCCGGCAGATATGTTGATCGAATATAGTCCAACCGGTCGCACCACGCTTCATAGGCGGCTGAGTTGGCCGCAGATACGGGAATGCTTGTCTTGGAGCGGCGCACAGCGGCCAAGACAGTGGTGGCCCGAACCCCGTGGATCTTCATGATCTGTTGATCAAGCGTGGCGGAGCGTGTTGGATCGAGGAACATGCGAACCTTACTGACAAAGGAGACTCCGGAGAACTGAGGTAGCCTAAGGCTCGCGATGGCGTGGAGCGCTGGTCGTGGCGTGCCACTGAGAAGCTGGGAAGCCGCCTGAAGCTGAGGCTGACTTATCTGCGTGCGAAAGCGGTCAACCCGAACGGAAGCAAGTCCCCCCATTTGGGCGAAGCCCCAATACAGCACGTTCGAAAGGCCATCCTTGGTCAGAGAAGGGGCGCCCGAGATTAGATCGCTCCGAATACGCGACTCCACCTGCGGCATCGTGAGACCGACCACAGGAATATTTGCGACGTAGTCGAAGTAGGCAGACGGAAAGGCGTAGCCAGCGATCGCAGTGCTGAGTTGGTGGACCTGAGATGTAGAGAGTGGCATGGCTGGTCTTCTGACGCCTATCCGTACAATACAACTTTTGCTTGACCATCGAAGCTTGCAGAAGACCATGATCTATACGCATGTGTCTCAGGCAACGATATCAGTGACAAGTCCATTTGATGAACTCTAGCAGGGATTACCGGAGGCGGGGCATACTCGTCTTTCGGTTGCCGCTCCGCCATATCGAATGACGGATTCAGGACGTCATACTGACATTCGGCGTTACTGACACTTGAACGGCCGGTTAGATGAGGCGGATTTAACCAATCCGTTGCGTCGATCGGTTGAATCCGCCAGGGCGGACCGGCCGCTCAATAGCGCCGGTGTAACTTTTCACGACCGTCTCTTCGTCCTAAAAATGCCCAACACCAAACTGGCCCGTTGCCAGCCAGTTGTCTTTACGGGTCAGGCCCAGAACCAGTATTGCCGCTCTTCGCATATTTACTCCCTATACAGGTTACTCAAGGCAATCGACCGACGATCTCCGTGCGAGTAAAACCAAAGCCAGGATGCCCGAACCAAGAAGAATGAACTGTGTAGCACAAGCTTGTGCGTTTACTGTGGCTGATGGCCGGACGGTCGCGGCGATCCCCTTGGCGGCCTCACTTCCTGGCCGATAAACGACTGTCAAATGACGCTGCCGACCTAGCGGGTTCGGGCGCCTTTCACAAACTCGAGCGAGGTCTGAAACAGCTCGAGATCCTTCTCGTACTCAGCCGCATCGGCGCGGTCGATTTGTACCCATTCCCTGGTGCTAGCCATGCCGCCGGGCTGAAACGGGACGACGTCGCCCCTTGAGAACTGCAGTTCGGTCGCGGTGGCGGCGGGCAGGCGCAGTCCGATGCCGCCACCGCTGATGCAGGCGAACATCTTGTCGCTGACGAAGTAGGCATCAAGGCCGCTGATTTTTCTTGCACTGACGCCAGGGAGCTTGAGAAGCAGAGCATCGATCAATGCCTTGCGACTGGATTCGGGTGTATCAGTATTCAAGGAAGGTCCGCCGGGGTTGTCATGAACAGAGTCATTGAATCATAAAGACAAGGTCCATGTGGTTAATCCTGGAAGTTAGAGTGCGCTCCAGTCAGGCGCATGCATGCAATCGTTCCGGCTTGCACCGTTTGCATATCGAGATCGGAAGATCACCACCTTGACGGCGGCTGCCTGTGAATCAAAGCCTTCGCAGAAAACGCCCCGCCGCATAGGCGGGGCGCCGAGGGCGATGATCAATCGCCCTTGCTGCGCGACCAGATCAGGTTGTGCACGCCATCCTCGCCCTCGACCAGACGGGCGTAGATGGTCGCCGGGAACGACGGATCATCCAGGGTTGCCGACAGGTAAGGCCGTTCCGCCTTGCTGACTTTCTTCCACGCCGCGCCGATCTCGAAGTTGCCGGCGACGATGCGGTAGTTGGGAGCGTTCTCGCTCTCCCCGGTGTTCGGGACGAATTTGACCTTGACGTTGAGCGTCAGGGTACGAACCGTGCCGATGAAGCTGTCGTTCTGTGCGGTGAAGGTGCCAATGTTTGCCATTATGAATCTCCTTTTGGTGGTGCAAGGTCGCGCCCATCGCGGCCTTGTCGGTGATCCGATGGGTGAGGGTCGGGCGGGCTGCATCGCGCAGCGGCCGCAACAGCGTGGAGGACCGGGAGGAACAAGAAATTTGTTTCGCGAGGAAGGCACGTAGTGCCGGGGAAATTTGTTGGGCCGGACGGTTGCAGCCATGAAGCCCGAGGCGTAGCCGCTGCCTCGCCAGGATTCACGACAAGCCAAGGCCGCCGTTGGGTGCGACTCCATCCGAAAGGCATCATGGCTCTTGCATCTCCGCACAGAAGCGTCTCCGGTACGCACCCCATCGCAGTCAGGGTCAGTCCGAATCACCCGGGATGAACGCCCCCTTGTGCATTGACGCAGGTTTGATCGTTCGTAGCGTGGCTGCGGAAGGGCAGGGTGGACGGCCTGTCGTGAGCTGCCATCGTTCATGGCGACCTGTCCGCCAGCATTGGGGGCAGCGTGCTACTGCACAACCGGCGCAGCAAAGTTTGTCATACTCGCCGCCCAGCCTTCGGCTGGGCTCGCATTGGAGGAAGGATAGGTCGTTGGCTGTTAAAACGCGCGCGGCACACTTGCCGCGCGCGACGCGCCAAAAATAGTCCCTGCGGGCAACTTGACGGGCTGCCCGCTTATCTGTCCGAATCAGCGACCGGGGCAACTTCTTCCTGTGCTTCCGGCTCCACCGCGCGCAGCATCAACGGCAGCCAGTTCGTGCCCACCGCCAGCCGTTCCGCTTCGCTGGTCAGCGCTTTCTTCTTGGGCTTGGACCGACGTGTTGCGTACTCTGGCGCTGGCAAATGAGGGGGGCAAAGCCCCCTCGCATGTCAGTTCTTGAGCCGCTTCATCTCTTCGGCCAGTATCCACAGCGCCCGGTTGACCTTGACGTTCTGGTCTATGCCCTGGATGGCGCGGGTGCGGTTCCTGCGTCCATTGGCCGTGCGTGCGGTCAGTCCACCCTGCACCAGATTCTCCTGCACGAGGTTGAACGTGCTCCACAGGTCGGGCCGGTCGTCATCCCGGCGTCGAGGCCGCAGCAGTTGTGTTTCCGTGATGGGCGCAGGCTTGATTGGGTCATCGTATTTCAGCGACAGCGCGGCGCGAGCAAATGCCTCTGATTCGCCATGCTTGAGCGTGATGGCGGCCATATCTTCCCGACGTTCCCGCACCAGATCGAACCCGTCCAGCACATCGTAGGCGCCTTCGATCACCTGGCCGATCACATCGCCCTTGTGCGGGATGCGCAGGTCGGCCACGGTGTCGCCGCACACCAGCCCATTGCTGCAAACGAAACGGAACATTCCCGCCAGCATCTGATAGCTGCTGGTGCCGTCGTGCGAGTTCAGCAAAATGATTTCGTTGGCCTCTGCGTCGTTGATCTGCGCTGCGTGGCGCAATCGCAGCATGTGCTTGGTGTGTTCGCGCTTGCCGCTATCGCGCACACGCGTCTGGCATACCATGAATGGCTGGAAGCCTTCCTTGCGCAGGGCACCCAATACCTCGCCGGTCGGGATATAGGTATAGCGGTCGGATCGGCTCTGGTGCTTTTCCTCCGCGAAGATGGAAGGGGCCACGCTGCGAATCTGATCATCCGATAACGGATGGTCGGCGCGTAAGAAGGGCGTAGCGTTGGCGAAACGGGAACTGAGTTGCATGGTATTTCTCCTGTGGTTATAAGCTGTGGTTTCAAAGCTGACCGGATTCCAAGATTCGGAGCCCGGTGTTGGCTTCGGTGGATTCGGCGCAGTGACCTGGGCTGGTCGCCGTTGCCGCCGTCTTTCCTGAGTTCATCGCCCGCGAACAACCGGGCCGGCGAGGGGCTGGCGGTCAAGGAAGAAAGCGCAGGGGGTGCGGCCCGCAGCCGCAGGCGAGGACACGGCCCTGCGCGCCTTGACGGACAGGCACCGCTGGCTACGGTCGCGGGATCAGTGATGAAGGAGAGGGAAAGACGGATGACCGGCCTGCGACCAGATGAGCGACGTACCCACGCCGCGCGGCGAGCGCTGCTGCGTGCCGCAGGCACGCCTGCTGAAAATGAACACTGCGCGTAGCGCGCAATCGACACCGAGTGCTGGCCGATCAGGCGCCGCCTGTTCGGCGGTCTTGTGGGGCGCCAAGCCTGCGCGGCGGGGTGGGCGTCAGCCGCCCCCTGGAGGCAAGCGTAGCGCGCACCGTCTTCACGAAATCAGGGACACAGCAAAAAAAGGGGGCGATGCCCCCTCGGGCTACAACAGCCCGCGTTCGGCAAAACTCAGGATGGCGCTACCGGCGACGATCAGGTGATCCAGTACCCGCACGTCCACCAGCGCCAGCGCCGATTTCAGCGTCTGCGTCAGCAGCTCGTCGGCGCGCGAGGGTTCCGCCACGCCAGACGGATGGTTATGCACCAGCAGCAGCGCAGCGCTGTTCCTGGCCAACGCCTCCTTGACCACCTCGCGTGGATACACCGATGTCTGGCTCACCGTGCCGCGAAACATCTCGACGTAGTCGATGACCCGGTTCTGTGCGTCCAGATGGATGACGGCGAACACCTCGTGCTCCAGCGCCCCCAGCTTGACCCGTAGAAAGTCGCGCACCACCTGCGGCGAGGTCAGCGCTTCGCAGCCGCGCATCTGTCTTGCGAGAACACGCCGCGCAGCCTGCAACACCTCGTCGGCATTGGCCGGACGGTAGTCGCCCGCGACATCGCGAACGAGAAGGGAAGAATCGATAGAAAGAGAAAGTTGCATCATGATCGTGCTCCAGTCCGAATCGGGCGGAATTGCCCGGAACCGGCGCAACACGACGCAGCGCAGCAGTCAGGGGTCGCAGACGGCCGCATGGACGCAAGCAATCAACCAAAGGGCAGGGCGCGCAGCCCTTGACGGCGAGAACGGCGTGGTACGTTGAAGGGAACAGCAAGGCCGCCTCTCCCACACACTCCGCTACCCACATGGCAAGCGAAGCGCGCAGGCCCGGAGGGCCGGAGGCGTCAGGGATCAAAGCCGTATGGTCGCGACTCGGCACGAGGCGGGGCAACGCCCGTAAGTCCGACGGTGGTACCCCGAACGCCCACCCGCCTGGATTGACCGACAAAGCGTTAGAAGATCTGCGCACAAAAAAATATCCCGGCTTATTGAGCCGGTAAGGGAGATACCATGTACTTGGGTGCCTGATGATGTTTTCATGGGCAATGGCGGCTTACTGATCATAAAGCTGCCGGTGGAGAGAATCTGATGTCGGCCCGCTTCTCGGCCGAAGCGGTCTTACGCACAACAAGGGAAATAAGTCCGCTTTGAGCTTCTGACCGGTCGGTCCCGGATCAGTACGCCAACCGACCTTTCGGCACACTCCCAAGCCAAGCTGAATGCCGTGGTGAGGAAATTAAATGAGCGCCCAAGGAAAACACTAAACTTCGAAATACCCGCTGAACGATTCAGTCAATCTGTTGCATCCACCGGATGAATCCGCACGCTCGACATTAACAGGTCGAGGCAACGCTCCCATTTTAGAAAATATTATCAGTGATCATGCTCGCCCGGCTCAATCGGATTTCTCCTTAAAAAGAGAAATTCCGTCAGCAGGATAATCAACATTACCGTTCCTGCCACAACAAGCACCAACGAGTCTGTTTTCAGCTTGATCCAAACAAATCCGGCTAACACCACCAAATCAAGAATAATCGCAGTCACCAGAATGCCGGCCTGCGCTTTTACCGCTTCGCGTAAATGGCGAAGCACACCCCAATGGACTGCCAGATCCATGATCAGGTAAAAAACAATGCCCAGTGCAGCAATACGGGTAATGTCAAAAAAAGCCGTAAGCATCAAGCCCAACACTACGGTGTAAACCAGCGTGTGCTGACGAATGCTGCCAGGCATGCCCAAGTGACTATGCGGTATCAGTTTCATCTCGGTCAGCATGGCCAGCATACGGGACACTGCGAAGATACTGGCAATGATTCCACCTGCCGTGGCAATCATGGCCAGGGCCACAGTAAACCACAGGCCCAGATCACCAGTCACCGGCCTTGCCGCAGCTGCCAAAGAGTAATTGCGGGTTTTGATGATTTCCTCAAGAGACAGATTGCTCGACACAACCCATCCAACCAGCGAATAAATCACAACACACAATGCAATTGAAATAATGATGGCCAATCCAACATTCCGATGTGGATTTCTCAACTCTGAACCGCTGTTGGTAATCGTTGTAAAGCCTTTAAAGGCCAGAATACCTAGTGCCGTTGCACCGATAAATCCTACAACGCCCGCATCCGACTTCCAAACAGTGAAGGTCACGTCGGTGCTGTCGGCGACCACGATTCCCACCAAACCGAACAGGATGATCCCACCGATCTTCACCACACCTAATGCTGATGCAACCACTTCTATGATGCGGTTTCCTGAAAGATTCAGAAGAAAGGCAATTACGATCAGCGCGACTCCGAGAATGGGAATCCACAGGCCCGTATCACTCACATCAAACAGCTGGAGTGTGTAAGCCCCAAATGTTCGTGCCAGAAAACTTTGGGCGATCACCATGGAAAAATACATCAACAAAGAAAAAAAGGCCGTCGGCAATGTTTTGCCATAAGCCTTGTTGAGATACATCGCAATCCCGCCAGCAGAAGGATAGGCGTTAGACAACTTCACATAGGAGTACGCACTAAAGGCAACAACCACCGCAGCAGAAAGAAAGGCAAAGGGAAAGAGTGCGCCGGCCATTTCAGCCATCTGTCCGGTCAAGGCGAAAATGCCCGCACCAATCATCACGCCCGTACCCAGCGCGACTGCCCCAACGAGCGTCAGGCTATTTTCCTTATAGTTCGATGTTCGATCTTTTCCTTGATTCACGCATGTCTCCCCCATTTATTTTTGGCTGTTAACTGCTGCAGGCGCTTCGCATTGCTGCTGTTCAGCTTCTGTTTACAGCCCAACACGCCGCAGCCTCAGGGCATTGGTGATCACCGACACCGAGCTGAAGCTCATGGCCGCCGCCGCGATCATGGGTGAAAGCAGCAGGCCGAAGAAGGGATACAAGACCCCGGCGGCCACCGGCACACCCAGTGCGTTATAGATAAATGCAAAAAACAGGTTCTGCCGGATGTTGCTCATGGTGGCGCGCGAGAGCTTGCGAGCGCGCACGATGCCGCGCAGGTCGCCCTTGACCAGGGTTACCCCTGCGCTTTCCATCGCCACGTCGGTGCCGGTGCCCATGGCGATGCCAACCTGTGCTTGGGCCAAGGCCGGGGCATCATTGATGCCATCTCCAGCCATGGCGACGATGCGGCCCTCAGACTGGAGTTGTTTGATCACCGCTGCTTTCTGGTCGGGCAGCACCTCGGCCTGAACCCGGTCAATGCCCAGTTTTGCTGCGACGGCCTCGGCTGTCTTGCGGCTGTCACCCGTGAGCATGACGATCTCGATGCCTTCTTCGTGCAGCAGGCGGATCGCTTCTTCCGTGGTCGATTTGATCGGGTCGGCCACGCCAATGAGTCCTGCGGCACGGCCATCGACGCCTAGCAGCATCACGGTCTGTCCTTCTGCGCGCAGCGCATCGGCTTGCGCCGGCAGGTCGCCGACGTCGATGCCCTGATCCTGAAGCAGTTTGATATTGCCCAGCGCAATCTGGCGCCCCGCCACCACACCTGTCACGCCTTTACCGGTGACTGACTGGAAGTCCTCTGCCGACTCCAATTCCACACCGCGTTTCTCCGCACCACGCACGATGGCAGCAGCCAGCGGATGTTCGCTGGAGCGTTCAAGACTGGCGGCCAGACGCACGATCTCTGCTTCATCGAAACCCGTTGCCGGAGTGACGCTCACCAGTTCAGGATGGCCTTCGGTGAGGGTGCCGGTTTTGTCCACCACCAGCGTATCCACCTTGCGCATCACTTCCAGCGCTTCGGCATTCTTGAACAGCACCCCCATCATGGCACCGCGCCCGGTACCCACCATGATGGAAATCGGCGTGGCCAGCCCCAGCGCGCAGGGGCACGCGATGATGAGCACGGCAACGGCATTGATCACTGCATGGGCCAAACGTGGCTCCGGTCCCCACAGACCCCACACGCCAAATGTAATCAGCGCGACGATAACCACCACCGGGACGAAATAACCGGAGACGACATCCGCCAGTTTCTGGATCGGTGCGCGGGAGCGCTGCGCTTCCGCCACCATATGAACGATCTGCGCCAGCAGGGTTTCGCTACCCACCTTCTCGGCTTTCATCAACAGGCTGCCGGTACCGTTCACCGTCGCGCCGATGACTTTTGCGTCAGCGTCTTTTTTTACCGGAACCGGTTCGCCGGTGACCATGGACTCATCCACATGGCTCAAGCCTTCAATGACAGTGCCATCCACCGGGATTTTTTCGCCAGGACGAATCCGCAATGTGTCGCCGGGCTGAACCTGATCGAGCGGGATATCTTCCTCGCGGCCGTCGTCACGAACAATGCGTGCCGTCTTGGGCGCCAGCCCCAGCAACAACTTGATGGCGGTGTTGGTCTGGCTGCGGGCGCCCAACTCCAGCACCTGGCCCAGCAATACCAGGGCAGTGATCACCGCTGCAGCTTCGAAGTAAACCGGCACCACCCCCATCTCGTTGAATACCGCAGGCGGGAATATTCCCGGCATGAATGCGGCGACCATGCTGTAGCCCCAGGCCACCGACACCCCCAGACCGATGAGCGTGAACATGTTGAGGTTCCATGTGAGCAGAGACCGCCAACCACGCACGAAGAAAGGCCAGCCGCCCCATAACACTACTGGCGTTGCAAGCAGCATTTCCAGCCACTGGCGGTTGCGCGGGCTGATGAATTCGGCAAACAGATCCGGCCAGAACTCCGATCCCATGGCGCTGATCAAAACAGGGATGGCGAGCACGGTGCTGAACCAGAAGCGCCGGGTCATGTCGTGCAGTTCGGCATCGTCCTCTTCCACCGCTACGGTGCGTGGCTCCAGCGTCATGCCGCACTTGGGGCAATTACCGGGATGATCCTGCACCACTTCCGGATGCATGGGGCAGGTGTATTCGGTTTTCGAGGCGGCTGCGGGAACCCCCATCGGCTCCAGCGCCATGCCGCATTTGGGGCAGGCACCTGGGCCTGGCTGTTTCACCTCGGGATGCATCGGGCAGGTGTAAATCGTTTTGTTGTCTTTAACTACCGCCGGCTGAGGCTCGCCTGTTTGGACGCCCGCGTAGCGGGTGGGCTCGGCAACAAACTTGTCGCAGCAGCCTTGAGAGCAAAAATAATATTGCATACCTGCGTGTTCGGCGTGTGCCGTGCTCGCATCCGGCTCGACGGTCATGCCGCAAACCGGGTCGTGTACGGCTTGCGGCTTATCGTCCGGCATGCCGTGGTTCTCATTCATATGTCTTGTGTGGTTCATCTTGATTCCTCCATGACGCATTAATCAGGGGCGGATTAAACCTTGTCAGCGGATACCCTATCAGCGTCAGAATCAGCAGCTACCAACGGAGACCAGGATGCACATTTCATCGCCGCCCTCGCTTGTTGCCAGGTTCTCTGCCTTCCCCGACCGCGATGTATACAGACCCACCAAAATGAAGCGTTGTGGTCACACGCGAAAAATGCTTCTGCATGACCAACCAAGGCTTTCTGTCGGTCAAATCCAGCGATACGCCAAAGGGTCGGGTGACGAATACCCCCAACCGGACCAACCACAGTGGCCAGTTTTCCGGTTGGCGAAAATCCAGAATCACCAGCCGTCCGCCCATTGCAAGCGCATCGGCGGCATTTTCGACCACCCGTTCATATTCCGGGACCAGGGTCAATGCAAAGGTCGATAGCACACCCTGCACTTCGGCCGGAAACTCATAGGCGGCAGCATCGCGCTGCACCAGCATGACGTTGCTCCACCCTTCACGTGCAATACGCTGTCCGGCTTGCGCCAGCATGGCATCGGTCAGGTCTACACCTACAACCTTTCCTGCCCCGCCCACCGCAGCCCTCAAATAGCCAAAATTAAGCCCGGTACCACAGCCAATTTCCACAACCGTATCGCCGGTTTTCAACCCGAGCGCAGCCACAGCCTCCTTGCGATACCGAGCTTCGCGGAAACCGATCAGGTAATACAGATTCGCCGAGAAGTCATACCACGCGGCGCGTACCCGATAGAGGTCAATGATCTGGGCCTTTGTTAATGCCACCGCGTACCTCTTTTCAAACAATGAAAGCGTTCCGGCGTGGCCATAGGCCCACATCTGCGATGCGGTGGCGCGTCATCCTGTTCATTCCATCCGTCACGTACGACGCCATGGGCCATTTAATCGCGCTCTAAAGTGGACTTCTCAACATCAAGACTCAACCCGTCCACGCCAGTGATCCGGACCGTATCGCCAGGGTGCAGCTCGTCATGCGAACGGGCATTCCAGATTTCACTATGCATCTGGATGTGAACAACACCCTGTTTGGCATCGATCACCTTTCCCATACTTTGCAACAAGTCTTCCACTCCGGTCTGAACTGGCAGGCGTATCGCGCGCATCAGAAAGAAATACATGATCCCGGACGCGAGAAAGACAACGGCGTAGAGTGGCGCTGCAATCGAGACTGGCCATAACCAAAAAACGATTAACGCCAACACGGGCAACATCAAGATCAGGTGACACATGGCCGTCTCCTTACCGCAGGTATTAAACGTCACGCACCCACTATTTAGTGATGCCCTGAATGCGGTTTGACTTCCAAGTTACCTACTTCAATCTCTTCCAAATAATGGACAAAACCGCGTTGCAACCGCGCCGACCACCCTGTTCCAAGACGTAAACCAATCTGACCCATGCGCGCTTCAATCTGTTCTGCGGTCGCCTGCAACAGGTCATAGGTTATGGATACGATGTCGCCAGCAACCTCTATATGCTTGATGCCCATCATGCCGCCCAACGCGTCAACAAGAATGGACGCGTCTGTATCGGACATTGGTTGTTCAAGGCGGAAACGCCGTTGCTTCAAAATTTCCATTCCCTTGTGCTTGGGTGCCATCTGACCTGGCACGCCAACATAAAGATGCGGGTTCGCCTTGAAACGATCCTGGCATTGCTGGGAACAAAAGGCGTAATGCATCTCCAGATACTCCATAGCAAAAGAATCCGAACTGACTTGCATCCCGCATACTGGATCTGTTGTGCTGTCATTCATCACTGCCTCCGAAATCCTGAGTGATTTTGGCTGTCAGGCTTGCCGCCCTTGGAGTGTATCGTGCGCGATAGCCGCGCCGCAGGCCATGAAAACTTTAGTATCGGTCGCATTGGCTTTAACTACAGGCATGGCTCAATCCTTCCGGTCCACGTTACGGCCGCCGCTCCACAGCGTAGGTGCCCGGTTGCAACACGTGCCTCCACTGGAGTGGGCGTTGGTTCGGGCGTTGTCATCAAGAAAGCGGTACCACGCCGACTTGAATCGCCACCATGCGCTGGATGCGCGCCCGATTCCCGACTCGTTGAGAAGCCGTTCGATGCCGCGAATCCCGATGCTGGAAGCGTCATACCTGATGCGGAGTTGGCCGTGCGAGTCTGCATGGGCATAAATGACTGGCTCAAGAGAGGTCATCTTGCGAATGGCTTCCTCGAGTGAATCCGCAGCGACAGGAAGCACTGGAATGGTTCGATCGACGTCGAACGGCCCCTTTTCTGTTTTAACTTGAGACTCACTCATTTTTCAATTCCGACTAACGTCTTGATCAGGAAATTGTGCATCATCACCATGTCTTCGTGCTCCAGGTTGTGGCAGTTTTGCACTCGGGAATCATCGCTCCAACCACCCATACGACCCCAGTCGTGCCACGGTCCACAGCCCATCGAACTGGATCCGGAGCCAAAGACCAGAATGCCTGTGACAACCACGAGGTTCTTAACCGCCAAGCTACTGTGTCAAATCGTTTTTCCGCTTCTGATACTCCTGTTCGTCTATCTCGCCGTGCGCATAGCGTTCCTTGAGGATGTCCAGCGCTTTGCTGTCTTCGTTTCTGCGTCCACCTACACTGTTCGACGTGGCCAACCATTTCACCAGCATGACAATGCCCACAATGATCAGCACCCACCACAGGATCATGAAAATTCCGCCGAATCCTCCACCAAAGCCCCCCGTCATCCCATAATCACCCATCATCTTTTCTCTCCTGGATAACAACCACTTGTTGGACACCTTTCCTTCTTGAAAGAAAGACGATGCATTCCTGCTTCGAATACGAATGGCAATAGGGGCTGAGCATATGAAGTAACGTCAATCAGCCGTGATGCAGGGATAAGGGCCATCACACAAAATATTTGTCCTAACCTACTTAGACCCGGCAGACATCCGATGATGTCGCCGGGCCTACACCCATCACTTCATCATGGGCGATCCACCACCGTGCATCATTCCGTCCATCTGCGTACGCATCTGATTCATGCGGTTCTGGGTATTGGCATCCATCATCATGCCCTGTCCCATCATGCCGGACATGTCGCCCATCATGGTTCCCATCGTGCGCAGGCGCTCGCTCATCAGCTTCTGCTGTGCAGCACTCAGGTTGCCATTGCCCATTTGTCCGGCCATACCCATCATCTGAGTAGACATATCGTGCTGCAAACCGGACATTTGCTGTGCACCCGGTCCTGGCATGCTATTGCCCATCTTGTTACCGGCCATTCCTGGACCCATTTGTTGGGCGTTGACTGGAAGCGCCAAAGCGAAGATGCCGGCTGCAAACAGGGAGGACAACAACGCGGATGTAGTTAAATGCTGTTTCATGTTTCTTCCTTTCAGTTTATGTAAACGATCAACCTACGCTCCTGAGGGAGCTACTTCTTAGCGGATCTTGAAAAGACTCGTCATCAAATCTTTCCGGGGACCACCAAACACTTAGCCAGTGCCACGTCGATTCACTCATCGCACTGAAATTCAATTCGTAATCGAGCCATTCTTGTTCCCATTCACATGAATTCCGTAGGCATTCACTACACTGCCGTGTATGCCATCGAATATTTATGGAACCACTGCGGTCTGATGACCTTCTCCTGCAGGGAGTTGAATCGTGCCGGTGACGGTAAAAGTCTTCTGATCGATGATCCAGATGATTGGGGACTTGCTGCTTGAGACATACACTTTCCCGGTACCGGGAATCCTGTCGAGGTGATAAGGCTCGGGGGATAGCGTCAACGTGCGCTGCGATCCGGTTGTGGTGTCCAGCGCTACCAGCTTGTCGTCTGAACGACTGCTGACGAAAAGTGTTTTTCCATCGTCGCCGATGTCTAGTCCGTGCAGACGTTTGCCAATTTTGTAGGTCGTTTCGACTTTGCCTTCCTTGATGGGCACGACGGAAACCGTTCCAGCCCGGTCATTCGCCACGTATAGGATTTTTTCATCCGGAGAAAAAACCAGATGCTCGGGCGAGGGCCCGGCCTCAAGTGAACGGGTCACTTCCCACTTGGTGAGATCGATTTCGCTGAGGGTGCCGTTGCCACTATTGCTCACGTAAGCACGCTTCCCGTCTTTCGTAATCACCGTGTAATTGGGTGCCGGTCCGGTTTTGATGGTTTTGAACACCTTGTTGGCGACAAAGTCGACAACACTGATGCCGCCCCGGGTCGGATGCGTGGAAATCACAAATTTCCCATCCGGGGTAATGGCTTCATGATGGGTCCATCCGGAAACCGGAATTTCCGCCATCACGTGACCATGTTCGGGATGAATGACATACAACTTGCTGTTGGGGGTGTCCGCAGGGGCACCTTCTGGAACAGGGGTTTCCTTGAGACTCCCTGCGATCAGGTATTCGCCATCCGGTGTCGCAACCAGGCCGTGCGGATTGTCCACCCCGGGGTAGCGTTTCGTGATCTTTCCGGTCGCCGTATCCACGGCAATCACGGCGTTGCCAGACCCCAGGGGGATATATGCTGTCGGCGCAGCGGCTGCAAGTGTTCCGCTGCCTAGCCAGACCATTCCCAACACGAACTGATTAATGTGACGCATTTTGGTTCTCTCCTTAAGAAATCGGCTTAATTAATGCCGACCTTGTGCTGCTCAGACCGGACATAGGCAGTCACATGCGCGACATCGTTCGGGCTCAGGCCAGGGACAGGTTTCATATCCCCGAATTGCCAATGGTGTGCACGCGACCCATTTTTCACCGCCAGTTGGAAAGCCAGATCCGCATGATGAGAGGGCTCATATATCCGGTGCAGGAATGGCGGGCCCTTGTCGCTGCCTTTCAGGTCGGCGCCATGACACGATGCACAGTTCTGGCTATAAAGAACTTTTCCTTTTGCCGGGTTCGGCATCAAACCAGGGCTCGGCTGGGGAAAGCCTGCCGCGTGAACCGTCAGGCTGGCCAGGATGAGCAACGGAACCAGCAGCCAATACCGGTGTGAACAATTGCTCAGAACAAACACCTTGGCGCGATGCATTGGGTTTCTCTCCTTCTGTGAATTCGTGGCTTTAGGGCGCATTTTTGAATTCCTTGCGCATGTACCTCAGAACAGCTTTCAAATCTGCGTCAGTCAATGCGGGATCGCCACCCCTTGGCGGCATGGCCATTGGGGAGCCGGGCGACTGAAATCCTTCTGTCATCCGCTTGAGCAAGACAGCGTCGTCTTGTGACAGCAATCCCGTTCGCCCGGTCAGATCCGGAACGCCGGGGAGACTGCCGAAGCCATCGCTGCCGTGACAGGCAATGCACGTACCATTGAAGACCATTGCGCCGCGTCCGGGGTCGCCCGCCGCAATCGAAAGGCTGGCATACGCTAGGCCCATCGCAGACAGCATGGTTAAACGTGCACCGCGCATCAGTTGCTCTCCTGAAGGAACTTGAGCACGTCGCGCGCTTCCTGGCCGGTCAGGTCAGCCCGTACCCGCATGTGGGCCACTACAACACGCCACTGGTCATCGCGGAGATCTTTTGCGGGTCGCAAGTTATGGCAACTTGCACAGTTGTTTGCCCACGCCTGGGCGCCGCGCGCAAAGTGCCCCGGGTCGTCCTGGACTGAAGCCGAGGGTTCTGCATGGGAGACGCCTGCCATCGCCATCGATAGAAGCACAGCCGAGACGAGCGAAGCTGCCCAGTGGAATGAGTTATTCAACATGGCCATTCCTCCTCAAAAACCGTAAGCGAACTGCAACAACCAACGGTTGGCATCGGTGTTCTCACCCGCAAGGCCTTGATTGAATTCATAGCCGAGCTTTGCCATCACGCTGGGGCCCCACAGGTAGTTCACGCCAACGGCCCATTGCTCCTGTCGCTGATCAGCGTGCGGCGAAATGTACTTGCCGTAGCGCAGTACCCCTTCCCATTTCGTTGGAAGAAATTTGTAGGACGCCTGGCCGTACCACGCCTTCCACGTACCGCCATCCGGCGCCACGCTGGTTGCCAGATCACCGACTCGCTGGCTGATGTATTCCGCACGCAGATCAAGTTGCTTCCACTGGTAGCCGACATCCGTACCCAAAACCCGGTAACTGCGGTCCGGCTCACCTTCCAGACCCACACCTCCGTCAGCGGCAGAAATACCCAATTCAAGCCTGGGCAACGGAACAAGCCCTATGCGTCCGCCAACCACCTTGCGGTGATCAACGTCACGCGTGTAGCCATCGCTTTCAATGCCATGAATTTCACTTCCGTCAACCTCCAGCTCAGGTCCATTGCCCACATAGAGCGCGTACTTCAGCTTCTTGCCCTCGCCCAATGGGTATCCACCACGCACCCCCAGGCCAACCTCACTCGAGGGCGCAGCCTGGCCCTCGCCGAACCCGGGAGTGATGGAAGGGAATTTGTTGACCCAGGCCGGGTGCAGGTTTTGTCTGAAGTAGCCAAGGGGACTCAAAATCTTGCCCGCAACAAGCGTGGTGTTGTCATTCAGGAAAATGTCGATGGATGCGTATTCAAGCTTGGTTTCGGTTGTCCCGTCAGGCGCTGCCGCAATCTCAAGTTCTGCCTCTGCCAGGGCAATGTCCTTGTACAGAAAGTGGAAAATGGGATTGAAGCTTGCAACACTGAACGCGCTGCCGCCGCTCTGGCTGCGGTCGGTTAACCCTACGGCTGCATAACCGGCAATATGCGCCACCGAATCAGCGTTGGTTGCCTCAGATTGTGCCCGGGACGTTGCCTTCACTTCCTGCCTCAGACTTTTCACGTCTTCCTGTGAGGCACTTTGCTGCTTCACCAAGGCGCGCAATTCGGACAACTCCTGTCTGAGCGCCTGCACTTCGTTTTGCAAAGCCTGATAGTCGCTCTCTGCGTAGACATTGCTACTGGCTGCGGCCAGACTCAACATGACCATGACAAGACAATGACGGGAACTGCTTATCCTGTATTTCATGGCAACGGTTCCTTTGTCGGTTTTCATTCAGCTCATGCTGAAAAATTCCCGCAATTCAAGCGGGGTAGGCTGTCCTCGAAAAACAACTTCATCATTCACCAGGATATTCGGCGAGTGACGTATGTCATGCCGCTTGATTACGTCGGGATGTTCCTCAACAAGCAACACCTCGAATGGAATCCCCATATCTTTGAGTTCATGCTGCAACCCCGTGCAATGACTACAACCTTTGGTTGCAATGATCTTGACGTTCATATGAACACCTCATTTTTTTCAACAAAACTCAACAACAGGAAATCTTCGTAATGCTGTAGATGCGTATCAGTGCGCATCGCCACCCAACCCACTTGGTCAGCCCCACAGAAACGTGCTGACCGCCGTGTTCGGCGCGCTTATCCCGCAGCCATGTCAATGCTTATCCGCACCCTCACCGCGGTCCTTGCGCTGCGTTTGCAATGCTGTGAGGCCATCGTGTCGACCTTGCTCGTTGTAAAGCACATCGATGACCACACCTTTGTCATCGAACACCAGGGTGAAAGTACGCACACCATTTCCCGGACCCGTTTCGTATACCGTCTGTTTTCCCTTGGTGGGGGACTGATAGGTTTGGGCTTGTTTGCCTCCTCCCTCGTACACCCAACCTTCCTTGCCGTTGGGCAACGTCAAGGTGCGGACCGCTTTGCCGTGGTGGCTGAATGCAGCCTGTTTCGTGACGTCACCAAGCGGATAGGCACGCAATATCACCTCTGGCGCCTCCTGCCCGGTGAAGTTCGGGGGCATGGGCAGCCGGCCTGTCTGTCCGGCCAGTGCGGCAGTTGACACGACCATGGTGAGTGCCAGCAATACGTTCAAGACAGGTTTCATCGTCATCCTCCTGTGTCAGGAAAACTCGGCTTAGAGCCCGGTTTCGAGCTTGGTCACAATCAACGAGCCATTAGCCCGATCAGCAAGAAAACGAACCTTGTCACCCGGCTTAACCTGATCAAGCATGCCGGCGTCCTGCACACGAAACACCATGGTCATGCCCGGCATACCCAAGTTTTCCAACGGGCCATGTTTGAGCGTGATCTTGCCCTGATCCTTGTCCACCTTTTTTACCAGCCCTTCGCTGAACGTGGCGTTCATACCGGACATGGCGGGCATGGCGGGCATGGCGGTATGGTTTGCTGCTCCACCGTGACTATGGTCCATAGGCTGAGTCTCAGCCCAAGCCGGCATACCAAATGTCAGGCTCATGCCAAGTGCGAAAGTGGTTAACATCGGTTTCATATTCATTCCTTATAAATAATGGGCGTAGGTCTTTGTGGACCCATCCTTGTTCACGAGAAAAACGTCATAAGCATCCTTGCGCTCGTCTGTTTCCATGCCGGGCGATCCTGCCACCATGCCCGGCACTGCCAGGCCACGGGCACTGGACTTTTCCTTGAGCAGACGTTTGATTTCTTTGGCAGGGACATGGCCTTCGACCAGATAACTGCCGACTTGTGCGGTATGACAAGAGCCATAGCCGAATGGAACACCCAGGCGGGATTTATGTGCCACCACATCGTTGGTGTTATGGCTTCTAACCGTGAATCCATTGGCCTTGAGGTGGTCGACCCATTTACTGCAGCAGCCGCAAGTCGGGCTTTTGTAGACATCAACGACTGGCGTATCGGGCGCGGCCCATACGGCCGGGGAAACAACGGCGACAAGCAGGGCTCTCAGGATGGCAATTTTCACGCGTGGCTCCTTGTTTCAGGTTGGATCCAGTTTGGCCCATGCCACCCCACGGCAAGCTGACGAGAAGATTACAATTTCGTCATCTACGCGGTTTGATGGCATCCCGTGTCAAAACGGTCGCGTATGCGACGGGAGAACCCCATGACGAGGGGCTGGAAGGCGCGCATTCTCACTGGAGCCCCCTCAGTGAGTGTGGCCATCAGAATTATCATGACCGCCTGGCTTGACTGTGGACGGCTCACCTTCGCCTTCCTTGCCACGCATGTCCCCATGACCCGCAATGCCACCATGCGAATGGCCTTCACTGGCCTCGACCAGTTCGAGGTACTGTGCGGGCGAAAGTGCGGGCATCTGCTGCAGAAAGGCCACCAGGTCCCAGATGGCCTCATCCTCGATTCCACCCTTGGACCAGGCGGGCATGCCTGAGGCCTTGATGCCGTGCTTGATGACCCAAAATTGACGCGCGGCCTCATCGACTGCCACTTCATCCGGTTGGGCCAGGTCAGGGGGTTGCGGATACAAGCCCATTCGAATTTCCGAGTCCGTCTTGCCGGGTGCGAGATGGCACCCCACACACATGGCGGCGTAATTGCCCGCCCCTCGGCGCACCCGTTCTGCGTCAGACAAGTTGGCTGGCGCCGTCAGATCTCGCGTATTACGGTCGATGGCGTGTTCGCGTGCTGTCTCGATCAGGCGAAAGACCAGTGGACTGTGCGGGGTGTCCGCCGACACGTTGACCATGCCGGAATAAACGGCTACTACGCCAACCCCTACGCCAATGACCAACGTGGTCAGAACCCCCATCAAAAAATGTTTCATCCGTTCTATCCTTGGTGACTACAAAAAAACTGCCAAAAAATCGATTCATCGGCGGGTGAATTGGTCTGTCTGAATGTCGAAAGGGGATGGCAGCTTGTGCCCATCCCCTTCTTGTTTCGCTTGCCTGGGCAGTCGATCAGAACCAGAAACGCACGCCGGCAACCCAGCGTGTCTCGCCAGTCTTCTCGCCATCTGTCCGAGCCAGATCGGCCGTCTGGCCCAACTTGCTGGCCCGCTCGATGCCGATATACGGGGCAAACTGGCGCGTGAACTCATAACGCAGACGCAAGCCTGCCTGCGCTTCCGACAGCCCGGATCCGATACCTCGCGCCGCATCGCTTTTACCGTACGCATTGAGCTCAATGCGTGGCTGCAAAATCAGCTTTTGCGTGATCAGCAATTCGTATTCCGCCCCCAGCCTCAGCGCAGTTCGCCCCGCGTCGCCCACATAGGCGGCCGCATCGACCTCGAACCAGTACGGTGCGAGGCCTTGAACCCCTAACGCCAGCCAGCTGCGATCAGGCCCGGCGCCGCTGTCGTAGCGCACGCCCAGCTGGGTGTCCCAGAACGTGGCAATGGCATGTCCCCACAGCAATTCGGTTCGCGCCTCCTCCAGTTTTCCCTTGGCCACATCGCCTTCGGCCTTGACAACCAGTCGGTCGTAATCGCGGCCGAACCAGCCCTGCATTTCATAAGCCGAGGCGTTGCCGCCCCCGTTGGCATGAGTCCACTCGAGTCGGTCGATCAGCAACCCACCGAAATTGTGTTCGTCGGCCAGGCGCAGTTCTCGTGGTCCGGGGCGTGAATAGGGACCCGATTCGAGCGTGTATCCACCCGAATAGGCATGGGGATCACGCGCATCCGCCGGAGCCGGACCACCCTGCATGTTCATCTCGCCATGATCCATGCCCTGCATGCCATCCATCGATCCCGACATGTCGGAGTTCATGCCAGGTTGTGCGGTGGTGGCGTCCGGCATGGCAGCGTGGTTCATCTTGCTGTGGTCCATGCCGGGCATTGCATCCTGGCCCATGGAGTCGACGTTCATCCCGGGCATCGCGCCATGATCCATGGCTTCGGTTTGCGCCCATGCCGGCGAAACAATCAATGCGGCGAGCGACACGGCCAGCAAATTCATACGTGGTTTCATTTTTGATTTCCTCTGATTCATCTGCATCGCTTACGCCACCACCACTTCGCGGAACATGCCCGCATCCATGTGATAGAGCAGGTGGCAATGCCAGGCCCAGCGTCCGGGCGCATCGGCATTGACGAGGAAACTGATCCGTTGCGCGGGCTGCACGGGGATGGTGTGGCGGCGTGCCTGGAAACCGCCGTCCGGGTTTTCCAGTTCGCTCCACATGCCATGCAGGTGCATGGGGTGGGTCATCATGGTGTCGTTATGAAGAATGACGCGCAGCCGCTCACCCTGGCGGAAATGCACGGGCGTAGATTTCCCGAATTCAAGGCCGTCGAGCGACCAGGTATAGCGCTCCATGTTGCCGGTCAGGTGCAATTCGATTTCACGCTCTGCGCCACGGGCATCGAGTGGACCGCCGATGGTGTGCAGATCGGCCAGCGTCAGGACACGCCGGCCGTTGTTGCGCAGGCCGATGCCGGGGTCATCCAGATTCATGCGTGGCATATCCACCCGCATGTCGGTGCTGGGACCATATTCGGTTTTTGCATGGCGTACCTGGCTGCTCGCCTTGCTCAGGCCGCCGCCACCCATGCCGCCGTCCATATTCATGCCTGGCATGGCGTGCTGGCTGTGGTCCATGGCCATGCCGCCGTGGTTCATGCCACCCATGTCACCCATGCCGCCCCCCATCGCACCCATCATGTCAGCCATGCTCAGCCACTCAACCTTGTCGAGTACCGGCACGGGTGCGGAGATTCCTTCGCGCACGGCCAGCGTGCCGCGGGCGTATCCGGTGCGATCCATGGACTGGGCAAAAATCGTGTAGGCGTCGTCCCTGGGTTCCACGATCACGTCATAGGTTTCACCCGGTCCGCAGCGGAATTCGTCCACCGTCACCGGCTCGACATCCTGTCCGTCGGTTTGCACCACCGACATTTTCAAGCCCGGGATGCGCACATCGAAAAAGCTCTGGGTGCCGCTGCTGACAAAGCGCAAGCGCACGCGCTCACCCGGCCGGAACAGTCCGGTCCAGTTACCGTCCGGTGCGTTGCCGTTCATGAGATAAGTGTAGGTGTAGGCCGAAATGTCCGCCAGATCGGTGGGGCTCATGCGCATTTCGTTCCACATCTTGCGGTTGTCGAGTGCAGCCCTGAAGCCGTTGCGCGAGACATCACGGAAGAAATCTGGCGCGGTAGGCTCGTTGAAGTTGTAGTAGTCGCTCTGCATCTTGAGCTTGGCAAACACCCGCATCGGGTCTTCGTCGGTCCAGTCGGATAACTGCACCACATAGTCACGGTCAACGCGGAGCCGCTCGCCAGCTGCCGGTTCAATGACGATGGCGCCGTACATGCCGGTCTGTTCCTGAAAGCCGGAATGCGAGTGGTACCAATAGGTGCCGCTTTGCCCCACCTTGAAACGGTAGGTGAAGGTTTCTCCCGGGGCGATGCCCTTGTAACTGATCCCCGGCACACCGTCCATCTGGTAAGGCAGGATGATGCCGTGCCAGTGAACGGACGTGGGCACGCGCAACTTGTTGGTGACGCGTATCGTGACCGTATCGCCCTCCCGCATGCGCAACGTGGGCGCCGGTATCGAGCCATTGATGGTGGTGGCCATGCGCGCGTTGCCGGTGAAATTGACCGGCGATTCGGCGACGACCAGATCGAACTCGGTGCCGGTGAGCACCGGTGCGCTGCTGCCGGCCCGCTCAGCGGCACTCGCCCAGCCCGGTTTGGCGACCGTCGACAGGCCAAGCAGTACGCCACCCGCCGCCAGGCCTTGAACAAATCGACGACGCGGAAAATTCGGAACCGACAAAGCATGTGAGGAAAAAGGTTTCATGTGGGACTGCACTCCAATCTGAAAAGACGTTTAGCTTCGGCTAGGGACAGGTCTAGCCTATCGAGTCAGCGTTTAAGGCCGGTTTTATTAAGTGAGGTCTCGCTCTTGGCCAGCAGAACTCTGGCCACATCAGCAATGCCCGTATCTTGCAATCGCGCACCCAACATCAAACTGACAAATGGATTACAAATCTGTAATGCGCACCACGCTGAGCGCAAGCTGTGGCAGGATGCTTGCATCCACCCTGACGCTCCCACCATGAAAATCCTGATCGTCGAAGACGAGCCCAAGACGGGCGATTACCTGAAGCAAGGCCTCACCGAGGCCGGTTTCGTTACGGACCTGGCCCGTGATGGGTGGGAGGGACTGGAACTCGCGAAGGCAGGCCACTACGACCTGATAATTCTGGATGTAATGTTGCCGGGGCTTAATGGTTGGCAGGTTCTGGAAGGCGTGCGCCGGGCCGGAATCGACATGCCGGTGCTGTTTCTGACGGCGCGCGACCAGGTGGAAGACCGGGTCAAGGGCCTGGAGATGGGGGCCGACGACTATTTGGTGAAGCCCTTTGCTTTCGCCGAACTGCTGGCCCGGGTACGCAGCCTGGTTCGCCGGGGACATGCCAGCCTGGAATCAACCGTGCTCAAGGCTGCCGATCTGGAACTGGATCTGCTGCGGCGACGCGCGATGCGTGCGGGCCACAAGATCGAACTCACGGCCAAGGAATTTGCCCTTCTGGAATTATTCCTGCGCCGACAGGGCGAAGTCCTGCCGCGCAGTCTGATCGCCTCCCAGGTCTGGGACATGAATTTCGATTCCGATACCAATGTCATCGATGTCGCGGTACGCAGATTGCGGCTCAAGATCGATAATGATCATGAGATCAAACTCATCCACACCGTGCGGGGGATGGGCTACGTGCTGGAGTCCACCCAGGAAGGCACCGCAACTTGAAAACTTTCTCACTGACCACCCGGATCAGCCTGCTTTTCGCGGTGGCTGCTTCCCTGGTATTGCTGACGACGGGATTTTTCCTGACGCAAGTGGTGGAGACCCATTTCAAGGAAGAAGATCGACACGAACTCAATGGCAAGCTGGAACTCATTCAGAATTTGTTCAAGCATGCCTATAGCCAGCAGAAGCTGGACCTTCTGCCACAGCAACTTGATGACGCCCTGGTCGGTCACCCGGGTCTTGCAGTGGTAGTGACGGATACAGCAGGGGATACCTGGTTCGCTACACCGGGTGCAGATTTCCCGCGCACATTGCTGCAAGCCTGCCAAACCCTATCATCAGGCTGCACACCAGGCACCTTGCAGGAATGGACGCAGGCCGGGAGAGGCTACCGGAGCATGGCCATGACAATTAACACTGGCAGTGACAAGCCCTACACCGTGGTCGTGGCGCAGGACATCCAGCATCATGAGCGCTTCATAAGCAACTTCCGATCAGTTCTGGCCATTGCCATCGCGCTGGCTGCTTTCGCCACAGCCTGCCTGGGATGGATTGCTACTCGATGGGGCCTTTCCCCCTTGCGCCAGGTCACTTACATGGTGGGTGGCATGTCCGCCGAACATCTGTCGGACCGCCTACCGACTTCAGGCTTGCCTCCCGAACTTAAGCCTCTTGCGACTGCTTTTAATGCCATGTTGGCCCGGCTGGATGATTCGTTCCGGCGGCTGTCCGATTTTTCGTCCAACATCGCACACGAGTTGCGCACCCCCATTTCCAATCTGATGACCCAAACCCAGGTAGCCCTTTCCAGTGCACGCAACAAGGACGAGTACAAGGAAACTCTGTACTCCAGTTTGGAAGAATATGAACGCATGGCCCAGATGGTTAGCGATATGCTCTATCTGGCCCAGACCGACAATCACCTTATCAAACCGGGGATGGAAAAGGTAAACCTGGCCAGTGAAGCACAAGACTTATTCGATTATTTCGAGGCTTGGGCAGAAGAACGCGCTGTTTCACTTGCTAAAGCAGGGTCAGCTGTCGTATCCGGCGACCGGCTAATGTTGCGACGTGCGCTCAGCAACCTCATATCGAACGCCATACGGCACACGCCGCCCGGTCAAACCGTGCGGGTGTTTCTGGAAAGCCACATGGATAAAGCCACCTTATCCGTCGAGAATCCCGGCATGAAAATTCCGGAACAACATCTTCCAAGACTGTTCGATCGCTTCTACCGCGTTGACCCATCACGTCAACGCAAAGGGGATGGCGCAGGCTTAGGCCTTGCAATTGTCAAATCCATCGTGAGTGCACATGGCGGATCAATTTCCGTAACGTCCAGCAACGAAATGACGCGGTTTCAAATCACATTACCTACGTTAATGGAATGAGGTCCAAATAACAGTTTTGGACTGCCCCGTGTTCGGTAAATACTCAAGGTCTACGAGTGGGCTGCCCCGGGGCAGCCCAGTTCTACAGTGAAGATAACCGTCATAACAGCCTCACTGCGCGCTCCTTGCAACGAGGGAACACAAGGTGCAAATAGAGGTGGCCCATCCATCGAGCCGATGACAGTCAAGCCAGGAGAATTAATCCCGCAGTGGAAGGCATGCACAAAAACATGCTACTCATTACGGATGACGCATTTGTAATCCCTGCATCAGGTTCCCGTTGAAGTTGCCAAACCATACTGGCTCCAACATCACAAGCGGTGATGTTTATCTCAATTTCAATAGGAATCGATCATGAAACGCATTCACTCTTTTATCAGCTCTGTTGCTCTGGTTGTCGTATTCTCCCCCGTATTCGCACATGACATGGACGGCAACCCTGATCTGAAGGACAGCATTCTCAATATGCATGACAGCCATTTTCCGCACCAACCGGGTGACATGCACGCAGCCGCCAAGGGCAGTGGTGATACTTACGGCTCGGTCCTGTTGGACAAGGGTCCTCACACTCCGCACCAGCCTGGTGATACCCATAAATCCGAGAAAGGTAAGGGGGATGCTTACGGTACCATCCTGAACGACCTATAAGCATCGTTGTCCTGTGGACACCCCGCAGGACAATGAAATGCAATAGTTTTGGGCACCGTAAAACAAAACGCCCGACCTCTCAGATTGACCTTCCCCACGTTTGATGGACACACTGGGAAGAGCAATAGCACGCGGACGCGGAGATAGAAAGCGGCCGTTCGCGTTCCCCGGCAGTCCAATGGCTGGTAACGAATCCATAGCAGAAGTCGTGGGTTTAGATCCCCAGGGACCGCTTAGGCCGAGGGGACTAAACCGCTCGCGCGGTAGGCGCTCCGACTCGGGGCCGGTAGGTAGTTGAGACCAAGGCCCCGGTTTCTATGTTGAGGAATGAGGCAATCCGCCTCGTACTTCGACAGGAGCCGAGCCATGAA
Organism: Thiobacillus denitrificans DSM 12475; assembly: GCF_000376425.1. Lineage (GTDB taxonomy): Bacteria > Pseudomonadota > Gammaproteobacteria > Burkholderiales > Thiobacillaceae > Thiobacillus > Thiobacillus denitrificans. The sequence goes on along the minus strand of NZ_AQWL01000011.1, from coordinate 64,517 downwards.
ACCTTCCCCTCAAACCATCAGTCCGCTGCGGCAACGCATGATCGACGACATGCGGATGCGCAAGCTCTCCCCCAAGACACAGAGCCACTATCTGCGCGCCGTACGGCAGTTCGCCGGCTATCTGCACCGGCCGCCCGACACCGCCAGCGTGGAGGATCTGCGCAACTACCAGTTGTATCTGGTCGATCACGGCATCTCGCCGGTCTCGCTCAATGCGGCCATCACCGGGCTGAAGTTCTTCTTCGACGTTACCGCCGATCATCCCGAGCTGACGGCCAAGATGCAGCCGGTGCATGTCCCGCACACGCTGCCGGTGGTATTGAGCCGTGAGGAGGTGGCGCGCCTGATCGCTGCGGCCGGCAACCTCAAGCATCAGACGGCGCTCTCGGTCGCCTACGGCGCAGGACTGCGCGCTAGCGAGGTGGTGGCGCTGAAGATTGGCGACATCGACAGCCAGCGCATGACGCTGCGCATTGAACAGGGCAAGGGTGGCAAGGATCGCTACGCTATGCTCTCGCCGGTGCTGCTCAAGCGCCTGCGCAGCTGGTGGCGGGTCGCGCGTGCCCAGGGCAGGATGCTCGATGGCGGCTGGCTGTTTCCGGGCCTCGATCCGATCGACCCGCTCAGCACCCGTCAGCTCAACCGGGCCATCCATGCCGCAGCAGACGCAGCGGGCATCGACAAGCGCGTCTCCATGCATACGCTGCGTCACAGCTTCGCCACCCACCTGCTGGAAGCCAAGGTGGATATCCGGGTGATCCAGGTTCTGCTCGGACACAAGAAGCTCGAGACCACCGCACTGTATGCTCAGGTCGCCACCGACATCCTGCGCGAGGTGGTCAGTCCCATCGAGACCCTGCACCCCGCATAGGTCGCGGCCATGGGACGTTGCGCCCTGGAGGTCGCGGATATCTTCCGTGTCCACGGGCCAGCCTGGCGGCAAGCTGAGTGTGGCCACCTGAGCCGGGGTCAGCTCAAGGTCATGTCGGCCATCGAACAGTGCCGCAGCGCGGCGCTGGGGGGACATGTGCTGCACTGCAACGCCTGCGAGCACACCGAGATCGCCTACAATTCCTGCCGTAACCGGCATTGCCCGAAATGCCAGGGAACCGCCGCACGGCGTTGGCTCGAAGCCCGCCAGGCCGATCTGCTGCCGGTGGACTATTACCACGTGGTGTTCACCCTGCCGGCCCCGATCAGTGCCATCGCCTACACCAACAAGGCGGTGATCTATGCACTGCTGTTCGAGGTCGCCGCCGAGACCCTGCGCACCATTGCCGCCGACCCGAAGCATCTGGGCGCGCACATCGGCGTGACCCTGGTGCTGCACACGTGGGGATCGGCGCTAACGCACCATCCCCACGTGCATGGCATCGTCCCCGGCGGCGGGCTGTCGCCCAACGGCACGCGCTGGGTCTCATGCAAGCCGGGCTTCTTCCTGCCGGTGCGGGTGCTGTCGCGGTTGTTTCGTCGCCGCTTCCTCGAAGCGCTCGAGACGGCGTATCGCAGCGGTCAATTGCAGTTCTTCGGTGACTACGCGCAACTCGCCGACGCGACGGTCTTCGCCGACTGGCTGCAACCGTTGCGGAAATGTGAGTGGGTGGTCTACGCCAAGCGCCCGTTTGCCGGGCCGGCGGCGGTGCTGGCATATCTGTCGCGCTATACCCATCGGGTGGCGATCTCCAACAGCCGATTGATCGCCCTCGACGAGCGCGGCGTCAGCTTCCGCTGGAAGGATTACCGGGCCAAGGGCAGGACGCGCTACAAGAGCATGACGCTCAGCGCCGACGAGTTCATGCGGCGCTTCCTGCTGCATGTGCTGCCTGGGGGCTTCCACCGCATCCGCCACTATGGGCTGCTTGCCAATAGCGGACGGAGGGATCACCTGGCGAAGGTTCGTGAATTGCTTCACGTCGTAGCCAACGCTGACGCCGATTCCCCGGGTACGGATGCAGCCCCCAACGTTGCTCAGCCGACCTTTGTCTGTCCGGACTGTGGGGCAGCGATGATCGTGGTTGAGGTTCTGATGCGCGGGCAACCGATCCGTGCACCACCACCGTTTCGAGGTGCGCCATGAGCGTGACCGCTTCCCGATGCATCAGCCAACCGTCGGCTCTTCAGTGTCCAGTGCCGATAGCGGACGGCTTTGCCCTGCGCTGGAATAATGGGGTTTGGTGCCTGAGACCATCCCGGATCATTGAGCGTATCCGCTCCGGGTGGCGATATCGAACAGCTGCCCAGCAGAAGTTGATCCGCCTCATCGCCACGTCCAGCTCGAGTGCAACCCTTCAAATCCCCATAGACCGGTAGGCTCCCCAGCCGCCATCGGTGCATCCCGCGGTTTCCTCCCTCGAGGCTTGTCCGACGCCTGCCCGCCTGGCTCGCTCGCGTACTGTCAGGCCTGCGGGTGAGGGCAGGCATCGTACAACCCTTAACAGAAGCGGGCCGACATCAGATTCTCTCCACCGGCAGCTTTATGATCAGTAAGCCGCCATTGCCCATGAAAGCATCATCAGGCAGACGCCAGCCCTTCGGTCTGCGCAGCAGCGCGTGGTTACGCGAATGCGCTTGTCCGATGGCAGCATTCGTCAGGTCGAACCGGATTGGGTGGGCCGGCTCAGTGGATTTACCTTGTTCTTCGAAGCGCTGATCATGATGATGTGCCGGGAAATGGCTTTTACGGCGGTGTCCAGACTGGTGGGCTTGTCCTTGCGGCCTCAAGAACCGCCAAGTCGCAAAAATTCGCCCACTCGTTCATCAACTTGCGGCGCGGCTCGAACATGTCCGTCCTGTCGTATGCCTGCGCAAGCTTGGTCGGGGGCTTGTGGGCGAGCGCACGTTCCGCTGCGTCACCGGATCGCTCGGTATCGGAAACCCATGTCCGAAACGTCGAACGGAAGCCGTGAACAGTCAGGCCGGCAGAAACCAAGCCCTTGTCGGCCATGCGACGGAGAACGGCTGTTAGGCTCATATCTGACAACGGCTGATTTAACATTCCGGGGAAAATCAGGTCTGTGCCCTCGTAGCGGGGTGTCCTCATGAGTAGCTGGATTGCCCGTCCGGACAGTGGGACACGATGCTCTATTCCACCCTTCATGCGTTTGGCCGGCACAGTCCAGACGGCAGCATCAAAGTCGATCTCAGACCATGTCGCGCCGCGCACCTCACCAGATCGGGCGGCGGTCAGGATGGCGAATTCCAGCGCCCGAGACCCCATTCCATCAATCTTGACCAGCCGCGTCATGAACAGCCCAAGCTCTTTATGGGGCAGGGCGGCATGATTCTTCACAGTCCTGATTCTATTGGGGTCTGGCAGTGAGTTCTCAAGATGGCCAGCCCATCGCGCAGGATTGTCACCACTGCGGTACTCACGCGGCTTCGCGGCTGCCCAGTCGAGAATATTCTCGATGCGTCCACGCAGGCGTGTGGCGGTCTCGGTCTTCGCGTTCCACAGCGGGTAATGCGCGCCCAAAACCTTGACTGGCTGAGTCAGCACAGCCAAGACCTTGTCTGTATCAACCTGACCCACCGGAAGCGCCCCGATTGATGGGTAGGCGTAGGTGGTGAGGGTGTTTTCCCATTGCTGGCGATGCTTGAGGTTCTTCCATTCGGTGCCCTTCATTGAGATGAAGGCCTGTGCGCACTCGGCAAAGGTGGTGCCCTTGGCGGCGTCTGCTTTGTCGGTGGCGGCTGTCTGGCGGCGCGCTGCGATGGGGTCTATCCCTGTCTTGGCCTTCCCGCGCCATTCTTGCGCCTTGGTTCGGGCGGCTTCAAGGGTCACATCGTCGAAAGACCCAAGCCCCATGTCGCGCCGCTTGCCGTTAAAGCTGTAGCGCAGCAGCCATGACCGCGCGCCTTCGTCGGTGACTTTAAGGTACAGGCCAGCCGTGCCACCAACGGCATGAAAGCCGGGGGTCTTCGCCTTCTTGATGACTTCTTTGACGCTAAGGGGTGCTACGGTTTTCCTGCCCATCTATTTTCCCATCAATCGGACTGAGATTTGATGGTTATGGATGAGGCGGTGTGAGTCAAGCTTTTTTGTGAAACCCTTGAGTTACATGGGCGGGTGAGGCTTTTTGAGTCTTGCTGATATGGGGTTTTGGCGGAGACGGAGGGATTCGAACCCTCGATGCAGGTTTAAGCCCGCATGCTCCCTTAGCAGGGGAGTACCTTCAACCACTCGGCCACGTCTCCGAACCGCCGCGCATTGTAGCGGAATGCGCGGGCAAACGCCACCTCAGGCCGTGGCTTTATCCAGCTCGAACGCCTGGTGCAGTGCGCGCACGGCAAGTTCCATGTATTTGTCTTCGACCACGACGGAGATTTTGATCTCGGATGTGGAGATCATCTGCAGGTTGATGTTTTCGACCGACAGGGTCTCGAACATCTTGCGGGCAATGCCGACGTGCGAGCGCATGCCGACGCCGACGATGGAGATTTTGGCGATCTTGTCGTCACCGGTGACCTCGCGCGCGCCAATGCTGGCCGCGGTCACCTTGACGATATCCATCGCCTTGGCGAAGTCGTTGCGGTGTACGGTGAAGGTGAAGTCGGTGGTATTGGTGTGCCCCACGTTCTGCACGATCATGTCGACGTCGATGTTGGCATCGGCCACCGGGCCGAGGATCTGGTAGGCGATGCCGGGATGATCGGGCACGCCGACCACGGTGATCTTGGCTTCGTCGCGGTTGAATGCAATGCCGGAGATGATGGCCTGTTCCATGTTGTCGTCTTCCTCGAATGTGATGAGGGTGCCGTCGCCTTCGTCCTGAAAGCTGGACAGCACCCGCAGTTTGACCTTGTATTTGCCGGCAAACTCGACCGAGCGGATCTGCAGCACCTTGGAGCCGAGGCTCGCCATTTCCAGCATTTCCTCGAAGGTGATGGTCTTCAGCCGGCGTGCCTCGGGCACGATGCGCGGATCGGTGGTGTAGACGCCATCGACATCGGTGTAGATCTGGCATTCGTCGGCCTTGAGCGCGGCTGCCAGCGCCACGCCGGTGGTATCGGAGCCGCCGCGCCCCAGCGTGGTGGTGTTGCCCTGTTCGTCGACTCCCTGGAAGCCGGCGACCACGACCACGTGGCCGGAGTCCAGGTCGGCGCGCATTCTGGATTCGTCGATCGACAGAATGCGCGCCTTGGTGAAGGCATTGTCGGTGAGGATGCGCACCTGTGCGCCGGTGTAGCTTTTCGCTTTCAGGCCCAGGTCTTTCAGCGCCATCGCCAGCAGGGCGATGGTGACCTGTTCGCCGGTGGATACCATCACGTCCAGCTCGCGCGGGTCGGGGGTGGACTGGATCTGTTTGGCCAGCGCAATCAGCCGATTGGTCTCGCCCGACATGGCCGAGAGCACCACCACCACCTGATGACCGAGCATCTTGAATTTGGCCACGCGTTCGGCCACTGCGCGGATGCGTTCGACATTGGCGACCGAGCTGCCGCCGTATTTTTGTACGATGAGTGCCATGTTTTTCGATAATGAGTTAAGCGCGTGAGTTTAATGGATTAGCGCTGGAAAAGCGCTATCGACTCCACGTGCGCGGTGTGCGGGAACATGTTGGCGACGCCTGCCGCTTCGATCCGGTAGCCCTTGAGGTGCACCAGCACCTCGGCGTCGCGCGCCAGCGTGGCGGGATCGCACGAGACATAGACGATGCGTTGCGGCCCACCGCTGTCGGGCAGGGATTTGACGACCTCGATGGCACCGGAACGCGGTGGATCGATCAGCAATTTGTCGAAATGTCCAAGGGCGGCGAATTTTTCCGGCGTCATCTCGAACAGGTTGTCGACCGCGAAGCGGGCATTGGGCAGGTGGTTGCGCAGGGCGTTTTCACGCGCGCGGGCAACCAGGTCGGCACTGCCCTCGATGCCGAGCACCTCGGCGCCGCTGCGGGCGATCGGCAGGGTGAAATTGCCCAGGCCGCAGAACAGGTCAGCGATGCGCTCGCCGGCGCGGGGCTGCAGCAGGCGCAGGGCGCGGCCGACCAGGGCGCGGTTGATGGCGGTGTTGACCTGGGTGAATTCGGTCGGCCTGAAAGGCATGACGAGACCGAACTCTGGCAGGGTGTAGCTGAGTTCGGGCGCAATGTCCGGCCAGAACGGGCGCGCGGTATCGGGGCCTTTTTTCTGCTCCCACACCTGCACGCGGTGGCGTTCGGCGAAACTGCGCACTTTGGCGGCGTCCTCGTCATTCCATGGCTCAAGCAGGCGGAACACCAGCACGGTGACGTGTTCGCCGACCGCAACCTCGATCTGCGGGGTGCGGTCGGCGTTCGACAGCTGCACGATCAACTCGCGCAGCGGCTGGATCAGCGCCGAGACATCGGGAGTGAGGATCTCGCAGCTCGCCATGTCGGCAATGAAGCTGGAACGTTTTTCGTGGAAGCCGACCAGCACCCCGCCTTTCTTGTCGACCAGGCGCGACGATAGCCGGGCGCGGTGGCGATAGCCCCAACTGGGGCCATGCAGGGCGGGCAGGATGACGTCGGGGCGGACTTTGCCGATGCGGGCGAGGCTTTCTTCCAGCACGCGCTGCTTGGCAGCAACCTGGGCGCTGGCCTCCAGATGCTGCATCGAACAGCCGCCGCAACGGCCGAAATAGCGGCAGCGCGGCTCGGCGCGCTGGGCGCTGGCGCTGAGGATGGCGACCGCGTTGGCCGAATTGTATTTGGCATGCTTGCGATAGACTGAGATTTCCGCGCGTTCGCCCGCCAGGGCGCCGTCGACGAAGGTGACCTTGCCGTCGATGCGCGCCACGCCATGGCCTTCGTGATCGAGAGAGAGAATGTCGACGATGGGGTTCATGCCCAGGCTGCCAGGAATTCCTGCCAGTGCGGGGCAGAATGGGCTTGCACGGTGCTGCGCGCACGTTCGATCTCGGCGGCGTAGGCCGACTCGGAGAGCGTGCCGCGTATTTTCTGGAAGCGCAGATAGACCAGCCAGGTGTTCATCACGTCGGTTTCGCAGTAATTGCGGATGGCCTCGATTTCCCCTTGCTGAAAGGCGTCCAGCACTTTCGAGCCGTCCATTCCGAGCTTGCCGGGAAAGCCGCACAACTTGGCCATCTGGTCGAGCGGCGCGTTGGCGCGCGGCTGGTACATCGCCAGCACGTCCATCAAATCCAGATGGCGGGTGTGGTAGCGGCCCAGATAGTTATTCCACTTGAAATCCTTGTCGTCGTCGCCCCAGTCCCAGTAGCGTGCCGCCGTCACGCCATGGATCAGGCTGCGATAGTGCAGCACCGGCAGGTCGAAGCCGCCGCCGTTCCACGACACCAGCTGCGGGGTGTAGCGCTCGATGCCGTCGTAGAAGCGCTGGATCAGTTCGGCCTCGCTGCTGTCGGGCTCGCCGAGCGACCACACGCGGAGCTGGTCGCCGCTCCTCAGCACGCAGGAAATGGCGACGATGCGGTGCAGGTGGTGCGGCATGAAGTCGCCGCCGGTTTTCTGGCGACGGTTCAGCAGTGCCAGTTCGGCGAGTTCGGCGTGCGGGAGGGCCGCTTCGATCAGGCCGTTGGCCGCGGCGAATCCGGCAAGGTCGGGGATCGTTTCAATGTCGAAAACCAGGGTGGGGTGCATGGAACAGGCGTGCGGACAAAAATCGCCATTTTACGCTGCTTCAATGCAATGCTGTGTCGAGCGCCGAGGCCGCGATCAGGGCATCCAGGTAGGCCACCGAAATCTGATGCAACGGGATATCCAGCTGCTGCGCATAGTGGGCCAGTATCCCGGCATCGTTGTTTTCACAGGCGTGCGCCAGTTGCAGCATGGCGCCTTCGGGGGAGGGGTGTGCGCTCAAGGCCCGCACGCTGGTCGCCGCCAGCCCCAGCTTGCGGATCAGCGCCTCTAGCGATAGCGACAGCGCATGGGGGGCGGCCGACAGCAGGCCGATCTCGAATGCGGCGGCAGCGCTCTCGGCCGGCGCGCCCAGACGCGTGACTTTGCCCATGAAGAGTGCGCGCGTGAGCGCGGTCACGGCATAGTTGCGCGTGGCTTCGCCAGGCTGCCTGCCGGTCAGGGCCAGCAGTATCGCCACGCGGGCGGCGCGCTGGGGGCCCAGCATGACCAGTGCATGAGCGGCCGATTCGGCGGGGCGGCTCAGACCACCGACCGGCGAATTGGCGATCGCGAGCAGACGTGGCGCCATGTCCGGGTTCAGCCGGAAAAACTGGATCAGCGTATCGAGCGAATGACGCAGCGCGATCGCCAGCAAGTCGAGTTGTACGGCCTGCTCGTGGGTATGGGCGGCAGGCTGGGTGTCGCCCGAAAACAGGCTGCCTTTGAACCAGGCGTTTGCAGGCCAGCGTGCCTGGGAATGGGTGTGCCGTACCCCTTCCACGATCAGGCGCGCAGACACCGCGGGTGGAATATCGTCGGCGCGGCAGGCCAGATAGCGCCAGGCGGAAGCGCTGTCCTGCACCATCGCGTGGTTGCGGTCGAGGCTGGGGCAGAACGTCAGTCCGGCGTCCTGCAGGGCGAGGGCGCGCGCCAAATGCTGTTCGTTATCAAGGCTTACGCACCAGATCAGCTGGCGGTGATCGAGTTGCTGCGGGATGTCGCTGAACAGCACGTCGGCGCTGATCCGCACCAGCAGGGGCAATTCACTGGTCAGGCCGTCCTGCGTCAGCGAATACAGGCCGGTCAGCAACATGTCCTCGTCCATTTGCCGGAGTTCGGGCGGCGCATCGGCACCCGCAGTGCGTCCGCGCAGCACCAGCTGGTGGGCGACCAGGCTGGAAGCGGCATCGAACAGGGGATCGAACGACAGGAAACGCTCCCGCAGGGCTTCCTCGCGAACCGGGCTGCTGCTGGCGATGCCCAGCATTTGCGTCACCGCCACGGGCTGATCGGATTCGCGGGTATTGATGCCGCCGCCGACGATGCGGGATGAATGGAAGTCGTCTACGCTCATGGCTGTCGGTGCAAAGTGTGTCCGGTCATTCTAGCGCTGCGAACCATTTTTCGCGTGTATCGGGCATCATGCCGGTTGCCGCAAGACATGAAGGAGGCGACATGACGAAGAAGCTGCTGCTGCATGTGATGATGGCCGGGCTGCTCGCCACTTCTCAGCCAGGCTGGGGCGCGCCGGGCGATGAGATCGGCAGTACGGCAGCCGATCAGCAGGGCGTCGCGGTCACCATCTACAACGACAATCTGGCTTTGATTAAGGATGCGCGGCGGGTCAGGCTCGGGCGCGACTTCAACCGGCTGGCGTGGCGCGAAGTCTCGGCGCAGATGCGCCCGGAGACGGCTCAACTGCGCAATGTGTCGAGCCCCGCCGGATTCCGCCTGCTGGAGCAGAACTTCGATTTCGATTTGCTGACGCCGCAAAAGCTGCTCGAAAAATACGTCGGACGCGAGGTTGGCGTTATCCGCACCCACCCCACCAGCGGCACGGAAACCCGCGAAACGGCGAGCGTGCTGGCGACCAACGGCGGCGTCGTGCTCAAGTTCGCCGACCGTATCGAAACCGGCGTGCCGGGGCGGCTGGCGTTTGCGGGTGTGCCCGATACCTTGCGCGACAAGCCCACACTCGTCATTTCGCTGCTCAACCCGTCGGCGGGCGTACAGGATCTGGAATTGTCCTATCTGACCGGCGGGCTGTCGTGGCGGGCCGATTATGTCGCCGAGCTCAATGCCGCTGACGACCGGATGGATCTCAACGGCTGGGTGACGCTGACCAACCAGAGCGGCGCAGCCTATCCCAACGCCAGGCTGCAACTGGTGGCGGGCGATCTCAACCGGGTGCGTGACGCCCAGCCGGTGCCGCGCGCGACAATGGCGATGGCGGCGAAAACGGCCGACGCTGCCGAGATGCAGCAGGAATCCCTGTTCGAATATCACCTCTATACGCTGCAACGTCCCACCACGCTGGCGGAAAACCAGACCAAGCAGGTGGCGCTGATGTCGGCCGGCCGGGTGCCGCTGCAGAAGACATTCCTGCTCGAAGGCGCGGCTTATTACTACTCGGGCCAGCACGGCGAACTGGGACAGAAAATCAAGGTGGGCGTGTTCGTCGAATTCGACAACAAGGGCGAAGGTATGGGCGTGCCGCTGCCCCGGGGAATCGTCCGGGTTTACAAGAAGGACAGCCAGGGCAACGCGCAGTTTGTCGGCGAGGATCGCATCGACCACACACCGAAGAACGAGATCGTACGCCTCAAGCTGGGCGACGCCTTCGACGTCACCGCCGACAGGAAACAGACCGACTTCAGGAAGCTCGCCGGCACCGACCGCACCAACTACGTGTTCGAGTCGGCCTACGAGATCGTGCTGAAGAATGCCAAGCCGGAAGCGGTCACCGTTACAGTGCGCGAGCCGATGCCGGGCGACTGGACGATGCTCTCCGAATCGCAGCCGCACACCAAGGTGGCTGCCGGCACTGCCGAATGGCGGGTGCGGGTGCCGGCCGAGGGCAGGGCGACGCTCAACTACCGCGTGCGCGTCAGGTACTGAGGCCGCGCCGCCGGCGGATGTCGGTGATCAACCCGAGGGTGGAGCCGTCGTGCTCGCCGATGACCCTGACGGAGCTGAGCGCGGCGCGGATCGGCGGCGCCAGCTGCTTGCCGAGTTCGACGCCCCACTGATCGAAGCTGTTGATCTGCCAGATCACGCCCTGTACGAAAATCTTGTGTTCGTAGAGCGCGAGCAGCATGCCCAGCGTGTGCGGGTCGAGTTTCTGGTAGAGGAGCGTATTGCTCGGGCGGTTGCCGGGGAACACCTTGTGCGGCGCCAGCGCGCGCGCGGCCTCGCGGCTCATGCCCTGGGCGATCAGCTCGGCCTCGATCACCGCGCGCGACTTGCCTTTCAGCAGCGCCTCGGTCTGCGCCAGGCAGTTGGCCAGCAGCCATTCGTGCTGGTCGGCCAGCGGCGTGGGGTTGACCGCGGCTGCCAGAAAGTCGGTCGGAATCAGCCGCGTGCCCTGGTGCACCAGCTCGAAGAACGCGTGCTGGCCGTTGGTGCCGGGGGCGCCCCACACGATGGGGCCGGTGTTGTAGTTGACCCGCTTGTTGGCACGGTTGACGTTCTTGCCATTCGACTCCATGTCGAGCTGCTGCAGGAACGGCACCAGCAGACGCAGGCGCTGGTCGTAGGGGAAGATGCCGTAGGTGTCGGTGCCCCAGAAGTTGGCGTACCAGATGCCGAGCATGCCGAGGATGACCGGCATGTTGGCTTCCAGCGGCGCCTCCCTGAAATGGATGTCCATTGCGTGGGCGCCGGCAAGCAGCGCCTGGAAATTGCCCCAGCCGATCTGCAGCGCTATCGACAAGCCGATTGCCGACCACAGCGAATAGCGTCCCCCCACCCAGTCCCAGAAGATGAACATGTTGTCCGGGTCGATGCCGAAAGCCTCGACTGCCTGCACGTTGGTCGACAGCGCCACGAAATGCCGTGCCACCGCGGCGGGGGTACGCAGCGCAGCCAGCAGCCAGGCCTTGGCCGAATTGGCGTTGGCCAGCGTTTCCAGCGTGGTGAAGGTTTTCGAGGCGACGATGAACAGGGTGGTCTCGGGGTCGATCTGCGCGAGCGTGCTGGCCAGATGCGCGGGGTCGAGGTTGGAGACGAAATGCACCCGCACGCTTTCCACCGCGTAATGATCGAGCGCGTGGCACACCATCGCCGGCCCCAGGTCGGAGCCGCCGATGCCGATGTTCACCACGTCGCGGATCGGCTTGCCGGTATGGCCGCGCCAGCCGCCGTTGTGGACCGATTCGACGAAGCGCTGCATGCGGTTGAGCACGGCTGCGACTTCACGCTCGACATCCATCCCTTCCACTACCAGCGGCGGGCGCACCGGCGCACGCAGGGCGGTATGCAGCACCGCGCGCCGCTCGGTGAAGTTGATACGCTCGCCACTGAACATGGCATTGCGCATGCCCTCCAGATCGGACTCGCGCGCCAGTTGCATCAGATGCTGCATCGTATCCGTCGTGACGCGGTTCTTCGAATAGTCGAGCAGCAGGTTGCCGCAGCGTAGCGACAGGCGTTCGAAGCGATGGGCGTCTTCGCGGAATGCGTTGCGCATGTCGAATGCGCGCATGTCCTTGAAGTGCTGTTCCAGCGTTTTCCAGGCGGGCAGGTGTTTGAGTGGTTTCATGGCTGGCGGTGTGTGGGGCAGGCTTCGAAGGTATCATAAGCAGCAGGCAGCACAGACGCCAGCGAGGCCAGGGCGCAGCGCTTTCTTTGACGGTTCGGGATGGGACAGCATGGTTACCGTGACACACAACAAACTCGTATATATCACCTATTCAATACTCGATGCGCGCGGCATGGTCGTCGAGCAGCACGACATTCCGGTCGGCTTTGTGCACGGTGCCAACAGCGGTATTTTGCCGGCGATCGAATCGGCGGTAACGGGCCGCAAGGTGGGCGACCGGGTCGAGATCACGCTGGCGCCCGAGGAGGGGTACGGGTTGCGCGACGAGAGCCTGGTTTTCGTCGAGGAACTTGACAATGTGCCGCCGCAATTCCGCCGGGTTGGGGCCGAAGTCATGTTTGAAAACGGGTCGGGCGAGACCAAGGTTTTTTACGTCACGTCGATCGAGGATGGCAAACTCAGGCTGGATGGCAATCCCTCGCTGGCCGGGCAGAGCGTGACCTGCCTGGTGAATGTGATGGACATCCGCGATGCCACGCCGGAGGAAATCCGTAATGGCCGCCCGCTCGACGCGGCCGCGGGCACGATGCATTGAGGCGACAGGACGAGGCGGGAGCGATCGCCCAGGATTTCCGGCCGGGCCGGGCCGGGCCGGAGGTGCTTTATTGCGCGTTTATCTTCGAGCAGTAGCGGGTATCGGCTAACGCGCCGTCATTCCGCCGTCTGGCCGAAGCGGAAGCTCGATGCCGTCACGCCACCGAAGAAGCCCTGCTCGTGGTAAATGCAGGCGGCCGCTTCGTCTTCGGCTGCGCCGACTGCCACCATCAGCGGGATCAGGTGGTCTGCCTGCGGATGGGCGCGCCGGGCCGATGGCGCGTGTTCCCATTGCAGCAGGCGTTGCGAACGCTGTCCCGGCGGCGTGCGCACGAGGGTCTCCTGCAGCCATTCATCGAATGCCTCCGATGCCGTCTTGGCCTGCTCGCCGAACTCCCGCAGATTGTGATAGCTCAAACCGCTGCCGACGATCAATATGCCTTCGTCGCGCAGGGGCGCGAGCGCCCGGCCCGCAGCAAGATGGGTTTGCGGGTCGTAGCCGGTCTTCAGCGATAGTTGCACGATGGGGACGTCGGCTTCCGGATACATCACGGCCATCGGGGTGAAACAGCCGTGATCGAAGCCGCGGTTTGCATCGAGCCGGGCTCCGAGCCCTGCCGCTTCGAGCAGATTCTTCACGCTGCCAGCCAGTTCGGGCGAGCCGGGCGCATCGTAGCGGACATGGTAGGTGTGCTCCGGAAAACCGTAGTAGTCGTAGACCATGGGCGGGCGCGGGCTCGCCATCACAGTGAATTCATTCGCCTCCCAGTGGCCAGACACCATCAGAACCGCGCGGGGCTTGGCGCCGAGTTCCCGCGCAAACGCCTGCAGCGACGCTTCGAGCAGGCGATAGTGCGCGCGGAACTCACCGGTGAGATACGGCCATGGGCCGCCGCCGTGGGACAGAAAGCAGGTAGGCAGTCGTTTCATGTCGAGCTCCATTCGGCACAGGACGGGATGCTGCGGTTGCATTCATGGCGGTGAGCACGCACGGATCGCGCCGGCAGGAACCACCGGCGCTCAAAACGATACTAGCGGAGCGTGGCGCTCACCGCCAGCCGCCGCCCAGCGCCTTGTACAGTGTCACGCGATTGGAGGCATCGAGCAACCGCACGGCGATCAGTTCCTGCTCGGCGAGATAGAGCGTGCGCTGGGCGTCGAGCAGGCCGAGGTAGCTGTCCACCCCGCCCCGGTAACGTGCCTCCGACAGGCGGAAACTCGCCCGGGTGGCCTCGACCAGGCGCCGCCGCGCGTCGACCCGCTCGGCAAGCGTGGTGCGTTCCGCCAGCGCGTCGGCCACTTCGCGGAACGCGCTCTGGATGGCTTTCTCGTACTGCGCCACGTTGATGTCGCGTTGCACCTCGGTCACGTCGAGGCTCGCCTGCAAGCGGCCGGCCTCGAAAATCGGGATGCGGATCTGCGGCATGAAGCTCCAGGTGCCGGATCCGCCGTCAAACAAGCCGCCGAGCGTACTGCTGGCGGTACCGGCGGCAGCGGTCAGGCTGATGCTCGGGAAGAAGGCCGCGCGTGCGGCACCGATGCTGGCATTGGCTGCGCGCAACGCACGTTCGGCCTGCAGGATATCGGGGCGTCGGGCGAGCACGTCGGAAGGGATGCCGGCCGGCAATTCAGCCACCGCGCTGACGCTGCCGGTGAGCGTGCCGGGCAGCAGCTCGGCGGGCACCGGGGCGCCAGCGACGAGTGTGAGCGCGTTCTCGTCCTGCGCGACGAAGGTGCGGTAACGCGCAACGTCGGCACGGGCGCTTTCCAGCAGCGTCTGCGACTGGTGCAGGTCGAGCGCCGAGACCGCGCCGGCTTCGAAACTGCGGCGGATCAGATCGTAGGATTTCTGCCGCGTTTCATAGGTGCTGCGCGCCAGCGCCTGGCGCTCGCGGTCGGCAGCGAGGATCAGCCAGGCGTTGGCGACTTCCGCCACTAGACTGATCTGCGCGCTGCGGCGCGCTTCCTCGGTGCCGAGGTAAAGTTCCAGCGCCTGCGCGTTGAGGCTGCGGATGCGGCCGAAGAAATCCAGTTCGTAGGCAGCAAAGCCTATCGTGGCACTGTACTGGCGGGTGACGTCGGCCTCGCCACTAGACGTCAGATCGCCCGGTAGGCGCTGTGCGGTCTGGCTGCCGTTGGCGCCGATCGCAGGGAACAGGTCGGCGCGCTGGATGCGGTATTGTGCGCGCGCCTTCTCGATATTGAGCGCGGCGACCCGCAGATCGCGGTTGTTGGTCAGCGCCAGCGCGATCACCTCACGCAGTCGGGTATCGGCGAAGTAATCGCGCCAGGCGATGGTGTCGGCCGCCGGTGTTGCCGCAGCAGCCTGCGTTGCGCCGGGGAAGCTTGCCGGTACTGGCGCCGCTGGGCGCTGGTAATCCGGGATCAGGCTGCAGGCGCTCGCCAGGGTGGCGACGAGAGCGACGGTCAGAGTGCGTAACGGGAACATCATTCGGCCTCCTGCGCGGCGGCAGCAGGGGCGGCGTCTGCCGCCTGCGGCTTGCCCTTGAATATCCGCTTGATCACCACGTAGAACAGCGGGATGAAGAAGAGACCGAGCAGGGTGCCGGCGATGGTGCCGCCGAGCACCCCGGTACCGATCGCGTTCTGGCTGCCCGAGCCGGCGCCGGTGGCGATCGCCAGAGGCAGCACGCCGAGACCGAAAGCGAGCGAGGTCATCAGGATCGGGCGCAGCCGCATGCGTACCGCCTCCAGTGTTGCCGTGATCAGATCCTTGCCTTCCTGTTCCATCTGCGCCTTGGCGAATTCCACGATCAGGATGGCGTTTTTCGACGACAGGCCGATGGTAGCCAGCAGGCCGACCTGGAAATAGACGTCGTTCGACAGGCCGCGCCCGGTCGCAGCGAGCAGCGCGCCGAGCACGCCGAGCGGCACCACCAGCATCACGGCGAACGGCACCGACCAGCTTTCATAGAGTGCCGCCAGGCACAGGAACACCACCAGCAGCGACAGCGCATATAGCGCCGGTGCCTGCGAGCCGCTGCGCCGCTCCTCGAACGAGGTGCCGGTCCATTCGTAGCCGATGCCGGGCGGCAGCTTGGCGATGAGTTCCTCGACGACCGCCATCGCCTCGCCCGACGACAGGCCGGGCGCGGCCTGGCCTTGCAACTCGACCGACGGCTGGCCGTTGTAGCGCTCCAGCCGCGGCGAGCCGTAGGCCCAGTGCGCGGTCGTGAACGCCGACAGCGGCACCATGTCGCCCTGCTTGTTGCGCACGTACCATTTGGCCAGATCCTCCGGCTTCATGCGCGCCTCGGCGTCGGCCTGTAGATACACCTTCTTGATGCGGCCGCGGTCGATGAAGTCGTTGACGTAAGTGCCGCCCCAGGCGGTGGCGAGGGTGTCGTTGATGTCGGCGACCGAGACGCCGAGCGCTCCGGCTTTCGCATGGTCGATGTCGAGCTGGTACTCGGCGACATCGTCCTGGCCGTTCGGACGCACGCCCACCAGGCGCGTGTCCTGCGCGGCCATGCCGAGGAACTGGTTGCGCGCCGCGATCAGCGCGTCGTGGCCGAGGCCGGCGCGATCCTGTAGCTGCACGTTGAAGCCGCTCGCGGTGCCGAGTTCGATCACCGCCGGTGGCACGAAGGCGAACACCATTGCCTCGCGGATTTGCGAGAACGCAGCCATCGCGCGGCCGGCGACCGACTTCACGTCCTGCCCCGGTTCTTGGCGTTCGTCCCAGTCTTTCATGCCGACGAAGCCGAGGCCCATGTTCTGGCCGCTGCCGCCGAAGCTGAAGCCGGCAGCGGTGAAGATCGACCTCACGTTGTCTTTCTCGTTGACGAGGAAATGATGCTCGACTTTCTTCAACACCTCGACGGTGCGTTCCTGGGTCGCACCGGCCGGCAGCATGATCTGGGTGAACATCACGCCCTGGTCCTCCTCCGGCAGGAAGGAGGTCGGCATGCGCAGGAACAGCAGCGCCAGCACGCCGATGATCGCGGCATAGATCGCCAGGAAACGGACGCTGCGCTGCAGGATCTTGCCGACCGCCGATTCGTAGCGCTCGGTGTTGCGGGTGAACATGCCGTTGAACCAGTGGAAGAAGCCGGAGAACCAGCCCCCCTCGCCGTGTTCATGGCCCTTTTCGATCGGCTTCAGCATCGTTGCGCACAGCGCCGGCGTGAACACGATCGCCACCAGGACCGATAGCCCCATCGCTGCCGCGATGGTGATCGAAAACTGGCGGTAGATGACGCCGGTCGAGCCGCCGAAGAAGGCCATCGGAATGAACACGGCCGACAGCACCAGCCCGATGCCGACCAGCGCGCCGGTGATCTGGCGCATCGACTTCTTGGTCGCCTCCTTCGGCGACAGGCCTTCCTCGCTCATCACGCGCTCGACGTTCTCGACCACCACGATAGCGTCGTCGACCAGCAGGCCGATGGCCAGCACCAGGCCGAACATGGTCAGGGTGTTGATCGAGAAGCCGAACGCCGCCATCACGCCGAAGGTGCCGAGCAGCACCACCGGCACCGCGATGGTCGGAATGATGGTGGCGCGGAAATTCTGCAGGAACAGATACATCACCAGGAATACCAGCAGAATCGCTTCGGCCAGCGTCTGCACTACGCCCATGATGGAGAGTTTGACGAAGGGCGTGGTGTCGTAGGGCACCACGACCTCGATGCCGGCGGGGAAGTAGGGCTTCATCTGCTCGACCTTGGCGCGCACTGCATCCGCCGTTTCGAGTGCGTTGGCGCCGGCGGCGAGCTTGATGCCGATGCCGGAGGCGGGCTGGCCGTTGAAGCGGCCGACGATGCCGTAGTTCTCGGCGCCGATCTGGACGCGGGCGACGTCCTTGAGACGCACCTCGCCCCCCTGCGCCGAACTGCGCAGCAGGATCTGCTCGAACTGCTCCGCCGTCTGCAGCCGGCTCTGCGCCGTGACCGAGGCCGTGAAGCCCTGGCCCTTGACCGCCGGCGTGCCGCCGAGCTGGCCGGCCGAGACCTGAGCATTCTGCGCCCGCAGCGCGGCTTCCACGTCGCCGGGTGTAAGCTTGAAATTGGTCAATTTGGCCGGGTCGAGCCAGATGCGCATGGCGTACTGGGCGCCGAACACCTGCACCTCGCCGACGCCGGTCACCCGCGACAGCGGATCCTGCACCGTGGCGGTGAGGAAGTCGGCGAGATCTTCCCGGCTCAGGCTGCCATCCTTGGCGACGAAACCGAGCACCATAAGGAAGTTGCGCGTCGATTTCGCCACCTGCACACCCTGCTGCTGCACCGCCAGCGGCAGCAGCGGCAAACCGATCTGCAGCTTGTTCTGCACCTGCACCTGGGCGATGTCGGGGTCGGTGCCGGCGTCGAAGGTCAGCGTGGTCGTGGCGCGGCCATAGGAGTCGGACGACGAGCTCATGTAGAGCAGGTTGTCGAGGCCGGTCATCTTCTGCTCGATGATCTGGGTAACGGAGTCTTCCACCGTCTTCGCCGAGGCGCCGGGATAGAAGGCGTTGATGGCGACGGTGGGTGGCGCGATGGCCGGGTACTGCGATACCGGCAGCGTCAGGATGGACAGCCCGCCGGCGAGCATGATGACGATGGCGATGACCCACGCGAAGATGGGCCGGTCGATGAAAAAGCGGGCCATGGTCCGTTACCTCACTTCGCCGCGGGCGCTGCGGGCGCCGCTGCAGCGGCGGCTTCCTGTGCCTGCACCGGTGCGCCCGGTTTCACCTTCTGCAAGCCTTCGACGATGACGCGGTCGCCGGCGGCCAGGCCCCCGGTCACCACCCATTTGTCGCCGACCGACTGCTCCGCCTTGACGCTGCGCGCCTCGACCTTGGCCTCGCCGTTCACCACCATCACCTGCGCCTCGCCGCGCGGCGTGCGGCTGACTGCCGCGTGCGGCACCAGCACCGCATCGCGGTTCACGCCCTGTGTCAGCCGCGCGCGCACGTACATGCCGGGCAACAGCTCGCCCTTGGGATTGGGGAACACCGCGCGCAGCGTCACGCTGCCGGTGGCCTGGTCGACCGTCACTTCCGAGAATGCCAGCTTGCCTTCGGCGCCGTAGAGGCTGCCGTCTTCAAGCACAAGTTTTACCGGCACCGTGTTGCTCGCTGCGCGCTGCAGCTTGCCGGAATCGAGGTTGCGTTTCAGTCCCAGCAGTTCGGTGCTGGACTGTGTCAGATCGACATAGATGGGATCGAGTTGCTGTACGGTGGCGAGTGCCGCAGCCTGGTTCGCGGTGACCAGCGCGCCCGCGGTCACCGTCGAGCGCCCGATGCGGCCCGCGATGGGCGACGTAACGCGGGTGAAATCGAGATCGACGCGCGCCTTGTCGAGCGCTGCTTTCGCCGCGCCGACTTCGGCTTGCGCCTGTTTCTGTGCGGCCTGCGCGTCGTCGTTGGCCTGGGCGCTCACGGCCTCGATCTTCACCAGTTCGGCGTAGCGGCCGGCTTTCAGACGCGCCACCTCCAGATTCGCCTCGGCCCGGGCCAGATTGGCACGGGCGCTGTCGTAGGCTGCCTGATACGTTGCCGGATCAATCCGGTACAGCACCTGGCCCGCCTTGACATCGCTGCCCTCCTTGAACAGGCGCTGCTTGACGATGCCGCTCACCTGCGGCCGCAATTCGGCCACCAGGTAAGGCGACGTGCGTCCGGGCAGTTCGGCTGTCACCGGCACCGATTCGGTCTGCACCGTCACCACCGTCACGGCAGGGACTGTGGCACCGGGAGCCGCACCGGGTTCCGTTTTACCGCCACAGGCAGTGAGCAATAAGGCACTCAGCAGCATGAGGCCCGGCTTGGTCATGGACAATCCTTGTTGGCGGGGGGTGAGGGCGGGCTCGGGATGGGTAATCATCGGTCTTGGCCTTGGTGGGCGTTGGGCAGGATAGAGTCTATTTGTGCTGCAGGGCTTGAAGCAGGGTGGCAAAACGGTGTATCTGGTGTCTGTATGGTCACTGGTATTGAGAGCCGCTTCAAGCGGTAAAGCATATTGCATAATTATTTATCTAGCAAGATAATTAACTGCATTACCGTTCCATGAACAAGCGCCCCCGACATGGCCGACAGAATCGCCAATCCCCTTGATATGCACCGTCAGCACTGGCCCGAATCCTACGATGCACAGATGCTGCCATTAGGGCTCGTCCTTACGCAGGCCTACACGGCACAACATTCCCGCGCGACCAGGGTCATGGCTGCCAACGGCTTGAGCCCGGCTGAGTTCGATGTGCTGGCCAGTCTGCGCCGCACCCCGCCGCCCCATGCGCTGACGCCGTCGGAGATTCAACGCGCGGTGTTGATCACCTCCGGCGGGCTGACCAAGGTATTGCGGCAACTGGAAACACGGGGCCTGGTCACCCGCTCGATGCAGCACGCCGATCGTCGCGTCAAGCCCGTTGCGCTTACCGCTCAGGCGATGCCCGTTCTGGAGAAGGCAATGTCTGAACTGCATACGGTTATAGGCGACTGGATGCGCCGGTCATTGACGGGCGCCGAGAACCACCGACTGGTCTCGCTTCTCACCAAGCTGGTGAATACGGCCGCCTCGGATTAGCGAACGGCCAGGGATCCTGCCGAACCGGTTCCCGGTCATGCGCCTGGCACCACCTCCTGTTGTACCGACGTAAAAAAAGCCGGGAAAATCCCCCGGCTTTCTTGTAGTGCGGCGAGCTTACTTGGCAGGGCAGGCCTGGTCGCCGGGGATTTTGCCCGGCAGGCGCAGGAAGGCCTCGAACGGTCCCATCACGCCCATGGCTTCCATTTTCGGGCCGGTGAACTTGAGGCGGCCGAACATCATCGCTTTCATCGGGCCGTATTCGCCCGCCCCCATTTCATTCCAGCGCTCGGTGGTGGCGTGCATGGTGTAGTCGACTGCGTAATCCATCTTGGCGTTCTGTACCGCGCCGCCGTAGACGCACATGGCTTTGCCGTCCTTGTGGACGATCTTCAGTTCCGTCTGGGTTGCCTCGCCGCAGTCGGTGCGATACAGGTGAATGATCTTGTAGCCGCGTTCCTTGTCGTTCTTGATCCACTTGTCGCCCAGGCCGCCGGTCAGGGCAGCATCCTTGTTCCAGGCGTCGCAGGCCTGCGCGGTCCAGTCGGTGGACATCATGGCGGGTGCAGCGTGCGCAGCGGTGGCGAATACTGCCAGGGCGGCCAGTGCGATTGGCGTGTATTTCATGGTACCTCCTCCTTATTGATTGAATGTTGGGTTACAACTTATTTGTATATACGAAGAGGAAACTCTCCGAGGCTGCACGTTAATCATGCCGTGCAGGCTTGTCAATGCGGCCTGCCAGCCCGCAGGCGGGGCAGTGGAAGCCACTCGGTCGCCGGGAAACCAGGCGCAGCCCACCAGCACTTAAAATGCGGCGTAAGAATGTCGCCAAGGCATGTCATGGTGGCCCGCGTTTGAAGGCGGACTTTACTTGTCGCCGGGCGCGAAGCTCTGCTCGACCAGCTGGATGCGTCTGGCAAGCCGGGCCTGTTCAGCGGCGTTGCCCTGGGCCACGGCCTGTTTTTCCTGCAGCTTCAGATAGGTCAGCAGGGGCTGCCGCCAGCCCTGGGCGGAAGCGGTTTCCGTAGCCAGCGCCAGCGTGGCGGCATCGGCTTCCCTGCGCATCACCAGCAGGCTGGCATCGAGCAGGCGCGCCAGCGGATCCTCGATTCTGCCGAGCACCTCGTGCCGCTTGCCGGCCGCTGCGTTCACCAGATCGCGGTGCTGGCGGGGCAACTGGGCCGTTGCGACGGCTTCCCAGCGCAGGGTGACGAAATGGTAGTAAACCTGATCGGCGGCGTTGGGTTCGAGTGGCGCCAGCTCGGCATACTCGCTGCAGGCATCGTCGATCAGCATGGCGCGGCGGGTGGCGCAGCGCACCAGCCACAGGCGCGCCGTCTCGGCGACGCGGCCGGCACCACCGGTGGCGGCGACGGCCTGCTGGAAATAGCGCTCGGCCAGACTGTTTTCGCCCATCAGCGCGTGCCTCTGATAGCGTCCGATCAGGTCGGCTGCATCGGTTTTCCAGTCCGGCGGCGGCGGGCCGCCGCTGCCGCAGGCAGCGAGCGCAAGCAGGCTGACGAGTGCAAGCAGGAGGGTCTTCATGGCAGTTTCACCTCGGGATCCCGCGCAAACGGCCACTTCTTGTTGATCTCGTTGACCAGCGCGTTGGCCTTGCGCACCGCATCGTCGATCTCGGCACGCAGCCTGGCGATATCCTGCGTGCCGCCCTTGACGTCGGCGGAAATCGCCACCGCGTTCGTCATCAGGGCGTCGGCTTTCTTCAGGCTGGATTGTGCATCGTCCAGCATCAGCCGCACCTGGGCCAGTGATTCGCGCGTCTGCTCGGCCACGCCGTCGGGTGCAAACAGCCATCGGTCGGTTTTGCCGGCCATGCCGTCCACTTTCAGGGCCAGGCTGTCGAGCTTGCCGATGAGGGCGCGGGTCTTGTCGAGCGAATCGGTGACGGCGCGGGCTTTTTCGGGGCTGCCGAGCACGCCTTCGAGCACGCCGTATTCGCCGGTCATGCGTCCGGTTACGGTCTTCACGTTGGCCAGCGTGGCGTTGATTTCGCCATCCTTGCGGGTGAGATGCTCGACGTTGGCCAGAATCGCCTTGACCCGCTCGACCAGCAGCGGAATCTCCTTGCTGATGTCGGAAGTGAGCAGCAGCATGGTGGAATTGTCGGGCAGGGCGGGCGCGTCGAGGTCGGGCGAGTCAACGCGGATCCTGGCGCCGCCGACGAGAGGTTTGTCCAGCGTGAAGGTACTGTTCTGCTTCAGCCATTTGGCGTTGCGGCCGAGGAATTCGGCATGGATGACGATGCCGCCGGCGTCGTTCAGCCCCAGCGTGGTGACGCGGCCGATTTCGATGCCGGAAAACACGATGGGCACGCCGGGAGCGACGCCGTCGGCACTCGATGCCGCCAGTTGCAGGTGGAAGGTGTCTTCGAAAAATCCGCGCGCATGCAGCAGGTAAACGATGAAGGCGCCTGCCAGCAGCAGCGATGCCGCAGCAAACAATCCCACTTTGAAATGCAGTTTGTTCATTCCGGATGAAGTGCCTGGTTGTATAGAGTCTGGTTCCAGCTGAAGTCGTAAATTTCCCAGGTGCCGGCTATCTCTTCCTGCGCCGCCAGTTGCCGGATGAAACTCGGGTAGGGCACATCGTAAAGCATGGCGCCGGGGTGGTCGATGACCAGGCGGGGACGCCTGAGGATGAGCGCACGCGCCAGCTTGGCGATGAAGCGCTGCGCCGCCGTCATGTCGGGATCACGCAGCAGTGCGATGTCGGCATGGCCGAGCTGTTCCAGAAATTGCTGTGCCTGACGGTTCGATTCCGCTGCGCTGTAATGGCGTTGATAAAGCGGGATCAGCGCGATGTTGTCGAGCGCAGACAGGTTGGCACGCAGCGGCAGATCGGGCGCAACGCGCGCCACGTCGTCGGGCAGGGCGGCGGTCGCTGCCAGCAGTGCGGTACGGTCGGCAAACGGGATCAGACGTATTTGAGCGCTAATGACACCACCTCGATCGCCACGATGGCGAAGAACACCCGCATCATGCCGCGCAATACGGAGACCGGAACCATGAAGAGCTTTTTCGGTGTTTCCAGGCCGGCGGTGACCGGGATCAGGGTGACGGCCAGTCCGAACAGCGCACATTTGACGAGCAGTCCGGCCATGATCTTGAAGTCGAAAATCTTGGCGATGGTCTGGGTGAATGGCGCAAAACCCGCTGCGTTCGTACCGTAAATCGCGAGGTAGCCCATCAGCAGCGCGAGCAGGCCGGCGAGGCTTGCCAGGGTGACGACTGAGATGACGCCGCCGATCAGCCGTGGCAGGAACTCGAACTGCATCGGCGGAACCTTGCAATGTGCCAACGCATCCAATTCGTTATTGACCTGCATCAGCGCGACTTCCGTGTTGATGGCGCTGCCGGATCGCAGTGCGATGAAGAGTGCAGTGAGGAAGGGCAGCAGTTCCAGCACCAGCACGCGGATGGTCATTTCGCTGGCAAATTCGGTGAGGCCGAAGTCGCGTGCAGTCGACAGGATGATGGTGATGATCAGCCACGAAATGACCAGCGCGTAGCCGAGAAAAACATGCAGAATCTGCACCGCGGTAAAGTAGACCTGCTTCACCACCACGTCGAAGGTGGCGCGGTTCCAGGTGGTGCGGTCCAGCAGCAGCAGAGCGGCCTTGGCCAGGAAGGCGAACATGCCGTAACCGACGGTGAACCAGCCGGCGACTTTGGCGCCGAGCGATTCGATGGAAGCCGCAAGAAAACTCATCGCGGCATCATAACGTCATCAAAGGCGCTTGCGCCATCGGGTGGCAGGCCATACAGTTTTGCCTCAGACGGAGAAGACACACCATGAAAAATTTCCTGATTCCGCTAACGGCATTGACGCTGTGCGTGAGCGCCGCATCCGCCTGGGCTGCGTCCGGCACGGTCTTGCGCAACGACAAGCTCTACAGTCAACCCAGCGCCACCTCCACGGTGACGGGCAGCGCGGCCAAGGGCGCCAGCGTCAACATCCTCGCCAAGCAGGGCGGCTGGCTGCGCGTGAGCTCGGGCAAAACCACCGGCTGGATCCGCCTGCTGTCGGTGCGTGCCGGTGCCGGCGGGATCGGCGGCGCGGGGCTGGGCGACGTGGTGGGCGCCGCCACCACCAAGTCAGATCCCAGCCGCGTGGTCGCGGTGGCCGGCTTGCGCGGCCTGAATGACGAAGAGTTGAAGCAGGCCAAGTTCAATGGCGACGAACTGGCGCGGCTGGACAACTGGGCGGCGACGACCGCACAGGCCAGAAGTTTTGCCGGCCAGTCCGGCCTGGCGGCGGTCAATGTGCCGGGCTTACCCGAGCCCAGACCCCAACAGGCGTCGTCACCGTGGGAGAACAACTGATGAAAATCAAATTGATGGTATTGGCGGTTTCGCTGGCTTCTTTCAGCGGGATGTCCGCCGGTCTCGATCTGGGAAAATTGCTGGAAGAGCGCATCAAGCAGGAATTGAACAAGGACAAGCAAAGCCAGCCGGCGCCTGCGCAGCAGCCGGCGCCGTCCCCAACTCAGGCTCCCGCAACGGCACAAGACGCCGCCGCCCCCCCGCCTCCGGCCAAGCAGAAAATCGATGCCCGCCAGTTGGGGTTTGCCCTGTTCGGCGATTACTCTCCCGAAGAGGAAATGCGCATCGGCAAGCAGATTTCGGGCAACCTGCTGGGCGCGGTGCCGCTGGTGCGAGACGACAAACTGCAACGCTACGTCAACCTGGTGGGCAACTGGGTGGCGCTGCAGAGCGGGCGCAAGGACATTGCCTGGCACTTCGGCGTGCTCGACACCGAAGACATCAACGCCTTCGCCGCGCCCGGCGGCTATGTGTTCGTGACGAAGGGCCTGTACCGGCGCCTCACCAACGAGGCCGAGCTGGCCGGCGTGCTGGGACATGAAATCGCCCATGTCAGCCAGAAGCATCATCTCAAGGTACTGAAACAATCCAGCCTGATCGGTGCGCTGGGGCAGGCCGCCAGCAGCAAGGCGAAGGGCAGCGATCAGGCGGTGCAGAACCTGATCGGCAACGGCGCCGAAATCATGGCGCGCGGGCTCGACAAGAATGCCGAATTCGAGGCTGATCGCATCGGCGTCGTCTATGCCGCACGCGCGGGCTATACCCCGTGGGGCCTGCCAGAAGTGCTGCAGGACATGGCAGGGCTGCCTGCCAAGGACAACCGCACCAGCCTGCTCTACAAAACCCATCCGCATCCGGCTGAGCGGCTCGCTGCGCTGGGTGAAGCCGTGGATGGGCGTTTCGATGCCGTTCGCGGCAAGGAACTGGCCGACCGTTTCTACCGCATTCGGTGAAGCGCGTTTTATCCAGGCTGGTGCAGGCCGGGCTGTCTGCACTGTTTGTCCTGCTGATAGCGGCGCATGTCGCGGGACTGATCCACATCGCGCCGATGCAGCGCGCCGAGGCCTGGCTGTATGACGCCTGGCTGAAGCGCACCGCGCCAACCGGGGCGGACGACCGCATCGCCATCCTCGACATCGACGAGGCCAGCCTGAAAAGCCTCGGCCGCTGGCCGTGGAGCCGCGACACCATGAGCGCGCTGGTCGGGCAGCTGTTCGACCGCTATGGCGTGGCGGCGGTCGGCTTCGACGTGGTGTTTGCCGAGCCGGACACGAGCTCGGGGCTCGCCACCCTTCAACAACTGGCGCAACGCGATCTGGCGGGCAGCCGCGATTTCCGGGCGGCGCTCGAACGGCTTGCGCCGCGTCTCGATTACGACGCCCGCTTCGCGCAGATGCTCGCCGAACGCCCGCTGTCGCTGGGCTATTACTTCATTCCGCAGGGCTACGGCAACGCCAAAAGCGGCGTGTTGCCGCCGCCCTCCCTGCCTGCCGCGGCGTTCGCGCCGCTGCGGCCGGGTATGCCGCCGCCGACGGGTTACGGCGCGAACCTGGCGGTTTTCCAGAATGCGGCCCAGGGCGCGGGATTTTTCAACATGCGGGCCGACGAGGATGGCACGGCGCGCCAGATGAATCTGGTCAGCCCGTATGGCGCAGGCTACTACCTGGCGCTGTCGGCCGCTACCCTGCGGGTGGCGTTCGGCGGCGAGCCGGTTCATGCCGGCGTCGATCGGCAGACCTTGCTGGGGCGGCAGTACGTTGCGCCGTGGGTGGAGGTGGGCGGCCTTCGCGTCCCGCTCAGTGCGGACGGCAGTGTGCATGTGCCGTACCGTTCCGGTTCGCCTTTCCCCTACATTTCAGTGGCCCGGGTGCTGGACGGCAAGGCGCCGCCGGAGCAGCTGGAAAACCGCATCGTGCTGCTGGGCTCGACCGCGCCGGGACTGGCCGACCTGCGTGTGACGCCATTTTCCAACGCCTTCCCGGGAGTCGAGATCCATGCCCACCTGATCACCGGCATGCTCGACGGCACCACCCGCGCCACCCCGCCGTGGGCGGACGACGCGCGGCTGATCGCCGTGCTGCTGCTGGGTGCCTTGCTGACGGCAGTGCTGCTACGGTTCGGGCCGGCCATCGGGCTGGCAGCCAGTATTGCGTTGCTGGCATTGCTGCTGGCCGCCTATGGCGCAGCGTGGTCGCGCTTCATGGTGGTGCCGATGGCGGCGCCGATGCTGACGCTGCTCGGCCTGTATGCGCTCAACACCGCCTACGGTTTTTTTGCCGCCACCCGCAGCAAGCGCCAGATCACCAAACTGTTCGGCCAGTATGTGCCGCCCGAGCTGGCGGCCGAAATGAGCCAGAACCCCGCGCATTACACGATGGAAGGACAGTCGCGCGACATGAGCGTGCTGTTTTCCGACATCCGCGGCTTCACCAATTTCTCCGAAAAGCTGCCGCCGGCCGAACTCGCCGAAGTGCTCAACGCCTACCTGTCGACCATGACACGCATCGTGCAGCAGCAGCGCGGCACCATCGACAAGTACATCGGCGACGCCATCATGGCGTTCTGGAACGCGCCGGTCGATCTGAGTGACCACGCTTCCCGCGCGGTGCAGACCGCGCTCGACATGCAGGCTGCGCTGCCCCAACTGAATCGGGAGTTCGCCGCGCGCGGCTGGCCCGAGGTGAAGATCGGCGTCGGCGTCAACAGCGGGCGCATGAGCGTCGGCAACATGGGCTCCGAATTCCGCATGGCCTACACAGTGATGGGCGACGCGGTGAACCTCGGCTCGCGCCTCGAAGGCATCACCAAGCAATACGGCGTCGGCATCCTGGTCACGCAGACGACGGTCGAGGCCGATCCGGATCATGTCTTCATGAAGATCGACGACGTGCGCGTCAAGGGCAAGGAAACTCCGGTGGCGATATACGAACCGCTGGGCGGGAAGGCCAGCCTTGACGAGTCGGTGCGTCAGGGCGCCGCCGATTTCGAGCTTGCCTTCGCGCGCTATCAGTCACAGGATTGGGTTGCGGCCGAATCGGCGCTCACCGCGCTCAATGCCCGCACGCCACGCACGCTGTACGATATCTATCTCGAACGCATCGCGCATTTCCGCGAAACGCCGCCGCCCGCCGACTGGGACGGCGTGTTCGTCTACACAACCAAATAGCCACGATAAAAACAGCGATGAAACTCACCGTATTGGGCTGCAGCGGCGGCATCGGCAGCGGACGCCACACCACCAGCCTGCTGGTCGACGACGACGTGTTGATCGACGCCGGCAGCGGCCTCACTACGCTCGACTTCGAACAGCTGCTGAAGATCGACCACGTGTTCCTCACCCATGCCCACCTCGATCATGTGCTGGGCCTGCCGCTGCTGCTCGACAGCGTCGGCGACCTGCGCAGTACGCCGGTGACGGTGCATGCGCTACCCGAGGTGCTGGACGTGCTGTCTATCCACTTGTTCAATTGGCAGCTGTGGCCCGATTTTCGCAAGATACCGAGCGAGGAGGCACCGTGGCTGCGCTTCGAACCGCTCGGACCGGGCGAAGCGTTCACCCTGAAAGGACGGAGGTTCCGGCCATTGCCGGCCAATCACGTGGTGCCGGCATGCGGCTTGCATGTAGCGACGACAGCGGGCAGCCTGGCATTCAGTGGCGACACGACCCACAGCGACGCCTTCGTCGCCGCGCTCAACGCCATCCCCGACTTGCGCCATCTCATCATCGAAACCTCATTCGAAAACGAACTGGTCGAGATCGCCAAGGTGTCGAAACATCACTGGCCGGATTCGCTGGCAGCGGAACTGCACATGCTCAGCGTCCGTCCAGAAGTTTGGATCACGCATCTGAAACCCGGCAACGAGTCGGCGATCATGGATGAATTGCGCATCGCTGCGCCAAATTGGGGGCTGGAGGCTTTGCAGCAAGGACAGGTAATTGTCTTATAGGGAAGATGCGCGTAGCCGGACTTTCCGCAGTACCAACCATGCCAGGTGACATGGTTGGTGCGAGGTTCTTTGCAGAGGCCGGCCCCGGGCACGAGTTTCGCAAGCCTAAGGGTAATCACTCAAATTTTCTACTGGTTCGAGTTACCTATCGATAGAGCGTTTGCGTTGCCTGTCGAGAGACTTTGGCTCGTTGCCCGGGAAGCCTATCTGTCTGCGGCGGGAAACACTATTTACCCGCAGCCAGCGATTTGACGTCCTCAGACGTCAATCCTTTTCCACCGATACCCCAGTCTCCGCTCTTAACTTCCTCGATTACCGTCCAGGTCACCCCCCGCATGTTCTCGCCTTCGATCGAGACCATGGTATCCGTCATTTTTTTGATGATTTCCTGCTTCTGCGCGTCGGTAAAAACCCCTTCGATAATCTTGATATTGATAAACGGCATGTCTTGTCTCCTTTGAGGGTTATCGCAAAAAAATACGCTGCGAGCGGTTTTTATAAGGCATCCGAGTGAGGGCTGTAATACGTATAAATACGCTTTTACTGCACGCACGTGATCGCCCCCGTCGGAGGCGCCATAAGCGAAAAGGTGTCCGTCGAGATCGAACCCGAGATAAGACCTTGCCCTGGCGCTTCCCGTGCAAGGTTGATTCCAGTGGTATCGATCACGCCGGCGATCATGATGGTGCCCAGCGAAAGCAGCTTCACGCGCTGCATCTGCGAATCGAAGCGGAGCGTGATGCCGGCACCAAGATCGATCGCGGATAAATCAAAATGCCAGCGGCACGGTAGGGCAGGGCGTAGTCAGCGGCAGGTGCAAGCGGACCGTCTGCGCCCGTAATGGAGGTGGCCACTGCAGGAAGGGAGGCAAATGGACCATTGGCACCTGCAATGCTGATGGCTGAGGTAGCCGAAGGGAAAGCTGCGCTCAGCGCGCGCATCAGCGTCAGGGCATGCATTCTTTCGCGCATGGCCGTTTCTCCTCAGGTAGGGCCGGAGGAGCTTATCGGTGGGATCTTGACACGGCGATGTGTGGGTTATGGTCCGTTTGGGCCCGGTGATAATAAGGACACATCGCCCCCTTTCAGGGTGCAAAGCTCGCCAGTTCCGCCTCAAACGCCGCCGCATTCAAGCCTTCAAACGCCTCCCGGCTGAACAGGGTGACGGCGCCAGCCATTTCGCTCCAGCCATAGCCGCGGTTTTGCGGACTGAGAGTGCTGCTGTCCTGCGGTACGCGTGCAACGAGGTGAAGCCCCCCCTTGCTGTAGATGAGGTTGTAGGGGAGGTTGCGTTGATGCAATTCGTCGAGATGAATCCATGCGTGCTCGGCATCGGTGAAACACCGGCAGGGCAGCGGATAGGGCTTGACACCGCCATTGTGGGAAAAACAGGCATCCTGTATCGGCAGCGGAGTTGTTTGCACGAAGCTCTGGAAATGCAGGTGGTTGACCGACGCGCCGGCGCCGGTGCTGTTGTAGCCGAGGCACAGGCCGGGCACGCTGGACTGCGCACAGACGTCCCAGGCCCAGCCGTGCAGTTCCGGTGTGAGATATTGCGGCGCCTGGCGCAAGGGCTCCGGCACCAGCAAGCCGTGCAGACGGGCGAAAGGGAATTTGTTGTACAGCAGGCGCGCCGGTTTGCCGGCAAGTTCGCCCTCCCAGAAAACTTCCTTGGCGAGAAACGGTTTGTTGAAATGGAAACCGGAGGTGTCGAAGGGACACAGCAGGCTTTCAAACTTCATTCCGCTGCTGCGCGGCGGGCGCAGCGCACGGATGGGGTTGAAGAGCAGCGCCCATGGCCCGGCATGGCGGCTTTCCATGGCCCTCAGATGATCGAAGCCGATGGCGAGGAGCTTGAGAAAGACCTGCACGTCATCATCCGGTTCGGTGAGCGCCTGGCCGTTCCGGAGCGTGTCCGTGAGTGCGGTGGCGAGTTCGGCATGCCGTGCCGACAGTGCCGGCGAGAGCTGCGCCCACAGCTTCGGGTCGTAGGCGGCATTGGCCAGCACGAGGATGTAGGCGCCCAGTCCTGAATGCTTTTCCAGCATCGCGGCCAGTCCGTCGGCAAAACCTTGTTGCAGCGGCGCAGCGGAGACGAACGGATGGCAGGGCAGCGGCATGGGGTTCGGAGCAGGCGACCGCATTCGGCGAATTGAAAACTCAGAGTTCGCCATTGGCGCCGGCGCGCATCACGTTTTCCATCTTTTCGCGGATCGTGATGGCATCTTTGCGCAGTTCCTCAGGGATGCCCTTCTGGTTGCCTACCAGCTGCAGCGCGGTCACATCCCAGTCCATCATCATCACCCAGATGTTTTTGTCGGCGTCTTCCATCACCGCGATGCGACAGGGAAGAAAAACCACCATTTCCGGGATGATCTTCAGCAGTTCGCGGCCAATCGCGATGTCGCAGAAACTGAACACTTCGACGCGTGGCGCGTTGTTGTCTCCCAGGACGGTCTGGAAATCCTTCCACATCAAATTGCTGCCGACGTGTTTCAGATTCACCTGGTTGGCGCGCAGCATCATCGATTCGACCACTTCATCGAACGACACGCCCGGTTTGGCTTTGTACTTGACGGTGAAATAGTTCATCGTTTCACGCGGATCCATCTGCGCCATGTTGGCCATCATGGGCATCATCGTCTGCCGCCAGCGTTTCTTTTCCTCGGGCGTCAGAATGCGATTCATCTGGTAGTCCCGATAAGGTGGCGGTGATGCCTGCTGGATCAGCATCGGGCCGTAGGGCGTCGGTTCTACACCGATCCAGCCCTGCGCTGGCGCACCCTGCGGATTGCGGTCGACTGGGGGAGCGGGCGGCTCGGCAGCGAACGCCGGCAGGCTGCAAAGCCAGGCGAGAACGAATGGGAATGAAAGGATGCGCAGCATGGCGTGTCTCCTGGACTGTGACCTTCTCATCCTACGCACGCTGCAGCGCGCGCGTCAATGCGCGGTCAGGCATGGCTGCGAAAGGTGTTTTCCAGCGCCGCCAGTTCGGTGGCGGCGGCGGTGAAGTCGCCCCTTTGCACGCTGCTTTCGATACGGGCGGCACCTTGCTGGATGGCCGTGGCCATCACGCTGGCTGCAGCGCCTTTCAGGGCATGGGCTTCCTTGCGGCATGCTTCGATATGGCCCTGCCCGATCGCGCGCTTCAGCGCCGCCAGGCTGGCTTCGGTGGTGCTGGCGAAGACCGTGGCCAGATCGTTCACCAGTTCCGGATTGCCTGGGTAACGTGCGTGCAGGGCGGGCAGGTCGAGCAGCGGAACGGGGGGGGCGGCAGGTCTGGCCTGCGGCAGCCATTGCTTCAGCAATGCCGCCAGCGCAGCCTCGGTATAGGGCTTGCTCATATAATCGTTCGCCCCGGCCGCGAGGCAGACTTCGCGGAAATCGGTGTTGGCATTGGCGGTCAGCGCGATGACGGGGATATGGCGGACGTCGGTCGGCAGCCGGCGGATCTGCCGGGTGGCGTCCAGCCCGTCCATTTCCGGCATTTGCCAGTCCATCAGCACCAGATCGAACCGCTCCTTCTCCAGCATGTCCAGTGCCTGCGTTCCGCTGGCCGCAATGGCATATTGCAGACCCATTTCGCGTAGCTGGTGCGCCAGCATTTTCTGGTTCACCGGATGGTCTTCCACAGCCAGGATGCGCCCCTGCAGCCGGATGGCGGCCTGCGTCGGCAGCTCAACCAGCGGCAGCGTCGTTGTCGGCAGGCGCAGCGCCAAACTGAAGCGGCTGCCCTTACCGGGCTCGCTCTCGACTGTGAGCTGTCCACCCATCAATTCAGCGAGCTGGCTGCTGACAGCGAGCCCCAGGCCGGTGCCGCCGTAACGTCGCGTGGTCGACGAGTCGGCTTGTGAAAAGGCCTGGAATAGGCGCGCCTGCGTTTCGGCGTTCATGCCGATGCCGCTGTCCCGGACGGTGAACAGACAATTGACTGCTCCTTCCACCGTCTCGAATTCCGCGCGCAACTCGACTTCGCCCTGGTGCGTGAACTTGATGGCGTTGTCGACTAGGTTGAGCAGGATCTGGCGGATACGCGTAGGGTCGCCCAGCAGGGCGGCGGGCAGCGCTTCGGGCAGGGTCAGCTTCAGGTGCAGGTTCTTTTCCAGTGCGCGCGCCTGGAACAGCGTGGCTACGCCCTGCGCCAGCGTTGCCGGCGAGAAGGCGACCTGCTCGATGTCCAGTTTGCCGGCCTCGATTTTGGAAAAGTCGAGGATGTCGTTGATGATGGTAAGCAGGCCTTCCGCCGAGCTTTTCAGGGTTGCCACGTATTCGCGCTGCTGTCCGTCGAGCGGGGTTTTCAGCAGCAATCCGCTCATCCCCAGGATGCCGTGCATGGGGGTGCGGATTTCATGGCTGACGTTGGCGATGAACCCCGATTTGGCATGCGCCATTTGCAGGGCGGCTTCGCGCGCCGCTTCCTTGGCGGCCTCGGCGGCGCGGCGTTCGGACACGTCGCGCATGATCGCCTGGATCACCGGCCTGCCTTCCAGTTGCATTGCGTGCATGGCGATCTCGGCCGAGAACACGGAGCCGTCCTGGCGCCGCCCCTGCCAGTCCATCACCGCATGTCCCTGGCTGCGTGCCTGGCGGATCGCCTGCATGGCGTGATCGTGGGCGCTCATGCCATGGGCCTGGAGCGGGGTGCCGAGCTGGGAGATGGATTTGCCGAGGAAGGTGGCGACCGAATCCATGCCGAACAGCGATAGCGTGGCGGGGTTGCAGTCGGTGAAACCCTTGTCGTCGAGAATGACGACGGCATCAGAGTTGGTTTCGAACAGGGTCTGGTATTTCTGCTTTTCAGTTTCGAGTTGGCGCGTCTGCGTCAGCATGCGGCGGCTGACCAGAACCGCAACCAGGGTCGCCAGCAGGGTTGCGCTGATGCCCAGCACCAGCATCAGGTTGCGGGTGGCCTGATAGGCGGTGAAGGTTTTGCCGAGCGCCGCTTCGTTGGCCTCGCGCTGCAGGCTGGTCATGTTGTTGAGCGATTCCATCAACTCGTTTTGCAGGGGAATGGCCTCCTCCTGCAACTGCTTGAGGGCGCTGTAATTGTTCTCGTCGAGAGCCGCCTGGACCACGTTGAACATGATCGGCTGGTTGAAGGAGGTGAGGACGTCGAGTTCATCCATCAACAGTTTCTCGTCCGGCGTGCTGAGCATGGTGCCCAACTGGCCGCGGTCCTTGGCGTAGCGTTCGCCGTAATCCTGGAATTGCATGAAGAGCGCGTCCTTTTCCCAGGGATCGACGGCGATTACGATGTTGTGCATCAGCATCTGCCGGTCGCGAATGGAGTCGCGCATGCGCGAGGCCAGCCGGGTCTTGACGTTGTTGACCGAAACCACATTGGCCAGCTCGGCGTTCAGATGCTCCATCTGGGTGACCCCCAGCCCGATCACCGCCAGCATCAGCAACAGGGCGGAGGTGAAACCAAGCCCCACATTGAACAGCAAGCCGCGCAGCGGAGAGGGCAGCATGGGCTGGAGGATTATTCGCGCCGGAACGCCACGACGTGGTCGACCGCCAGCTTGATGCCGATCTTTTCGCCAATGGCATGGTTGTGGTGCGAGGGCACCAGCGACAGGGCGTGCTGGCCGCTCGGCAGTTTCAGCGTGTAGAGGAAATCGGCGCCGCGGAAGGCCTTGTTTTCGACCTCGGCCAGCAGCAGGCTGTCGTCGTCGTGGATGATGTCGTCCGGGCGCAGCAGTACGTCGACGTGGCAGTTGCGCACGCAGTGCTCGCAGCCGCTGGCGTCGCATTCGACCGGGATGTGCCCTTCCAGTACGCCGAGCTCGATCTCCACCTGATGGTCGTTGATCACCTCTCCCGGCACCAGCGCACCCTGGCCGACGAAATCGGCGACGAAGCGGTTGCCCGGTTCGTGGTACAGGTTGTAGGGCGTATCCCATTGCTGGATGCGGCCCTGGTGCATCACGCCGACCCAGTCGGCCAGCGCAAACGCCTCGTGCTGGTCGTGGGTCACGATGAGCGCGGTGGTGGCTTCGCGCTTGAGAATGTCGCGTACCTCGAGCGACAGGCGTTCGCGCAGTTCCACGTCGAGGTTGGAGAACGGCTCGTCCATCAGGATCAGGCGCGGCCGCGGCGCCAGCGCGCGCGCCAGTGCCACGCGCTGCTGCTGGCCGCCGGATAGTTGATGGGGGTACTGATCGGCGTGGGCCGACAGTCCCACCAATACGAGCAGTTCGTCGATACGCGCCTGGCGTGCGGCCCTGGCGTCGTTGCGCAGGCCGAAGCCGACGTTGTCGGCCACGCTGAGGTGTGGAAACAGCGCGTAGTCCTGGAACACCATGCCGATGCGGCGTTTTTCGGCGGCCAGCATCCAGCCGGGGCGGCTGACGACTTCGCCACCGATACGGATTTCGCCGCTCTGGATCGGCTCGAAGCCGGAGATGCAGCGCAGCGCCGTGGTCTTGCCGCACCCCGACGGGCCCAGCAGGCAGCCGATCGCGCCTTCCGGCAGGGTGAAGGTGAGGTCGGCGATGATTTGCCGCTTGGCGTACGACTGCGAAACCGAATCGAGGATCAACTCAGCCATGGGAATGCGCTCCGCGCCAGGTCATGAGAATGATGGGGATGATACCGGCAACGACAATGGCGAGCGAAGGCAGCGCGGCGCGCTCCCATTCGCCTTCCGCGGTCATCTCGAATACCCGTACCGCCAGCGTGTCCCAGCCGAACGGGCGGGTCATCAGGGTGATCGGCATTTCCTTCATGATGTCGACGAAGGCCAGCGCTCCGGCGGTCAGCAGGCTGGCGCGTAACATGGGAAGGTGGATGCGGGTGAGCAGGCCAGCCGCGCCGGTGCCCAGGTTGCGCGCGGCTTCGTCGACGTTGCGGGTGATGCGGTGCAGTCCGCTGTCGATGGGGCCGAAGCCTACCGCGAGAAAGCGCACCAGGTAGGCCAGCAGCATCACCAGCAGCGTGCCCTTGAGGATTTCGCTGCCGTCGAAGCCGAACCAGGCGCGGCCGGTGTCGATCAGCCAGTTGTCCAGCGCCGCCACCGGGATGAACAGGCCCACCGCCAGCACCGCGCCGGGGAAGGCATAGCCGAGGGTGGCGAGGCGCTGCACCCACATCATCACCGTACCGGGGCGCTGGCGCCCGGCATAGGCGAGCAGCAACGCCATGGCCACCACCATCAGCGCGCCCATGCCGGCCAGCAGCACCGAATGCCAGGCAAATGCCCAGTAGCGGCTATCGAGATCGTCGGCGATGACGTCGCGTGTCCACAGTGCCAGTTGCGTGATCGGAATGAGAAAGGCCACCGCCAGTACTGCACCGGCATACAGCAGGGCCAGCCCGGCCAGCGCCGGCGACAGCTTGATACGTCGAGAAGCGGCGCTGCGGCCCACCGTGCCGTAGCGCATCCGGGTGCGCGAGCGCTGCTCGAACACCACCGCGACCAGCACGAACAGGATCAGGATCGAGGCCAGCTGCGCCGCTGCCGGCAGCGAGAACAGGCTGTACCAGGCCTTGTAGATGGCAGTGGTGAAGGTGTCGTAGTTGAAGATCGCCATGGTGCCGAAATCGGCCAGGGTTTCCATCAGCGCCAGCATCATCCCGGCGGCGATCCACGGCCGCGCCATCGGCAGCGCCACCCGGAAGAAGCCCTGGGTGCGGGAGAGTCCGAGCGACTGCGCCGCTTCCAGCGCGATCGCGCCCTGGGTGGCGAAGGCATTTTTTGCAATGAGATAAACATAGGGATAGAGCGCCAGCGACATCACCAGGATGACGCCGCCACGCGAGCGGATTTCGGGCAGGCCGGTGAGGCCCCAGCCTTCGCGCAGCCAGGTCTGCAGCGGGCCGGTGAAGTCCAAGAGGCCGATCGCGACGAAGGCAGTGACGTAGGCGGGCAGTGCCAGCGGCAGCAGCAACGCCCAGTCGAACAGGCGGCGGCCGGGAAATTCGCACATCGCCGTGAGCCAGGCCAGCGACACGCCCAGTACGCCGACGCCGACTGCCACCCCGAGCACCAGCCACAGCGTGTTGCCCACCAGTTCGGGCAGCACGAACTCGGTCAGGTGAGCGAGGATGTCGCCCTCGACCTGGGCGAACGAGGAGAAGGTGACCGCCACCGGCACCAGCACCAGCGCGGCGACCGCCAGGGCGAACAGCATCCAGCCGCCGATGCGGGGGCGGGCGTCAGGCAAAACAAAAACGCCCGCTGAGGGCGCTTTTGTTGGAACTGCAACAGTGTCAGACAAGATGGATGCTTATTTGTAGCCGGCGCGATCCATCAATTTTACGGCCTTGGTCTGCAGGCTGCCAGCCTCTTTTACGTTGATCAGGTTCTGCTTGAAGCCGCCCCAGGCTGCGACCGTCTTGTCGGGCGACACTTTCGGATTGACCGGGTATTCCAGGTTGACGTCGGCGAACAGGTTTTGCGCCTTGTCGGACGACAGCCATTCGATCAGTTTCTGCGCGCCGGCCGGGTTCTTGGCATGGCGCGTGACCCCGGCACCGGAGATGTTGACGTGCACGCCGGCCGCCTTGTTTTTCAGATTCTGGTTGGGCCAGAAAATCGCCAGCGGCAGATTGGGGCTCTTCTCCATCAGGCGGCCGAAATAATAGGTGTTGACCAGCGTGACGTCGCACTGGCCGGCAGCCACCGCTTCCATTGCCTTGGTGTCGTCGGGAAAGGGCGAGGTCGCCAGGTTGTCGACCCAGCCACGCACCATGTCTTCGGTTTTGCCTTCGCCGTATTCGGTGATCATCATCGCTACCAGGCTCTGGTTGTAGACCTTTTTCGAGGTGCGCAGACAGAGGCGGCCTTTCCATTGCGGCTTGGCCAGATCCTCGTAGGTCGACAGCTCGGCCGGTTTTACCTTGCCGGTGTTGTACACGATGGTGCGGGCGCGCACCGACAGGCCGAACCACTCGCTGTCAGGGTCGCGCAGATGGGCCGGCACGTTGGCTTGCAGGATTTTCGACTGGATCGGGCGCAGCAGGCCCTCTTCGGACGCCTGCCACAGGTTGCCAGCGTCGACGGTCAGCAGCATGTCGGCCGGCGTGTTCTTACCCTCGGCTTTCAGGCGCGCCATCAGCGGTCCTTCCTTGTCGGTGATGAACTTGATTTGTACGCCGGTATCGCGGGTATAGGCGTCGAACAAGGGTTTGATGAGCTGCTCGTTACGCGCGGAATACACCACGACTTCCTCGGCCAGCGCAGGCAGGGTGGCGGCGGTGAATGCCAGGGCGGCAAGCAGCCGGGTCAGGATCGGTTTCATCTCGGGTTTTCTCGGTTGGGTCGATGCGTGCGATCGTACTAAAAATGAGAACGGTTATCAATACATGGTAAATATAATCATCCGGCATCGGTCAGTGGCGTTCGAACTGGAGCAGGAGGCGCAGTTCGCCTTCGAACAGGGCATCCAGCCGGATGTTGCCGGGCCGTTCGGCGAAACTCAGTCCGGGTTGCTGCGCAGGGCTGGCGTCGATCAGCTGGAGCGACTCAGCGGGGTAATCGACGTCGAGCGTCACTCGCATGGGGTAATAGCCGTCGAGAAATTTGCGCATGTAGGGCCCGCTGAACAGGCTGAAATAGCCGTTTCCGGTGTTGCGCAGGGCACGGGCTTGCGCAGACAGGCACAGCCGCGCACCGGGTTCGATATTGCGCAGCTGCACGCTGGCACCTTCGACCTGGGCGTGTTCGATGCCGCGGGCGAGGTCGATTTTGAGATCGCGCACAAAGTCCTCGCGGAAGGTGATCTGCAGGAGCGGCACGGCGTCCAGCTGGTCGTGGCACTGATACAGCCCGACCCAGCCGGTAGCCAGGCTGTCGGTATCGATGCGGATGTGATTCTGGTGATGATGGAGGGGTTTGGCGGGCGGCGTTTCGAGGAAGTGCAGCTGCCCCTCGTTGACGGCGTCCGCGCTTTCCAGGCTGAGATCGGTTGCCGCATGCGCAAAATGCATCAACAACACCGCTGCCAGCACGCCGTGCCGGAGCGTGTCCAGGCAGCGCTTATTGCAGCGCGGCAATCGCGGGCGAAACGTCACCGGCCGGGACGACGCGGCGGGCACCGTCGAAGCGTTCGCGCCAGTAACGGTCGCCGAGGCTGGAGACCATGACCGCCCCGGTGCGGCTGCTCGCAGCGTGCACAAAACGGTCTTCGCCCAGGTAAATGCCGACATGTGAGAACGCGCGGTTGAGGGTATTGAAGAAGACCAGATCGCCGGGCTGGAGTTCGGCCAGCGCGAGCGGCTGCGTCGCTTCGCTGATCGCGCGGCTGTCGCGCGGGAGCTGGATGCCGGTCGTCTGCCTGAATACGTGGCCGACGAAACCGCTGCAATCGAGTCCGCTGCCAGGCGCGCTGCCGCCCAGTCGGTAGGGGCTGCCTACCAGGCTGACGGCGTACATATGAATATCGTCCTCCGGTGCCGCCAATGCGTGGGATGTCGACAGCAAGGCCAGCAGGAACAGCAGTACAGACTTCATCGAATGACAATCTGCTCTATAGTGGTTGAAATGCGAATTACGGCTATGCGTAGCGAATCTTGACCCGAGGACAGCACCATGAATGACGCGCAAACCCCAGTTTCAAGCCAGACCAGTATCCCCGACAATACGCAACTCATGCAATTGCACGACGAAGCCGCAGCAGCCGTGTCCACGCCCGACCTGCGCGAACGCGTACGCGAATTGACCGCGCGCGCGCTGCACGAACGCCGCATGGCATTGGGCGACCTGCGCGAGATCGTCGCCGCGATTGCCTCCGGCGTGGGCAGCGGCCTGACGTCGCGCGGCGGCGAAATGAAGGATGGGCTCAAACAGGCGATAGCCGGCCTGGACGAGGCCGTCGGCAGCGCAGCGCAGGCGGCGTCCTACACCCTGCGCGAAGCGGCCACCCAGGGTCAGGCCTTCAGGGACAACGAACTCAAAGCCAGTCTCGAGCAGCTCCGCGACCTGGAGGGGCAGATTGTCGAGGCGCTGAAGCAGGCCGCCAGCCAGTCGGGTGGCAAGCTGAAGGAAGAACTCGGCTATCTGAGCGATCACCTGAAGATCAGCGGCACCCGTACCGGCGAGCAGGTACTCGAATCGCTCCGGCAGATGGCGAGCGGCGTGAAAGCCAGCAGCACGGCGGGACGCGCCGGGCTGGGCGAGTCGGCCAGCACGGCCACCGAGCGCCTGTCGCAGGTGGCGAGCGGCATCCTGGCTGCGCTGTCCGAATCGCTCAAACGGCAGAGCGAGCGCCTGCGTTCCTGACGACCCGCCACCCGGCAGCAGGAAGCGCGCCCATTGCGCCCCCCGCGGCTGCAGCGGAATCGTTGCCGTTTTAACGGCTTACGAATCCGGCGTGCCCCTTGCGGGTACAGCGGAGTCGTTGCCGGTTTAGCGGCTTACGAATCCGGCGTGCCCCTTGCGGGTACACTCTCGGCATTACCGATTCCAACAACCAACGATGCTCTGGGAAACCATTTCGGTCGTGCGCGACCTGCCGCGATTGCATGAAATCGCCTCGGTAATGATTCGCTATGGCT
The DNA here is from genome assembly GCF_000376425.1 of Thiobacillus denitrificans DSM 12475. Taxonomy (GTDB): domain Bacteria; phylum Pseudomonadota; class Gammaproteobacteria; order Burkholderiales; family Thiobacillaceae; genus Thiobacillus; species Thiobacillus denitrificans. The sequence continues at coordinate 24,506 of NZ_AQWL01000011.1, read as the reverse complement.
GGGGCGATCTGGTGCGCCTGCTGGGTATCAGCGGCGTTCTGGAACGCGCCGGACGGGTGCTGCACTGGCACAGCACCAGCGAAATCAGCCAGCTCGATGCGCCCGTGCGCATCCGCCGCGCACTGGAAGAACTCGGCCCCACCTTTGTCAAACTCGGGCAGCTGCTGGCGACCCGGGTGGACATGTTTCCGCCGCACTGGATTGCCGAATTCGAGAAACTGCATAGCCAGGTGCCTGCGGTCCCCTATGAAATTCTGCACGCCGATCTGGTCGAAGTGCTCGGGGGCGAGCCTACTGAGGTGTTTGCCGGATTCGATCCGCTGCCGCTGGCGGCCGCGTCCATCGCGCAGGTGCACCGCGCCACGCTCAAGGACGGCACGCCGGTCGTCGTCAAAATCCGCCGCCCCGGCATCGAGGCGGTGATCCGGGCCGATCTACGCATCCTCGAACATGCCGCCAAGCTGCTGGACAGCGAAGTTGCGGATTTCCGGCGCTACGATCCGGTGCACATGGTGTCGCAGTTCCGCCGTTCGTTGAACCGCGAACTCGACCTGGCCAAGGAGGCGCGCAACATCGACCAGTTCGCACGCCACTTTGCCAACGATCCGCTGGTGAAGATTCCCCGGGTGTATTGGGAATTCACCCGCGACCGCGTCAACGTGCAGGAAGAAATCGTCGGCATGGCGGGCGTGGCGCCCGACAAGCTGCGCGCTCGCGGACTCGACCCCAGACTGCTGGCTGCGCGCGGCGCCGATACTGTGCTGCGCATGGTGCTGGAACACGGCTATTTTCATGCCGATCCGCACCCGGGCAATGTGCTGTTCCTGCCGGATAACCGCATCGGCATGATCGATTTCGGCATGGTGGGGATGCTGACCAATCCTCGCCGCCACCAGATTGTCGACCTGCTGCACGCGCTGGCGCGCAAGGACGAGCAAGGTCTGCTGCAGATACTGCTCGACTGGAGCGGCGAGTCGGTACTGGATGAGGATCGCCTGGCCTACGACGTAGCGGAACTGTTGTACAGCTACGACGATCTGCAGCTCAAGGACGTCAAGATCGGAGCATTGCTGAATGACATCACGGCGCTGATGCGCGACAACAACCTGATGCTGCCGGCCGATCTGACCCTGCTATTCAAGACCCTGATCACGCTGGAAGGGCTGGGGCAGCAGCTCGATCCGGAGTTTCATATGATTGACCACGTGACGCCGTTCGTGGAACGCGTCATTCAGCGGCGCTACACGCCGCAGGCATTGCTGGCGCGCGGGCGCAAAAGCATGCGCGAAACGCTGGACGTGCTGGCCGACTTGCCGCGCGACCTGCGTCATCTGCTGCGCGACATGCGGCGCGGGCGGGTGAAGGTCGATCTCGACCTGAAACGGCTGGACCAGTTCGGCCACCAGCTGGACCGCGCCAGCAACCGGCTGACCATGGGCATTCTGACCGCCTCGCTGGTCGTCGGCTCCAGCATCATCATGACAGTGGAAGGCGGCCCTCAACTGTTCGGCCTGCCTTTTTTCGGGCTGATGGGATTCCTGATCGCGTTTTTCAACAGCCTGTGGATCATCTTTTCCATCTGGCGTTCAGGCAAACACTGATCCGTCTTCGCCGAGCGGAGGATACGGCGCTCCCATGCCGGCGGCGCCGGGTTGCACGGTCAGCTGCGACAGGGGGACCGGGCGCCCCAGCAGATAACCCTGCACATGGGCAAAACCCAGGCTTTCGACTTTCTGCAGCACGGTTTCGGTCTCCACGCCCTCGGCCACCAGCGCATAGCCGGCGTCTTTCATCATGCGGGCGAAATCGGCCACCACCTGGCCGGCGCGGTTGTCCTGCCCCAGCTTGTTCACCAGCGAAATGTCGAACTTGACCACATCCACCGGCAAATCCACCAGGTAGCGCAGCGGCGAATAACCGGTGCCGAAGTCGTCCATGGCGATGCGGTAGTTGACCGTGTGCAGCAAATCGAGATAGGTGCGCACTTCGATCATCTGGGTGATCAGCGAGGTTTCCGTGATCTCCAGCATCAGGGGATGGCGGGTGCCGTGGCGCGACAGTTCCAGCAGCAGCGACACGATTTCAGGACGTGAAATGCTTTGTGCCGACAGGTTGATCGAGACGCCGCTTCCTGGCGGCATTCGCTGCGACGAGAGGTCAGCGTCGACTTGATGCAGCACCGCCAGATCGAATTCGGTTTCCAGCCGGCGGCTGCTGACTACCGGCAGGAAGGCGCCCGGCATGATGAGTTCGCCGTTGTAGCGGATACGCGCCAGCGCCTCGTAATACGCCACTTTGCGTCCGGGCAGGCCATGGATGGGCTGGTAATGCAGCTCGACCATGCCGGGCGTGGCCAGTGCCTGGAATAGTGCGCTGGTCTCGCGGCTTGCCACCAGAGCCTGCGCGGCACGCTCGGTGTCTTCGCCGTACAGTGCGATGCGGCTGCGCCCCGGCTGCTTGGCGGTATACATGGCGATGTCGGCCTGTTTGGGCAGTTCGTCGATGTGCACTAGCTGATCGGCCGCGCAGAAAGCAATGCCGATGCTGATCCCGACCGGTTCGCTGATTCCCAGGTCGCTGAAGGCGGACGCTTCGAGCAGGCTTTGGCAGCGTTGAGCGATCTGCTTGGCCTGGGCAGGCGTGGTGTGCGACAGAAAGGTGGCGAATTCGTCGCCGCCGAGGCGGTACAGGCGATCGTTGGCGCGCAGCGCCATCACCAGCGCATCGGCGACGATGGTGAGTACGCGGTCGCCCTTGGCATGGCCGTAAGTATCGTTGATGGTCTTGAAGCGGTCGCAATCGAACAACAGGAAAGCCACGCCCTGCGGCGCGGTTTTCAGTTGCTGGCGGAAATTTTCCCAGTCTTCTTCATAGGCGCGCCGGTTGTGGCTGCCGGTGAGTGCATCCTGCCGCGCCTGCGAGTGGAATTCGCGGTTCTGGTGTTCCAGCGAGCCATGCAGTTCGCGCAATTGCAGCTGGTAATCATGCAGCGAGCGGCGGATGTTTTCGAGTTCGCTGATGCGCATCGGCTGCGAGCGCGATGGATTGTGGCTGAAGTGGCCGTGTTGCATGGCATCGATATCCTGCGTCAGGCGTCCCAGCGGGCGTACCAACAGACGGTTGTATGCCACGAAACCCAGCAGTGAAGCGCTTAGCAGCAGCACAAACAGCGCGAGCAGGGTGCGCGACAGGATCGTCTGGAATCGGAGCTGATCGGGGTCGGGGCGGGCGCCGAAGTTCAGGCGCGAAAACAGCTGCGACGCGGCCAGCGTTTCGCCCGGCTCAAGTGCCAGTTTGAGATTTGACGTGTCCGTGAAATGGAATTTTGCCTGCCGCACCAGTGCCGGCATGAAATCGATCCGGATCATCCCGTGGCCGAGCAGGGTTTGCCGACGCTCGTCTCCATATACCGGAAACGCGTGATAGAGGGCAATGGTGCCGGCCTCGTTGCTCAGCCAGCTGATGGTCTGCCGCAACGGCAGGCCAGCGGGCAGTTTCGACGGCAGCCTGGTTTTTGCCGGTCTGGGGGCAAGTAGCGTGCCGTCGCGGGTATACAGTGCCGCCCGGGCAAAATGGCTGTTCAGCATGCCGCTTTCGTATACCCGCTGGTCTCGCCAGTAGGTGTAATACTCGGGCGTCACCAATTGTTGCCGGGTTTCATCCCAATGCGCCAGATTGTTCGCAAAATCCTCCGTCTGCGCCAGCAAGCGCTCGACCCCGGCGGCAAGCTCGGACTGCGCGGCTTCCCGGCTGTGCTGTTCCAGGCTGCGCGTGACGGCGCGCGTCTGGTAGGCGGCAAAGCCACCGATCAAACTCACCAGCACCAGAAGCCCGGTGACGAAAGCGAGTGCGATCTGCCTGATGGAGATGGATTCAGACCATTTCATCGAGGCAAGGGCCGCTGGGTGGGTTCCATGGATTTGAGGGTATGTTCCAGCAGATCGAATTCGTGTTCGCCATCCATGAAATGGTTGGCGCCCATCACGATCACCATGGGGGTTTGTATCTGCTGCAACATCTTGAGCCAGCCCTTGCCAAGCGTGTCGTCGGCGTCTCCCATGATGAGTTTTACGTTGACCGGTGAGTGCTTCAATGCCGCCAGCGTGCGCGCCTGATCCCAGCGCACGTACGACAACAGGGCTTTCGGCGTCGACCGGTATTTTCTGCAATAAGACACATGCTGGGTGACCAGGTCGCGCTGGCTGCGCTGAATGCGGCTTTCCAGCTGGGCGAAGAGCGAGGCACGCGGAGTCGTGCCGATCTGGACTTCGATCAGTGAGGCGCCGATATAACCTTTTACCGCGGCGTCCGGCCCGGCTGTCAGATAGGCCAGCAATTGCATGCTGCCGAAGCTATGGCCGACCAGGATGATGGAACGGTGGCCACGCGATTTCAGCCAGCCCACCCAGCGCGCAATTTCGGCGACATCCTCATCCAGGTCGTGTTGGTGCGCCGCTTCGCAGGCCAGGCTTTGCACCCGGTTGGGAATGCCGAGGCTGAGCGTGGGGATCAGTACGGGATAGCCTGCATCCTGCAGGCCGCGCGCCAGCGTGGCGACCGTCGGAAACTCGCGTGTCTGCAAAAAACCGTGCAGCAGCAGTACTGCAGGTTTGTTGCGCTGCCCCGCAAGATATTCGGCACTGGCATCAATTCCGGGGCGCATCTCCAGGTGGACGATCGCAGCGTGGGTTGAGATCGGGACGAGTGCCAGCAGCAAGCAGAACAAGGATATGCGCATGAGCAGAATGGAGTAGGCCGCACCTGCGATACTAACGGCAGCAATACGCGCAAACTTGAGGTTGCGCACAGCCGATGCAGCCGATGCCGGGTGTTACACTGCGCTTGAAGTCGATCGCGATATGCTTGATCTGGAAAACATTTTTTCATCCGAAGGTGCGTGTGCCGCAGTGCTGCAGGGCTGGCGTTCGCGTCCGCAGCAACTCGCCATGGCCGAAGCGGTCGAGCGCGCAATCGCCGGCAACAGCGTGCTGCTGGCCGAGGCCGGCACCGGCACCGGCAAGACCCTGGCGTACCTGATTCCCGCGCTGCTGTCGGGTGGCAAGGTGGTGATTTCCACTGGCACCAAGGCCTTGCAGGACCAACTCTTCCATCGTGACCTGCCGGCGGCGCGGCGCGCGCTCAAATCGCCGGTCAAAGTGGCCTTACTGAAGGGCCGCGCCAACTACGTCTGCCACCATCACCTGCAGCGTAACTTGAGCGACGGCCGTTTCGCCCACCGCGACGATGCAGCCTGGCTCGCCAAAATCGCCCGCTTCGCCGCAACCAGCGTCAGCGGAGACCGTGCCGAGGCCGCAGGTATCCCGGAGGATGCCACAGCCTGGCAGTACGCGGTTTCCAGCCGCGACACCTGCCTCGGCAGCGAGTGCAGCCATTTCAAGGATTGTTTCGTGATGGCGGCACGCAAGGCCGCGCTCGACGCCGAAGTCGTGGTGGTCAACCACCACCTGTTCTTTGCCGACCTGTGGCTGAAGGATGAAGGCGTCGCCGAACTGCTGCCCGCCTGCAACACCGTGATTCTCGACGAAGCCCACCAGCTCGCCGAAACCGCTGCACAGTTCTTCGGCGAAACGCTGTCCACCGCGCAATTGCTCGATCTGGCGGGCGACACCAAGCGTCAGGCGGCGGTGAAAGCAGGCGATTTCCCGGTGCTGCGCAGCGCAGCGGAAGATCTGGCCAAAGCCACGCGCGACCTGCGCCTGGCGTTTCCGCAGAACCCTGTCAAATCCACTTTCGCCGAACTGGCGCGCTACGAGAAATGGCCGGCTGCACTGAAAGCCCTGTCCGCCGCACTGGATGACATGGCCAGGCTGCTCGAAACCCAGGCCGAGCGCGACGCCGAGCTGAAGAACTGTTTCGAGCGCGCACAAGGCATACAGGCTGTCCTGACCCGCTGGCAGCGTGACGACGATCCCGACACCCCGCGCGTGCGCTGGCTCGAAACCACGCTGAGCTCACTGCTGCTGCACGCGACGCCGCTTTCGATCGGTGCGATGTTCGGCGCCAAACTGACGGAACGCGCCCAGGCATGGATTCTCACCTCGGCCACGCTCGCCGTCGGTGGCGACTTCACTCATCTCAAAACCCGTCTGGGAATAGATGCGGCGGAAATGCTGTGTGTCGACAGCCCCTTCGACTACCCGCGCCAGGGCGTGCTCTATGTGCCGCAGGGCCTGCCCGCGCCCAACACGCCCAAGTTCACCGACGCCGTCGTCAACGCCGCCTTGCCGGTACTGGAAGTCAGCCAGGGACGCGCCTTCATCCTGTTCACCAGCCTGCGGGCACTGGAGAAGGCTCGCGGCCTCCTGACCGACGCCTTCAGGTTCCGCGGCTGGGACTATCCTTTGCTGGTGCAGGGCGACGCGCCGAAGAACGAACTGCTGGCGCGCTTCCAGAAAGCCGGCAACGCCGTATTGCTGGGCAGCCAGAGTTTCTGGGAAGGTGTCGACATGCCGGGTGACGCGCTGTCGGTCGTCATCATCGACAAACTGCCCTTCCAGCCGCCCGACGACCCGGTGGTGGCTGCGCGCATTGCCCAGGCCGAGAAGAACGGTGGCAAGCCGTTCATGGATTACCAGCTACCGCATGCGGCGATCAGCTTGAAGCAGGGGGCGGGGCGCTTGATCCGCACCGAGACCGACCGTGGTGTGCTGATGATCTGCGACACCCGGTTGGCGGACAAGCCCTATGGGCGATTGCTGCTGAATGCGTTGCCGGCGATGACGCGGACACGAAAGATGGGGGTGGTGGAGCGGTTTTTTGCTGTGGAGGGGAAGCAGCAGCAGGGGGTGGAGCAGGCTGGCTAGCCATTGACGTATCCCGTGACCGGCAAATGCTGCGGGATACAAAGGCGATTCATCCATTCGGGCAAGTCGGCGGCCGCTTATGCCCCGGCCCAGTATAATCCCCCCTTTCCTGGTCTCTCCGGTTTCCCATGTCCACCCTCGCCATCATTTTGATCGCAACTGCCGCGGGCAGCTTGCTGAGCTTGCTGCTGGCGGCGGTTCTGGCTTTCTCGGCCCGTCCCAGCTGGGTGCCGGTTCTCGTGAGTTATGCCATTGGCGCGTTGCTGGGGGCATCGCTATTGGAGGTATTGCCGGAAGCGGTCGAAATGGGGGGCGACATCGAAACCGTCGCCAAGGCCTTGCTCGGCGGTATCTTGCTGTTTTTCCTGCTGGAAAAACTGGTGTTGTGGCGGCACTGCCACGACGAGGTCTGCGAAGCCCATGGCAGTCATGGCCACAGCCATGACCACGGGCGTTCCGGCATGATGATCACGGTGGGCGACACCTTCCACAATTTTGTCGACGGCATCATCATTGCAGGGGCTTTTCTGGTCGACTTCCGCCTGGGAGCGGTCACTGCGCTGGCGATCATTGCACACGAGATTCCGCAGGAAATCGGCGATTTTCTCATCCTGCTGCACTCGGGTTATACCCGCACTCAGGCGCTTTTGCTCAATTTCCTGACCGGGGTGGCAACGCTGATCGGTGCCTTGGTCGGTTATTACGCACTGTCGATGCTGGAAGGCTGGATGCCGGTGCTGTTGGGGATGGCGGGGGCGAGCATGTTGTATGTGGCCTTGTCCGATCTGATACCGGGTCTGCACAAGCGTGCGGAAATCGGCGCAACCTTGCAGCAGCTAGCGTTGATCGGACTGGGAATCGGCAGTGTCGGGCTGGTCGGTCATCTGATTGGAAGCGGCCACTGAGCGCCGCCGCGGCCGGTCGGCTACATACACAAACAGTGCCAGCGGCAGCACGCCCAGGAAAATCAGGACGGCCAGCGCCTTGCCGACACTGCTGGCAGTGATCGCCATCATCAGGATCACGTAGGCCCAGCCAATCGCTACGATATACATCTCATGCTCCATCAGGATAGAACGTCATGGTAACCAAAGCTAAACGCGCCCGTTCGCCGAACGTCGGATTTGTTTCTCTCGGCTGCCCGAAGGCGACGGTTGATTCCGAACGCATCCTTACCCGGCTGCGCGCCGAAGGCTACGGCATCGTCGGCAGCTACGATGATGCCGATGTGGTGGTGGTCAACACCTGCGGTTTCATCGACGCTGCGGTGCAGGAATCATTGGAGGCGATCGGCGAGGCATTGGCGGAAAACGGCAAGGTCATCGTCACCGGCTGTCTTGGCGCCAAGGGCGACGTGGTGCGCGAGGCGCATCCCAAGGTGTTGGCGGTGTCCGGCCCGCATGCGCTCGACGAAGTGATGGAGGCGGTGCACACCGCGCTGCCGAAACCGCACGACCCGTTCGAGGACCTGATTCCGCCCGGCGGCATCAAGCTCACCCCGCGCCATTACGCTTACCTGAAGATTTCGGAGGGCTGCAATCACCGCTGCACCTTCTGCATCATTCCGTCGCTGCGCGGCGATCTGGTGAGCCGCCCGATCGGCGAGGTGATGCGCGAGGCGGAAGCCCTGGTCGGCGCAGGCGTGCAGGAATTGCTGGTGGTGTCGCAGGATACCAGCGCCTACGGAGTGGACGTGAAGTACCGCCCCGGCTTCTGGAACGGCCGCCCGCTGAAGACCCGCATGACCGAGCTCGCAGGCGCGCTGGGTAGCCTGGGGGCATGGGTGCGGCTGCATTACGTCTATCCGTATCCCAGCGTGGACGACGTAATCCCGCTGATGGCCGACGGCATCGTCCTGCCCTACCTCGATATTCCGTTTCAGCATGCCAGTCCGCGCATCCTGAAATTGATGAAGCGCCCCGGCGCGGTCGAAAAAACGCTGGATCGCATCCAGTCCTGGCGTACCGCCGTGCCCGATCTCACGCTGCGCTCCACCTTCATCGTTGGCTTTCCCGGCGAGACCGACGCCGAGTTCGAGGAATTGCTGGCCTTCCTCAAGGAGGCGCAACTCGATCGTGTCGGCTGCTTCAAGTATTCGCCGGTCGAGGGCGCGACTGCCAACGAATTGCCCGGTGCGGTGCCTGAAGAGCTGAAAGAGGAGCGGCTTGAGCGCTTCATGGAGGCGCAGGCGGAAATATCGGCGGCCAGACTCGATGCCAAGATCGGCCGCGAGATCGAGGTGATCGTCGACGAAGAAGACGCGGCGGGCACGCTGGCGCGCAGCCATGCCGATGCGCCGGAAATCGACGGCGTGGTCTATCTTGAGGGCGTGTTCGATCTGCAGCCGGGCACGCGCCTCAAGGTCCGGGTCGAAGAGGCTGACGAGCACGACCTGTGGGCGGTGCCGCTCTGAGTTCCCCGCAATCCGGCATTGCGTTCAGGCGGCGCGGCCGCCGCCAGATTTTCCAGTAGTCCGCTCGTTGCAGATGCAGCATTCTGCCGCTGACCGGGTCGGCCAGGCACAGCCCCGGCCGGCCAAGCGTGCGCAGGCTGCCGAGCAGCGGCACGAACCAGTTTGCTTCCAGTTCGCGGATGGCCTCGCGCCAGCCGTAGGCATCGCCGTACTGTCCGGCGTTCGTCAATTCCTCGAGCAGGATCACGCATTCCGTTTCAAGCATGGATTTTTCCAGACGCCGCGGCAGCGGATGCAGCGGCGCGCCGCAGAATGTCCCCAGCGCGTGCGCCTCGCCATCACGCGCATATACGGGCATGCGGATTGCCGATACGGCCGGCTTGGTGCCGCCCCCCCACAGCCACAGCGAATTCACCGGCAATTCGCCGCGTGCTTCGCGCGCCTGGTTGACCGGATGTTCATGCAGCAGCATTTGCAGTTCGTTCAATTGCGCGCGGAACCGCATTGCGTCGGCGCCGTTCGGTAACAGAGAATCGATATCGCTGCCCACCGCGACTGACGGGGCGGTGGTGGTCAGGCGCGGGGCCTGCGGAAAGCGCAGATACCAGTGCTTGGCGGTGAGCGGGATCGGGCTCAGGTCTGCGCCGAAGTGCCGGCCAATCGCGGCAGCCAGGGTTGTGGCTTCCTGCAGCGGCAGTGCCAGATCGCGGCTGTCTGCCAGCACGATACGGTCGCGCATGACCCGCAGGTGTACCGGGTCGGCGCGCAGCCAATATGCGTCTCCGGCCATCCCGCCGTCCGCTTCCAGCGTGATCGGCGCGAGCGGCCAGTCCTGCTGGCGCTTGATGCCCAATGCCCCGCACAGCGCAGCCTCCACGCCCTCGGCCGGGCCGGAATGAAGGGCGCCGCGTGCCAGCAGCGTTTCCAGCGCGGGCAGGGGCAGGTCCTGTGTCGCCGTTTCCAGCAGGCGCGCAGACGGGAACAGATGCGGAACGAGGAACAGCATGCGGCGAGTGTAACAAAGCGGATTCGCTAGAATGGCGGGGATGCGCCAGATCTTCCATGACATCACCGTTCCCACCCGCGGCAAAGGCCTGTATGGCTTTACCCCGCAGGTGCGCGACTGGGTGCAGGCGAGCGGCATCAGGCAGGGTCTGCTCACCCTGTATATCCGCCATACCTCGGCGAGTCTGTTGATTCAGGAAAACTGCGATCGGACCGTGCAGACCGATCTGGAACGCTTCCTGTCGCGGCTGGTGCCGGAAGGCGACCTGATCTACGAACACACGCTGGAAGGCGCGGACGACATGCCGGCGCACGTGCGCGCGGCACTGACGCAAACTCATCTGGCGATCCCGGTCGCGGGCGGCGGACCGCTGCTCGGCACCTGGCAGGGAATTTACGTATTCGAGCACCGGCGCGCCGTGCAGGCCCGCACTGTGGTGCTGCACCTGCTGGGCGAGTAGGGGGCTGTGGCATACTCCAGCCATTCCTTCAGCGAGTCGCGTTTTGCTTCCCTTTGAGCTTCTGGTCGGCCTGCGTTACACCCACGCTAAGCGCCGCAATCATTTCATCTCCTTCATTTCCATCGTCTCGATGGCGGGCATTGCGCTGGGCGTGATGGCGCTGATCGTGGTGCTCTCCGTGATGAACGGTTTCCAGGAAGAACTGCGTGCGCGCATTCTCGGCGTGGCGGCGCATCTGGAAATCAGCGGCCCGGCGGATCGACTGGCCGACTGGCGCGGCGTGCTGGCGCAAGCAAAGCAGAACAAGGAGGTATTGTCCGGCGCCCCCTATGTCAACGCGCAGGGCATGCTGGCCAACGGCGACCTGGTGCGCGGCGCGATCATCCGCGGCGTGCTGCCGGACCTGGAAAGCCGGGTGGCCGACTTTGCGCAGCACATGAAGGCGGGAAAGCTGGCCGATCTCAGGCCCGGCGATTTTGGCATCGTTCTGGGCGCGGAGCTGGCGCGTGCGTTGAATGTCTACCCGGGCGACAAGCTGGTGCTGCTCACGCCGCAGGGCAATATCACGCCGGCGGGCGTGATGCCGCGGGTCAAACAGTTCACCGTCACCGGCATCTTCGAAGCCGGCATGTTCGAATACGATTCCGGGCTTGCGCTGATTCATCTGCAGGATGCGCAAAAGCTGTTGCGGCTGGGCAACGAAGTGTCGGGCGTGCGGCTGAAGCTTGACGAGCTGTTCCGTGCGCCGTTTGTCACGCGCGAGCTATCGCAAAGCCTGTCCGGTCATTATTACCTCACCGACTGGACGCAGAGCCACGCCAATTTCTTCCGTGCGGTGGCGATCGAGAAGCGCATGATGTTCCTGATCCTGTTGCTCATCGTGGCGGTGGCTGCGTTCAACATCGTCTCCACCCTGGTGATGGCCGTCACCGACAAGCAGTCGGACATCGCCATCCTGCGCACGCTGGGTGCCAGACCCGCGTCCATCATGGCGATTTTCATCGTACAGGGTGCATTCATCGGCGTGTTCGGAACCCTGCTCGGCGTGGCCAGCGGGGTGCTGCTCGCGCTCAACGTCGAAACCGTCGTGCCTTTCATCGAACGTCTGGCCGGCATGGACCTATTTCCGGCGGACGTGTATTACATCAGCCAGTTGCCGTCCAAACTGGTGTGGGGCGATGTCGGCATCATCGGCGGGGTCTCGCTGCTGATCAGCCTGGTTGCGACGCTGTACCCGAGCTGGCGCGCGTCGCGCATCAATCCGGCGGAGGCGCTGCGCTATGAATGAGGCTGTGCTGCGCTGCCGCGGTCTGGGTAAAACCTTCCGCCAGGGAAAGAATGACGTTCCGGTGCTGACGGGCGTCGATCTCGAAGTCCGCGCCGGTGAGTCGCTTGCCGTCGTCGGCGCCTCGGGATCGGGCAAAAGCACCTTGCTGCACCTGCTGGGCGGACTCGACGCGCCGACCTGCGGCCAGGTCGAACTGCTGGGACGCGATCCGTTCGCCATTTCCGAAGCGGCGCGCTGCGAGCTGCGCAACACCGCGCTGGGTTTCGTCTATCAGTTCCATCATCTGCTGCCGGAGTTTTCGGCGCTGGAAAATGCGGCCATGCCGCTCATCGTCCGTCGCCTGGAGCACGCCCAGGCGCTGGCGCGCGCGGCCGAGGTGCTGGGCGAAGTCGGGCTGGGCCACCGGCTTTCCCATCGCCCCGGCGAGCTTTCCGGCGGCGAGCGGCAGCGCGTCGCCATTGCGCGTGCGCTGGTTACGCGACCCGCGTGCATTCTCGCCGACGAGCCGACCGGCAATCTCGACCGTCATACCGCCCATGCCGTGTTCGGCCTGATGCGCGAGCTCAACCGCAAAGAGGGTGCCAGCCTGATCGTCGTCACCCACGACAGCGAGCTTGCCGCATGCATGGACCGGCAGTTGAGACTGGTGGACGGGGCGCTGCAACCGGTCTGAACGTTCGACGCGATGCGGGCCTATCTCATCGCGTTCTGTCTCGGCGTATGGCTGCTGCAACAGCAGGCGACGTTGCCTGCCGCGCGCGGCTTGTGGTTGCTGCCGCTGGCGTCGGTCGTTCTGTTGGTCCCGAATTTCCCCAGGGTTTTGCCGGAAACGCTGCGCCGGTTGGCGGTGGCGCTGCTGTGCGCCGCGCTCGGCTTTGGCTGGGCGGCCTGGCGGGCCGGACTGCAACTGGCCGATCGCCTGCCCGATCACTGGCAGGGCGTGGACATCACCGTGGTTGGTGTGGTGAGTGATTTGCCGCAGGCCGACCCGCGCGGCGAGCGCTTCCAGCTCGACATCGAGCGGGTCGTCACGCCGGCTGCGCCGAACCTGCGGCGCATCCAGCTCGCGCGTTACTGGCTGCGCGATGCTGTGACGCGCACGCCGAGCGTGCAGGCGGGCGAACGCTGGCAGTTCACGGTGCGGCTGAAACGGCCTTACGGCACGCACAACCCGCATGGATTCGATCTCGAAGCCTGGATGCTCGAGCGCGGCATCGCCGCTACCGGATACGTGCGCGAACACCCTCTGCCGCGCCGCCTCGATGCACGCGCGGCCACACCGGTTGCCTGGATTGCCGCCACGCGCGCCGCGATCCGCGAGCGGATCAATTCGACGCTGGGGGATGCGCCCTATGCCGGCGTCATCGCGGCGCTGGTGATCGGCGACCAGCGCGGCATTCCGCACGAGCAATGGCGTGCGTTCACCCGCACCGGGGTCAATCATCTGCTGTCGATTTCCGGCCTGCACGTCACCATGATCGCCGCGCTCGCCGGCTGGGTGCTGGCGTTCGGCTGGCGGCGCTGGCCGCGTGCGGCGGAGCGGCTGCCGGCACGGCAGGCGGGGCTGCTGGCCGCGGTCATGGCGGCGTGCGCCTATGCCGTGCTGGCCGGTTTTCAGGTGCCGGCGCAACGCACCCTGTTCATGCTCGGCGTGCTGGCGCTGGCATTCTGGGGGCGCCGCGAACCGCGTCCCTTTTCGGCACTGGCGTGGGCTTTGTTTGCCGTGTTGCTGATCGATCCGTGGGCGGTGCTGTCGGCCGTTATGTGGAATTCTCCAATGTGAAGAATATCGCCTATTTTCAACGGACGAGGCACTGAAAAAAGTTTTTCAGAACTAGTATTAAACAAGTCGTTATTATGTTCATAGAAGTTAACATGTCCACTAACTGTAATGACTTTGTCACGTGTTGGTGTTGCATTGTTCACACAAAAGCTTAAAGCTATGGCGTTCGCATGAACAATTTTTCTGACGCTGAGGTTTCCATATTCTTCTCGCCAGAGAGAAGGGAAGATGTCAAGAAGGGGCAGCCGATTTTTTTTCTCTGGCGAGCTAATGCTGTGACCTTATTTGAGGAGCCAACGTGGTTTCTGCACAAGCACTATGTGACCCGTGCCGGTACTGCGAGTAAGCACACCTGGGCTGCGGCCGCGCACGATATGAAGTGTTGGTTTCAGTACATTCAGGCGAGGGGCGGGCACTGGCGCGATGCTAGCGAGCACGATCGGGCAGCGTTTGCTGACGACTATTCGCAGTCGATTTCTTCGCGCACGGGACACGAGTTCGGGGAGGGAACGACAAATCGGAGGCTGTCCACCGTTCGCGCCTTCTATGGCTTTGCGCGCCAGCATGGGTGGTATTCGGGCGACATCGGGGAATCCGTGCAGATGATTCATATTTCGAATAGTCCAATTGACGCTGACGCATTGGCGCACATTCGCTCGACAACTGGGAGGAGGGTTGAGAAAGATCCGCTTCTGCGCAAGATCGGACGAAATGACGTTGTACGACCACTCTTGGTGAAAGAATTGAGGAAGCTACGCGCGAGCGTTGGCCCGAGCACAGACGATCGTCAAGGCGACATGCGCCGGGTAAGAGATCGCATCATCCTAGACTGCGGCTGGGTGTGCGGGATGCGTCTTAATGACGTCTTGCACCTGACCACGCTAAAGTTCTTAAGTCTCACGGTTGAGCCGGGGCAGGAGTTTCAGGACTTCCCTGTGGTTGTCGAGAAGAGTAAGGGCAAGGTCGCTAGATTGGTCAGTGTACCGGGATGGTTGGTCCTCGACATACAGCATTACATCGAGACCGAGCGCGAAAAATCGACAAAGGTCAGGCATGCCAAGGCGGAAACAAGACTGTTTCTCGGGCACGCTGACAGCAGGGGTGCAGGGAAACCCATAAGCCACAGCGCGATTCAGAAGATGATCGCGCTAGCCTGCCAAAAGGCGGGGATCGTCGAGATGGTGGAGAGGGTAGATCCTGAGACTGGGAAAAATATTCAGAGGGTCGCTCCAAAGCACAGCTTCCACGATCTCCGGCACAACTGCGCTGTGCTAACCTACCATGCGGAAAAGGCTCGTGGAAATTCCGAGCCATGGAAGACCGTGCAGGTCAAGTTAGGCCACAAGTCACTCAAGGTCACCGTGGACACCTATCTTGCCTACGTCGAACTCTTTGGGGAGAAGCACGGCATCACCGACATTCGCAGACTCCTGAGGATATAACCATAAAGCGCGACGACTTCGATCCGCAGTTCCAACAACCGAGGAGCAGGAAGAAACGATCATCCGCCGAGTCGGTGGTGAAACAGTCTAAGGTGCGCGCGGAAAATGAGCAGCGTGTCGCCGAACTACCCACAACCCGCCTGGAAGAAGGCTTCGATGAGAATGGCAATCCAACACTAACGGCCATTTTCCCGAGAAAAGGCGGTGGTGAACCACATCGTATTGATATCACTCTTTTGCTTGAATTCCCGGGATTGACGGATCTGTTTGCCCAGGGATTCCTCGCATGGGGGCGCGGCAAGACCAACGGAACTCGGCTGGAGCGGGTAAAACAATTACGTTATTGGTTTGTGTTTTTGGCCAATTTTGACCAACGCTTCATAACTCCGGCGCGAGTTCAGGAGGACGTGCTTGCCGGTTTCAATCAATGGCTGCACACGAGAACCAAAAAAAACGGACAGCCGCTTCACCCCAATACCATCCGCAAAGCGCTCGAATCTGTTAGGACCACCCTCAGGACGATTTCAGCGGGTGAATCCATCGCCGCACGTGTTCCCGCTGGTCCGCGCGGGGCTATCCGCAAAACGACGCCGACGGAGGGTATTTCGTGGCCCATACTTATGGCGATCTGGAAGGCTGCGGAAAAGGAAACCTTCGCTCTGCGTGACCGTTGGGTGCGTGGTCAAACGTTGCTAACACAGGGACGCCGGTTGTGGGCGCAAGGGCACCGGTTGGTGCCGAATCCTGGGAAGCAGGAACGAGATAGCGCTGAGTCTACGTCTGATGCAAACCTCGCCCTCTGTCTGGCTATGATCGATGCGGCCTTCCCCAGCGTCGTCCCGGAATTGGCCAGCATTCAATCAACAAATCTCTCGATGGGGAATTCGGTCAAATATGCCTTTGGGCGGGACGAAATTACGGGGTACCTGTATGCCTCCAGCCGAGACCTTGTGCCACTGGTCTTGCTGCTCGGGTTCGCTACAGCGTTTAACCCGGATACGCTGTTGTCACTCGAATGGAAAAATGTCGACCGAGAGGTCGACCGTCTTGGGACCGCCGCGGTGCGAATTTGCGCTGAAGAGGCGGTCGAGGGTTATACCGAGGGATCGGTAGCGCCCGATCAAGAAGAGGAACCTCTATTGTCTATCCAGGGCGTTAAGCCTCGTGCCAGCCGTATGCTTCGTCGTCTGCTTGATCCGACCGCGAGCGATCCATCCCAGGCAAGCCTGAGCTTGGTTCTCGATCTACTGCGTGACTTGACAGACCGAATCCGGCCGGAACTGCTGCCTGATCACCAAGACAGGCTGTTCATATACGTTGCTTCGAAAAATTACAGTGGACCCAAAGGATATGGAAGAACTAGGGACTCGCCTTCGGGAGATAACGTCTGGTGTCGTTCCCTCCGAAATTTCTGCAAAGACCACGACCTGCCGAAATTCAGCCTAAAGCAAATCCGATTTACGCTGCTCGATTATGTGCAACTGGTCAATCGGGGCAGCTTGGAGGCTTCACGGCAAGTAGGCAATCATGAAGGGCGCATCACAACGTGGACTCACTACACATCAGGTCTGATGCGCCGGCTACTGCAGGAGGGTACCGGCGAGATACTGCTTACGCGTGAGCGCTGGATCGATACCGGCGGCCGCATCGATCCGCGCACAACGCCGATCGGCTCGGACAAATCGAGCGCGAGCCCCGGTTTCGATTGCCTCGACCCCTTCGATTCGCCACGGCCTAACCAAAATAAGGGGCGGTTGTGTCGTGCCTACGGGGAATGTCCTGCCTGTCCGCTCGTGGCAGTAAAACCTTTCAATCCAACGGCGGTCATGTACTGGGAGGCTTTGCAGAGGGCAATCCATCGCAGCGTTTCTACAATGACTGCGCCCATGTGGATGGAGCGATGGGCGCCGGTGGCTGCAGACCTCAAGGCGCTGATAGTGCTGGTTCCCGAGTCTGTGCTGGTCGAATCGCGGCGCTTCCGCGTTGAGCTTCCCAACGTAGGTTGAGGTCGAGCATGACTATCGAATCAAGAATCCTCACAGACCTCCCGAATCGGGCCGACGATCAATTAAAGCCGCTGTGGGAATATTCCGACGAGGAGTTGCATATGCTCCGCGTAACAGAGTTCAGCACGTTCCTCGACCATACCTGGGAACGGAAACCTACCACGGCGGGGCAGCGTGAGAGTATTGGAAGACTCAACTGGGGCATCGAACTGTTTGACGGTACCCGCCTTACCGATCCACAGAATTCTAGGCGCCTCCTGTGGGCTCGCAAGCTGATGGCAGTGCTACTTAAGGCGCCTAGCGACTGTTTCGGTCCAGCGGTCGCGTCGACCGGAAGCTTCAGGCGTGGATTCCAGTGGCTGCTTTCGTGGATGTCTAACCACGGCTACCATCACCCTCACGAATTGACGCCAGACGTGGTAAGTCATTACCTAGAAGACCTACCCCGCATCTTGTTGGATCATCAGGAAAGCGAGGGGATTTCTGGCAGTCAAGCCGCGCTTGGCCTAAAAATACTGACGTGTCTTTGGACAGAGAGACGTGTCCTCACCTTGTGGGGTGTCCCCTCGATGCCGGTCAATCCGTTCGGCACCAAAAGCGCAGGCTCTCACGCGAAGCAGATCGCCACGAAGACACGAGGATGGATCCAGCCGTTGCCGGATGAAGTCGCTATTCCGATGTTCAACAAGGCCGCTTGGTTCCTCAACACACCCGCTGAAGATGTGATCCAGCTGCTTGATGTTGTGCGTGACCCAATCGCCGATTCCGACTGCATAGAGGTTGTGGTGGTAATGAAGGGGAAAGAGCATATCCGCCGTCGAAAGCCCGGGAAAAGGCCAGCTCCGCGCCAAAGACGTGCAAAGAAGTTTCTGGATTCATTCCAGTTCAGCACGCTGCCTGGTGACACGCATCCCTGGCATCCCCCCCTCAATGAAAACTACGAAGCCAGCAGGGGCATGACGCCGACGGCGCGCGTTCGGCAGTTGTTTGAGGCGGTAAGAGAGGCTTGTGCGATCAACATCCAGGGCACGACCGGAATGCGGATCTCAGAATTGATGGGTATCAAGGCTGGGCTAGACCCGGTAACTGATCTGCCGTTGGGCGTACGCATCGAGAGCTCGGCTACGGGTCTGTATGACGTCTACTTGATCCGGACTGAACTGGCCAAGACTGAGAAGGGGCTCCCGAGAGAGGTCGACTGGGTTCTTGGTCTGCGACCCAAAGACTCGACCGAGGAGCCGCTGGCGGTGCGCGCACTGCGCCTGCTGAATCGCTTATATGAGCCCTGGCGGCCTTGGGCCAATACTAGCCGCCTGTTCATAATGGATACCGGTGGAGAAACATTTCGTCTCAAGACGACCAGCCAGTCTGCTATGACTAGTCAAACAATGACAGGGGGAATGAAGCGTTTCTTCGAGCGCTGGGTGGATCTGTCCGGTCTACCCGACGAAAGCAAGCATAAGATCAGGGACAACGATCTAGTGGCGTGGCGGGAGTCCAAAGGGACAATCTTTACTACGCACATGCTGCGCAAGAGCTGGGCACAGTATGTCTTTGCCGTCGATCCTGCCCTAGCGCCAGCTATTCAGTTGCAGTTCCACCACCTTTCGCTGGCTATGACAGATACGGGTTATATTGGCTCCAATCCGCTGCTCATGACGAGCATGAATCAAGTGGCCGAACAGCAGCGTAACCTTATGGTCTTCGAGACCATAATGGGCCGTTCTCCCATCGCAGGAAAAATGGGCGAACAGATAGAGCGAGCCACCCGCGGCCTCACCGAGGACTTCAAAAACCTACCCATAAGTGAAGCCTGGCAGCGTACCGTCGAGTTCTGCGATGAGCAGGGCCTAACGATCTTCTTTAGTCCCTACGCCACCTGTCTACCAATTCACACTTCAACCATGCGCTGCCATGACGAGGCACACACACCCGTTGGTCTACGCCTGAAACCCAACTACGCCACGCGGGAGTCAAGCCTATGTGCCGGTTGTGACAATTTCGCCATAGATTACCGTCACATTCCTTTCTGGCAGGAGCGCTATCTACAGAACTGGATCACCTACAAGCAGGCAGAGAAACGGGGAGAGACCAGTGGAGGCCAGTTCCGCGTCTTTCTGGACCGCGCACAGCAGGCGGGCAAGTTACTCAAGAAAGTGGGCGCAGACATGAAGGCGTTGGAGCGGCAGGTGAAGATGACGCTGAAGGAAGATCATGCCCTTGCCCGAGTCCACTGAAGTTCTTGATCCCATCGAGCAGGCCTTTATGGACGCACTGCAGCGTCTTGTAGATGGCAAGCCCACCCAGAAGACCCTGAAAGCCTTGCTCAAGAAAAAGGGCAAGCTCGCGGTTAATGCTGTAAATGTATCGCTGGAAGCCGGTCACTCGCGCACTCTGATTGCAATGCATGAGTGTCGCTATCCCAAGGTGCGGGAAGCGATCCGTCTTTCCAAGGGCGGCAAGACAACGCATCCGACTACCTATACCCAACTGATTCAGAACCTGCGCGCCGATCTCGCTCAGGAGAAAGCGCAGAAAAAGCTCCTGCAGTTGCAGATCGCGGCGCACTTCACAGCGCGCATGACCGCCGAAGAAAACGCCAAGCAATTGGAAAAAGTGGTTGCGCAATCCCGCAAGGAATTGAGGGAACTGCACAAGGTAGCCAGCCTGCCTTCCAAAGGAGCCCAGCCGTTACCGCGTTTGGTACTGATTCGCGGGCTGCCGGGCAGTGGCAAGACCACGCGCGCTCAAGGCTACAAGAAAAAGGGCTATGAGCACTTCGAGGCGGATATGTTCTTTGAGGTTGATGGCGAGTACGCCTTTGTCGAGAAGAAGCTGCCCGAGGCCCACGCATGGTGCTTGCAACAGACCAAGGATACCCTTGCTGCGGGCGCTCATGTGGTTGTCACCAACGTCTTTTCCGGGGTGGAGGATATCAAGCCCTACGTCGATCTTGGGTTTGATTACGAAGTTGTCGAGGCAGCGGGACACGGGAAATCCCTTCACGGTGTTTCTTCGGCCGTACTGCACGGCATGAAGGCAAGTTGGGTACCAACCGACGCGCTCCTTCGGCAACTTAAGAAGAAGGTCGCGGCGAAAGGTAATGTCAACCCTATCGTGGGCAAGAAAGATAGGAGCTAAAAATGACCGAATCAGACGATGCATTGGTTGTTTCGGAGCCAAGTTTCAAACTGAGCCGTAACCGCCGGAGTCGGAAGATCCAATTTCCGCACAAGCCGCTTGATTCGCTCACGACATAAGTTTGGGTTGGCAGATACCTGAACGGCAGAGCCGCCGTGACACGCCCTCCAGCGCTGCAAGAAAGCGTGCTCAGCCCCTGGGGACTTAGAGAACTCGGCATCAAGCGTTGATACAAGGCGAAGGACAATATCCCCGAAGCCGACAACACCGCGAAGGCTGATTTCGATCGGACTGCCCGCCGTATGCCCATTGATAACCGGCACTTCCTTGAGCCCCACTTGCACGGGCGTAAGCTGGTTATATGCGGCTTCTGCCGAAACAAATTGGGTTGATGTGCTACCACCGGCGTGGACGAGCGAGTTTCTTGCCTCTTTGAAATAGCGGTAGCAGACCAAGAGTTGCTCGATATGCAGCGGCGAGTTCTTTTTGTTCTTGGTGATAGCAGGATAGATCGACCCAGACATGATCGGTGAACCACCTTGCACTATCGAATTGACAGCATGGCGGAGACCCTTTGTAGGGGCGCCATTTGTAAATGTTGTTGGAAATTGCAGATGTTTCGATAGCGATGCGGCAGCACCGAGTTCATTGAGCGTGCCTTCGCACCAAGCTTCATATAGGGAGCAAAACTCGAACAGTAGAAAGCGAGCAAACTCCTGCTGTTGATCTTCCCAAGAAGAGTCAATGCAGGAACGGCGCAAATTGGCTCCTCGAATACCGCTTCCAGCAACAAAGCGTCCATCCAATTCACTCACCGTGGCAGCAGGAGACGCGGAGACATAGCCGGCTACTTGCCACCGGAGATTCCAGATTGCTGTGGCAGTGGGCCATACGAAATCAAATACCTCGGTCAATCGACGGGCAACTTGTTTCGATGTGAGTAGAAGTAGCTTTTCTTGCATATGCGCTCAGCCTAAGAGCCCCAACAGTTAATACACGGACGCAGGGGGCCGTATGTTACTAGCGAGGAGGCATGCCTAAAGGGCCCTCTATTTTGTTGTTTTTGCACGATTTCCTCCCTGCTCGGTCCGTATATTGCTGTATGAAAAGACGTTAAGTCACGGCGATCACGCTAAGCACAACACCATCTGCGAGCTTCACGGACTGGGAGCGCACCTTCAGCTCCTGCCCTTGCCTGCCGGAAATCCATCGTGATGCGGCCTCTTGGCGAAGCGTCGTCTTACCGCGCTTGTCGGCGGCATAGAGAAGTTCGAAGGCTTCCGTCTCGTAGTTGAGCTCCGCGGCGAGCCTCAGATATTCGGGCCATCCGGGGCTCAGCGCGAACCACTGCCGCCCCTGCAGCCCATGGCAGACGATCGCGGCGGTTTTTCCCGTCCCCTTGACCAGCTTGAGCGCCGTGGTCGTGAGCCCGGCCTTGAAATCCATTCGGATCTTGTCTGCCGAATCCAAGGTTATTGGCATCCCCGCTGCGATGGAGTCAAACAGATACGAGGGCAGGATCAGCTGAGAAGCGAAGCCGTTCGCGATGGCTTCCGCGCTCTTGGCTGCGTCGTTTTGGGGCGAGATGTCCTCCTTGGTGCAGACGAATCCCCCCTTCCCATGCCGCTCCACCCAATGCCCGAGCTCATGGGCGATGGAGAAGCGCTGCCGAGTCGGTTTGTGGTTCTCATTGACCGTGATGATCGCGGAGGCCCCATTCCCGACGATGCGGGCCTCACTCCCATCGATCTTCCGGTAGCGAACCTTCGCACCGAGGTCAAAGGCGATCGCCTCTAGATCGATCTGCTCCGGGCTATCTATCCCGAATCTCTTGAGGATCAGTTCGCCTTTCGAAAGCGCTCGATGATCAGTCATCCTTCCTCGAGTCTCCGATCAGGCCGCTTTCCACCATGTCATCCCAAAGGCTTTCCCAGTCGGCATCCGACATCGTTTCCCCTTTGCGGAACGCCAGCGACAGCCCATTAGAGGCCCCGCCACGGATCAGAGCCTGGATCTGGCGCTTGATCTCCTCAAGCGTGGGCCTTGCCTTGGCAACCGGGGATTCCCGGAGAGAGGCGTCATAGCCTCGGCGAGCTGCTGTCAGCTTCTCGCGCTTGGCTTGGTTGATCTTCGCCAATGCGGAGGACCGCAACTCGGAAGCTTTTGCGGCGGGATCGATACCGTCCTCGATCGCCTCCTTGAGCAGATCCTCGTCGCTCATCGCCAGTAGATCCTCGGAAATGAGCCGCTCGAGGGCAGCCATTTGGGTTTCTGCCCCCATTCCTTTCGCCTCTTTCATGATTTTCTCCCGCCAGGGAACAGCCGCTCGCGCTCTCGGCGCAGCCGTTTCCTCGCCGTCTCGTATTGTGTCTTGGTCATCTCGCCCATGGCTTGGATATCGCTCGCCCCCAGCCCATCCTCAAGCCCCATAAGAATCCATCCGACCTCTTGGTCGTCCTTGAACCGCCCTTCGATCTTGGCGAGGTCCTTTTCGGCCATGGCGCGAGCCTCTTGCGTCAGGAGGGCATCCAAGGGCGTTTCTCCGTCCTCGCTGAGAATATCGAGGGCCTCTTCCGGTGGGTCGTCGCCGCTATCCACCAAGTCTCCGGCGAGAGCCACCTTCGGCTGCCGCTTGAGGGTGCGCAGGTTATTGGCGACGCTTTTCATCGCCGAATCCATCCAAGGCACGAAGGCCATCCCGATGTTCCAAGTCCTCCTGCCGGCGATCATCCGCTCGATAGTTTCGTTGATGAGTTCATCCGGACCCTCAAAGCGGGTTCCCCACAGGTGGCCCCAGGCCATCTTGCGAAGCCGGATCCACTCGATATCGCTCAAGCCGACGATGGCCTGCTCGATTTGCTCCAGCGTCGCCGGAGCTCCGTAGTTGCTTTCCAACGCGAATCCTCCTGTCGTTATTTCTAAGGCGGGGAGTTCCGCATGCCCGGACATAAATTTCTTGTCCGGATTTCTGGAGGACAGCGCCTTAGGTAATTGAGCGTGCATTGCTCGTTTTCACAGGAGTATAAAAGATGGCAACTAAGCGTAATCAGCATGTGGTCCCTAGCGGAAAGGATTGGGCGGTGACGGGGGCGGGATCCAGCAGGGCGACCGAGATCCTCTCCACAAAGAGTCAGGCCGTCGGGCGGGCTCGGGAAATCAGCCGAAACCAAGGAACCGAGCTCATCGTTCACGGGCGTGACGGCAAGATCCAGAGCCGCGACAGCCACGGGCACGACCCTTTCCCGCCGAAAGGCTGAACACTTAAAGTAAAGAAGGCCAGCATCATGAGTATTGAAAAATCCAACCGACCCGAACTCTTCATTGACAACGAGCGTTACGACTGGGATGAGGACACCATCACCGGCAGGCAGATTCGTGTTCTTGCGTCGCTTCCGGATGACGTCCAAATTTTTCATAAGGTTCCCGGCCATCCTGACCAAGAAATCAAGGACGATACAGTCGTTGATCTGACCAAGCAGAAGGGACCAGAGCGGTTCTGGACGCAACCGGTCGGCTCGCAGGCGGGGTGATCCGATATGCCGCTGCTTCTTGACACCGACTATGCGGAAATCCTGGAATGCGGCCTCGACTACGTAGAAGATGAAGCGCAGCGCTTTCTGGTGCTGCGTAACTTTCTTCTGCCCGAAGGGCTCTACCACGAGAAGATCTGTGACGTTCTTGTAATCATCCCGCAGAACTACAACCAAGGTGGTATCGATATGTTCTGGACGTTTCCCCACCTGACGCGCAATGATGGCAAGCCCATCCCCGCAATGAACCGGCCCGGCGGCGGCGACAACAGAACCTTTGACGGCAAGGAGTTCTGCCGCTGGTCGCGGCACTGGAATCATGCGCCAGTCATATGGAAGCCCGGCAAGGACAATGTCGTCACGATCCTGGGCCGCATCGTGTGGGCTCTCGGTAATCCGGACGCCAAGAAATGACTGGGGCAAGAATCACATTGCTCGGCTCGCAACATGATGCCGTCACCACCTACCTAGAATCTCACCCTGAAAGTCATGAAAGGGCTGGCGGATTCAACCGGTGGATGCAACACACTAGAGACTGCGTAAGCAGAAGGAGTGTTGCAGATGAAACGAAGACCTCGGATCTATTACACGGAAAGCCAGAAAGCCTTGATGT
>NZ_AQWL01000010.1 GCF_000376425.1 Thiobacillus denitrificans DSM 12475 | reverse complement strand
AAGCTCGATCGGTGTCGTGGCGCCGGGCTTATCCCGCCGGTCTCAGCCAGTATGCGTTGTATGGATGAGTGGTTTCGATCAAACAACTGGGCGATCTGTTGAAGGGACTCCCCTTTCCTCCAACGTTCCCACATCAAGGCTTTCTGGCTTTCCGTGTAATAGATCCGAGGTCTTCGTTTCATCTGCAACACTCCTTCTGCTTACGCAGTCTCTAGTGTGTTGCATCCACCGGTTGAATCCGCCGCCAATCACCGGACATCAGCGGTGTAGGAGCTGTTCGATGAGCCATGAGGCAATTACGGATGTGGACGGGAAAGCGCCTTCCCATTTCCAGCAATTGGGCGACAAGTTCCCGCCGATGAAATCACTGAGGGATATCGAGAGCGGATCCCAACGCTCCGCGGTTTCGGGATGGCGGACACGCCAAGTAAGGAATTTAAGATGAGATAGCGCATGGGCTACTTCGACGTCTGTAGTCCCATGCTCCAGTTCGGAGATGCAGTGAAGCACCTCATGGGCTGGGGATTCCTCTTCGTCTTCAAAATAGCATCGACCGATCCCGTCATAACGGGCAAGCCATGCAAGCACAACGGCCGTCCATTGGGACAGTTCGATTTGTTCGAATCGTGCCGCAATGTGTGCGAAGAGCGTGACAGGATGATCCTGGTTGTTGGGTTCTTCTGTGGAAGTCACGGGCACTCTTTGCGCGAGGAGTGAAATGTCCGTGATGCTATGGACTCGGCCTTGGCTATGCAGCAGTTAATTCAAACAAAGTTTTTTTGATTGATTGCTGAAGTGTTTTTTGTTTTGTGGTAGCGTTTTTATGGCAGTAAGTCTTGAAATATAGAATGTCGTGGCCTTATGCGTATTCCAGTGAAACCCGCCACCCCAAGCGTTGGAGTTAGCGGTCATCATTCTGTCATTCGCGTAGCCGAGCATTGCGCCGTTCTCAACGCCCGCATGCACCATGTCCATTCTCACGCACAACGATTTGTCGTATCTGCCCGATGGCCAGTGCGACAACGAACCGCCACAAACGCCGTATCCCTTGTGGCTTTCGCTGGTGATTTTTCTTGGCATGTTCGCCATGCTGCAATGGGTATGGAGCGAATCACGCGACACTTGGGTCGAACGGCTGGTCATACATGAGGCCACGGTCAAGCCAGCCGCCGCGCTGGTGCAAGTCATCACCCCTGAGGTGAACGCCAGGCCGGTCGCTGCCAGCATCAAGGCGTCGGGCGGCGGGCTCAACATCCTCAACGGCTGCGAAGGCACCGAAGTCATGTTCCTGCTGATCGCCGCCTTTGCCGCCGTCAATCTGGGCTGGCGGCGCAAACTGATCGGCTTGGCCTTAGGGCTGGGCCTCGTGTTTGTCCTCAACCAGGCGCGCATCCTCGCCCTCTTCTATGCCTTCCGCAACGAGCGCAGCCTGTTCGACGTCTTGCACACCACCGTCCTGCCTGCGGTGCTGATCGCGGCGGTCGCCCTGTATTTCTATGCCGTCCTCCACCGCAGACGCCTGGCCTAGCCCGGGCCGGTTCGCGCTGGCGCTGATCCTCGGTCTTGCCGTCACGCTCGCGGCCGCGTGGGCGTGGGGCGAATCCCTGATCGAAAGCGTGCTGCCCCTTACCAGAATCCTGCTGGGCTGGATCGACGACCGCTTCGGCATCCTGTTTCTCGGCGTCGAGCACAACTGGCAGGACACCGTGGTGAGGCTCAGGGTGAACATCCTCCAGCTCTTCGTCATGGGCGGAAAGGTGATCGGGGAGAGCCCGACGGGATGGCTCGAAGTCACCACCACCACCGGCGCGATGCTGCAACCGCTGGTCATCGCCCCCGCCATCGCCTTCGCGTTGCCGGGCGCGCTGTATACGAGAGCCCTTGCCTTCGCTCTTGCCGCGCTCTTGGCCTTCGGCTTCCTGCTGATTGATCTGCCCATGACTTTGCATGCCTACGTGTGGGACATGTTCGTCGACAACCTCGACCCCAGCCGCTTCTCGCTGCTGATGGTCTGGCACGAATTCCTGCACGCAGGGGGGCGGCTGGGCGTGGCGGTAATCCTGGGGCTTGCCGGGTGGAGGCTGGCGCGCAAGGCTGCCTGAATGGGTTTGCTCATAAATTCGCCGCGCTGTCTATACAACTTTAGTTTAAGAGCCGTTTGGCTCAGGCACTGGCCGAATCCGGGCGTGACCAACCGTCACAATCTGTGCGTAGCCTCCCCGCTGTCCAGCCCTTGGGAGAAGGCTCGTGAAGTGCCATCGCATTGCCTATTCATTTTTACTCGCCCTGATCGCCGCTTCCGCGGCGCAGGCGGGCGTGTATGCGACCCCGGCGCAGCGCGCGGCTGAATGGCTGGAAACTCAACAGGATGCAAGCGACGGCAGTTGGCACGACGTTTCCGAAGCACGCACTTTCCTGCAGACCGCCGAAGCCGTGCTGGCACTGCATCAGGTCAATCGCCGCCGCGCCCCGTACTATGCCGGCCAAACCTGGCTCGAAAACCACGACCCGCAGAATCTGGATGCGCAGGCGCGCCGCCTGCTGGTGCTGCGTGCCACCCAGTCCAGTGCCCAGCCCGACATCGACGGCCTCCTCGCCGCAACGACCATCCCGGCCACAGGCCAAGCTGGCTGGGGGCTTGCCGAGCGTTACCAGGCTTCGCCCCTAGATACTGCCCTGGCACTGGATGCCCTGCGCACGGCGGGCGCCAGCTTCGACAGCGCGCAAGCCGTTGCGTACCTGAAAGCGGCACAGCTCACCGCCACGGGCGATAAAGGCTGGCCCACGGCAGCGGGCAGCACCACCGATGCCTACACGACCGCCCGCGTGGTCATGGCGCTCGCGCCGTACAAAGCGACCGACTCAACCCTGGCTATCCCGCTGGCCGATGCCGTCGCCACCCTCAAGACCCTGGTCACCACGTCCTCCGCGCCGCATGTGCGCGCTGCGGCCGCGCTCGCCTATCTGCGCATAGACCCGGCTTCGGCGGACGCGGTGACGCTGCTCGATTCGCTGGTCACGCTCCAGCGCGCGGCCGACGGCGGTTTCGACGCCGGCGTGTTCGCAGCGGGGCTGATCGCGCAGGCCTTCGCCGCCGGAGAAGGCGCGGACGCCGCGACCAGCCGAGAGCGGGTGAACGTGCCGGACGCAGCGCTAAGGGATGCCATCAACGCGGCGCTGGGGCGCGGCGCGATGGACCAGCTCAACCGGGGCGAGCTGTCGCAACTGACCACCCTCGACATCTCGAACAGCGACGTGAGCAGCCTCGAAGGTCTGCAATACGCAACCAGCCTCACCACGCTCAACGCGTCGAACAACAACATCTCGGACACTTCGCCGATCGCAGGCCTGACCAATCTCACCAGCACCAACCTGGCCGGCAACCCGGTATCGAGTCCGAGCGACGGCGACGTGCCGATCCCGCTGTGGGCGCTGGGCGCGCTGGGCGCGGCGCTGATGGGTGCTGTCAACCGTGCCAACCGCCGCCCGACGAACGAACAGGTTTAAGGAACCGCCATGCCGCCAAATCGTACCCAATTGCTTGCTGCCGCAGTGCTGGTCATTTCGCTTCCCGTGCATGCCGCACCGCCTGATGCCAATGCCGAGCCTGCACCCAAAACCTCCGTTCGCGAGCTTGCTCCTGCGCAATTGAGCGCCATCCGCGCCATCGGCCGCAACGTGCTCGCCGCTAAGAAAAGCGCGGTGGACGATCCTGCCGACGCCGAGCAGCTCGGCAGTCTGCGCACCGCCGTGAATACGCTCGTCGCCGCCGAACTCAATGCGGACGATCGGGCCTCGATCACCGTTCAGGGCGGCGAAGCGCCCACTCGCCCCCAAGCGCACGCGCTGGCCGCCGAACAACGCAACACCGCCCGTGCCGATGCCCGCGCGCTTGCAGCGCAATTACGCCAGCACGGCGGCGTATTGGCTTCCCGTGCGCTTGCGGGCGTCGATTCCGGAACGGCTTCGGCAGGACTGCCCGTGGCCGGGCAGCGCGCGCAACTCTTCGACCGCCTGGCGCAAAAGCTCGATGCGGCGCTCGCCGACGGCGAGCCCGAGCGTCTGGCGAAACTGCTGGATCTGCAACAGCAGCTTTCGCCCTCTACCAACCGCTTGCGCGATGCGCCGCCTGTTGCCACGCCCACCCTGCAAGCCATGCCGTCCACCAGCGCAACCCCGATCCGCGCAGTGGGGGCTTCTGAAGCGAAGCCGCAGGTAGCGCCGGTCAAGGCCAAGCCGCGCAAGCCCAAAGCAAAATGAGCAGGAGCCCATCCATGATATCCATGCCTTTCATTCGCGCGGTCCGGCTTGCCGCTTGTGCGCTGGCGGTTTGCCTGGCCGCGCCCGCCCTGGCCGCTACCCTCGGCGAAACCCCGGAAATCGTCTACTCCGGCGCTGACGCACAAGCCCTGGCCGACAAGGCCACGGCGCTCGGCACCGCGGTCGGCATCTACGAATATCTGCACAACACCGTCGAATACTCGGCCTACCACGGTTCGCGCTCGGGCTCGGTCAACACTTTCCTCGGCCAGCGCGGCAGCGACGTGGACATCGCCACCACCCTCATCGCCATGCTGCGCTCGCAAAACATTCCGGCGCGCTACGCCGTCGGCACCGTGCGCATTCCCGCCGCGCAGCTGACCAACTGGCTCGGCGTCGGCAGCCTGGACGTGGCCGTGCAGGTGCTGAAAGACCAGGGCATCCAGGGCGTCACCCTGGCGTCCGACAGTAGCAGCGTGGACTTCGAACACACCTGGGCCGAGGCCTACGTGCCTTTCGACCAGTACCGGGGCATCAACACCGTCACGCCGGCGGTCGATTGTTCGCAAACAGCCAATGCCGCGCGCTGCACCTGGGTGGCGCTGGACGCGAGCTTCAAGCAGAAAACCTACAACGGGCTGAACCTCGACCCCTACAACGCCGTCTCCTTCGACTACACGGCCTATTACAACGCCATCAAGAACAACGACACCGCGCGGCGCGACAAGAACCCGCTCGCCATTCTCGAAACGCAGATCGGCGACTGGCTGCGAACCAACCATCCCGGCAAGACGCTGGAAGACGTGGAAGACGCGGGCGAGATCGTCGAACTGAACGAAGGACTGCTGCCCGCCTCGCTGCCGTATCAGGTAGTAGGCGCCACCCGCCGCTACGATACGGTGGCTGACCACGACGCCGCCGTGCCCGCTACCGAACCCAAGAAGTGGGGGAAGCGCCTCTCGATCAGCTTCTACATGGTCGCGCCGCTGGATGGCGGCGGCACGCTCACCGTCACACTGGGGGCGGGGAATGCGCTTCTGGCCGAAATCAACACCAAGCGGCTGACCCTATCTACCGAGTTTCCGGCACCGGGTAACATCCCCAATGTGGTCACCCGTCTGGGCGGCACCGAGATCGCCCGCCCCTTGTCGGGCAACGGCACCATCGTTGGTTATACGCCGAGCGTCGGCGACCCCTTCACCCTGACCGTGAGTATGGACGGCGCGCCAGGCGCAACCAGCAGCGAAACCGACCGCACCATCTCCGCAAGCTATTCCGGCATCGTCGGCGGCTATTACCTGGTGGCCACTGGAGGCGAATCCTCCAACTGGTCGCAGGTGCACCGTGCCGCCGACCAACTGCTCGACGCCAACGGCCAGTACAAGATCGTCTTCAACCCCGGCGAAGCGGGCTGCCTGGCCGACGGCGTCAACTGCACGCCCTATGTGGACGCCACCGGCAACGGCTGGGACGCGGCCGACAAGAAACTGTTGGAGGACAAGCCCGCGCTCGATGCCCTTACCGGCGGCCTGCTATACGTGGGCGCCACTCAGTATTACGCCAAATTCCGCGAACAGATCGAACGCAGCGACCGCCTCATGAAAACCCGTACCCCGGTGATCGGCTTTCTCGGCGTGGTCAGTTCCGTCTACGAGGCCGAGTACATCGACGGCACCGCCTTCTCCATCCTGCCCGGCGGTCTGCTCATCGACATGAAAGGCATTCTGGTCGGCGGCGCCTATCGGGCAAACGATGCAGGCGTCATCTACTCCAGCCGTCAGTTCGAATTCATGGGGCACGTCGGTTCCTCGCTCGAACACGAAATCTGGCAGGAACTCACCGGTTACGATGCCGTGTCCACGGTGCGCGGCATCCAGATGGCGCTGGCCAACGGCGCGACGCTGCTCAACCCCAAGAAAAATGCCACCGAAGACACCTTGCCCAGCCTCTACGCTTCGTTCGGGTTCGCCTCGACTGCACCGTCGGGCTTCACGTCCTACCCTTACACCATCTTCTCCACCGCGCCCGCAACTTGGAAACACACGGTCAATGGTTCGTTGTTCGATACCTTTCTTGCCACGGTCGACTTGACCACGAGTTCGCTGAGGCGCCTGTATGCGAGCTATTACTATTCCTCGCCTACCGGCCAACTCTACGGCTGGTCGAAGTGCGTCTCGGACCAGATCGCTTACATCAACAGCCTGCCGAACGGTTTCTACACCGGGTCTACCTGTTCCGGAGAACCGTTCAACAACGCCACGAAGACGACCATTCTGGGCATCATCAGCGACGACTGGAGCACCTACATCATCCCCAGCATCCTCGGCCAGACCTACTTCGACTACTTCGACCGCAACCAGGGCTTCACCCTCGCCAGTCAGGTCTACCGCGCCATCCCCGCTGCGATCGACGCGCACGATACTGCGACCATCGTCGGAATCCGCAACACCCTCTACCTGCGCGACATCACCCAGACCTGGTTCGAGTACCTGATCCCCTCCAAGCTGACCACAGGCTCGACTTATCGCTTCTCGGTCAACATAAGCAAGGGCTACATAACGGCGGGGGACAAGCTCACCAGCATGGGCATGAGCATCGCCAACAAGAGCTTCGTAGCGGGCGGCGGCTACGTCGGGCTGGACAGCCCGGCGCCTGCCGCAGACAACATCGCCGCCGACACGCAAACCGCAGAAGGAAACTGACACCATGCGCCGCCATCCTGCCTCGTCCGCCATGCAATCCGGTTTCCTCGAACGCCACCGACGCCCGCTTGCCGCCCTCACGCTCGCCTGCTTCACGTTGACGAGCGCAATGCCCGCCCTTGCCGGCGGCTACGTCGACGGCGCCGCCGTTCTCAACCCCGCCAAGGCCATCAACACCGGCGGCGTGTCGGTGCTGCCCACCTTCAACAACGACCAGTTCAACGACCGCGTACTGGTGGGCACGGTCAACAACGACGCCATCCGCACCCCGTCCACCGCCGATCCCATCTCCACCGTCTCCGGCAACAACTACCACGACGAAACCGACTTCGTCATTCGCGGCCGCAATGGCTTGAACCTCGTCTTCACCCGCACCTACAACAGCGCGCCGAGCAGTACCTCTGTGGACCGCGGCCTGGGCTACGGCTGGACCCATTCCTATCTGATGCAGCTCAAGTCCAACGACTTCGGCGACTGCCCCAACTGCACCTCGGCGCAGAAGCCCGAGAACGCCAACAGCAAAACCAGCTCCGTCACCTACACCGACGAGCGCGGTGGCGAGCAGGCCTACCTGGTCGACGAAACCAGCTATGCCGTCACCGCGCCCAAGGGCGTCTACGACACCCTGACGCTCGACAGCCCGGCTGCGGGGCAGCACACTTTGGTCTTCCGCAACGGCGTGAAGTACATCTTCGAAGTGCCAAGCGGCAGCCTCAAGACCACGCCCAACCTCGTCGCCCGCCTCAAATACATCGACAACGCCTGGGGTGACCGCCTGACGCTCGCCTACGATACCAACGGCCGCCTCTCGACGATCACCGACAACCTCGGCATCTCCACCCGCACCGGGCTTGTCTTCACCTACGACGCCAATGGCCGGCTCAAGGACGTGTCCGACTGGACCGCCAGAAAATGGAGCTTCGCCTACGATGCTTCCGGCAACCTCAGCACCCGTACCAACCCGCTCGCCGAAGTGCTGACCTACGCCTACGACGCCCCCCGTCATCTGCTCACCGAAGTCGTCCAGCCCCTTGCCCGCGATGGCCAGCCCGTCAAGACCGTCTTCCAGTACTACCAGAACGGCCGCGCCTTCCAGCAGACCAACGGCCTCGGTCAGGGCGACATTCTCGACTACGACCTCTACCGCAAGAGCACCCGCGTCACCGACGCGCGCGGCGGAATCCGGGAGTATTTCTACGACGACAACGGCCGCATGACGCAGCTCAGGGAGCCCGACGGCGGCGTGCTGCTGTTCGAGAACCAGGGCGACGCCATCAGAAGCAAGAAATACGACGCCCAGGGATATGCCACCAGCTACAGCTACCGCGCCGACAAGGCCTTCGCCGGCGCCAGCGACGCCAACGGCAACGTCACCCGCGAACAGGACGCCCTGAACCGCACGGTGGACATGACGTATGGGCCGCTGGACCAGGTGGCCACGGCCAAGGACAAGCGCGGCACGGTCACCACCACGACTTACGCCACCGCGACCTCCGGCTGCGACTACGCCAACCGCCCCAAGGAAACCCGCATCGGCGCGCTGGCAGGCTCGGCCAACGTGCTGCTGGCCAGCCAGTGCTGGAACAGCGACGCCACCCTGAACTACAGCCGCCAGTATCTCGACGCCACCCGCTACCGCGAAACCCGGCTGACCTACGAAACCGGCAGCGGCGGCCTCAACGTATCCCAGCAGCAGACCGTCGGCCAGCCCGCCAACATCGCGATCACCCAGACCTACACCTGGGACAGCCTCGGCCGCAAGAAAACCGAAACCCTGAAACGCCGCACCAGCCCCACCGACGCCACGCTGATCGATCTCACCACCAGCTACGACTACGACGCGCTGGACCGCGTCACCAAGGCCACTGACAGTCTCGGCAACGAAGTCGTCAACAGCTTCGATGCCAACGGCCAGTTGTGGAAGGTCACCCATCGCTACAAGAAGCCCGACGCCACCTTCGACGTGCGCGATGTCGTCACCCGCACGTTCGACGCCGCCGACCGGGTCAAGACCGAGACCGACGCCGAGGGCAACGTCACCACCTATACCTACGACGAAACCGGCAACGTCGTCGCCGTCACCGACGCCGAAGGCCACACCGCCCGGGTCGAATACGACGCCATGAACCGCCGCACGGCGGTCATCGACGCCACCGGCTACCGCACCGAAACCAAATACAGCCTCAGGGGCGACGTGGTGGCGGTGACCAACGCCAACGACGAAACGGTCAAATTCGAGATCGACGCCCTCGGCCGCAAGACCGCCGCCGTCGATCCGATGGGCTTCCGCAGCGAATTCCAGTACGACGAGAACGGCAACCTCACCTGCACCATCGACGCCAATGCCCAGGCCGGGCTGCAGACGAAGAACACCCAGACCCCGGCCTGCTCCGAGACCCGGCAATACGACGAACTCAACCGCGTCACGAAGATCGTCGATGCCGACAACGGCGAAACCGTCTTCACCTACGACCTCGCGGGCAACCGCCTCAGCGTCAAGGACGCCGAACTCAAGACTTGGAGCTTCGCCTACGACGACCTCGGCCGGCTGAAGAGCGAGACCGACCACAGCGCCAAGACCATCGGCTACCAGCCCGACGAAGCCGGCAACGTCTACGAGCAAACCAACCGCCTGAACGAGGTGACCCGCCTCACCTACGACAAAGCCAACCGCCCGACCCGCGCCGATTACCTCAAGGACAACAGCGCCGAGACCTTCGGCTACGATGCTGCGGGCAACCCCAATGCCGCCGCCAACGGATCGGTCGGCTACGGCTTCGCCTGGGACCGCCTCAACCGCCTGACCCAGAAGACCGACGGTCGCGGCAAGAGCCTGTCCTTCACCTTCGACAAGGTAGGCAACATCCTCACCAAGACCACCTACCAGGGCTCAACCACGAGCTACACCTACAACGCCGCCAACCGCCTGGTCATGCTGCGCAACCCCGACTACCTGCAAGTCGATTACCAGTACGACCCGGCGGGACGATTGCTGTCCAGAGTCACCAGCGCAGGCGCCAGAACCACCAGCCAGTTCGACGCCAACGGCTGGCAGACCCGGCTCACCCAGTACGACGCCGCCAATGCGCTGATCTCGGATACCAGTTACACGAGAGACCGCACCGGCAACATCCTCACCAGCGTGGATGGCAGCGGCACCACCACCTACGCCTACGATCCCCTGTATCGCCTCAAGACCGCCGACTATCCCGGCACGGCCAACGATGAGCTGTTCACCTACGACAAGGCGGGCAACCGCAAGACGTACACCAAGGGCAGCCTGACGGCGAACAGCAACACCCGTTACTACAACTACACGGCAGATACCAATCGCCTGCTGGACATCCGCATCGGATCGGCAGCGGGCACGGTTGAATCCAGCTTCAGCCATGACTTCGAGGGCCGGTTGACCAGCCAGATGGGAACAGGCGCGAAGACCCTGACTTGGGACGCCAAGGGCCGGGTGAAGACCGTGGGCGCGGAAACCTACAGCTACGACTCGATGGACTACCGCATCGGCAGATCGGGCGGAAGCTTGGGCAGCCTCGACTACTTCCTCGAAGGCGAGCACCTGGAGTCGGTGTACTCGGGAACGAACCTGTACGCCAAATACTTCCGGGGCAGCAGTACGGACGAACTGGTGGCGGGCTACCTGTACGACACCGACGCCAAGCTGAAACCCTTCCTGTTCCATCACGACAATGTGACCAGCACCACGGCGGTCAGCGGGCATAACGGCGGGACGTTGCAGAGCACGACCTTCAGCGCCTTCGGCGGCACGCAGAGCACGACGGGGACGAGCCCGAACCGGTTGAAGTACACGGGGCGGGAGGACGACGGGACGGGGCTCTACTACTACCGGGCGCGGTATTACGACCCAGTCATCGGGCGGTTCGCCAGCGAAGACCCGCTGGGGTTCGAGGCAGGGATCAACTTCTATGCCTATGTGGGCAACAATCCGGTCAATGCGAATGATCCGGACGGGATGAATCCGGTATCCATCGTTAAGCTTGCTGAGAAACTTACGGCAAAGGGTATTGAAGGAGTTGAGAAACTTATCGCGAGACGAGGCTGGCGTGTTTCAGAGAGGGAAGCTGTTGAGCAGGCGGCAGTAAGGGGACAGAACGGCGGGATTGTCTGTCCTAGTTGCGGAAAGGAAGTCTTAAAATACGACATCAATCATGTGAAGAAATGGGGCGAAACTCAGAGAGAGTTTCTGAACACGCTCGACAAGGGCGGGACGGTCACCCGATCCGAGGTTAGGGACGCTTACGGAAAGAACATTGAAGCTATGTGCCCGGGGTGTAACCGGGCTGATAATAAATTGCCCGCAATTGCAGCAGGGACAGTAGCAGCAGGTGTGAGTGGAAATGCACAGGCGGGTGACAGCGGTATTTTTGGTTCGGGAATTACTTTGCGCGGCATCTTCGAAGGTGTTCTCGACTTCTTCGTCTCTCCAGGAACGGCAAATGCGCCAGGGTTGCCGAGCACTCAAGGTGGTGCTTCCAGCTCATGGGGCGGCGGCGCTAACGGTGGCTTCCTGCTTTACCCGAATAAGTCCAACACGAATATGATGCGGTCGGTCTACAGTAAATGACAAATTTGTATTGATTGGAGTTCTGGTTGTGGAAGTGAATCTGCAAGGAGAAACTGTTCTTCGCCATCTTGAGCGATTCTTAGGGCCGTTAAAAAAGCGATGGCTGAATAATGCTGCGCCATCGTTCCAAGTGTTGTTGTTTTCGGAGCGCCCTAAGCAGGATAGCCAATGTTTGGTCACGTATGGCTTGTCAGCTCATCTGTTGCAAATCGTCGGTAACGGCGACAACGCGATCAAAATGGAGCTGCTGATTTGCGCCGACTCCTCCTTTGATCCTGATGCGCTGGCGGCACTGCTTTTCGCAGTCGGACAAGATGCCGTTACGCAGCACGCGACCCCTGGAGTTCGTAGGGTCTTGATGGGATCGGGTGCTATTTTGCTCAATCCAGTGTTCGAACATTTCTATTTGGCACTCCCTGGATATTTCCCGGCTGAATTCGAAGTGTGTGAGGCTGTGTCTCCGCCAGTGGCAATTGTCCAGTTAATTCCAATATCGTCCAAGGAACGCGAAGCAATAGAAAAACGGGGATGGCGTGCTTTCGAGGAAGCGATGGTTGAACAGCACATCGACTTGTTGGCGTTCGATAACCGCCGAGAACTGATGACCACTTAATTGCGATATCTGACCCACCGTCAAGGAATACCAGGGATTGGTTTGGAATTTTAGGGTCAGGTATATTACTTGGGGCGATGTGGGCGACTTCGTGCTTGACTTTCTGGTGCCTGGAGGCATTGGTGGAGCAGGTCAAGGAAGCGACATAGTGCCCCGCGCACAAACTTCCAGTTACGCGCCATATCAAGGTGGCTACGGTGGCGCCGCGGGTGGGGGCTTCCTGCTCTACCCGAACAAGGCCAATACCAACATGATGCAATCAGTGTATTCAAAGTGAGTCAACTCTTTTACGGCACTGTTTCTGACATGAGAACACATTGGATTAATTCAAACGGCGGACCGTACATATTGGCAAGTAACCGTGTCGCTTCGTTGTGGCGAGCCACGAATGGAATATCTGTGGACCATGGCGATGGTTGTGCTAACGATTATCAGCGCGCCTGCGAAATAAATGGATACGCTGGTGTGATACAAAGCGATGGCGAGTCAATACTTGTTATTGGTGATTTGCCGAGCGACTTGGCTGTGTATCTGAACACTGACACAGAGGTCGTCCTTGTTAAATGGGTCGGAGCAGAATCTGAAGAGCAAATTTTGGCAGCTCTTGATATTGAAAGGGAATTGCCCTTTCAGAGACTAAATTTTGACCTTAGAATTACCGAATCCGAATTGGTGATCTTTGATTCATCGGAGTTGTTTGCTGATGCAGGCGAAAACAAACTTTCTCTAAAATTATCTCTGGGCACTTATTCGGTAGAGGTTCTAAGTTACGAACCTCACGACCAACTGATGCTACAGTTATTTCGACTTCGGAAACTTCTGCCAATACCAATATGATGCAATCTGTCTACTCCAAGTAAGAGCGCAGCGCATGTCACGTGGACATTCGATTTACCACTATGGAACTAAGGCCGATTACGAACTGGTAATCGCAGATGTCGCGGCTCAATTTGCGGTGAAATACGCAGTGGATGAATGGAGACTTGAACCAGACCATCGGGTCTATACGTCGCCACTAGATGCGCCGGATTTCGACCTCTTCAAATGGGGCTGGTCGCCAGGCACGATGTTTATTGTTTTACCGGAAGACGCCGCCTTGCCCTTCTCGCACATGCCGCATCGGCAGGTTCCGGAGAAGTACGGAATCATTCCGTCGTCAGTCGATGAGAACTACCGCTGGATTGGCTTCCACCCGAGCGGCCTCCACAAAAGCGAGCAATGGGGCGAGGGATTGTTAGGGGGCTGGCTCGCCACTAACTCTGAACACCCGGACTCGCTCGCCATCTTTAATGCCTTCAAGAAGTCGATCAAGAAACGCTTCGAGTATTTCCGTTTTTCCGGCGTCTATGTCGGCCCCGAAGCAGTGAAGTATTTCGAGGCGGGCGGTCGACTGACAGGTGATCTTCGGAGCCCACGGGAGGGCGATGTGAAACGTGAGCCACCGCCCGCTTCGAACATTGCATAGCGGGTCTTGTTTGATATGAGAGCACATTGGATTAATTCAAACGGTGGACCATACATATTGGCAAGCAGTTATGCCGCCTCGCTGTGGCGGGCAACAAATGGAATATTTGCGGACAATAGCGATGAGTATGCTAACGATTACCAGCGCGCCTGCGAAATAAATGGATACGCTGGCGTGATACAAAGCGATGACAGGTCAATACTTGTTATTGATGATTTGCCGAGCGACCTAGCGGTGTATCTGAACACAGACACAGAGGCCGTCCTTGTGAAATGGGTTGGAGCGGAATCTGATGAGAAAATTTGGGCAGCTCTTGATGCTGAAATGGAATTTCCTTTTCAGATATTAGATTTTGACTTTCAAATTACCGAATCAGAATTAGTGATATTTGATTCATCGGAGTTGTTTGCTGATGTAGGCGAGAACAAACTTTTTCTAAAACTATCTCTGGGTGTTTATTCGGTAGAGGTTCTAAATTACGAACCTCACGACCAACTGATACTACAGTTATTTCGACTCCGGCGATTTCTATCGACTACGACCCCATGAACCCCGCACGGCCAACACGAATATGATGCAGTCGGTGTATTCAAAATAGAGATACAGAGCAATATGGCACGCGGAAAAAGGATTTGGCATTTTGCAACAAAGGCTGACTATGAACCAGTGCTGATGGATGTTTCGGAACAGATGCGACTGAAATTTGTCGTTTATGAAGAACGGTTGCAGCCTACTGATTTCCGTGTTTATGGATCGCCACTAGAAGCGCCAGAATTTGGTGTTAGTAGTCAGCCCGATTGGATTCAAGGAATTCAATTTCTGGTGTTGCCTGAGACCGCACCTTTACACTTCGAATATTGGCCTAACCGACAGGTGCAAGAGAAGTATGGGTTCTTCGGTCAGCAGGGCAATGACCAATCCGTCGTGTTCCACCCGAGCAGCTTCTATCATGGTGAAAAAGGTGAAGGGTTGCTCTGGGGTGAAATCAATACCATTTCCGAACACCCTGATTCCCTTGCAATATTTGATGCTTTCAAGAAATCCATCCGAAAACACTTTGAACGCATTGACGTCTGTTACGTAGGGGTTGAGGCCGCGAAGTATCTCGATGCGGGCGGACGTCTTACCCAAGATTTGAGAGCACCATGCGAGCGGGACATTCAACGTGCGTGATGTGGGTGCCCCGTTCATCTGTCCGATGATTCCCAAGCTGAAGACTGACGCTGCCGCAGCGGGTGTCGCAGCTGGGCTTGGTGCGGGAAGCGCGCAAGCATCTAATGGTGGCATACTGGGTTCGGGCATCACATGGGGCGATGTGGGGAATTTCTTCGTCGATTTCTTTACGCCGGGTGGCGTCGGTGAAGTTGGCCGAGGAAGCGATATTGTTCCAAGTGCTCCGGCAGGTTACATGCCTTCGCAAGGAAGCTATGGCGGCGCAGCGGGTGCCCAATACATTCCTTGGAGGAGAGACGCATGCGCAAGCTGAAGACAAATTCACAGGATGATTTTCGCGTCAAAGCCTATGCGGGCACCAACGGTGTGCTGCTGGCCTTTGATCTCGCGGCATCGCGGCGGCAGGGCCTGCTGGGCTTCGCGATCCAGCAGAAGGAAGGAACGCGAAAATGGCAGTGGCTGCTCAACAGCCTGACTTTCCCGGACCGAGCGCACACCTTGCCGAAGTGGAATGCCACGCCAAGCAACATTGCACCGATCCAGAAATTCCGATGGGCGGACTACAGCATCGAAGCGAACACAGCATGCAAGTACCGTGTGCACCTGGTCTACGGTACGCCGGATGCGCCCGTGCTGGGCGAGTCGCTCGAAGTGGCCGTGACCACTGACGACGGCAAGCCCAAGGACCATCGGGTGATCTTCAATCGCGCAGTTGCCGCAAGCCAGTCCTTCGGACGCCAGTTCCCCAAACTCGACGCGCTGCTCAGCGCCAATAACGACCTGCCCATCGAGGACTGGCCGGCGAAGCCTCGGGACTGGCTGCAGCATGGCCTGCTCGATCAAATCCTCGCGTTCATCGAGCGCGCCAAGAGCGACAAGTGGACGCTCGACATTGCCATCTATGAGTACGAACTCAAGGCCATCGTCGATGCCGTGAACGCGGCGCACAAGCGCGGTGTGAAAGTGCGAGTGCTTTATCATGCCAAGGCGGGAGACGAGCAGACGGAGCAGAATGAAGCGAGTCTCAAGAATATCCCCGCAGCAAAGAAGCGTGCACGGGAAACGCAGAAGATCTTTCACGACAAGTTCATCGTACTCGGCAAGATCAACGCCGCCGGCGATCATGTTCCCCGTGCAGTTTTGTGCGGCAGTACCAATTTCACCGAGAACGGTGTCTACCGGCAAGCCAACGTCGTGCATGTGGCCGATGACAAATCCATGGCTGCAAGCTATCTGCAACTGTTCGACGTGATCTGGGACGATCCTGCCGACGTCGCCGCCACTCGAAAATGGATTGGCACGAACAACCCGATAGACCCGACGCAGGCGCTGTTCGCGGGATTCTCGCCGCGCCCCGGCGGCGCGGACCTTGCCGAGTTCATCAACGTGATCAACGCGGCCGACAAGGACCTGCTGTTCGCCACGGTTTTCAAGCTACCCGAGGCCATCCTCGATGCCCTGCTTGGAACCGAGAACGACGATGTGCTGCGCTATGGCATCCAGAATACTGCCAGCCGCATCACGGGATTTCATGCGGACAGAACCGCTGAATTCACCGCCACAGCCTTGCTATCGAAAGGACTGGAAGGTTGGGTGAAAGAGGGCTTGAAAGGGCAGCGGGGCAATCTACTCGTGCACCTCAAGGCCATCGTTGCCAACTTCACCACCGACGCCCCCGTGGTGATCAGCGGCAGTCACAATTTCAGTGCCGCCGCGAGCAACGGCAATGACGAGAATTACCTCATCATCCGGGGCGACACCGATCTAGCGGATCGCTATGGCCTGGAGATTCTGCGCTTCTACGAGCACTACCGGTTTCGCTACTACGCCAAGCTGCTCAAGCTGAAGCAGGTCCGCCCGCTTGCCATTGACGGCAGTTGGGCTGATGCCTACTACACGGATGGTAGCCTCAAGGCGCTGTCAAGGCTGCGCTTCTCCGGGAGGTAGGTTTCAGCGGGCTTCGCAGCCCGCGTCAACCTGACGCAGGGATGTTAGGCGATGGACGGGCCGCGCTGCCGCCCGAACTCCCAGGAGACACCCCACTGCTGCGCACCTCGGCCGTCATCGAGAAACGCGAAGCGTCCGCTGGCGAGTTGCGCTCTTTGTCCAGCCATTTTTAGCCCTTAACCAGTAAGCCGTTCCCCCTTAAGCCCCCCGTATTCCTTTGTGTTCGCGTCTATTCAAGCGAACAAGCCCTTTCGGGTAAGTCCCTTGGCCCTTATTGGGTTTTCTTTTTTCGGGCAACCAATCATTTTATCCATTTCTGATTTTATTTTCAGCAATCAATCAGAAAAACATTCTTTTGATTTCCGCTGGAAGCGGGATGAGCGCATCCCTAGCATTCGCCCCATGGTTTCCCTCTCCTCCCCTTGGGTTGTCCTCCTGACGGCCCTTTTTTATACCCAAGCCCACGCCTTCTGTTTTGATGAGGCGGGGGCGATGTATGGGGTCTCACCACTATTGCTGAAGGCAGTGGCCCAAGTTGAGTCGAATATGAGACCGCATGTGGTTAACAGCACTCACACAGCGAGTACGCAGTCTCAGGACATTGGGCTGATGCAGATCAATACCCGGTGGCTGCGGAGGAACCCTATCAAGTCGCTCGGATACACCGAGGCCCACCTCTACGATCCCTGTACCAGCGTCAAGCTGGGGGCCTGGGTGCTGGCGAACAACTTCACTCGATATGGCGCTTCGTGGGAAGCGGTCGGTGCGTACAACGCGGCATGCACGCGACTAAAAGGCGATGCGTGCCGCCGCGCACGAAATGGCTATGCCTGGAAAGTCTACCGGGCAATGAGGAAATCCTCATGAAACGCATGTTCACATTGCTTGCCCTGGTCTGGGCAGGTTCGTCGATGGGTGCCGACTGGCAGGTGACGCAATCCGATTCCATTAGCGCTTATGTCATGTGTCATGAAGGCGATTGCCCTGTAAGGACGGCGAAGGTGCTTGACCTGCCTGTAGCCGTTCCCATGCCCGCGAGGGTATCGGATAGCGCTGCTAAGCCGGTCGCCGTGCATTCCTCTACTTCAGTTCGTTTTGCGTTGGCATCGGCCAGGCTCAGTCAGACCGAGAAAGCCACGCTCAAGGCTTTTCTCGAACGGCATCGTGACGCGAGACGTTTTTTGATTCTTGGCAGCACAGATCAGGTTGGCAAGAAGCGATTTAACGAAAGCCTGGCGTACAAGCGCGGGATAGCGGTCGCGGTTTTTATGCACGCCAACGGAGTCCAGAAACGGAATATCAAAGTCGATTCGCGATGCTGCATCGAGCATCCGCCCAGAACGAACCCTGGCGCAAGACGTGCGGTGATCAGCATTAACGAATAGGGATTGGGAATGACAAAAAACACTACCGAACCGGGATACAAGGCAGTCCTCGTGCGCGAGGAAACCAAACTCAAGCTGCAGGAGCTTGGGAGAGCCCTTCCCAACAGGAACCTGTTCTTGGAAAGGCGGCTGGCCACAGCCGCCATTGAATACTGTCTGAACGATGGGACAGCGAGGCAAGCCATGCTGGATTTGGTGCGCCACATCGTGATGCGAGACCTTGAGACTGCTGAGACACCGGGACCATGAGACCCATCTTTCAATACACACGCTCAAGGAGAATCAAATGAAATTTATGAAAATGTTCAGCAAGAAACAAGTCGTTGTCAGCGGGCTTCTCTCCGCTCTGATGGTCAGCTCGGCATGGGCCACCACCGCCGGCGGTGGTGTGACCGGTACAGAATTCCAAGCCCTGTTCGACATGCTGGTGGG
Organism: Thiobacillus denitrificans DSM 12475; assembly: GCF_000376425.1. Classification (GTDB taxonomy): domain Bacteria; phylum Pseudomonadota; class Gammaproteobacteria; order Burkholderiales; family Thiobacillaceae; genus Thiobacillus; species Thiobacillus denitrificans. Next base: position 88,289 of record NZ_AQWL01000010.1, on the reverse strand, counting down.
TTGGGCCGAAGGCTATCTGGGTAAAGCGCTGGCGATCGCCGCGTTCGTGGTCGGTGCGCTCATTGGCTTCGCCAAGTCTACCGCCATGCCGGCGCTGGTTGGCATCGTCTTCGCCATCGTGTTTGGCCTTGGCCCGACGATCATCAACGGCATGTTCGCCGCTGTGATTTAAGCGAAGCATCACCGGATTGAACAGCATGGCCAATCAAGATTCGCCAACGATCCCGACCCGCCTGGACGACCCTCCCAAGTTCATGTGGTGGGATTTCGATGTGGCCATGCTGTTCATGTCCTTCTTTGTATTCGGCCTCATTACAGGCTGGCTCGTGAGCTTCACGGTGTTCGGGTTGGTGATGGCCTGGCTTTACCGCAAAGCCAAATTCGGCCAGCACAGAGCTTATGGCATGCACCTGCTGTATTGGCATCTACCCGTCAGTCTGGGAATGAAGGCAACACCGCCTTCGAGCATACGAGAGTTCATTGGCTGATGAGAATAGACAAACTGAGCGGCCAAGTGGCCGTCACTCTCGGGGTGCGCAGATGGGCTGTGATGATGTTCGCCCTGTCGCAGATCGCATTGCTACTGATGTTGATCGCCTTCCTTACGCGAGGCGACACACACCGCGAAACACTGGTTCCACCGACGATCCACACAACATTCTGGATCGAGGATGACAAGGTTTCCAAAGAATATCTGATCGAGATGGGCGTGTTTCTGGCCCAACTCTACTTCGATGTGACACCGCAGAACGTGGACTTTAATCACCGCACACTCAAGTCCTATATCGACCCCCGCTTCTACGGGAAGCTGGAAATCGAAGCCGGCGCTTATGCCCAAAAGATCAAGGCGGATAACGCCAGCACGTTCATGGCGATCGCGATGGTCATGCCGGACGAGGCAAAACAACGAATCGCTGTTCAGGGTGTGCTCAACACCTATCTGGGAGACAGCAAAACATCACAGGTGAACAAAACCTACGTATTTGAGTTTGGCCAACGCGGCGGCCGTGTGCTGCTGACCGGTATGAGAGAAGGTAAGAATGCTGCCCGACCGTTTGAAGAAATCACTGCTCCTTAGCCTTAGCCTTTTTTGCTTATTTGCCGTCCCATCCTCTCATGCTCTGCAGGTAGTGGAAGGCGTCGAGGGCAAGACCCTGTTCGTCAAGGTGAGTCTGAGAGACTTGAACCGCATCTCGATCGAGGGAGGCCGGGTTCGCCTGGTCAAGTCCGCCGACGACGGAATGCTCACTGGCAGTGCGGACGCCACCACCGGGCAGGCCCTGATTCAGCCATTGGCCAAGGATCCGTTCGGAGTGTTTGTGTTCAGTCAAAGCGGGAGAACCTACACGCTGGTGTTGCAGCCCCAGGATATCCCAGGGGAAACCATCGTGATCAAGGAAGCGGCTGCCCCTGCTTCTGTTGCAGCAAAGCCAGGCGAGATTGAACGTGCCGCCAGTTACCAGCAGGCGATCAAGAAAATGATTCAGGCATTGGCAGGTGAAGGTTTGCCTGAAGGCCTGGAGGTAAAGAAGACCTGGGAGGAAATCCGCCTCTGGAAAGGCTCCCGTTTTGCGCTGGAGCATGTTCTCACCGGACATTCACTGGTGGGTGAACAGTATCGCCTGTTCAATATCAGCGACGCCCCGGTTCGGGTCGCCGAACAGGAGTTCTACAAAAAGGGCGTGTTGGCCGTGTCGGTGCGCGACTTGACCGTTGAGCCGGGTCGCAGCACCCAGGTCTTTGTGGTGAAACGGAACGAGGGGGTGCGGTAATGGCGCGAATCATACCCACCCTCAAGGCGTCGCCTGCCCGCAAGAAGCAACTAATGATGGCGGTCGGCGTCGGCGCCGTGATTGTCGGGGTGGCCTTGGCTGCGGCATGGTTCGCCGACTCCGGGAGTAATAAAACTGATCTGGCTTCTGTGGACAAGCCTGAACAGGTCAGCCTCATGGCTGTTCCTGGTCAGCAGCTGAACGACAAGGATGTTTGGCGGGCGAACGAAGCATCAAAGATCGAGGCGCTGAATAAGGAAATCGCTGCGATCAAGCAGAACATGGTGAATATCCCACAAAGCAGTGGTGGATCCATGCAAGGCACCGCCGGAGCGGGAATCAACGAAGTGCCGATGCCTCCCCCGGCAGCGGTAAATCAGCCCGGAGGCAATTTACGCCCGCTGCAACCCATGGGTTCGGCGGCATTGCCGCCCCCTCCCCCACCGCCTCCTGGAAGGCCTGGGCAGTTCGCACAGCCTGGCATGGATCCGAATGCGCCGATGCAGCCCGTGGTGAAGCGCGCGTTCACGCTCGAAGTTTCCAATTCGACGGTGGCTGCGCCTGCCGCACCGCAGGCGCAGCCACAAGCCGCTGGCATGTCGTCCGCCCCAGATAAGGAAGAGAAGACATCGGCTGAGAACTATCTTCCTGCCGGGACGTTCATGCGCGTGGTGTTACTGGCAGGTCTGGATGCGCCGACGGGTGGACAGGCGCAAAACAATCCTCATCCGATTCTGATGCGAGTGCTCGATCTAGCCCAGTTGCCCAATCGCTACATGGCCGACATGAAGGATTGCGTGGTCACGGCCAATGGCTACGGCGACATATCTTCTGAGCGTGCATATATCAGGACAGATCGTCTGTCGTGCATCGACCAGAAAGGCGGGGCAGTCGACGTATCGCTTAAAGGGTATGTAGCCGGTGAGGATGGCAAGGCCGGGATGCGCGGAAGGCTGGTTTCCAAGCAGGGGCAGGCGCTGGCGAATGCCTTCCTCGCGGGGATTGGCTCAGGCATCGGGCAAGCGTTCAAGGAATCTTCGAGCACTGTATCGACCTCACCGCTGGGTTCCACCAGCACGGTGACGGACGGCAAGGAGTTGCAGGCTGGACTGGCATCCGGCGTTGGCAGCGCGATGTCACAGCTATCGAAGTATTACATCAAGCTGGCCGAGCAGGTATTTCCGGTGATTGAAGTGGACGGCGGCCGCGTGGTCGACGTGGTACTGACGCGCGGCCAGAGTATCGAGAGGCGGTAAAGAACATGAGACCCCAAACCCGAATGAAAACCCTGCTGTCCAAACTGTTGATTCTGTCCTGCATGCCAGGATTTACGCTGGCTCAGGATGTAGAAGCCCCCCCCGTTCTGCCTTCTCAAAAAGTGATTGCTGAAGCCGCAGCTACGGCCGTGACGGATGCCGGCGAAGCTGCGCGTGCGAACGATCAGGTCGCGGTCCAGCGCAATCTGCGGCTGATGTACCCGAAGACACGCTTCGGAAAGATTTCCACCACCCCGCTGCCGGGCATCTACGAAGTCGTGATGGGCCGCAATGTCGCATTCGTGGAAGAGTCGGGGCGGTATTTCATTTTCGGGCGCATGTTCGACATGGAGAAGCAGGAGGACATCACCTCCGAAGCCGAGGCTGCGCAGCCGACGTCACCTGCCGTCGAATTCGCCTCACTCCCGCTGCAACACGCGATCAAGAACGTGCATGGCCAGGGTCGGCGGGTGCTCGCCGTGTTCTCAGATCCGGACTGTCCGTACTGCAAGAAGCTGGAGCAGGAGCTGGCGAAAGTGGATGACGTGACGGTCTACACCTTCCTTATGCCACTGGAGCAGCTTCATCCTGATTCGCGCGCGAAGGCAGATGCGGTCTGGTGCAGCAAGGATCGCTCGGCCGCCTGGTCCGCGCTGATGCTTGAGGGCAAGGTTCCCAAAAAGACCAAGGGTTGTCAGGCGCCGCATCAAGCGGTGCTGCCTCTGGCTGAGATGTTGGGGATCAACGGTACGCCATTCCTGGTGGCCGGTGATGGCCGAACCATGCCGGGGGCTGCGGCTGCCGCGCGGATTTCCACCTGGCTTGATGCCGTGAAGAAGCCTGCCGCGGCCAATATGCAGGGAGGTACACAATGAAAATCGGGTATCTGTCGCTCGCCGCCGTGACCTTGCTGGCTGCGGGCTGTTCTTCATTCTCCGGACTCTCTGGCTCTAAATCGGAACTGGCTTGCAAGGCCCCCGATGGGGTGATCTGCACGTCGGTTTCCGGCATTTACGCGAACTCTCTGGCCGAGGCCTTGCCGGGACAGCAACTACCGAAATCCCAGGATAAACCATCTCAGGATGCCGGCAGCAAGGATCCAAGGGATGACGCGACGATGCCGCCTCCTGTCTACTTCTCCCCACGCGACCTGGCGACGCCGAACAGCGGCGATCCGATTCGCATGGCCCCGTTAATGCTACGGGTGTGGATCGCTCCCTGGGAGGATACGGAAGGTGATCTGCATGATCAGCACTATCTCTACACCGTGGTCCACCAGGGTAAGTGGTTAATCGAGACCAACCAGCAGCAGATTCGTGACGCGTACAAGCCGGTGTTCCCGCTCAGGGGTCAGGAAAAGCCAGATCAGGAACGTCCGGATGCAGCAAGCTCAATGCCCGGCGTATCGGTTCAGGGGGGCGGCAATCCATGATGTCCGCGCTGGCGCAACCATTTGTTACGCTGAAATCGTGGCTGATGCGCGAGGACGAACTGGCGACGCCATCCCCGGTGGCGGACGAGAACCATTTCACTACGCGACAGAACTACAACCGCTTCTCTGATCTCTTGCCATGGACGGGGTATTGGGAGACCGAGAAAATTTTCGCCATTGAGGGCGAGGCAGAAGGCAGCATCGAGGCGATTGGCTACGCCATCGAAATGAACCCGCAGACAGGCGCTACAGACGACATGGCGCGCCTGATTCAGGAAATCTATCGGGATATGCCAGCCGGAGCCGGGGTGCAGGTTCAGTTGTGGGGAAGCCCGGACATTGATGCCTTCCTGAACAATTTTAAGAAGGTGGTGCGCCCCGAATTGCTGCAGGACGACGCCCAGCGGTCATTGATCGCGCGCATGACAGCCGAACGTTCTGCCCATTACCGTAAGGCATCCCTCGTTCCGCCCGTCAGCTCGCGCCCGAGCGTGATGCGACGCTACCGGGTGCTGCTGTCTGTCACGATGCCGGTAAAGGATGTGGAATACCGCACGCTGGAACGCATCATCGCCTTGCGCGATGCCCAGGTATCCAAACTCAAGACGTATTACCAGTTCGAGCGGGTCTGGGGGGCGGAGGATCTCATGGCCTGGGTGCGCACCATGCTGAGTCCCGCACAACATTCAGCCGATCCGGTCTGCTATGACGACGGACAGGCATTGCGCTACCAGATGATTACCCGTGACACCGTGGCCTCGGTGGGCAGGCTCGGCATCACCCTGCGCTCGCCAAACGGGGATGCAGTCTGCGTACGAGCGCATTCGGCGCAAGGTTATCCGAAGCAGTTCGACCTGCATCAAGTCGCCAGCATGCTGGGAGACGCCAATAAGGGATCCATGGGCTACCCCTGCCCCTTCCTCATCACCATGGGGGTGCAGATTCTGAATTACGACGAGCACAAGAATCTGACGCAGATGAAAACGGCTCGGGCGATTCAGGTTTCGGAAAGTCCGATGGGGAAAGCGCTACCGGACGTGAGCAAGCGGGCGGCGGACTGGAAATTGTTGCAGAACGCCTACGACGAGGGGGGAGGTGCATTGCGTCTGTACCATCAGGTGCTGCTTTTCCCCAGTCCGGATGCCGTAGCCGAAGCGGACGAGGCGGCCAGAGCCATCTGGCGCAGCCTGGGCTTCGCACTGAGCCCCGACACCTATATGCAGACCCAGGCGCTGATGTCCTCGCTGCCGATGGCACTCGGTCCCTCCCTGCAACGCGACATCAAGATCGCGCAGCGGTTTTCCACCAAAACGACCGCCAACGCGGCCAATCTGTCGCCTGTTCTGGGCGAATGGCGCGGTGTCGGGGCTCCGGTGCTGACCTTCACGGGGCGTAATGGCCAGACCATAGGCGTGAATCTGTTCGACAACCCGTCTGGCAACTACAACGGTTGCGTGGTGGGCACGTCCGGGTCTGGCAAATCCGCATTCCTGAACGAACTTGCCGAACGCTATCTGGCGATGGGGGCGAAGGTCTGGATTATCGACGTGGGCCGTTCCTACGAGAAGCTGTGTCACGCGCTCGGCGGTCAATACATCGAGTTCACCAAGGAAGCGAATGTCGTCCTCAATCCGTTCACCATGGTGAACGAAATCGACGAAGACATGGAGATGTTGAAGCCGTTGATCGCCCAGATGATCTCCCCTGGACGCCGACTGTCAGATTACGAACTGTCCCAGCTCGAACTGGCGATTCGAGGACTTTGGGAAGAGCGCGGACCGCGATCGAGTATCGACCTTCTTGCGGAGAAGCTGAAGCTCGCCTGTCACGATGGCGGCACGCTTGAGCATGGCGAGGAAGAGGCCTGCGATCCACGCATCCGCGATCTGGCGGTGCAGCTGACTTCCTACACCTCGCTGGGCAGCTACGGCCATTACTTTGAAGGCCAGCACACGGTCAATTTCAATTCCAATCTGGTTGTTCTGGAGTTGGAAGAGTTGAAATCCAAGAAAGACCTGCAGTCGGTGGCCCTCTTCATCCTGATGTACCGCATCACCCAGGAAATGTACCTGGCGCCGCGCGAACAGCCCAAGGTGGTGATCCTGGATGAAGCCTGGGATTTGCTCACGGGCGGTCAGACGGGTGACTTCATCGAGGCGGGCTACCGCCGCGCCCGGAAATACGGTGGTGCCTTCCTGACGGGCACGCAGGGCATCAACGACTACTACCGTAGCGCAGCCTCACAGGCCGCACTGGAAAACGCTGACTGGCTGTTCATGCTCAGGCAGAAGCAGGAGTCCATTGCCAAGCTCGAAGAGAAACTGGCCTTCACGCCGCACATGGCTCACCTCGTCAGCAGCTTGCGCACCGAACAGGGCAACTATTCGGAAGTGTTCGTCTCCTGTGGCCAGGCTGGTTACGGGGTCGGGATGCTACTGCTTGACCCCTACTCCCAACTCATGGGTTCGGCCAACGCACGCGATTTCTCAGCCGTGCGGCAGAAGCTCGAAACTGGCTTGTCCATGGCCGATGCGGTCGATGCCGTTCTGCAGGATCGGAAGGCGGCGATATGACCGAGATTACAAGGGCCGGGAGTAATTCTGCTGAAGTATCGGCTACGGAAGATCAGGCTGTGGCTCAGCCTGAGATGGGGTGTGATTTTCTTATGATGAGCTGGATTTCGCTGTTGATGGGATTTCTTGTCACAACAGTGACGCTTGCGGCATACCACTTCTGGCTGGCGAAACCGACCGCGGGATTCGCGGTGGTAGACCTCGCCAGTGTCGTCAAAATCAAGGAAACCGAATTCACCACTTTGCTCTCCCGGCCGAACGTCAGCGACGAGGACCGGAAGGCTGCTTACCTGCTTGTCAGCAGGATCGGCCCTACGATCGAACACGCAGTGGACAGGCTGCAGAAGGAATGCGGCTGCACCATCATGGTGAAGTCGGCGGTGATCGCGGGGCCGGCCGATGACCTGACGCCGCGTTTGAAAGCGATGCTCGGCATGTCGACAGGGACTGAGGCTCAAGGCTTCGGAGTGAAACCATGACGAAGGCTGTAGTCACCCCAAGCGCGGGCAACTTATGGAATCGTTGGCTGGTTTACTGGCACACCGAGATGATTCCCCATCTCCGACGCAACTGGCTGTTTTGGAGCGGGCTGGTGGGCGCCATCCTGCTCTTCAATGCGTTCTTCACGTTGGCGATTACGGTCACGGAAAGCCTGCCATACCGGGTATTTGTGGTGATCAAGGGCGACCTGAGTATCAAGCGCGGTGATTACATCGCCTGGCGCTGGGCGGGCGGTGGTCCATACAAAGCCGGGCTTTCGTTCGTGAAACAGGTGCGTGGCATTGCGGGCGACACCGTGACCTCAGAGGGTCGGGATTTTTTCGTAAACGGCGAGTTCATGAGCACCGCCAAGCCGCGTACCCGGACAGGCGAGCCGTTGGCGCTTGGCCCGACCGGCGTGATTCCGGCCAACCATTTCTATGTTTACGCACCCCACAAGGATTCGCTGGATTCGCGCTTTGCGCTGACGGGCTGGATTCCGCTTGAGCGTGCCTCCGGGCGTGCGATTCCGCTGTTTTGACATGATCAAGAAGGCTCTGGCGATGATTCTGTGTGGGTTGATCATGTATCCGGCCTGGGCTCAGGAGATTTTGGGGCCGTCCTATCCCATCACCGAACCGGACATGCTTGAAGCGATACAGGACAAGCTCAAGTCCATGGAAAAAAACGGTCGTCTCGGTCAGCTTCAAAGAGAAGCCATCGAGCGATCGAAACAAAGCATCGAGCGGCCGGACCCAGTGAAGGGCATCGTCAAGACGCGCCAGCCGCGCACCTTCTACTTTGATCCGTCGTGGCGCGTCTCGCGCGACATCACCACGCCAGATGGCAAAGTCATCGCGCGTGCGGGTGACATGGTCAACCCGCTCGACTATGTGCCCCTTTCCAATCACCTGATTTTCTTCGATCAGAGCGACCCGAAGCAGGTAAAGAAAGCCGCCGAGATTATCAAGCGATTCAACGGAGCGGTGAAGCCGATTCTGGTCGCGGGTGAACCCTTGGCGCTCACCAGACAGTGGAAACGGCAGGTGTACTTCGACCAGAGCGGGCATCTGGTCATGCGCTTCGGGATCAAGCAGGTCCCTGCGCTGGTGTCGCAAGAGGTAGCGCAAAGGCGCTTGCGCATCGACGAAATGAAAGCTGAGTGAACGTGAATACTTTTACCTGTATTACCGATCCCGGACTGACCCTGCAAATTGCTGAATGGTCAGATATCGACAGGCCGCATTGTGGCAGCACCAGGATCGTGGTGGCCTGGGACGACAACCGGCTGCAAAGCCTGATCATCAAGCAGACAAAGAAACCCGTGGGCTTGCTGGGAAGGTTCAACTGATGAGCTCGCTGCTCCGGAACATTCGTGCTGTTCTGGTGCTTGCCTTTGCGGTTTCGCCCAGTTCATGGGCGGCAACGACCACTTGCACCGGCAAGTTCATGAATCCGATCACGGATGTTTGCTGGTCGTGCGCGTTTCCGCTCAAGGTCGGCGGCACCACGATCATGGATTTTGGCCAGGAGGATTTTGATAGCGGTGTGAGCAACCCGCTGTGCGCATGCTCAAGTCCGCCCAAGGTGGGTTTGAGCATCAGTTTTTACGAACCGGCGCGGCTGGTCGAGGTGGTGCGCAAACCCTACTGCTTCCCCTCCCTTGGCGGGATCACCATTGATCCCGGCGTGCCGGCGCCAGCGCATGTTCAAGCGCGTGGGGGTAAATCGTTCTACCAGGCTCACTGGTACATCAGTCCCCTGATGTTCTGGCTGGAAGTCATCGTCGACAACCCGTGTCTGGAACAGAATGTTTTCGACCTGGTGTATTTCACCGAGCTTGATCCGCTGTGGGCGGATTCGGAGCTGACCTTCATCCTCAATCCTGATGCAGTGCTGTTTGCCAATCCGCTGGCTCAGGCCGCCTGCGCCGCAGATTGCGTGGCTGCCACGGCTGGCTTTCCTCTGAACGAGCTTTTCTGGTGCGCGGGCTGCCAGGGATCCATGTACCCGCTCAATGGCTGGGTGGGCAACCATGTCGGCGCCGTGCAGGCCTCGACACTGATTGCCCAGCGCATGACCAACAAGATGCACCGCGAATTGCTGGTCTGGGGCGCGCACGGAACGTCTGGGCAGTGCGGCTACTACCCCATTCCGCTCATGGACAAGCGCGCCTACAAGACCCAGATGACCTACCCCATCCCCAACACCAAAAAAGAGGATGGCAAATGCTGTTCAACCATGGGACGCACAACGGTCATTTCAGGCGCAGGAAAGGAGTTCCCATACAAGGGCGAGGATTTCGCTTACATGCTCTTCCGCAAGCGGGACTGCTGCCAGGGGGCCTTTGGATTCTGATCGATGAAGAAGCCTGTGATGAAAATTCTGTTGCTTGTTCTGTTCGTTGCCACCACATCCGCTGGGTATGCGGCTGACAACCCCCCTACTCTGCCAGAGACAAATGGCTATGGCGATAACGCAGTGGCGCGGCAGAAGTCGAGTCAGGCGATCGATGCTGCCAGTCAGGCGGCGCGCAATGGCCTGGTTCGTGCCTTCCCCAAAATCAAGGTTCCATCTTCCGGCGTGGACATCGGCCAGATCGCGGCCCGCTTCAACCAGACAGCGCAGAAGCCGGAAGACGACAATCTCATGATCTTCGTCACTCTGGGCATGCCGGGCAAAGCGCTGATAAATCTGGCCAGACAAGCCGCGCGCACGCGTGCCGTGCTGGTCTTGCGTGGGGTCGAAGGCGGGCTTGCCAAGGGGAACTGGCCGCGTGCGATGGAGGCACTGAAGCCGATTGCCGAAACGGGTGCTTCCATCATCATCCACCCCGATTTATTCCGGGCATACAAGGTTGATCAAGCCCCCACGTTTGTCCTGACGACAGGACGGCAGGGCGAGGCCTGCCTGAACAACCTGAGAAAGGAATGCACCCAGAGCCTGCGCGCTACTGGCGATGTCACCCTGGATTACGTGCTTGAGCGCTGGGCACAAGGCGGCAGTCCACTGGCCGCTGAGGCACGATCACGGCTGTCCATGCTGGAGTACCGGCCGTGAAGGCTTTACTGCTACCACTGTGTCTGGTCTCAAGTGTGACCTGTGCCGACATGACCGCGAACGATGCCTTCAATGAGGGCAACACCTTCGGCAAGGCGAATGTTGGAACAGCCAAGAGCAAGATCAGCACCACCACAGCGAGCGACTCCAACACGGGAGTGCCGAACTATACGGCCACCGATCCTGCTTCCAGCTACTACATGGGCGGCACAGGTAGCCTGACGGCGCCAGCCACCGCGGGGGTGACAGGCTGTACATCCACCGCAGGAACGGCAGATCCCGATCCACATACCCACGGGAAGTGCGAAGGCGTCAGGATGCTTATGAATGACCCTGGCAAGAAGAACGTGATGTTCCCGCTCAATTCCACTACCGATCCGCTGGTTGTCAAACGCAACATGGTGTCGGGCGATGCAGAGACATATCTCGGCAGTCTGATCGTGAGCGGGGGTTATGCCGGATGCGCAGAAAAGACGGTCAAGGATCCAGACAAGTACCAGACGGAAACCTGTAATCAATACCTGACGGCAGGTGAGGAATCCTGCAATGAAATTTTGACGGTTACGATTACGACATCTGAGTCTTGCGTACCAGGGACATGGTATGGCGGCTATTCATTGGGTATTCCGGTTTACGGCTGGGTAAATCAGGTCGACATCTACTGCGACATGAATCGTTCGGATGGAATGCTGAGACTGCGTTTCACTCCGATTGGGCTACACGGTGTTTGCAGTATCGGGTACCTGGATGTTCCAAAATCGCCATTCACCGTGGCAGATTCAGTTGGCTGGGGTGTAATTGGCCAGACATGCGACGGCGACGGAAACTGTTCCGATTCTTACGGCCCAGTCAATTATGAGTTGACCAGCATTCACAACTGGAAGGGAGCTTGCACCGTAACGAATTACATCGGATACGAACCAGGTTATGCCCAAGGGTGTGTCGGAGATACGTGTAATTTCACCTTCAGAGCACTGGATAGCCGCTGGGGCAATCAGGCTGTGGCGACTGGCGGTCCATTCACGCCGCCGAAGATAATCGTCACAGAAACGGACTCCTGGGATAACCAGTGTACGGCGCTGGAGGCCCGGCTTCCATGATGCCGCTTACCTTGATGCGGCTGATAGCTCGGCTACTCATCGTCACTCTCCTGTTCCCCTTGCTCTCGTCTCCGGTGCTGGCAGGGGATGGCTCCTGCACAAAGAATTCCAGGGTCTGCATAGAGGGGCCGGAAACACGCATGATCAGCGGCTATCCGGTGACTCGCGATTGCTGGAAATACGAAAGCAAGTACGACTGCATCTCCCAGAACTACGTGGACGATTGCGCGCCTCTAGCTGCGCAGGGTTGTGCGCAGATCGGCTCAAGCTGCGTGGAGTATGTGGACGGTGATCCAGCCAAGTGCTCGCTCTATGAGCAGACGTATCAATGCAAGGTGGCGGATGGCGAGTCTAAAACCATCACGGATTGTGGCGGACAGACCTACTGCGTTGATGGCACGTGTTTTGATGCGGGGTACACGCCGGACGGTGATTTTGCGCTGGCGATCACCGGTATGGAGGCGCTGCGGCAGGCCGGCAACTACATGGATCCGGACACCCTGACGCTGTTCAACGGCAAGAACAGCAAATGCAGAGTGACGCTCGGGATTTTCAGTTGCTGCAAGACTAACTCGATGGGGAGCAATCAGAACAACAGCGACATGATGACCAGCATGGGCGCGAGTCTGGTGAAGAGTTTCGGAACGGAATCAATCCAATATTTAGGGTCTACAGCAGTCTACGATTCGCTGTTCCAATCGGACGCCCCGAATTTCCTGATAAATGGAATGGAGTCAATTCTTGGGGGAAGCGGATCTTCATCGGTCTTTAGTCCTTCGTTCAGCTATTTTGGACTGACCGTTGGATACGGCGCCCCTGCAGCCGGAACAACCGTGCTGCTTGGGGAAAGCGGGACGTTCTTCATCGGTTTTGATCCCGCTTCGTTTGCGATTGCCATCGCAATCTACATCATTATGGAGCTCGTTTCATGCGAACAAGAAGAGCAAATTCTTGGCATGAAGCGCGGGCAGAATCTTTGCGTTCATGTCGGTACCTATTGCTCCCAAAAAGTCCTTGGTGTCTGCGTGCAGAAGAAGCAATCGCACTGCTGTTTCAACTCCCGTATCGCACGATTGATCGCCGCTTCTGGGCGATCTCAGCTTGGCAAATCCTGGGGGAGCCCCCAAAGCCCGGATTGCGGTGGCCTAACCCCCGCTGAACTCCAGAGCATCGACTTTAGCTTGATCGACTTTTCCAGCGTGGTGGCGGATGTGAAGGCCAGCGTCAAAATCCCGGATTACGCGATCGACCGTGCCACGGCAAAGATCAACAGCTACTACGGCACGCCTTAGATTGATTGGAATGAAAGGCGATTATGAAGTCATCTTTGTCACTAGCCATGCTCAGAACATGAATCGGACAATCGTAATGCTGCTTCTAACTCTTCTTGGATCCAGCCTTGAATCCGTGGCTGCTCCGACGCTACCTGAGACAGCCAATGTGCGAGGCTTGTTACTTGCGGCCATTGACTCAGGGGACGGGACTGCCCAAGCCTGGCTCATCGGTGATATGGCTCAGAAGCTTAAGAACGACACGAAGGCACCTCCGAACACGCGGGTCAAGGCATCCGTAACGACTGTGCAGGTTATCCGGCCCGGCTGTAAGCGGTTGAGGCTGGTGCTCGGCATGCCAGACCACAAAATGAGAACGGTGAATGGCACGATGGAGCCGTTCAGCATGTTCTACGAACTCAATCTATGCAGGGATGGCCAGCCGCCACAGGTCTCGCCTGTCGGGACGGGAGAGGCGCGTTGAAGCGACCGATTGCCCTGCTTGCTGCAGTGGCATTGTTGATAAGCCAGGCAGTGTTTGCTATCGCCGACTCGGGCCCTGCAAGTAAAGGCTGGTGGGACGATACACCGTGGCAAAACCCGGAGCGCGGGTTCAACTGGTATCCGCCGGATGCACCACCGGTGAAGAAGGACAAGAAGGCTGATGCCAAGCCGAAGTCCATCAAGGCAATGACAACGATGGAGGATCTGCAGAAGGAGTTGGCCAGGCTAAAAGACCTGGCAATCATGCAGCCCACCCAAGCGAACGTGCGCAGTTACCTTGAAGCGCAGACCTATGTGATGGACAAGAGTTCGGTCTTCGCCGATACCGCACGCCGCGTGGTATGGGCCACACCATCGGTTGATTACAACAACCGGTCACCGACGGCCACCTTCGCCCAGCTCAACAAGAAGGATATGCGGCGTGAAGCGCAGGAGCAGACTCTGGCCGAGCTGTCGCGAGACTACGGCCTGATGTTTTTCTTCCGATCTGACTGCCCCTACTGCCATCAGCAGGCGCCGGTGTTGCGCCTGCTGGAGCGAAATTATGGCTTGCCCGTGATGGGCGTCAGCATGGATGGTGGAATCCTCCCCCAATTCCCTGATGCCAGGCGCGATAACGGCATCTCGATGACCGTGAGCAATGGCCAGGGCATCCAGATGGTGCCTGCGCTGTTTCTCGTTCACCGGGAAACCCGGCAGGCCGTGCCGATCGGAAGCGGCGCGCTGGCGATTGATGAAATTGTCGAGCGTCTCCGCGTGTTGACCCGCACGCAGCCCGGCCAAGAGTTCTGAACAAGGAGTCCATCATGAAAATCAGCACACGTCTGAAGCCCGTCACTCTCATGCTGGCCCTGAGCCTGGGACTGGCCGTTCCTGCCACGACCTCGATCGCGGCCGGGTCGGACTGGATGAACGACTACTTCAATTCAGCAGGGGCGGCGATGAATGTCACGCCTTCCGCTGTGTATGAGTCGCAGGGACAAACGACGATGGCGCTGGGGGGCTTCTCTTACCGCGCGCCTCAGCGCGCCACCAATCTCTTCAGTTTCTCCCCGCCAGGCTACAAAGCGGGCTGTGGCGGGATCGACGCCTGGCTCGGAGCCTATGGCTTCGTCAACATGGATGCGTTCGTTAATGCGCTGAGAAACATCGGGCAGAACGCCGTGGGCTACTTCTTCCAACTTGCTCTCAAAACCATGGCACCCGAGATTGATGGACTGCTGACCGATCTCTCAAAGACGATGAATCAGCTCAACCAGTTCCAGATTGGCAGTTGCCAGGCGATCAAACAGTATGTCGGTACCACGCCGGATACCCGGAACATGGATATGGAGCAGCGTGCCCAGGTCTTCGGCTCGGCCCTCACCGGCTCCTATGGATCGTTCTTCAATGCCAAGGAAGATACTCAAACCAGTCCAGCGAATACGAAAGCCGCCTACGACGCGGCATGCACCGTGAATGCCGCGCTTTGCCTGGACAGCGCGGGGAAACCGGTACTGAAATCGGATTTCAACCTCGTTTACGACGCCCTTGAACGTGCGGGCGGGTATTCCAATGAAGAAATCGAACTGTACATTTCGCTCTTCGGGACTATCACCTTTATCAGGAATAGCAGCGACATCGCCAGCGGCTTCACCACGGAATATTTCAAGCCAACCATCACGTGGGAGGATTTTCTGGGGCCGTTGTCCGGCACGCACACCATGAGGGTCCGTGAGTGCCCGTCCGGTTCCGATTGTCTTCCCTATGCCTCGGCAACGGACGAAGGAACACCGCGTACAACCGTGGGGATGACGGCAATCGTGTATGAGCAGCTGAATAAGCTGAAGGATGCCATTGTCACCAGAACAGCGCTGACGGACCCGAAAGCGTTACAGGTGATCGCCATGACCAGCACGCCGATTTATCAGATGATCGCCCAGTCCATCCACAGCGGCCGTGGCTCGACGATTGTTGCCGATCGCATCATTGATGGCTTCTCGGAAGCGATCGCTACTGAAATCGCATTCCGCCAAATGCAGGACATCAGCCGCGAGGTCGATGATGCGCTCAACAAGACCAAAACAGTTTCGGTTAAGGCCGATGTCAAGGCGATAGACGACTTCCAGGGGAAACTGGCCGAAATCAAGAACACGGCCATCAAGATCTACGGTCTCAAGCAGGAAGACATCTCCAAGAAGATGGGCAATGTAGCGATGATGATGGACTTCCAGCGTCAGATGTACACCAGCCTTGGCCCGCGCCTGACCTCCAATATCGAATTCGGCAGCCGCTGATCAGGCATGGATACGATCTACGCCTATTGGGACGCCCAGCAGATCAAGTACGTGCTCGACGCTGTAGCGATGCTCACCTCGATGAGCGACTACACCGGCTTGATGAAAGTCTTCGCGATATTCGGGTTGTTCGTTGCCGTCGCCACGACGTTCGTGAAGGCACGCGGCGAGGATGCAGCAATCTATATGCTGATGCTGGCCATCTGGTATGTGGGCCTCTTCTTGCCCAAGAAAGACGTGGTTGTGGTCGACGTGGCTGGTGGTTCCGGTACGTATACAGTGGCCAACGTCCCTCTGGGGCTCGCGGTTTTTGCCAGTGCGGAAAGCCACATCGGCTATTGGCTCACCAAAGTCAGCGAAACGGTATTTGCGCTTCCTGGCGATATTTCCTTTGAGAAGACCGGCTTCATGTTCGGATCGCGTGCCATCAAGGATAGACAGAGCGTGCGCTTCTACGATCCCAATCTGGTCAGCTCCCTGACCAACCTGACCAAGGATTGTGTTTATCCGGAACTGAACAACAACGGGCCTTTTTTCGATCAGATCATGAAGTCTGGCGACATCTGGGCAGACATCGCCCCCCAGATGAACCCCGGACTGCTGGTTCAGGTTTATGACAACGCTGCAGGCGTCTACAAGGTCGTCGGCTGTGATCAGGCCTGGTCTTACATTGATGCCCAGATCAACCCGCATGTTTCAAATGACATCCTGCCCCGCCTGGGTAGGATGCTCAACCCGAGCTCGCCCACCTCTGCAGCTGCCTCCGCACTGGTGGCCGCTCAATTACCTGCCGTAGACAACTTTATTTTCGGGGTGAGTCAAACCGCGCAGGAATCCATCAAGCAGGCGGCGATGATCAACCTGATCGCGGACTCGACGGTTTTCGTGCCACAGATGATCGGTGATACGACATCGGCGCAGGTCGCGCTATCGACGGCGATGGCATCCGCCAGCGCAAACAGCAGCTATCGGACCATGGCCAAGATCGCCGAGTCGTCCATGCCCCTGATCCGAAACGCCATCCATATCGTGATTCTGGCGCTGTTTCCCATCGTCATGCTCCTGATCATTGTGGCTGGATCAAAGGGTGGCCTGGTTCTCAAAACCTATCTCATGGCCTTGTTATGGATCAACCTCTGGGCGCCGGTTTACGCAGCGCTGAATTTCTTCACGAGCTGGTACGCGACGCTCGGTGCCAAGGCTGCCGTCGACGGGATGAATCCCCTCTCCTACGCAAGCCATCAGGCGTTGATGCACTCCATGATTTCCGATCAGGGGGTTGCCGGTATTCTCACGCTCTCAGTACCGGTCATCGCCTACATGCTGACCAATGTCAGCGCGGCATCTTTCACCAGCGTCATATCAGGCGTCATGAGCCCGGCAAATTCCTCAGCTCAGGCCGCCGGTGCGCAGGTCGGCACCGGGAATATCAGCGCTGGCAACACCCAATGGGGCAATGTCACCATGGGGAACTGGAGCGCGAACAATAGAAGTGCGGATCAATGGAATACCGCGCCGATGAACCGGCATGGTGCCGCGATCGACCAGGCTGTTGGAGCGGACGGTACGGTGATGTCGTCCTATGGAAATGGAACATCAACCGCAGCGCAACCTATGAATGCCCTGAGGGTGGGGGCTTCTGTCACAGCCGGTCAGAACGCCGGTCTGCTCAAGCAAGCCGGTAAACACGCATCGGCCGGGCAAGCCCATACCATCGCTGCAGGGAAGGCGGAAGAAAGCATTCTGTCAAAAGCCCGTGCCCATCTGTCGTCGCTCGCCACCACCAACCAGAGTGGCTTTGGCGGCAGATCGAGCTCGGGAGGGGATTTCACGGGATCATTTGGTACGTCTGCAAGTTCAGGAGATGAATCAGGGAGCGACGCCAGTTATACGACCAAAAATCAAGCTTCGCAGAAAGGTTCGGTACGGGCTAACGCCGGTGGCGATATTGCTCTTGGTGGCAACCAGACCGTGACACCGGCAACCATCAAGGATTCGGCTTCCAGCGACGGGGGGGGTATCCAGTCGCGGGATTCGAGAAACGGGAAAGCGGCAGTCACAGGCAGCCTAAAAGGTGGAATTGATATTGCACAGGAATATGCGGCCGGGATCCAGAAGCAAAGCCGCACTGGTGAGAAAAGCGCGGTACTGGGCAATGCCGATGCAAGGCAGGCATTCTTCGATCGGCTGGAGAAAGACCGCGATTTCCGGCATTCGGTGCTTGGCCAGGATGCGGACAGCCAAACTACAGGTGCGACACTTAGCATCCGGCGCACGCACCTCGACCAGGCGCAAGCTGAATTTCGCCAGGCTGAAGACCTCACCCAACAAGCCAATCAGAGCTCATCCCGCGGAGTGGGCGTCAGTTACGATCCGCTCAAGGATCCGGGAAATACGAATGCCGCGTTGGCATTGGTCGAAGCCGTCGAAGCCGCGCCAGCTGGACAGCGCGACCAAGTGGCGCTCAATGGCCTGAAGACCATAGGATACGATCAGGGCGGCCAATTGCCATCTGCTTATCAGGATGGCACAGCGGTGCGTTCCACTCCAGAGGAAGTCCAGGCGCTGGCACAAGCCATGATGGACGATCCGGCTTTGGCAAATCAGATACGCGCCCTGCATGCGGGCCATCTCAGGGATGTGCCCAATTCAGGCGCGCCAGTAGGCGCCGGATCCGCAGCCGCCAACTCCAACAGCGATCTGCCGGGCAAAGCCCAGGACTATCACGACCAAGGCAAGGAGAAGCAGCAAATGGCGATGGACTACCACGAGGCGAAACAGGAATCAGGCGAGTTGCGCTACCAGGGGGAGGCAGGCGATGCCGCGCCCCAATCGCATAGTGTGGCGATCTACAACAAGCTCATGAATACAGCGGAGGACGCCGCCACCGCCGACATGAGGCTCTCGCTGCAGCAAGCGCTTCCAAATGAAATCGCGGGAATCAAGGTGCCAAGAGCAAAACCTACCCTGGAGCAGTTCCAGGAAAAGGTCGGCTACCGGCCTGATGGGGCAAAGAAAGAACCGAAAGAATAGGGCTGGGCGATGAACCCTTCAGTCATCGTCATACATGGGGAATCCATTTGTGGAGTATCCATAACCATATGGGCCACCCACACTTGATATGCCATTTGGATAAATTTCATCCTCCTCCATCGCCCCGTCAGCAGGCCAGTCCCGCTTCTCATCGATCAGACCGAAGGTATTTGCAGCAGCGTAGACGACGAGTGCGAGCAGACCGCCGATGGCCGGGCCGACAGTCAGCGCGATCGCGGCAACTTGCGCCAGGCTGGCGGGCGTAATGCTCGCCAGCCCGAATACCTGGGGAGCCATCAACCAGGCAAATCCGATGATCGGTGCCAGGAAGGTCAGCAGCAGAGCCAGGGCGGTTTTGCGGTTGCGTTTCCAGTTGAAGTCATGCAGAGCGTAGCCCAGGCCTAAACCTACAAAGCCGAAGAAGGCCGCACTTTCAGCGATGCCTTTGTCCATGCCAAAACCGGCACCGGCAAGCATGCCCAGCGCCGCTCCCCCAAGCGGGAACAGAATTCGGCGGGTTTGAGTTTTCATGTTTTTCTCCTTTTTCCTGCTCTCCTGCGATGTTACTCAGGAGGGCATACCACCCTCCCCATCTAACGCATCATCTGCTCGCGGATGCGTTGCGGCACGAGTTGTCGTGGCTTCTGATACCTTTGCACACGCAGCAGCGAGAAAAGTCACGATTATGATTTTATCTACTTTCACAAACTACTTTTTTCTCTCGTCAGTCAGTCGGGTTCTGACCCGGCGCGCTTTTCCTTGAGGGCCCGCCTTCCGAATCTCGGTCAACCGTTTCTCGGTCAGTTCACCATCATTCGCCTCATAGGCGGTAATGGTCCACGGATTCAAAACCGGTACGCCGGTTGACTCAAAGTCGGCCACGTTTCGTGTTACGACGGTCATGCCATGTACCAGCGCCGTTGCTGCTATCAGGCAATCCCTGACTGGACGCGGGTCTGGTACATGAAGCCTCGCACTACACAGCGCAACCGCTGTATCGATGGGCAAGATACGACCTGAGAAAGCTGGCATGACGTGGCTACCCAGCCATGCCCGGAAAACTTCACCTTGCGCCGCATCCCGCCGCTCTGCAAGCAACACACCGATCTCCAGTTCCTGGATCGTGATCACTGACAGATAAAGATCTACGGCTTCGACACTATCGGCCCATCTGGCAACGTGCGCATCGGCCTTACCAAGGCGAATTTTGCGAAGTTCCGATACCACATTGGTATCGAGGAGGAACATCAGGCGAGTTCCGCTGGCCGAGCGATATCCCGCAGTTGCGGAATCTCGAATTCAACGTCCTCGATACCCGGCATCGCCAGCAGATCGGCAATCTTCTGATGGCCACCCGTTATCCGCTGGTACTCCTCAATGCACAGCAGCACATGCGCAGGTTTGCCGCGATCCGTGATGAATACTGGGCCATGCTTCGCAGCCTTCTTGGCCCGGCTAGCATCCTGGTTAAACTCGCGGCTCGATAGGGTCGTGATGGACATGGTGTCACCTCAAAGCAAACATTATGTAGAAATGTTACTACTTTAATTTATTTTTGCAATTGCTGTGGCGAATGACTATATGGCTAGGAATTCTCGGTGTCGCCCACTGGTTTGCTGCGTCTGGCCCTGGGGTGAGCCGAGTCATATACCTTCGCCAAGTGTTGCCAGTCCAAGTGGGTATAGATCTGGGTGGTGGTGATGTTGGCGTGGCCGAGCATCTCCTGAACCGCCCGGAGATCACCTGACGATTGAAGCATATGGCTGGCAAAGGCGTGGCGGAGCATGTGCGGGTGTACCGATTGCCCCAGCCCGGACTGCGAGACCCAGTGATCGAGGCGCATCTGTACGCTTCGCACCGAAAGGCGTCTCCCCCAGCTGCTGAGGAACAATGCCGGAGTATCGTTCCCGCCAAGGAGTGTCTGGCGCCAGCTCAACCAGGTCTTGATCGCTTTACACGCTTGCCTGCCTACCGGCACCACGCGCGTTTTGCTGCCCTTGCCGGTAACCCGCGCCTCTCCTGCTTTCAGATCAATATCGATGAAATCCATGCCCGTCAGCTCGGACACTCGCAAGCCTGAGGAATAAAGCAGTTCGAACATGGCGTGGTCACGTGCCAGCAAGACATTCGAGTCAATATCCTGTTCCTTCTTGCCATCGAGGAGTTGGGCGCAACTATCGGGTGAAAGCGTCTTGGGAAGGGCCCGCTTTACCTTCGGACCTTTTTGCCCGACACACGGGTTGTTCAGGTACCCGAATCTCTGGATGGCGTATGAATAGAATCCTCGCCAGCTTGATATATGTCTTGCCACGCTCGCCGGCGACAGACTTTTCTTCCTGAGCTTGACGATCGCGTCCCGCACATCGGATGCCACTGCGTCAGCCAGTGCTTTCCCGCATTCTTCAGTCGCCTGGAGCAAAAAAAGAAGGTCCCGCTGGTAACTTTCAAGCGTGTTCGGAGAAAGCCGCCTCTCGGCCGCGAGGTGTTGCAGGTAGGCCGCAACATGCTGCCGGGAAAGCGTCGTGGCTTCCTTATTGTCCGTGTCGGACATCATCAAGTCTCATGGTCTCAGTTTCTCAACCGGGCGGGGATGTCTCCGCCCGGGTACTACCGCTTACCCAAAGATCCAGACCGCGATCATGAAGATCGCCAATCCGTGCCATCAGGCCAATATACCTAACATCTCCCTACACCATAAAGCGCAATTTGGAGATGAACTTGTATCAATGCATAGTATTTATTTTTAATACGATATAAACATACCGCATGTGCTTCCGCGCGACCAGGTCAAGTGGTTTGATGCCCACGGCTCAAGCCGGATTGAAATTTCCGGTGCTGCGTAAAAATGGGGAGATGTCCTCCGCCGGCAGCGGCTTGCTAAAAAAATAGCCTTGCATGGCATCGCAGTCCCGCTCAAGCAGGAAGTCGAACTGTTCCTGCGTTTCCACCCCTTCGGCCACGACCTTGAGGCGCAGGCTGTGAGCCATGGCAATGATGGCGGTCACGATCGCCGCGTCGTCCGGGTCGGTCGTAATATCCCCTACGAAGGATTTGTCGATTTTGATGGTGTCGATGGGCAGGCGTTTGAGATAGCTCAACGAGGAATAGCCGGTTCCGAAATCGTCGATGAAGATGCGCATGCCCTTTGCGCTCAATGCTTGCAGGGTCATGGCCGCCGTCGAGAGGTTCTGCATCAGGATGCTTTCGGTAATCTCCAGTTCCAGGCAGGACGGATCCACCCCCGTTTCCTCCAGCACCCGCTCGATGGTTTCAACCAGGTCGTGAATTCCGGTTGCTTCACCGCTAGCCGAACGGTGCCTGAACTGACGCGCCGACAGGTTTACCGCCACTGGCAGCGGGGGCACGCCTTCCCCTTGCCAGGCCTTGATCTGCAGGCACGCTGTCCGCAAGACCCATTCGCCGATCGGGATAATCAGGCCGGTTTCCTCCGCCAGGGGAATAAACTGGTCGGGCGGGATTATGCCCCTGACCGGATGCGCCCAGCGCAGCAATGCCTCCAGCCCGATCACGGCACCGCTCGCGAGATTCACCTTGGGCTGGTAGTCAAGCTGCAATTCGCCACGCTCCACGGCGCGGCGCAGGCTGTTCTCCAGCGTGAGCCGCTCCGACGGCAGGTTTTCCAGATCGGGCCGGTAGAACTGATACCCTTGGCCTTGCTCCTTGGCCTGGTACATGGCATTGTCGGCGCACCGGATAAGGTTGCCCGCATCGATGGCGTCCGAAGGATAGAAGGCGATGCCAATGCTGGCGGAGACGAAGACTTCATGCGTTTCCAGTTGAAAGGTATGAGCAAAGGTATCCATGATTTTCTGGGCGACGAGCGCGGCATCCTGTGTCCCGGAAAGCCCTTGCAGCAGCACCACGAATTCGTCACCCCCCAGCCTGGCCAGTATGTCGCCCTTGCGGAAGCAACCGGCGAGCCGTTCGGCCACCATCAGCAGCAGCTTGTCACCCAGCGCATGACCAAAGGTATCGTTGATCAACTTGAACCGGTCCAGGTCGAGAAACAGCACCGCCAACTGCGCCCCGTCCAGCGCCGCCTCGTCCAGGCTGATGCCAAGGCGCTCCCTGAAGAATTTTCGGTTGGGCAGATTGGTGAGCGGGTCATGGTTGGCCAAGTGCACCAATTGGCGCTCAAACTGCTTGCGCTCGGTCAGGTCGCGCAGCACGTAGGTGATGAAACGCCCCGTGGACCCTTCGAACACGCTGCTGGATCCCTCCACCATGAAAACCGTGCCGTCCTGGCGCAGCCCCTGGGTTTCCCACACCTGGGCATGCTGCAATCCTTCATCCAGTTGGCAGGACAGCGGTTCCGGCAGCACCGTCCCGATCGGCCGTTCCAGCGCCTGGTTGCGGCGATAGCCGAACATGCGCTCCGCCGCCCGGTTGAAATAGGCGATTTCCCCCTGGGGATCGGTCATGATGATCCCGTCGTGGGCGGTTTCCGCCAAATCCCGGAAACGGCGTTCGGATTCCAGCGCGGCTGCGCGCAACGCTTCCTCCTCGGTAAGATCCTCCACGATCAAAAGAAGCCGAGCTTCTTCTTCTTCTTCTTCTTCTTCCGCAAGCCGGATTCCAGTCAGCGTCACGCGCACCGGTTTGCGCTCGTCGCCGCCCGCCTGCCCCATGGCGAAAAGCACGTCATGCTGGGCGACGCCGGTGGCCAGAACTTCCAGCGCCCGTCCCCGCAAGCCGTCGGCCGCGAGCACTTCCATCAGGTAGCGGCCGTGCACGGCCTTCTCGGTGAGTTCGAACCGTTCCAGAAAAACCCGATTGGCGGACAAAACGGTGAGATTGGGCGAGAGCACCAGCAGTCCGTCGGGAATACTTGTGAATACGATGTTGGCATACTCTTTTAACGCAAGGATCGTTTGCTGGTCGGCCTGGATATAGGTGTCGATGGCGAGTCCCATGTCCAGCAGAACGATCTTGATCAGCGCCTGGCAGGTGGCGACAAACGCCTCGGGGTCTTTTCCGAGCCGCTGCCAGAGTTCGGGAAGCAACCCCGACAGGTACTTGCTGTAGGCGCCCAGATACCATTCCGGCGCCAGGCCGACGCGCTGGTGTACTACGCCGACGCGTAGGCGGTGGAGGATGTAATCCGGCCCGTAGTCGCCCGCGGTGAGGCTGTCGAAGTATGCCGCCTGGGTGCGCTTCAAACGTTCGAGCGTTTGCGCGCCGGGCAACAACGCCCGTGTTTCCTCGAAGGCCAGGAGATGGGTGTAAAAGGCATTGGCGAAATCCGGCGCGAGGGTTCGCAGGGCTTCGTGCAGCGTTCGCAACCGCGCGACGTCGTCATCGGTGAATTCCAGAAAGGCCTTGCGCCGGACGACGGCAGCATCGTCCAGTCCAAGCGTGCGCACCACGGCCTCGACGGCCATATCCAGAGGCTTCATGTTTCCGGACCTCGCAGCAAGCCAGGAAAGGGAGATGAAATCACTGTCAAGCTTGCTTGCTTGCTTGCTTGCTTGCGCAAGATTTCTTCCATATCACGCCACTGAACCTTATGGTTGTTCTTGTTCATTTCTTAAGTGCCCGAAATCGGTTCGGGTAGTGCTGGATTTGGATGCATGATATATCGATATATCGACGGGCTGCGCGCTTCCTTATAACGGCCATGGCGATAGCGCCGTACCGAATAGTGATCATCGCTCTCGCCATGACCGTACCCACCCTGGCCTTTATGCCCTTCAGAGTGCTCCGCGCGCGGAAGGTTATCGTGTGGCTGCGCGAGGTTCACAGGGAGCACAGAAAACAATCAATATGTTTCGTGAACAAACCGCTTTACCGCGGATGCAAGTATTCACACGTACGGCTTTGATCATCCCCCATGAACCTCGTGGTTAACTGCTTTATATCGTTTTAAGGACTCATGCGGTTACATGGCGGCGGCTCGCCGAACGTCTCGCAAAACACCCGGTACAACTCACGCTCCACCCAACGCCAGCCTTCGTTCACCAGGCGAAACCGCACCCGCGCGGCGCCGTCGGCCACGTGACGATACAGCAGCGCATTATCGCTGCTGCCTCGCAGGTGGTCGCCGAGGCGCTTGCGCAAATCACCGGCCGATCCGATATAGACCACGCCATGCGGCACGACCGGCACACTTTTCCCCGGCCAGTTCTTTTCTTCACCACTGAGGCGGAAAGTGAAAAGCGTCCTGATCTCATACACGCCGGAATGAGCCGGAACCGCAGTCCGCAGTGCTTGAGCGGTCAGCGGCACCAGAGCGGAAAACCCCTCGGTCGCGGCCAGGTAATCCGTGCGCTGGCTGCGGTGCTTGTAATCGGGAATCGCCAAGTCATGCCGAATATTGGCCACTGTACGACGCGACAACCGGATGCCATGTTCCCGCTTGAGGATAGCGGCGATAGCCTCGTCTGTCAGCGGCCCCCGAATTAACCCTTCTTCTACAAATGTTTTTTCTGTTTTTATCAGATGATCCACGAAATGACAATGAACTTGCCGCGGTTTCGGGAACAGGGTGCTTAACGGCACCGCTTTCCCGTTTGCCAGCGCAATCGACAATCCACGCACCAGCCGGGAGATCCGGCCAGGATCCGCCACCACGGAAAGATTCGACTCCGACCGCAGCCGGCTGGAAGTCTCCGCCTGGGTCAGGGCGATGAGCGACAAGGCTTGCCCGGAGCGCAGATACGCCGCTTGTGATACCAGCACCGCCTGTATCAGTGCATGGGTGAGCCGGTTCCGGGTATTGATGAGGCGTAGCCTATGTAACGTCCCTGTGAAATCTCTGGGGGTTTCCTCGCGTGCCATCAGGCGGTTCATCCCCTCTTCGTCGAACCGGTACTCACGCGCATAACTGTTGCGATGGTAAAGGAACATCAGGTTCTGGCCCGCCTCGTGAATTTCTCCCAGGATCGGGGATGCTTTGGCTTGGGGTATGCCGGCCGCATCATGCACCACCCGTGCATCTTCCAGTCGCCCGACGGTGACCCAAGGGCGCAGTGCGTTAAACCCGATGGATGACTCCGTCTGGGTCACGAGGCGGTCGAAAGCCCGCAGCGGCAACTCCAGAAAACGGGCGAGCATGATTTTGCCGAGCAGTGCGGCGTCGATATTGTTATTGTGGTGCTGCAAGCGCTGTCCCGCCGACAAAATGTTTGAGGTTCTTCTTCTGCTAAGCCTGCGGAGAGACGGGATGATCGATGACTCGGGAGTGTTTGTCTACGGGGGGTTCCGGGACCCAGCAAAGCTGGATTCAAGAATATTCTTTTCAATGCGGGAGCTTAGCCGGTGCGTCGACCGTTCCCCGTCTTTCAACGGGGGCTGCCAAGGCTGCTCGATGACATAAATGACCGGATGGGGCGTGATTCTGTTCGCCTGGCGGTAGCGAATCAATCCAGACCTTGGGCAATGAAACGAGGGAATGTCTCGCCAGCGTATACCAGCTCATGGAAGCAGGTGGCGATCGTCCGGTAATCTCTACTCGGTCGTCGCAAGGGGCTCGATCAAATCGGCGCCTTCCTCGGCCGAACGGCTGACACGCTTGCTTACTGGCCAAGCCTGCATCGCTTCAGCCCGGAAGGGTTTTACAAGTGCGAAGGCATCCACCGGTGGAGCGGACAACCAAGCCTCGTACTGCACGGGAGCAATGATCACCGGCATCCGGTCGTGAACTGGCACCATGATTTCGTTCGCCCCTGTCGTGATGAGGCAGCACGTCCGAAAAATGTCGCCGTCAGGCGCACGCCATGACTCCCAGATGGCACCGAACGCGAAGGCCTCGCCAGCGCGCATACCGAAATAATACGGCTGTTTGCTGCGGCCTTCAGTTTTCCATTCATAGAAGCCATCGGCGGGCACG
Source organism: Thiobacillus denitrificans DSM 12475 (assembly GCF_000376425.1). Classification (GTDB taxonomy): domain Bacteria; phylum Pseudomonadota; class Gammaproteobacteria; order Burkholderiales; family Thiobacillaceae; genus Thiobacillus; species Thiobacillus denitrificans. The sequence continues at coordinate 61,683 of NZ_AQWL01000010.1, read as the reverse complement.
AGACAGCGCCGGCGCTTGAAGGCGTCACGGAGGGGCTTGTCGGCCACAGTTTCGCCTCTGGCGTTGCTTAGGCGGGCGCCAATGGCTGGATCCTTGGCCCAATGTGGAACTAACCCCCAGCGCAGCAGGTGTAGCACACGCTTGCCTTCCGGTGATTGGCGTATAACCGGGATGTCCGTGCCGGGCGAAATGTTGTAGCGAGCTGGGAAATCCTCGGACTCGTCAAGACCGAACCTAGCAACCAGCTCGCTGGCGGGAGTCTTGAGCGCATAACGTCCACACATGCAATAAACCTCAGTGAGGGGCTCGTATCTGCCCGTCCAGTATTCTATCCACACAACACCAGTTCATGAGCTGCAAGCTGCTCTATCTGCTCGGGCAATCGATACATTCCTGACCTACCACCCATAGCGCGCCTCATGAAGCGCTGCGTAACCGGGTCTTCCAAGATTTCGTGCCAAGAGACTCCTTTGGCGGATGAAGAGCCTGTCGTCACACAGTTCCGGCTACGTGTAGACCACTTCACGACATCACGCAAAATAAGTGTTATAAGAATATATATGTTATATTTTTCCATAACATATGGACAAGCACATGGACCAGCGGAACGACAGCCCACAGCAACGCCTCTCTTTACTTGAACTGCTTTTGATTTGGGAAGGACGCATCTACCGTTCGCGGGTATGCGAACTATTCGGCATCGGTCTTCCCCGGTCTAGCCAGTGGATCAAGGAAATCCGCGATCTGAATCCCACCTGGATGCAGTGGGACAGCAAATCCAGAAGCTATAACGCAACGGCTGATTGCTACAAGCGGTTCGCCAAATCCAAGGCTTCTCAGGCCGAAATTTCTGAATCGCTCTCAAAATACCTGTCCATGGTCGGCCTTCCGTATGCATCGGCCATGAACGAAGGTGAGGGAGTGATGTGGTCCGCCGTACCGAGCATCACTGCCCCGTCGCCCAGGATTTTCTCCTGTCTCGGGACCGCGATCCGACAGTCCAAGGCCGTCGACATCGAGTACATGTCCCTGAGCGAGCCCGCTCCACATCGCCGCGTGATTTACCCGCACAGCCTGGTTCTCGCCGGCCGTCGCTGGCATGTGCGCGCCTACAGCGAGCCCCATCAGGAATTCCGGGATTACGCGCTGGGGCGAATCATCGAGGTGAAACCTCTGGCCCAGATTTCCAATCGCAACCGCTATGACGACCTTGCCTGGAACACCAAAGTCACAGTACGCCTGGTCGCTCACCCGGAGTTGTCGCCCGAACAGGCGAGGGTGATTCAGGCCGAATACTTCAGAGGGACCGCGAGCCGTGTGGAAACGTGCCGGGCGGCGCTGGTCCCCTACTTCATCCAGGACGTCCGCGCGGCGATGGACACGCAAACCCAGCATGCCCCCGATTACCTGATCGCCGTTGAGAACGCACGGGAGGTGTCCAAGTGGCTGTTCAACCGCTAGGGACCGGCGGCGCTGCCGTCTCTCTTCTGTTCAGAAAGCTGGCTTCAACAAGAGAGTTTATGCAGGAAGTGCCAAGAAAATCCTGCGATTTATTAACCAATGCAATAGCGTGTCCCTGATGGAGTGGATCCCACTAATTGCTTCTACTCTGAGGCTGGTCGATCTTCACGACAGCGATCGTGCGTATGGTAATCCGCCCAACTACACACGCGAGTCGAGAACGGGTAACTCTGACGGTGTTTATCTCGACATTGCCCTGCACATAGTCCATCGCCTGAAGTTACTGGATCAAAGTGCAAGCCAGGACTACTTGCCGTTTACAGTCATATTTAACGCTATTCACGAAGACCGGCCAGATGTGGCCGAGGTGGATGTGCAATATGTCCTCAATGTCTTGCGGCGTCCTTCAGAGCTTTTTTACCTCACGAGCGTTGCCGGCCATCAAGCCAAAGTTTGCCATTCTGAGAAGCGCGAGACTGCGCTGATCGAAAAGACCGACTATGCCGACGAATACAGGCTGTCGGCATCTGGCCGGATGCTGCTTTCTCTCGCGAACGTGGCCCGTGATGCCACGTATTTGCGTGGAGACGCTTACAACCTGCTGCACGCTATCGAATTTTACGATTTCCCGAAAATCCTCACCTTTTCGGACGGGATCATCAGCCAACTTAGAAACGAGATCCTTGAAGTTCGGTCGGCACTGGAGCGTGTCGGCCGAACGGAGAGCATTGATAAGTACCTAAACCGCCTGGATCAATACAAGCAGGTCATTGAAGAGACGATTGGCATAGCCCAGAAAGCGGAAGCACAACTGGAAAAAAGCGAAGTTCTGGAAGCATTCGAACGCTGGCAAGAATTGGCCGATTTGGATATCACCTTCGAACACCTGCGCAACCAGATCAACCATGTGCGGCAAGTGCTGGTGATCTTCAACCGGCTCCTATCCGAGTTGGTGAGCCTGGCTCTACAAGGAGCCCGTTCGGCCGTGCCGCCGCCCTCATTTGTTGATGTCGCCGCACATTTCGTCAGGTCACCTCTCAAGCTTGGTAAAGAGGGATTTCTGCTTGCACAGTGGGGAGCACTCAGCTTGGAAACGCCATTTCATTCGTCGCTCGATGGTCTGGGCGCGGTGAAGCTGCGCACGTTGGCAGAGTCGGTTCCTGCCATGACCTTCGTGGATGAAACGGTGGAGCCAATCTCGGTTCTCGGCAAAGCGAGGTTTCTGGAAAAGCACGGGCACGACATCGCTTCGGCACTCAAGGTCGGGCCGCTGCGCCTGTCCGAAGCCATTGAAAGAGGCTGGTTCATGGTGGACGAGGAGATGATGCTGGGTGACCTGGTTGGCATTTTCGTGGCGCCAAGCAGCATCCCCATCGAGTCCAGCATCTTGATCGGCGTCAGCCCCACCCTTGACACAAAAGCTGCTGGGGACGGTGAGCTCTTGTTCACGGACATCGAAATAACCGCAGTGGAGAAAACATGAATAACTCGGATATGGGGCGCGTCCATGCCTATTTGCTGCGCCATCGCTTCATCGAAACCAAATCTGGCCGCCGCAATGTCAGCAGGGAAGAGCGCGAGATAGCAACCCTTCTGCGCGACGCGGATTTCGCCATGCGCAGACAATTTGAAGAGATCCTAGATGGCCAAGGCCTGCAACTGGTGGCTTTTACGTCCTTCGATGTCAAAGGTATCGCATCCGGCGCCACGGTGTTCATGCTGGCCAGGAAGCCTGATTCAGCCCCGCCGTTCTGGGGAACAGAACGGCTAGTGAGCCGCATGCTGCAAGTGCGCGGGATCAATAATGATGCGGAGGCAAAGACCTGGTTCACCCAACTCTGGTTTGTGCTGCTGGATCTGCTTTACACGCGCAAAAACCGGAGCCCCAATGCTATGCAGGATTGGGTGGACACGACCTTCACCAAAGAGGTTTTCATCGATGCGGTCAAAGACTATCTGAATGACCAGGTCAGAAAGATCGACCCTGGCACCCTGGAGGTTGATCAGGTGTACAAGACATTGACCAGCCTCAAGACTGGGGCGGAAGCCCAGGTTTGTAATGCGTTTCTGGAGCTGATGCTTGATGCCGGCCTAATTGAAGAGGTCAACAAAGACGCCTACAGACAGAGTCTGTTGTTCGCCTATGAGATGAAGACCAATTTTGACCGGCAGCTCGCACATCTCCTGCCGTCACTAGACCAACTTGCCGCCGCGACCGAGATTCTGGTCGAACGCACAGAAGAAGAAACGGAGGCCAAGTAATGGCTTCGATATCACGAATTCAAGTCGCCAATTTCCTCACCGATGGCTACATGGCAGGGAAGGAATGGACTCCGCTCTATCGGGGCGAAACATTTCGTCTATTTGGTCAGCCCACGGCTATGCAAATCGATAACGGCGGTGGCAAGACCAGTCTGACCGAAGCCTGTCTGTACCTGCTGAGTCGGGATCGCCGGCTGAAGCCCAAGGTCGAAGACCGGATCGCACCCATAGATCGTGGTTGGACCCACATACGGATCGAGTTCATTGAAAAGTCCCATGACGACGATGTTCTTCAGGTTAATTTGATCACCCAGGATCCCGAGGATATCCCCGGCATCACTTACGTCATGGGCATGTGCTGGAGCCGCACCAAGGAGCCTTTCTTCTATTCCTACCAGGGGTCTTTGGACGACGCGCCCTGTTTTACTCAGGATCCAAAAGGATTGACCCTCATTGCCAACGACGACTTCCGAAAATCCATTGAACGGATGCCTGGCGCCAAATGGAATCGCTGGCGAAACCAGTCGGAATGGCTGGACGAGATCAAGCAATTCACCAATGTCGATGTCATCAAGCAAAACGTCGAGTTCCAGCTGGAGGGCGCCGGCGACTACTCGGCCATGGTTACCAAGGTGAAGCCGGAAGGTGGCGAAACTTATGACGCTGCGTTTTTCCGGCAGTTCGTCGCACCCGAATTACTCAAGCATGCTATGGGGGCCGAAGGGGATCCTGACGAGCAGGGATTCGAAGACACGATCCTCAAAACGTTGAAGCCGGCCGCCGATGCCTTGCTGGACATCAATCGCCGCCAAAATGAACTCGACGACACACGACAGGCGCTGCTGAAGTTCGATCCGGTCTTGCAGAAAGCCGGGGAAGTCGTAAGCGCGAATACGGAATACGACAGGGTAATGAATGATCTCGCAAGGAACGCGGCGATCGTGCATTCCCTGGCCTTGGCCGCCCCACTACCAGGCATGCCTGTGGTTCCGGCAGGAACGCAGTGGGCCAGCGATAAGCGCATCATGGAGGCCTTAGCCCACATGGTCATTGACAAGAAACATGGGGCATTGATTACTGATGAGGGGCTTTCCTGCCTAACGCGCATCCCGACCGGCGAGATCAATAGAAGAGCAACGGCCGGCGCTGGAATTGCCGTAGGCTCACAACTCATTGATATTAAAGATCATCTCAAAACCTCAAATGGTTTTTCCTCATCGTCGGCAGACATTGCCGATGAATCGCAAGCCATTGAAAACAAAGATCATCTCAAAAAAGGTGGCCGTGGCGGCAGGCGCTATGAAACGAAGTTCTATGACTTGGAGCAGGCGCGATCGATCGTCTCAGCATCAGCCAATCTCTCAGGTGCCCAAACAAACGGCCTCGCTGACGTCTTGAGCCGCGCATTCGGCATAACCACAGGTGAGATCGATACCAATCCATACCGTGCCCGCCTGCGAGTGCTTGCTGCTGAATTGAAGGTTCAGAAGACACGACAGGCCACGGCCAAATCTGATTACACGCACTATCAGGAAGAGCATGAGCGCCTGACCGCGGAAAACCGCGAGACCAAGGAAAACCAGATCGCTTACGAGACATTCGCCTCAAGAAAAGGAGAGTTCCCGGAAGAATTCTGGGGGTCCCCCATCGCCGCGTTGAGCTGGGCAAAAGATGAATCATCCAGGGCCGGGAATGAGCATACAGAACACATCAAGCGCAGCGGCGAATGTCAGGCCGGATATTCGGCATGGAAAGCCTTGACCGCAGCGCATGGCTTGACCCCTTTAACGGAAGCGCATGATGCGCTGGTTCGGCAACATGCTGACGCCACGAATACAGATCAAAGCGCCCGCCTTGCCCTCGGCAATGCCAAGGCAGAGCTTCGTAAGAAACAGACGGAGCAGAAAACCGAGGAAGAGAAGTTCAAAGGCGCAGAGCAACGCCTGAACAGGCTGAACGAATTGGCAGCGAGCCTGCCCGCCTTCCGGGACTTCTTTGGAGACGCAGACCCTGCAAGCCTGGATCCGAATGCCGAGATGCAGTCTCAGCAGGACGCACGATCCAAAAACCAAAGCCTCCTGCAAAGTGCATCTTCCAAGAAGCAGGAGCTCTCCGATCTGCGCTCGAAGTCCCGCCTGTTTCTTGAAATCTTTGGCGATGTGGATCCCGTGCTGCTCGACCCGACCAAGGACCTCCAGAATCACAGAGAGGCGCTCGCTATCGAAGATGGCACGGTGGCCGAGCACCTACCGTATACCGAGGCACTAAGCTATTTCCGTGAACAGCACCCCGGCATGACCCCGGACGCCTGGCTCTCTGAGACAGCCAGTCAGCGCCAGTTACTGAACGAAGAACGCATCGAAAAGAACAAGGCGATCAAAGACCTTGAGGGTGAGTTGGAAGACCTGGCGGCCTTTGGTGCGGCCGACGACCGGGTCTACGCCAAGGCGCTGCAACTGCTTGGCAGGAACGGCATTGCGTTTGAGCGTCTGCACGACCTGGCTTCTAGGACGGTGAAAGGCCCCCGCCTTGAGCAGTGCCTGTCGCTGTTCTCAGCCGCCTTGTCCGCACCCGTGATCGCGTCGCTTGAAGCAGCAGGGGAAGCAACCCGCCTGCTCGAAGAGGCCAGGCTGACGGTACCAATTTTTTTCAAGCCGGCACTGGAACACCTCCTCCGTGAAGACGAGATCCACCAGATTGGCGAGGTTGCGCACGCACTTCTGGTGGGCCGGCATACCCAACAGGTTGCGATCCTGCTCAATCCATCGCTTATCAAAGAGGAAAGAAGTCGGACACAGACTCAGATCGGTACCCTCTCCAAACGCAACGAGACTATCGGGAAGCTGCTCGCTGACATCTCCGAGGAAAGTGCCGCCGTAACTACGGCGGTAACCGCCAAGGAAGCGACCCGCCGCGATTCTGAGCGCAAATACGCCGAAGCCATGGACAGACGTGACGACCTCCAGCAGAAAACCGCTGAGTTCGTGCGCCGCGCCTCGACTGAAGCACTGGAGGCAATCTCCTACATGAAGCGCTTCCTGAAGGCCGGTGGTAACGACGAGTTGAGGAAGTTGGCCGAGGAGACCATCCCGGAACTTGAAGGTGAGAAAGTCCAGATCCAGGGCAGGATCGACAAACTGAATCGCCAGACTTCCGAACCGGCTATACGCGCGCTACATGCCGCCAAGGATTACCTACTGGAAGGCGGTGAAACGGCGCTTGCCACTGCCAAAGCCGATGTCGAGGCCTTGAGGCATGTCGTCGAGATACTGAAGGCGGCCGTGAACAATCTACAGAGCCAGGTGGATGGGGAACTCAATCAGGCCGCAACCAATGCAACCGACGCATTGAACCAACTTAACGAGACATTTCAGACGGATAAGCGTGACCTCGAAACGGCCATCCGTTTTGAGATGGATGGTCACGTTAGGTTCATGGAGCAATCACCTGCTCGGGAGCAGGAGCTTGATGCCGCCGTCAAGGCAGCACAGGCGCGGCTGCAAGGAATCGAGTTCGATCGTGCCAATCGCTACATCCAGTCCACTCGCGCAGAAGAGCGGAGTCTTGCCGAACGCATCGCAGAGGCACAAGGAAAACGGGATAACGCCAAGTTCGACGAAGAGAAGGCCGGAAAAGAAATCACCCAAATAGAAGGCAAGATTGGCTCCTTAACCCCATTCATGGAAGCCATGCATGAAATGGTCATCGCCGTCCGTGAACAGCATGCCAAGATTGCGGTGTTTTCCGAAGACATACTTCGCCTGATGCAGTCGTCGTCTATTACGGACCCGGAGATACTAGGTTACGCCGAAACCATCCGTATTGCCTGTCTTGGGGACACACCCGGCATCGATACGGAAATCCGTTCCGCAATGATCAACCTGGCGCAATGCGTCAGGGAGCTCGATATCAATACCGCCGATCTTCAAAAGATCGACGAGAACAGGAAGCGGCTTTTCCGTGACTACGTCGACCGCCGTGATGGATTCTGTGACAGAGCCCGGAAAGGCGAAATCAAGGGGCTAAATCAGCTGGAGATCTCGACCATCGCAGAAGCGACGACAATCGAGCAGCTTCAACTTATCCAGAAAACACGGGACAAAATCGAGGTTCAGATCGGCGAGATTGAATCCAACCTCGACAAGATCCGTGAGGCCATGGAAACCAACAAGCATGCCTCGATCAACAGCTTGGCGAGTTTTGCCCGTCAGGCAAAACTAAGCCTCGACATTCTCGATCGCGTCATGAAACAGAACCCGAAGGCCCGCTTCCATGTTGAAACACCCGTGGCGGACGAGCAAGAGATTGAACGGATTATCGGCGAGTTGCTCGCGCAGATCGAGGACAAGGAACGTGCGCTCCGAGAGCGGTCGGCCTTTATGCTCAACGATGAAATCGATCGTAGGGCTGCCGACTACAAGCAGTTGATCCATGACACGATCTACAGGCGGATCTTCTCTGCGCGGGACAAAAATAACAACCCAATCCAGCCCAAAGTGTATTTTACTCATGCCTCGATCCGCGGCATGGAAAAAGTGCCCTTCACGGATCGTGGACTCTCCACGGGACAACGAACCGCGTTGGCCATGATGTGGCTGATCAAGCAGGCCGAATTCGCCATCGCTCGGGCAGCATCCTTCTATAGCACCAGGAAAGAACAGAAAGCAGCCTTGAAGGGGGCCCAGCGAATCATGTTCTTCGATGGGCTGTTCTCCAACCTGTCCAACGAGGATTACATCAACGACGCATTTCAGGGCTTGCGCGGCGTCGGTGACAATTTCCAACTGATCGGCTTGATCCACAACCCCTATTACGTGAACAACAAGGACATTTTCCCTGTGCACCTGGTCGGCAAAAAGAAAGTCGCCAACAAGGGTGACCCCGGGCGGGAGCGCGTGTTTGTCTCTGTCGAGCCATGGCAGGATAGCAACGGGGTGATCTTGTACACCAGCGCCTACAAGCACAAAGCCAAAATGGCAAGCGAGGAGGCCTTGAATGCCTGAATTCGAGGAAAGAATTCAGCAATGGTTTTTTAAACGAACCAAGGGCAATTCCACTGGCAAAGTCCTTACGAAGGGCGTCATGGGCAAGTTGCGTGCCGAGGTGATCAATGACCCTGTCGCCATTAGAAAAGCACTCATGCTACTGCGAGAGGATGGTCATCTGGAGTTCAGCTCGGATGATCGGGGAGAGCCCGTCAGTAGCTATATCACGGTGACGAAACCGGTTCAGGATGTCCCGGAATATGTCCTGCGCTGGTCTTTTGCCCTTGAGGATAAGGGCGGGATTAGCCAAGCAGATATCGATGCGCTATTGCCTATGGCAGACACCATTCAAGACCTTTCGAGGGACGACATGGGGCTGCTGCTAGACGGTCTCGTGAGGCTCCGCCAGGACCAAGCCAAATTGCTCGGCCAACCCGCTTATCTTGTAAGTGCCAGATACTTGCTCGGCTCATCGAAGATGCTCAATAGCCTCCCCAAACGCCACCTCAAGATCTTCGGTATTGATCCTCAGAAATTCCCTTCACACCCGTTATACGTCGTCGTTGCTGGATGCGCCTCACCCAAAACGGTTGTTCTTGTGGAAAACCCCGCCGCCTTCGAAATGGCGATATCCACGCAGGCAGTGAACCGATGTGCCTTCATCGCTACGTTCGGATTCGGGCTCAGCACGGCCGAGGATGACTACGGCAAACAGCTCGCGAATATGGTTGAAGAGCGGTTTTCTGGTGCGATTACCCTGACACGTGAGGGATCGACGTGTCCGAGCGCGAAAGCTCTTTTGAAACACCCCAGCATCACCTTCTGGGGTGATCTTGATATAGCGGGGATCGAAATATATATGAGGCTCAGGAAGGCCATCCCCAACCTTCAACTCAGTGCACTCTACAAGCCAATGGCTGCCTCAGTGGGGGATCCACCACAATCGCATCCATACGTTAAGGCCGTGAGTAAAGAACGCCAGCCAACTATGCCAAGATCCGTTTTAAAAGACGATCCTGTGGCCACTGGGCTTCTCAATATCTGCATATCACGAGGCGTCGACCAGGAACAGGTATCACCCTTGGATATTGAGTTACTTGCGCCGTTTGCACTTGAGATAGACAGTAAAGTTCCTGGTTTCCTAAACAGATGATGTCGATTTCTGAAACTATTGAATCGCTCCGGGTCGCATTAAGTACATGCACAGATGAGCACAAGCTCCTCGCGTTGATCAGCGAGCAACTTTCCCTGCTTCGATCCAGTCACAGGCAATCCAAGTCAGATTTCACGAATGAATCTATTCAATTCTTGAAATCGCTCAATGTCGTTGAAAGCGCTTTACGCGAATTCATTGAGGCTCTTGATGAGAAAGACTGGATTCACACCCATGATGACGCCCAAGAACTCGCCTGCAGATTTGGCGAGCTTGGAGAGCAGCTCGCTCCGTACCTCGTAGCAAAACGCGCAGAAAAGGAAATGCGCGAACTCATTTCAAAGGCAAAGACTCTTCCCTTTTCAGCCGTCAGGGCAGGCGAGATTGATTTCCACCATTGCCTTTCCCACCTTGAGAACTCCGGAAAGAAATGTCGCAAGTGCGGCGCCAAAATGGTGTTGCGGGAAAGCCAGCATGGTTACTTTTGGGGCTGTAGTACCTTCCCGAAGTGCTTTGGTAAGCGCTGGCTTTCCAGCGAAGAAGCCATGCTACTTGACTTGTGAGTATCGCAATACCATGTGCAAATTGAACTTTGCTATCGAAAGACAATAAACCAGATAGCCCTGACCGGCTGGTCATCGGCCTTATGTGGAGCTCCACATAAGGCCGATTATGTAGACACCTCGATTATGTGGACTTGATGCCCTGCGCTTACCCTGAGACCTTAGCTGGCACGGGTGACGACAAGACCACGGTCAACATAATCCACAAGTCACCAAGCATATGGAAATGTAGTCGAGGTGACATTCGGAGGCCAATCATCGTGGCACTACCAGTCTTTGTGCGGCCCCACGGGATACCAACGACCGATCTTGCCTCTTCCGGTAGCCGTCAAACTTCAGAAATTATGATGACTTCGTACAGCCAATTACTTTGGAAAAGCCGCACGGTACATGGCTCCCGAGATAATTCACTGTGGCAACTCCACATAATCAGATGGTCTACATAATCGGCCGAAGCAGCCGGTCCCCACTTTCCACACCCGGTCATTCAGGAACATCTGCTTCTGAAGATGCCGAATCGTCATTTTCGACTCATTGCAGACGGGTTGATGGAGAACGCCAGCCTTAAACGGACAATCACCGATTGCAGCATCGCATGTGCCCACACAAAATCGAAGGGCTGCGCGTCGTTATCTGGGCACAGCCTTTATCATTGCCAACCACCGCCGAGCACCTTGTACAACGCCACCCGATTAGTGGCGTCGGCCAGCCGCACGAAGATCAGCTCCTGTTCGGCAAGGTAGAGCGAACGCTGGGCATCGAGCAGGCCGAGGAAGCTGTCCACCCCGCCCTTGTAGCGCGCTTCCGCGAGGCGGAAAGCTGCCTGCGTGGCCTCGACCTGCTGGCGCCGGGCGTCGAGCCGCTCGGCGAGCGTGGCGCGGTCGGCGAGCGCGTCGGCCACCTCGCGGAACGCGGTCTGGATGGTCTTCTCATAAAAGGCCACGTTGATGTCGCGCTGCACTTCTGCCACATCGAGACTCGCCTGCAGGCGGCCGGCCTCGAAGATCGGGATGCGGATCAGCGGAATGAAGTTCCAGGTGCCGGAGCCGCCTCCGAAAAGTCCGTCCAGCGTGCTGCTGGCAGTGCCGGCGGCGGCGGTCAGGCTGATGCTCGGAAAGAAGGCCGCGCGCGCGGCGCCGATGCTCGCATTGGCCGCGCGCAGGCTGCGCTCCGCCTGCAGGACGTCGGGGCGGCGGGTGAGCACCTCGGAAGGCACGCCCGCAGGCAATTCGGCGACTGCGCTGACCGTGTCGGTGAGCGTGTCGGGCAGCAGGTCGGCGGGCACCGGTGCGCCAACGACGAGCGCCAGCGCATTCTCGTCCTGCGCGACGAAGCTGCTGAAACGCGCAACGTCGGCACGCGCGCTTTGCAGCAGCTGCTGCGATTGGTGCACGTCGAGTGCCGAGACCGCACCGGCTTCGGAACTGCGGCGGATCAGATCGTGGGACTTCAGCCGCGATTCGTAGGTGTTGCGCGCCAGCGCCAGGCGTTCCCTGTCGTACGCGAGTGTCATCCAGATGCTGGCGACTTCGGCCACCAGGCTGATCTGGGCGCTGCGGCGCGCTTCTTCGGTGCCAAAGTAGAGTTCGAGCGCCTGCGCATTGAGGCTGCGGATGCGGCCGAAGAAATCCAGTTCGTAGGCAGAAAAGCCCACGGTGGCGCTGTACTGGCGGAATACATCGGCGTCGCCGCTGCCGCTGAGATCGCCCGGCAGGCGCTGCGCGGTCTGCTCGCCGGTGGCGCCGATCGTGGGGAACAGATCGGCGCGCTGGATGCGGTACTGCGCGCGCGCCTGCTCGATGTTGAGTGCGGCTACACGCAGGTCGCGGTTGTTGGCGAGCGCCAGCGCAATCACGTCGCGCAGCTGGGCATCGGCGAAGTAATCACGCCAGGCGATGGCGTCGGCCGGCGTTGCCTCAGCTGCCTGGGGCGCATTCGGAAAATTCGCCGGTACTGGCGCCACGGGCCGCTGGTATTCCGGGATCATCGTGCATGCGCTCGCGAGGCTGGCGGCAATTGCGACGGTCAGGGTGCGTAACGGGCTCATCACTTGGCCTCCTGTTGGGTCGCTGAAGAGGCTGCGTCAGCCGCCTGTGGCTTGCTCTTGAACAGGCGCATGATCACCACGTAGAACAGCGGGATGAAGAAGAGGCCGAGCAGGGTGCCGGCGATAGTGCCGCCGAGCACACCGGTGCCGATCGCGTTCTGGCTACCCGAGCCGGCGCCGGTGGCGATCGCCAGCGGCAGCACGCCAAGACCGAAGGCGAGCGAGGTCATCAGGATCGGGCGCAAGCGCATGCGCACCGCTTCGAGCGTCGCCGTGATCAGATCCTTGCCCTCCTTCTCCATCTGCGCCTTGGCGAATTCCACGATCAGGATCGCGTTCTTCGACGACAGGCCGATGGTGGCCAGGAGGCCGACCTGGAAATAGACGTCGTTCGACAGGCCGCGGCCGGAAGCGGCAAGCAGCGCGCCGACCACCCCGAGCGGCACCACCAGCATCACCGCGAACGGCACCGACCAGCTTTCATATAGCGCCGCCAGGCAGAGGAACACCACCAGCAGCGACAGCGCGTACAGCCCAGGCGCCTGCGAACCGCTGCGGCGTTCCTCGTAGGAGGTGCCGCTCCATTCGTAACCGATTCCGGGCGGCAGCTTGGCGATGATCTCCTCGACCGCCGCCATCGCGTCGCCCGACGACAGGCCGGGCGCGGCCTGTCCTTGCAACTCAACCGACGGCTGGCCGTTGAAGCGCTCCAGCCGCGGCGAGCCATAGACCCAGTGCGCGGTGGCGAATGCCGACAAGGGCACCATCTCGCCCTGCTTGTTGCGCAGGTACCACTTGGACAGATCCTCGGGCTTCATGCGCGCATCGGCGTCGGCCTGCAGATACACTTTCTTGATGCGGCCACGATCGATGAAATCGTTGACATAGGTGCCGCCCCAGGCGGTGGCGAGGGTGTCGTTGATGTCCGCCACCGAGACGCCGAGCGCGCCGGCCTTGGCATGGTCGATGTCGAGCTGGTACTCGGCGACGTCATCCTGGCCGTTGGGGCGCACCGCGACCAGGCGCTTGTCCTGCGACGCCATGCCGAGGAACTGGTTGCGCGCCGCGATCAGCGCGTCGTGGCCGAGACCAGCACGGTCCTGCAACTGCACGTTGAAACCGCTGGCGGTGCCGAGCTCAAGCACCGCCGGCGGCACGAAAGCGAACACCATCGCCTCGCGGATCTGCGAGAACGCCGCCATCGCACGGCCGGCGACCGATTTCACGTCCTGCCCCGGCTCGGGGCGTTCGTCCCAGTGCTTCATGCTGACGAAGCCCAGGCCCATGTTCTGGCCCGTGCCCCCGAAGCTGAAGCCGGCTATGGTGAAAATCGAGTTCACGTTGTCCTTCTCGCCCTCAAGGAAGTGGTGCTCGACCTTCTTCAGCACCTCGACGGTGCGCTCCTGGGTCGCGCCGGCCGGCAGCATGACCTGGGTGAACATCAGACCTTGGTCTTCCTCCGGCAGGAAGGACGTCTGCAGGCGGAAGAACAGCAGCACCAGCACGCCGATGATGGCGACGTAGATCGCCAGGAAGCGCAGGCTGCGCGTGAGGATCTTGCCCACCGCCGATTCGTAGCGCTCGGTATTGCGGGCGAACATGCGGTTGAACCAGTGGAAGAATTTCCCGAAGGTCCCGCCCTCGCCGTGTTCGTGACCTTTTTCGACCGGCTTCAGCATGGTTGCGCACAGCGCCGGCGTGAACACGATCGCCACCAGTACCGACAGCGCCATCGCCGCGACGATGGTGATCGAGAACTGGCGATAGATAACGCCGGTGGAACCGCCGAAGAAGGCCATCGGCACGAATACCGCTGACAGCACCAGGCCGATGCCGACCAGCGCGCCGGTGATCTGGCGCATCGATTTCTTGGTCGCCTCCTTCGGCGACAGGCCTTCCTCGCTCATGATGCGCTCGACGTTTTCGACCACCACGATGGCGTCGTCCACCAGCAGGCCGATGGCCAGCACCAGGCCGAACATGGTCAGCGTGTTGATCGAGAAGCCGAACGCCGCCATCACGCCGAAGGTGCCAAGCAGTACCACCGGCACGGCGATGGTCGGAATGATCGTGGCGCGGAAATTCTGCAGGAACAGATACATCACCAGGAACACCAGGATGACCGCCTCGATCAGCGTCTCCACCACGTTCATGATGGAAATCTTGACGAAAGGCGTGGTGTCGTAGGGCACCACCACATCCATGCCCGCCGGGAAATACGGCTTCATCTGCTCGATTTTGGCGCGCACCGCATCCGCGGTATCGAGCGCGTTGGCGCCGGCGGCGAGCTTGATGCCGATACCTGCTGCGGGTTGGCCGTTGTAGCGGCTGAGGAAACCGTAGTTCTCGGAACCGATCTCGACTTTTGCGACGTCCTTCAGGCGCACCTCGCCGCCCTGTGCCGAACTGCGCAGCAGGATCTGCTCGAACTGCTCGACGGTCTGCAGCCGGCTCTGTGCCGTGACCGATGCGGTAAAGCCCTGGCCCTTGACCGCCGGCGTGCCACCGAGCTGACCGGCCGAGACCTGGGCGTTTTGCGCACGGATCGCGGCCTGCACGTCACCTGGCGTGAGCCTGAGGCTGTTCAGCCTGGCCGGATCAAGCCACACGCGCATGGCGTACGGCGCGCCGAACACCTGCACCTCGCCGACTCCGGTGACGCGCGACAGCGGATCCTGCACCGTGGCGCTGAGGAAGTCAGCGAGGTCCTCCCGACTATGGCTGCCGTCCCTGGAAACGAAGCCGAGCACCATGAGGAAGTTGCGCGCCGATTTCGCCACCTGCACCCCCTGCTGCTGCACTGCCAGCGGCAGCAGCGGCAAACCGGTCTGCATCTTGTTCTGCACCTGCACCTGGGCAATGTCGGGGTCGGTGCCGGCGTCGAAGGTCAGACTCAGCGTGGCGCGGCCATAGGAATCGGACTGCGAGCTCATGTAGAGCAGATTGTCGAGGCCGGTCATCTTCTGCTCGATGATCTGGGTGACGGAGTCTTCCACCGTCTTCGCCGACGCGCCGGGATAGGTGGCGTTGATGGCGATGGTGGGTGGCGCGATGGCCGGATACTGCGACACCGGCAGCGACAGGATCGACAATCCACCCGCGAGCATGATGACGATGGCGATGACCCACGCGAAGATGGGGCGGTCGATGAAGAAGCTGGCCATGGTCCGTTACCTCACTTTGCCACGGTCGCGGCGGCAGGCGCTGAACCGGCCTCCTGCGCCTGCACTGGCGCACCCGGTTTCACCTTCTGCAGGCCTTCGACGATGACACGGTCACCCGCGGCGAGGCCCTCGGTCACCACCCATTTGTCGACGATCGATTGCTCTGCCTTGACGGCGCGCGGCTCGACCTTGTTCTCGGCGTTCACCACCATCACCTGCGCTTCGCCGCGTGGCGTGCGGCTGACGGCCGCGTGCGGCACCAGCATGGCAGCGCGATTCACGCCCTGCGTCAGGCGTGCGCGAACATACATGCCGGGCAACAAATCACCCTTCGGATTGGGAAACACCGCGCGCAGCGTCACGCTGCCGGTGCCTTCGTCGACAGATACTTCCGAGAACGCCAGCCGGCCTTCGGCACCGTAGACGCTACCGTCTTCCAGCACCAGTTGCACCGGTACAGTATTGCCCGTCGCTCGCTGCAGCTTACCGGATTCGAGATCGCGTTTCAGGCCCAGCAGCTTGGCACTGGACTGCGTCACGTCGACATAGATCGGGTCGAGTTGCTGCACCGTGGCGAGCGCTGCTTGCTGGTTCGCGGTAACCAGTGCCCCCGCCGTCACAGTCGAACGGCCAATGCGTCCGGCAATCGGCGACGTGACACGGGTGAAGTCGAGATCGACGCGCGCCTTGTCGAGTGCCGCCTTCGCCGTGCCGACATCAGCCTGGGCCTGCTTCTGTGCGGCCTGTGCTTCTTCGTTGGCCTGAGCGCTCACCGCCTCGATTTTCACCAGATCGGCGTAACGCACAGCCTTCTGCCGCGCGACTTCCAGGTTGGCATCCGCCCGTGTCAGACTCGCGCGTGCACTGTCATAGGCCGCCTGGTAGGTCGCCGGGTCGATCCGATACAGCACCTGACCTGCCTTGACATCGCTGCCCTCCTTGAACAGGCGCTGCTTGACGATGCCGCCCACCTGCGGCCGCAATTCGGCCACCAGATAAGGCGAAGTGCGCCCGGGTAGTTCGGCTGTTACCGGCACGGATTCTGCCCGTACCGTCAGCACCTTCCATGTAGGCGGTGGCGACCAGCACACTCATGCCGGGCCGGTTGGCACGGATGCGCTCGACGAGTTCCCAGAACTGCCGTCGCGACAGCGGGTCGACGCCGGTGGTGGGCTCGTCGAGGATCAGCAGGTCGGGATCGTGGATC
The DNA here is from genome assembly GCF_000376425.1 of Thiobacillus denitrificans DSM 12475. Taxonomy (GTDB): domain Bacteria; phylum Pseudomonadota; class Gammaproteobacteria; order Burkholderiales; family Thiobacillaceae; genus Thiobacillus; species Thiobacillus denitrificans. The sequence continues at coordinate 44,841 of NZ_AQWL01000010.1, read as the reverse complement.
AGCGCGCAACAGAGGCCGAGCTTCTGCTTCATGCCGCCGGACAGCTTGCCGGCGAGGCGCTCGGCGAACGGTGACAATCCGGTGGCCTGCAACAGATCGGCGATGCGCCGTTCGCGCTCATGGCGGGCGTGGCCGAAAAGCCGTCCGAAGAAGTCGACGTTCTCGAACACCGACAGCGTCGGATAAAGATTCTTGCCAAGGCCCTGCGGCATGTAGGCGATGCGCGGGCATACTGCGTTGCGGTGCTGTGTATTTGACATGTCGCCGCCCAGCACCTCGATCCGGCCGTCCCGGATCGCCCGCGCGCCGGTGATGAGCGAGAAAAGGCTCGATTTGCCGACGCCATCCGGTCCGATGACGCCAACCATGCAGCCGGCCGGCACCTCGAGCGTGACCGAATCCAGCGCGCGTACCTTGCCGTAGGCGAGGCCGACCGCGCTCAGGCGGACCACAGGTGCTGCGGCCGGCGATGCGATCACGTCGCCGGTTTCGCTCATTGCGGCAGCTTCACCTGGAGCCGCTCGGGCCAGTCGGCGTCGGGGGCACTCCGCACGTAGGCGACGCCGGGCAGGCCCGTTTTCACCTGGAGAATATGTTTCTTGAGCAGATCGGGCGGAAGCTGGGCGCGCACGCGGAACATCAGCTTTTCGCGCTCGCTTGCCGTCTCCACCGTTTTCGGCGTGAATTGCGCGACGTCGGCGACGAAGGACACGCTCGCCGGAATCACATACTGGGGCGCGGCGTCGAGCACGACGCGCACCTCGGTGCCGAGCGCCACGCGCCCCGCCACGGCGGTCGGCAGGAAGAAGGTCATGTAGACGTCGGCGAGATCGACCAGGTTCAGGATGCGTCCACCGGCGCCGACCACTTCCCCCGGCCGGGCGACGAGGAAGAGGCCGCGCGCTTCGACTGGCTGGTCGCCATGAACGACGGGCGGGTGCTCGCCACCGGCACGCCGCAGGACCTGCTGGCGCGCACCGAAACCCGTACGCTCGAAGAGGCCTTCATCGCGCTGCTGCCGGAGGTGCAGCGCGAAGGCTACCAGCACGTGGCAATCCTCCCCCTGGAGGCAGGTGAGGAAACGGAGGTAGCCATCGAGGCGCGCGATCTCACCATGCGCTTCGGCAGCTTCACGGCGGTCGATCATGTCAGCTTCCGGATCAGGAAGGGGGAAATCTTCGGCTTCCTCGGCTCCAACGGCTGCGGCAAGACCACCACCATGAAGATGCTCACCGGGCTGCTGCCCGCGAGCGAAGGACAGGCGTGGCTGTTCGGCCACCCGCTGGATCCCCATGACATCGACACGCGCCGCCGCGTTGGCTACATGACCCAGTCCTTCTCGCTCTATGGCGAACTCACCGTGCGTCAGAACCTGGTGCTGCACGCGCGGCTGTTCGGCATACCGTCGGCACGCATCGGGCCAAGGGTACAGGAGATGGCCGAGCACTTCGGGCTCGCCGAAATGATGGATGATTTGCCGGCCGCGCTACCCCTGGGCGAGCGCCAGCGCCTGTCGCTTGCGGTCGCCATGATCCACGGGCCGGAGATGCTGATCCTCGACGAACCGACCTCCGGCGTCGACCCGGTGGCGCGCGATGCTTTCTGGCGAATCCTGATCGACCTGGCACGCCGCGACAACGTCACCATTTTCATCTCGACCCATTTTATGAACGAGGCCGAGCGCTGCGACCGCATTTCGCTGATGCACGCCGGCCAGGTGCTGGTGAGCGATACGCCGGCAGCGATCATCGAGAAACGCGGCGCGCGCAACCTCGAAGAGGCGTTTATCAGCCATCTCGAGGAAGCGGTGGCGAAGAACCCGCCGGCACCTCCGGCTGCCGGAGCCCCCCGGCAACCGCAGGAGCAGGCGGCTCCTGCGGCAGCAAACCTGGCCCCACGCCGCCAGGGTTTTAGTTGGCGTCGTTTGTTCAGCTACACCCGGCGCGAATCGCTCGAACTGCGCCGCGACCCCATTCGTCTCACGCTGGCTTCACTGGGCAGCGTGATGCTCATGCTGGTGCTGGGCTACGGCATCAGCATGGACGTGGAAGACCTCGCCTTTGCCGTGCTCGACCAGGACCAGACCACTCTGAGCCGCGACTACGCCCTCAATCTCGCCGGCTCGCGCTACTTCATCGAACATTCGCCAATCCGAAACCACGCCGAGTTGGACCAGCGCATGCGCGCCGGCGAGATCAGCCTGTCCATCGAGATTCCGCCCGGCTTCGCACGCGACATCGCACGCGGCACGCCAGTGCAGATCGGCGCCTGGATCGATGGCGCCATGCCGATGCGCGCCGAGACGGTGCGCGGCTATGTCCAGGGCATGCACCAGCACTGGCTCACCGCCAAGGCGCGCGAGGCTTACGGTTCAGAGGCGACAGCCGGGCTGTTCAGCATCGAAACACGCTTTCGCTACAACCCGGAGGTGACCAGCCTGCCGGCCATGGTGCCGGCGGTGATCCCGCTATTGCTGATGCTTATCCCGGCGATCCTGAGCGCGCTGTCGGTGGTGCGTGAGAAAGAGCTGGGCTCCATCGTCAATCTTTACGTCACCCCGGTCACCCGGCTGGAGTTTCTGCTCGGCAAGCAGATCCCCTACATCGCGCTTGCCATGATCAATTTCCTGCTGCTCACCGCGCTGGCCGTCTCCCTGTTCGGCGTGCCGCTAAAGGGGAGCTTCCTCGCCCTGGCAGCCGCGGCATTGCTCTATGTGATCGCAGCCACCGCCTTCGGGCTGCTGATGTCGGCCTTCGTGCGCAGCCAGGTCGCCGCCCTGTTCGGCACCGCTCTGCTGACCCTTCTGCCGGCCGTGCAGTTCTCCGGGCTGATCGATCCCGTCTCCACCCTGGAGGGTGTGGGCGCCTTGATCGGGCAGATCTATCCGACCACCCACTTCGTGACGATTGCGCGCGGCACGTTCTCGAAAGGGCTCGGTTTCATGGATCTCCGGGCGTCTTTTGTCCCGCTGCTGATCGCCGTGCCCGTACTCATCGGGCTCGGCGCAGCCCTGCTCAGGAAGCAGGAGCGATAGGCATGCGATCCGCACACAACATCCTCCACCTGGGCATCAAGGAACTGCGCAGCCTCGTGCGCGACCCCATCATGCTTGTTTTGATCGTTTACGCGTTCACGTTTTCGATCTACACCGCCGCCACGGCAATGCCGGAAACGCTGCACAAGGCGCCTATCGCCATCGTCGACGAGGACCGCTCTGCGCTTTCCAACCGTATCATCGACGACTTCTATCCGCCCTATTTCCTGCCGCCAGCCCTGATCACGACAGCCGAGATGGACGCCCGGATGGATGCAGGACTCGACACCTTCGCCCTGCACATCCCGTCCGGTTTCCAGCGCGATCTCCTCGCGGGGCATAGTCCCGTGCTGCAGCTTAATGTCGATGCCACCCGGATGAGCCAGGGCTTTACCGGCAGCAGCTATATCCAGGCGATCGTCTCGGGCGAGGTGAATGATTTCATGCGGGGGTATCGTGCCGAAACGGCTCCAGCGGTCGATCTGGTTTTACGGGCACGCTTCAACCCCGAGCTGGACAAGTCCTGGTTCGGCGGCATCATGGAGATCATCAGCGCCATCACCATGCTTTCCATCGTCCTCACCGGTGCCGCACTCATCCGTGAGCGCGAGCACGGGACGGTGGAACACCTGCTGGTAATGCCGGTGACGCCTTTCGAGATTATGAGCAGCAAGGTATTGGCCATGGCCCTGGTCGTGCTCGCGGCCTCGTGGTTCTCGTTGACGTTCATTGTCCGCGGCCTGCTTGCAGTCCCCATCGAAGGCTCAGTCGCGCTGTTTTTCGCGGGTGCGACCCTGCACCTGTTCGCGACCACGTCCATGGGCATCTTCCTCGCCACCCTCGCCCGCACGATGCCGCAGTTCGGGCTGCTGCTGTTGATGTTCCTGCTGCCGCTGCAGGTCCTGTCGGGTGGCATGACGCCGCGCGAAAGCATGCCTGACGCCGTCCAGTTCATCATGCAGGCCGCGCCCAACACCCACTTCGTCATGCTCTCCCAGGCCATTCTCTATCGTGGCGCCGGCCTCGATGTGGTCTGGCCGCAGTTCCTCAGCCTGGCGGCAATCGGTGCGGTCCTGTTCACGCTGGCCCTGGCGCGCTTCCGTAAAACGCTGGCAACGATGGCATGAGTTCGCGCACCGAACAAACTTCGCCTCGTTCGCGCGTCCCGGGCAAATGGCGCGCACTGCCGACCGGCATCTGGGCACTCGGATTCGGCTCACTGTTCATGGACATATCCTCCGAGATGATCCATAGCCTCCTGCCGGTCTTCATGGTCACCGTACTGGGCGCCTCCATGGTGACCGTCGGCGTTATCGAAGGGATTGCAGAGGCTACGGCAGCCATCTTGAAAGTGTTCTCGGGTGCGCTGAGCGACTATCTTGGCAAGCGCAAATTCCTGATGATCCTTGGCTACGGACTCGCGGCATTCACCAAGCCCATTTTTCCGCTGGCCTCGTCGATCGGCTGGGTGTTCACGGCGCGTTTCGTCGATCGCATCGGCAAAGGCATTCGCGGGGCGCCGCGCGACGCCCTGATTGCCGACATTTCGCCAGCACCATTGCGCGGCGCGGCCTATGGTTTGCGGCAGGCGCTTGATTCGGCTGGCGCCCTGCTCGGTCCGCTACTGGCGGTGGCCTTCATGATATGGCTTGCCGATGACATCCGTGCGGTGATGTGGATAGCCGTGGTGCCAGCCTTCATTGCGGTGGCACTGCTCATGATTTACGTACGCGACCCTGAGCGCACGCATGCAACCGGCGACGTAAAATCCCCACTCGCACGGGCCAACATCAAGCGCCTGCCGCTGCGCTACTGGCTGGTTGTGCTGTTGGGGGCGGTCTTTACGCTCGCCCGCTTCAGCGACGCCTTTCTGGTGCTGCGGGCACAGGACATTGGCCTCGCGCTCGGCTATGTGCCGGTGGTCATGGTCGTGATGAACGTTTTCTATGCCGGCGCCGCCTATCCGGCCGGGGCCGCCGCTGACCGCTTCCACCCGCGCACCTTGTTGCTGATCGGACTCGCGCTGCTCATCGCAGCGGACATGGTGCTGGCCGCAGCCCGAGGCGCACTGGGCGTCTTTGCCGGTGTCGCGCTGTGGGGCCTGCACATGGCCTTTACCCAGGGCCTGTTGTCGAAACTCGTCGCTGATACGGTTCCGGCGCAATTGCGCGGCACCGGGTTCGGCATCTTCAATCTCGTCAGCGGCGGTGCGTTACTGCTTGCCAGCGTACTGGCTGGCGTTCTGTGGAGCGCCATCGGACCTGCTGCGACGTTCCTGGCCGGTGCCGGTTTCGCTGCCCTCGCCGCAATCGGGCTCTTGGCTGTGGACGCTGGACATCGCAATCGAGACAAGGAATGATATGGGCAGACCTGTTCCCCCTGCACCCGGCGCGATCCCTCATAACACTGGCAACGATGGCATGAAAAGAATAGTCGGACTCATAGCGTGGCTTGTTATCGAGGGCGCCAGCCCGGCTGTGGCCTGGTCGGTGGAACCGGAAAAGACCGGGACGCTGAGCTTCGTACTCGAAAACGACATGTTCCAGGGGAGCGACAGCCACTACACGAACGGCGTGCGGGTGGTCTGGGTACCGGGACCGGATGCCTCCACACAGGAATGGGCCATCAAACTGGCCCGCCTCGTGCCGTGGTTCCCCGAGCAAGGCGAGGTTCGCCATGGCTATGCCTTCGGCCAAAGCATGTTCGTGCCGAGTGATATCACCATCGCAGATCCGCCCCCGGGGGAACGCCCCTATGCAGGCTGGCTGTATGGGACGGTGGGCCTGGGCGTGGAGTCGGGCAAGCAGCTCGACCAGTTCGGCATCACCCTCGGCGTGGTCGGCCCGGCCTCTCTGGCCGAGCAGAGCCAGAAATTCATCCACAATGTTGTCGGGTCTAATGAACCACGCGGCTGGGACACCCAGCTCCGCAATGAGCCGGGTGTCATCCTGACCTACCAGCGCAGCTGGCGGGAATTCGCGACCACGACCTTCCTGGGGAACCAGTTGGACTTCACGCCCCACGCAGGGGCCGCACTCGGCAACGTGTTCACCTATGCCAATGCAGGCGTCACGCTGCGTTACGGTAAACGACTGCCCAGCGACTACGGGCCGCCGCGCATCCAGCCCGGCTTGCCGGGCTCGGCAGCCTTCGCCCCGGTGTCCGATTTCGGCTGGTACCTGTTTGCCGGTGTCGAAGGACGCGCGATTGCCCACAACATCTTTCTCGACGGCAACACCTTCCGCGACAGCCGCAGCGTGGACAAAAAACCCCTGGTCGGCGACCTGCAGTTCGGCCTGGTACTGGACTGGTCCGATATTCGTTTCAGTTACACCCACATACTGCGCACGCGCGAGTTCCGAACCCAGGAGAAATTCGACGGCTTTGGCGCGCTCAGCGTATCGATAAAGTTTTAAGCCATCCTGCACCATGGAGCGTAAATTGCCCCACAAACCATACGGACTTGCAGATGGCCGATGCGGCTAGAATGACCTTTTTGCGCAGGAGCCCCATGTCCGAACCGTTGTATACGACCGCAATCTCGCCGAACTCGAACCCGGCGAATACTGGTGGTGCTCGTGCGGCCGCTCGATGACGCAACCGTTCTGCGACGGCTCGCACGAAGGCACCGACATGGAGCCGATGTCGATCGTCATCGAAGAAAAAACCACGGTATGGCTGTGCAGATGGCTCTCGGCTGAGAGCCCCCAAAAAAACCGCACTTCAATCGGCTCGGAGTTATCGGAAAAGCAGGGGTGATTCAGGAAGGGATTGTTTGTGACAAAGAAAAAATAGCACCGACGGCGCTTGTCAGGGAAACCGGGACATCAAGAACGTCCTGAGTGAGCTCGCGACTATCCCGGCGGATATCCGACCGGGGGTGCCAATCCGCTTCCAGCCGCAATGGGAGGCCTTGCCGACGGCCCCGGAGCCTGAGCTTGGGCGTTGACGATCGGCTTTTGACAGACAATCAGACCTTCTCCGAGATTTACCGGGTCGTTCGTTCCTGGCCGAACGCAGAAGCTCAAGGCCGACATCCACTACGATTCGCGCCTGCGTCTGCTATCAGGAAAGACGTACTTCCCGACCCTGAAGAGGCCTTCAGTCGTCTGATTTGTGACTGCGACACGGCATCCTCCTAAACGAATCGTGCAGGAGGATGCCGGCTAAACGCTGGCCTCTTGTCACACTAGCAAGCCACCAATATAATAAGTACTGCTTACTATAAGAGCGGTGACTCGTGGAATTGCGACAAGACAGTCTCGGCTTTCTGCTGACGGATGTTTCCCGCCTGATGCGTCGGGCCTTCCAGCAACGCCTGGAAGGAAGCTCTCTCACACTGGCGCAGGCGCGTGCACTCGTTTACGTCTCTCGCCATGAGGGTGTTCGCCAGGTCGATTTGGCGGAAATGCTGGAAGTCCAACCCATCACGCTCGCCCGTTTGATTGACCAGCTCACGGATGCCGGTTTAGTCGAACGTCGCCCTGATCCCAACGATCGGCGGGCATATCGGGTGTTTCTGACGCCTGCCGCCGCCCCCCATCTGGCCGCAATCGAGCAGGTCGCAGCGGTGATCCGGACGGTCGCTCTGCACGATCTGGACAAGCAGCAAGCCGCCACGCTCCTCCTCGCCTTGAACAAGATGCGCGACAACCTGGCCTCACGCTAACGCCCTTCAGCAGAACATTTATCCCGGAGTATTAAGTTCATGAGAGATGTCCCAACCAGTGACGAATCATCTCGCACCGAGGTGGCACGTCCGTCGAAACGCCGCCTGAAACGGCTGGTCCTGCTTGTCGTGGTGCCGCTGATCGTCGCACTCGTCATCGGGGTCGTGTACCTCAGGAGCGGCCGTTTCGTCGATACCGACAACGCCTACGTCAAGGCCGACATGGTGCCGGTCAGTGCCGAGGTGTCCGGAACGATCAAGCAGGTGCTGGTCCGGGAAAACCAGTCTGTCGCTGCGGGTCAGCCGCTGTTCCGGATCGACCCGGCGCCGTTTCAGGTGGCGGTCGCCAAAGCCGAAGCCAAACTGGCGCAGGTGCGCGTCGATCTTGCAGCAACGAAGGCGGGCTTTCGCGAAAAGCAGGCCGAAATTGCCCTGGCGCAAACCCGCTACGCCTTTGCGCGAAAAGACCAGCAACGACAGGCCGATCTGGTAGCACGCAAATTCATTTCGCCTTCCCGGTTCGACGACGCGAAACAAACCACCGACCTCGCCGGGCAACAAATCGGCGCGCTGAATCAGGACCTGAAACGCATCGCGGAAACCCTGGGCGGCAGCGTCGATGCGCCGGTCGAGCGCCATCCGGCGTATCTCGCCGCGCTGGCCGAACTCGATCAAGCGAAGCTCGATCTGGCGCGCGTCGAAGTACGCGCCTCGTTGCCCGGCACCGTGAGCAAACCGCCCAAGCCCGGGCAGTTCGTCGCCGCGGGCGCGACGGCGATGGCCCTGGTGGTCAGCGGCCATGCGTGGATCGAGGCCAATTTCACCGAGACCGATCTCACCTACGTTCATCCGGGGCAGCCGGTCACGATTCATATCGACACCTACCCCGACGCAGAATGGACAGGCACGGTGGACAGCCTGAGCCCGGCCACCGGTGCGGAGTTCTCGGTCATCCCCGCGCAGAACGCCACCGGAAACTGGGTCAAGATCGCCCAGCGGGTGGCAGTGCGGATCAGACTCGACGCCGCGCCGGATCTGCCGCAATTGCGCGCGGGCCTGAGCGCGGTGGTCGAGATCGACACCGGCCATCGCCGTCGCCTGTTCGGATACACGCTCTGAGGCCGCGCGCATGAACGCGCCTGCGGCAGCCGTCCAACCGGAAAGCGCCAAGCGCATCTGGGTCGCCATGTCGGTGATGCTGGCGACCATCATGCAGGCGCTGGACACCACCATTGCCAACGTTGCGCTGCCGCATATGCAGGGGACGATGGGTGCGACCCAGGATCAGATTTCCTGGGTGCTCACATCCTATATCGTGGCGGCGGCCATCTTCATGCCGCTGACCGGGTTTATCACCGCGCGCTGGGGGCGCAAGCGCGTTTTCATGTGGTCGGTAGTCGGCTTCACGCTGGCGTCGATGCTGTGCGGCGCGGCGCAAACCCTGCCCGAGATCGTGTTGTTCCGCCTGCTGCAGGGGATTTTTGGCGCGAGTCTGGTGCCGTTGTCGCAAGCCGTGCTGCTCGATACCTATCCGCCCGAACAACACGGCAAAGCCATGGCGATGTGGGGCGTAGGCGTGATGGTGGGGCCGATTCTCGGGCCCACGCTTGGAGGCTGGCTGACCGAGTACTATAACTGGCGCTGGGTGTTTTACATCAATCTGCCGTTTGGCGTGCTGGCCTGGCTCGGGCTCGCGGCCTTCGTGCGCGAAACGCCCATCGACCGCACCCGGCGGTTCGATCTGCTCGGCTTCGCACTGCTGAGCCTGGGCATCGGCGCGATGCAAATGATGCTGGACCGCGGGCAATCGCTGGACTGGTTCGCCAACCCGGAAATCGTCGTCGAGGCCCTGCTTGCGGGCCTGGCGCTGTATCTCTTTGTCGCCCACATGTTCACTCACGACCACCCATTCATCGAACCGGGGCTGTTCAAGGATCGCAACTTCAGCGTCGGCCTTGTGCTTATCTTCATCGTCGGCATCATTTTGCTCGCCACCATGGCCTTGCTTCCGCCGTTCATGCAAAGCCTGTTGGGATTCCCTGTGATCGATGTCGGCTATCTGCTGGCTCCGCGCGGCGTGGGTACCATGATCGCCATGATGATGGTAGGCAAACTCTCGGGGCGGCTGGATGTGCGCTACATGATTTTTTTCGGCCTCATCCTGACCAGCCTGTCGCTGTGGGAAATGACCCTATTCAATGCAAACATTGATGGTTGGGACATCGTGCGCACCGGCGTCACGCAGGGGTTTGGCCTCGGCTTCATCTTCGTGCCGCTGTCCACCATCACCTTCGCTTCGCTGGCGGCGCGCTACCGCAATGAGGGCACGGCGCTGTTCAGCCTGATGCGCAACATCGGCAGCAGCATCGGCATCTCGGTGGTGATGACTTATCTGGCGCAACGCACGCAAGCCAATCATGCCGCATTCGCCGACTACATCAATCCGTTCAATCTGGCGCTCAGGCAGGCGGTCGAAGCAGATGCCTACAACCTGACCACACCCCAGGGACTTGCGGCAATCAACGGCGAGGTGACGCGGCAAGCCGCCATGCTGGCCTATTTGCAAGACTTCAGACTGATGATGTGGATCACGCTGATCGCGATCCCGCTGGTTGTGCTACTGCGGGCGCCGGTCAAGCAGGCTGCCGCGAGCGGGGCGCACGCGGCAATAGACTGACTGAAGCACGGTTGGGCAGTATGAGCAGCTATGCCCGCCCGATTGCTCAAACGCTTACAATGCTATCGGAGGAAGATGCACATGTTCCAGACCATTATTTTTGCCTACGACGGCAGCGCCGAGTGCCAGGACGCGCTCGAGGAAGGGATCGCCCTGGCAAGCCGCTTCAACGCCCGCTGTCATCTGCTGGCGGTCATTCCGCCGCCGCCCGCCATGGCTTTGGCGAACGGTCCGCTGCCCGGCGAATACATCGAGGAACAGCAAGCTCGCGTCAATGCCATTCTCGAGACAGGGCTCGCGCGCCTGCGCCAGGCCGGGGTGGAAGCGACAGGCATCCTGAGGACGGACGAATCGTCTGTCGAAGCCATCGGAGCTGTCGCCCATGAGACCGGTGCCGATCTCGTCGTCGTCGGCCATCACCAACGCTCGGCCCTCGACCGCTGGTGGCGCGGCTCGGTCGGCCACTCTCTGCTGGATCATCTGCCATGCAGTCTGCTTGTTTCCATGCCGGGTGGCATGGTGATGAAGGCGGACGCCAAAGGCATATAGCACGCCGCCTGACTGGCGCGACCGCATGGGGATTCAGGGCATCAACTGAAAATTGCCTGGACCCAAGCCTTGGTGAGTTCCCCGGGATGGTCGGGAACTTGCCTCGATGAATTGATTGGCGAGGCTGTCCTTCCGGGCGTCACTCACCTGTCGTCGAGTGGCACAGCCAAGCAAATGGAACCGCTTCTCCTGGTGTGTGAGTGGCTCGCACTTTTCACGCTACCCGATTCACTCATCATGTCCGCCCGAATCCAGACAATGGTGCGGTTGGAATTAGAGTCTACCGAACTAACTACTATAGCTTCACGGTTTTCATGCCAGGAGTATCGATGCGAATGGAGAAAGCGTCTTCTAAGCCGCTGAGATCGGATGGGGTGTCGATGTCGGCGAAAATGCCGGGATCCTCGCATTCAAGCATCTGAATCCGCCCGGCATGGGCGGCGAGCAAAGGATGCGCGCCCTGGTCGCTGCTGAGTTGGGCGAGGTCGTGGAAAAATGCTCGCGCAAAACCGACCGGGTGGCCGCGTCGTCCCTGGTAGCGGGGTGCCGCGATCGGCGCGCCGGCTCGAAGCAGGCTGGCTACGCCGTGGATGGTGTCATGCTGGATGAACGGCATGTCGGCCAGGGCGATCAGCCATCCGTCCTCGTCCTGCGCGGCAGTCACGCCGAAAGCAAGGCTGGTTCCCATGCCGGTTTCTGCTCCGGGACAGAATGCCACCTGCATCCCTTCCGCTTCCAGTAGATGCGCAAGCTGCCGATCTGACGGACGCAGCACCGCAACGCCATGATCAACGCCGCTTAGCAGGTTGCGTGCCGCCTGTACGCCGACCGGGGTGCCGTCGGCCAGGGGGAACAACAGTTTGTCGCCGCCAAAGCGCGTTCCAGTACCCGCCGCCAGCAGAATGCCGACGATCATATGGCTGCGGCCATCGACTGGCGCGAGGTGTGATTCCCGCTTGCTGTGGCGGGCAGAACGCCAAGCCGGATGCCGTGTCGCACCGCGGTCAATTCCGCCAGAATGGATATGGCGATTTCCGGCGGGGTGCGGCTGCCGATAGGCAGACCCACCGGCCCATGCAGGCGGTCAATTTCCGCTTTCGAAAGATCGAACAGGCTCAACCGTTCGCGCCGTCTCAGGTTATTGGCGTTCGAGCCGACGGCGCCGACATAGAATGCCGGCGATTTGAGCGCTTCCAGCAAAGCCATGTCATCCAGCTTGGGATCATGGGTCAAGGCCACCACTGCACAGCGGGCATCGGGCATCAGGGCGTTCACCGCGTCGTCCGGCATGCCGGGAACGAGTTCGGCACCCGCAACATCCCAGGCTGCGCTGTATTCCTCGCGGGGATCGCACACCAGCACCTGATAATCCAGGGCTTGGGCGATCTGCGCCAGATGGCAGGATATCTGGCCGGCGCCGATCACGAGCAGCCGCCAGCGCGGCCCATGTACGGCGATCAGCGTCTGCCCGTCGAACTGCGTGGTTTCGTCGATGTGCGGGGTGTAAAGGTGGATATCGCCGGTGACGAGATCGAGGCGCCGCCCGATCAGCCTGTGCTGCGCGATGTCGTCCTGGATCGCTTGCAGCAGGGGCTTGCCAGGCGCCGGCTCCAGCACCAGTTGCAGCGCGCCGCCGCAGGGCAGGCGGAAACGCTCGCATGCCTCGGCGGAGCCGCCGTAAATGAGCACTTCCGGCCGGATGGGCGGCGCGGCGCGCACCCGCTCGATCAGATCGGCCTCGATGCAGCCGCCGGAAACCGATCCGGCAAGCAGTCCATCGTCGCGCACTGCGAGCATGGCGCCCACCGGGCGCGGGGATGACCCCCAGGTTTGGGTGACGGTGGCGAGCGTCACGCGATGGCCGTCATGCTGCCATTGCAGGCACGTGCGCAGGACTTCCAGGTCCGAGCTTTCCATCATGCACTCCGTAGTTCCGAGGTTTCGAACGGCAGCTTGCGCAGGCGCTTGCCGGTCGCGGCGAACAGCGCGTTGGCGACCGCCGGCGCAAGCGGCGGCACGCCCGGTTCGCCGACGCCGGTGGGCGCCGCTTGAGACGGCACGATGTGTACCTCGACCCGGGGCATTTCGCTGATGCGCAGCAGCGGATAATCATGGAAGTTGGATTGCTCGACGCGTCCCGCCTTGAGGGTGATGGCGCTGTGCAGGGCTGCGGAAAGCCCGAAGCCGATGCCGCCTTCCATCTGTGCCCTGACCTGGTCCGGATTGACCGCGATGCCGCAGTCCACGGCGCATATCACACGATCCACGCTGAACGAACCATCCGGCTTGACGCTGACTTCCGCCACCTCGGCGACAAAGGAGTTGAACGATTCATGCACCGCGATGCCGCGCCCGCGCCGCACCCCGCTTTTCGGCGCCAGCGGTGTGCCCCAGCCGGCCTTGGTCGCGGCCAGTTCCAGCACGCCATTGAGACGCGGATGTTGAATCAGTGTGCGGCGGAACGCATAAGGATCCTTGCCTGCCGCCGCTGCCAGCTCGTCGATGAAAATCTCGGTCGAGAAAGCGGTGTGGGTATGGCCGACGCTGCGCCACCACAGCACCGGCACGCCCAGCTTGGGCGAATGCAGCTCAACGTGCAGATTGGGGATGGCGTAGGCGAGGTTAGATGCGCCCTCGACCGACGTCATGTCGATGCCGTCCTTGACCAGCCCACCTTCGAACGCCGTGCCGGCGGCAATCGACTGGCCAACCAGTCGCTGGTTCCAGGCTACCGGGTTGCCTTGGGCATCCAGCCCTGCGCTGATGGCGTGGACGAACATAGGCCGGTAATAGCCGCCACGGATATCGTCCTCGCGCGTCCACATGAGGTGGATCGGCGCGCTGAGATCGCGTGTGGCCTTCGCCACCGAGACGGCTTCCGCGATGTAGTCGGAGGCGGGATTGGCGCGCCGGCCGAAGCTGCCGCCGGCCAGCAGGGTATGGATTTTCACCTGCTCCGGCTTGATCCCCAAAATTTGGGCAGCGGTGGCCTGATCGCTGGTCTGCGACTGGGAGCCGGCCCAGATTTCGCAACCGCTGTCCTTCAATTGCACGACGCAACTGAGCGGCTCCATCGGTGCGTGGGCGAGATAGGGGAACTCGAATGTCGCTTCCAGTTTTTTTGCCGCCTGGGCGAGGGCCTGCGCCGCATCGCCTTCGCTGCGTGCCACCTTGCCGGGCTGATTCAGCAGCGCCAGGTACTGGTCGCGTTGTTCAGTCGTCGAAACTCGTGCGCCGCCCGATTCGTCCCACTCGATTTGCAGCGCGTCGCGGCCTTTCTTGGCCGACCAGAAGTCCGTCGCGATTACCGCGACGCCTTGCGGCACTTCGACTACGGCACGCACACCGGGTACCGCCTTCGCCCGCTCGGTTTGGACGCGCCTGAGCCTGGCGCCGAAGACCGACGGGCGCGCAAGCAAAGCGGTGAGCTGGCCGGGAAGCCGCACGTCGGAGGCGAATTGGGCGCTGCCGTTGGATTTTGCCTTCGAGTCGGTGCGCTTGAACTGCTTGCCGATGTACTTGAAATCCTGGGGTGATTTGAGTGCTACTTCGGCGGGCTGGGGCATCGTTGCCGCCTTCTCCGCCAGTTGTCCGTAGCTTGCTTTGCGGCCGCTGGGGCGGTGCAGCACCATGCCATCCAGGGTGACGAGGGTGTTGGTATCCACTTTCCAGTTATCCGCCGCTGCCGCGATCAGCATGGCGCGCGCGGTGGCGCCCGCCCGGCGCAACTGCTCGAATGAATTGGCCATGGCGGTACTGCCGCCGGTGCCCTGCATCGGCCCCCAGAGCAGGTTGTTATACAGCTTGGCGTCAGCCGGCGCTGTTTCGACCCTGATCTTTTCCCAGGGCACGTCCAGTTCCTCGGCCACCAGGGTCGGCAGACCGGTATTGACCCCTTGCCCCATTTCCAGATGCTTGACGATCACCGTCACGGTGTCGTCGGGCGCGATCCGGATAAAGGCATTGGGCGCAAAGGGTTTGTCTGTGCCTTGGCCCGCCTTCATCCTGGCGGCGCCGCCGACAGGCAGGTAGAACGCGAGGGTGAGGCCGACGCCCAAGGTGGTGCCGGTTTTCAGGAACGCGCGCCGGCTCGGGTTAATGATTTTGTCCATGGCTCATCCCCTCATCGTTCTGGCAGCTTGATGCACCGCCGCGCGTATGCGCTGATAGGTGGCGCAGCGGCACAGGTTGCCGTCCAGCGCCGTGTCGATGTCGGCATCCGTCGGCTGGGGGTTGCCCGCGAGCAGCGCCGCCGCCGACATGATCTGCCCCGACTGGCAATAGCCGCATTGCGGCACGTCGAGCTTGACCCAGGCATCCTGCAGGGCTTTCACGGCCTTGCCCTGGGCGCCTTCGATGGTGGTGATCTTCTGCCCGGCGGCAGCGGAAACCGGCGTCATGCAGGCGCGAACCGGCGCCCCGTTCAGATGCACGGTGCAGGCGCCGCACTGGGCCATGCCGCAACCGAATTTGGTGCCGGTCAGGCCCAGATTGTCGCGCAGCACCCAGAGCAGCGGTGTGTCCGGTGTGGCATCGACGCTGCGCGGCGTGCCGTTGACGATAATAGGGATCATGCGTATTCCTTCCGTTACAGGTTGTATAGAAGATGGAAAATCGAGGATAGCGAGGCTGACGGGTAGCGCGTTACGTCATGAGTTCAAAATTAGTGAGTTCAAAGTTAGATTCTAGATAATTTGTCAGCGAATCGCCCAAGAGGCCCTGTAATCTGTAATCTGTAATCGCATACTAGGGCGTCCAACTCAGCGTACACTACGTTCTTTTCCGTTGCAGTCATCACGCAAGGTGATCAGAAGCATGCGCCCGAAGATGCCTCAGGAACTCGTCCAGCAACTGCTTTAGTGCGATCGCCTTGTCGGGATCAAAGCCCAGCCTTTTCTGCATCTCGGTTGGTATGCAGGCGCATTTCGATTTCAACGCACGGCCGTGCTCGGTCAAGGCGATCATCACGACACGCTCATCGCCCGAATCGCGTGTGCGGGTGATTACACCCTGCTGTTCGAGGCGCTTGAGCAGCGGCGTCAGCGTGTTCGAGTTAAGCAATGCCCGCTCGCCGATTTCGGTGACCGAACACGGCGTTTTTTCCCACAGGATCATTAGCACGATGTACTGCGGATAAGTCAACCCGTACCGTTCCAGCAACGGTTGATAAATGCGGGTCAGCAGTCGCGAGGCCGCATACAGTGGAAAACACAGTTGCTTGTCGAGATCCAGCAGCGTAGCCGTGTCGGGGGGCGTTGCGAGAGCTACCTTCATGTCATTCTCCGAGGGCTTCACAAATGGCACGCTCCAGTTTTTCCGGTTTCGTTACAGGCGCGAAGCGCTTGAGTGGTGTGCCATCGCGGCCAATCAGAAACTTTGTGAAGTTCCATTTAACCGCCTTGCCGAGCACGCCGGGCAGTTGGTCTAGAAGATAACGGAAGATCGGGTGTGCGCCCGCGCCATTGACATCCACTTTCGCGAACACGGGGAAGGTCACGCCATAATTCTTCTCGCAGAAAGCGCCGATCTCTTCTTTCTTTCCCGGCTCCTGGGCGCCAAACTGGTTGCAGGGAAAGCCGAGCACGACCAGGCCCTTGTCGGCATACTTCTCGTGCAGTTTCTGCAGTCCTTCATACTGCGGCGTCAGGCCGCATTTGCTCGCGGTATTGACGACCAGAACCACCTTCCCGGCGTAGCGCTGCATAGGGATTTCCTCATCTTGCAGGCTCTTCGCTGAGAAACGATGAAACGCGTTCATGGTGAACACTCCTTCTGAAAAAAGACGTGAATCAGACACGCCGCCGACATGCTGGATCAGATCATAACTAGATCGACAGCGATTATTGTCAACATCTGATCGCGCGCTTCTAAGATTCGCAATTCGGGGGTGACGAGCCTATTGATCCGGTCGGATGAAGAAGATGCGGAATCGGAAGTGAACATACGGCCATTGACTATAGTCCTAACCCAAACTATATTGGTTCGCACTAGAACTACATGAAGGCATCCCATGGTCGAAGCCCCGTTTCTGCCGAGCCTGCGTGCGCTGGTACGCTGTTACCAGGCCTTCTCCACCCGTTCGGCGGCGCACCTGCGCACCCTCGGCCTTACGCCGCCCCAATTCGACATCGTCGCCACCCTGGGTAATACGCCTGGTATGACGCCCAAAGAGTTGGGCGAAAAAACTCTGATCACCAAGGGCACGCTGACCGGGGTGGTGGACCGGCTGGAGGAGAAAGGGCTCATCAGGCGCATTCCCAGCGCGCTGGATGGCCGCAGCCAGATCGTGCAGTTGACGAAAAAGGGCGAGCGCCTGTTCGACAAGGTATTCCCGGCGCATGTGGCGTATTTCAGCCGCGCTTTCGCGGATTGGAAAGCGGAAGACTACGCCCGCATCGAAGCCGCCTTGCATGACTTGCGCGCCGTTTTCGAGTCAAGTCGAATCAAGCAATAAACCCCGCCGCCGGGCAGTACACCCGTACCGCCTGTTGCCGTCCAATTGGAGGAAAAATATGAGCCAGACACCCGATTCGAACATCACGCTTTTCTCGTCGATCCAGCTCGGCCCCTACGCGCTGAAAAACCGCATGGTGATGGCGCCGATGACGCGCAACCGCGCCGGCGCAGGCAACGCGCCGCAGCCGCTGAATGTGGAATACTACGTGCAGCGCGCCAGTGCCGGATTGATCATCACCGAAGGTTCGCAGGTCGCAGCGGAAGCGGTGGGTTATCCCGCGACGCCGGGCATCCACAGCGCCGAGCAAGTGGCAGGCTGGAAGAAAATCACCGACGCGGTACATGCCCAGGGCGGCAGGATTTTCCTGCAGTTGTGGCATTGCGGACGCATTTCACACCCATCGCTGCTGCCCGGCGGCATGCTGCCGGTAGCGCCTTCGGCGATCAAGCCGTCCGGCCAGGCGGTCACCCCTGAGGGGATGAAGCCCTTCGAAACGCCGCATACGCTGGCACTCTCGGGAATTCCGGGCATCATCGAGCAATTTCGCAGTGGCGCCAGGAACGCGCTTGATGCCGGTTTCGACGGCGTCGAAATCCACGGCGCCAACGGCTATTTGCCCGACCAGTTTTTGCGCGACGGCTCCAACCAGCGCAGCGACGCCTACGGCGGCTCGATTGCCAACCGCGCGCGCTTGATGCTGGAAGTGGTCGATGCGGTATGCGGCGTGTGGAGCGCGAATCGTGTCGGCATCCGCTTGTCGCCGTTGCAGCCGTTCAACGACATGCGCGATTCCAATCCCGAAGCGACGTTCGCCTACATTGTCGAACAGCTCAACCGCTTTGGGCTGGCTTATCTGCACGTCACCGAAATGGGCAAGGAGTCGCCCGGTGCCGCCGGCCCCGCGTTTGATTTGCAGAAGCTGCGCACAATCTGGCAAGGCGTGTACATGACCAACGGCGGCTATGACCTGGCGCGCGGCAATGCTGCGCTGGCTTTAGGTTTCGCCGACATGATCGCATTCGGCGTGCCGTTTCTGGCCAATCCGGATTTGCCAGCGCGCTACGCCAAATCGGCGCCGCTCAACGAACCCGACCCGGCGACGTTCTACGGCGGCGCCGAGCAGGGCTACACCGACTATCCGTTTCTCTTAGCTTAAGGAGGCAATACCATGAAACTCTATTACAGCCCGGGAGCCTGCTCCCTTTCCCCCCACATCGTGGCGATCGAGACTGGCGCACCCGTGGAACTGGTGCGCGTCGACCTCGGGACCGGCCAAACGGAAAGCGGCCAAGACTACCGCAAGATCAATCCGGACGGCTATGTGCCCGCCCTGGTTCTGGCGGACGGCGATGTGCTCACGGAAGGTCCGGCCATCGTGCAGTATCTGGCGGATCAGGCTGCGGAAAAGGGGCTCGCGCCGCCGCCCGGCAGCCGGGAGCGTTACCACCTCATGCAATGGCTGAACTTCATCTCTACCGAGTTGCATAAAACCTACGCAGCCCTGTTCGATCCGCGCGTCCAACCTGACTGCAAAGCCCTGTTCACGGAACGACTCACTCAGCGTTTCGCCCACGTCGCGGCGGTGCTGGAGACGCAGCCCTACCTCATGGGCGAGCGCTTCACCGTGGCGGACGCCTACCTCTTCACGGTGAGTTCCTGGGCCCCTTATGTCGGCTTCGATCTCTCGCCCTGGCCCGCGCTGACCGCCTATCAGGGCCGCGTGGCAGCGCGACCGGCGGTGCAGCAGGCGCTGGCCGAGGAAGGGCTGCTCAAGTAAACCGGATGGCCGCATGAATTCGGAGATGATCGCGGCTGCGCGCCAGCCCGTGCTGTTCATTCCGCACGGCGGCGGGCCCTGTTTTTTCATGGAATGGACCCTGGGGCCGCCGGATACCTGGGATCGCATGGCGGCCTGGCTGCGCGGCCTCGCCGCCACCCTGCCGAGCCGGCCCACCGCCGTGGTGGTGGTCTCCGCCCATTGGGAAGAAGACGCCTTCGCCGTGACGCGCGCCGCCCATCCGCCGCTGATCTACGACTATTCCGGATTTCCCCAACACACCTATCGCCTCGCCTATCCGGCGCCCGGCGATCCAGCCTTGGCTGACCGGATCATCGCGCTGTTGACCGAGGCCGGTTTGCCTGCCCGCGCCGACGATCGTCGCGGC
The DNA here is from genome assembly GCF_000376425.1 of Thiobacillus denitrificans DSM 12475. Taxonomy (GTDB): domain Bacteria; phylum Pseudomonadota; class Gammaproteobacteria; order Burkholderiales; family Thiobacillaceae; genus Thiobacillus; species Thiobacillus denitrificans. The sequence continues at coordinate 25,290 of NZ_AQWL01000010.1, read as the reverse complement.
TTCGATCACGGTGTGTTCGTTCCCTTCAAGCTCATCTTTCCCGATGCCGATGTGCCGATCGTGCAGGTGTCCTTGCATCGAAGCCTGGATCCGGCCCTGCATATCGAGGCGGGTCGCGCACTGGCCCGGTTGCGGCAGGAGGGCGTATTGGTGGTGGGCAGCGGCATGAGCTTTCACAACATGCGCGGCTTCGGCGACCCGCGCTTCGCACCCGTCGCCGACGCGTTCGATGCCTGGCTCGTGGAAGCGCTTGGTCAGGCCGATGCCGACCGCCGACACGAGGCGCTCAAGGCTTGGGGGCAAGCGCCTGCTGCGCGTCTGGCTCATCCGCGCGAGGAGCACCTCCTGCCGCTGATGGTGGCGGCCGGGGTGGGCGAAGCAAGTGCCGGTGTACAGGTTCTAGTGGATCGCCCGATGGGGAATCGTGTCTCGGCCTTCCGCTTTGCCTAGACGGCGATAGCCTGGCCGGAGATGCGTCCGGCTTGCCGCGCGTCAGGACGCGCCCGATAAAAACAAGAGCAGGTCAACGCGAACGTGGTTTACTTCAGACCCAGCCCATCCAGAAAGTCCGTCACCGCCTTCACCATCGCGTCCTCCTTGCCGGCGAAGAAGTGATCCGTGTCCGGCACCACCACCTGCTTTCCGCTCACATTACCCTTGAGCGAGGCGCTCCGCTGCTTCGCGGTGGATAGCACCACCGGCAGGTCATGTGCGCCGTACAGGTCGAGCACCGGCGCCTTGATCCCGGCGTAGGTTTCCGTCCCACCCAAACCCAGAGCGGCCCACGCCTTGATATCGCCGGGGTTCTGCGCCATGAACGCATGGCTCATGCGCGAACCCATGCTGTGCGAGACGATGGCGATATTGCGGTAGCCCTTGCCCTTCAGATGGTTTGTCGCGATTCGCAGGCGTTCGACCGCCTCCGGATAAGTCGGCGGATAGGCTTCGGGCTGGGCATCCACCGCGAGGATGGGCATCTGGATCGAGAGCGTCGTGTAGCCGTGATCGGCCAATTGCTGGCGCAGGGTGCTGATCATCCCCCATTCCGGATGGACGCCGATGCCATGCACCACGATCAAGCCGGTCTTGGCGCCTGCTATTTTAGTATAGATACCCAGAAATTTATGCCCGTTCGCCTGTTCCAGATAGACCGGGTCGCCGACCACGATGCCCGGGGTGATTTCATCCGCCCATTTCTTTTCTCGCGCGTAATCCGAAACCGCAAATGCAGGAATCGATACGACCAGCAAGAGGGACATCAACCATGCACGCATTTCTGCTCCATTCATAATCAGAATAACCGCCCAACACCTGGTCTGCGAGGGATTTGCGCAATACAACGTTCCGGTTACAATGTTCCGGTTTGCGCCAGCCTACCCTACCAAGAATCGATCGCTGGCGCAAGACAGCTGAGTAGCCTGACAACCTAGCTCCTGTCATTTGAGGCGGGCCAGAATATTGTCGATCGCCTTGCGCATTTCGTCCCAGGTCTTTTCCGCGCCCTCCTTCATATCTTCCCAGGCGCTATCGCCGCGCTGGCGTAACTCATGCAGCTTGTCCTGGGCCGCTGCACGCTTCGCCCGAAGGGCTTCCACCTGCGCCTCGATGTCATGGCGTAGATCGGCCTTTGCCTCCTTCGCCACCTTCATCAGGCTGTCGAGCTTTTTATCCCACTCGTCGAGCTGCATTTCGAGCTTTTCCTCGAACGCTTCCTTCACAGTCTTTTTTTCATCAGGCTCGCCAGAGCTTCGCAACAGAGCTTCGGTTTCAGCTTCAGCGTCCAGCCAGTCTGCCACCGGATCGCCGCCGTCGAATCCTCTTCGCTCGGCACGGTAATAGGCGGCTTCTGCAATCATGCAATGGCGTTGTTCTGGGGCATGTGCATGGTTGCCCTCCACGCGCGTCTCGTCAACAGAAACCGACTTATTGTCTTGCTCGTTCATGGTGCATCTCCTATCTAGTGATTCGTAAAATGCGGCGCAGTAAACCGCTCTTTGGTTGGCGATTCGAGTTGCAGGATCAAGAGAATTTGTATTAAATGAACGTTCATTAATCAACGTTTAGAATATAGGCAATATTCAATGGCGAAGCAAACTTTCAAGAATACGCGTGAAGAGATACTCGGGCTGTCGGTTCCGCTCTTCGCAACGACCGGATTTGACGGGGTTTCGATGCGTGATATTGCGGCTGCCGTGGGCGTGACGCCTGCCGCGCTCTACCATCACTTTTCAGACAAGGAGCAGCTCTATCTGGATGCGGTTGGACATGCATTCGAAGAAAAAGTGGGACCTTTGAAGTCCCTTCTCGACGGCGGAGGAAAACCCTGGGATCGGCTCGAAACATTCGTCGTCATGTTCACGCGCACGCTCTCCAAGGAGAAAGACTTTAGACGCCTGATGCAGTGGGTGCTGCTGGACAGCGATGAGCGGCGGCTACAAAGCCTGGTGGACTGTGTCTTTCGAGACCTGTTCACCGCACTGCGCAATCTTGCCGGTGAACTCGCCCCGAGCCATGACGCCCACCTGCTTGCCGTTTCGATAATTGGTCTGGTGATCTATCCCTTTGAAACCCAGTCGGTGCGACGTTTCCTGCCGGGCTACCAGCGCCAGCACGAAGACCCCGAGGTCATTGCGCGGCATGTCATTGACTTGCTACGCAACGGCCTTGGCGGAAGCAACGAGGAAAAATCTCAATAACACCCTGTCCAGGGCAAACGTGCGGCGCAGACGTAGCCACCAGGGAAGCCGCACAGAAAGCCGGGGAAGCCGCCAAAAAGACGGCCAAATCTGGCAAGGAGGCTGCGCAGAAAGCGGCCGAAGCCACGCGGGACGCCGCACAGAAAGCCATGGAAGCCACCCGGGAGGCTGCCGACAAGGCGCTTGAGGCAACCAAGGAAACGGCTCGGAACGTCAAAGATGCCGTGACGAAGTAATCCTTGGTGGGCAGGCTGCCTGCTTCAACGCGGTGTCGGAAAGAGGGGATCGATAGGCCGGCTCCGTGGCTGCATGTCTTTGCCAGTCCGATAAATTTTCACAGCATTGCGCTTTCATTTTTTATTTTTATCACTGATCGAGAGGTATGCCATGTCTGAATCCAACACACCCAGTTCCACGACCAAAGACAAACTGATCGCCGACATAAAGCAGATTGTCGCCGATGCCGATGCGCTCTTGCAGGCTACTACCGATCAAGCCAGCGAGAAGGTCGCGGGCTTGCGCATCGGCCTTCGGAAAAACCTGAAGACGGCCCAAGGCCGACTTGCCGAGTTCGAGGCCACCGCCGTCGACAAAACCACGGAAGCCATCCGGGAGGCACTGCAAAAAATCTCGGAAGCGGCCAATCAAGCGACTGTAGCCACCATGGAAGCGGCGCAGAAGGCCGAGGAAGCGGCCAAAAAAGCGGCGGGGTCCGGTAAAGATGCGGCACAGCACGCCGCAGAAGCCGCCAGGGATGCAGCCCAGAAAGCAGTTGCCGCCACCAGGGAGGCCGCCAGCAAGGCACTGGATGCGATGCAGGATTGGATGCGGTGACGGAAATGGCCCGGAAGACCAAAGACACCATCAACAAGTAGTTCTTGGCACGCACGACCTGGTCGCATCGGCGGACGGGTCGTGGAAGGCCCGCGCTAGGCGACGATGAGGTAACAACTATCGCAGCCATCAGGGCTGCCGATATTTTTTATGCGCGGCACCGCCATGACACCCGGTTGTTCAGGTCATCACTTCAGGAGGATCACCATCATGCAAAACGAAACAGGCAACAATATTGGCGGCAGTGACGATACCGGCACGCTCGAAGCTGAAGTGCGTAGCGCCGTCGAGCAGGGTCACGATGTGCAGGAAATGGTGCGGCAGCTCACCTTGCGCAGGATCAGCGCGCGCTCGCTCGATATCGAATCCCTGCGGCAGATCACGCGTGCCGTGCTGAGCGGCGCGCGGGCAGGCGCGCAAAAGGAATTGCAGCAGTCAGCGGCACAAACCGACATCACGCGGAAACGTCTCAAACAGGCCGTCGCGGGGCTGGACACGGCGCTGGCGCAGTTTTCCGAAGCTTCTAAACTGGCGCTGGAGGAAGCGGCGGGCCGGGCGCAGACATTTTCCAGCGATGACCTCGCCCGCGCGCGCAGCGACCTGGAAAGCCTGGAGGCGATGTTCCTGGAAACCCTGCAAAGCGCGGCTTCTGCCACCCAGGACGTAGCGGGAGAAATTCTCCACGACCTGGCTGCGCACGCTCGCGTCCATGGTTCCGCCGTCGGCGCGCAGTTGAAGGAAACCCTGGTCGTCATGACGCACCAGCTCGGCGCGACGGGACGCACTCAGATTGGGGCCGGCCTGCATCTGGCACAAGCCACTTCTGTCCTGTTGCGTCAAATTGCTGCCGGCATGCTCACCGGCCTGGCCGATCACGTCAAACCCGGCCATCCTCAAGGCAAGGAAGACTGATGCTGTGGCAGGCACTAACGGCGGTGCGCGACATCGGCCGCCTGCACGACATCGCCTCGATCCTGATCCGCTACGGCTTTGGCGACATGGTGCGCCGGATGGGGCTGGCGAATGCCCTGGAACGGGCCGGACGGGCATTGCACTGGAACGAAGCGGAGGAACTGGCTCACCTCGAACCTCCCGCCCGGGTGCGGCGGGCGCTGGAGGAGATGGGACCGACCTTCGTCAAGCTCGGTCAGGTGCTCGCCACCCGCGTCGACCTGTTCGACCCGGAATGGATCGCCGAATTCGGCAAGCTGCAGGACAGCGCCCCCGCCGCGCCCTGGGCCGATATCCGTCAGCAGCTCACCGAAGACCTGGGCGCGCCGCCCGAGGAGGTATTCGCTACCTTCGACCCCGAGCCGCTGGCGGCTGCCTCCATCGCGCAGGTGTACCGCGCCCGCCTCGAAGATGGCAGCGAGGTGGTGGTCAAGGTGCGCCGTCCCGGCATCCGCCCGATCATCGAAGCCGACCTGCGCTGGCTCTCGAGGCTGGCAGCGATTACCGAGACGGAAAGCCCGGAACTGCGCAGTTTCCACCCGCAGGAAGTGGTGCGCCAGTTTACCCAGTCGCTGCGGCGCGAACTCGATTTTGCCGGCGAATGTCGCAATGCCGAGCGCATCGCGGAAAATTTCGCCGGCTATTCCGACATGGATGTACCTTCCGCCGAAGCCTCGGCCGCAATGGCAGAAACGGCGCCTGAACCGCAACCTGCGCTTCCGGTCATCCTTATCCCCCGCGTCCACTGGCATTGGACCGGCGAGCGGGTGTGCGTGCAGGAATTCATCGACGGCATTTCCGGACGCAAGCTTAAGGCCGTCGATCAGGCTGGCCTCGACCGCAAGATCCTCGCCCGGCGCGGGGCTCACGCGGTGTTGAAGATGATCGTGGAGGACGGCTTCTTCCACGCCGACCCGCACCCCGGCAACGTGTTCTATCTGCCTGGCAACCGCATCGCCTTCATCGATTTCGGCATGATTGGGCGACTCACCGAAGAGCGCCGCGACCAGTTGATCCGTCTGCTGTTGGGGCTGGTGCAGCACGAGCCACAGCGTGTCGCCGACGTGATGCTCGATTGGACGGGCGACGGCGCGGTGGACGAGGCGGGCTTGATGCTGGAAATCCAGACCTTCGTCGATCAATACCACGGGGTGGCGCTCAAGCAGCTGCGCCTCGGCGCAATGCTGTCCGACCTGATGGCGATCGTGCGCCAACACCAGTTGGCACTTCCGGCCGACCTGTCGCTGCTGATCAAGGCTTTCATCTCGCTCGAAGGTATGGGCCGCGAACTCGACCCCGACTTCGACATGGCCGGCGATGCAATGCCTTTGCTGGAGCAGGCGCTGCGCGCACGGTATACGCCAGCCGCACTCATCAAACGCGGCTGGCAGGCGGCCGGTGAGGCGCTGGCGCTTATCGCCGACTTGCCCCACGACCTCTCCCAGCTACTGCGTGCCGCCCGGCGCGGCCGGCTGGAAATCCGCATCGATGTCACGCACTTGAAGCGCGTCGGCAATCAGCTCGACAGCGCCGCCAACCGGCTAGTGGTCGGCATCGTCGTCGCCGCCCTCATCATCGGATCCTCCATCGTCATGACCGTCCCCGGCGGCCCCAGCCTGCTGGGGCTGCCCTTCTTCGGCCTGCTCGGTTTCCTCAGCGCGGCGGCCGGCGGCATGTGGCTGCTGTTGTCGATCTGGAAGAGCAGCAGAGCGGACCGGGAGTGACCGCGATGACGAGAAAGCACATCGACAGCAACCCCGATCGCCGTCCCAGAGTCGGCCTGGTGCTGGGCAGCGGCTCGGCGCGCGGCTTGGCGCACCTGGGCGTGATCCGGGCGATCGAGGACGCCGGCATCGAGGTGGACTTCATCGCCGGCACCAGCATGGGGGCGCTGATCGGGGCGATCCATGCCGCCGGCAAGCTGAATGAACTGGAAGCCACGTTTCAGGCGTTCGATTGGAAAAAGACGCTTTCTTTCTTCGACGTCGTACTGCCCAAGTCCGGCTTGCTCGACGGCGCCAGGGTCAGCGAACTGGTGCGTGCGCATGTTCATGCCGACGCTATCGAATCGCTACCGAAGCCCTTTGCAACCGTGGCAACCGACATCGTCAGCGGCGAGGAGGTCGTCATCCGGTCAGGCGACGTGATCGAAGCAGTGCGCGCCAGCATCTCGGTGCCCGGCATCTTTACGCCGGTGCGCAGCAACGGACGGATTCTGGTGGACGGCGGACTCACCAACCCGGTACCGGTGAGCGCCGTACGCGCCATGGGCGCCGAGTTCGTGATCGCGGTCGATCTCAACCACCAGATCGTCGCCGGGAAGAACCTGAAGCCGCTGCTGAACACAGGCAAAGCGAACAGCGAAGGCGACAATCCAGCGGGTGTGTTCTCGCGCTGGGTCGACGACTATCGCCTGTCGATGAAAGACATCAAGCAGAAGCTGCTCGCCGGAAATAATCCGGTCTCGGCGCAGTTTTCGCGCTGGGCCTCGACCGAAGAGCCGCTGCCCAGCATTTTCGAAGTGCTGCTCGCCTCGATCAACATCATGGAAACCCGCATTACCCAATCCCGTCTGGGTCTCGATCAGCCGGATGTGATCATCCAGCCGCCGCTGGGGCACATCCGTTTCCTGGAATTCGACCGCGCCGAAGAAATCATCGAAATCGGCTACTGCAGCGCAGCCGAACAACTGGCCCATTGGCCAATAACGAAAAGCCCATGAATGATGACCATCCCATGAACTTCCCCGAGACCGTGATCGCCGGCGTCCACACCGCCGTAGCGAGTGCCTTGCCCTGTGAGGCGTTACCGGTTCGCAATGCCTTGTTCCTGTTGCTATCTGGCCAAAATATTCCGATCAGGGCGCTGGTGACCTGCAGCCTCTATCCAGAGCAGTCGGGCATCGACGCCGGTACGGCTTTGGACCTCATCCACATCGGCCTGCAGCAATTGCATTCACGCGTTGACGCGACAACCGGCGCGTCCGCGCTACTCGGTACCGGCGCGACCGTTTTGGCGGGTGACTACTTGACCACCGGGGCCTTTCGCTTGCTGGTCCGCTGCACTGACAGGCAAGTTCTGGCCCTGGTTTCCGATGCGGTCAACCGGGCTTCGGAGCTGGAGGCAGCCAGTCTGGGACTGGATCAACGTTCGCCATACGACCCGTCGCGGTTGAGGCTACTGGCTGCGCCGCTAGGTGAGGCGGCCGGCACCACGGGCGCCACCCTCGCGGGCTATCCAGAGCTTCTTGTCGGCACGGCCCGGCGTTACGCCGAATATCTCGTTTCAAGCTACGTTTTGCGTCAAGAAGCCGATGACATGGCACCCTCCCAGGCGCGCACGGCCCTCCATGGCGCCGCGCTCGATCTGTGCCTCCTGGCGACGGAGGAAGCGTGGGCCATCATGACGGCCACGGGGAACGGGCGTCCGCTCGAACTGGCTGAACTGATCGCGGCAAGAATCGGCGCGAAGGCATCTAAATGCAATCCAAAAATCTGTACATCGACATCATCATGAAAGTCCCTCTCGTGGAAAAAAATAGAAAACTTCTACTTACCTTCCTAGCGCCACTTGCATTGTCCGCGCTCCTGAGCGCCTGCGGCAAAGCGCCGGAGGCACAGCCCCAGCCCGCCCCAAAAAGTTGGGACCTCGCCGTAGTCAAAGTGGCTACGGCCGGACTCCCGATCGACTATACGACCGTCGGTTCCGTAGTGTCCGACCAGCGCATCGAGGTGACTTCCAGGATGAGTGGCTACATCCACGAGTTGCTGGTGCGCGAGGGCGACCGGGTGCGGCGCGGACAGATTATCGCCAGGCTTGACGGCGCCGACGTCGAAGGCTCGATCCGCCAGAGCCGGGCGGGCGTCGGTGCGGCAAGTTCGGCGCTAGCCGATGCCCAGATCGATTTCGAGCGCTTCCAGCGCCTGTATGAGCGTGCCAGCGTTTCCGAGAATGAGTGGCGCAAAGTCCGCCTCAAGCGTGACGCTGCCAGGGAGTCGCTGAATCAGGCGCAAGCCGCGCAGGACACGGCGAATGCGCAGCGCGCCTACGTCGACATCAGGAGCCCCGACGATGGTGTCGTGGTGGCACGCCTGAAGCAGGCCGGGGATCTCGCTGCACCGGGCGCACCGATGCTCACGCTGGAGGTCGGGCGCGCGTTGCTGTTCGAAACTTCCGTCAGCGAAGCCCATGTGGCCGCCATTGCCGTGGGGAGTCGGGCGCGCGTCAAGATCGATGCCCTGACCCAGGTTTTCGAAGGCACCGTCAGCCGTGTCGTGCCGTCGGGCGATCCGGTCACCCGCAGCTATCTGGTCAAGGTCGCGCTGCCCGAAACGGCGGGCCTGATGCCGGGCATGTTCGGGCGCGCCAGCTTTGCCGTCGGAGATAGCCCATCGCTGCTGGTTCCGGCGCAGGCGCTGGTGGAACGGGGCGGGCTGCGCGGCGTGTTCCTGGTGGACGAAGCAGGCCTGGCGCGCTTCCGCTGGTTGCGCACGGGGCGCGAGTGGCCTGACCGCATCGAGGTCACGGCTGGCCTTGCGGCTGGCGAGCGCATCGTGGCGGCAGTCGATCCCGGCTTGCGCGAGGGCGACCGCATCGCCGGAGAGGTTCGTCCATGAGCAAACTCAAACTCAACAGTGCCGGGCGCTTGGCTGAAGCCTTCGTCACCTCCAGGCTGACGGTGCTGTTCATGCTGGCCTGCACCTTGCTGGGCGCGCTCGCCATCACCCTCACCCCGCGCGAGGAAAACCCGCAAATCATCGTCCCCGGCGCGCAGGTGCGGGTGTTCCTTCCCGGTGCTTCCGCCGCAGAGGTGGAGCAGTTGGTGATCAGGCCTTTGGAGGGCATCGTCAAGCAGATTCCCGGTGTCGACCATACCTTCGCCACAGCGATGAACTCTGTCGGCATCCTCGCCGTGCAGTTCAAGGTGGGGCAGGACAAGGAAAAATCCCTGGTCAAGCTCTAGATGGTGTCGTCACGAGATAGCTAACCAAAGGGTAAGGCAGCGAATTTGCACGGCAGCAACGAAGGAAGATAAATTCTTCGCATAGCGAGTAGCGATCCCCCTCCACCGTTTGAGATGCAAGAACGCGTTCTCGACCAAATGGCGGAGCTTGTAGAGATGCTTGTCGTACTCCCTGAGTTGCTTACGGTTTTTGCGCGGCGGAATAACCGCTTTTGCACCTTGCGCCTCGACTCTCACCACGATCGCATCACTGTCGTAGCCTTTGTCGGCAAGAAGATGCGCCATTTGAAAGCCATCAATCAATTTGTCAGCCTCAGCGCAATCTGCTCGGGTACCTTCTGTAATAACTGCTCTGATCGGCATACCATGCGCATCCACGGCCAGATGTATCTTTGTGTTGAGCCCCCTTTTGTACGGCTCATGCCTTGATTGCCCCCGCGCGCGCCTGCGGCATGGGGGTGAACCTTGCAATGGCTGGCATCGATCATGAGCCATTCGTAATCCGGATCGACAATGAGTTTTTCCAGCAGCGACTCCCAAATGCCTTGATCACGCCAACGGCAAAAGCGTCGATGGGTGTTTTTCCATCCCCCATATGAAGCAGGTAGGTCTCGCCACGGCGCGCCCGTGCGAAGAATCCAAAACACCGCATTGATAAATTGACGGTTATCTTGTGCTACTCCGCCCCAAACACCTGCCCGTCCAGGTAAATGCGGTTCGAGCAAGGCCCAATGTTTGTCCGTAATGTCGTGTCGATGGATGGTTTCCGGCATTCGTTTACAGGTTTTTTACGAAAACTCGATTTTACCACATCTTGTGACGACAGTATCTACGACCGGATCCTCGGTCAGCGCGACCGCCTGCCCGCCGATGCCGGTGCCCCGCTCATCGTCAGCGTGGACGTGGACGACGTGCCAATCGTGACCGTTACCCTGGCCTCGCAGACGTATGACGATTACGCCTTGAAGCGGCTGGCCGATCGCTTGCTTGACGGCTTGCGCAGCCTGGAATCCGTTTCTGCCTCCTACGTAAAAGGCGGGCGCGACCGGGAAGTGCGCGTGGAACTGGAGCCGGATAGTTTGCAGGCGTTCGCCGTGACGGTCGATCAGATTCGCGGCGTCCTCGCCGCCGCCAATGTCTCGGCACCTTTGGGCAGCGTGGTGCAACAGGGGCAAAACCGGAGTGTGTTCCTGGACGGGTTTCTCACCTCGGCGGACGACCTGAAACGGGTGATTGTCGGCAGCCACGCCGGTCGCCCGATTTATCTCGGTGACGTGGCGACGATCATCGATGGCCCGCCCGAGGAGCGAACCAGGCTGTCGCGCTTTGCCTTCGGCCCCGCAGATCCGCGTTTCGGCAAGGGCCTGGATCCGGAAATTCCGGCGGTCGCCCTAGCGGTCGCCAAAAAACCCGGCACCAATGCGGTTGTTGTCGCCGACGAGGTGCTCGCTCGCATTGAGCGGATGAAACAGCAGTTCATCCCCGCCGGGGTGGAACTCGTCGTCACCCGCAACGACGGCCAAAAGGCCGACGCCGCCGTGAATGTGCTGATCGAGCATCTGGGCATCGCGGTGTTCTCGGTGTTCCTGGTGATGGTCTTCTTTCTCGGCCTGAAAGAGGCGTTGATCGTGGGCCTGAGCGTGCCCCTGATCCTGGGGCTGACCCTGGGTGCGAACTACCTGTTCGGCCCCACCATCAACCGCGTGACCCTGTTCGCCCTGATCCTGTCTCTCGGCCTGCTGGTGGATGCGGCCATCGTGGTCATCGAAAACATCCACCGCCATTACGCCCGCCTGGGCCGGCGCGACAAGCGCGCGGTCACGGTGCAGGCCACCAATGAAATCGGCAGCCCCACCAATCTGGCAACCATCGCCGTGATGCTGGTGTTCGTTTCGCTCCTGATGGTGACCGGCATGGCGGGGCAATATTTTTACCCGGTCGCCTTCACCGTGCCGATTGCCATGCTCGCCTCGCTGCTGGTGGCCTACACCGTCACCCCCTGGGCGGCCAACCGCTGGCTCAAACCCGGCGAGGGGCATGACCTTGAAGACCACAATCCCAAGGATCGGCTGCACCGTTTCTACCATGCCTTGATGGCGCCCATGATCGATCGCCCCCGGTTGCGCCGGGGCGTCCTGCTGGGCGTGGTCGCCGTTATTCTTCTTTCCCTGCTGCAACCCGCGTGGCAGTTCGTGCGGCCCGGTGGAATAAGCGGGGCGCAATCCTGGCTTGGCGTCGAGATGGCCATGCTGCCAAAGGACAACAAGAATACCTTCAATATCACTCTCGACATGCCCGAGTCCACCCCGTTGGAAACCACCGACAGGGCGCTGCGCGAGATCGGCGCCGTGTTGCGGGAGAACGCGCTGATCCTCAATTACCAGAGCTGGATCGGCGAGGCCGGGGTGATCGATTTCAACGGGCTGTTGCGCGGCGCCGGCAACAAGGCGGGGCCAAACGTAGCGGAGATCCGGGTCAACCTGATCGACAAGGCGCAGCGCAGCAAGACTTCGATCGAGATGGTGCGCGAACTGCGCCAGCGCCTGATGGCGATCCAGTCGCGTTATCCCGGCAGCGTCATCCAGCTGCTCGAGGATTCCCCTGGACCACCGGTACGCGCCACAGTCATGGCCGAAATCTACGGGCCGGAGCTGGGGCAACTCAGGGCAATCGGCAAGCAGGTCAAGGATGCTTTCAAGCACACCTACGACATGGTCGAAGTGAACGATTCCGAACCGGATGACGTGCAGGAGTACCGGCTGGTGGTGGATCGGGAAAAGGCGGCCCTGTCCGGCGTGACCACGGGCGAGGTGGCCATCGCCTTGCGCCGCCTGCTGGACGGCGAGGAACTCGGGCGCGTACATATTGCAGGGGAAAAGAACGCTGTCCCCATCCGCCTGCAAATCCCGCGCCGCCACCAGATCGACCCGGCGCTGCTGTCGCGGGTCTACCTGACCAGCCGGGAGGGAAAAAGCGTGCCGTTATCCGGGCTGGTCCGCATCGAATCGGCCTGGGCCGACCGACCCATCCAGCACAAGGACGGCGAGCGGGTCGTGTTCATCGGCGGCGAGCTTGGCCACACCGCCCCGGTATACGCCGTGCTCGACCTGGACCAGCGGCTGGACGGGATGCCCCTGGCGAACGGCGAGCGCCTCGGCACCGCCAATCTGCGCCTCAATCCCGCGATACCGGACACCATCGACGGCTACCGTCTGCTGTGGGATGGCGAGATACGGATGACGCTGGACACCTACCGCGACATGCTCGGTGCGCTGGGGATCGCCCTTACCTTCATTTATCTGGTGCTGGTGGCCTACTACCAGTCCTTCGCCATTCCGCTGGTCGCCATGGCCGCGATTCCCCTGGGGCTGGCGGGTGTTTTTCCGGGGCACTGGCTGATGGGGCAACCCTTCACCGCCACCTCCATGATCGGAGTCATCGCGCTGGCCGGTGTGGTGGTGCGCAATTCCCTGCTCATTATCGATTTTGTGCTGGATTATCGGCGCCAGGGCATGGACTTGCGGGAAGCCATTCTGGAGGCAGGGGCGGTGCGTCTGCGGCCGATCCTCCTGACCGCATTGGCCATCATCCTCGGCAGCATGGTCATGCTCAGCGACGCCGTGTTCGGCGGGCTGGCGATCTCGCTGATTTTCGGCACCCTGGCCGCCACGGTGTTGACGCTGATCGTGGTACCAATTCTGTTCTATTTACTGCTCGAACGCCGCTCGCCCGGAGGCCATGCGGCAGAAACACTCAAAGAGGAAAATTCATGATGTCAACGACAACCGCAGCCATTCGCCTAGGGCAATTACGGCATGCGCTTCTAGTCGGCTGCCTGCTTTCCGGCAGTGCCGGCGCCGAGACGCTGCAACAGGCCTGGGAGGCCGCTCTGACGGCTGATCGCGGCCTGCGGGCGGCGCAGCAAAACACCGCCGCCGCTGCCAGCCTGGTACAGGCCGCCGAGGCCGCCCGTCTTCCCGGCGTGTCGCTGGAGGCGGGATATACCGCACTCGACAATGCGCCGACCTCACGCGTCGAGCTGGGCGGCGCCTCCCAGCAGTTTGCCGTGGCGCAGCGGGAAAGTTACGCCTACCGGGCCATGGCGACGCTGCCTTTGTACACCGGCGGCCGTATTACAAGCGGTATCGAGGCGTCGAAGGCGAGTCTGAATGCGGCCCGCTACGGCGAGGCGGGCGAGATGCAGGAACTCAAGCTGCGCGTCGCCGAGGCCTTTACCACCGTGCTGCGCACCACGCAGGGGCTGGCGGTGGCCAACAGCCATGTCGCCAGCCTGCAGGCCCACGCCACCGATGTGCAGAACCTGTTCGAGCAGGGTGTGGTGGCCCGCAACGACCTGCTGGCCGCACAGGTCGCCCTGGCTGACGCTCGACAGCAGGCGATCCGGGCGGCGAACGCCGTGGATATTACCCGCGCCGCTTACAACCGCCTGCTCGGGCGGCCGCTGGATCAAGGGGTTACGCTGGACGAGATCGCCCCTCAAACGGCGAATGATCCTCTGCCCGCCGTGACGGAACGGGCGCTCAGGCAACGGCCGGAACTCGGTGCATTGGCTGATCAAATCCGCGCCTTGCGCCACCAGGCAACCGCCGTGCGCGCTGAAACCGCGCCGCAGGTCGCGCTGAGCGGCGGTTATGGTTATCAGGAGAACCGTTATCAGGTTTATCCGGGGCAGTGGTCAGCCACCCTGGGGGCGCGCTGGAACCTGTTCGACGGCGGCATGGCGAATCACCGCGCGGATGCCGTCAATCGCCAGGAGGCGGCGCTGCAGGAGCGGCGCGACGATTTTGCTACCGTCATCGAGCTGCAGGTGCGCCAGGCCTGGCTGGATATCCAGGAAACCCGCAAGCGTGTCGAAGTCACCCAAAGCGCGATTGCGCAGGCGGAGGAAAACCTCAGGGTCAATCGGGATCGTTATGCCAACGGACTCGCCACCAACACCGAGGTGCTCACGGCGGAGACGCTACGCCTGGTCAGCCAGAACAACCACGTCAATGCACTCTACGACGCCGTACTGGCCGGACTGCGGCTGAAACGCGCGGCGGGCGAAATATGAGAATGTGAAAAGGAAACCGACCATGAAACTATCGCCCAAACTGCCGATGGCAGCCCTGGCAGCCCTGGCAGTGATCGCTGTCGTCGCCCTCGCCGCCGGGTGGCTGTGGCTGCGCCAGCCGCCCCTGCCGGAGGGCCTGATCCAGGCCAACGGCCGCATCGAGGGTGACCACTATGCGGTGGCCGGCAAAATCCCGGGCAAAGTCGCCGAACTGCTGGCTCGCGAGGGCGACAATGTGACCCAGGGGCAGGTGCTGCTCAGGCTCGACGATGCGCAGACCCGCGCCCGGGTCGATCAGGCTCGGCAGGCGGCCGCCGCCATGGAGGCGCAATTGAAGGCGGCCCAGACCGCGCTGGCGGTATCGAGAAAGGAAGTGCCGCTGGTCGTACAGACTGCCGAAGCCACTGTGGTTCTGGCCCGATCCCAACTGGCCACGGCGCGCGCCAGCGAGGAGCAGGCCGGGCGCGATGCCAGCCGTTTCAGCAGGCTGGTGGAGACCGGCACGGTGGATAGGCGGCGTTACGAGCAGATGGAGCTGGCCTGGCAGGTGGCGCGAAACCAGATGATTTCCGCGCAAAAAGAGGTCGAGCGCGGCGAGAAGCAACTGGCTCAGGCTCGCCTGGGTTGGGAGCGGATTCAAGCCAAAGTGGATGAGGTGGCGGCAGTGGCGGCGCAGTTGAAGCAGGGGCAAGCCGCATTGGCCGAGGCGCAAAGCGTGCAGGACGATCTCACCCTTCGCGCCCCGGCAGCGGGCGTCATCACCCAGCGCCTGGTGGACGTGGGCGAGGTGGCGGCGGCGGGCGCGCCGCTGTTCGACATCGTCAATCTCGACCGGCTCTATCTCAAGGTGTATGTCCCGGAAAACGAGATCGGCAAGGTGCGTCTGGGCTTGCCGGCGCGAATCTACACCGATGCCTTTCCGAACGAGCCCCTGTCCGCCACGGTGCGCTACATCGCCGCCCGGGCCGAGTTCACCCCCAAGGAGGTGCAAACCCCGGATGAGCGCGTCAAGCTGGTGTACGCGGTCAAGCTCTATCTGGACGCCAACACGCAACATCGCGCCACGCCCGGCTTGCCGGCCGATGCCGTGATCCGCTGGAAAGAGGACGCGCCATGGGCCAGGCCGCGATGGTAGGTAAGGACGCGCCCGTCGTGCGGGTGCAGGATTTCGTCAAACGCTATCGCAAACAGATGGCGGTCGACGGCGCCAGCCTCAGCATTGACCGCGGCGAAATCTATGGTCTGATCGGCCCCGACGGCGCAGGAAAAAGCAGTCTGATGAAAGCGATCGCCGGTGTGCTCTCCTTCGATGGCGGCACGCTTCACATCTTCGGCGAAAAGATCGACTCCGAAGCTGCTGCCGAAAGGGTCAAGGGCCGGCTCGGTTTCATGCCGCAGGGCCTGGGCCTCAATCTCTACCCCGAACTTTCGGTGGAGGAGAACATCGATTTCTTCGCCGAACTGCGCGATGTGCCGCCCGCGGAACTTGCCCAGCGCAAGCACAAGCTGCTGGCCATGACGCGCCTGGACAATTTCCGCGACCGGCCGATGAAGCAGCTCTCCGGCGGCATGAAGCAAAAGCTCGGCCTCGTCTGCACGCTGATCCACGAGCCCGAGCTGATCATCCTGGACGAGCCGACCACCGGCGTGGATCCGGTGTCGCGGCGGGATTTCTGGATGATCCTCACGCAATTGCTGCGCGAGCGCGGCGTCACGGCGCTGGTCTCCACCGCCTATATGGACGAAGCGGCGCGTTTTCACCGCCTGTCCCTGATGTTCGACGGGCGGGTGCTGATCGAGGGTGAGCCGGACACGATCCTGCGCGAGGTGCCGGGCGCGCTGGTCGAACTGGTGGCCGAGCCGCAGGTCGAGGCTTTGTTGCGGTTAAAAACGCGCTTCCCGCAGGCGGAAGCGGTGGGACCAAAGTTACGCGTGTTTGTGCCGGGGGCGACGCCGCAGCTTGCCCGTGCGCAGGTCGAAGCGCAGCTTGAGGGGCTGATGGTGAGCGAGATGCAGGCCGTGGCGCCCGAGCTGGAAGACGCCTTCATCGCCCTGTTGCAGCAGCGGCAACCGGCCGGGCAGGACGATGCCCGGCAGACACAGGTCTGGCTGGATGGCGATCCGCCCAAGGGCGACGGCATCGCCATCGCAGCGCGGGAACTGAGCCGCGATTTCGACCACTTTCGCGCCGTCGACCGGGTCAGTTTCGAGGTACGCCAAGGGGAGATTTTCGGCCTGTTGGGCGCCAACGGCGCCGGCAAGACCACGGCGATCAAGATGCTCACTGGCATCCTGCCCCCCACGGGCGGCGCGGGTACGGTGGCGGGCGCGGACATGCGCCGGGCCGGCCTGGCCATCAAAGGGCGTATCGGCTATGTGTCTCAAGCGTTTTCCCTGTATCAGGACATGACGGTGCAGGAGAATCTGCGTCTGTTTGCGCGCATTTACGGCGTGCCGGGCAGTCGTCTGGCTGAGCGCATTGGCCGCGTGGTGGCGCTGGCGGGACTCTCCGGGGTCACAGCCCAGCTTGTCAGCAAGTTGCCGATGGGCATCCGCCAGCGTCTGGCGCTGGCCTGCGCCCTGGTGCACGGGCCGCGCGTCTTGTTCCTCGATGAGCCAACCTCTGGCGTGGACCCCATCGGCCGGCGCCGTTTCTGGGAGATCCTGGTGCATCTGGCGCGCATCGAGCAGGTGGCCATTCTCATCACCACCCATTACATGAGCGAGGCCGAACATTGCGACCATCTCGCGCTGATGCACGCCGGCCGCATCATCGCCGACGACACCCCGGCCGCGCTCAAGGCCGCGCTGCAACAGGAGGCCGGGCAGGTGCTCGACATCGGCGCTGAGCCGGTGCTGCCGGCACTGGAAGCGTTGGAGCAGGCGGGATTTTCTGATGCGGCCCTGTTCGGCGAACGCATCCATCTGCTGGCACGGGATATCACAGCAGCCGAGGCGCGCATCCGCACGCTGTTTGCCGAACGGGGCATCCAGTTGCGTGACATCGCCCCGCGCACTCCGACCCTGGAAGATGTGTTCGTGCATCGCATCCTGCAACAGGAACAACAGGAGGCATCCGCATGAAGATCCGTCGCATCGTCGCGCTGGCCTACAAGGAATGGCGCGAGATTCTGCGTGACCGGCTGTTTTTTGCTCTGGCCTTCGTGGTGCCGGCGTCCCTGATGCTGATATTCGGCTACGGCCTCACCCTCGATGTGGAGCACATCCCGTTCGCGGTGGTCGATCACGACAAGAGCGCCATGAGCCGCGATTATCTGCATCGTTACATCGACTCGCGCTACTTTGACTACAAAGGGGACGTGGCAAGCGAGCGCGAGATCGAACCCTTGCTCGCCGACAGCCGCATCCGGCTCGCCATCGTTATCCCGCCGCGCTTCCAGGAAAACCTGATGTCCGGGCGGGCGGTGGAGGTACAGACCCTGATCGACGGCACCTTCCCGTTCCGCACGTCCAGCAGCAAGGGTTACGTGGTCGCCATCAACGCAGCTTTCAACGGCGAACTGCTGGGAAGTTACATTTCGCGCCGGCTCGGCGTGTCTGCGGAAACTGCGAAAGCCATGGCGCAGCCAGTCGGGGTGCAGCTTCGTTACCTCTATAACCAGGAGGTGAAGAGCGTCTGGTCCATCGCGGCCGTACTGATGATGTTCGTGCTGATGATTACCCCGCCTTTCCTGACCGCGCTGGGCGTGGTGCGCGAAAAGGAGAATGTCTCCATCTACAACATCTATGCCTCGACGGTGACGCGCGGCGAGTTTCTGATCGGCAAGCTCGCACCCTACGTGGCGATCTCGGTGATCAATTTTCTGATTCTCTGGCTCATGGCCACGCAACTCTTTGGCGCGCCCTTCAAAGGCGATCCGCTGTTCTTCTTGCTCGCCTCGGTGATCTATGTGACCTGCACCACCGGCATCGGCCTGCTGGTGTCGCTCTTCGTGCGCACCCAGGTGGCGGCGATGATGCTCACCGTCATCGTCACCATTGTCCCGTCGGTGCTGTACTCGGGGCTTTTGGTGCCGATTGCCTCGATGGATGCGGCCGGGCAGTTCGAAGCCCACCTGTTCCCCGCCATGTATTACACCGACATCGTGCTCGGCAGTTTTCTCAAGGGCGTCGGGCTGGAGCAGTTGTGGGGCAAGGTGCTGGCGCTGCTGATCTACGCCGTCGGGCTGTGGACGGCGAGCTTCCTCATGTTTCACAAGAGGCCGAAATCATGAACGGCGACCCGGCAGAAAGCCGCGCGCGGCTTTACCTGTGGTGGTCGCGACTCGCAGCGATGACGGCGAAGGAACTGATCCAGTTCGGGCGCGATACGCTGCTGCTGATCGCCATCGCCTATCTGTTTATCTTCGACATCTATATGGCGGGCAGCGTCAGCATGCAGCTGAATCACGCCGTGGTGGTGGTGCATGACGCCGACCACAGCGCTGCCTCGCGCGAGCTCGTCTATCGCTTCCGCCCACCCTACTTCAAGCTGGGCGGCGAAGTGCTGGACAACCGCGAAGGACAGCGCCTGCTGGATCAGGGGCAAGCCTTGGTGGTGCTCGACATCCCGCCCGATTTCGAGCATGACATCAGGAAGGGGAAGCCGGTTGACGTGCAGGTGCAGGTGGATGCCAGCAATACCGTGCTGGGCTTTCTTGCCGCCAGCTACAGCGCGCAGATCATCGGCCAGTATGGTTTCGATCAGGCGCTCTCCCGCCTGGGCGTCACCGAGCGTTCGATACAGAACGTCCCCATGATCCAGAGCCAGCACCGCGTCTGGTACAACCCGAACCAGAGAGATGCCTGGTTCATGCCCATAGCCGAACTGCTCACCGTCATCACCATCATGGCCATCATGCTGCCCGCCGCCGCTGCCGTGCGCGAAAAAGAGCGCGGCACCATCGAACAGTTGCTGGTGTCCCCCCTGACGCCGATCCAGATCCTGCTGCCCAAGGTCATCGCCATGACCCTGGTCATCTTGCTGGGCACTGCGGTAAGCCTGTTCTTCGTGCTGTACGGGATGTTCGATGTGCCGATGAAGGGCAGCCTCGTGCTTTTCTTCGCCGTAACCACGCTCTACACCTTCACCACGGCGGGCCTGGGCCTCTACATCGCCACTTTGAGCCGCAACCTCGCCCAGGCGGCTCTGCTCGCGATTCTCGTACTGATGCCGATGATCTTCCTCTCCGGCGCCTGGACCCCGCCGGAAGCCATGCCCGCCGGGATGCGCACAGCGATGTTTCTCTCGCCGCTCTACTACTTCATCGAGATGGGCTACGGCATCCTGTTGAAAGGCGCGGGGCTGGACGTGCTGTGGGATTCGCTGCAGGGCTTGGCGCTGCTGGGGATGGTGATCTTCGGCTTCGGCGTCTGGCGCTTCAAGCGGCAGTTCGGATAAGAAAGGCTTCGATGGCGCAAGACCGCAATGCGAACAGCGCCACCGGCGCATCAAGCACCATGGTCGCCATGCTGTCCATTTTTTTCCTGCTCTATGGCGGGATGCATGCGTATGTCTTCGCCAAGCTAGAGGCCGCTCTGGGCCTTGCACCGGTCGGCGGTCTCGCCGTTGCGGCCTGGATGGCGCTGATGACCTTGTTGCCGCTCATCGTCTGGTGGCTGGAGCAACGCCAGTGGCATGCGCTGGTCTGGGTCGGCGCGTGGGTCGGCTATATCTGGATGGGTTTCATATTCCTGTTTTTCTGGATCGCGCTGGCATTCGACGTGCTCGGGCTGTTGGCAGCCTATGTCGGCACTGTGCTGCATTGGAATCCCGGCGCCTTGCGATTCACGGATTCATCCCTCTTTTACGCCACCACGGCCCTGGCATTAGGCGCAACCGTGTACGGCTATTTCGAGGCGCGTGTGGTCCGCGTGGAGCGCATCCGCCTGCGCACCACGAAGCTGCCGGCTGCTTTTGGCCCATCGAGCCCATTGAAGATTGTCCAGATCGCCGATGTGCACCTCGGCGATCTGATCGGCGCGCGCCAACTGCGCCGGATCGTGGCGCAAATACAAGCGCTTGATGCTGATCTGCTGGTTTCGACCGGCGACCTGGTCGATGGTCAGGGCGATCATCTGGACGGGCTGACCCGGCTGTTCCAGGAATTGCATCCGCGCTTCGGCAAGTTTGCCGTGACCGGCAACCACGAGTTCTTTGTCGGGGCTGACCGGGCGCTCGATTTCACGGCGCGCGCCGGCTTCACCGTCCTGCGCGGCGAAGCCGCATCGCTCGCGGGTGTGCTCACGATCGCCGGCGTGGACGATCCGGCCGGGAGATGGATGGGTGTGCCCGTCCGTACCGACGAGAAAGCACTATTGTCCGCATTACCGCGCGAGCGCTTTACCCTGCTGCTCAAACACCAGCCGGTAGTGGACCGCAACAGCCTGGGGCTTTTCGACCTGCAGCTTTCCGGCCACACCCACGGCGGGCAGATCTTTCCCTTCGGCCTGTTGGTACGCATAGCCTATCGGACGCGCAACGGCCTCACGTCGCTCACCCCTCACGGCCACCTGTACGTGAGCCGCGGTACCGGCACTTGGGGGCCGCCCATGCGGCTCGGTACGCCGCCCGAACTTACGCTTATCGAGCTGGTGGGGGCTGGATGATGCTCAATATTTGCCTTGTCGCGGTTCCCGTACAGGAATCCGGGTTCACTTTTCCGGGGTTTGATGTTGGACCTGCCTTGTTCTCCATTCAAGCTCCCGACAGTGTGCAGACGACCATCTGGGGGATCCTGTCCGAATATGGCTTCGGCTTCGGTTCCGAGATAGTCATGATGGTGATTGCGATCGTCGTGGCGGCGGCAGCGATATATGTGATAACCAGAGACTGAGATATGCCAGGTTTGAAGTGTTTCCTGATGCACCGGCGAATCACACTCTCGAGTTCGCCAAAGACTGATGGCATGCAGAGTTTGGTGCGTTTTCCGCCGCAGGCAAGGGATGTTCCGGGCTCGGCCCCGCCCAATGCCGGGCGCGACGATGTTCGGCGTGGCCTTCAGGCGCCACCGTGGCAGCCTGCTGGCAGCGGGCGTGGGCTGCATCATCGCCGCCGACCTCATCCTGGCTCTGGCCGGCAACGTCTGGCTGGTGGGTGCCGGCGCGGCCCTGTGGGGCCTGCACATGGGTGCGACCCAAGGGCTGCTGTCGGCACTCGTGGCCGATGCCGCGCCGGCCGATCTGCGCGGCACGGCCTTCGGCGTGTTTATCCTCGTCACCGGAGTAGCCTTGCTCGCCGCAAGCGTCATCGCCGGATGGCTCTGGACGGTATTCGGGCCGGCGGCGACCTTCCACGCGAGCGCCGCGCTTGCCACGGCGGCGCTGGTGGGCCTTCTGGCAAGGCCGCGTACCTAACACCGGCGGGGCTCGATGATGCGTTGGGTCCAGGTGGGGCATGATTCTGCCTGGGTTGTACCTTGGTGATCCAGGTGGAGAGAGAATCTCGGGGCTGCTCGGTCAGTTCTAACTGCACAGCCCGCACCGACTTAAATGGCAGCTACCCGGTGCAGTTTCATTGAATGTGTATCATCTCGGGCCTGATGCATAGCGCATAACTCTCGGTATTAATGCGGTGGATTTGATGGCATCAGCGGAGAGCACTTACAACACCTCGGCGCAAAAAACGGCGGGCGTAACAATCCGGGTGCGCCCAACATGCCCGCGTTGCAGCAAGCCCGCACGGCGATCACCTGTCACCAGGTAGTCCGCATCGCTAGCCGTGTCCATAGCCATGGCTAGCAGAAATGCATCGTCAGGATCATCGGTTTCAACCTCGATGGTCAGGCGATCCAGTACCACGGCACGCTGCAAATTGTTGACCATGACCCCTACTTTGGCAGGCTGTAAAACAGCCTGGAGCTTGGGATAACGACTGGCTCGGCGAATTTTGTCGAGCTGCGCTCGTGATGTCACCACCTCGAAGCGCGCAGCACGCCAGGCACGATAGATCGCATCGGGAACCCCATGCGGAGAGATCAGAGCGCTGAACAGAATGTTGCTATCCAGAACAACCCGCGCATCAGTTCTTACGAGCCCACTGGAGCGCCTCATCGACCATGGAGGTCAAATCTACTTCGCTCACATTGGCATTGGTGGTCTTGACCTGCTCGGCCGTCAGTTCGAGGATGTGTGCCCGTACTGCTTCTTCAATGAAGCGTGATAGGTCGCCGCCACCCCACATCCAGGTCAGCGCCCAGTCGCCCCGCCAATCCTGTCCAAGGACACAGTGATAGCTCGTTTCGGCCAGCCTGCGATCGACCCCCAAGATCGTATGTAATTCATGATAAGGTTAATTATCAAGAATGCTGTTTTTGTGATTTAACTCAAGGATTTATGGCTTATATTTCCGGTTCCCTCTTGATTTCAGCCAGTTAGCCATGGAATCCACTCGCAAAATCGGGCGTCACCACCTCGCCTTCTACCGCGGCTGGCTGCAGGGCCTCGACCTCAAGGTCGCAGCGGACCGCTACCTCGAATCCGGCCTCGATCAGCGCATCGCGCGCTCCACGCTGGCCTGGGTCCAGCAAACGCTGACGATGGCTGCCCGCCGGCATGGCCGACATGCGCTGGCCCGGCTGCTGCGCCTGCCGCTCGGCACCCTGCCCGAGGCAGTCCGGTCGACGATCGCCCTCCCCTCGCTCGAAACCTTCCGCGAAGAAAACGACCCCGATCACTTCTATTCGGAGAAGGAACTGGCCGCGATGTATGTCGAGGCCTATCCGCAGAGCATCGACCGCCGCGCGAGACGCTACGCCCGCCTGGTCGAGCGCCAACTGGCCGCGCTGGTGTGGGTGGAGGAACTGCTCGCCACCGATCCGCAGCCGCAAGACCCGGTTGCAGCCTGGTTCGAGGATCGACTTGCCGCCAGACTCATCCTCGCTGACATTCACACCATCGAGGAACTCCATCAGCGCGTCCGCACCCAGGGCTACCGCTGGTGGGTGTCCGTCCCCCGCCTCGGCGAAAAAGGTGCGCGCCGGCTGGTGACCTGGCTTGCCACCCACGAAGGCAGTCTGGGTGTCATGGCGCCACAGGGGCTCGCCCCGCTGCGGTCGCTGTCGCCGATCGAACTGACCCGGCCCTCAGCCACCGCCATCATGCCGCTGGAGTCGTTCTCGACGCCGGCGGAGCTGGACGGCTCGCTTGGCGAGAACCGAGGCCTCGGCCGCAGCCGCATCAATGCTGAAAATGACTATCAGGCGATCCAGGCCTGGCTGAAAGCGCGCGCGTCGAATCCGAATACCGAGCGCGCCTATCGCCGCGAGGCAGAGCGCCTCCTGATCTGGTCAGTGATGGAGCGCAGACGCGCCCTGTCGTCGCTGTCGATCGAGGATGCCATCGCTTACCGGGATTGGCTGGGCGGGCTCGGCCGCACATTGCCTGCGGCATGGCCATGGCGCGTCCCCCAGCAGGAATGGATGGGTAAACGCGGCACGCCGCGCTGGTCGGCCAACTGGCGGCCCTTCGAGGCGGCTGCCTCGCTGCGCAGCCAAGTCCAGGCCCATACCATTTTGAAGTCCATGTTCGAGTGGCTTGCCAAAGTGCGTTACCTCGACAGCAATCCCTGGGACGGCGTGCCGCCACCACAGCGGACGATGGGCGTGGCCACGGCGCCTGATTTGGAACTGACGCACGCTTTCACACGCAGCCAGTGGGCGTTTCTCATGGAATACCTGCATCGACAGCCTTTGGAAGAATCCATTCGGCGCTTGCGCTTCGTGTTCCCCTTCGCTTATGCCACGGGACTGCGCCTGGCTGAACTGGTGGATGCCCGCCTGGAAAGACTCTATTCGGTCCCGTTCAAGCATGACCTGGGGGTCCGCTGGATGCTGAAAGTGCTCGGCAAGGGTGGCAAATGGCGTGCAGTCCCGATGCCCGGCATGGTGATGGATGCATTACGCGATTATCTGACCTGGCGGGGCTTGAATGCCGATCCTCTGGACAACCCTGGAGATATTCCCCTGATTGCCCGGCTGCGGCTTGGGCAGGATACCGGCACCATGGATCCCACAACGCTGTACAAGGCCTTGAAGACGCTCTTCAGGGAAGCGGCTACGGAGCTTGCCACGCAGGGGCATCATGACGATGCCAAAAAGATGGCGAAAGCCTCGACGCACTGGCTGAGACACACGCGCGGCGCGCATTCCGCAGAGACGATGCCGGTCAACATGATCCAGCGCCTGCTCGGACACGCCAGCGTGGCAACCACCAGCATATATACGTCGACGGACGACGAGATGCTGTTTCTGCTACTGGATGACAGCCTGAAAATAGAAACACAACCGGGCAACAGGGTCAGCTGAATGGCCATGCCAATTCTTTTGGGCTCTGGCAGACGATAGAACGCTGAACCCGGATACCCAGAAATCCTTCTCCACATTCTGGATCGGCGTGCCGAGCAGGGTTGGCGGTCGCCAGGAACAGGCCGCGACGATCCTCGGGGGAGGCCGGCGATGATGCGAAAAAAGCTGGCGTTCACGGTAATGCCTTGGTGCTTGCCTGTTCGGACCTGGCAAGGGGTCTCCTCGTTTTCAGTGCAATAAGTGACGGTACGCAAAGCTAGCACTGGCGCGGGGGTGGTCTGGGTAGACCGTTGATTTCATTGACTTTCCTGTTCGCTTTGTAAACGGGTATGGTGGCCTCCCACTTTTGAGGTTCACGATGCAGGGTTGGCACACAACGTTTTTGGGGATGCGTGGGCTCCCCCGCGATATCAGCGACTTCGAGATGAAGGCATTTTTCACCTTCGATGGTGCCGAGCGCGACGCAAT
>NZ_AQWL01000009.1 GCF_000376425.1 Thiobacillus denitrificans DSM 12475 | reverse complement strand
TGCAGGCCGGCGTCGATATCAGCGTAATCGCGCTCTGGCTCGGGCATGAAAGCCCGCTAACAACCCACCACTACGTCGAGGCCGACCTGACCATGAAGGACCGTGCCTTGGCACGCCTTCAAGCGCCAGAGGTCAAGGTGCAGCGCTATCGTGCACCCGACTCGCTGATCGACTTCCTAAAGACCCTGTGATTATGTGAAGGACGGAATTCGCGCCTGCCGCTGCCAATCAGCTATTGGCGTGCGTTCCGACTCGCTACTTTCCATAATCAACGACTTTGCATAATCGGCCTTATGTAAAGTTTTACATAAGGCCGAGAAGTTGCCGTTCGACGTAAGCGGTCAGACCGCTACTGACTGGCTAACTGCCAGCCTTCCCCCACGAATCCTTCAACGTCACCGTCCGGTTGAACACCGGCGCGCCCGGCTTTGTGTCGACGCGATCCGCAACGAAATAGCCGTGCCGCTCGAACTGGAACGAAGCCTCGGGCGTGGCGTCCTTGAGCGCCGGCTCCAGCTGCGCGTGGATGACCTTCACCGAATCGGTGTTGAGGTCGTCGAGGAAGTTGCCGGTCTCGGTACCGGGTTGCGCGGTTTTGAACAACCGGTCGTAGAGGCGTACTTCGGCTTCGTGCGCGTGCGCGGCGCTCACCCAGTGGATGTTGCCCTTGACCTTGACCGAGTCGGCGCCGGGGGTGCCGGACTTGGTGTCGGGGAGGTATTCGCAGTGCACGGCGGTGATGCGGCCGTCGGCGCCACGGTCAAAGCCAGTGCATTTGACGACGTAGCCGTAGCGCAGGCGCACCGAGTTGCCGGGGAATAAGCGGAAATAGCCCTTGGGCGGGGTCTCCTCGAAGTCCTCGCGCTCGATCCACAATTCGCGCGAGAAGGGAATGGCGCGCTTGCCCAGCTCTGGCTGCTGCGGGTGGTTGGGGGCGAAGCAGTCCTCAGACTGGCCTTCGGGGTAGTTGTCGATGATGAGCTTGACCGGGTCGAGCACGGCGATGCGGCGCAGCGCGGAATCATTCAACACGTCGCGCTGGCAGGCCTCGAACACGCTATAGTCGATCCAGCCGTCGGATTTCGACACGCCGATCTGGTCGGTGAAGCGGCGGAAGCCTTCCGGCGTGTAGCCGCGGCGGCGCGCGCCGACCAGCGTGGGCAGGCGCGGGTCGTCCCAACCGGAGACGTGCTTTTCATCGACCAGCTGGATCAGCTTGCGCTTGGAGAGCACGACGTAGGTGAGATTCAGGCGCGCGAATTCGATCTGCTGCGGCAGCGGGCGGGTGAAGAAGCCGTCAATGGCGAGCTTGTCGAGCAGCCAGTCGTAGAAGGGGCGCTGGTCCTCGAATTCCAGCGTACAAATCGAGTGGGTGATGTGCTCGATCGCATCCTCGATCGGGTGGGCGTAGGTATACATCGGGTAGATGCACCAGGTGTCGCCGGTATTGTGGTGGGTGGCGCGCTTGATGCGGTAGATCGCCGGGTCGCGCAGGTTGATGTTGGGCGAGGTCATGTCGATCTTCGCGCGCAGAACGTGCGCACCGTCGGGGAATTCGCCGGCGCGCATCTTGCGGAAGAGGTCGAGGTTCTCCTCGACCGAACGATTCCGATAGGGGCTGTCCTTGCCTTTTTCAGTGAGCGTGCCGCGGTAGGTGCGCATCTCGTCGGCGGAAAGTGAATCCACGTAGGCGTGGCCGGCCTGGATCAGGTGTTCGGCGCAGGCGTACATGGTGTCGAAGTAGTTTGACGCGTAGTAGAGATGCGTGCCCCAGTCGAAGCCCAGCCATTTCACCGACTCGACGATGGAGTCGACGTATTCCTGTTCCTCTTTCTCGGGGTTGGTGTCGTCGAAGCGCAGGTGGCAGACGCCGCCGTAGTCGCGGGCGAGGCCGAAGTTGAGGCAGATCGACTTGGCGTGGCCGAGGTGCAGATAGCCGTTGGGCTCAGGCGGAAAGCGCGTCTCGACGCGGCCGCCCCATTTTCCGGCGGCATTGTGCTCGTCGATGAGGTTGCGGATGAAGTTGGCGGCGGGGGCGGGTGTCGGTGTGTGGCTCATGGGGCGAATTCTGCTGCCGGGATGACAGGTCCGGAATCATAGCCATTTAGCAGCGGGCAAGGCAATTGCGGGCGCCGGGACGGGATGGATCATGGGTGCTTTGCACGTGGTGGCTCTTGTTTTTCCATATGGTGAAAATTATGTACGGCATGCAAAACGGCTGGAGGCTCGCGGGTAATCTACTGTTGTTCATCGGCATTTGACAACAGAGGGAAATGAATCATGAATCTGATCAACGGTTCGAATACCGGCGTGCTGGCTGCGTGTGTCGGTTTGGCCTTGGGGCTCGCCGTTCCGGGCGCATGGGCGGCCGAGGTGCAAGGCGAAGCGTGCGAGGGCTTCGGTCCACAGACACCGCGTGACATCGACAGCCGCGTGGGCGAGAACCGGCGCGTCTTCACGATGGCGCCCGACTACAGGCAGATGAACCTGTGCAACATTCATTTCCACAAGAATGCCGAACACAAGGCTTCGGCGTTCTCCGTTTACGCCGGGGAAGGCGATGGGCACGGTCATGAAAGCGGCTATCTGTGCAACGCGAGCAAGCAGTTGAACGCGGCCGAACTGGCGCCTGCAGCAAAGCCGATCTGCAAGGGTGAGCACGGTGCGCTCAAGCCGGGCGACACCATCGAGGTGCACTGGGTATATTCCTCGTGCGACGTCAAACCCGGCCAGGGGCTGGGGGCTTGCCTGTCTGCGTCTTGCGCCAATCCTGCGCTCCGGGTCGAAACTCAGGTGTTCACGGTGGTGAACGATCCCAAGGCGCTGGACTTCACGACTCTCGATTACGGCGGCGGCCTGGTCGATGGCTACCATCAGGCGAAGGCGATTCCCTCGAATACCGGTACGCCGGTCCAGTTCCTGGGATCCACTACCGGGCCCAAGTACACCGAGCAGGCATGCTCGCCGCTGCAGGTGACCTGGAGCGTGCGCCCGAACTGCAGCAAGGTGGATATCAACAGTGTCGGCCGGTGGTGCGAGCAGAATGCGTTCGGCGAGGACCATGCGCACGGCGTGCGCAAGCTGGTGACCAACCCCAAGCTGTTGTCCACGATTCAGTGATCGGCCGGCCTTGCCCTGCGTAGCGATACGTGCAGGCCTTCGCAGTCGGCCGGCCATTCCGATCCGTCGGAATGGCCGGCCGGTTTTTTGTTGCCGGCAGTGGTTGTCTCAGACGATGATGCCGCCGCCCAGGCACACCTCGCCGTCGTACAGCACCACCGACTGGCCAGGCGTGACCGCCCATTGCGGGACGTCGAAGACGAGTTCCAGCGTGTCGGCCTCGAGCCGGGTGATGCGGCAGGCGGCGTCGGCCTGGCGGTAGCGGGTCTTCGCGGTGTAGGGCTTGCCGGGGTCGGGGGCGACGCCGCTGATCCAGTTGAGCTGGCCGGCAGCGAGCGCCGAGCGCTTGAGCAACGGCTGGTCGTGGCCCTGCACCACGACCAGCGTGTTGGTCGCCATGTCCTTGGCGGCGACGAACCACGGTTCGGTGCTGCTGTCCTTCTGTCCGCCGATGCCGAGGCCATGGCGCTGGCCCAGGGTGTAGTACATCAGGCCCTGATGGCGGCCGACGACGCGGCCATCGGGCGTTTGCATCTCGCCGGGATTGCGCGGCAGATAGCGTTCGAGAAATGCGCGGAAGTTGCGCTCGCCGATGAAGCAGATGCCGGTGCTGTCCTTCTTGGCGGCGTTGGGCAGGCCGATCTGCGCGGCGATCTTGCGTACCTCGGGCTTGGGCAGCTGCGCCAGCGGAAACAGGGTGGGAGCAAGCTGCGCCTGGCTCAGGCGGTAGAGGAAATAGCTCTGGTCCTTGTTGCTGTCGGCCGCGCGCAGCAGCGTGGCGCGACCGGCAGCGTCTGCGCCCTTGCCGGCGTAGTGGCCGGTGGCGATGTATTCGGCACCGCGCGCGATGGCGTCGTCGAGGAAGGCCTTGAACTTGATCTCGGCGTTGCACAGCACGTCGGGGTTGGGGGTGCGGCCGGCCTGGTATTCGGCGAGGAAGTAGCTGAACACGCGTTCCTTGTATTCGGCGGCGAAGTTGACTAGGTCGACCTCGATGTCGAGCACGTCGGCGACCGCGAGTACGTCCAAAAAATCTTGTCTGGCGGTGCACTGTTCGGTGCCATCGTCGTCGTTCCAGTTCTTCATGAAGACGCCGAGCACGTCGTAGCCCTGCTGCTTGAGCAGATGGGCGGCAACGGCGGAATCGACGCCGCCGGAGAGACCGACAACGACGCGCGTACTCATGCGTGGCTCACGAAGTTGAGCGGAAAGCGCCGCCCGGCGAGGTAATCCTCGATGCAGCGCATCACCAGCGGGCTACGGTGCGGGGTGGGATGGGCGGCGAGCTCCGCCGGCGTCAGCCACAGCGTGCGCACGATGCCGTCATCGAGCGCGCGTCCGGCGTCGAAACCGACGGCTTCGCAGACATAGGCAAAGCGCAGATAGGTGATGTCGCGGCGCGGATAGTAGGTGCTGTAGCAGCCCAGCAATGCAAGCGGCTCGACGTGATGCGCGGTTTCCTCCAGCGCCTCACGGCGCACCGCATCCAGCAGGGTTTCGCCGCGTTCCCAGTGGCCGGCGGGCTGGTTCAGGCGCAGGCCTTCGGCCGTGTGTTCCTCCACCAGCAGGAATGTGCCGTGGTGCTCGACGATGGCGGCGGCGACGACGTGAGGCAACCAGGTTTCAGACATGTTGTTCCATCCATTCTCCGGGCTGCAAGGCGCCCAGGGTCCATTCGCCGACGGCGGCACGGATCAGCCGCAGCGTCGGGAAGCCGATCTTCGCCGTCATCCGGCGCACCTGGCGGTTTTTGCCTTCGTTGATCGTGAGTTCGATCCACGCGGTCGGGATGCTGGCGCGAAAGCGGATCGGCGGGGTGCGCGGCCACAGGCCGGCAGGTGCGTCGATGAGGCGCAGCGCGGCCGGACGAGTGACGAAATCGCCGAGGTCGACTCCACGGCGCAAGGGTTCGAGATCGGCTTCGTTCGGCACGCCCTCGACCTGCGCCCAGTAGGTTTTCGGCAGCTTGTGGCGCGGATCGGCGATGCGGCTCTGGAGTGGCCCATCATCGGTTAAAATCAGCAGTCCCTCGCTGTCAGCGTCCAATCGCCCGGCCGCATACACGCCGGGCACGCTGAGGTGATCGCGCAGGCCCTGCCAGCGCCCCTCGGGGGTGAACTGGCTCAGCACGCCGTAAGGTTTGTTGAACAGGATCAATCGCGCCACGCTACAGACAATTCGCAAAACGCCCATTTTAACGTTACCCGAGCATTCACCTTACTATCCAGCCATGACTTATCAAAACATCCGGATCCCCGCCAACGGCCAGAAAATCACCGTCAACGCCGACAACACGCTCAACGTGCCCGACATCCCCATCATTCCCTTCATCGAGGGCGACGGCACGGGTGTCGACATCACGCCGGCGATGCGCCGTGTGGTCGATGCGGCGGTGGCCAGGGCCTACGGCGGCAACAGGCAGATCGCGTGGATGGAGGTGTTCGCCGGAGAGAAGGCAGTCAAGGTCTACGGCGGCGACCAGTGGCTGCCGGATGAGACCGTGCAGGCGGTGAAGGACTATGTGATCTCGATCAAGGGCCCGCTCACCACCCCGACCTCGGGCGGCATCCGCTCGCTCAACGTCGCGCTGCGCCAGCTTCTGGATCTGTACGTGTGCCTGCGCCCGGTGCGCTATTTCACCGGCGTGCCGAGCCCGGTGAAGGCGCCGGAGAAGGTCGACATGGTAATCTTCCGAGAGAACACCGAGGACATCTACGCCGGCGTCGAGTGGGAGGCCAATTCGCCTGAAGTGAAGAAAGTGATCGAATTCCTGCAGCAGGAAATGGGCGTGACGAAGATCCGCTTTCCCGCGACCTCGGCCATCGGCATCAAGCCGGTGTCGATCGAAGGCTCCGAGCGGCTGATCAGGAAAGCCATCCAGTACGCGATCGACAACGGCCGCAAGTCGGTGACCCTGGTGCACAAGGGCAACATCATGAAGTTTACCGAAGGCGGCTTCAAGAAATGGGGCTACGAGCTCGCCGCGCGCGAATTCGGCGCCAGGCTGGTCGGCGAAGGCCCGTGGATGGAATTGCCGAACGGCATCATCATCAAGGACGTGATCGCCGATGCTTTCCTGCAGCAGATCCTGCTGCGCCCGGACGAATACGACGTGATCGCCACGCTCAACCTGAACGGCGACTACATTTCCGACGCGCTGGCGGCGGAAGTCGGCGGCATCGGCATTGCGCCGGGAGCCAACCTGTCCGACACCGTGGCGATGTTCGAGGCGACTCACGGTACTGCGCCCAAGTATGCCGGCAAGGACTACGTCAACCCGGGCTCGCTGATCCTGTCGGCCGAGATGATGTTGCGCCACCTCGGCTGGATCGAGGCAGCCGACCTGATCGTGGCTGGCATGGAAAAGGCCATTGCCGCCAAATCGGTAACCTATGATTTTGCGCGCCTGATGGAAGGCGCGACCGAGGTGAAATGCTCGCAGTTTGCCGAGGCGATGGTGGCGAAGATGTGAGCCTGCGCAGCAAAAAAAACCCCGCCTGGGCGGGGTTTTTTTGGCTCGAACAACTCAGCCTTGCGGCTGGATGTTGGAGGCCTGCTTGCCTTTGGGGCCCTGGCTGACTTCGAAGCTGACCTTCTGGCCTTCCTTCAGGGTCTTGAAACCGTTGGACTGGATGGCGGAGAAATGTGCGAACACATCCTCGCCGCCGTCATCGGGGGTGATGAATCCAAAACCCTTGGCATCGCTGAACCATTTGACAGTACCTGTTGCCATTCAAACTTCCTCCTTGGCGTGACACGAACAACATAACCGCGATAAGCACAATTGCACTGGCGGATGACTGGACGGCGTGATTTTTTTTGCCGTCGGTCTGAATTCAAGCGCGCTACCCGGTGATGCCCTGTGGTAATGCCAAACCTGCACGGTTCTTGAAACCAAACTTTTTGCTTTTTACTACCGTGCATGAGTTTTTACAAGTGTAAAGCCGAGAAAAAACAATGGGCTCGGCTAGACTGTGGTTTCCATTCAACCAAAGGGGGAGGGCGATGAAAAAAACCGTCTTGATCGGCCTGATGGCGGGCGCCATGCTGGCCACAGGCGCATGGGCCGAAACGGCGCAGCAGACGCGGATGAAATCGTGCAACGCCGAAGCGGGCAAGCAAAGCCTCGCCGGCGATGCGCGCAAGGCGTTCATGAAATCCTGTTTGTCCGGCGCAACGCAATCCGGCGAAAAGATCACCCAGCAGCAGCGCATGAAGAATTGCAACGCCGAGGCCTCCGGCAAACAAATGAAGGGCGATGCGCGCAAGGCCTTCATGAAGTCCTGCTTGTCCGGCAAGTAAGCCGAACGAAGGCCCGCAGCGCCGGGCCTTCGTGGTTTGGGGATGCGGTAGCATGCGTGCCATGCGCGCCACCTGGGACATCTTCTGCAACGTCGTCGACAACTATGGCGACATCGGCATTGCCTGGCGGCTGGCGCGCGGACTGGCCACGGAGCAGGGCCTGGCAGTGCGGCTGTGGGTGGATGATTTGCATGCGTTTCACCGCATCTGGCCAGCCATCGCGGTAGATGCAGATCGGCAAACCTGCGAGGGCGTGGCGGTCTGCGCGTGGCGCATGCCGTTTGCCGCGGTCCGGCCGGCGCAGGTGGTGATCGAGGCATTTGGCTGTGCCTTGCCGGAATCCTATCTGACCGCGATGAGCGTGCAGGCGCCGCCGCCGGTCTGGATCAATCTCGAATACCTGAGTGCCGAACCCTGGGTGGCGGAACATCATGGCTTGCCGTCGCCGCATCCACGCTTGCCGTTGACCAAATATTTTTTCTTTCCCGGCTACACGTCCGGCACCGGCGGCTTGCTGGCCGAGGCGGATCTGGTTGAACGGCGTACAGCGTTTATCTGTGCCGGGGCGGCCGCGTTCTGGCGCCAGCTTGGGCTGGATGCGCCGCCGCCTGAGGAATTGCGGGTGTCGCTGTTCGCTTACGAAAACCCGGCGCTTCCCGCCCTGCTCGATGCCTGGGCGGCCGACACGCATCCTGTCACCTGCCTCGTGCCTGAAGGCCGGGTCATTCCGCAATTGACGACGTGGCTGTCGGTTTCCGGGCTGCGCGCGGGAGACGAACACCGGCGTGGCGCCTTACGGCTGCGCATCCTGCCGTTTCTGGATCAGGACACGTACGACCGCCTGTTATGGGCGTGTGGCCTCAATTTTGTGCGGGGCGAGGATTCCTGCGTGCGGGCACAGTGGGCAGCGCGTCCATTGGTCTGGCAAGCTTATCCGCAGGCCGGGGCGGCGCACTGGGCCAAGCTGGATGCGCTGCTGGCGCGTTACACGGCGGGGCTGGATGCTGCGGCAACGCGGGCGGTCGTGGCACTGTGGCAGCGTTGGAACGGCCAGCCCGATACGCCGGATATGGCGCAATGCTGGGCGGCATGGCGGACGCAGCAGAACCCGATCGAGCACCATGCACGTGCCTGGCCCGAGCGGCTCGCCCCGGCCGGACGCCTGACCGACACGCTGGTTGACTTTGTGGAAAATAAGTTAAAATAGCGAGTTTTCTCAAATTTACCAGCTATCGCAACAGGCACATTCATGAAAATCGCACAGGAACTCCGCGCCGGCAACGTCGTGATGATAGGTAAGGACCCGATGGTGGTGCAAAAGGCCGAATTCTCAAAATCTGGCCGCAACTCTTCCGTCGTCAAGATGAAGCTGAAGAACCTGCTCACCGGCGCCGGCACCGAATCGGTCTACCGCGCCGACGACAAGTTCGACACTGTCACCCTCGATCGCAAGGAATGCACCTATTCCTATTTCGCCGACCCGCTGTATGTGTTCATGGACAGCGAATACAACCAGTACGAGATCGAAGCCGACAATCTGGGCGACGCACTGAACTACCTGGACGACGGCATGCCGCTGGAAGTGGTGTTTTACGACGGCAAGGCCATTTCGGTCGAAATGCCGACCACCGTCATTCGCGAAGTCGAATACACCGAGCCGGCCGTGCGCGGCGATACCTCGGGCAAGGTGATGAAGCCCGCGCGCATCAAGCCCACCGGGTTTGAACTGCCGGTCGCGGCTTTCGTCGACATCGGCGACATGATCGAGATCGACACCCGCACCAACGAATTCAAGCGTCGCGCCAACTGAGTTCCGGCGCGTGGCTCTGGAAAAGGCAGCTTCGGCTGCCTTTTGTTTTTTTGCCGTTTCCCACGGCGTTAAAATAACGGGCTGCGTTCCCGTATCCGCCCCATGACCGATCCGCGTTTCATCCATCTTCGCCTGCATACCGAGTATTCCGTCACCGATGGCCTGGTGCGGATCGGCGAGGCGGTCGGGCGTGCGCGCGAGACGGCCATGCCTGCACTCGGAGTGAGCGATCTTTCCAACACCTTTGGCTGGGTGAAGTTCTATCGTGCCGCGCGCGCTGCCGGCATCAAGCCGGTTTTCGGCTGCGACGTGTGGGTGACGAACGCAGCCGACCGCAACCGCCCATCGCGCCTGCTGCTGCTGGCGCAGCACCGCGCAGGCTATCGCCGCCTGTGCGAACTGCTTACCCGGGCCTACCAGGACAACCTCCATCGCGGTCGTGCCGAAATCGACCTCGCCTGGCTGGCTGACGATACCGACGGCCTGCTGGCGTTGTCGGGCGGCGACGCCGGCAACGTCGCCCAGGCGATTCTCGACGACAAGCCCGACGCCGCGCGTGTCGCCGCCGAGGCCTGGGCCGCGCTGTTTCCCGGCCGCTATTACCTGGAACTGCAGCGCTTCGGCCAGCCGCATGCCGAACGCCTGATCGACGGCCTGCTCGACCTCGGGGCGACGCTGAATCTGCCGGCAGTCGCCACGCATCCGATCCAGTTCATCGCGGCAGACGATTTCAAGGCGCACGAGGCGCGCGTATGCATCGCCGAAGGCATGATGCTGGGCGACCCGCGCCGCCCGCGGCCGTTTACCGCCGAGCAGTATTTCAAGACGCCGGACGAGATGGCGGAACTGTTCGCCGACCTGCCCGAGGCGCTCGCCAACAGCGTGGAAATCGCCAAGCGCTGCAACCTCACGCTGGAACTCGGCAAGAGCAGGCTGCCCGATTTCCCGACGCCCGACGGCATGAGCCTCGACGATTACATGCGGCAGCGTTCCATCGAGGGCCTGCATGAGCGCATGGCCCAGCTTTACCCCGATGCAGCCCAGCGCGCCGCCAGGCTGCCGGAATACACCGAACGGCTGGAGTTCGAGCTCGGCACGATCATCCAGATGGGCTTTCCCGGCTACTTCCTCATCGTGGCCGACTTCATCAACTGGGCCAAGAACAACGGTGTGCCGGTGGGGCCGGGGCGCGGCTCCGGCGCGGGTTCGCTGGTCGCCTACAGCCTGCGCATCACCGATCTCGATCCGCTCGCCTACGATCTGCTGTTCGAGCGTTTCCTCAACCCCGAGCGGGTGTCGATGCCCGACTTCGACATCGACTTCTGCCAGGACGGGCGCGACCGCGTGATCCAGTACGTCAAGGACAAGTACGGCCACGCGGCGGTATCGCAGATCGCCACCTTCGGCACGATGGCGGCGAAGGCGGTGCTGCGCGACGTCGGCCGCGTGCTCGACCTGCCGTACCTGTTCGTCGACAAGTTCGTCAAGCTGGTGCCCAACGAGCTCGGCATCAGCCTGGCCGAAGCGCGCGAGAAGGAACCGCAGATCGACGAGCGCGCGAAGAACGAGGAGGAGCTCGCCGAGCTGCTGCCGCTGGCGGAAAAGCTCGAGGGCATTACCCGCAACGTCGGCATGCACGCGGGCGGGGTGCTGATCGCGCCGGGTCGGCTCACCGACTTCTGCCCGCTGTACCGTGCCGAGAACTCGGACGCCATGGTGTCGCAGTTTGACAAGGACGACGTCGAGGCGATCGGCCTGGTCAAGTTCGACTTTCTGGGATTACGCACGTTGACCATCCTGGCCGAGGCGGTGCGCTTCGTGCAGCGCCACGAGGCGCGCAGGGATTTCCGCCTGGAGGAGCTGCCGCTCGACGATCCGGCGGTGTACAAGCTGTTTGCCGCCGGCAACACCACAGCGGTGTTCCAGTCCGAATCGCGTTCGGCCAAGGACCTGGAAAAGAAGCTCAAGGGCGACTGCTTCGAGGACATCATCGCGCTGATGGCGCTGAACCGGCCGGGGCCGCTCGGTTCCGGCATGGTGGACGACTTCATCGCACGCAAGCAGGGCAAGCAGAAGCCTGAGTATTTCCATCCCGACCTCGAGCCGGTGCTGAAATCGACCTACGGCATCATCGTCTACCAGGAACAGGTGATGCTGGTGGCGCAGATTCTGGCGGGCTACAGCCTCGGCGCCGCCGACATGCTGCGGCGCGCCATGGGCAAGAAGAAGCCCGAGGAAATGGCGCAGCAGCGCACGATTTTTCTCGAGGGCGCGGCCAAGCGTGGGGCCGATACCAAGGTCGCCGAGCGGCTGTTCGACCTGATGGAGAAGTTCGCCGAATACGGCTTCAACAAGTCGCACTCGGCGGCCTACGCGCTAGTGGCGTACCACACCGCCTGGCTCAAGGCCTACTACCCGGCTGAATTCATGGCGGCGACGATGTCGTCGGAAATGTCCGACACCGACAAGGTGCGGGTGTTCTACGAGGACTGCCGCGCCAATGGGTTGGCGATGCTGCCACCCGACATCAATCTGTCCGGCTACCGCTTCGAGCCGGTTTCCGCAACTGAAATCCGCTACGGCCTGGGTGCGATCAAGGGCAGCGGCGAGGCGGCGATCGGCGCCATCGTCGCCGAGCGCGAGCTCAACGGCCCCTACCGGGGCCTGTTCGATCTGGCGCGGCGGGTCGACAAGCGCTACCTCAACCGCCGCGTGCTCGAAGCACTGGTGAAGGCAGGCGCGTTCGACCGCATCAGTGACCACCGCGCCAGCCTGATGGCGTCGATCGGTGCCGCACTGGAAACCGCCGACCGCACCGCACGCAGCGGCGGCCAGGTGGGCCTGTTCGGCGAAATGCTCGACGGTGGAGAAGACCTGATCGACGTGCCGTTGTGGCCGGAGCAGGAAAAGCTGCTGCAGGAGAAATCCGCGCTCGGCTATTTCTTCAGCGGCCATCCCTTCACCTCGTATCTGGCCGAGGTGTCCAGCTTCGCCAAAAGACAGCTCGACAGCCTGGAGCCCTCACGCGATCCGGTGATGCTGGCCGGCATCGTGGTCTCGCTGCGCACCCAGATGACGCGGCGCGGCAAGATGCTGATCCTGCTGCTGGACGACGCGACTGCGCAGGTTGAGGTGGTGATCTTCAACGAGCTTTACGAGCAGAGCCGGCATCTGCTGAAAGACGATTCACTGCTGATCATCGAAGGCAAGGTCAACCGCGACGACTATTCGGGTGGCGTACGGGTGACGGCAGAGCGGATCTACGATCTGACCGGCGCCCGCACCCGCTTTGCCCAAGGCCTGCGGCTGGCGTGCAACGGACAATATCCGGCCCAATCCAATAGCAGCAGCAGCCGCAAGCTGGCTGAATTGCTCGCACCGTACAAGATGCAGGAGGGGGGGTGCCCGGTGTGGATCGACTATTGCAATCCTGGCGCGTGTTGCCGGGTGCGCCTGGGCGAGGATTGGCGGGTGCGCCTGGACGACCGGCTGCTTGAGTCGCTGGAGGGCTGGCTCAAGCCCGAAGCGGTGAACGTGATTTACTGAATGCCGGGCAGCGCGGTTGATGTTTTTTTGCATTGGGGGTTGACAGGCAATGAATTATATTAGATTATTCTAATAACGCTGAGGTCGCTGCAATAGCATTTCAGTGTTGTCTCCTCCAATCCTCCTCCTTTGGTGGATATTCAGCCCGGCTCCAGAGCCGGGCATTTTTTTGCCTGTCCGGCCAAGGTGGCAATCCTGGCGCCGGGCTAATCGACCCGTATCTTGAATCCGCTGAAGTGGCCGCGCGTTTCGCTGCGCTCGATGCGCTCAACCCGCGCCAACGGCGGGCCGCTGTGTGCCCATTGAATCAGCGCGTCGACGGCTGCGGCACTGCCTTGAACCACCGCTTCGACCGATCTGTCGGGCGCGTTGCGTACCCAGCCAGCCACGCCCAGGCGTTCGGCCTCGATCCGCATCGACTCGCGGAACCCTACGCCCTGCACGCGGCCATGAATACGCAGGTGCAGCGTTTTCATGACGGTTTACTTCACTTTCATGCCCGGCTGTGCGCCGCTGTCGGGCGACAGGATGAACAGGCCGGGCGCCTCGCCTTTGTGCCCTTCGGGGTAGGAGGCCGCCAGCACCATACCTTCGCTCATGCCGAACTTCATCTTGCGTGGCGCGAGGTTGGCGACCATCACGGTGAGCCGTCCGACCAGCGCTTCCGGCGCATAGGCCGACTTGATGCCGGCAAACACCTGGCGGGTGCCGAACTCGCCGAGGTCAAGCGTCAGCCGCAGCAGCTTGTCGGCGCCTTCGACGTGTTCAGCATGGGCGATGCGCGCGATGCGCAGGTCGATCCTGGCGAAATCGTCGATGCTGACGATTTCTGAGGCTGGCGTGGCGGTCGCCGGCTGCGCGGCATGCACCTGTGCTTCGGCATGGCGCACCGGGGCGGGGGCAGGAGTCGGTTCGAGATTCAGCTTGTTGGCGTCTACCATGGCTTCGATGGATTGGGGATCGATGCGGGTCATCAGGTGCTTGTACTGGTTGATGCGGTGTCGGATGAACAGGCTTTGCGCGTCGCCCCAGGCCAGCGGTGGAACGTCGAGGAAGGCCTCGACTTCGCCGGCGAGCTTCGGCAGCACCGGTTTCAGGTACAGGGTCAGCAGGCGGAAGCAGTTGAGCGCGACCGTGCAGACCTCGTGCAGGCGATATACCGCCTCGGGTTTCTTGGCGAGTTCCCAGGGTTTCTCATCGGCCACGTATTGATTGGCGCGGTCGGCCAGCGCCATGATTTCGCGCAGGGCCTTGGCGTAATCGCGCGCCTCGTAATGCGCGGCGATTGAATCGGCAGCAGCCTGGAATGCGCCGATGAGTTCGATATTGGCCACGCCGTCGGCGAGCTTGCCGCCGAAGTTCTTGTGGATGAAGCCGGCGGTGCGGCTGGCGATGTTGATGAACTTGCCGACCAGATCCGAATTCACCCGCGCGACGAAGTCGTCCAGGTTGAGATCGATGTCCTCCATGCTGCCGTTGAGTTTGGCAGCGTAGTAGTAGCGCAGCCACTCGGGGTTCAGCTTCTGCGCCAGATAGCTTTCGGCGGTGATGAAGGTGCCGCGCGATTTGGACATCTTCTGGCCGTTGACGGTCAGAAAGCCGTGCGCATAGATCGCCGTCGGCAGGCGATGGCCGGAGTATTTCAGCATCGCCGGCCAGAACAGGGCGTGGAAATACAGTATGTCCTTGCCGATGAAGTGCACCAGTTCGGTCTTGGAATCGGCGCCCCACCAGGCGTCGAAGTCGAGGCCGTGATCCGCCGCGTATTTGGCGAAGCTCGCCATGTAGCCAACCGGCGCATCCAGCCACACATAGAAATATTTGCCGGGCGCGCCGGGGATCTCGAAGCCGAAGTAGGGCGCGTCGCGGCTGATGTCCCAGTTGTTCAGGCCCGAGGCGAACCACTCCTGCATCTTGTTGGCGGCTTCCGACTGCAGCGTGCCCGAGGTGGTCCACTCGCGCAGGAAGGCCTCGCAGTCGCCGAGCCTGAAGAAGTAATGCTCGGAATCCCTGTGCACCGGCGTGGCGCCCGACACCGCCGACACCGGGTTCTTCAGTTCGGTCGGGTTGTAGGTGGCGCCACACACTTCGCAGTTGTCGCCGTACTGGTCGGCCGCGCCGCACTTCGGGCATTCGCCCTTGATGAAGCGGTCCGGCAGGAACAGGTTTTTTACCGGGTCGTACAGTTGCGCAATCGTCTTGCTTTCGATCAGGCCGGCTTCCTTCAGGCGCAGATAGATGGCCGACGCCAGTTCGCGGTTCTCCTCGGAATGCGTCGAGTAGTAATGATCGAAGCCGATGTGGAAGCCGGCGAAGTCCCGCGTATGCTCGTCCCACACCCGGCCGATCAGCGTTTCCGGCGTGATGCCTTCTTTTTCCGCGCGCAGCATGATCGCCGTGCCGTGGGTGTCGTCGGCACACACGTAGCGGCAGTCATGGCCGCGCATCTTCTGGAAACGCACCCAGATATCGGTCTGGATGTATTCGACCAGATGGCCGAGGTGGATGCTGCCGTTGGCGTAGGGCAGGGCGGAGGTGACAAGGATCTGGCGGGACATGAACGAGCCGGAAGGCGAAAAACGCCCATTTTACGCCTGCCGACCGCTGCGTTCTTACCTCTCCCGCTAAAAACGCGAGCCGGGCTGTTTCAGGAATTCGATCTCGTCGGGCGTGGAGGGGCGGCCCAGGATCGCATTGCGATGCGGGAAGCGGCCGAAGCGCGCGACGACGTCGAGATGCTTGCGCGCGTAATCGAGGAAGTTGTCGAACAGCGCGCGTTCGTCTGCCGCCGCCTCGTGCGCCAATTGCGTATACAGCGAAACGGCCCGCTCCTGCATGGCAAGCGACTCGGCGTGCTCTAGCGGCAGATAGAGAAACACCCGCTCGATCGGCGCCAGCTGCCGGTACTCGCCGGATTCCAGCGCGGCGAGACTCAGCGCCAGCGATTGCGGATCGGTGGCAAAGGCCTGCGGCTGATCGCGATAAATATGGTGCGGAAACTGGTCGAGCACAATCACCAGCGCCAGTCGTCCGCGCGGGGTGTCTATCCAGTGGTCGAGGTGGCCTGCAGTGGCCGCGGTCAGCGTGGCGGCAAAGCGGTCGATGACCGCCTGATCATTTTCCGGTGATTTGCCGAACCACAGCTTGCCTTGCCGTTCGGCGACCGCGGTCGCGCTGCCTGGCGCGCCGAACCAGAAAGCGAGCACCTTTTCGGAGGCGTCTGTCATGGCGGGTTCAATGTGGCTCAGAACATGTCGTCAGACAGTTCGTTGTGCGCGCCATCGCAAAACGGCTTGTCCTTGCTGTGCTTGCAGTTGCACAGCCATACCGTCGTTTTTTCCTTGATGACGAACGGCATCGGCTCGATCCCGCTGCCTTCATGCGAACCGTCGCAGAACGGCTGCGTCATCGAGCGGCCGCACGAGCACCACCAGTATTCGCCAGGTTCGAGTTCGAGTTCAGCGGGTTTGCGGTCGTAGACAATGGGTTCGGACATGGTGTGCTCCTGTGCAAAAAAGCGCCATTCTAGCGGCATTGGGCGCTTCGAAATCCGCATGGTTTTTGTGGTGATTGGCGCAGCCATGGCGAAGCCGGATCGTACGCGGAGAAGAAGTGGTCGTGTATTGGCTGCCATGAATGAGGATTCATGGTCGGGGTGAGAGGATTCGAACCTCCGACTCCTGCGT
Organism: Thiobacillus denitrificans DSM 12475; assembly: GCF_000376425.1. Classification (GTDB taxonomy): domain Bacteria; phylum Pseudomonadota; class Gammaproteobacteria; order Burkholderiales; family Thiobacillaceae; genus Thiobacillus; species Thiobacillus denitrificans. The sequence goes on along the minus strand of NZ_AQWL01000009.1, from coordinate 130,828 downwards.
CCCGAACGCAGTACTCTACCAGGCTGAGCTACACCCCGAGGCAGATGGCGGGTCCAGTATGGGCTGAACCCTTGCTTGAAGAACTACCGGGAAACGTTCAAGGAAACGTCTTTCAACGCGGTCAAAAACTACGGTCAACCGCGAAAGCCGCTAATTGTAGCAAAGCTGATTTGGATTTTGAATCCGGTAATGCAGAAATTGCATCATTTGCCATCTGGACTTCCCGCTGCGCGACTTCGCGAGTGTAGTGCAGGGCGCGCGTATCCTTGATTGCAGCGAGCACGCTCTGGAATTCGGTCAGGCCGCCGTGTTCGATGGCCTGGCGGATGCTGGCGGCCTGTTCCGGGGTGCCGTGCTTCATTGCATACAGCAGCGGCAGGGTGGGTTTGCCTTCAGCCAGGTCGTCACCGATGTTCTTGCCGGTCTTGAGGAAGTCGCCGGAGTAGTCCAACACGTCGTCGATCAGCTGGAACGCGGTGCCGAGGTGCATGCCGTAGCGCGCCAGCGCGTCCTTTTCCGCGTCGCTGCCGCCACCGATGACGGCGCCCAGCCGGCTCGCGGCCTCGAACAGCTTGGCGGTCTTGTAGCGGATGACGCGCAGGTAGTGCTCTTCGTCGATGTCGGGGTCGTGGCAGTTGAGCAGTTGCAGTACCTCGCCCTCGGCGATGATGTTGGTGGCGTCGGACAGGATGCGCATGACTTCCATGTTGTCGATCCCCACCATCATCTGGAAAGCGCGCGTATAGAGGAAGTCGCCGACCAGCACGCTGGCGGCATTGCCGAACAGGGCGTTGGCGGTTTCGCGGCCGCGCCGCAGTTCGGATTCGTCGACCACGTCGTCATGCAGCAGGGTGGCGGTGTGGATGAACTCGACCACCGCGGCAAGCTCGTAATGGGCGCGGCCCGGATAATTGAGACAGCCTGCGGATAGCAGCACCAGCGCCGGGCGCAGCCGCTTGCCGCCGCTGTTGATGATGTATTCCGAGACCTGGCGGATCAGCGCTACGTCGGAATGCAGGCTTTGGCGGATGACATGATCGACAGCGCGCATGTCGTCAGTCAGGTAGGATTGCAGGCTCTCCAGGGACACGGTAAAGGTTTGTATAGGGAAAAGCCTCAGATGTTAGCAGTCCGGGCGCGGTTTTTCATCGCTTGCGGCTAGATAATCAGTGCGGCGGCTGGATTAAATCGTTTGACTCGCTGTCTGTTCGTCGCTAGAATCTTGCGCTTTCCTGGGTTCGTATTGGTTGGAGACCCCCAATGTACGCAGTCATCAAAACCGGCGGCAAGCAATATCGCGTGAGCGCCGGTGACAAACTTAAAATTGAAAAGCTCGAAGCCGAGATCGGCAGCGAGATCACCTTTGATCAGGTGCTGATGGTGGGCGATGGCGCTGACATCAAAATGGGCGCCCCCATGCTGCGTGGCGCCACGGTGACGGCCACGGTGCTGAACCAGGCGCGTGGCGACAAAATCAAAATTTTCAAGATGCGCCGCCGCAAGCATTATCGCAAGAGCCAGGGCCATCGCCAGTACTTCACCGAAGTGCAAATCGGTGGCATCACCGCATAAGGAGCACATGACATGGCACACAAGAAAGCAGGCGGCAGTTCGCGTAACGGTCGCGATTCGGAATCGAAACGTCTGGGCGTGAAGCGCTACGGCGGCGAATTGGTTCTGGCGGGCAACATCATCGTGCGTCAGCGCGGCACCCAGTTCCACCCCGGCGACAACGTCGGCATCGGCAAGGACCACACCCTGTTCGCCAAGGCGAACGGCACGGTCAAGTTCGAAGTCAAGGGTGCAGCCCGCCGCCGTGTGGTTCGCATCGAGCCGGTTGCGGCTTGAGTTGATTTAAGCCGAGTCCGAATCGGCCACCAAAAAGCCCTGTCCGCCGGATGGGGCTTTTTTGTTTGTGCCGGGTTAATCAGGTTTACGCCAATATGAAATTCATCGACGAAGCGAAAATTCAGGTGCTGGCCGGCAAGGGCGGCGACGGCAGTGCATCGTTTCGCCGTGAAAAATATATTCCCAAGGGCGGTCCCGACGGCGGCGACGGCGGCCGTGGCGGCAGCGTGTACGCGGTGGCGGACTGCAATATCAACACCTTGGTCGAGTTTCGTTTCAAGCGCACTTTCAAGGCGCAAAATGGCGAAGGCGGGCGCGGTGCGCAATGCTACGGCAAGGGCGGCGAAGATCTTGTCATCCGCGTGCCGGTCGGGACGGTGTTCACCGACATCAACAGCGGCGAAGTCGTGGCCGATCTGGCCGAGAACGGGCAAAAGGTTTGCCTGGCAAAAGGCGGCAAGGGCGGCCTGGGCAACCTGCATTTCAAGTCGAGCGTCAACCGCGCGCCGCGCCAGCATACACTGGGCGAGCCAGGCGAGGAATGGGAGCTGGCGCTTGAGTTGAAGGTGCTGGCCGACGTCGGCCTCCTGGGTATGCCCAACGCGGGCAAATCGACCTTCATCCGCGCGGTATCGGCGGCGCGCCCCAAGGTGGCCGATTACCCGTTCACCACGCTGGCCCCCAATCTGGGCGTGGTACGGGTGGACAGCGAACGCAGCTTCGTCATCGCCGACATTCCCGGGCTGATCGAGGGCGCGGCAGAAGGCGCCGGCCTGGGCCACCAGTTTCTGCGGCATCTGCAGCGCACCCGTTTGTTGCTGCACCTGGTCGATATTTCGCCGCGCTGGGAGGCCGGCGATCCGGTGCGCGAGGCACGCGCCATCGTCGAGGAGCTGCGCAAATACGACCAGCAGCTCTACGACAAGCCGCGCTGGCTGGTGCTGAACAAGATCGACATGGTGGACGAGGCCGAACGCGCAGCAGTGGTCGAGCGGTTTGTGAAGGACTACGGCTGGCAAGGGCCGGTGTTTGCGGTTTCGGCCTTGAATGGGGCAGGCTGCAGCGCGTTGACCTACGCCATCATGGACTATCTGGGCACGCAGTTTGCCGTGTCCATCGAGGATGCGGCGGCGGCCAATCCTGCCGCCGATTAAGGTTCCAGCGGTTCGGCTGGCGATGATGCATCGCTGTCGACCCGCTTCCAGTCGTTTTCCTGCAGCACCACCTGATATTTGGCCCAGCGGGCGAATTCTTCCGGGCTGCAATCGCCTTTCTTGCGGCGGCAGGTGCCGGCGATTCCCTTGAAGCGAACCACCGTCTCACCGGTCTCGGCGTCGGCGGCGATGTCGGCCAGTTGGCGCACGCCCCAGGTGCGACCGTAGGCACCGTTGCTGTAGAAATACCCTATCTTGAGTTCGTCCAGGCTCATGTCGTGATGCGTCGATAAATGTCGGTGACCTTGATGGGCAATTGTCGCACGTCATCCAGAATGATGTAACGCGCTGTGCCATACATGTGGGGCAGGTAGTCGCGTGCGTCGCGGTCGAGCGTGATGCAGAAGGGGTGAATGCCGGTGCGGCTGGCTTCCAGCAGCGCCATGCGCGTGTCCTCGATGCCGTACTGGCCGCGATAGACGTCGAAATAATCGTCCGGGCGGCCGTCCGATAGCGTCATCAGCACGCGGGTGCGGGCCTCGACCTGGTTCAGCAGCCGGGTCATGTGGCGCAGTGCGAAGCCCATGCGGGTGTATTCCTGCGGACGGATGCCGGAGATGCGCGCCTTCACTTCGTCGCCATAGTGTTCGTCGAAAGTCTTGATGCGGAACAGCTCGCAGCGCTTGCGCGTGGTGCCGGAAAAACCATAAATCGCATAGCGGTCGCCCAGCAGTTCCAGCGCCTCGCACAGCAGGATCAGCGCCTCGCGCTCGGCTTCGTTGATCCAGCCCTTGGTGGAACCGCTCATGTCGACCAGAAAGGCCACTGCGATGTTGCGTTCGGCGCGATGCAGGCGCACGAACAGGCGATCGCTCATTTCGCGGCCGTCTTTCGCATCGGCGAGCGCCTCGATCAGCGCGTCGAGATCGATTTCGTCGCCCTGGGTCTGCCGCTTGTCGAGGCGGTTCTCGTCGCGCAGCGCTTCGAATTTCCTGCGCAGGTGCTTGACCACGCCAGCGTATTTTTCGAGCGTATCGCGATAGAAGCTGTCGTGCGCCGGGGTGACGGTTTTTTCACGCATCACGCACCAGTTCTTGCGGTAATGCTGACGGCCGTGATCCCACTCGGGATACAGCTCCGCGCCTTTTTCATGATAGGTGCCGTGCCATACGGCATCAGGGTCCTCGGGCTGGTCGAACACGCGGGTCGGGTCGTATTCGCCATCGCCCGCCGGGGTGAGGTATTCCGGGGGGATCTCGCCGAAGTCGAGATAGACCGAGGCAAGCAGCTGTCTGACATCGTCGGGCGGCGCCAGCGGCGCGCCGTCGAGGGTGATCTCGAAGTCGAGCCGGCCGTTTTCGTCACGCGGCTCGGCATCCAGTGCAGGCGGCGTTGCGGGCGCTGCCTGCGGGCCGGTTTGCGCGGTCGTGTGCTCTTCCAGCAGCTCGGCCAGCCTGATGCGCAGGCGCGCCTTCTCGTTGTCCACTCGGGCGGCGCGGGCGGCGGCAATCGCCTCCGGACGCAGGCTGCCCTGATCGCTCCATTGTGGGCATTCGGCTTCGTCGTAGGCGGCGCCGAGCAGGGCCAGGCTGTCGTCCAGCGTGGACTGGGCGGAGCCCAATGCAGCCTCGAAACGGCGCCAGGCTGGCGGCAGTTCAGGGTCGAGCTGTGCGCGCAGGCGCTGCATCTGGCGGTGCAGGCCGGGTAGCTCACGCGCGATGCGCGCGGTGAGCCGCAGTGTTTCCAGCGCGTAAAGACGGGCGAGCGCGCGTTCCGGGTCGGCATAGTGGGCCGCGACGCCTGCATAATCGATGCGCAGGGTGCCGAAGCGAGTTTGCGCCCACAGCAGTGCGACGGTGGCCTTGGCGAGCTGGAAGTTATCGTCCAGATTCGGCAATGCGGCGATCAATGGCGGCAGCACGATGCGCTCGCCGTCAGTCCAGGCAGCATCGCCTTCCTCGATGCGCAGCCGTCGTCCGGAGAGGCCGCAGACGAAATTGCCAAGCACCGGTGCGATCTCGTCGAACAGCGCGCCGGCCGCATCGTTCCGGTGCTGCGCTGCATCGAAGCTGTCGACTTGCTCCATCACCCTGAGCGCGGTCTGCAGGCCGGTACGGTCGTAGACGTCGCAGGCATGCACCGCCCAGGCCTCCAGCAGGCGTCGCTCCATGCGCGGCAGCAGCGCCGGTGCACGGCGGCCGAACTGCCAGGCGAGCGTGATGTGGGTGGAGGCGATGCGGCGGATCCAGCCGAGGATGAAGTCCTGCTCGTCGCGTGCCAGCGGTTCGAGCTCGGCGGCGAGTTGCTCGACCTTGAAATAGGTGAATTCGGTTTCCAGCCAGACGTGGAGGCTGGCCTCCATGTCTGCGGCGGAAAGCGGCGGCTGTGCCATGTCGGATGGCCTGCTTCAGCTCAAAAAATCGATGAGGAGAGTTCCTGGATCGCCTTCAGCATGTCGGCGTCGTCGGTGACCGCCTGCGCGACCGCAGATTTGCATGCCGTCACCGGGCTGATGCCGTCGGCGATCAGCTTGCCGGCATGCACCAGCAGCCGCGTGGAGGCGCCTTCCTCCAGCCCGCTGCCCTTGAGGTTGCGCGTCATCTGCGCGAAGCGCACTAGATTGTCGGCGACCGCTTCGGTCACGCCGGATTCGGTAGCGACGATGCGGCGTTCGAGCGCGGCCGAGGGGTAGTCGAATTCCAGCGCGACGAAGCGCTGGCGGGTTGACTGCTTCAGATCCTTCAGCACGCTCTGATAGCCGGGATTGTAGGAAATGGCCAGGCAGAACTCGGGCGGCGCCTCGACGATCTGGCCGAGTTTTTCCATCGGCAGGGTGCGGCGATCGTCGGCCAGCGGATGGATCACCACCATGGTGTCCTTGCGCGCCTCGACGATTTCGTCCAGATAGCAGATGCCGCCGCAGCGAACTGCGCGGGTGAGCGGACCGTCGACCCATACGGTTTCGCCGCCCTTGACCAGATAGCGGCCGACCAGGTCGGACGCGGTGAGGTCATCGTGGCACGACACCGTGATCAGCGGCCTTTTGAGTCGCCACGCCATGTGTTCCATGAAGCGCGTCTTGCCGCAGCCGGTGGGGCCTTTCAGCAAGATCGGGATATGTTGCCGGTAGGCGGCCTCGAAGAGCCGGATTTCATCGCCGACGGCTTCATAGTAGGGCTCTTTTTCGATCAGACGATGGGTGGGGTCGAGGGTGCGTGCGTTCATGGCCGAAGGTTTTTTCAGAAGCAGGCGGATTGCTGTTTCTTGCGTTCGAGTTCTTTGACTTCCGCGTTCCAGGCATCCATCTGTTCCTGGGTGTAGCCTTTACGGCGTGCCGCATCCATTTTGTCGAACACCCGCCCGAGTTTGTCGGCCAGTGCGTCACACTGCCGCGCCGAGGCAGGTTTGGCGGTGGCATTTCCCTTCAGGGTACGCCGGGTTTCAAGGTGAATGGCAGGCTCGGCGTCGCGGTTCGCCGCTTTGGAGGCGGCAGGGGGGGCTGGCATGGGTAATGCTGGTTGCACGCGCACCGGGTCGGGCAGCGGTGCAGGGGCGATCTCCACTTTGCGCGCTTCCCGTGCATTGCGGCAGGGCAGGTTGGAATAAGTCACCTTGCCCTGCGCGTCGATGCACTTGTTGAGCGTGGGCTGCGCCGATGCGCCTGCGGGGAACAGGGCCGGCAACGCGAGCAGGACCAGTGCAAGCACACGCATGAGGATCAGTGCTCGCCCGAATACTTGTCGTCTTCGAGCGCCATCTTTTGCTGGAATTCGGTCTCTTTCGCCTGCTCGGCCAGGGCGCGCTTGCGCGCCAGACGCTTTTCGTACGCCCCCGGGTGCTGCTCGACAAATTCTTCGCCGAATAGCGCGTGGCGCAGGAAGTTCATGCCAAAGTCGAGCAGGGCCTCGTCGTCGGCGATCAGGGTGGCCATGATCTCGACCGGAATGTCATAAGTATCGTTGAAGCTCGGGCTCATGACAAAGGCGCGGAAACGGTCGACGTCATAGCTCGCCATGAAGAAGAGCTGGTTGGAAACCGGGGTCGGCTTGCCGATCGCGGGGCCGGCCGATTTGCGCTTGACCACCAGCTGGCGCCACGCGTGCGCTTTCTGGTCGTACTCGTCGACGCCCTGTTCGTGGCGGTATTCCTCGATGGTCTGGACCTTGTCCTCGAAGTGGCCAAGGCAGTGGGGCTCCTTCACCAGCGCGTAGGCACTGCGGTCGACGTATTCGTCCGAACGGCGCATGGTCAACAGCGCCACCGGGTAATAGCGGCAGGCGGTAGGGCGGTCTTCGTAGACGCCGCAGCCTTCGGGTGTCATGAACTGGCAGGCGGTACCACCCTCGACCGGATTCAGCTTGATGCCGGGCATGCCGTCCTTGTCCATCTCGAACGGTACCGAGTACTGCTTGAGGAATTCGCCCGACGACATGTCCAGGCGCTTTTTCAGACGCAGCACATCGTAGGGCGTCAAAGGAATGTCGATGTTGCTGCAGCAGGCATTCCAGCATTTGACGTTGCGATGGCAGCGGAATTGCAGCCTGGCGTTTTCAGCCAGCATGGCGGGTTTGACCGGGTTGCCCGCGAAAGGGGAATCCTCGATCAAGTCTTTAAATTCGGCTTCGTTCATTTTGCGACCTCTCGGGGCACTGCCCCTCACTTCAAAAACATCAACATATAGCCGGGAATGCGTAGGGTACGCGCTTTCGGCTGGATGCTGAACAACCTTGATTGTCTTGCTGTTATTACTGCCGGAAAAAAACCGGGCGCCCAGAAGGCGCCCGGAGTTTACTGCGTCACCGATGGATTAGTGGGCAGCGGGCTTGAACAGCTTGGACTTGTCGACCAGATCCACGTGGGCGCGCTTGAAGCAGTTCCACTGCTTGGAGTTCTTGTCGTAGACCGAGTTCACGAAGCAATGCCAGTTTTCCTCATCGACAAAGTTCTTGTCCATGCGGTAGTAGAAGCCGGGGTAACGGCTTTCTTCGCGGAACTGGATGTGCTTCATGTGGGCTTCGGCCGTCAGGATGCGATGGTAGTTTTCCCACGCGCGCAGCAGTTCGTGCAGGTCTTTCGCACGCATCTTTTCTGCGTCTTCCTTCAGCATGTTCAGCTTTTCTTCCGCCACACCCAGCATGTTGGCGTTGGTCGTGTAGTAGGTCGCGACACCGGCAACATACTCGTCCATGATTTTCTGCAGACGGAACTGCAGCATCTTGGGTGTGATGTAGTTGGGGTTGACGTCGATCGCCGTGGTGTAGTCCTTGTGCTCGAGGAAGGTGCGCACCGGCTTGTAGATGTCTTCCACCAGTTGCTCGACGGAGGTGTCGAGTTCGGGTTTCCAGTCCTTGTTGTCGATGCAGAACTTGACCATGGACTTGGCGCACATGCGGCCTTCGGCGTGGGAGCCGGAGGAGAACTTGTGGCCGGATGCGCCCACGCCGTCGCCGGCGGTGAACAGACCCTTGACCGTGGTCATCGAGCGGTAGCCCCAGTTCCAGCCCTTGGGCAGGTGAGCCGGGATCTTGCCCGCATCGGCGTGCGTTTCGTCGGTCGGTGCGCCGATATCGGTCGGGCCCGACACCCAGATGCCGCAGCAGCCGGAATGGCTGCCAAGCAGGTAGGGCTCGGTCGGCATCAGTTCGGAGTTCTTCTTCTCCGGCTCGATGTTTTCGCCCACCCAGATACCGCACTGGCCGACGCACATGTCGAGGAAGTCTTCCCAGGCTTCGGCTTCGAGGTGCTTCACTTCGCGCGGGGTCAGGGTCTCGCGCAGCTTGGCGAGGGCGGTCACGGTGTCCATGTAGATGGGACCGCGGCCTTCCTTCATTTCCTTCAGCATCAGGTGGTTACGCAGGCACGAAGCCGGCACGGCAGCCTGACCGTAGGGGGGGTAGTCGTTCAGCAGTTCCTTGTTCTTCTGCATGTAGACTTCGCCGTAGGCGTTGACGGCCTGGGCCTTGAACAGCAGGAACCATGCGCCGACCGGGCCGTAGCCGTCCTTGAAGCGGGCGGGCACGAAGCGGTTTTCCATCATGGTCAGCTCGGCGCCGGCTTCGGCAGCCATCGCGTAGGTCGAACCTGCGTTCCACACCGGGTACCAGGCACGGCCGGTACCTTCACCGACGGAGCGCGGACGGAAGATGTTCACGCAGCCACCGGCGGCCAGCAGGATCGCCTTGGCCTTGTAGACGACGACCTTGTGGTCGCGGGTCGAGAAGCCGACGGCACCGGCGATGCGGTTGGGGTCGTTCTTGTCGTTGACCAGCTTGACGATGAAGATGCGCTCTTCGATGCGATCCATGCCGAGCGCCTTCTTGGTCGCTTCGGCCACGATCCACTTGTAGGATTCGCCGTTGATCATGATCTGCCATTTGCCGGAACGCACGGGCTTGCCGCCGTCCTTCAGCGTGGGCAGGCCTTGCGAACCGTCGTGGCGCTCGCCGTTTTCGTCGGTCTTCCAGATCGGCAGGCCCCATTCCTCGAACAGGTGCACGGAATCATCCACGTTGCGGCCGAGGTCGTAGGCGAGGTCGTCACGCGTGATACCCATCAGGTCGTTGGAGACCATGCGGGCGTAGTCGGCGGGATCCTGTTCGGATCCGATATAGGTGTTGATCGCGGACAGGCCTTGTGCCACGGCACCGGAACGGTCCATCGCGGCCTTGTCGACCAGCTTGATCTTCAGATCGATGCCGGTCTCTGCCTTGGCGGCGTCAGCCCAGCGCATGACTTCGTAACCGGCGCCGCAGCAAGCCATGCCGCCGCCGATCAGGAGGATGTCGACTTCCTCCTGGACTACTTCAGGATTACCAAATTCTCCAGCCATTTCGTTTACCTCTCTAAATTACTTGCGAATCAGTTCAGCGGGGTTGCCGGCACGGTAGCCCCCCATCATGTCACGGGTGAAGGAACCCGTGGACTCGATATCAGCCATCTTGGGCATGGGTTTGTTGCCGTAGGGATCGATCGAGCCTTCGGGGGTGGTGCGGATCGGGAACTTGAAACGCTTCAACACGCCGTTACGGAACTTGATGGTCCACATGATGGAGTCGGAACCACGCAGCGGTTGAACCATGCCGCCCAGCGGCACGACGTCGGCGTAGTGGCGAACTTCAATGGCTTGCTGCGGGCAAATCTTCACGCAGGAATAGCACTCCCAGCACTGCTCGGGTTCCTGGTTGAACGCACGCATGGCGTGGCCGGTTTCCGAACCGTCCTTGTCCAGTTTCATCAGATCGTGCGGGCAGATGTACATGCAAGCGGTCTTGTCCTGACCCTTGCAACCGTCGCACTTGTCGGTACGAACATAGGTTGGCATTACAGTCTCCTAAAGTTAGCTAACAATCCGCGTACGTCGCGGTCCGCTTAGAACTGAACCCGTCCTTGGCCGGGGCGACTCGCGAATCCGCTTCCGGTAGGCTCGTGTCCTAAAAGCTTGCCCCGATCACTGCTGCAACGATCGGAGCCATTCCATCCGGCATGCCTGCCGTCCGGAAAAAAACTACGCTGCCGAGTGGCCTTTCAACTCGACCTTGACGTTCTGCTCCGCGGAGAGGCCGGCGTAATACTTTTGCAGCACCTTGGCGACTTCCGGGCGGCTGAATTCGACCGGCAGATCCTGGCCTTCGGACAGCATCGAACGTACCTTGGTGCCGGACAGCAGGATGCGGTCGTCCTTGGTATGCGGGCAGGTACGCTGCGAGGCCATGCCACCGCATTTATTGCACCAGAAGGTCCAATCGATGTTCATGTTCTTGGTTTCGAGCGCATCCTTGGGGATTTCGTCGAAAATCTTCTGCGCGTCGAACGGGCCATAGTAATCACCCACGCCGGCGTGGTCGCGGCCGACGATCAGGTGCGAGCAGCCGTAGTTCTGGCGAAACAGCGCATGCAGCAGGGCTTCGCGCGGGCCGGCGTAGCGCATGTCGAGCGGGTAGCCCGCCTGGATCACGGTGTTGGGGGCAAAATAGTTGTCGATCAGAGTGGCGATCGCTTCGGAACGGACTTCGGCGGGAATGTCGCCCGGCTTCAGCGCGCCAAGCAGCGAGTGGATCAGCACGCCGTCCATGGTTTCGATGGCGATCTTGGCCAGATACTCATGCGAGCGGTGCATCGGGTTGCGGGTCTGGAAAGCGGCAATCTTGGACCAGCCCATTTTTTCGAATGCGGCGCGAGTTTCGGCGGGGGTCATGAACTGGTCGCCGTACTCTTCCTTGAAGCTGCCGGTGGACAGCACCTTGACCGGACCGGCGAGATTGACCGGGCCCTGGTCCATGACCATCTTCACGCCAGGGTGCTCGAGATCGGTGGTCTTGTAGACCTGCATGCACTCGTGCGCCTTGTCGATAGCGTATTTCTCGGTCACCTTCATGGTGCCCATGATGTTGCCGGATTCGCTGTCGACCAGTGCGATATCGGCACCGACCGCGATATTCTGGGCGGTGACTTCATCGGCGGAGAGGGTGACCGGAATCGGCCAGAACAGGCCGTTGGCCATTTTATAGCCGTCGCATACGCCCTGCCAGTCGGCATGGGTCATGAAGCCTTCGAGCGGGGTGAAACCGCCGATTCCCATCATGATGAGGTCGCCGGTTTCGCGCGAGGTCATCTTGACCTTGGGCAGCGAGGCAGCGCGGGCTTGCTCGGCAGCAAGTGCGGCGCCCGTCAGCAGCAGGGGTTTGAGTTCGCCGCCACCGTGGGGGCGTACCAGTTTGGACATGCTGTCTCCTCAGAATTGAAGGGGTTATTGAGTCGGGGCAGCATAGCACCGGGGCTGATGTCTGAATAATGCTTTATTTTTATTTGAGGATAAGCGGGGTTGATATTGACTCATGGCCATAAAAAAGCCCGGTATGGCCGGGCTTTTTTATTTTGAAACAACTGCTTATGCGTCGAAGAAGGCAGGCATGTCGGTCTGCTCGGTCTTGATGACGTCAACCCAGGCAGGCTTGGTGTCGCCACCGGCTGCAGCCAGTTTTTTGGTTTCTTCGTAGAGCATTTTCCAGCGGTTGTACAGACAGTCGCTGATCTTGCGCATACCCGAATCGAAATAGGAGTTATGCAGATCGCCTACGGTACGGGTGAAAGCCTCCATCTGCTCAAGCAGGTTATGTGGGTAGCCGTGACGGTTGGGGTCGGCGTATTTGACCATTTCGCGCTTGACTGCCCGCACGAAGACTTTTTGGCCTTCGGTGAGGTCGGCTTCGGTACGGGGGCTACCGCCGTAATTCATCACCTCGTGGATGAAGCCATTGAGACGTTCGCCGAAATCGAAGTTGGCATAGTCGACGTTTTGCATAAATCCTCCGTTATCACGATGAATCTTTAAACCTGGATATGACTCCGTTGGCTATCCTACCCTGCGCGATACGGCTGTCCAGCGTCTTCTCGGGGCGGCCGCATGATTATTTTCTAAGCCCTTGAATCCAGCGGGAATATATTTTGTCGGCCAGTTGATGCAGGCGGGCGATGCGGGCATCCATGTCCGCCTGGATGGCGCCGGGAGACTGTACGCCGGGACTGTCGCTGGCGGCGATTTCGGCGCCGCCGCTGTCGCACCAGCTGGCGATCAGTTCGGGCGTCATTTCGACGTGGCATTGCATACCGATATGGCGGCCATTCAGGATATAGGCCTGGTTGGCGCACCAGACGCTGTCGAGAATGCGCGTGGCGCCCGGCGGCAGACTGAAGGTGTCGCCGTGCCAGTGAAACGCCAGCATGGGCTGTGTGGCTTCGCCCAGCCAGGGAAGCGCTGCTTCGGCGTCGCTGATGCGGACGTCGCCCCAGCCGATCTCCTTGACCGGGTTACGGCTCACCGTGCCGCCCAGCGCTTTGGACATCAGCTGCCCGCCCAGGCAATGACCAATCACCGGAACGTCCGATGCGACCGCCTGGCGGATCAGGGCCAGCAGCGGCGGAATCCAGGGCAGGTCGTCGTTGACGCTCATATGCCCGCCCATCAAGCAGATGCCCGAAGCGCCGTTAAGGTCTTTGGGCACGGCGTCGCCGGCGTCGATGCGAACCAGCTGCCAGGGAATGCCGTGGTGATCCAGAAACGTGGTGAAATATCCCGGCCCTTCGGTGAGCGAATGACGGAAAACCAGAACAGGAAGCATGATGCCTCTCGATAAAAAAACGGTCGTGATGATGATAGCCGCAGGCGGACTTTCCTGCATGCCTGCGTGGGCAGCCAGCATCTCGGTGACGGGGCTGTTCAAGGACAAGGCCATCGTCAGCATCGACGGCGGCAGGCCACGTACCCTGAGTGTGGGACAGACGGTTCAGGGAGTGAAACTGGTGGCCGCGGATTCCGGTAGTGCCAGTTTCGACGTCGACGGCAAGCGCCGTACGCTGGGTATGGGGCAATCGTTTGCAGGCGGCGCGCCGACTGGCCCGCGCCAGAGCGTGTCGCTCACGGCCGATGCCCGTGGCCACTTTGCCGCGGCCGGTTCGCTCAACGGGTATCCGATGAGCTTCCTGGTCGACACCGGCGCGACGTCCATCGCCATCAGCGCTGCCGAAGCCAGACGCATCGGACTCGACTACAAGGCCGGGCAGGCCACTGGCGTCGGCACCGCCGCAGGGGTGGTGCCTGCCTGGCGCGTCAAGTTCAATACCGTCAAGGTCGGCGGCATTACTGTCAGCCAGGTCGACGGTCTGGTGGTCGAGACCGGTTTGAGCGTGCCGCTTTTGGGGATGAGCTTTTTGAACCGGATGGAAATGCGGCGCGACGGGCAGACGATGACGCTTACGCAGCGGTATTGACGGCAAGCGGGCAAAATGAAGCGGGGCCCACTGTTGCGGGCCCCGCTCCTGCGATGCTGCAGGAAATTATTGCTTTGTCTTGTCGCGCTCGATCAATGCGTACGCCGAATGATTGTGGATGGATTCGAAGTTCTCGGCTTCCACCACATACGCATCGATCATGGGTTCGGCGTTCATTGCGGCGGCGACGTCGCGCACGATGTCCTCGACGAATTTCGGATTGTCGTAGGCGCGTTCGGTGACGTATTTCTCGTCAGGCCGTTTCAGCAGGCCGAACAGCTCGCACGAGGCCTGGTCTTCAACTTTGCGCACCAGGTCTTCGATCCATAGGAAGCCGTTGGTCCTGGCGGTGACGGTGACGTGCGAGCGCTGGTTGTGGGCGCCGTAATCGGAGATTTTCTTCGAGCACGGGCACAGGGAGGTCACCGGCACCAGCACGCGAGTGGTGTGGGTGTATTGGCCGTTCTCTATTGCGCCGATGAAGGTGACTTCGTAATCCAGCAGGCTCTGCACGCCTGAGATGGGCGCGGATTTGTTGATGAAGTAGGGGAAGGTCATTTCGATGTAGCCGGATTCGGCTTCCAGGCGTTCGATCATCTGGCGCAACATGCCCTCGAAATTCTCGACCGAAATCTCGCGCTCGCGTGTATTGAGGATTTCAATGAAGCGCGACATGTGCGTACCCTTGAAGTTATGCGGCAGGTACACGTACATATTGAAGCTGGCGATGGTGTGCTGGACGCCGACGCTCTTGTCAGCGACCCGAACCGGGTGGCGAATGCTCTTGATGCCGACCTTGTTGATGGCGATTTGCCGCGTGTCGGTCGAACTTTGTACGTCCGGCATGCAAACGGCGGTTTCGCAGATCTGGTTCATGGCAGGCTCCTTGTATTGGTTTCAGCTTGGGCTGGGGACAGTTTAGACTAAGTATAAACTGTCCGAATAGTTGAGTAAACTACTCGGATAATAAGATCATCCGCTGACGTACGGAATGGACTATCCCCGTCGCGTCGAGCCCGCAGCCAGCCAGCATCGCAGCCGGGTCGCCATGTTCGATAAAAGTGTCGGGCAGGCCCAGATGCAGGATCGGCATGCTGAGGCCAAGTCCGGCCAGAGCCTCGGCTACCCCGGTGCCGGCGCCGCCCGCCACCGTATTTTCTTCCAGTGTCACCAGCAGACGGTGGCTGTGCGCCAATTCACGTAGCAAGTCCAGGTCCAGCGGTTTCACGAAGCGCATGTCGGCCACGCTGGCATCGAGCGCTTCGGCCGCTTGTAGCGAGGGTGCGACCAGGCTGCCGAAGGCGACGAGCGCGACATCGTGGCCGCGCCGACGCAGCAGGCCCTTGCCGATCTCGACTGGTTCGAGGCCGGGTTCGATCGCGGCGCCGCCGCCGCTGCCGCGCGGATAGCGCACCGCCGAAGGGCCATCGTGCAGGAAGGCGGTGGTCAACAGGCGGCGGCACTCGTTCTCGTCCGATGGCGCGGCGATCAGCAGGTTGGGGATGCAGCGCAGGAAGGAGAGGTCGAAACTGCCGGCGTGGGTGGGGCCGTCGGCACCGACCAGGCCGGCGCGGTCGATCGCCAGCATCACCGGCAGGTTCTGCAGTGCGACGTCATGGATCAGCTGGTCGTAGGCGCGCTGCAGGAAGGTCGAATAAATCGCCACCACCGGCTTCACCCCCTCGCAGGCCAGCCCGGCGGCGAAAGTCAGCGCGTGCTGTTCAGCGATGCCGACGTCGAAATAGCGTTTCGGAAACTGTTCGGAGAAGCGCACCAGCCCGGAGCCTTCGCGCATTGCTGGCGTGATGCCGACCAGCCGCGTATCGGTGACAGCCATGTCGCACAGCCAGTCGCCGAACACCTGGGTGTAGGTGGGCTTGCCGCCGGTTTTTTCGGCGACGCCTGCGGCCGGGTCGAAGCACGACACGCCGTGATACAGGCAGGGGTTGGTTTCGGCGGGTTCATAGCCCTTGCCTTTGCGGGTGACCACATGCAGAAATTGCGGGCCGCTGAGCTGCTTGATGTTGCCTAGCGTTTCCAGCAGCACGTCGAGATCGTGGCCATCGATCGGACCGATGTAGTTGAAGCCGAATTCCTCGAACAGGGTGCCAGGCGTCACCATGCCCTTCATGTGTTCCTCGGCGCGCTTGGCGAGTTCGCGAATCGGCGGCGCGACGGACAGTACTCTTTCGCCGGCGCGGCGGGCCGCCGCGTAGAACTTGCCGGACATCATGCGCGCCAGGTAGTTGTTGAGCGCGCCGACGTTGGGCGAAATCGACATGTCGTTGTCGTTCAGCACCACCAGCAGAGGCAGGTCGGTGGCGCCGGCATTGTTGAGTGCCTCGAATGCCATGCCGGCGGTCATGGCGCCGTCGCCGATGATCGCCACCGCGCGGTGGCTGGAGCCAAGCTGACGAAACGCCTCGGCCATGCCGAGCGCCGCCGAAATCGAGGTGCTGGAGTGGCCGACGCCAAAGGCATCGAACTCGCTTTCTACGCGGCGCGGAAACCCGGCGATGCCACCCGGCCGACGCAGGCCGGCCATCGCCGAGCGGCGGCCGGTCAGGATTTTGTGGGCATAGGTCTGGTGGCCGACGTCCCAGACGATGCGGTCGCGCGGGGTGTCGAACACATAATGCAGGGCGAGGGTCAGTTCAATCGTGCCGAGATTGGATGCCAGGTGGCCACCGGTGCGGGAAACCGACTGCACCAGAAATTCGCGCAGTTCGGCAGCGAGTTGCGGCAACTCGGCCGGTGCCAGGGCGCGCAGGTCGGTGGGGGTGTGGAGGGTGTCGAGCAAAGGCGTGGCCATCTTAAAACGTCCGTTCGACCACAAAATCGGCCAGCTGGCGCAGCCGCTCGGCGCGCGCGCCGAGCGGGGTCAGCGCAGTGCGGGCGTCGGCGCGCAGTTCCAGCGCCAGTTCGCGCGCGCGCGTCACGCCGAGCAGGCTGACGTAGGTCGGTTTGTTGTTGGCGGCGTCCTTGCCGGCGGTCTTGCCCAGCGTGGCGGTGGGGGTTTCGGCATCGAGCACGTCGTCCACCACCTGAAAGGCCAGGCCGATGCATTTGGCGTAATGATCGAGCGCCGCGGCAGTCGCGTCGGGCAAGACACCGCACTGCGCGCCCAGCAGTACCGAGGCGCGGATCAGCGCGCCGGTCTTGTGGATGTGCATGAATTCGAGTTCGGTCAGGTCGAGCGGCTTGCCCACGCTGGCCAGATCGATCGCCTGGCCGCCGGCCATGCCGCGGGATCCCGCTGCCTGCGCCAGTAGCCGCACCATGCTCAGCTGGACGGCAGCGTCGTCGGCCAGCGGCTGCGCCGCGAGGATGTCGAACGCCAGACTCTGCAGCGCGTCGCCCACCAGCAGGGCGGTGGCTTCGTCGAATTCGACATGTACCGTGGGCTTGCCGCGCCGCAGTGCGTCGTCGTCCATCGCCGGCATGTCGTCGTGCACCAGCGAATAGGCGTGAATCAGTTCCACTGCCGCAGCGGCGTGCTGTACGCGTTCGATATCGGCGCCCGCGACTTCGCCGGCGGCAAATGCCAGCAGCGGCCGTACTCGCTTGCCGCCGCCCAGCACCGCATAGCGCATGGCCTCGTGCAGGCGCTGCGGGGCAATCTGGGGGGCGGGGAGCCATTCGGCCAGCACGCTTTCCATGCGTGCCTGGCATGCCTGTGTCCAGGCGGCAAAATCAGTCATCGATGTCTTCGGTCTTGAAGGGCTGCAGGGTGCCGTTTTCCAGGATCTTCACTTGCTGTTCGGCAGCGGCCAGTTGCTGACGGCAGTACTGCAGCAGTTCGGCGCCGCGCTTGTAGGCGGTCAGCGAGGCCTCCAGCGGCAGCTGGCCGGATTCCATCTCGCCCACGATGGCTTCCAGTTCGGTCAATGCCGACTCGTAATCTTTGGGGGGCGTGGCGGCGCGGGATTTGGCCATGAAATTTCGAACCCGGCGGAGAAAGGACGCTACTTTAGCAAATTCGGCGCGCAGGCGCCTCCCCGCGATGCCTGCCTATGCTAGAATTTCGCGCTTTCCCTGCGCCGTAAGGCATTGTGTCCAGGCAGGGGTTCATCCGTAAATCCGGTGGGCATCAGGGCCTGGGCCCCGATACGTTTTTAATGGTGGTCGTTTCGCGATCACGCTTGCCGCTTCCGGTACCGACTGGAAGGGGGCTTGGTTTTGAGTAGGGTACGCCATGAGCGATCTCGCCGAATCCAGCGCCTTGTCGCTAATTTCACCTCAGTTGCCGGTTTCCTGGTACTTCGATCCGGCCGTCTACGCGCTGGAACTGAAACATCTGTTCAAACAAGGCCCCGGTTATGCGGGCCATCGCTTGATGGTGCCCGAAGCGGGCGATTATCACGCGCTGGAGTTGTTCGACGGCGCGAAGATGCTGGTCAACGGCGGAACCGGCATCGAGCTGCTGTCCAATGTATGCCGTCATCGCCAGGCGCTGATGCTGCAAGGGCGCGGCAAGCTGCCGTCCGGCAACATCGTCTGCCCGGTCCACCGCTGGACCTACGACAGCCAGGGCCGGCTGATGGGCGCGCCGGCGTTTCCCGGCAATCCCTGCCTCAACCTCGATCGCAGCGGCCTGCAGAACTGGCAGGGCCTGCTGTTCGCCGGCGCGCGCGATGTGAAGGCCGATCTGGCCGGCATGCAGGCGGCGCGCGAGCTCGATTTCTCCGGCTTCATGCTCGACCGCGTCGACGTGACGCATTACGCCTGCAACTGGAAAACCTTCATCGAGGTGTACCTGGAGGACTACCACGTCGCGCCCTATCATCCCGGGCTCGGTCACTTCGTCACCTGCGACGATCTGAAATGGGAATACGGCGACTGGTGGTCGGTGCAGACGGTGGGGGTGAATCGCGGGCTGACCAAGCCGGGCTCGCCGGTGTACCAGAAATGGCACGAACAGGTGCTGGCCTACCAGCAGGGCAAGGCGCCCGCGCATGGCTCGATCTGGCTGACCTACTATCCGGGCCTGATGGTCGAGTGGTATCCGCACGTGCTGGTGGTGTCGTCGATCGTGCCGACCGGGGTGGAGTCGTGCAGCAACGTGGTCGAGTTCTATTATCCCGAGGACATCGTCCTGTTCGAGCGCGCCTTCATCGAGGCCGAACAGGCGGCATATCACGAAACCGCGGTGGAAGACGAGGACATCTGCGAACGCATGCACAAGGGGCGGCGCGCGCTATACCAGCAGGGCATTTCGGAGACGGGGCCGTACCAGTCGCCGCTGGAGGATGGAATGATGCATTTCCACAGTTTCCTGCGGCGAGAGATCGAGCCGCATCTGAAATGAGCGGGTGGAACACCTCGGCGAACGGGCGGCGTATTCCGCCCGTTTTTTTCGCCCAGCCGCAATGAAGTCGAGCTGGATGCTGGTGGCGGCGGCGCTGTTCGCGCTGATGAGCGTGCTGGTGAAACATGCGTCCGCCACCTTTTCCCCGGCCGAACTGGTGTTCTATCGTTCGGCGTTCGGGCTGCTCGCCATCTGGGGCGTGATCGCGATCAGCCATCGCCGGCTGCTGGCGCCGCTTGCCACCCCTCATTTGAAAGCCCATTTCTGGCGCAGCCTGTCCGGCTTTTCCGCGCTGGTGCTGTTCTTCTACGCGCTGGCGCGGCTGCCGCTCGCCACCGCGGTCACCCTCAACTACACCGCGCCGCTGTTCCTTGCCGCGCTGTCGGCGTGGTGGCTGCATGAACGCCACGGGCGCGGCTTGAACGGTGCGGTGCTGCTGGGCTTTGTCGGCATCGTGCTGCTGCTGCAACCGCAGGTTCAGGGGCAGGCCTGGTTGCCGGCCCTGGCCGGGCTGACGTCCGGCATGCTGGCGGCGGTGGCCTACGTCAACGTCAAGCAACTCGGCAGGCTGGGCGAATCCGAATGGCGCGTGGTGTTCTATTTCACGTTGTTGTCGACCGTGGGCGGCGCAGCCTGGATGGCGGTGGCTGGATTCCACCTTCCACAGGCTGGCGACTGGCCGTGGCTGATCGGCATCGGCGTCACCGCCACGGTGGCGCAGCTGGCGCTGACACGTGCCTACCATCGCGGCCGCACGCTCACGGTCGGCTCGCTGGCCTACACGACAGTCGGGTTTTCCGCCCTGTACGGCGTGCTGCTGTTTGGCGAACGCTTGCCGTTGCTGGCCTGGATCGGCATGGCGCTGGTGGCGGCAGCCGGGGTGTGGGCGGTACGCGCATCAACCCCAATCCGGCCCGATTCGCTATAGTTGGAACTCGGACATGAGGAGTGCGCCATGATCAACCTGAACGTCAAGGACAACCAGATCGCCGTCACCGTGATGGGCCAGTTCACCCTGAGCGACTACCGCGAACTGGAGCAGGCAGTGTGCTACGGCATCCAGTTTCAGGGCACGGTCAACCTGCTGTTCGACCTGCGCGACATGCTGTCCTACAGCGTCGACGTGGCGTGGGAGGAGCTGAAATTCTCGCGCGAGCACAAGAACGATTTCGGCCGCATCGCGATTTTGACCGGCGACCAGTGGGTGGCGTGGAGCATGTGGGTGAATCGCCTGTTCATGTCGGCGGATATCCGCCTGTTTGACGAACTGGAACTGGCGCAGTCCTGGATCGCCGGCGGCGAACTGCCGGCCGCGACAGCCTAGCGCGCAGGCCGGAAGATTTCCGCGTTGGCGTAATACGCGGCGTCTGCGCTGGCTGCATCCCAGCCGGGAATGCCTTGTATCGGCAGGGGCGCAAGCTGGCGTGGGGTGTCGACGGTTTCGAGCGCAGCGACCGCCAGCGTATCGGCAGCATCGGGGTCGAGCGAATCCGAGATCAGCGTCAGGCATTTTCCGGTCATCGAGGGATAAGGCGCCAGCGCCTTTTCCAGCAGCGCATGGCCGACCACCACAAAGCCCATGTCACTTTCCACGCGGGCCCGCGCTTCCCAGAACAGCGCGTGCCATGCACGCCCGGCCAATTGCCCGGACAAGATCCGGTCGCGGCTGATCACCCACACGCCCGATTCGTCGAGCACCGTCAGCGCGTCGCGCCGGCGCCCGCGCCGGGTGTCGGTCTCCAGCGCGATGGCCTCGCCGTGGGCCGCGTTCAGCGCTGACTTGAAGCGTGGAAAGCGCAGCCACACCAGCGCATTCAGCACGTCGTGCCAGGTGTCGGCGCGGGTCGGCACCTGGCCGGTGTGCAGGATATGCGTTTCGTAGTCGCGCGCCGAGTGGCGGCCGTCGGGGGCGACAAAGCGCAGCGGCAGCCCGCGCGCCTGCGTCGTGCCGCGCGCGGCGGCCAGCGCGTTGAGTGCATCGAGCGAGGTCAGCCCGCGCGCCAGTCCCATCGCGTCGATCAACGTCTGGTAGGGCGCAAAGGCAGGGTGATCGAAGTTCAATGCAGCGATTCGAACAAGGCCTGGCGATATTGACGCGTCAGCGGATGTGCGCTGCCGAGCAGGTCGAATAGCGCCAGCAGGCTGGTGCGGGCGATATCGTTGCGAAAGCCGCGGTCGGTGCGCGCAATGGCCAGCAGGTCCGCCATGGCGCCGGAAAAGTCGTCGCCTGCCAGCCGTACCGCTGCGCGTTGATAGCGTGTGGCGAGGTCGTCGGCGTCGCGGGCGAGGCATGCATCGAGGTCGGCCAGCGGCGACGCCAGGCGGGCGGTTTCCGCCAGATTCAAATGCGCGTACAGGGGCGCAATGACAGCGTCGGCGCGTGCCTCGGGCGGCAGGCTGTCGAGCAGTTTCAACGCCTGTTCGCCTTCGCCCTCGGCCCACAGCAGCTTGGCGAGGTCGCGCGGGATCGTCAGATTGGCAGGCTCGGCCAGCGCCGCGTTGGCGAGCAACATGCGCGCCTGCTGGCTATTGCCCGCCTGCCAGGCCGCCACGCCCAGCGCGTGGGCACGGTTGGCGTCACCGGCGATGAAGCGGTCGAGCACCGCGCGGAAGCTGCTGTCGGGGTCGGCGCCGTGGATGGTATGGGCGACCTCGCCGCGCCAGAAGAACTTCACCGTCGGCACCGAGTTGACGCTGAAGCGCCGCGCCAGCTCCGGCAGCTCTTCGGCGTTCAACATGACGAGCAGAAATTTGCCGCCGTATTCGGCGGCGAGCTTCACCAGGCGCGGCATCAAAATGAAGCAGGGCCCGGCCTTGGGGGTCCAGAAGTGCACCAGCACCGGACCCTTGTGTGAGTTTTCCAGCACCAGCCGGTTGAAGTTCTCGGCGCTGGCATCGAAGACGTAAGGTGACAGCGCCATCAATCGAAGGCTCCGGTCCGGGCAAAACGGTCGCATGCGGCGACGAGTTCGCGGCAGATGCCCGGCTCGAAGGCCGAGTGGCCGGCATCCGCCACGATCGCATAGCGGGCCTCGGGCCAGGCGCGGGCGAGTTCGTCGGCCGACACGATCGGGCAGACGGCATCGTAGCGCCCCTGCACGATGACGGCGGGAATGGCGCGGACGCGGTCGACGTTGGCGAGCAGGCTGTTGCCGGGCAGGAAAATGTCATTCGCGAAATAGTGCGCCTCGATCCTTGCAAGCGAAAGCGCGGTCTTGTCGCGACCGAACGCAGCGACGAGCTCCGGGCTGGGCAGCAGGGTCGAGCAGGACGCCTCGAAAGTGGCCCACTCATGGGCAGCCGGCTGGTGCACGGCCGGGTCCGGATCGAGCAGGCGGCGGTAATAGGCACCGAGCAGATCGTGGCGCTCTGCTTCGGGGATGAATTCCGCGAACTTGCGCTGCGCCTCGGGGAAGAAGGTGCGGATGCCGTTGAGAAACCAGTCGATCTCGCTCTTGCGGCACAGGAATATCCCGCGCAGCACCAGCCCGCGACAGCGTTCCGGATGGGCCTCGGCGTAGGCCAGCGTCAGGGTCGACCCCCACGATCCGCCGAACACCAGCCAGCTGTCGATGCCGAGTTCGACGCGCAGCGCTTCCATGTCGGCGATCAGGTGCGGCGTGGTGTTGTCGGTGAGCTCACCATGCGGCGTCGAGCGCCCGCAGCCGCGCTGGTCGAACAGGACGATGCGGTAGCGGGCCGGATCGAAGAACCGCCGCTGGTTGGGCGAGGTGCCGGAGCCGGGGCCGCCATGCACGAACAATACCGGGATGCCGGCGGGATTGCCGGACGTTTCCCAGTAGACATGATGGACGCTGGGCGTTTCCAGCATGCCGCTGGCGTAGGGCGTGAGCGGCGGGTAGAGCGTGGAAGGGTCTGGCATGGGGGGAAAGGGGCGAGTCGACAGCCTGCATCATATCGCGGGGCCCGCCGGGCATGAAGCTGCGAGGGCGGGTTCCGTCCCGCCACACTGCTGGCGGCAGGATGGTATCGACAGGCAGGGGCGGGATACGTATGCTCCAGATGCGTTTCAAACGCGCGACGGGCGACCCGCTGAGCTGGACCGCCCGATCGACAAAGCAACAGATCCTGCTGTTGCCAACAATAACTGATACGAGGAGAGATGTTCATGAGCCATGTCGTGAAAGTCGCCCTGCTGGGTCTGGGCGATGTCGGGGAAAAATTCGCGGAACATTTTCTGGCAAAAATCCAGGAAGAACACGTCAACGTCGACATTGTCGCCGTCGCGTCGCGCGACCTGGAGTCGCCGGTTGCGCTTGGGTTCATGCACAGCAAGGTGCCGGTATTCAAGGACGCGATGGAAGTGGTGACGCTCGGCGCAAAAGTCGACATCATTTTCGATCTGACCGGCGACCCCGAATTGCGTAAAAAGCTGCGTACCGCTCTACAGGATGCACACAATCAGCACACCGTGATTGCGCCCGAGGTGGTTGCGCATCTATTGTGGAATTTCTTTGGCGAGGGCGAATTGCCGCGGAGCAGCAGAACCGGCTACTGATGCATGGCATTGCGCCCGCCACGCCAGTGGCGGGCGCAATGCCATCATCCATGGCCGACATGCCGAACTGACGGGATTCCTGATCGATATCTTAATCTTATGAATACCCCTTTCAAATTTGCTCACGCCGCCGATGCCGATTGGACTCGCGCCGCACAGACCTGCATGGGCCAGTTGGGCGCAATTCCCTCCACGGCGACGCTGGGATTCTTGTATGTATCGGATGCCTTCGCCGGCGAACTCGCTGCAATCCTGGCATTTTTTAAAAGCGCGACCGGGGTGATGCACTGGACCGGCAGTGTGGGCGTGGGGATCTGCGCCACCGGTGTGGAATATCTGGAAGAGCCGGCGATGGCGGTGATGCTGGGTGAATTTGCATCGGCCGACTTCAGCATGCTGCCGGTAGTGCGCACGCTGCAGGACATCGAGGCGCAGCCACCGGATGCGTATGTCGCGCTGGTGCATGGCGACCCGGCGAACACGCAAGTTCAGGAACTGATCGAAGGCCTCTCCGCACATGTGTCGGGCAGCTTTGTCGTCGGCGGGCTGTCGAGTTCGCGCGGCGAGACGGCACAGATCAGCGACGGCGTGGTGAGCGGCGGCCTGTCGGGCGTGTTGTTCGGCGAACGGGTGAAGCTGGCGACGCGGCTGACGCAAGGCATTTCGCCGCTGGGGCCGCGCCACCGCATCACCGCCGCCAACAAGAACGTCGTCGGCGGCCTCGATAACCGCCCGGCGCTGGACGTGATGAAGGAGGAGGTCGGCGAAGTACTGGCGCACGACCTGCGGCGCGCGGCCGGCTATATCTTCGTCGGCCTGCCGGTACGTGGATCGGATACCGGCGATTATCTGGTGCGCAATATTCTCGGCGTCGATCCGCAGAACCATCTGGTGGCGATCGGCGAGTATGTCGAGCCGGGGGATGAGTTGCTGTTCTGCCGCCGCGACCAGCAAACCGCCGAAGACGACCTGCTGCGGATGCTGCAAGCCATCGGGGCGCAGCTGGGTTCGCCGATCCGGGGTGGCGTGTATTATTCCTGCCTGGGGCGCGGCCAGCACATGTTCGGCGCGCCGAATCGGGAAATGGAGCTGATTCGCGACGCCCTCGGTGATTTTCCGCTGGTGGGGTTCTTTGCCAACGGTGAAATTTCCCACAACCGATTGTATGGCTACACCGGAGTGTTAACTCTGTTTGGCTGACCAAGGCAGTAAATACGGAGACAAGCATGACCCTGCACGCCATGAAAGAAGACGAAATCCGCCTGTTGCGCGACGAAATCGAAATGCTGATGAACGAGCGCCGCCAGCTGCTGCAGGTGACGGGGGCGGCGGCGGTGTTCGTGGCCAATCTCGATACCGACAGCCTGCCCGATGAAGCCGATACCATCGATGCGGCCGAAATGCTGGCGGAGCAGCTCAACGGACTGTCCGAGGAAACCCTCAAGGACGCGCTGGAGTCGGTGCGCGCCGAACTCGATCCCGTGCAGTAGGCAGGCTTTAGCGTCTTGGCTCGCCTGCCGCTGCCGGGTTTCGCCGAGGTCAGGCGCTTTGTGCTGATCGCCGGACTGACGGCGCTGGCGTATGCGCTGGCAGGCTGGCTCAGTCTCAAGCTTGCGGCCTACATTGCTGGCGTGGTCGCCGCCGTCTGGCTGGCTGCCGGCATTGGCGCCATGGCGAGCCTGCGCTTCGGCGCGGCAGGCGTGGTGGGGACCGCACTGGGGTCGTTCGCGATCAACAGCCTGTCTCTGCCGCCGGACGAGGCATTCCGCTTTGCACTCGGCGCGGCTGCGGAAGCGTGGATCATTGGGTATCTGCCGCGTTACCTGCAGCCTTTCAGCACCACCCTCGATTATGTGCCCAGCGTCGCCAAGTTTGCGCTGGTGGCCGCCCCGCTGGGCTGCGCGGCGAGCGCACTGACGGGCATGCTCAGCCTCTATTTCTGGGGCCACCTGCCGGTCGACACGGTATTGCGGGGCTTGTGGGTATGGTGGCTGGGCGATCTGCTGGGGGTGTACCTGATTGCGCCGCTGCTGCTGACGGCGACACGCTGGGATTTATTGCCGACCAACAGGGGCGCACGGCTGGAAGGCCTGGTGCTGATGCTCGGCATGCTGGCGCTGACGCTGGCGATGATGGAGTACGTCGAGCCTTTGCGGCCAGCCGAAATTGTCCTGTTCGTGATGATGCCGGCGGTGCTGTGGGCCGCGCTGCGGTTTTCGGTGACCGGCGCGAGCCTGGCGATTTTCCTGTCGGCGCTCATCGTGCTGGGCGTGGCGGTTGCCTCCTACGGCGGCCTCGCCGGCGTCGCGAGTCCGCGCGACGTATTCGCGCTGCAAGTCAGCATGGCGACCATGGCACTGGGCGGCCTGTTCGTGTCGGCCGCCCTGACCGAGCGCCGCTATTCCGAATTGCGGCTCGACATGCTGGCCAATCACGACCCGCTCACCGGCCTGCCCAATCGCTCGTATTTCCAGGATTTCCTCGGCCATGCACTGGCGCGCGCGCAGCGTGAAAAATCCCAGGTTTCGCTGCTGTTCATCGACCTCGACCGCTTCAAGCACATCAACGACTCGCAGGGACACGAGGTGGGCGATCAGGTGCTGTGTATCGTCGCCAACCGGCTGGACGAACAGCTGCGTGCCGATGATTTCGTCGCCCGCCTGGGGGGCGACGAGTTCGCCGTCATTCTGACCCATGCGCCGGCCGCGCGGGCGGCCAGCCGGGTGGCGCACAAGCTGCTCCGGGCACTGGCCAAGCCCTTCAAGCTCGCGCAGCGGCGTTACGTCATCGGCGCCAGCATCGGCATCAGCGTATATCCGGACGACGGACTCGACGCCCATACCCTGCTGCGCCAGGCCGATCTGGCGATGTACCAGGCCAAGCATCGCCGCAGCGGCATCGAGTACTTCAGCGATGAATTGAACACGGTGGCGCAGCAGTTGCAGGCGCTGGAAAGCGGTTTGCGCCAGGCGCTCGAACGCAACGAACTGGCGCTGGCCTACCAGCCCAAGGTCGATCTTGCCAGCGGCCAGGTGGTGGGGCTGGAGGCACTGGTACGCTGGCTTCCCCGCGCGGGCTTTAGCGTCGGCTCCGAACAGTTGATCCCGGTGGCCGAGGAAACCGGCCTTATCATCCCGCTGGGCCGCTGGGTGGTGCGGGCGGCGTGCGAGCAGTGGATCGTCTGGCGCGATGCCGGATGCGACCCGCCGCCGGTGGCCGTCAACCTGTCGCCGCGGCAGTTTTCCGATGCGCGGCTGATCGACGACATCGACGCCATCCTGGCGGAAACCGGAATGCCCCCCGCGTATTTGCAGCTGGAAGTGACCGAGAGCGCGGCGATGGATAACCCCGCACGCAGCTTCGCCATGCTCGAGGCGCTGCGCCAGCGTGGGCTGCATGTTTACATCGACGATTTCGGCACGGGGTATTCCAACCTCGGCCAGCTGAAGCGCATGCCGATCGATGCGCTGAAAATCGACAAGAGTTTCGTGAGCGATGTGGTGACCGACAGCGACGACGCCGAAATCGTCAACGCCATCATCCGCCTGGCCCATGCCCTGAAGCTGCGCGTGGTGGCCGAAGGAGTCGAACAGGCCGGCCAGGTGGCCTTTTTGCGGCAGAGCGGCTGCGACGAGATTCAGGGTTATGTCGTCGCCAGGCCCTTGCCGCCGGACGAGGTGGCGGCCTTCTTCGATTGGCGGTTCAATTTCTAGCGGATGCAGCCGGAGCAGGGCTGCTGGAACTGTATGCAATCGATCCACAGCCCGTCCGCTGTCCGGCTGGTTGCCGCTATCAATAACAGCCGCCTGACGCATTTGACAATCGGGCCGCTTGCGTCGCCTGCATTCCGTTACGCTCGATCCGGTGTCATCTCCCTTATGCCGAGGGCACTTCGCTCAGCGCTATTCCCCGTGCCTTGGCTATGCCTTCGCCATAGGCAGGATCGGCTTTCATGCAGTTGCCGATGTGACGCTTTCTCACCATATCGTCGACACTCGCCAGTTCGGCCGCGGTATTGTCGAACAGGGCCTGCTGCTGTGCCGGCGTCATGAGGCGGAACAGCATACCGGGCTGGGTGTAATAGCCGTCATCGTCCTCGCGGTAGTTCCAGTTGTAGGCTTCGCCCGAAAGTGCCAACTGCGATTCCTTGGCTTCCAGGTTTTCCTGCCACAATTCCAGACTATTGGGTTCATACGCCTTGGTGCTACCGTAGTTGCCGTCGACGCGCATCGCGCCGTCACGGTGGTGGCTGTTAACCGGGCAACGCGGCTTGTTGACCGGAATCTGCGCATTGTTCACACCCAGTCGGTAACGCTGCGCATCACTGTAGGAGAACAGGCGCCCCTGCAGTATTCTGTCGGGCGAAAACCCGATCCCGGGAACGATGTTGGCCGGATTGAAGGCCGCCTGCCCGCCCTCGGCGAAATAGTTCTCGGGGCTGCGGTTAAGCTCCAGAACGCCGACGTCGATGAGCGGATAATCGCCGTGCGGCCAGACCTTGGTCAGGTCGAAAGGGTGGAAGCGATACATGGCCGCATCCTTCTCCGGCATGACCTGCACCTTGAATTCCCAGCACGGAAAGTCGCCCCGTTCGATCGCTTCGTAGAGGTCGCGCTGGTGGCTCTCGCGATCTTTGGCAACGATGGATTCGGCCTCGCCATTGGTGAGGTTCTCGATGCCCTGCATGCACTTGAAGTGAAACTTGACCCAGAAGCGTTCGCCGTTGGCATTGATGAGACTGGAAGTGTGACTGCCGAAGCCGTGCATGTGACGGTAGGTGCGCGGAATGCCGCGGTCACTCATCGCTTCGAAGTTGGGCGCCGGGGCATTGATCTGGGGAGGGTGCGATAGGGTGTGGTTTCAGTCCTGCCTATTTCCTTTTTTCGGATGGATGATGTAATTGCGATTGCAAACGGTCTTAAGCCTGGGCCGTAACCGATACTACATCCAATTGATTACACCCTCACATTCGATTGGGTTCGTCAATCGGAGCCGAGAGCGCAGCCCGTTCGCACGATACAGGCCGGTTCAGTGATGATGCCGGCCGGCCTACACCTCGCCTGTCCTGGCAAGCAATCAAAGCGGCCGCTTGACGACGATGGCGCCGCGCAATTCACCAGCCTGATAGCCGGTGGCCTGGTCCATCGGATATTCAGTCTGCAGGCGTGCCTTGACGCCTGCCGGAATCGATTCGGCCGGGCCGTGGCAGGTGAGACATTGGGGCTGCACGGCGACGGCCTTGGCGTAGCGCAGATATTTTCCGGACGGTTCGGTCACGACTTCGGCCAGTTCCATCGTGTCGGGCTTCTCGCCCTGTTTCATGCGCTCGCTGAAGTTCGCCAGCGCCTTCGCCTCCCAGGCGTCCGGCGTACCCGTCCTGGCGTTGCGCACACGCGTGCCGACGCGGCCTACTTCCCAACCGGTTTGTCTGGACAAGCCGGATGCAATTTGAGGTGCGATTTCCTTGCACACGCCGACGGCGGATGCAGGCCCGTTGGCGCTTACCTCCGCCTTCAGCTTGGCGCTCAGTTGCATGCCCAGGGACTTGGCCACATTGCGACTTTCTTCGACCTGCTCGGGTTGCGCGGTTTGGGTGCCATAGGTGGCGCAGCCGGTGAGCAGCAGGATCACAATCAGGGATTTTTTCATGAGGATTCCTTATCAGTGAGGGGGGAATCAAAATATTCGATGTCTGGCGCCTGCGGCGCGCATTCATCATACAAGGGTACGCAATTGCCAGTTTCCATCGTGCTGCATGGGTGGAATGGGGCTTTCACAGGTTTTTCGAGTCGCCCGGTCAGCCGGCCCGATTATCGACAGCTTGTTGCCGGGCCCGGATAGGCCGGACGGAGCGGTTACGTGCATGGCATCACCTCAAAAAATACCGGATATAAAAAGCCAGCCCGACACCCATCAACGGCCAGGCGATCAATGGACCGAGCGCCACGCGCAACATCGGGTTGTGCGGGACGAAGCCTGTGCCGTGGACGAAACCGGCCGACAGACCCCACATGATGAGCGCGAGGATGCCGTGGTTGATCGGGCTGCCGCCGGCGATCGTCAGGCCGCGCGGAAACACGGTGATCAGAACCATCATCATCAGAGCCGATCCCAGCGACACGCCACGCGCCCAGCCTGTGTTGAATGCGCCGTTCACGTGCGTGTGGTGCGGCGGTAGGAGCGCAGATACTGCCATTCGAAAAAGCGCTTGGCCCAGTGAAACAGGCGGCATGACGGCAACATGAGTGCGCGCTTTTCGTTGCGGTAAACGAGGATGCCGCGGTCGAGCGTATCGACGATGCAGATGAGCTCGACCTTGAAGCGCGCGACCGCAGGCTTGCCCGCCAGCGCCCGCAGCAGATTCTTCGCGGCGGCTTTGGCCTGCAGGTCGGCGATGTGCGCCTGCTTGGGCAGCCAGTCGGGCCCGGGGTAGCTGCCGCAATCGCCGGCCACGTAGACCTTGTCGGCGCTAGTGACCTGGCAGTATGCGTCGGCCTGGAAAAATCCACCGTCGGAGAGCGGCAGCCCGGTCTCGCTTGCCCAGGCAGGGCCGCTCATGCCGGGCATGAAGAGAATCAGGTCGGCGGGCACGTCGCCGCCTTCGGTCTTGACCCGGTCGGCCTCGAAGCCCGTGGGTTTGTGGCCGAGATGGGTCGCGATGTCGCGCTTCTGCATTTCGCGCAGCAGGCCGGCGACTGCCTTCTCGCCGAGGCGCTTGCCCGGCGCTTTCGCTGCGTGGAAGAACACCAGCTTGAAGCGATCACGGCGACCCTGACGGCGCAGTAGGGTGTCGATGCCGAACAGCAGTTCGAACATCGGGCCGCCACGCATCGCACCCTGCTCCCTGGGATTGGTGCCGAAGCCGAGGGCGATCGTGCCACGGTCCATTTTTTCCAGACGCTCACGGATCGATTCGGCGGCAGCCACGCCTTCGCAGATCGTCAGGGCATGTTCGATGCCGGGCAGGGACTTGAGGAAGCGGCCGCCGCTGGCGATCAGCAGCGCATCATTCGTTATGCTGCCGTTCCCGGTCAGTACGGTGCGGCCGCCATCGGCGAGGCCGCTGACACGCCCGGCGTGGAATTCGACATTCTGCCCGGCGAGAAAGCGTGACACGTCGATATCGAGATCGGCGCCGCGTCGTAATCCGGCGGGCACCCAGATCAGGCTCGGGTAATACGTCAGCGCGGCCCGGGGCGCGACGAGCGTGATCCGTGCGTCACGATGGTGCCGTCGCAGTTCACGCACGGCGGTGAGCGCTGCGAATCCCGATCCGAGAACGGCAATGTGGGGTGGATTCACGGCAGACTCCATCAACACGCCTGTGCGATCCAGGCAAAACAATGATTTTTCCGCGTGATGCGGGTGTGCTTGATCATGTAAACGATCAGCCTTGCCGTGTGTCGTTTGTGTTCCGATCATGCGCTTCGTCGGGCGCGTATTCCCTAGCGTCACACATCATCGCACTGATCGTCGCGAGCAGCACGGCCATGGTGACTCCGAGTATCCAGGCGAAATACCACACGGCGCTTCCTTTCAGTAAACCGACTTGTCGTTGGCGGAAATGAATTCGGTCGTGACCTTGCCCCACATCACCTTGTAGGCCCACGAGGTATAGATCACGATCAGCGGAATAAAAATCACCGTGGCACCCAGCATCAGGCCCAGTGTGAGATGCGACGACACCGCGTCATATAAAGTGAGGCTGGAACGCGGGTCGGTGGACGACGGCATGATGAACGGAAACATCGATACTCCGGCGGTGCCGATGATGCCGGCGCAGGCGGTCGACGACGACCAGAATGCCAGCCCCGCCTTGTGGAGCCGTGCGAACAGGATTCCTGCCGCCAGTGCGATGAACGCCACGATGGGCACCCATATCGTCCAGGGATAGTGGTTATAGTTGAGCATCCATGCACCTTCGGCAATTACGACGGTTTTGGCCAATGGGTCGGGCGGGCTGTTGCCGTCGATGACACTGGTGATGGCATAGCCGTCGATGCTGGTCGCGACCCACCATCCGGCGAGCGCGAAGGCGAAGAGGGTCAGCACCCCGAAAATGAGGCTGGCGGTACGGGTGCGGCGGTAGATGGGCCCTTCGGTGCGCATCATCATATAGTTTGCGCCGTGGAAGGTGAGCATGCCCAGACTGACCACGCCAGCGAGCAGGGCAAACGGATTGAGCAGCGCCCAGAAACTGCCGGTGTAGGTCGACATCATCAGGTCGTTGAAGTGGAACGGCACGCCGAGGAGCAGGTTGCCAAAAGCAACGCCGAAGATGATCGGCGGCACAGCGCCACCGATGAACAGGCCCCAGTCCCAGGTGCTGCGCCAGCTTGCATTCTGGATCTTGGAACGGTAGGTGAAACCCACCGGGCGGAAGAACAAGGCCCACAATGCCGCCATCATCGCCCAGTAAAAACCCGAGAACGCCGTTGCGTAAACCAGTGGCCAGGCGGCGAATAGCGCACCGCCCGCGGTGACGAACCAGACCTGGTTGCCTTCCCAGTGCGCCGCGACGGTATTGATGACGGCGCGGCGTTCGAGGTCGGTTCGGCCGACGAAAGGCAGCAGGGTGCCGACACCCATGTCGTGGCCGTCCATGATCGCGAACCCGATCAGCAGCACGCCGACCAGCAACCACCACACGAGTTTGAGGGTTTCGTAATCCATGTCCGCTCCCTAGATCCGGTTCGCGGGTGCGTTTACAGGCAACGCGCCGCCTGCCGCTTGCTCGCCGTGGTATTTGCCGGTGCCGAGGCTGGCAGGTCCAAGTCGTACGTATTTCCTCATCAGATAAATCTCGACGATGAGCAGCACGGTATAGAAACCGATAAATCCCGCGAGCGAGCCGTATACATTCGCGACGGAAATATTGGAAACCGAGATATGCGTCGGCAATACACCATAGATCGTCCAGGGTTGGCGGCCGTATTCGGCGACGATCCAGCCGAGTTCGGCGGCGATCCAGGGCATCGGGATGAACCACAGCGCCCAGCGCAGCAACCATCTCTTCTCGATGAAATTGCCCTTGATCGAATGGAACAGCGCCAGGCTGAACAGCGCGAGGAACAGGAAGCCGAGCGCGACCATGATGCGGAAACTCCAGAACAGCGGTGCGACCCTCGGGATGGTGCTGTCGACTGCCTGCTGGATCATGTCCGGTGTGGCCTGCGACACGTCAACGATGTATTTTTTCAGCAGCAGCCCGAAGCCGAGATCGGCCTTGTACGCTTCGAACTGTGCGAGCGCAGCGGCATCGTCGCGATTCCTGCGCAGTTGCTCCAAAGCGGTCACCGCCTTGATGCCGTCCACGATGCGTTCGCGGTTCTTTTCCTTGATCTCGCGGATGCCGGGCAGGGTCTCGGTGGTCGAGCGCGTGCCGATCAGCCCCAGCACGTAGGGAATCTGCAATTCGTAATCATTGCGCTGGGCCGCCTCGTTTGGCAGCGCAAACAGTGTGAACGCGGCGGGTGCAGGCTCGGTTTCCCACATCGCTTCCATCGCTGCCATCTTGGCCTGTTGGGATTCGCTCAGCGTATAGCCGGATTCATCGCCCAGCACGATCACCGACAGGGCCGAGGCGAAGCCGAAGCCGGCGGCGATGCGGAACGAACGGCGCGCGAAGTCGAGGTCGCGGCCTCTCAGCAGGTACCAGCTGGAAATGCCGAGCACAAACAGCGATGCGGTGACATAGCCCGCCGACACCGTGTGAACGAATTTGGCCTGTGCAACGGGGTTGAACACGATGGCCCAGAAGTCCGTCATTTCCATTCGCATCGTGACGAAGGAAAACTCCGAACCGAGCGGGTTCTGCATCCAGCCGTTGGCGATCAGGATCCACAGCGCCGAGAGGTTGGAGCCGAACGCCATCAGCACCGTCACCATGAAGTGCTGCCATTTGTTGAGGCGGTCCCAGCCGAAGAAAAACAGGCCGATGAAGGTTGATTCGAGAAAGAACGCCATCAGTCCCTCGATCGCCAGTGGCGCGCCGAAAATGTCGCCAACATAGTGCGAGTAGTACGCCCAGTTGGTGCCGAACTGGAATTCCAGCGTGAGGCCGGTCGTCACCCCGAGCGCGAAGTTGATGCCGAACAACTTGCCCCAGAAGCGCACCATGTCCTTGTAGATTGGACGATCGGTTATGACGTAGGTCAGCTCCATCACCACCAGGATCACCGCCAGACCGATCGTCAGCGGCACGAACAGGAAGTGATACAACGCGGTGACGGCGAATTGCAACCGCGACAGATCGACGAGTTCTTCAGTCAGCATGGGAACTCCCGAGTGACGGTTGAGTTTGGGTGGGTGGATGGGGGCTTGCGATGCGTTCGGCGACGGCATCGGCGTCGGGATTCGGTGTATGGCCAGCGAAGAACGCATAAAAAATGGCCGCGATCACCAACAGCTTGATGACGAGGGCGAGCGAGATTTCCCGGGCCAGAGGATGGTGCAGAAAAACAGGCAAGATGAGTTTCATGATGAGTCGTACCCGCAAGTGTCGTGCCAGATCTCTGAACGATTCAGCTGCCGTTATTTTTATTTGATTTCAAAAGCATAGATAAAACTGGCAATAATGTCGAAAAGACCGGATGTCATATATGGCAAGTAGTGCTAGGGTTGTCTGTCATAAATGACATAAGGCTTGCAAATCGATGTCACCCGCCAACGAGCTCATCAGCTTTCTTGAAACCCAGCCTGACCCGCAGATCGTCATGGGGATCGACTACCGGATTCTGGCGGCCAATGGAGCCTATCGCCGTGTGTATGCAGGCGACCGGAATGTGATCGGACAGTTTTGCTATGCGGTATCGCACGGCTACAACCGGCCCTGTGACGAATGCGGCGAGTCCTGTCCGCTCGCTGCCAGCCGGGCGAGCGGCGAACCGCATCGGGTGCTGCATCTGCATCACACGCCGCGCGGCGAGGAGCACGTCGACGTCGAGCTGATGCCGATCGTCGGCACGTCGGGAAAGATCGAGTATTTCGTCGAGCGCATGCTGACCGTGCGCGAAGCCAGCAGCTTTCCTGCCGAAAGCGGCCTCGTCGGTAAATCGCCTGCTTTCAACCGCATGCTCGAACTGATCCGACGCGTAGCACCTTCCGGTACGGCTGCCCTGCTACTTGGCGAATCGGGCACCGGCAAGGAACTGGTCGCGCAGGCCATTCACCAGCAGAGCCGGCGCGAGCACGGACCGTTCGTGGTGGTGGAATGCTCCGGGCTGACCGAAACCCTGTTCGAGAGCGAACTGTTCGGCTACGAGAAGGGGGCCTTTACCGGCGCCAGCCAGCGCAAGATCGGCCTGGTCGAGTCGGCGTCGGGTGGGACGCTGTTTCTGGATGAGATCGGCGACATTCCGCTCGGCCTGCAGGTCAAGCTGCTGCGTCTGCTGGAAACGGGCACCTTCCGCCGGGTCGGGGGCGTGGAGACGCTGCGCGCCGATTTCCGTCTGATCGCCGCCACCCATTGCGACCTCAAGGCCATGGTCGAGCAGGGTAGTTTCCGTCGGGATCTGTATTACCGGCTGAGCGTGTTCCCGATTCATCTGCCCGCGCTGCGCGAACGGCGTGACGACATCACCCTGCTGGCCGACACGCTGCTTACGCGGTTGGCGCCAGGGCGGGCCTACACGCTGAGCGAGCCTGCACGGGCCCGGCTACAGGCCTATGACTACCCGGGCAATATCCGCGAACTGCGCAACATCATCGAACGCGCGATACTGATGGCCGACGGCGACATCCTGCTGGAGGAACATCTTTCCCCCGAACTGAGAGACAACGAGGCGGCGGGCATGCCCGGCATGGCCGACATCGTGCCGCTGGAAACAGCCGAACTGCGTTATCTGCAATGGGCGCTGGCGCGCCATGGTGGCGACCGCAAGTCGCTGGCGGAACAGTTGAACATCAGCGAGCGAACGCTCTACCGGAAACTGGCCTCCCGGTGATGCACGTTTGTCCGATCAGTCACGCGCTCCTCTATGGCAATCGTCCCGTATTGTGGTGAGACGCCACAACGGGACGCCCCGAAAATTCCGGACGATCTGTCAGTACTTCGCTCCCTGATCGATCCAGGCGCCGATCAAGCGTGCGTTCTCTTCCGATAGTATGGGCCCGCCGTGCGGCATGCGGATTGACGGATCGAGCTGGCCGGATACCACCCGGTGCAGGGTGCTGCTTAAGCTGGAGCCCGGGCGCACCACCGGGTTGAGCCTGGCGCCCTTCATCAGCGCGTCATAGCTGTCGAGACGCAGGCCGGACTGTTCATATCCCGGTTTGCCGGGTACATGGCACGACACGCAATGGGTATCGAGGATCGGTTTGATGCGGGCCTGATACGTCAGCGGCCGGTCATCGCTGCAGCCCGTGTGCAATACAGCAGCAAGGATGGAGACGGCGGAAAGTGCAGTGCGTTTCATGGGCGACTCCTGCGCAAGAGCAACGGGTAAGGATGCACGACACGGGCCGGGTGGGCCGTGCGTGCCAGCGACCCATTCATGGCGCCGCTGGCGCTACAGACCCGCAGGCTTAAGGCTTAACCCAGCAACTGGCCCAGCACAAACGGCAGAATCCCGCCCTTGTTGTAGTACTCGACCTCGATCGGCGTGTCGATGCGCAGCTTGAGCGCGACGCGTTCGGTGCTGCCGTTGGTGCGATGGATCACCAGCGTGACGTCCTGCTGCGGGGTGATGCCGTTCTCTGTACCCTCGAGGTCGAAAGTCTCGGAGCCGTCGAGCTTCAGCGTGGTTGCATCGAAGCCGTCCTTGAACTGGCAGGGCAGCACGCCCATGCCGGCGAGGTTGGCGCGGTGGATGCGCTCGAAGCTCTTGGCGACGACGGCTTTCACCCCGAGCAGCGTGGTGCCCTTGGCCGCCCAGTCGCGCGACGATCCAGTGCCGTATTCCTCGCCGGCGAAGATCATCAGCGGCGTGCCTGCGTCCCGGTAGGCCATGGCGGCGTCGTAGATCGGCTTCTGCTCGCCGTCCTGCAGCGTGATGCCGCCTTCGCTGCCGG
This sequence comes from Thiobacillus denitrificans DSM 12475, assembly GCF_000376425.1. Classification (GTDB taxonomy): domain Bacteria; phylum Pseudomonadota; class Gammaproteobacteria; order Burkholderiales; family Thiobacillaceae; genus Thiobacillus; species Thiobacillus denitrificans. Next base: position 94,221 of record NZ_AQWL01000009.1, on the reverse strand, counting down.
GGATCATCAGGTTCCTGATGCGCACGTTGGCGAAGGTGCCGCGCATCATCACCTCGTGGTTGCCGCGGCGCGCGCCGTAGCTGTTGAAGTCGGCCTGCTGTACGCCGTGTCCGGTGAGGTACAGGCCGGCGGGCGAGGTCGGCTTGATGCCGCCGGCCGGGCTGATGTGATCGGTGGTGACCGAGTCGCCGAAGATCGCCAGCGCGTGCGCGCCCTTGATCGCGCGAGCGGCGGCCTTCTCGCCGGCAAAGAAGGGTGGCTCCTGGATGTAGGTGGAAGCGGCGTCCCATTCATAGACCGCGCCGGCTGGCGCCGGAACGCCGTCCCACAGCGGGTTGCCGGCGCCGACGTCGGTGTAGCTCCGGTAGGCACCGGCATCGGTGGAGTGGTGCAGCAGCGCGGCGACTTCGTCGTTGCCCGGCCAGATGTCCTTCAGATACACCGGGCCGTTCTTGCCGGCGCCGATCGGCTCCTTCTCGACATCGAACGGCACCCGCCCGGCCAGCGCGAACGCCACCACCAGCGGCGGCGACATCAGGAAGTTGGCCTTGACGTTCTGGTGCACCCGCGCCTCGAAGTTGCGGTTGCCGGAGAGCACCGAGCAGGCGACCAGATCGTTGTCGAGCACGGTTTTCTCGATCGCTTCCGGCAGCGGGCCAGAGTTGCCGATGCAGGTGGTGCAGCCGTAGCCGACAACCGAGAAACCCAGCTGTTCGAGATAGGTCAGCAGGCCGGCCGCCTTGAGATATTCGGTCACTGCGCGCGAGCCCGGGCCCATGCTGGTCTTGACGTGGGACGGGGTGTAGAGGCCGAGTTCGACCGCCTTCTTCGCCAGCAGGCCGGCGGCGATCATCACGCCGGGGTTGGAGGTGTTGGTGCACGAGGTGATCGCCGCGATGACCACGCTGCCATGGCGCAGTTCGCCGCCGCCTTCGACCGTGTAGGTGCGGCGCAGGTCTTCCGCGGTCTTGCCGTAGCCGCCGTCTTCCTTCGGCTTTTGCATCAGCGTGTCGAAGGTCGGTTCGATCTGCGACAGCGGAATGCGGTCCTGCGGCCGTTTGGGGCCGGCGACCGAAGGCTCGACCGTGGAGAGGTCGAGGCTCAGCGTCTGCGAGTAGTCGATCGTGCCTGCCTGGGGGACGCCGAACAGGCCCTGCGCCTGGTAGTAGGCGCGGATCAGGTCGACCTGATCCGCGCTTCTTCCGGTCGCGGCGAAGTACTGGCAGGTGGCCTCGTCGGCCGGGAAGAAGCCCATGGTCGCGCCGTATTCCGGTGCCATGTTGGCGATCGTCGCGCGGTCGGTCACCGGCAGCGCGGCGGCGCCTTCGCCGAAAAATTCCACGAACTTGCCGACTACCTTGGCGTGGCGTAGCATCTCCGTGATGGTCAGCACCACGTCGGTGGCGGTGACGCCCGGTTTGACGCTGCCGGTGAGATTGACGCCGACAACGTCGGGGGTGAGGAAGTACACCGGCTGGCCGAGCATCGCCGCTTCCGCCTCGATGCCACCGACGCCCCAGGCGACCACGCCGAGGCCGTTGATCATGGTGGTATGGCTGTCCGTTCCCACCAGCGTGTCGGGGTAGGCCATGCCGTCCTTTTCCATCACGCCGCGCGCCAGGTATTCCATGTTCACCTGATGCACGATGCCGACGCCGGGCGGCACCACCTTGAAGGTGTCGAAGGCCTGCATGCCCCACTTGAGGAATTGGTAGCGCTCGAGGTTGCGCTCGAACTCGATCTTCATGTTGAGGTCGAGCGCGTCGGGGGTGCCGAATTTGTCGACCTGGATGGAGTGGTCGACCACCATGTCGACCGGTACCAGCGGTTCGATCTTCTGCGGGTCCTTGCCGATTTTCTGTGCAGCGGAGCGCATCGCCGCGAGGTCGGCCAGGAGCGGCACGCCGGTGAAATCCTGCAGGATCACGCGCGCTACGGTAAAGGGAATTTCCTCGCTGCGTTCGGCGTTCGGCTTCCAGCCTGCCAGCTGCCTGACGTGCTCGGGCGTCACCTTCACGCCGTCGCAATTGCGCAGCACCGACTCCAGCACGATGCGGATCGACACCGGCAACCGCGCCACCGACGCACCCAGCGCGGATTCGAGTTTTTTCAGCGAAGCGAAATGGTGTTTGCCGCTGCCGGTTGAGAAGGTGTCGTGGGTGTTGAAGGCGTCGGTCATGATGGGGTAACTCGTGAAAAATGGACTGGAAACGGGCGATAGGCCGGATTTTACCGGAAGCGCGCCGTGCGCAGGCGGGGTTGGCTACAGGCGAATTCCGAACGCAGCCAGCAGCCGGATCAGGCCCAGGTAGGCCAGCGCCGTGGCGGCGCTGGAAATGGTCAGGCTCGCCCAGAACCCCCAGCCACTGCGCAGCAGGATGGGCAGCAGCACGAACAGCAGCAGCGAAGGCAGCACCAGCCAAAAGATGCCGCCGGCGAGTACGGCCACCTTCTGCGCGTCGCCGGTATCGAGATATAGCCAGACGAACGCCAGCAGCGACGTCAGCGGCAAGGACGCCAGCGCCGCTGCCCAGAACGTGCTGCGCTTGGCCAGTTCGGCAATGGCGACGAGGATCAGCGCGGACAGGCCGATCTTGAGCGCGTATTGCCCCATGGGGAGGTCAGTCTTCGCGCCGCATCTGTGGGCGGTCTTTAAGCTTCCCGCCGCATCTGCGGGAACAGGATGACGTCGCGGATGCTCGGCGAATCGGTCAGTAGCATCACCAGGCGGTCGACGCCGATGCCGCAGCCCCCGGTCGGGGGCAGGCCGTGCTCGAGCGCGCGGATGAAGTCGGCGTCGTAGTGCATCGCCTCCTCGTCGCCGGCTTCCTTCTGCCGCACCTGTTCCATGAAGCGCTCGGCCTGGTCCTCGGCGTCGTTCAGTTCGGAGAAACCGTTGGCCATCTCGCGCCCGGTGATGAACAGCTCGAAGCGTTCGGTGATGTCGGGCTGGCTGTCGGAGCGGCGCGCCAGCGGCGAGACTTCGGCCGGGTAGTCGATGATGAAGGTGGGCTGGATCAGCAGCGCTTCGGTGGTCTCCTCGAAGAAGCTCAATTGCAGGCCGCCGAGGCCGTCCTGCGGCTTGTACTTGGCTTTCATCGCGGTGAACTGGGCGATCAGCCAGTCGCGGTCGTTCAGCTGCTCCACCGTGTACTGCGGGTTGTATTTGCGGATCGCCTCGACGATGGTGAGGCGGTCGAACGGCGTGCCGAGCTCGACGGTGTGGCCCTGATAGACGACCGTGGTGGAGCCGGTGGCGGCAACCGCGGTGTGGCGGATCAGCGCTTCGGTGTAGTCCATCAGGTAGCCGTATTCGCGGTAGGCCTCGTAGAACTCCATCATGGTGAACTCGGGGTTGTGGCGCGTCGACAGCCCTTCGTTGCGGAAGTTGCGGTTGATCTCGAACACCTTCTCGAAGCCGCCAACCACCAGCCGCTTCAGATACAGCTCGGGCGCGATGCGCAGAAACAGTTCCATGTCGAGCGCGTTGTGGTGGGTGGCAAACGGCTTGGCCGCGGCGCCGCCGGGGATAGGGTGCATCATCGGCGTTTCCACTTCGAGGAAGCCGTGGCCGGTCATGAACTCGCGGATGGACTGGATGATCTTCGAGCGGCGCATGAAGGTTTCGCGCGCCGTGTCGTTGGTGATGAGGTCGAGGTAGCGCTGGCGGTATTTCTGCTCCTGGTCGGCCAGGCCGTGGAATTTCTCCGGCAGCGGGCGCAGCGCCTTGGAGAGCAAGCGGATCGATCTGGCCTGAATGGTGAGTTCGCCCTTGTTGGTCTTGAACAGGGTGCCGGTCACACCGAGAAAGTCGCCCAGATCCCAGTGCTTGAAGGCGTCGTGCGCGTCGGTACCGGTGAGGTCGTTCGACACGTAGACCTGGATGCGCCCGCTCATGTCCTGCAGGGTGGCGAAGCTCGCCTTGCCCATCACCCGCTTCAGCATCATGCGGCCGGCCAGCTGCACCTCGACCGCCTCGGCTTCCAGCGCTTCCTTGCTCTTGTCGCCGTGTTCGGTGGCGAGCTTGCCGGCGTAGTCGCGGCGCTCGAAATCGTTGGGGAAGGCGACCCCGGCCTCGCGGATCGCGGCGAGCTTGGCGCGGCGCTCCATGATGATCTGGTTCTCGTCTTGTAGGGGTTGCTGCTCGTTCATGGTGGGTTCAGTAAAAAGTGGTTCAGTAAAAAATGGTGAGGGGCAGGCCGAGCGCGCGGGCGGCCTCGGCCTGATTCTTGTCGGCAGTGGCGAAGACTTTTGCGTCGTAATGGCGCGCGTAGGCCAGGTGCAGCGCGTCCAGCGCACGCAGCGGCACTTCGGGAACGAGGTCGATCAGCTGGCGGGCCTCATCGAAGAGGCCGGCGGTGTCCTGGTAGATGCGCCAGGTGCGTGCGTGCACGTCACGTTCGAATTCGGCCAGTACAACGCGCTCCAGCAGCAGATCGATCTGGCCGGCCCGGCGCCGGCGTGCCAGCAGGCAGCGAAACTCCACCAGGGTCAGGGGGCTCGTCACCACGCCATCCTGGGCGTCCGCCCAGTCGAGCACCTCCAGCGAGCGGGGTTCGCGGATGTAACATTTGGCCAGTGCGCTGGTGTCGATATAGGCGCTCAAGCGCGGTCCTCGCGCTCTTCTGCTAGAAGATCCTCGCTGGGCACGGCCTGCATGGGCTGGCTTTCCAGGAATTGTCGCAGCGAGCCAAACGCCTTCTTGCGCGGTTCTACCGGCAGGATGCGTGCCACCGGCTCGCCATGCTTCACCACCAGCACTTCGTCGGCATCGGCGAACATCTGGTCGGGGTGCGACAGGCCTTCGCGGGCTTCGCGGATGGTCAGGGTTTTCATGGGCAGCCTCCCGAGGGAAAAAACAGCGCAAAACGTGACACAATTATAGCCAATGTGACACACCGCCTCCAGTCTGTTTTTCCATGTCCGACACTCCTGTAAGCCTGCTCAACCGCGTCTTCGGCTACCCCGCGTTTCGCGGCGAGCAGGCGGCCATCGTCGATACCGTTACGGCGGGTGGCGATGCGCTGGTGCTGATGCCCACCGGCGGCGGCAAATCGCTGTGCTTTCAGATTCCGGCGCTGTTGCGCGAAGGCTGCGCGGTGGTGGTGTCGCCGCTGATCGCGCTGATGCAGGACCAGGTCGCGGCGCTGCAGGAACTCGGCATCGCGGCGGCGTTTCTGAATTCCAGTCTCGACGGCGCGGCCGCCGCGCAGGTCGAACGCGAATTCGTCTCCGGGCAGCTCAAGCTCCTGTATGTCGCGCCGGAACGGCTGCTGACGCCGCGCTTCCAGGGCCTGCTCGAACAGGCCCGCGTGTCCTTGTTCGCCATCGACGAAGCGCACTGCGTGTCGCAATGGGGGCACGACTTCCGCCCGGAATACCTCGGCCTGTCGGCGCTGCACGAACGCTTTCCCGCGGTGCCGCGCATCGCGCTCACCGCCACGGCGGATGCCGCGACGCGCGCCGAAATCCTCACCCGGCTTGATCTCGGCGCCGCGCGCGTCTTCGTCGCCAGCTTCGACCGCCCCAACATCCGCTATCGCATTGCCGAAAAGACCGAGCCGCGCCGCCAGCTGCTGGATTTCCTGGCCGAGCACAAAGGCGAAGCCGGCATCGTCTACTGCAGCACGCGCAAGAAGGTCGAGGAAACCGCCGACGCGCTCAGGCAGGCCGGCCTCACCGCGCTGCCCTACCACGGCGGCATGGACAACGAGACGCGCCGCCGCCATCAGGAAAAATTCCTGCGCGAGGACGGCGTGATCATGGTCGCCACGCTCGCCTTCGGCATGGGCATCGACAAACCCGACGTGCGCTTCGTCGCGCATCTGGACCTGCCGCGCTCGGTCGAGGGCTACTACCAGGAAACCGGCCGCGCCGGTCGCGACGGCGAACCGGCCGAGGCGTGGATGGCGTGGGGCCTGCAGGATGTGGTGACGCAGCGCCGTTTCATCGACGAGGGCGAGGCCGAAGACAGCCACAAGCGTATCGGCCACGCCAAGCTCGACGCCCTGGTCGGCCTCGCCGAAGCCGCCAGCTGCCGTCGCGTCGCGCTGCTCGCCTACTTCGGCGAGGCCAGCCCGCCGTGCGGCAACTGCGACGTGTGCCTCAATCCACCCACGCTGTGGGATGGCACCGAGGCCGCGCAGAAGTTGTTGAGCACGGTCTACCGCACCGGCCAGCGCTTCGGCGCCGGCCACGTCATCGATGTGCTGCTCGGCAAGACCACCGAGAAAATCGATCGCTTTGGCCACAGCCAGCTGAGTGTGTTCGGCATCGGCGCGAGCCAGACCGACAAGGTTTGGCGCGCCGTGCTGCGCCAGCTGGTGGTGCGCGGGCTGCTCGAGGTCGATCACAGCGCCTACGGCGCGTTGAAACTCACCCAGGCCGCCAGGCCGGTGCTGAAGGGCGAGGAAACCGTGATGCTGCGCGCCATCGAAGCGCGCCCGGCACGCAGCAGGAAATCGCGCTTCGCCCCCAGTTCCGGCACCGGCGTCCACGACGACGAGGATCCGCTGTTCCTCTCGCTGCGCGCCTGGCGCCGCGAAACCGCCAACGAGAAAGGCGTGCCCGCCTACGTCATCCTGCACGACGCCACCCTGCGCGAGATCGCTGCACGTCGTCCCGCCACGCTGACGGAGCTGGGCGAGATATCGGGACTGGGGACGAAGAAGCTGGAGGCCTACGGCGAGGCGGTGCTGGGGGTGGTGGCGGAGGGTTAACCGGCACTATTGCCGTAAGTTTCGTCTGTCAGACGCGGGCTTGCGCCGGCAACCCAGAGGTGAAGCCGTGAATAATAGGGTTGCCCGGTAACGCGAACAGAAACCTCCGCATTGAGAACCGTCGACATTCTCCGCTCGTTTCTCGGCCGGTAAATTTCCCTTGAAAATAAAGCTGTCTACCCTATGGTGCATGAATTGAGTTGCGCCATAGAGATTGACCGAGGATGCCAAATCACGGAGCGACAGCGAATTGCGAGTCGGGGCATCGGGGCAGTGTGTTTTCAATATGTATCTCCAGGCGCCTAGCTATTTCGTATACGAAGGACTCGTGTTCGTATTTTTGAGGCCTGAGGAGACCGGATGCCATGATCGCTAGCAACCCCTTCGCCGAACTCGCCGCGGTCATCCCCCCGGCTGCGATGCAGGCATACGTCGTGCTGATGCTCCTTCTGGTGGTGGTCGGGACGGTGCTCGACATGCTTCACAAGAAAAGTGCCCGGTATTTTTTCGAGAATGCCAGGAAGGCCAGGAAGAACGCGACGCGCACGCTAGGTACGGGCGAAAAAAGCGCACTGGCCTTGAAGACCGTCGGCAAGGAGGTGCTGACCTCGGGCGAATTCGCCAATCTGAAGCGCCGCATTTCGCACCTCTTCACCATGTACGGCTTCATCATTTTTGTCGTCACCACGGCGATACTGATCTTTGCCTATCCGACCCTGGAAGATTCGGCGCCGGCCATCCTGGCGCTGCTGTGGCACCTGGGCGCGGTCATGCTGTGCCTGGGGGGGTACTGGTTCTGGTTCAGTATCCGTGTCGACGTCGCCTCCGAGGGCGTCAAGTGGTATCGGTTGAACGGGCGCGGAGACCTTTTCATCATCGGCCTGCTTGGCATGGCCACCTTCGCGCTGCTCTGGTCTTTCACCATGGGACTCGGCACGCTGAACATGCTGTTCTTCATATTGTTCGTCGCCTTCAGCACGCTGCTCTTCGGCTCGGTGTATTGGTCCAAATTCGCGCACATGTTCTTCAAGCCCGCGGCCGCTTTCCAGAAGCGCGTCATCAAGGCGGATGGTTCGAGGGAAAACATGCCCGCCATCTACGATCCGTCGGATCCTGAAGTGCAGGCGAGGTTTCCTGATGTCCCGGCCTACCTGGGGGCCCATCCGCCCAATATGGGACTGGGCATCAAGCGTGAAGCGCCCAGCCATTTTTAATGGCCCTACCAATCCAGCAGAATCGAGAGGTACACCATGCCTACCTTTGTGTACATGACACGCTGCGATGGCTGCGGACACTGCGTCGACATCTGTCCGTCGGACATCATGCACATCGATAAAGTCACGCGGCGCGCCTACAACATCGAGCCGAACATGTGCTGGGAGTGCTACTCGTGCGTCAAGGCCTGTCCGCATGATGCGATCGATGTACGCGGTTACGCCGACTTCGCCCCGCTGGGCCACTCGGTACGCGTCCGTCGCGACGAGGAAAAAGGCGTCATTGCCTGGCGCATCAAGTTCCGCAACGGCGAAAAGGACATGGAGCTGCTGGCGCCGATCACGACCAAGCCCTGGGGCAAACACATCCCGCAACTCTCCGCTGTGCCCGCGCCCAGCCAGGCGATGCGTGATAGCCAGTTGTTGTTCAACGAGCCCAAATACATTCGCATGGACGAAGGCGATCTGCATACGCTGGAATCGAACCGCCTCGTGATGAAGGAAGGGGTGTACTACTGATGGCTTACAAGACCATTGTCGAAGACAACATCGACATCCTTGTCGTAGGCGCGGGCCTGGGCGGCACGGGTGCTGCGTGGGAAGCGCGCTACTGGGGGCAGGACAAGAAGATCGTCATTGCCGAAAAGGCCAACATGGACCGTTCGGGCGCAGTGGCCCAGGGCCTCTATGCGATCAACTGTTACATGGGCACGCGTTGGGGCGAGAACAAGCCTGAAGATCACGTCCGTTACGCGCGGATGGACCTGATGGGGATGGTGCGCGAAGACTTGCTGTTCGATATGGCGCGTCACGTCGACTCCGCCGTTCACCAGTTCGAAGAGTGGGGCCTGCCGATCATGCGCGACCCCAAGACCGGCCACTATCAGCGCGAGGGGCGTTGGCAGATCATGATTCACGGCGAATCCTACAAGCCGATCGTCGCCGAGGCGGCCAAGAAATCCGCCGACAAGGTCTTTAACCGGATCTGCATCACCCATCTGCTGATGGATGACGCCAAGGAGAATCGCGTGGCCGGGGCGGTCGGCTTTAACGTCCGCACCGGGGATTACCACGTCTTCAAATCCAGGACGGTGATCGTCGGCGCGGGCGGAGCCTCCAACATCTTCAAGCCGCGCTCAGTGGGTGAAGGTGCGGGCCGCGTCTGGTATGCCCCGTGGTCGTCGGGCTCGGCCTATGGCCTGATGATCCAGGCGGGCGCAAAAATGACCCAGATGGAAAACCGTATCGTACTGGCGCGATTCAAGGATGGTTACGGTCCGGTGGGAGCTTACTTCCTGCACCTCAAGACCTACACGCAGAACTGTAATGGCGAAGAGTACGAGTCGAAGTGGTTCCCCGCGCTGACTGAAATGGTCGGCAAGGAATATCTGGATACCGAGGGGCAGCATCTGTCCCACAAGCCTATTCCGACCTGTCTGCGCAACCACGCATTCATTTCCGAGGTGAACGCCGGTCGCGGTCCTATCCACATGGTGACGATGGAGGCCTTCCAGGATCCGCATCTGGAGGAGATCGGCTGGCATAACTTTCTTGGCATGACCGTGGGCCAGGCCGTGCTGTGGGCGGCGACCGATGTCAATCCGAAGTATGAAAACCCGGAACTGACCACCTCCGAGCCGTATGTGATGGGCTCGCACGCGACCGGTTGCGGCGCCTGGTGTTCAGGCCCCGAGGATATTTCCCCTCCGGAGTACTACTGGGGCTACAACCGCATGACCACGGTCGAGGGTCTATTCGGCGCGGGCGATGCCGTCGGCGGCACGCCGCACGCGTTCTCGTCGGGCTCGTTTACCGAAGGCCGTCTGGCCGCCAAGGCTGCGTGCAAATACATCGACGACGGCAAGGCCGAGGGCATCCAGGTTTCTGATACGCAGATCCGGCGCCGCGGTGAAGAAATCTTCAAGCCGATGGAGCATTACAAGGTCAACCGCAACGAAATCACGGCGGGTAGCGTCAACCCGAACTACATCAATCCCCGGCAGGGCCTCGACCGTCTGCAGAAGCTGATGGACGAGTACTGCGCAGGGGCGACGGTCAACTACATGACCAACGACAAGCTGCTGCAAATCGGCCTGAAAAAACTCAAGATCATGGAAGAGGACCTTGAGAAAATTGCCGCCGAGGACATCCACGAACTGCTGCGCGCCTGGGAGCTGAAGCATCGCCACCTCACCTCTGAGGCGGTCATGCAACACACCCTGTTCCGCAAGGAAACCCGCTGGCCGGGTTACTACTATCGGGGGGATGCGATGAAGCTCGACGATGCAAACTGGCATGTCCTCACCGTATCGCGTCGCGATCCCGCGACCGGCGAATACACCATGGAAAAAGCCCCGTGCTACCACCTGGTCGGCAAGGACGAGTAAACCGCGGCCGCGACACCAGCCTGCTGGCCGCCGCTATCTTCCCTGAAAACCCGCACGTTCCTGCGCAGGTTTTTTCGCGACCCTACAAGGAATTGCCCATGACCACTTCTGTCGTTCAGGCCACCCCCCAGACCTCCATGAACATCATCGAACACAGCGACGAGGCGATTCTGGAGCTTGCCCACCCTATGTGGCGCGACCTGATTAAATACTCCAACCAGGGGCAGTACGGAAAATTCATCCGCAAGTTTTCCTACGACCTGCTGCTCGGTCTGAATGAGATCGAACTCGGCAAACAGTTCGCCAACAGCGAACTGACCCGAAGCCTGCACCCGGAATGGGATTACCTGGGCATCATCCGGAGAGGCCGGCATGTCACGGTGCTGTACCGGGTCCGCAGCACGAAGAAGGAAGGTGAATGGCTCGGGCGTCTGGTGCTGGGCTATGAACAGGGCGAGGTACGCATCTTTGCCGCCTCCATTTTCTGAAACTTCAGGACATCCATGAAAGCCATCGTCGAAGCCAACAAATATGTCGAACTGACCTACAAGGTGATCGACCGGAAAACACGCCAGGTGCTGACGCTGGTCGAGTTTCCTCTGGGCTATGTTCACGGCGTCAACGCGATCTTGTCGCCCCGGGTCATGGACGCGCTGGAGAGCAAATCCGAGGGCGATATCATCGAGGTACACATAGACTGCAACGACATATACGGCCCCCGGGATGAAGCACTGGTGATTATCGAAGCCATCGCGAATGTCCCTGAGGCCTACCGTGAAGTCGGCACGGCCATCCTGATGGAAAACGACAATGGCCAAACCAGGAGTTTTCTGGTGACCCGGGTGGACGCCAGAACGGTGACGATTGACGGCAATAACCCGCTGTGCGGCCGGGAAGTGATTTTCAAGCTTGAAATACTAAGGGTACGTGATGCCACGGATGAGGAAATCCGGTACGGCGGCAAGGTGGAAGCGTCCCCTGCCCTGAACGACTGTCGCGCCGTTCCCATTTGAATGGTGCGCAAATCGCATCCGCGACAGGCCTGATGTCGGCCAAGCCCCCCATTTCCAAAGAGACGAGGTAAACCATGAGCGAACCCACCAAAACCAAGCGTCCCGTCCCGGAAGGCAAATCACGCTTTCTGACAACCCGGCAAAAAGCGCCGACCGAGAAGGGTTACGTCGGTTACGAGACTATCTGGGAACCGTTCCATAAAGTGGTGAAATACACCACGCCCAAGAAGCCGTAAAAGCGCAGGCCACGCTCACCTGACAGGTCGGGCCGATAGCGGAGCGGCCAACAAATCCCGCATCATCGCCCTGCATGGGCAATGCGCCAACCTTGCCGGTCAAGCCTTCAACGCATTCCCCACCACCTCCGCCACATCCTTCGCCAGATCCTCGACTGCCGCGATGCGCTCCAGCGCGGCGCGCGCGTGCGCCTGCCGGCCCGCGTCGAACTGACGCCAGCGGTCGAAGCTGCGGGCGATGCGTGACGCGACCTGCGGATTCATCGCCTGCAGGTCGCTGATGACGTCGGCGGCCAGCGCGTAGCCGCTGCCGTCGGCGGCGTGGAAGTGGCGCGGGTTGGCGCCGCAGAAGCCGCGGATCAGGGCGTAGACGCGGTTGGGGTTTTTCAGGTCGAAGGCAGGGTGCTGCATTAGCGCGCGCATGTGGCCGACGGTGCCGGGCAGGCGCGAGGTGGCCTGCACCGAGAACCACTTGTCGATGACCAGGGCTTCGGTTTGCCAGTGCGAGTAGAAATCGGCGAGTGCGGCTTCGCGTTCGGGCAGGTCGAGGTTGGCGAGCGTGGCCAGCGCAGCGATCTGATTGGTCATGTTGCCGCCCGCCGCGAGCTGGGCGGTGAGGCGCGGCACGACCGACGCCTGCAAATACTCCGCATCGCTTTCGGCGAGATAAGCGAGGCAGGCGTTGCGCAGGGCGCGCTGGCCGACCTGCGAGCCGTCGGGGGCGTAGGCGGTGGTGGGGGCGAGGGTGGTCCACACGGCTTCGAGTTTGTCGCGTAGGCGGGCGGCGAGGTGGCGGCGCAGGGTCACGCGTGCGGTGTGGATGGCTTCGGGGTCGATGGTGTCGCCCTGGGCAACCACCGCTTCGGCGAGCACGGCTTCGGCAGGCAGGTTGAGCGCTTCGGCGGCGAGCGCGGGGTCGCCGGCGAGGCCGTCGTCGAGGACGCGGCCGCAGGCGGCGACGAAGGCGTCGGGTATCCAGTCGGTGCCGCTGCCGCCGGCGGCGACGCCGGCGAGCAGGACGCGTGTTGCCAGCCGCTGTCCGGCTTCCCAGCGGTTGAAGGCGTCGGAGTCGTGGGCCATCAGGTGCGCGAGCTCAAAGTCGGTCTGGTCCAGTTCGAGCAGCACCGGCGCGGAGAAATCGCGCAGCAGCGAGGCGACCGGCGCAGCAGGCACGCCTTCGAAGATGAAGGTCTGAGTGGGTTCGGTGAGCGACAGCACGCGGGTGGTGCCGACGGCGTTCGGCTCGCCGGCGAGTCGCAGCGGCGCGTCGCTGCCGTCGGGCAGGACGAGGCCGAGCGCGACGGGAATGTGCAGCACGCCCTCGACGACCGGCTGCCCCGATTCGGCCAGTCGCTTTTCGTAGGCGGTGGGCGCGAGATGCTGGGTGAGCGTGAGCGTGTAGCGCCGGGCCACGGCGTCGTACGCCGTTTCGGCATGCAGGCGCGGCGTGCCGGCGCGCGCGTACCAGCGGCGGAACTGCGTGAGATCGACGCCGGAGGCGTCCTGCATCGCTGCGACGAAATCCTCGCAGGTGACGGCCTGGCCGTCGTGGCGCCGGAAGTAAAGATCCATGCCGCGGCGGAAAGCGTCGCGTCCGAGCAGGGTGTGCATCATGCGGATGACTTCCGCGCCCTTGTTGTAGACGGTGGCGGTGTAGAAATTGTTGATCTCGGCGTAGGAGGCCGGCCGGATCGGGTGCGCCATCGGTCCCGCGTCTTCGGGGAACTGGCCGATGCGCAGGGCGCGCACTTCCTGGATGCGCGTGACCGCGCGCGAATGCGTGTCGGCGCCGAATTCCTGGTCGCGGAATACCGTCAACCCCTCTTTGAGCGACAGCTGGAACCAGTCGCGGCAGGTGACGCGGTTGCCGGTCCAGTTGTGGAAGTACTCGTGCGCCACCACGCGGTCGATGCCCTGGTAGTCGGCGTCGGTCGCGGTGTCGGGACGCGCCAGCACGTATTTCGTGTTGAAAATGTTGAGGCCCTTGTTCTCCATCGCGCCCATGTTGAAGTCGCCGACAGCGACGATCATGTAGCGGTCGAGGTCGTATTCCAGCCCGAAGCGCTGCTCGTCCCAGCGCATGGCTTTTTTCAGCGCCGCCATCGCGTGGCCGCACTGGTCGAGCTTGCCGGGTTCGACGAAAATCTGGAGCTGCACGCGGCGGCCGGACGCGGTCACGTATTCGTCTTCCAGCACGTCGAGCCTGGCCGCCACCAGCGCGAACAGGTAGCAGGGCTTGGCGTAGGGGTCTTCCCAGCGCGCCCAGTGGCGCGTCGCATCGCCGGCGCACGCACCGGCTGCGACGGGATTGCCGTTGGATAGCAGCTGCGGAAAGCGTTCGCGGTCGGCTTCCACCGCGCAGCTGAACTTTGCCATCACGTCGGGCCGGTCCGGGAAGAAGGTGATGCGGCGGAAACCTTCCGCCTCGCATTGGGTGAAATAGCCGTCTTTCGACCGGTACAGCCCCGACAGCTGGGTGTTCTTGTCCGGATGAATGCGCACCACGGTTTCCAGCATGCATTCATCCGGCAGCGACGCGTCAATCGTCAGCCGTTCGCCGGCCTGAGCGTAGCGTGCCGGGTCGAGTGGTGTGCCGTCGAGCGTGAGGCTGACCAGTTCCAGTGCCTCGCCGTTCAGTACCATCGGGCCGGCTACGGCGGCTGGATTGCGGCGGCAGGCGAGACGGGTTTTGACGTCGGCATGCCCCTCGAAAATTGCAACATGAAGATCGACGGTGTCGATCAGCCAGGCGGGCGGGGCGTAATCCTTGAGATACAGCGTGACGGGCGTTTCGGTGCGCATGGAGTCTCCGGCGGCGGGCAGAAGGAATGCCGTTGGGCAATGGGAAGGAGATTACACCCGGTTTTCGATGGGCAGGCCGGGATAATCCCTGAAACCGGCCCTATTGTGGATGACGCGCGCGCAGCCGGGACTCGCGGCATGCGCCGCTCATTCCACCGCGATGCTCACCGCACGGCTGCGCCCGGGAGACGACTTGGGCAACTCTACCCGCAGCACGCCGTTTTTGTAGCTCACCCGCGCTTCGTCGGCCTTGACCTCGGCGGGCAAGGGAATCCGGCGGCGGAAATTACCGTAGGCACACTGCATCACCCGCCAGCGGCCTTCGGTCGATTCGTGGGCAAAGCGTTTTTCGCCGTGAACCAGCAGAGCGTCGTCGAGCACCTCGAGTTTGAGGTCTTCCTTTTCCATTCCGGGCACTTCGATCCGCACCACCAGGCGCTGATCGTCCTCGAACACGTCGCCGCCCAGCATCGACCATCCCTGGCTGGGGATGTAGGCGGTATCGTCCACGGCCGCAGCAGGCGGCAGGTTGGTCGCGTCGCCAGGCTTGAAGCGGGTCAGCGCACCCGCGGCGGAACGCCATAAGTGGCGGCCCCCCTCGGCCACGTTGTCCCACAGGGTCTCGACATTTTCCTTCAGGTTATCGAATCTCATCCCGAATCTCCTTGTTCATGTACCGTTGCCGGAGCGCAGGGATGCGCTCCGGCAACGGTTACGCAGCGCGCACTTCAATGCGTCGCGGCTGCGCGTGTTCCGCCTTCGGTATGCGCAGTTTCAGCACGCCATTGCTGAATTCGGCGCCGACCTTCTCGGTGTCCAGCTCCTTCGACAGCGTGAACGCTCGGTGATAGCGGACCAGACCCACTTCCGCATGACTGGGCTGCATACCTTCGGGCATGTCGAGCGCGATGTCGGCATCGATGGTTAGCCGGTCGGCTTCGATATGCAGGTTCAGTTTGTCCTTGGGTACGCCTGGCAGATCGGCATAGAGCGTGATGCCGCCGGCATCCTCGATGACGTCCACCGGCGGCAGCAGCGCAGCCTCGGCGCGCGCGGCGTCAGTGTCGGACTGGGTGGTCCGGGTCTGGGTGGCAAGCGTGTTGTCGGCCATGGTCGTTGCTCCTCAATGAATGGCAATGCGGCGCGGTTGCGCGCTTTCGCTGCGGGGAATGCTGATGTGCAGCACGCCGTCGCGGTATTGCGCCTCGCAGGCGTTGGCGTCGACGTCGTCGGGTAATGCCACGACACGGCGGAAACGGCCGGCGTAGCGTTCGTTGATGTGCACGGCGGCCTTCTCCGCCATTTCGTCGTCCTTGCGTTCGCCGGCGACGGTCAGCACGCCTTTTTCGATCTGCACCTCGAGGCTGGCCGGATCGATGCCGGGGGCAAAGGCATAAATCTCCACCGATTTCGCGGTGCCGCCGATATTCAGCGCAGGAAAACCGCGCGCGAGGCCGCGGATATTCGGGGAAAGGTCCAGGGCCTGCTGCATTTCACGCTGCAGGCGATCCATGTCCGCGTACAGGTCGCGGGGAAAAAACGAGCGATAGAGCATGTCGTAACCTCCTTGGATAAACGGGGATAAAGGGTACCGGCTTCCCTTCTTTAGGATCTATGTGCGGCCTGCTGGAATTCAAGGGGCGCGTGCCAGGCGGAACCCTGATGCGCCCACCGATCGGGCGGCGTGGCTGTAGGACGGACGGAACCCATGCGTCGGCGGGCGACGCATGTTGACGTGGACCCGCGCGGCCCGACGGCCGGCGGCTGCGAAGGGGACGTTTACACGCCTTGCTTGAGGCTGGCTTCGATGAACACGTCCAGGTCGCCGTCCAGCACCTTCTGCGTGGCGGAGACTTCGACGTTGGTGCGCAGATCCTTGATGCGCGAGTTGTCGAGCACGTACGAACGGATCTGGTGGCCCCAGCCGACATCCGATTTGCCGGCTTCGAGCTTGTCCTGTTCGGCCTGACGTTTGCGTAACTCGGCTTCGTAGAGCTTCGATTTCAGCATCGACATCGCCTCGGCGCGGTTCTTGTGCTGCGAACGGTCGTTCTGGCACTGCACCACGATGCCGCTGGGCAGGTGGGTGATGCGCACCGCCGAGTCGGTCTTGTTGATGTGCTGGCCGCCGGCGCCGGACGCGCGATAGGTGTCGATCCTGAGGTCGGCGGGGTTGATTTCCACCTCGATCGAATCGTCGGCTTCCGGGTAGACGAACACGCTGGCGAAACTGGTGTGGCGGCCGCCGGACGAGTCGAACGGGGACTTTCTCACCAGGCGGTGCACCCCGGTTTCGGTGCGCAGGGTGCCGTAGGCGTAGTCGCCCTCGATCTTGATGCTGGCGGACTTGATGCCGGCGACGTCGCCCTCGGATTCTTCCAGCAGTTCCGCCTTGAAGCCCTTGCGCTCGGCGTATTTCAGGTATTGCCGCAGCAGCATCGATGCCCAGTCGCAGGCCTCGGTGCCGCCGGCACCGGCCTGGATGTCGATGAAGCAGTTGCTGGGGTCGGCCGGATTGTTGAACATGCGGCGGAATTCCAGCGTGGAGACATCCTTTTCGATGGTCTCGATGTCGGACTGCACCGCGGCGAGGGTATCGTCGTCGTTTTCCTCGCGTGCCATCCCGAACAGCTCGGCTGCATCCTTCAGGCCCGATGCCACGCGGTCGAGCACCAGCACCACGTCTTCCAGCGACTTGCGTTCGCGGCCCAGTTCCTGGGCGCGGGCGGCGTCGTTCCAGAAGTCGGGCGCTTCGGACAGGCGGACTACTTCTTCGAGGCGGTCTTTCTTGTGATCGTAGTCAAAGAAACCCCCTGAGCTGGGTGGCACGCTCGCCCAGGTCGGCGAGGCTGGATTCGATCTGATTGAGGCTTTCGGCTTCCATGATGGTGTTCGGCGTTTATGCGGAAAAGCCGCGAATTATAGCCCAGGCCGCGACCAGCCCCAGTCCCGCCGCGCCCATGCCGGCGATGGCGTGGCGCGCCATCTGCCCGCCGCCGATGGCGAGGGTGAGCGTGGATTTGAAGACCAGATTGGCCAGCACCGCAAGGGTGATGATGTTGACCACGCCCTCCACCGACAGCTTGTCCAGATTGTGCAGGCGCAGGCTCGACAGCGTGATGGCGTCGACGTCGGTCAGCCCCGACACCAGCGCCACCGCATACAGGCCGCGCGTGCCCAGCAAGTCGGACAGCCAGGCCGCCGCCAGCAGCACCACCCCGTACATCAGGCCGAAGCCGAGCGCCGTACGCAGTTCGGTAGGGTTTTCAATCGCCAACTCCGGCAGCTCGCCTTGTGGCCGCAGGCGCTGCACACCGTAGGCGGCGCCGATGCCGCCGACGATCAGTCCGCCGAGCAGCACCGGCAGCAATTGCGGCAGGACCGAGGGCGCGACAACCGCGGCCAGCACGCCCAGCCGCACCAGCACCATCAGGTTGGCCAGCACGATGACGATCACCGCGACCGGTATCATGTCGCGGCTGGCGCGGGCGTGGCGGCTGAACGCCAGAGTCGTGGCGGTGGACGACACCAGCCCGCCGAGCAGGCCCAGCATCACCGCGCCGCGCTGCTGCCCGACCAGGCGCAACGCGGCGTAGCCCGCCAGTCCCACGCCGGCGATCAGTACCACCATCCACCAGATCTGATACGGGTTGAGCGCGCCGTAGGGGCCGTAGTTGCGGTTCGGCAGCAGCGGCAGGATGATCAGCGCCAGCACTGCAAACTGCAGCATCGACAGCAGGTCACGCCGCGAAATCCGCTCGCTCAGGCCGCGCAGCTCGGGCTTGAAATACAGCAGCAGGGTGGTCGTAATCCCCAGCATCACCGCCAGCTGGGTTTCGTCGTGCCATACCAGCACGCCAAGCCCGTAGCACAGCATCAGCGCCGCCACCGTGGTCGTTCCCGGGTCGCCGTCGGCTTGTTGCGGCGCGCGCACGTAGGCTGCAATGATCATCGCGCCGACCAGCATCAGACCCACAGCGATCAGCCATGGCTCGCCCAGCGCCGTTGCCAGATGCGCCGCCAGCACCCCCAGCAGCGCGGTCAGCGCAAACGTGCGCAGGCCCGCCTTCGCCGCCGGATTGCGCTCGCGCTCCAGCCCCATCAGCAGGCCGATCGCCAGCGCCACCACGTAGCGCGGCAGCGAGGTCAGTTCGGCGGGTAACCAGGCGATCAATTCTTCCATCTCGTTTGTCTCAGCAAAAGGCAATACAGCGTTGAAGCTTGCCATTCCGGCATCAATCCAGCGATCATCTGCCTACTGGTTATAGGGGCATTATCCTGTCTGACCGGCCGGATAACGGCCTGACTAACCGAAAATAACGGGGCGAGTACATGAGATATTGCCCATGAATCCGGTTTCCCGGCAAAAAACAGTGGGTCCGGAAGGCCGATGACGGACCGCCGGCTAAAGGGTGTGGAGATGGACAAGGGGCGCCGTCGTTTTCTTGCGGCCAGCGCACTGGCGCCGCTTGCGCTGGCCGCAGGCTGCAGCGGCCCGCCGCCACTCACGCGCGTCGGGGGCATGCTCTGGATCGGTTCCGAACCCCTGTTTCTTGCGCGTGAACTGGGACTGTATGACGCCAATACCCTGCGTCTGGTGGAAATGCCCTCCAACACGGCCAATCTCATGTCGCTGGCCACAGGGGATGTGGAAGCGGCCACGCTCACCCTCGACGAATACCTGCTTGCCCGCGAAGGCGGGCTGGACGTGCGCGCCATTCTGGTCTTCGACGATTCCGCCGGAGCGGATGTCATCATGAGCCGCCCCGGTATCGAACGGCTGGAGGATCTCAGGGGCAAACGCATTGGCGTGGATGAGACCGCCGCTGGTGCGCTGATGCTGGTCAAGTCGCTCGAAGCGGCAGGCTTGACGCCCCGCGACATCGTCAAGCTGCGGATTACCGGCGACCACCAGCTGCGGGCCTACCTTGCGGGCAAGGTGGATGCGCTGGTCAGCTGGGAGCCCTTCGCCACGCAGCTGCAGGCAGAGGGCGCGCGGCGCCTGTACGACAGCAGTCATTTTCCCGGCCTGATCGTGGACACGCTGGTGGCGCGGACCGATGCCCTGGAACGGTCTCCCGACAGCTTCCGGCAATTGCTGGCGGGCTATTTCCGGGCGCTGGATTATCTGCATGCCGCACCCGACGACGCCTTTCGCCGCATGGCTCCACGCCTTGGCGTCAGCCCGGACAAGGTGCGCGCGGCACTCGCGGGCATCCGCTTCATGGATCTTGCGGCCAACCGTGGCTGGCTGGAGGAGCCCAGCCCCGGCCTTGTGCCTGCGGCCGGCAACGTCGCTCGCATCATGGTTTCCGCCGGATTGCTGAGGCAATCACCCACGCTGGCAGGACTGGCCGATCCGCGTTTTCTGCCGGTGTCGCCATGAGGATGCGGCGTCTGCCCCTGCGCATCACCCTGCCGGTCGGGCTGGCGCTGCTGCTGCTGGTGGTGCTCGGGGTGTCGCTGGTGAATGTGCTGGACAAGCGCCTGGACCAGCTTGGCCAGCAGGCCAGGATGGATATCCTGACCCACACCGCCCATCTGGCGCGCATGGCGGAGCAGGGCTGGGAAACCAGCCGGGAACTGGTGGAAGCGGATATGGCGCAGGTGGCGGCCGACCAGCGCACGGAGGCCGTGCTGCTGCTCGACGACAGCGGCCGCGTGCTGGCGGCCCACCGCTATGCCTGGCGCGGCCGACTCGTTACCGAGGTGCTGCCGGGTTTCGACATGCGTCGCTTCGCCCTGATCAGGCAAGGGAAGCTCCCGGTATTTTTTCCGACCACTGCGGACGGGGTGCACATCGCCGCCATGCAGCCGTTCCAGCTGGCGGGCGAAGCGCAGCAGTTGCGCAGCCGGCGGCAGGGCGCGGTGTACGTCGGATTCGATCTCGCTCGCGACCGGCTGATGATGCGCGAGTTCGTGTTCAAGGCGCGTGCGGCGGACCTGACCGCCAGCCTGCTGCTGATCGGTCTCCTGGGCTGGATGCTGCATCGCCATGTGGCCTCGCCACTGGGACGCCTGGCGCAGGCGGCGGATACCCTGCGCAGCGGGCAGCTGGATGTGACGGTGCCGGAAGAGGGCGCACTGGAAATTGCGAAGCTGGCCGGAAGCTTCAATGCCATGGCGCGCGCTATTCAGGAGACGCAGGCAAACCTGGCCACCAGCGAGGAACGGCTGGCCATCACCCTGCATTCCATCGGCGATGGCCTGCTGGCTACCGATACCGGGGAACGGATTACCCTGATGAATCCGGTGGCGGAAAGCCTCACCGGCTGGACCCAGGCCGAAGCCCTGGGGCGGCCCATCGCGGACGTATTCGTGATCGAAAATGCCCTCACCGGCGCGCCGGCAGAGATTCCGGTGGCGCGCGTCGTCCGCGAGGGGCAGGGGATGGGGCTGGCCAACCATGCCGTGCTGGTAGCGCGCAACGGTGCGCGCTACCACATCGCCGACAGCGCTGCCCCGATCCGCAATGCCAAGGGCGCTTTGCAGGGCGTGGTGCTGGTATTCCGCGATATCTCGGCGGAATACCGGCTGCGCGAGGACCTGGCCAACAGCGAACAGCATTTTCGCGACCTCGCCAACAGCGGACAGGCGCTGGTGTGGACTGCCGGACCGGATATGGCGTGCGATTATGTCAACGAGCTCTGGCTGCGCTTTACCGGCCACTCGCTGGAGCAGGAACTGGGTTCGGGTTGGGCCGAAGGGATCCATCCCGAGGATCGTTCGCGCAGTGTCGAGGCCTGTCGCGAGGCCTTCGACCGGCGGAAGCCGTTTTCGATCGAATACCGGCTGCGTAACGCCAGCGGCGAGTATCGCTGGGTCATCGACCGGGGCAGTCCGCGCTACGATACCCAGGGCCAGTTCCTCGGCTATGTCGGGCACTGCATGGACGTCACGGACGCCAAGCGGGCCGAAGCCGAAATCGAACGCCTGGCCTACCATGATGCACTGACGGAACTGCCCAACCGCGTCCTGTTCCTCGACCGGCTGGCCCAGGCGCTCGCGGCTGCGCGCCGCAACCGGCGCTACGGCGCCGTGCTGTTCGTCGATCTCGACCAGTTCAAGCGCATCAACGATGTGCATGGCCATGCGACGGGAGACGCCGTGCTGCGCGAAGTGGCCAGGCGGCTGGCGTACGCCCTGCGCCAGGAAGACACGGTGGCGCGGCTGGGCGGCGACGAGTTCGTGATCCTGCTGCCCGATCTGGCGGCAAATCCGGAGGATGCCGGCGCTCTGGTCATGGCGGTGGCAGAGAAAATCCGCAGCATGCTGGATAACCCGGTAAACATCGGCGGCCAGGAATACCTCGCCACCGCCAGCATCGGCATCACCCTGTTTCCGAAGAAAACAGAAAGTGTCGACGACCTCATGCGCGAGGCCGATACCGCCATGTACCGGGCCAAGGAGGGCGGCCGCAACGCCCTCGCCTATTTCGAGCCCGCCATGCAGGAAGCCGTCGCCGAGCGCTATGCCCTCGATCACGAATTGCGCGAGGCGGTGCGCGACCGCAGCTTCGAACTGCATCTGCAATCGCAGGTCGATGCCGGCGGCAGGGTGATCGGGGCCGAAGCGCTGGTGCGCTGGCGGCATCCGCGCCGTGGTCTGGTGATGCCGTCGAGCTTCATTCCGCTGGCCGAAGAATCCGGCCTCATCGTGCCGCTGGGCGAGTGGGTGCTGCGCGAAGCCTGCACCCTCATCGCCCAGCTCGACGCCGCAGGCCGCGGCCTGCGCATTGCCGTCAACGTCAGCCCACGGCAGTTTCACCAGGCCGATTTCGTGCAGCGGGTCAGGGAAATCCTTGCCGCCACCGGCGCCGACCCCACCTATCTCACGCTGGAAATCACCGAAAACCAGCTGGTCGAGCACGCCTCCGAGTCGGTGGCACGCATGACCGAACTGGCGGCGCTGGGTCTGCGCTTCGCCATCGACGATTTCGGCACCGGCTATTCTTCGCTGGCTTACCTGAAGCGCCTGCCCCTGTCCGAATTGAAAATCGACAAGAGCTTCGTGCATGACATTCCGCACGACCCCAATGACGTCGCCCTGGTGGAGACGATCCTGTCGATGGCTCGCCATCTGCATTTCGAAGTGGTGGCCGAAGGGGTGGAAAACGAAGCCCAGTTCGCCTTCCTGCGCCAGCAGGGCTGCGAGCGCTTCCAGGGCTATTACTTCCAGCGCCCGCAGGAGATGCATGCCTGGGCCGACCGTTTGCTGTAGTTTCGGGCGCGCGCCATGCCGCGCTGTCGGGCTTCTTTACATCCCGGCATGGTTCGCCATGGGTTTGCCGTGTTACAGAAAAAAAAACAGCAAGCAAACAAGAGGATGATGCGAAAAGTGCCTCCCCGGCATGCATGTTGCTTAGCCCGCCCGGTCAAGTGGATGTTTTTTTTTGACTTTTTTCCGCGAAGCCGGATGCCATGTGGCGCAAGCGAACGGCTTGCCGGGCGCAGCGTAGGCATACTGTAAAAAAACGATAAAAACGATAGAAAAACGATACAAAGCAAACGCCCTGCCTCGGATGTCGTCGAGCAGGCGTCCAGGGGAGTCATATTGGGTTCTCAGGAACCGATAGGAGGAGTGCAAAATGAAATTACTCAAACAAACGGCAGTCGTGCTGGGCCTGACGGCCGCGATGCTGAGTGGCCAGGCGCTGGCCATTCCCGTCACGGTTGCGGGCGCCACCGTCAGCTTTACGTTCGACAGCGGCTTGAGCGGGCTTTTCGGCACGCCAACGGTAGTGGGCGACATCCTGTCCTTCACGCCCACTACCTACAAGGCGCAGGCTTTCAATGGCTCAGGGTTCGCTGCCGCCAGCCAGACGTTCAACATCGTGGTCAACGCCCATTCCGGCTATCTGCTGTCGGCCGTCAACCTGACGGAAGACGGCGATTACTACAATATCGGTGCGGGCTCCAGCGTGGCGGTGGGCGGCAAGCTCCTCGTGCGTGACCTGGAAGCGCCGCTGCTGCCCGCTGCCAGCGGCAAAATCAAGACCGCCCTGCCGCTCACCGCTGTAACCAGCATGGCGGATTTCCAGACCACCGACTGGACGTCCCATACGGGCGTGACGATCCCGGCCGGCTGGGGCGGAGTGGACGGTATAGTCAACGGCGTCAACGTCACCATCGAAAACATCCTGCTTGCCAACAGCATCAGCGCCGGCAGTGCCGCTTTCATTGAGAAAAAATTTGCCGCGCTCGCCATCGTCACCGCGCCCGTTCCGGAGCCGCAGACCTATGCGTTGTTCCTTGCCGGGCTAGGCTTGATCGGCTTTGCGGCGCGCCGCAAGTCACGCGCGCCCACCTGATCGCCGATTACCGCAGTCCCGTTTCCCGGCTTCAGGCAGAAAGCTTTTTTGCAGGCCGGGTGATCGGGTTCCGCTATCACCCGGCGGCGGGAAGATGGCCGCACGGTGGTGCGGATCGTGGGTGTTTTCTGTCGGACGACCGATCCGGTTTATTCATGGTCGTGTATGTGATAGAAGGGTGGGCGAGCCCGGGTTGGTACAAACGTTCCATGCGTTCGGTCCAGGTTTTTTTCCGTCATGACAGACGGCCGTCCGCAGCGCGGATAAACCGGATCGGGCTATCGAAGCCGCAGCGAGCGCCGTCGATTTCACGGTCCGGTAACCTTCGGTTTTTGCTTTTGCCAGATAATTCACCCGAACCCGGGATCGCCCCGGCCAGGGCTACGACAAAAAAATAATTCGCCTGTCCACAGGCCTGAGGAGAAACGCATCGGCACGATGCGTTTGGAGTGATGACAAACCATAATCAGTGGCTGTTTCGGCAGCAGCTTTCCGTCGTCTCGTTGACTAAGATCCTGCTCGACCCCTTCGTGGCGGTGCTGGTGCTGATCGGCTGCACGCTGTATTACGACGAACCGTTCCGTGGCCCGTATCCCATCCTGGCCCTGATCGTCTTCACCCTGACCTTTCCCGGCAAATGGCCCGAAGTCACCCTGCGCGCCTTCTGGAACGAGGTCGTCATGCCCTGGTTCTTTTTGTCCGGGCTGATCCTACTGTTCGGCTATTCCACCGGCTATCTCGACTGGTTCCCCCCCGATCTGGTGATGGCGTGGATGCTCGCCACCCCCATCGCCATGTGGGTGGCGCATCGGGTAGTGCGCAAGCTTCTGCCGCGCCTGCTGCTGCTGGAAGGCGGACGCCGCCGCGCCCTTATCGTCGGCGCGGGGCATCTGGGCACCGAATTGCGCGGCCGCTTCGCCAACGACCGCGCGCTGGGCGTGGATGTGGTCGGTTTTTTCGACGACCGCGCCGTCGAACGCACCGAACTGGCCGACCCGAAAAAACTGCTCGGCAAGCTGGCCGACATCCCCAGCTACGTCAACCGCAACGGCATCGACCTCGTCTACATCACCCTGCCGATGGCCGCCCAGCCGCGCACCCTGGGCCTGCTCGACGCCCTGCGCGACACCACCACCTCGGTCTATTTCGTGCCCGACATCTTCGTCTCCGACCTGATCCAGGCGCGGGTCGACCACATCCACGGCATGCCCGTGGTAGCGCTCACTGAAACCCCTACCCTCGGCGTGTCCGGCATCGGCAAACGCATCAGCGATCTTGTCATCGCCAGCCTCATCCTGCTGATGATCTGGCCGCTGCTGCTTGTCCTGGCCGCCGGCGTCAAGCTGTCCTCGCCCGGCCCCGTCATTTTCAAGCAGCGCCGCTACGGCCTCGACGGCCAGGAAATCCTCGTCTACAAATTCCGCTCCATGCGTGTCTGCGACGATGGCGACATCATCCGCCAGGCCGGCCGCAGCGACCCCCGCATCACCCGCTTCGGTGCCTTCATCCGCCGCACCTCGCTCGATGAACTGCCGCAGTTCATCAACGTCTTGCAGGGCCGCATGAGCGTGGTCGGTCCGCGCCCCCATGCCGTCGCCCACAACGAGCAGTACCGCAAGCTCATCAAGGGCTACATGCTGCGCCACAAGGTCAAGCCCGGCATCACCGGCTGGGCCCAGGTCAACGGCCTGCGCGGCGAGACCGAAACCCTCGACAAGATGCGCGCCCGCGTCCAGTACGACATCGACTACATGCGCAACTGGTCGCTGGTGTTCGACCTCATGATCATTGGCAAGACTCTCGCCGTCGTCTGGCGCGACCAGAATGCGTATTGAATACGCAAGATTCAAGAGACAGGTTGCAAGGGGGTATCACCTGTGCTGAGCATCCGCCTGCTGAACCTTGAATCTTGAACTGGCGAGGCCAGGCCCCACGGCTGCATATCCCCGCCCAAGGCAAAACTGGATCTATGTTCATATCAATTAAACATATGAACAAACGATTTGTCGATAAATTTTACACATCAATAAAATAGAGTATAAAAATACCATCTAATTGATACAAAACAACTAATTCCATATTAACGCCCAGGAATCCTGTCTGGCTTTCATTTTTCATGGCCTGTTTAGCCATTTTTTTGGTCATTTTTGTCGGATTATTTTACAGACATGATCCAAACCTACTAGTCGCAGCATCCAAAACAACTAGATAAAATTGTTAAATGATTGATTGTAAAAGCCATAAATAAAAATTCTGCCAAGCTGGAACGGCCATTGCTAAGTGCTTGTCGCCGCGAAGGTAACTATTCGGTGCAAAGAATATTTACACCATGTGGCAGGAGGATGTAGTTGATAAATCGATCGATACATATCTACATGAGGAGACTTAAAAAATGAAATTCACAAAAACCTTATTGGCAGTTGCGCTTGTCGGTGCTTCCAGTGTTGCCCTGGCTGATCCGGTAAATTGGACCGGAGAATTCATTATGAAGAACCCGGGTGGTTTCAATATGGATGCCAGCGATAACCAGGCTGGCGACGCGGCTGCGGTAACGGGTCAGATTGATATTGCAGCGGGCACTTTCAGCCTGGTAGCCACCGATACCTTCCAATGGACCTCCTGGACCGCCAATGGTGGCACGCTGTACGGAACTGGTACCCACACTGTCAGCGTCAATGGTGATGGCTCGAACGAATTGTCAGGCATTGCCAATGCTCCGCTGGCGAACGGTGATGGCTTCTACACCTTTACGGTGGGCGCAGGCCAACTTGGTGGCAACATCAACTTTAACTGGGGCGCAACCTCTGGCATTGACGTGTTCCTGGTATGGGACGTGGCCACCTCTGGTGGCGTGACTACTTATACCTCCACGGACGTCGAGGGCGATGGCATTCTGGGTGCCCGCATGGTAGACGGTGCCTTCCCCGGCTTTAGCGCCAACTTCAATATGCAGCACGTCGCTGCAGCCCCCGTTCCCGAAGCTTCGACCTACGGCATGATGCTGGCTGGTCTGGGCCTGGTGGGCTTCGCAGTGCGTCGTCGCAAGTTGACGGCCTGATTGAATGCGGCTGATAGGCCGCTTCAATTGTCCCGGTCAGCCCGGCCGGGACTCAAGCAATACGGCGGGTTAACCCGCCGTATTGCTTGTTTGGGTCTATCCAACATTCTGTACAAGGTCTGTTCGGTGATCACTGTGTGGCACTACATATAGGCATGCCACCTGTAATCTTGAACCAGCCTTTGGGGAGAGCGGAATACCTCACCCATTGGGCTCTCAATTCCAATAAAACTCCCGGAGGAGATATGCGTTTCACTCTAAAACACGCGGTGTTAACCGCGGCCTGTATGGCTGCGTTCCCGGTTCATGCCACCAATGGTTATTTCCTGCCGGGTTTTGGAATCCGGTCACAGGGTATGGGTGGTGTTGGTATTGCTTATGGCCGTGATTCCCTGTCCACCGCGGCTAACCCGGCCAATGCGGTCAATATTGGCATGCGCGGCGATATGGGCTTCGCTGTGTTCAATCCAGAGCGGCATGCTGCCGTGGGTGCCGATGCAGGTGGCGATTATTTTTATGGATTTCATGGAAATGTCGAAAGTGACGCGAAGTATTTCATCATGCCGGAAATGGGATTCAGCATGCCGCTGGATGACAAGCTACATGTTGCCCTTGCCGTAGTTGGCAACGGAGGGATGAATACAACCTATCCGGATAACTTTTTCTCATTCAATGACAGTGTTCCACCAAGGGACCAGAAAGTTGGTGTGGACATGATGCAGGTATTGGTCCCGATAACTGTCGCCTACAAGATCAATGAAGAACATGCTATCGGTGCCTCGCTTGTGCTGGCTGAAACGCGCTTTCGTGCGTACGGGCTCGCTGCTTTCCCATATTTCCAAACATTAGCGCCTGTTTTCAAAATCACGTCAGATCCGGCCCATATGACGGATAACGGTTTTGATTATAGTTATGGTGCAGGTATCCGCTTAGGCTGGCTGGGTAAGTTCATGGACGACCGGCTGAACGTCGGCCTGACCTACGCGTCCAAGGCCTATATGACCAAGTTTGACAAGTACCGAGGTCTGTTTGCGGAGCAAGGCGATTTCGATATACCAGAAAACTACGGTATTGGTATTGCGATCAAGCCTGTCAAGAATCTGGTTGTTGCCGCCGATGTTATGCGGATCAATTACAGCAATGTTGCCTCGGTGGGTAATCCTGGAATGAGTTCGCCCGTTGGGCCAATGGGCATACCTTCTGTTGCCGACACAATCAAGACGGGGACAACAGACAAGCAACTGGGCATGGACAATGGTATGGGTTTCGGTTGGACCGACCAGACTGTCTACAAACTGGGCGTTCAGTATGGCGTGAACAACAAGCTAAAGCTGCGGGCTGGCTACAACTACGGCAAGAGCCCAATTCCGGACAACCAGGTGACTTTCAACCTGTTGGCTCCTGCCACGGTGGAACGGCATTACTCGTTGGGCTTCACTTACAAGGCGAATGACAACCTGGAAGTTTCTGGGACGTATATGTATGCAGCCTCAAACAGCCAGACGGCTTGCGGCCAGAATATCCTTAATTGCGCCTCGTTCAACATGCACCAGAACATGTTCGGCCTCACCTTCGGCTGGGTGCTCGACCCGGGCCCGGTCGCGCTGGAAGAATACGGCGAAAGCGACTGGGCCGGCATCAACTTCGACGGCTGGTATGCAGGTCTGGGAATCGGGCAGTCGAAATACGGGGACATTGACGAAGCCTCTGCCAATACCCGCACCGAAGGCTGGAAGGTTTACGGCGGCTACCAGTTCAACAAGTACCTCGGCGTCGAGGGCGGTTATGCCAATCTCAACGACATGACGGCCAGAACCGGAGCGGTCGTCACGAACGTGGCGGCCGATGCCTGGACACTGGGCGCAGTGGTCAGCTATCCGGTTACCGGGAAATTGTCGGTGATGGGCAAGCTGGGTGCGGCCTACATGCTTGCCGACGTCAAGGTGAAGAACGGTACCGCACTCACGGTGCGAAGCGGCGACGACAGCTATGAGCCCAACTATGGGGTGGGCATCAGCTACGCGCTGCTCGACAATCTGAATCTTCGCGTCGAGTGGGAACGCTTCGACCGGAAAGAATATGACATCGACCTCGTGACGGCAGGTATGGCACTGGAATTCTGATCGCCCAGCCGGAATCGTTTTGTCAAGCCGGGGGCGGTGTTCCCGGCTTTTTGTGTTCAGGAAGTACGCAAGGGAGCGCGAATGGCAGCATTGCAGGATCACGCTATTGAAATTGATGGGCCATATAGAATCGCTTTCATCCCGCATCGAAAACTTTTCACGTATTTCTGATTTGGCATGTTTCCTGCATGCGATCTCTGCCGCTGTGCTTGCTGTAACATTCGCACCACATAATTTCCAATAATCCGGATCAAGAGGAAGACAAAATGCAAGGTTTGAAGAAGCTGGTCCTGCCGTTGTTGATTGCCGCGCTGGTTGTGGGTTGCGGCGACAAGAAAGAGGAGACGGCAACGGGCGAGAAGGCGGCGACCCAGGTGGCGGCCAAGGTCAACGGCACCGAGCTCACGGTGCATCAGGTGAACTACGCGCTGCAGCGCATTCCCAATCTCGACGCGGAAAAATCCAAGGCGGCTTCGTTGCAGGTGGTACGCAATCTGGTGGACCAGGAACTGCTGGTGCAGAAGGCGCTGACCGACAAGCTGGACCGCGACCCCACCGTGGTGCAGGCGCTGGATGCCGCGCGCCGCCAGGTTCTGGCCGAGGCCTATATGAGCCGCAAGCTGGGCACGCCGGCCGAGCCGTCCGATGCCGAGGTGTCGACATATTTCGATAATCACCCCGAGCTGTTCGCCAAGCGCAAGATCTATCGCCTGCAGGAACTCTCGATCAAGGCGCCGGCAGACAAGCACGATGCGATCCGCGCCCAGCTGGGCACATCCAAAAACCTGAACGATTTCGCCGCCTGGCTGAAAGCGGAGAACCTTCCGGTCAAAGCGGCGCAGGGCGTCAAACCGGCCGAGCAGCTGCCGCTGCAACTCCTGCCGCAACTGGCCAAGATGCCCGACGGCCAGGCGATGGTGGTGAATGCGCCGGACGGCCTGCTGGTCGTCGTGCTGGCGGATTCGCAGGTGCAGCCGGTGACGCTGGAGCAGGCCAAGCCGGCGATCACCCGCCTGTTGCAGACGGAGGCGCGCCAGAAGGCAGCCAAGGCCGAACTGGATGCATTGAAGGCCGCCGCCACGATCGAATATGTGGGCGAGTTTGCCGATGCCGGCAAGGAAGCCGCGGCGCCTGCCGAGAAGCCAGCCGCACCGGCTGCCGACGCTGCTCCGGCTGCGCCCGATGCTGACGCCGACGCGATCAGCAAGGGCATTTCCGGACTCAAGTAAAAAAGCAGGTACAAGGGACAAGTTACAAGGTTCAAGACGACAGCTGGTGGGCGGCGTGCCGCGCGCTTTCGCAGACTCTTGCAACTTGTAACTTGTAACTCACCGGTCTCGCGTCCGTGCTGACGTCCCCCATTTTCGTCCGCAGCCTGCCGTTCGGGCTGTATATCGCCCTGCTTGCGCTGGAAGGCCTGCTGCCCGGCTGGGCGCCCGGTTTCGACGCACGCTGGCTGTATCCGCTCAAGGCCGGGCTGGTGGCTCTGGCGCTGGCGGTACTGTGGCGCCATTACGGCGAACTCAAAACCTGGGGCCTGTCGCTGGGACACCTGCTGCTGTCGCTGGCGGTGGGCATCGTGGTGCTGGTGCTGTGGGTCAACCTCGACGCCGGCTGGATGCTGATGGGCGAGGTGGGCGAAGGCTACGACCCCACCGATGGATCCGACCGCATCGACTGGCTGCTGGTGGCGTTCCGCATCGCCGGCGCCGCGCTGGTGGTGCCGGTGATGGAAGAGCTGTTCTGGCGCTCGTTCCTGCAGCGCTGGGTGCAGCAGTCCGATTTTCTGGCGCTCGATCCGGCACGGATCGGTCTCAAGGCGCTGCTGATCGCCAGCGCGCTGTTCGCCGTCGAGCACCTGCAGTGGCTGGCCGGCCTGGTTGCCGGTCTGGCTTACGGCTGGCTGTATATCCGCACTCGCAACCTGTGGGCGCCCATCGTCGCGCACGCCGTCACCAACGGCCTGCTCGGCGCCTATGTGGTGGCCACCGGCCAGTGGAGCTTCTGGTGAAAGCCCGGCTGTCGTGCGTGGTGCTGGGCGCGTTGCTGGCCCTGCCGGCAACGGCGAAGGAGGGCGACACCTTTCAGCCCTTCGTTTCCTACGCGCGCTATTACGACAGCAACCTGTACCGCCTGGCCGAGAGCGAAAAAAACCTGGTGCCGCAGCTGTCGGACCAGTACGGCGTATTGAGCGCCGGGCTGAACGTCGACTGGCAGCCGGGACGCCAGCGCGTGATTGCCAGCGCCAGCAAGAGCCTGGTGCGTTTTTCCCATTATTCCAATCTGGACTACGACGGCTCCGACTACCGGCTGAATTGGAACTGGCGGCTGGGCAACCGCTGGTCGGGGCAGGTGGGTGCAACCGAAAGCACCACTCAGAGCAGCCTCAGCGATCAGCTGGGCTTGCCGGTCAACAATACGGTCACCCGCGAAAACCGCTTTGCCAATGCCGACTGGCAGTTTCATCCGCGCTGGCATGCGGGGCTGGGCGCGGCCGCGGCCACCTCGACCAACAGCACCGCGCAACAGGCAACACTGGATTACGAAGACACCAGCGTGTCGGCCACGCTGGGCTACACCACACCCAAGGGCAGCAAGCTGCGCGTCCAGTTGCGGCAGGTGGATGGCGAGTACCCCCATCGTCCGGTCATCTATCTCGACCGCTTCTACACGCAGACCGAATACAACCTGCTGGGCGACTGGAGCCTCACCGGCAAGCTGACGGCGCATGGAAGAATCGGTTATACCCGGCGCGAGAACGACACCCAGTCGCAACGCGATTTCTCGGGGGTGACGGGGCGCCTGTCGGCGGATTATTTTCCCACCGGCAAGACCATGCTGACCTGGGCAGCCTATCGCGAGATCGCGAACTCGGACGATCTCAACGCCAGCTATCAGTTGAACACCGGCACCAGCCTGGGCGCGGCCTGGCTGCTTACTTCCAGGGTCACGCTGCGCGCCAGCGGCAGTTTCGAGAACCGCAGTTTCGAGGGCGACACCGGCGTGGTCATCCCCGGGCTCGTTCAGCGCGACGAAGACACCCTGAGCGGCTCGCTGTCGCTGAGCTATGCGCCGATACGCATGGTCACGATCGATCTCGGGGTGCAGGCGGGGCGACGGGACTCCAACGTGGCTGTCAACGATTACACGTTTCGTTCGGTGTTTGTGAGTGTGCGGGCCGATTTCTGAGCGCGGCGGCGGGGTGCCGGCGCGCCCGCTCCGGGCATGGGTCTTGCCATACAGGCTGGTTGCGGTTGGGTGGTTTTGACCATGGACAGGGCTAGAATGTCCGCCAGCCGATGCGGACCGGCGGCACGTCACATGTTTGAAGCAACAAGCGGGTAGGCTGGCCGCGGCGGAAGCAAAGGGCAATCAACTTAGCGGGTTGCCTGCAGGTAAATATTTCAGAGAGAAGAGTGGACAGCCTTTGCAGCTGCCACCGATTGGAGAGATGCAATGAGGAGATGGTGGCGTAGTGTTTTGATGGTGTGTGCGTTGCTGCCGGCGGCGCCTGCATGGAGCGCGGACAACGATTACCGCATGGGCACCGGCGACGTGCTGCGCATCACGGTGTACGGACAGCCCGATCTCACCACCGAGGCGCGCGTGGGCGAAAACGGCGGCATCACCTTCCCGTTGATCGGCGACGTCAAGCTGGCCGGCATCACCCCCGCGCGGGGCGAAACCGAGATCGCGCAGCGCCTGAGCAAGGGTGGCTTCATCCTCGAACCCTTCGTCACCCTCAACGTGATGCAATATCGCAGCCAGCAGATCTCGGTGCTGGGGCGGGTCAACCGGCCCGGCAAGTACACGTTGGAAAAAGTCAGCCGCGTTTCCGATGCGCTGGCGCTGGCCGGCGGCATCATCATCGACGGCTCGGATACCGTCACCCTGGTGCGCACCCGTGACGGCAAGCCCGAATACCGCGACATCGACGTCATTGCGCTGTTCCGGCCGGGTGGTGAAGCCAGCAACGAACTGGTGCAGGACGGCGACATCATCAACGTGGCGCGCCAGCCGATGTTCTACATCTATGGCGAAGTGCAGCGCCCCGGCGCGTTCCGCCTGGAGCAGAACATGAGCGTGGTGCAGGCCCTGTCGATGGGCGGCGGCGTCAACGCGCGCGGCACTCAGCGCGGCATCCGGATTCTGCGTCGCGGCGAGAACGGCGCCATGCAGGAGCTCGAAGCCCGGCTCGCCGACATGGTGAAAAAAGACGACGTGATCTACGTCAAGGAAAGCCTGTTCTAAAGGACGTCACCATGAACTTCACTCAATTCCTGCTGATCCTCAACGCGCGCAAGTGGATCATCCTCGGCGTGCTGCTGTTCACCGTGGTTGTCACCGCGGTCGTGAGCCTGCTGCTGCCCAAGCAGTACACGGCGACCGCCACGATGATCATCGATTCCAAGAGCAAGGACCCCATAACCGGCCAGCTGCTGCCGTCGCAGATGTTCCCCGGCTACATGGCCACGCAGATCGACATCATCAACAGCAGCCAGGTGGCGGGCCGCGTGGTGCGCGAGCTGAAACTGGCGGAGAACCCGGCGACCCGTCAGCAGTTCATGGAGGCCACGGAAGGGCAAGGCACGATCGAGCAATGGCTGGGCGGCGTGCTGCTGCAACAGATCAGCGCCGAGCCCTCGCGCGAATCCAGCATCATTTCCATCGGCTTTACCGGTTCCGATCCGCGCTTTGCCGCGATCGTCGCCAATGCCTTCGCCAAGGCCTACATCGAAACCAACCTTGATCTGCGCGTGGCGCCCGCCAAGCAGACCGCCACCTGGTACGACCAGCAGATTGCGCAGTTGCGGACCAACCTGGAAGACGCACAGCAGAAGCTCAATGCCTACCAGCGTGAGAAAGGCCTGGTCGAATCCGAGGAACGGCTCGACGTCGAAACCCGCCGCATGGCCGACCTGGCCGGGCAGATGGTGGCAGCGCAATCAGCGTCGTTCGACGCCAGCTCACGCACCCGCGACAGCGGCAGCCTGCCGGAGGTCATCAACAATCCGGTGGTGCAGAACCTCAAGGCGCAAGTGGCGCAAGGCGAGGGCAAGCTGGCCGAACTGGCCAAGCGGGTGGGCGCCAACCACCCCGAATTCATTCGCCTGCAGGCCGAGGTGAGCAGCTACAAGGCCAAACTCGCCCATGAGCTCGGCACCGCCACGCGCGGGGTCGGCGCCACCGCGGGGGCGGCCCGCCAGCGCTTCAGCGAACTCGCCGGCGCATTCGAGCGGCAAAAAGCCAAAGTGCTGGCGCTGAAACAGCAGCGCGAGGAAGCCTCGCTGCTGGCGCGCGACCTGGAAAATGCCCAGCGCATCTACGACGGCGCCCTGCAGCGCTACAGCCAGACCCGCATGGAATCGCAGTCCACGCAGACCGACATCGCGGTGCTGAATCCCGCCACGGTTCCCACCCAGGCATCCAAGCCGCGTGTGATGTTCAATCTGCTGCTGGCGGTGTTCTTCGGCACCCTGCTGGGCGTGGGCCTGGGCTTCCTGGTCGAGCTGCTGGATCGCCGTGTGCGTTCCGGCCAGGATATCGCCGCCGCGCTCGAAATCCCGGTACTCGGCGAAGTGTCCCGCAAGGGACGTGTCCTTGAAATGCTGCGTCGCCTGTTTCGCCGCAACCGTGTCGCGATGGCCTGAGCCACGTACACCGCCCAAAGTCGAGGTCAATCATGAATTCACTCACAAGCACCAGCGAGCAGGACCGCATCGCCCAGGCGGCGGCCAGCATCCGCGCCGAAGCCCATATCGGCAAGCTGCTGCAGGATGCCGGCAAACTCAAGCCGCAGGACATGGAGCGCGTGCTCCAGCTGCAACAGGAGCAGAACCTGCGCTTCGGCGAAGCGGCGCAAAAGCTCGGCCTGGTCGACGAGGCCGATATCCGGCAGGCGCTGTCGCACCAGTTCGAATACCCCTATATTCCCGCCGCCGAGGCCAGCCTCAGCCCCGAACTCACCGCCGCCACCGCGCCCTACGGCAAGGAAGCCGAAGCGCTGCGCTCGGTGCGCTCCGAACTGCTGCTGCGCTGGTTCAAGGATGGCCGCAAGACGCTGGCGATCGGTAGCGCGCGCGCCGACGAGGGCGCAAGCTACCTGGCCGCCAACCTGGCGGTGCTGTTCGCGCAGATGGGGCGCAAGGTGCTGCTGGTCGACGCCAACATGCGGCGGCCGCGCCAGCAGGACATCTTCAACCTGGGCAACGGCATGGGGCTGTCCGATATTCTGGCCGAACGTGTGCCTTCGCTGCAGGTGCATACCATCAAGCCCTTCCATACGCTGTCCGTGCTGCCAGCCGGTTCGCCGCCGCCCAACCCGGCCGAACTGCTGGCGCGGCCGGCATTCGGCGCACTGCTGTCCGGGCTGGAAACCAGCTATGACATCATCCTGGTCGATACCGCGCCGTCGCAGCTCAGCTCTGATTTCCAGCTGGTCGCGGCGCGCATCGGCGGCATGCTCATCGCCACCCGCCGCAACGTCAGCCGCATCAGCCCGCTGGCCGAGCTGAAGGAAAAAATCACCCTCTCCGGTGCGCAGATCGTGGGCGCCGTCGTCCTGGATTGAACGCATGAATACGCTCGCCCCGCGCGCCTCCGCACTCGACGCCCTGGTGCCTCTCAAAGCCTGGTGGCCGATCGTGCTCGGCCTGCTGGTGCTGTATGTGCCGACCTATTGGGGGATGGCGCACGGCCTGTGGAATTCAGACGATTACGCGCACGGCCCCATCGTGCTGGTGGTCGCGCTGTATCTGATCTGGCAGCAGCACGCCGTATTCATGAACGGCGCTGGCACTGCGCCCACGCGCAGCGAGGCGGCAACCGGCTGGTTCCTGCTGGGGTTTGGCCTGCTGGTCTATGCGATGGGCCGCTCGCAGGACATTCTGTTGATGGAGGTCGGCTCGCAGATCCCGGTCATCCTCGGCGTGCTGCTCATCACCCTGGGGCTGTCGGCGGCGCGGGCGTTGTGGTTTGCGCTGTTCTTCCTGCTGTTCATGGTGCCGCTGCCGGGCTTCCTGGTGGACGCTGTCACCGGCCCGCTCAAGCAATACATCTCGGTCATCGCCGAACAGGTGCTGTATGCCGCCGGCTACCCCATCGCCCGCAGCGGCGTGGTGCTCACCGTCGGGCAATACCAGCTGCTGGTAGCCGATGCGTGTTCCGGCCTGCATTCCATGTTCAGCCTGTCGGCCATGGGCCTCTTGTATCTGTACCTGATGCAGCGCACCAGCGTTGCGCGCAACCTCATCATCATGGCGGCGATCATCCCGATCGCGTTTGCCGCCAACATCGTGCGCGTCATGGTGCTGATCCTGGTGACCTACCACCTGGGCGACGAAGCGGGGCAGGGCTTCCTGCATGGCTTTGCCGGTATCATGCTGTTCGTCATCGGACTGCTGTTCCTGTTCGTGCTGGACTGGGTGCTGGGCTTCATCTTCCCCGACCGCAAGCGCGCCGTGACACAGATCTGATTACGGAAACCGGACATGAAACTCATCAGCTTCAAGCATCTTGTCATCGGCCTGTGCATGTTCACCGCGGCAGGCATGGCGCTGGCGCTCAAACCCACCACCAAACTGGCCGATGCCGAATCGCAGATCGATCTGGAAACCCTGGTTCCGGCCCGCTTCGGCGAGTGGAAAGTCGACGAAACTATCGCCACCCTGCTGGTCACGCCAGAGCTGCAAAAGGTCATCGATGAAACCTACAGCCAGACCCTGACCCGCACCTATGTCAATGGCGCAGGCAAACGCATCATGTTGTCGATCGCCTATGGCGGCAGCCATGGCGAAGGCATGCAGACCCACCGTCCCGAGGTGTGCTATCCGGCGCAGGGCTTCCAGGTGGTGAAGGATACCCGGCCGGCCGTGCTCAGCACGCAATACGGCGAACTGCCGATCAAGCGTCTGGTCGCCGCGCAGGGCCAGCGCAACGAGCCGATTACCTACTGGGTGGTGGTGGGCGACCAGCAGACCCAGTTCGGGCTGCGCATGAAGCTTGCGCAGATGCGCTATACCCTCACCGGCGTCATTCCCGACGGCATGCTGGTGCGCGTGTCGTCGATCGACCGCGACGAGACGGGCGCCTACGACAACCAGACCGATTTCATCCGCTCGATGCTCGCCGCCATGCGCGATGCCGAGCGGGAACGCATCACCGGCAGGTTCGCCTCCTGATGCGCCACCCCTGGGGTGGCGAACAGGGAGCGTTTGCCGTTTGACGGATTTGCTCTAATTATTTGGGACCAGACGGAAATACCATGACCAAAAAAGCACTCATCACCGGCGTCACCGGCCAGGACGGCGCCTACCTTGCCGAACTCCTGCTGGGCAAGGGCTACGAAGTGCACGGCATCAAGCGCCGCACCTCGCTGTTCAACACCGACCGCATCGACCACCTGTACCAGGACCCGCACGAGACCGGCCGCAAGTTCATCCTGCATCACGGCGACCTCACCGACAGCTCCAGCCTGATCCGCATCATCCAGCAGGTGCAGCCCGACGAAATCTACAACCTTGCCGCGCAGAGCCACGTCGCCGTCAGCTTCGAGGAACCCGAGTACACCGCCAACTCCGACGCCCTGGGCGCGCTGCGCATACTGGAGGCCATCCGCATCCTCGGCCTGGAAAAGAAAACCCGCTTCTACCAGGCGTCCACCAGCGAACTCTACGGCCTGGTGCAGGAAACCCCGCAGAAGGAAACCACCCCCTTCTACCCGCGGAGCCCCTATGCGGTGGCCAAGCTGTATGCCTACTGGATCACCGTCAACTACCGCGAAGCCTACGGCATGTACGCCTGCAACGGCATCCTGTTCAACCACGAAAGCCCGATCCGCGGCGAAACCTTCGTCACCCGCAAGATCACCCGCGCCCTGGCCAGAATCAAGTTGGGTCTGCAGGATTGCCTCTTCCTCGGCAACATGGACGCCAAGCGCGACTGGGGCCACGCCAGGGACTACGTCGAAATGCAGTGGCTGATGCTGCAGCAGGACAAACCCGAGGATTTCGTCATCGCCACCGGCGTGCAGTACTCGGTCAGGGATTTCGTCAACGCCGCCGCCAAGGAGCTTGGAATGGAAATCCGCTGGGAAGGCCAGGGCGTGGACGAGAAGGGCTTTGATGCCCACGGCAAATGCATCGTCGCCGTCGATCCGCGCTACTTCCGTCCCACCGAAGTCGAAACCCTGCTGGGCGACCCCAGCAAGGCCAAGAACAAGCTCGGCTGGACGCCGAAGATCAGCTTCGACGAGCTCGTCGCCGAGATGGTGCGCGAAGATCTCAAAGCTGCAGAGCGTGACGAACTGGTGAAGAAGCACGGCTACAAGGCCATGGATTATCACGAGTAAAGCAGTTGCAAGTTACAAGTAACAAGTTTCAAGGAAGCGACCTTGGCCCGGTTTGAGGATCTGGCAGTTTGGAAGCGATCGGCACGGTTGAGTGCGGATCTGTATAAATCGCTGAGAGATCTTAAAGATTTTGGGTTTTGCGATCAGATTACGCGGGCTGGGTTGTCGATTCCATCCAATATTGCTGAAGGTTATGAGCGTGAGCCGGCAAAGGAAACGACCAACTTCCTGAATTATGCGAAGGGTTCTGCAGGCGAATTCAGGACGCAAATTTATATTGGCATTGATATTGGCTACATCGAGCGCGATACAGGTATGCAGTGGATCAAAGAAGCAGAAGAAATCTCGCGCATGCTGCATGGATTGATGCAGACAATCAGGACACAGAAGAATTGAGTTGCAAGTTACAAGGGAAGTGCCTGGACCTGCAACCTCTGCAATGTAGCAGTACACAGACCCAGGTGGTCACGAGTTGTGACCACCTGGCTGGAATGAACTGGCAACCGATGATGCCTTCGGAGCACCGGATGGTTTCGAGATCACAAACTGTGACCTCAATTTGGGTGCAAAAGATATGCGTAGCATGTTTCAGATCGCAAGTTCCAGGCCTCCCTTGAGACTTGTAACTTGAATCTTGTAACTTGAGTTTTGTAACTTGAGTTTTGTAACTTGGGACTTGTAACTTGAAATTGGATTCTAAAATCTACATCGCCGGCCATCGTGGCCTGGTGGGCACCGCGCTCATGCGCAACCTGCGCGCCAAGGGCTACACGAACTTCCTGACGCGTACCCACGCCGAACTCGATCTCACCGACCAGGCCGCCGTCGCAGCCTTCTTCGAGCAGGAAAAACCCGACTACGTCTTCCTCGCCGCGGCCAAGGTCGGCGGCATCCACGCCAACAACATCTATCCTGCCGAATTCATTCGCGACAACCTCGCCATCCAGACCAACATCATCCACGCTGCATACAGGAACGAGGTGAAGCGCCTGCTGTTCCTCGGCTCCAGCTGCATCTACCCCAAGCTCGCGCCGCAGCCGATGAAGGAAGAGCACCTGCTGACCAGCGAACTGGAGCCGACCAACCGGCCGTACGCGCTGGCCAAGATCGCCGGCATCGAAATGTGCTGGGCCTACAACCGGCAGTACCAGACCCAGTACCTGGCGGTGATGCCCACCAACCTGTACGGCCCCGGCGACAACTACAACCTGATGAACTCGCACGTGATCCCGGCCATGATCCGCAAGTTTCATCTGGCCAAGCTCGCATCCGAGCGCAACTGGGCCGCCATCGAGCAGGACGAAGCCAAAAACGGCCCCATCCCCCAGGACCTCAAGGACCGCCTCCTTGCAACTTGCAACTTGCAACTTGAACCTGCTGTTTCCGTGTGGGGAACCGGCACGCCGAAGCGCGAATTCCTCTACAGCGAGGACATGGCCGACGCCTGCGTCTACCTGATGAACCTGCCGGATGACAAGTTCGTTTCGCTGCTGGGGCAGGACCGCAACGACGGCCTGGCGCCGCTGATGAACATTGGCGTGGGGCACGACCTCAGCATTCGCGAGCTTGCAGAAGCCGTGGCCGCCACCGTGGGTTACGCGGGCAGGCTCGAATTCGATGCCAGCAAGCCGGACGGCACGCCGAGGAAGCTGATGGACGTGGGGCGGCTGAATGCCATGGGGTGGCAGGCCACAACCACCATGCGGGACGGGCTGGCTGCGGCGTACCGGGATTTCATCGCGGCAAACGCATGACCATGACACCCGCCCACCGCAGAACCGTAGTACCTGCAGGGCGGGGAATGCTTCGTCATGGCTAGCTCCCTCGGCAAAACCCTCCACGGCATCGGATGGGGGGGGCTGTCCACGGTCGTGAACGTCCTGTTCCAACTGGTGTTCATGGCCGTCATGGCGCGCCTGCTCGATCCGGTGCACTTCGGACTGATCGCCATCGCCAATGTCATGTTGCGTTTTCTGACGTACTTTGCGCAGTTGGGTGTCGGGCCCGCGCTCATCCAGAAACCCGAACTCACCGATGGCGACGTACGTGCCGCGCTCAGCGTATCGCTCGGCATCTCGGCAATCTGCACCATCATCGCAATCATCGCCGCGCCTTTTATCGCCGATTATTTCGTCATGCCGATGCTGGAACCGGTTATTCAAGCCCTGTCGGTCAATTTCCTGCTGGGCGGTTTGTCAGCCGTGTCCTTGAGTCTGTTGCGTCGCGAGATGCGTTTCAAGCATGTCGCCATCGTCGAGATCATTGCCTACGTGCTGGGTTATGGCCTGGTCGGCATCACCCTGGCGTATCTGGATTTCGGCGTGTGGGCGCTGGTGGGGGCCGTGCTGTCGCAAAGCATCCTTAGTACAAGCCTGTCCTACCTATTCAGTCGCCACGAATTCGGCTGGCGCCATCACAAACACCAGCGCGCCCACTTCTTCTGTTTTGGGGCACGCTACTCGCTTATCGGCTTCATCGAATTCCTGAGCGGCAGCCTCGATTCGCTCATCGTCGGCAAGTTCTTCGGGCCCGCGGCGGCGGGCATCTATGGGCGCGCCTCCCTGTTGAGTAACCTGCCGGTGCAACAGCCCGCCAACATCATCACGCGCGCGCTTTTTCCCGTCATCAGCCGGCTGGGCAACCAGCGGCAGATTGCCAGCCTGCAGGTCAGTGCACTGATCATAGGCAGCTACGCATTTGCTGTCTCGCTCGGCATGATCGCGGCTGCACCCGACATCGTCTGGGTGCTGCTCGGCGAAAAATGGCTGGAAGCTATCCCCATCCTGCAAATGCTTGCACTGGCGGTAGCGCCCCAATATCTGTCACATCTGGTTGGCATCACCCTTGATGCCATGGGGCAGCTCAAATCCAAATTGCGAGTACAGGCGACTGTGCTCGCAATGCAAATTGTGGCATTCGCGATACTGCTGCCCTATGGCGTGTTGGGCGTTGCGGCGGCCATCGTCGTGGCTGAATGGACGCGTTTCACATTGATGACATGGCTGATTGTCCGGCTGTTGCAGCCGCCAATACGCGAGTTTGGCCTGATACTTTCGATCGCCCTGCTGTCCGGCGTGGTCTCATTTGGCGTAATCTGGATCGCGGCGCATGTCCTGCCGGCCGAAGTGCCGATTTTGCTTCATCTGTTGCTTGAGATTGCTGCGGGAGGGCTGGCGCTACTAGGTGTTTCCTGGCTAAGCAGAAGGGCGCTTGGACGATTGGCTGTCATGGAAGAATTGGCTCAGCGCCTCCCTTACTTGGGCCGTTTCATCATCGTTTCCAGAACAAACTAAAACCAAACAAGCATGAAACATTCTCTGCGTTTGTTTTACCTGCCAAACGAAGGAACCGAAGGCGATCAGGTCGGGCCGCGTCGCGCATTCGAGCGAGCATTGGCCGAAGGCAAACTCGGTGCTTATCAGGCTTATTCCTATTTGGTGCGTGACAAAGCATTGGGTGGCCATCGTCGCGCACTGGAAGATTTGCTAAATGCCGCACGCGAATTTTCGCCTGACGTGATTTTTGTTCAGCACATGAACAATACGTATCCGGCCGACCCGGTTTTTTTCCAGAAGCTCAAGGCGACCCCGAGCAAGCCAAAGCTTGTAGTGTGGGAGGGCGACCCTTACGGGCAGATCGTCAAGCCGCTGGATTCGACATTGAAGGCGGTCATGGGTGCGTCGGATCTCGCTTTTCTTGTCGGTCTCGGTTACCTTGCCGAAGCCGCCCGCAAGGCTGGTGCTTCGCGAATCCGGTTCTCGCACAACTCGTACGATGATGAGCGCTTTGGCCTGCCATGGGAACCGACCCGGCAGCGCCCGCTGGATGCCGTGATGATCGCCAATCTACACAGCATCAAACGCATCCCCGGCTTATATCTGCCCGGGGGGAGGCAGCGCAAGCAATTGGCGAACACGTTCCACAATATGCTGGGCGATCGCTTTGCCGTTTATGGAGGGGGGGCTGGCTGGCGTGGCAAACCCTACGCGCGCGGGTCGATACCCTATGTCCAGCAACGCGACATGACGCGCAGTGCCTGGATGAGCATATCCTGGGATCATTTTCCCGGCTTGCCCATGAACTCGTCTGACCGGTTGGTCATTAGCCTTTCCAATGGCGTGCCCTTCCTCACCAACCACCAGCGTGGGTATGAAGTGGTCTATGGCGGCATTCCGGGTTTGTACTGGTTTCACTCGCCGCAGGAAGCGGTCGACATCGCGTTGTATCTGCTATCCATGCCTGTAGAAAAGCGCATCGAGCTTGGCATGGCCGCCGCCGAGCACATGCGGCGCCATTTCCATGCAGACAGGGTTTATGGCGACATCCTGGAAATCATCCAGGATGAGCTGTTTTCCGAGCGGGAAACGGGTCTGGGCTAATCATGCGTATCGGTATCGCAGGCCCAATTTCCACCGAAAGCATTGCCCAATTTGTCGATGGCAAGAGCTCCGGACTACCGCGTGGCTACGCTGGTGCACCCT
Organism: Thiobacillus denitrificans DSM 12475; assembly: GCF_000376425.1. GTDB lineage: Bacteria > Pseudomonadota > Gammaproteobacteria > Burkholderiales > Thiobacillaceae > Thiobacillus > Thiobacillus denitrificans. Next base: position 51,529 of record NZ_AQWL01000009.1, on the reverse strand, counting down.
TGCTCGGCACGTTGATCGGGGCGTTGCTTGAACGTGGCCATCATATATTTTCCTACACCACTTCGGCCGATGTGCCGCTGTCGAAGCGTGTCACCGCTGCCGGCGACCGCTTCAAAATCACCTACTGTCCTGTGCGTCCGCGTGCGTTTCGCTTCAGTCAAGGGCATTGGGGGCGCGCTGCCGATGCTTTCAGGCACGAGCGTGCCGCGCTCAGCCAGGCCATGCTGGACGATGCGCCTGATCTGGTGCATGCCCACTGGAGCTATGAGTTCGCACTAGGGGCATTGGAAAGCAATCTTCCCAATCTGGTCACGTGTCACGATGCGCCGCAGGTTGTCTTGAGGTACTCGCCCAATCCTTATCGCTTGGTGCGTTATTTCATGGCGCTTCGCGTACTGAAACAGGCGCAATATCTCACTGCCGTTTCGCCTTATCTGAAGCAAAAGCTCGAAAGCTACGCGCGCGTTCCGATTACTGTCGTGCCCAATCCATTGCCGGAACACTCGGCGTATCTTGTCGCATCCACCCGGCAATACAATCCCACGCACCCGCGCATTGCCATGGTGCTCAACGGCTGGGGCGCACTCAAAAATCCCCAGCCAGCGTTACTCGCCTTTTCTCTGTTGCGCCGTCAAATACCTGGTGCCCAACTCTGCATCATGGGCAACGACTATGGCGTGGGTGGTAAGGCCGAATCCTGGGCCAAGTCAAAAGGTTTGACCAATGGCGTGCAATTCATGGGGCCACAGTCTTACCCGGAATTGCTCGCCAAACTCGCAGAATCCGATTTGCTGCTGCACCCGTCGCTGGAAGAAACCTTCGGCATGTCGATTGCCGAGGCAATGTCGCTGGGCGTGCCGGTAGTGGGTGGGCAGTCAAGCGGGGCCGTGCCCTGGGTGATTGGTGAGGGGGGGGAGGTTACCGATGTGACCTCGCCAGTTGCCATGAAGGATGCGATGTTGGTCCTGCTTTCAAGTCCAGTGGCATATAAGAGCTATGTGAAAACAGCGCGCATACGTGTTCAGGAGAGCTTTACCGCAGATCGTGTGATCAGCGCATATGAGTTGATTTACCAGAATGTTATGCATGAAGCACTGGTCCGGCATGAAGAAAGGTTATTGGTATGACGATTTTGCATTCGATCAAAGAACTTGCTCTCAAGGCCGGCGTCGAGGTCAACTGGTATAACCCTGCGCAGTCGGATATCGCGCGGCTTTTCAAGCTGTTTGAAACGCACAAGATCGATACGATTCTGGACGTTGGCGCCAATGACGGGGGGTATGGAAAAATGCTGCGACAGGGCGGCTATACGGGTGCCATCCTGTCGTTCGAGCCGCTGGCGGAGGCGCATGGAAAACTCGTAGACGCGGCAGCGGGTGACACCGCGTGGCAAATTGCATCTCGCATGGCAATCGGCGCATCGGCCGGTGAAATTGAAATCAATGTCGCCGGCAATTCAACGAGCAGTTCGATCCTGCCCATGCAATCCTCGCATGAATCCGCTGCGCCTCAGTCACGCTATGTCGGCACTGAAAAAGTGCCATTGAATCGTCTGGATGGGGTGATTCACCCATTCATCGAACAAAGCAGGAAGCTGCTGCTCAAGGTCGATACTCAAGGATATGAAATGCCCGTTCTCGAAGGTGCGGAATCCTTGCTGCCACGTGTTCATGGCATTCAACTGGAGTTGTCTCTTGTGCCTCTATATGAAGGTCAAGTTTTATATAAAGCAATGATTGAATGGCTTGCGGCAAGGGGATTTGAGCTTTGGAGCGTCATGCCTGGTTTCGTTAACCAATCGAGTGGCCGCATGCTTCAAATGGATGGCGTGTTTTTCCGAAGCTCCAGGTTGGAAGTCTGAGGAAGCCAGAAATGGAATGGTTTTTCTTGACGCTGCGCTATGTATTTACCGCGATACCTTTTGTATTTGCGGCGCTGTTCGCCTTGGTCGGGTTCTGGATGGTCATTGCGACGGCATCGCGCGTCACAGCTGGCGCGTGGATGGTGGGCATGGCCTTTCTTATCGAGACTGCTTTTGTCTCGGCGCCGTTTATTCCTGTGGGGATTCAACTCACCTCCAATGATTTGGCGTTTGCGCTTTTGGCTGCGGCGCTGGTTATGCGGGTTCTTTTTTTTGAGTTTCCACACCGGCGTGCGGTTTATGGGATATGGCTTGCGTTTGGTGGTGTGTTGCTTGCCTCATTGGCGGTTGGGTTGGTGGAGTTTGGTAGCGCCGCAGGCGTGGAGGCTCGGCCCAATTTTTATTTCTGGATGGCAGGCCTGTACTTCGCAAGCTTTACCTACTCCCCGGATGTTCTTAAAAAGCTTTGGCGCATCGCGCAGTGGACCGCCTGGCTGGTGGTTCTGGTTGCCGTTTATCGCTGGGTGGGACTGAAGTATGGATTCGTGTCCGAAGGACTGGTGAAGTGGGCAGGTGCCAGCAGTGAATTCCGCGTGATAGGTTCCAATCCGACCTTTTTTCTTGCGGTCGTCGGTGCAGCGTATTTCGCGATGTGGTTGCGCGATTCGAAGATGACGGCATTGGTTGTGGCGATTTTTATGCTGGGCATGGTCGTGGTTTTGCAACATCGCTCGGTCTGGGTTGCGGCAATAGGCGCTTTTGCAATCGTGGCCTGGCATGAGCGTTCGGCCGTATCGGCGAAGGCCTTTCCCATCCTCGGCATGGGGCTGGTGTTGGCTGGGTTGATGGCTGGCTTGATCGCATTCAACCCAACTAATCGTGTGACAGAAACAATCGCAACATCGGCCACTTCGGTTACGGCATCCGAGGGGACGCACATGGATCGGTTGCTGGGATGGCAGGTGTTGTTGCGCGATTTTTCCCATGCGGGTCCAAAGGAGTGGGTGTTGGGAAACCCTTATGGAACGGGGTATGAACGCTGGGTTCAGGGACATTTTAAAGACTACTCCCCTCACAATTTTTATATCCAGCTGCTGTTGCGTGTGGGGACCGTTGGCTTGCTGATGTTTTTGTGGGTGCATTACTACTTGCGTCGAGGGGTGCGTGAAAGTCTGCAGGCGAATTCAGCGGATACGACGCTCTCCTCGGTATTGCTCGCTATCCTTGTTGCGAACCTGCTCTATTTCATTCCCTATCAGGGCTTTTATCTGCAAGGGGCCTTTTATGGCGTTCTGATCGGCTACCTGGCTGCAAATGCTAGGACTGTGTCGGTTTTCTCTGGGATGACACCTGGCTACAAAATGGCTGAATCGAAATGAAGGAGTGGAGGATGCTTACGATAGCGACGGTGGTCTCGCTGTCTATCGTGGCGTCGGAAATTCTTGCGGATGTAGAGAAAATATCACCCAGCCAGCCGCGGGTGCTGGACGCAGGCTATTTCGGCATTCATTTTCATCGCCTGCAGCTCATTCCGGGCGAGCAGGCCATTCCAACCGATTGGCCGCCCTTTCAATTTGGTTATTTGCGTTTATGGGATAGCCGAACACGGTGGGCTGATGTTCAACCGGCACCAGCCAAGTGGAACTTCAGCAGGCTTGATCATTACGTTAATGAGGCCAATGCGCGGGGTGTGAAGGTGCTTTACACGCTGGGGTCGACGCCACTTTGGGCCACGGCGCGTCCCGATGAGACGTGCAGCTATGGTAAGGGCTGTGCAGCAGAACCACGCGATATGGAGGACTGGCGAGCGTATGTGCGCGCGGTATCGCGTCGCTATCAGGGCAGAATCTGCTGCTACGAATTGTGGAATGAGCCGAAGTTCCCACCGGATATCATGCGTGACCGTGATGCCAAGGCATTTTATACGGGGAGCGTGGCAAACATGGTCGAGATGGCGCGTATAGCGCGTCAGGTTTTAAACGAGGAAGACCCATCCGCGATATTGTTGTCGCCCGGATTTGTGAATGGGACGGATCGCTTGGACATGTTTTTGGCTGCAGGCGGTCGTGATTATGTGCGAGCGGTTGCCTATCACTTTTATGCAGGCAGCAACGAAGAGCGAATGTTGAAGGAGATCAAGGCTGTCCGCAGTGTGATGCAGAAGAACGGTGTTGCCGGCATGCCATTATGGAATACGGAGACTGGCTTGGAAGTTTACGAACTGGGACAGCCTTTGCCGCAGGGCGTTGCACGCATAACGCGTGAAGAGGGTGCAGCGATGATGGTCCGACAGATCGTTCTCGGCGCCTTCGCTGGGCTGGACAAGTATTTTTACTACGCATGGGACAACGACAAGAGCGGCATGGTGGATCGCACGGGTCGTTTCCATCCGTCCCGCGATGCCATGCTTCTGGCGCAGCGCTGGTTGCTGGGTGCGAAACCGGATCGCTGCGATATCGAGGACGGACGACCAACGGTCTGTTGGGGCGAGAAAAATGCGAAGTCTTTTGCAATTGTCTGGAATCCAAAGAACTCCGGTTCTGTCGACGTGCCATTGCCGGAAGGTTTGCGCATCACAAGCCGGCAGGCGGCGGTGCCGAGCTGGGTTGCGGCGACGCAAAACGCACCAGGCGCTGAAAGAATGCTGGCTACCCCGAACCCGGCTTTCTATACATTTGAACGGATCGCGCAGTGATAAAAACAGTGCCGTCGAAACCAGTCGGTCTGATCGTCGTGATGACTTCGTTCAATCGCCGCGCAGCAACACTTGCCTGCCTGCGGCGGTTTGAAGGAGCAACCCGGCAGGCAGGCATTGAGCCAAATGCCGTGCTGATGGATGACGGCAGTACCGACGGCACGGCGGCAGCAGTGCGGGAGCAGTACCCTTGGGTGGACGTGATGGCTGGCGACGGCTCTCTGTTCTGGAATCGCGGTATGCACCATGCGCAGGCGCGTGCCATAGAGCGCGATGCGGACTACATTTTGTGGCTGAACGACGATACCGAATTGATGTCCGATTCCATTGCCAGACTGCTTGAAACAGAATGCGCGCTCAGGCATAAGCATGGCCAGCCAGTAGTGGTTGTGGGCTCGACTGCCGATCGTAAAACCGGGCGGCTGACATATGGCGGGCATATTGCGCCAAAACGCTGGAAGCCATTTACCTATCAGAGCGTATGGCATGAAAGCGAACCCGTCGAATGCCATGCGATGAATGGCAATGTGGTCCTCATCCCCATGCAGATTGTCCGGGTAGTGGGCAATCTGGACCCCGTGTTCGAGCACGCCATGGGCGATACCGATTACGCCCTGCGTACACGTGCAAAGGGATATCGGGTATTTGTCGCGCCAGGATTTTTTGGGCACTGCTCGAACAATCCCGCATCGGGCACCTACCTGGATGCCAGCCTGCCGTTATCCGCTCGCTGGAGAAAAATGATGTCCCGCAAGGGATTGCCCCCGCGTTCATGGGAGCATTTCACCCGCAGACATGGTGGGCTGGCATGGCTGGTTTATTTTGCCTGGCCTTATTTCAAGCTTGTTGTGGGCGAAATACGCCGGATTAAGCCGGGCGTGTTGCGGAAGAGGTGATGTGCCAAATGAAGCGCATCGTAATTATCCAGCGACGCCTGACCCACTATCGCGTTCCACTTTTTGCGGCACTACGGATGGCGCTTGCAGAGCGTAATGCCCAATTGGAACTTTTGGTTGGGAGGGCTACGCCAGCCGAAGAGAAAAAAAATGATGCAGGCGAACTTCCGTGGGCCAGGATGATCCCGACGCATTATCTGGCAGGCGGTCGATTGTGCTGGCAGCCGGTGCAGCGCCATCTGGCAGGCGCGGATCTGGTGATCGTCACCCAGGAAAACAAGCTGATCCAGAATCACCTACTGATGTTGGCGTCACGCTGTTTCAAACTGGCGTTCTGGGGACATGGCGCCAACCTGCAAAGCGACAATCCAAGCGGCCTCAAGGAGCGCTTCAAGCGCTGGACAACGAACCGGGTGGACTGGTGGTTTGCCTATACGCAGATGAGCGCCGGGCTGGTAACGGCGGCAGGGTTTCCCGATACCCGCATCACGGTGTTGAACAACGCGGTGGATACGTCCGAACTGCAACGGCAGCGGGAATCGGTGAAGGTGGAGGAAACACAGGCCTTGCGCGAGTCGCTGGGCTTCGGTGCGGGGCCGGTCGGGGTGTTTGTAGGCTCGCTTTACGCCGACAAACGGCTTGAATTCCTGTTTGGGGCTTCCGAAGCCATCCGCAGTGTGGTGCCCGATTTTCAGTTGCTGATCGTGGGCGAGGGAGTAGAGCGAGACAAGGTGCAGGCGTGGTGCGACGGCAAACCGTGGGCGCGCTGGGTGGGCGCACGATTCGGGCGCGAGAAGGTCGCCTACATGTCTGTGGCTCACGTAATGCTGAACCCCGGTGCACTTGGACTGGGAATCATGGATGCCTTTGTTTGCCAGACGCCGATGATGACTGCCGACTGTGGCAACCATGGTCCCGAAATCGCGTATCTGGAAAATGACATCAACGGCGTGATCACAGCGGACGATTTGAAATCCTATGTCGCAGCCTGTGTGAACGTAGTTCGCGATGCAGGGACAATGGAAACTTTGCGCACTGGTTGTGCCGCAAGCGCACGCGAATACACCGTTGAAAACATGGCGATCCGGTTTGCCGATGGTATTGCGCGCTGCCTGGAGGCGCCGCGTCATTCGAGGCGGGCAAGCTGATGGCGTGCCGCGTGCTGGTCGTCCACAACGCGTATCAACATCGCGGCGGCGAGGACACGGTGGTCGAGTCGGAAATCGCGCTGCTGCGCGCGCATGGGCATGCGGTGGAAACTTATGCCCGTAGCAACGACGAAGTGGGCGGCATGTCGTCGCTGGCCCTTGCCCGGCAGACACTGTGGTCGGATCGCACGCCACATGATCTTGCCTCGCTGGTCGTGCGCTTTCGCCCCGACGTGATCCACACGCACAACACGTTTCCACTAATTTCGCCTTCGCTCTACTGGGCCGCTGCACGTGCCGGGGTGCCGGTGGTACAGACGCTACACAACTTCCGCCTGATGTGCTTGAACGCACTGTTTCTGCGCGATGGGACAGTGTGCGAGGACTGCATGGGGCAGCTGCCCTGGCGCGGCGTGGCGCGGGCTTGCTATCGGGGGTCGCATGCTGCGTCGGCGGCGCTGGCGGGAATGCTGGCGCTGCATCGCGGGCTGGGGACGTATCGCAACAAGGTGGCGCGCTATATTGCGCTGAACGAGTTTTGTCGGGGCAAGTTCATCGAAGGCGGCCTGCCTGCCGAGCGCGTGGTGGTGAAGCCGAATTTTGTGGACTTTGCCGCGCCCGAACCGGCGCTGCGCGCAGGCTTGCTCTTCGTGGGGCGGCTGTCGCCTGAAAAAGGCGTGGCCACGCTGGCCGGGGCCATGGCGCGGTTGCCCGATGCGGCTTTGCGGGTGGCGGGTGACGGCCCCGAAGCGGGCTTGTTGGACGGCGTGACGGGCGTGACCTGCCTGGGCAGCCTGCCGGGTGAGATGGTGCGTCAGGAAATGAACCGCGCGATGGCATTGGTGGTGCCGAGCATCTGGTACGAGAATTTTCCACGCACGATTGTGGAGGCGTTTGCCTGCGGCTTGCCGGTGATTGCCAGCCGCATCGGCGCGCTGGCCGACATCGTTCGCGATGGCGAAACCGGTCTGCTGTTCGAGCCGGGAAATCCACGCGACCTGGCCGACAAGATGGCTTGGGCGCTGGCACATCCCGAGGGGATGGCGGAGATGGGGCAAAAGGCCCGAGTGCAATACCTAGCCGAGTTTTCTGCCGAGGTGAATTACCGGCGCCTGATGGAGATTTATGACGGGGTGCTGGCTGAGCAGCGACAAGCCAAAGACGCAAGTTACAAGATTCAAGGTTCAAGAGGGGAAGGCTAAGACGGCGCGCTTTGCAGGCAATGGACTTGACTAGAAACAGAATGGAACCAGTAAATGGCCGGGCTACCGGTAGCGTGCTCGGCGCACACATCGACGCGCTGTCGTGGGACGCCGCCGTGGCCCGCCTGCTCGGCTGGGCGCATGCGCGCGAAAACCGCTATGTGACGATCTGCAATGTGCATGTGGTGGTGAGCGCGTCGCGCGATGCGGGGTATCGCGACATCATCAACGGCTCGGATATGGCGACGCCGGACGGCGCGCCGGTGGCGTGGATGCTGCGCCGCCAGGGCTTTGCCGGGCAGCCGCGCATCAGCGGGCCGGATCTGATGTGGGCGCTGTGCGAGCGGGCGGCAGCGGAAAACCTGCCTGTCTATTGCTACGGCAGCAGCGAAGCGACGCTGGCGCTGCTGGAGCGGCGCATGCGGCAGGCGTTCCCGGATTTGCGCATCACGATGGAGTCGCCGCCGTTCCGTGCGCTGACGCCGGATGAGGATGCGGCGGCGGTGGAGCGGATCAATGCCAGCGGCGCGGGCATCGTGTTCGTCGGCCTGGGCTGCCCCAAGCAGGAGCGCTGGATGGCGGCGCATCGTGGGCAGGGGGCTCTCGATGACAGCCCTTTGCGGGTCAAGGCGGTAATGATCGGGGTGGGCGCGGCCTTCGATTTCCACGCCGGCACAGTGCAGCGGGCGCCAGCCTGGATGCGCGACAACGGACTGGAATGGCTGCACCGTCTGCTTTCCGAGCCGGGGCGACTGTGGAAGCGCTATCTGGTGACGAATACGCTGTTCATCGTGGGCGCGGCGCGGCAGTTGTTGTCAGGGCGCGGTTAAATGTCGGCCTCTCGCTTTGCATTGCTGACAGCACTGGTTTTGCTGGCGGCGTACGTGTGGGGCAACAGCCTGCCCGAGGCAGCCGGCTTGATCCCTCCGCCATGGGACAAACTCGCGCATCTGGCCTGGTATGCGGTTCTCGCCAGCCTGCTCGTTCTGGGGCTGGGCCGCCGAGCCTGGCCATGGGTGCTGGTGGGCGGGCTGCTGTTGGCCGGGTGGGATGAATGGCATCAGTTCGCTTTGCCGGGGCGTTCGCCCGGCGTGGATGACTGGTTGGCTGATACGCTGGGTGTATTGACTGGAATCCTTGCCACCCATGTAATCGGTCGGCGATTCAGGGCTGTATAGTTTGGCTGCATAAACGGGATGCTGGCCCGAGAATAAACAGGGGAGTGAAATTGAAGGTTTTATTGACCGGCGGCGCCGGCTATATCGGCTCGCATACCGCAGTGGAATGCCTGGCGGCAGGGCACGCGGTGGTGGTGTTCGACAACCTGTCGAACAGCAGCCTGAAATCGCTCGAACGGGTGGGACAGATCGCGGGCCGGCAGGTGGACTTCGTGCAGGGCGACATCCGCGACCGTGCGGCGCTGCGCGCTTTGTTCGCCCGCCATGCGATCGACGCGGTGGTGCATTTCGCGGGACTCAAGGCGGTAGGCGAGTCGGTGGAAAAGCCGCTGCTGTATTACGACAACAACATCGCGGGCAGCATTGCGCTGTTCGAGGTGATGGCCGAGTCGGGGGTGAAGTCGGTGGTGTTCTCGTCGTCCGCCACGGTGTACGGCGACCCGGCGACGGTGCCGATCACCGAGGATTTCCCGCTGTCGGCGACCAATCCCTACGGCCGTTCCAAGCTTTTCATCGAGGAGATGCTGCGCGACATCGCGCGCGTGGACGAGAGCTGGAATATTGCGCTGCTGCGCTATTTCAATCCGGTGGGGGCGCACGAGTCGGGGCTGATCGGCGAAGACCCGCGCGGCATCCCCAACAACCTGATGCCCTACGTGGCGCAGGTGGCGGTGGGCCGGCGCCCGCACCTCAACGTGTTCGGCGGCGACTATCCGACCCCCGACGGCACCGGGGTGCGCGACTACATCCACGTGGTCGACCTGGCGCGCGGGCATGTGGCGGCGCTGAACCGGCTGCAGCACCATGGCGGCCTTCATACCTGGAACCTCGGCACCGGGCGCGGCGTTTCCGTGCTCGACATGGTGCGCGCGTTCGAGACGGCCAGCGGGAAAAAAGTACCGTATGCCATCGTCGACCGCCGCCCCGGAGACGTCGCGCAATGCTGGGCCGATCCGTCGCGCGCCGCGCGCGACCTGGGCTGGCGCGCGGTGTACGACCTGCCGCGGATGTGCGCGGATGCCTGGCGCTGGCAGTCGGGCAACCCGGAGGGGTATGCCTGAAAGGCAGGTTCAAGGTTCAAGTTGCAAGGCTCAAGAGCAGCGAGCGGCTTTATGCACGGCCACGACCACCTTGAATCTTGAGTCTTGTAACTTGAACCTGTTCAGCGCTTGCCGAACAGTCCGCGTCCGCGGAAATACTGCACGCTGAGCCAGCCGCCGAACAGCCCGCCCAGGTGAGCGAAGTGGGCGACGCCGGCGGTGGTGTTGGTGATCCCCAGAAACAGTTCGACGGCGCCGTAGCCGAGCACGAAGGTGCGCGCGGGGATGCGGATGAAAGGCAGGAAAATGATGACGATGACGCGGTTGGGGAAATACATCGCGTAGGCCAGCAGCAGGCCGAACACGCCGCCGGAGGCACCGATGACGGGTCCGCTGGCGTGCAGGAAATAGCCGCTGACGGCGATCTGTGTCATCGCGGCGACGACCACGCTGACCAGGTAGGTCAGCAGGTAGCGCAGGTCGCCCCAGCGGCGTTCCAGCTCGGCGCCGAACATCCAGATGGCGACCATGTTGAATCCCAGGTGCAGGAGCGAGCCGTGCAGAAAGCTGTAGGTGACCAGCTGCCAGACATGAAACGCACCGCCCGACCCCGGCGGCCATAGCCCGAAGACGCGGATGATCTCCGGCCCGGTGACAAGTTCGAGCGCATAGACCAGGACATTCAGCAGGATGAGGGCGAGCGTGATCGGCGGCATGAGGCGGGTTCAAGTTTCAAGGTGCAAGTTTCAAGTTTCAAGTTTCAAGGTGCAAGGTGCAAGGTGCAAGGAGAGCGAGCGGCTTTATGCCCGGCCACGGCCCCTTTGTAACTTGCACCTTGCAACTTGAACCTTTAAGGCGGCGACGGGCAGCCTGCATCCTGTGCTTGCATGAGCCGATAAGCTCATTCAGGACTGCGTTTCAACCCGACGCCCTGACATATTCGGTCGGTAGGATGCACCCCAGTCGAGGCAGCATCCGGACAGCAGATTCGGAGCGCCGCGGCAGACAAGCTGTACACAATAAAGCAACAAGCAGTGCGCGTGAAAAGCAGTAAGGCGCCGGAGGATCGGCGCCAGGGTCGTCCCGCTCTCCGGGGGCACCCGCATTCTGTGGTCGTTGGTTCGTGCAACGACATCCCACGCGCACGCCGAAACGGTGCTGCGCGGACATTCCCATTGCAGATTCCGGTTCGGCGTGCGCCTGGACGCGGGTTTCCATTCGCGGCAATCCGGCAGGAGAAGGCCGCGAGGCAGATAACAGCTTGTAAAAAAACGGGCAGGTCAGACCGGTCGCAGAACCGGCGCCCGACCCGGTAAATAAAACAGCAGGCAGTGCGCGTGAAAGCAGTCGGCGTCGTTCATCGATGCCAGGACCGGACGTCTCCCACGTCCCGTCCGCTCCTTGTCGTCCGAACGTCCGTTCGGCGACGTCTCATGCGCACGCCGTCGTGGCGTTGCGATCTTCGCTTCCCCTTCGGCGTGCGCTGAGCCTTGTTTGCCGGATGTCCGGCAGGCAGGCGGGCCGGCCGCAAGCGCGGGCCAAACGGTTTTCGGGTGTCGTGCCGCACAGCAGGTGGACGGGGCGACAGCGTCAGGTTTTCCACTCTGCACACACAAGAAGGAGTCAATCATGAAGCGCGTGAATCTTCTGGCCGCAGGCATGTTCGTGCTCGGTCAGGCCCTCTCTGGCGGTGCGGCTGCAGCCCCCGTCACCCTGTCCGGAAGCACGGTCGATTTCAGCTTCGATGACGCCTGGCTCGGTCTGTTCGGCCCGGCCAGCGTGTCCGGCGATACGCTGTACTTCACCCCCACGGCCTTCGATGCGCAGTCGTCCAACGGCGCGGGTTTTTCCCTCGCCAATGCCACGATCAACGTCACGCTGACGGCGCGTTCGGGCTACGCATTCAACACGCTCGATCTGGTCGAGCGCGGCGATTACCTGCTGCTTGGCAGCGGCGGCACGGTCGATGTCGGCGGCCAGATTCGCGTCTTCGACGTCGCCGCGCCACTGGCCGACATGACGACCGGTATCGCCCCGACGGTGCCGCTGACCACGCCCGGCCTACCCACGCACAACTGGACCGCGACGGCATCGGCCAACGTGTCCGCCCTGGATGCGCGCGTGCTCAACGTCACCGTGGAAAACCTGCTGCTGGCATCGACCTCGAACCCCGTCTCGCTGGCTTTCATCGAGAAGAAATTTGCCGGCCTGAGCGTGGGTACCGTCGCGGTCACCCCGGTGCCCGAAGCCGATACCTACGCCATGATGCTCGCGGGCCTGGGTCTGGTCGGCTGGGCGGCGCTGCGTCGCCGCGCCGCGCGAAAATAAGCCAGGCGGAAGTAAAACCCGGCAGCGATACAACGAAAACCGGCAGCGGCGCGCTGCGCCGCCAGCCCGGCGTGAGCCGCCCGAACGGCGTCGCCTGACCAGCGATGGCGCGGGTCGAGTTTCATCCAATGCGTTCACGCGCATCCTTGGCCCGCCTCACGGCGGGTCTTTTTTTGGCGGTGCAGGACGCAGGATGCCGGGTGTATCGCGGGGCGGATTCCGTCAGACGGTCCAGTACGGTAAATCGTCTTCCCCGGCCGCATCGTCACCCTGCAGGCCATTGAGGGCCGCTCTGTGGCGCAGCTGGGCACGGATGACGTCCGCCAGCCACGGATAACAGCCGGCGTAATCGCATTGTTCGGCGTAGTCGTCGTGCTCGTCGGGCAGTGCGTCGCCGGGTTCGTGCCGTGCTTCCTCCGCCAGCGGGTGGGCCTGCGCTTCGCGTATCCCGTTTTTCGTGTCCATGGCATTTCACCTGATTTGACCGGAGCCTCATCCTTACCCCGCAAGATGAGGCGCATATGACAGTGCAGGCAAACCCGCATGGTCCGGATGCCATGGCGGCGCGGCCCATTGGCCCGAACGTGCCATATCCGCAGCGCCGCGGCCACCACCGGCTGCAACATCGCTGCGCCACACTGCCTGCGTACTGAAAAGCCACACCCGTCGCGAGGCGGGGCCGGAAACACCAGGACCCGCGCAGCTTTGGGAGAAGCGCAGCAGATGCGGGCGGCCGGTTGCCAGTCGATCACGCGCTATATCTATCGGTCTGTTTTATTTGGAGTGCTTCATGAAATTCGTGCAAACGCTGCTGGCGTTCTCGCTGGCCTCCGCCATGGGTTCTGCCGCGGCCGCCACGCCCGGATATCTCGGCAACCTGAGCGGCCAGACCGTCAGCATCGGCAACAGCTTTACTGCCGGATCGGTGATCAACGATATCTACACGTTCGACATCCTGCCACTCTCTACCACGGTGGGCACCGCGGTCACCATCAACCTCGACATTGCGCAGTTCGCCGGACAGGAATTCCAGATCAGCAATTTCATGATCGCTTTCAAGGACAGCGCCGACAACGTCATCGCGTTCGACGATACGCCGATCAACCACACCCTGTCGATCGCCGCCAGTCTGGCCGCCGCCATGGGCTACCAGTTCGTCGTGTCCGGCGAGGTGAGCGGCACGCTCGGCGGCAGCTACGGCGGCGCGCTGGCCGCCGCGCCGATTCCCGAAGCGGAATCCTACGTCATGCTGCTGGCGGGTATGGGCCTGGTCGGGTTCATGGTATCGCGCCGCCGTTTCATCTGAGCGCTTTGTCGCCTGGGCGCGCCTGCCTGCTCGCCCAGGCCTGCGCCGTTCAGTGGCGCGCAGACTGAGCCCGGGCGGAGATAGCGCACGATGCAGGCGTCAGGCGCAATTCGCCAGGGGCAGGTCTTCATCCGGCGCCAGCTTGTTTTCATCCGATGCCAGCTTGCGCCCGGACGGCATTCTGCGCTGGTCGATGAACAGGATGCTGCCATCGGTGCGCTTGGCCATGCGCTTGGCTTCGGTGGCGGCGCGCGCGACTTCCTGATACTGGTGGAAATGGGTGGGGTCGACCAGGACGGCGCCGATGGACAGCGACACCAGCGCATGGAAAGTCATGGTGCCGCGGCGGTCTTCGCTGCGGTAGCCGCCGGCTGCCACGTGCTCGGGGTTGAACAGGGTCCGGCATTCGCGGTCGAAGCGGGCCAGCATGCCGTGGCAGCGCACTTCCCAGTCGAGACTCTGAAACAGCACGACGAAATCGTCTCCGCCGATGTGGCCGACGAAATCGAGTTCGGGATTGCAGCTTTCGCGCATGATCCGCGCCAGCAGCTGGATGATGTCGTCGCCGCGGCGGAAGCCGTAGACGTCGTTGTAGGGCTTGAACTGGTCGAGGTCGAAATAGGCGGTGACGAAGGTCTGTTCGTTGGTGAGCAGACGTTCCATGTGCTCCTGGAGCGGAACGTTGCCAGGCAGGCCGGAGAGCGGGTTGGCATAGCGCGCGGCGACGAGCTGCATTTCGGTCACTTCGCGCATCAGGTCGAAACCCGACCCCATCCCCAGGTAGCGCCCTTCGCTGGTAATGATGAACCCCTGGGTGAAGGCCGTTTTGCCTTTTTTCACCACCAGTTCCGACAGCTCGGCCATGCGCGTGGCCTTGTCGACGATCAGCGGGTCGCCGTCCATCAGGTCGCGGCAGGGTTTGCGGCCATGCAGTTCGCGCCCGTACAGGGTGATGAACTGGTCGAGCAGGGCGGGGCGATGGAGGATGCCGACCGGAATGCCGTCGTCCACCACAGCCACCGCATGCAGGTCGGGATGCTGCATCATCAGCTCAAGCGCGTCCTGGCTGGCCGTCTGCGGGCTCACCGACGGCGCGGACATCACCAGCCTTTTGGCCGATACGTGCAGGCCGTCATTTCTTTGCGGCATGGGAAACACGCTGACCGTGCCGGATTGCAGGCATGCCTGCACTTCGCGCGACGGCAGCCGGACCGGCACCGGCGAGGGGCGGCCGATCAGATAGCCTTGCGCATAACGGATGCCCAGGTCTTTCAGTACCGCGAGTTCGGACGTGCTTTCCACGCCTTCGGCAATGACCAGGGAATGCGCGCCTTCGGCCAGCAGCTTGATCGACCGCACGAACTGGACCTTGTGGGGGTCCTGGTGTATCCCGGAAATGAAATGCTTGTCGATCTTGACGAAAGCCGGCTTCACCTCCGACCACAACCGCAGGCTGGAAAACCCCTCGCCCAGATCGTCCAGGGCCACCTCGATCCCGGCTGTGCGCAATCTGGCGACGACCTGCCGCAATTGCGCGTAGTCGATCGCGGGTGCGCTTTCGGTGATTTCGATCACCACCTGGCTGCTGGCCAGGCCTGCGTCGTTCAGCGCCGCCAATACTGCGACCGGGGCGAAGGACGCGTCGAGCAGGCTGCCGGGCGACAGATTCACGAACAGCTGGCCCGGCAGTTTCAGCCGCGCGAAGGTCCTCAGCGCCGTGCGCATGCAGGCCCAATCGAGCGCCGCCAGCCGGCCGTGCTGCTCGGCCACGCGGAACAGCGCCTGCGGCCCATGCAGCGGGCTGTTGGACGGCCCGCGCGACAGCGCCTCGTAGCCCATCACCCGCCCGTCGACCAGGTTGAGGATCGGCTGCAGCAAGGTCATCAATCGCGCGTTTGCCAGGATGTGATCCAGATGCAGGCGCAACTCTTCATGGCTCATGGGGAAGGTATGGGAATGGGGGTTGGTGGACGATAGACCGCCAGCGTTACGCGCGTGTGAACAGCAGAGCGCCCGCGAAGCGGGCTTCAAGTTACAAGATTCAAGTTGCAAGATTCAAGCGAAGCAAGCGGCTTTCAGCCCTGCCACGAACACCTGGCGACTTGTATCTTGAATCCTGCAAATGTCATGCCGCTGTCATTGCCCACGCCTATGCTCGCCGCCCAAGGGGAGCTCCATGCACAACACCAATGAATTGACCGACGAAGAATGCGGCCATCTGGCGCGCATCCTGATCGCCTCGCGGCGGGTGACGCAGCGCCATCATTTTTTCAGCTGGGTGCACGGCCCGGTGCAGTCGCTCATTCCCCATGAAATCCTGCTGTGTGGACTGGCGGATGAAAGCGGTTTTCTGCTGCACGAGCGCTTCACCGCCTGTCGCTATTTCAAGGACGATCATTACCAGCGCGTCATTCATCCCGGAAACGGCCTGATCAACCAGTTGTCGCAGGAATGGCAGGCCTTCGGCGAGCCGCGCATGATCGCCGCGCATAAGGACGAGGCCGGTGGCTGGCATGCCCGACTGAGCGATCTGGAACTGAAAAACGTCGCCTTTCACGGCATGAGCTGGATCAACGGCCAGATCAGGGGGTACGCCAGTTTTTCACGCGTGCGGGTGCCTTTCGATGGCCGCCTCGCGCTCTATCTCGACATCCTGCTGCCGCACCTGCTGGCAACCCTGGTGCGGGTGCTCGCCAACGAAGCGCGCACCCGCACCGATAGCGAGCGTCCCGTCGGGCTCATCACCGCGCGCGAAGTCGAAGTGCTCACCTGGGTTCGCGAAGGCAAGACCAACGACGAAATCGCCGCCATTCTTGGCCTGTCGATGCTCACCGTCAAGAACCACCTGCGCCACGCGATGAAGAAACTCGTCGTCCGCACCCGCGGCCAGGCCGTCGCCAAGGCGATCGGGCTGGGCTTCCTGCGCGCGCAGGCCATACGCAACAAGGAATAGAGCGCCCGCTGCTCGGGCTTCAAGTTGCAAGATTCAAGTTACAAGATGTTCGTGGCAGGGCGTGCAGCCGTTTGTTTCGCTCGAAACTTGCAACTTGCAACTTGTAACTTTTGACTTGAAGCCCGCTTCGCGGGCGCTCTGGTTTATTCGCCGCGCAGCGGCGGATGAGCCATCCGGCTCAGTTTTTACCGCCTCGTCTCCCCATCGGGTGTCATCCACGCCCCCTAAAGTCCCCCTGTCCGTAGTCACGCGGGCTCGATTTCCGGTTGGTTTGCCGTTTGCCGGCAGGCCTGCCCCACAGGGGGGCGGAAAGCTTCACTAACTTTCTGGGTCTTTTTTTCAAAAGAGGAGCACTACATGAAACTCAAACTGATCGCGCTGGCCGCCATGCTGGCCACGGGTTCCGCCAACGCTGCCATCGATAACGGTGCCGGCGGCAACGGCGAACTGTTCTTCAACATCTGGGATGCCAACGGCTCCTACACCCGCGATCTGAACGTCAGCATCGACGCTTTCCAGACCACGCTGGCTCAAGGCGGCTTTATCGACATGAGCTGGACTGCCGACAGCACCTTCACCAGCTTCCTGGGCAGCGTGGTTAATGCCGGCGCGCTGCAGTGGAACATCATGGCGACCGACACCGTGGGGGCCCGCCGCCTGCTGACCACTTACACAGCGCCCGAGCCTGTCACCACCAAGACCTCGGATGTCATCCGCACGGCTGCCGGTGCTACTCAGACGTTCATCAATAACGTCAACGTCGAGCTGGCAGGCGCCGATTCCGTCGCTGTGACCGCTGCTAGTGCGGCGTGGGCTGGCAAGGCCTCGTTCGGGGACAACGCTGGAACCATGCTGAACTTCAGCAACGCCGGCACCCTGGTCAACAACAGCTACGCCAGCGGCCTCGGCTTCATGCGCATCGATGCCGGCGGCTTCGGCATTCTTCCTTCCGTGTACAACGAATATATGGACGGCAGCCTTGCCGTCAATGCCTGGATCGGCGCCGACAACACGCTGCACCTGGCTGCCGCTCCGGTACCCGAGGCCGACACCTATGCCCTGATGCTCGCCGGCCTCGGCCTGGTCGGCTTCATGGCCCGCCGCCGCCTGTCCGTGTAATTCATCGCGTATCCGCCGGCCGGCGTGCCAGCCGGCCCGGCCCCCGATTTCCAATTAGGAGCACTTCATGAAACTGCATCAAATCGCTTTTGCCGTCGCCGCCCTGGCCGCCGGTTCCGCCAACGCCGCCATGACTGCTGCCGAGCAGGCCGTGCTGAACGACGCCAACGCCAACGGCCGCGTCATCTTCATCTCCGGCGCCTCCGCCGTGCAGAAGGGCTTCACCGGCATCATCGCAGCCACCTTCGATAGCGCCACGACGCCGATCCGCTTCGCCAACACCACCGCCTCGTCGAAGGACTTCGAGGCGGTCGCCGGCAAGCTGGCCGCCGGCACCGGCGCCTGGGCCGGTCAGAACGCCATCATCGTCTACCGCACCAAGGGCGGTTCCGTGTTCGGCGTGAACCCGGTTGCCCGCGCCGAAGTCATCGAGTCGCTCGACGTGACCGCCGCCGCCTGCGGCGACACCGGTTCCGGCACTTCGGTCACCCCCTATGTCTGCGGCACCAACACCCGCGTGCCCGACGCCGGCGTGTCCGATGTCGCCCCCGCAATATTCCAGGCGCCGATCAACACCGAAGGCGAAGTCGCTGCCGCTTCGCTGAACGCTGCCGAGCTGGCCGACCTGACCGCCACCGCCATCTATGGCCTGTCGTTCGGCATTCCGGTCACCAATAACGTGCCCGCCACCACCAAATTCACCCGCTCCATCGTCTCTGCCATCATGTCCGGCAACGTGGGCACCTGGGACCAGGTCGACGGCAGCCTCAGCGGCGACATCGTGATCTGCCGCCGTACCCCGGGCTCGGGCACCCAGGCCGTGATGAACCTGTGGGCAGGCAATTTTCCCTGTAGCGAAAATCTGGTCAATATCCCCCTCGACCGCGACAGTACCGGCGCCACCTGGGATCCGGCTAGCCGCACCTTCACCCACACGGGCGATATCGGCGCGCCGATCGTGATCGAGAACTCCACCTCCGGCGACGTGCGCAACTGCCTGATCAAGGCCGTGGACGGCGGCACCTACGCCACCAAGGATCGCGCCGGCAACCCGGTGACGGTCGACTTCGGTGCGGGCGGCCACAAGGCCATCGGCGTGCTGTCGATGGACAGCCTGAAGGATTCCAAAGCCACGGGTCAGTGGCAGTTCCGTTCGCTCGACGGCGCCGGCACCATGACCTGGGACAACACCGCACTGCCGCCTGTCACCAGCGGCGACGGCAAGTTCCCGACCCTGGCGACCTATGAGAACGGCGACTGGGATCTGCAGGGCTGGATTTCCTTCAACGTGCCTTCGCGCACCACCGGCGCCAAGAAGGCCGTGCTCGACAAGTTCCTGGTCAACGCCCAGAACCCCGCCATTCTGGCCGGCATTTCCGACCTGAAGAACGTCGCTGCGGCGATCCCCGGCGGCGCCTACAGCGGCCCCCAGGTGCTGGATGCGGCTTACCTGAACGGCAACCAGTGTGCGCCGTACAACCGTAACTTCAACGACTAAGCGGCAACCCGCCCTCCGCCTGCGCGGGGAGGGATGATGTGGCGGCGATACGCGGGAAACCGCGTATCGCCCGTTTCGTTTTGTGACGCCGCGGGCTCGTGGCAATCGAAGGCTGTGCGAACAGCCTGAGCAATGATGATGAATCTGTTCTGGATGGTGTGGCTTGCGGTGCTGGGTGCGATGAACGCAGCCCATGCGCAGGAAGCCAGTTTCGACGTATTCGAATACCGGGTGGAAGGCACGACGCTGCTGCCGGTGGTGACGGTCGAGCAGGCGGTGTATCCGCATCTCGGCGAAAAGAGAAGCCTCGCCGACGTGGAAAAGGCGCGCGAGGCGCTGGAGAAGGCCTATCACGGCGCGGGCTACCTCACCGTACTGGTGAGCATCCCGCAGCAGAAGGTGGAGGGCGGCGTGGTGAAGCTGGCGGTGACCGAGGCGCCGGTGGAGCGGCTGCGTGTGGTCGAGTCGCGCTATTTCAGCCTCGGCGAGATCAAGGCGGGCGTGCCGGAGCTGGCCGAGGGCACGGTGCCGAATTTCCCGCAGATGCAGAAGGAACTGGCGGCGCTGAACCGTTCGGCCGACCGCCGCATCACGCCAGTGCTGCGCCCCGGCAAGACGCCGGGCACGGTCGAGGTCGACCTCAAGGTGCAGGATCGCCTGCCGCTCCATGGAAATATCGAGCTCAACGATCGCTATAGCCAGGACACGACACGCTCGCGCCTGACCGCCAGCCTGCGCTGGGACAATTTGTGGCAGAAGCAGCATGGGCTGGGCATCACGCTGCAGACCGCGCCTGAGAACACTGACGAAAGCCGGGTGTTCTCGGCCAGCTACACCTGGCCGTTGGCGTCGGGCAACTACCTTGCGCTGTATGGCGTCAAGTCGGAATCCGACGTTGCGGCGGTCGGCACGCTCAACGTGCTGGGCAACGGCACCATCCTCGGGGCGCGCTACATCGTGCCGCTGCGCGGCCGCGGCGAAGGCTTCTTTCACACCGCGACGATGGGGGTGGACTACAAGGACTTCGATCAGTCGGTCGCGCTGATCGGCGGCGGCGACTTCAACACGCCGATCACCTACCTGCCGTTCACCGTGGGCTGGGACGGCACCTGGCTGGGCGAGGGGCGCAGCACCAGGCTCGGCGCGGCATTCAATTTCCATCTGCGCGGCCTGGTGGCGGACGAGCAGGAGTTCGCCGACAAGCGCTACAAGGGGCGCGCCAATTACGCCTATCTGCGCGGCACCGCATCGCACAGCGAGCGCTGGGCCAGCGGCTGGGGCGCCGAGCTGCGCGGTAGCTGGCAGCTCGCCGCGCAGCCGCTGATCTCGAACGAGCAGTTCGCCATCGGCGGCGTCGACAGCGTGCGCGGCTATCTCGAATCCGCCGCGCTGGGCGACAACGGCGTGGCGCTGAGCCTGGAGGCGGCGACGCCGAATTTTGCGAAGCGCCTGGCCGATTCGCTCGACGATGTGCATCTGCTGGTTTTCGTCGACGGCGGCTATGTGCATGTGCGCGAGCCGATCACCGCGGACGACCGCTTCACCCTGGCCGGCGCCGGCATCGGCCTGCGCCTGAAGGGATGGCGCGGCGTCTCCGCCGGCATCGACTGGGCGGTGGCGCTGCGGGACCTGGGTGATACCGAAAAGGGCGACAGCCGCGGGCATTTCAGACTGGGCTACGAATGGTGAATGAGCCGATCGGCTCATTCCGGATGACACAGGCAAGACCTATCCCGGGGCTAAGCTAGGCACCCGTACCCCGGGCACGAGGATAACTGCCGCGCCGCCTGTTTTTTATTCGCGCCGCAGCGCTAAAGGAAACCCCATGAATCGCAACCGTTATCGGCTGGTGTTCAACATAACTTCAGGCATGATGGTGCCGGTGGCGGAAACCGCGCGCCGCCAGGGAAAAGCGGCGAGCGGTCCGGCGCTGGCGCTGGCCGGCGTGCTGCTGGCGGGGCCGGTCCAGGCCGAACTGCCGGTCGCGAGCGTAAATTTTGCCGTGCCGGGCACCACGGCAAGTTATCAGGCGAGCGGCATGCAGGCCTATCTGAACCAGGTGGGCAACAAGGCCATCGTCAATTTCCAGAGCTTCAACATCAGCGCAGGCCACAACGTGCAGCTCCGCCAGGTTGACAGCCTCGCCACACAAAACCTGGTGCAAGGCGCCAATTTTTCGGTGCTCGCCCGGATTCATGACCAGAACCCCAGCGTCATCGCGGGCAGTATTTCGCAGGCATCCGGCCAGACAGCCAGCCTCACGATGGTCAACCCCAACGGCATCGCCTTCATGGGCGGCGCACAGGTGAACCTGAACAGCTTCACCGCGAGCTCGCTGGATATCAAGGACGTCTATTTTCTCAATTCATTCCTGGGAGACACGGGCAATCCGCAGTTTGAAAAAGACTTCGAAGGCGGCGAAGGGCGCGGCTTCATCAAGGTGTTCGAAGGCGCGCGGATCACTGCGGGCAGCCAGGGGCGGGTGATGCTGATCGCCCCCACAGTGGTCAACAAGGGCTCGGTGACGGCGCCCGACGGTCAGGTGATCGCGGGGGCGGGCGGCAGGGTGTATCTGCGTTCGGCCTCGGACGAGGATGCGAATGTGCGCGGTCTGCTGGTCGAGGTGGACAGCCCGGCCGGATTGACCGGCTTCGACACGGCCAACGCCGGCATGAAGGATGGCGAGCTCGACGGCCAGGCAGTGAGCCTCGCCAACGCGTCCGAGGACAAGCTGGGCCACGTCACCAACCTGGGCGAGCTTTCGACCCCGCGCGGCAACGTCACCATGGTCGGCTATGCGGTGAACCAGCTGGGCATCGCGCGCGCCACCACCTCGGTGGTGTCCAACGGCTCGGTGTATCTGCTGGCGAAGGACACCCAGTCCGGCGGCGGCGAGCTGCCTGTCGATTCGACCCGTTCCGGCCGCGTGGTGCTGGGCGGGAGCAGCCTGACCGAAGTGTTGCCGGAGGTGGCCGACGCCACCACCGTGCTGGACGGCACGACCGGGGCCGGTCTCGCCAGGGCATCGAAGGTGCGGGTGCTGGGGCAGGACATTCGCATGGCAGGCGGTGCCGTCATCGACGCGCCCGCGGCGGAAGTGCGCATGGATGCGGTCGACGATCCCTCCACGCTGCGCCAGAAGACTTCGCTCGACGGGGCCGGCACGGCCGCGTCGGACACGGCGCGCATCCATGTCGCCGCCGGCGCGCGCATCAGCGTGGCGGGGCTTGAGAACGTGCGGGTCTCCGCCGCGCGCAACGGCGTCGAAGTGGAACTGCGCGGCGACGAACTGAAGGATACGCCGGCCAACCAGGAAGGCCCCTTGCGCGGCGAGAAGGTCTACGTCGACGTCAACCGTGCACTTGCCAGGGCCGAGGCCGGTGAATCCACGCTCATCGCGCAGGACAGCCTGGAAAGCTACCAGGCCAATCTGGGACGCACGGTGGCCGAACGTTCGACCGCGGGCGGCAGCGTGGCGATCCGCTCGCAGGGCGAAACGATCCTGGAAAACGGCGTGACCATCGATCTCTCGGGCGGCAGCGTGCAGTACACCGCCGCCAACGTGAAAACCACGCTGCTCTCCAGCAATGGCAGGCTGGTCGATTTGGCCGATGCCGACGCCGCGACGCGCTACGACGGCATCGCCACGCGTTACGTGAAGGATTACGGTCGCTGGAACCGCAAGGAAGTGATCGACCTGGGACAGAGTTACCGCTACGACCCCGGCTATGTCGAAGGCAAGGACGCCGGTGCGCTGGACGTGGTTGGAATGAAGGCCGTGGCGATGCAGACCGCCGATGTGCAGGGCCGCACCACGACCGGCGAGTTGCAACGCGGCGCCGGCCTGCAGCCGGCAGGCGCACGCCTGACTTTCGGTACCGATGCGATCGGCGACGGCACGCTCAACGACTACAAGCTCAACCAGCGAGTGGACGTGAGCAGCACCGGGGCCACCCTGCCGTCCGGCTTCAAGTTCGGCGATGTGCTGCCGCAAGCACTCAAGGACGCGCTGGTGGTGAATCCCGCGCTGATGGGGTGGGGCAAGGTGGCGACGCTGGAGATTTTCAGCAACCAGGCCGCCGAGGTGCGCGAGGCGCTGCGCGCGCCGCAGGGCGGTGGTGTGCGCATCGTCGCCAATGGCCTGACGGTGCTGGCGGATATCGAGGCGAGCAGCGGAACGATCGATCTGGCTGCCAGGAACAACGCCGGCAGCGTGCTGTCCGCTCCCAGGCTGGCCGTGGGCGACGGCGTCACCCTGTCGGCGCGCGGCGCCTGGGTGAACGAACTGCCGGGACGTGGCGGACCGGCCGGCCTACTTCCCCTGGTGAATGGCGGCAAGGTGACGCTGGCCGCCGATGTGAGCGCCAGCGGCGGCGCCTACACTGCGCAAGGCGAGATCGAACTCGGCGAGAACGCGCGCATTGACGTCGGCAGCGGCGGCCATGTGCGGGCCGACGGCACCCTGGTCGCCGGCAAGGGCGGCGATATCAGCGTGGCGGCGTACGACGTCGAGGGGGTGGCTGACAATCTGGCGGGCCACGCCACCGGCAAGGGCGGCAAGCTCAGCCTGGCGAGCCACACCATCCGGGTAGGCGGCGCGCCTGATGCGGCCTACGGCACGCTGAATCTGGAGACCGGCTTGTTCGAACGCGGCGGCTTTGCCGATTTCAGCCTGACCGCGCTCAACATGCTCAGCGTCGCCGACGACACCGCGATCACCCCCACCGTCGTCAGCCTGGAGGTGCAGCCGGAGTATGCGCTGCGCCCCAGCGGCAGCCGCGTGGAAGACTTCGCCCGGGTCGTGAAACGCGACGACCGGGTGCGCCAGGCCGCCCATCTCAGCCTGGCCGCCAAACAGGCGGGCGCCGGAACCGGCCAGATCCGGGTCGGCACGGGTGCGCGTATCGAGGTCGATCCCGGCGCGCGCATCGCGCTGGAGGCGCGCAACGCGATCGACATCCAAGGTCGGCTGATCGCGCGCGGCGGTACCATCGACGCCACGCTCGATCGCAGCAACGGCGCGGTGTTCGGGCCGGCCAATCTGAACCCGATCTGGCTGGGCGAACAGGCCGTGCTCGACGTGTCGGGCATCGCGCGGACCTACACCGACGGCAAAGGGCTGACGCAGGGCGAGGTCCTCGCCGGCGGCACGGTCAGGCTGGACGCACAGACCGGCTACGTGGTGACGGAAGCGGGGTCGCGCATCGACGTCTCGGGCGCCGCACCGGTGCGTCTGGATATGCCCAGCGAGTCCGGCGGACTGGGCCGTCTGGTGGGCAGCGATGCCGGCACGCTGAGCGTGTTTGCCGAGGAAGGCATGCTGCTGGACGGCACCCTGGCGGCGCACGCCGGCAGCGCCTCCCATCGGGGCGGCAGCTTCAGCGCCACCCTGAGCAGGAACGCGCGGCAGGAGGGTCAGGCCACCTACGACGCGCAGAGCCGCGTGCTGAGCCTGGCGCCCACGGTGGCGCCGCAGGCGGCGGGCCTGACCCCGGGCGACGCGATCCCGGATGCCAGCCCGGTGCGCGCCCGTATTGCTTCCGATGCGCTGGAACAGGCCGGATTCGATCGCATCGCACTTGCCAGCCGCGATGCGATCCGGCTGGAAGACGGACTGAATCTGGGCGCCGGCCGCACCTTGCCGCTGCGGGAGGTGAAACTCGACGCCGCCCGCATCGAGACGGTCGGCGGCAATACCGCCATCGCCGCCGATGCGGCCCTGCTCGGCAACTACGATGGCTACCGCCTGGGCAGCGACGGCGCCTATTCCGGTTCGGGGGTGTTGAAGGTCGATGCGCGCCTGCTGGAGCTGGCGGGCAATCTGCGGCTGCGCGGGATGGCGCGTGCCGAACTGAGCGGCAGCGAGGCCGTTCGCCTGCGCGGCACCACGGTCGCGACGGCGCCCACGCGGCCCAGCGCGCGGATCGAATCCGCCGCCGACCTGGCGTTCCACGGCGCCGTCGTGGCGCCCGCAACCTGGAGTCAGGCGAGCATCCTGGCGCCCGGCAGGACGGTCAGCTTCAGCCGCACTACCGATGCGCCGGTGCAGCCCCTGTCGGCACTGGGCAGCCTGACGGTGGACGCGAAGCATATCGTGCAGGACGGCAACCTGTGGGCACCCTTCGGCCAGCTGGAATTCAAGGCGAGCGAATCGCTGGTATTCAGGGACGGCAGCCTCACCTCGGTTGCGGCGGCGCCGGGCAGCCTGCTGCCTTTCGGCAAGCTACAGAACGGTCGCGACTGGGTGGTCGACCTCGATCCGGCCAAAGTGCCGGCAGGCCAGATCGCGCAGGACGGGCTGACGGAAAAATCGATCCGTACCGAAGCTGCCAGCATCGACATGCAGGCCGGCGCCCGGTTCGACCTCGCCGGCGGCGGCGATCTGCAGGCCTGGGAGTTCACCGTCGGCCCGGGCGGCTCGCGCGACATCCTCAATGACAAGGCCACCTATGCCATCCTGCCCGGCTACGCTGGCGGTTTTGCGCCTGCCGACCCGCAGGAAGGTTTCGACCGCGCCAGCGGCGAGGCGGTTTATCTGTCCGGCGTGCCGGGGCTGGCGGACGGCGTGTATACCCTGCTCCCCGCGCACTACGCGCTGCTGCCTGGCGCGTATGCGGTCAAGCTCGACAGCGGCATCCGGAACGTGTTGCCGGGACAGGCCTACAGTCGCCAGGATGGGGTACGCATCGCCGCAGGCTATGTGACCGACAGCCGGCCTGGCGCGCCGAAAGATGCGAACTGGCAGGGCGTGCTCGTGATGACGCGCGACCAGGTGCGCGCACGTTCCGAATTCTCTCTGGCCCGGGCTTCGCAATTCTTCGCCGACGGCCAACATCGCCCGCAGGATGCCGGCCTGCTGTCGGTGAGCACGAGCGGCAGCGGCGCAGACGCGCTCAAACTGGATGCGGCGTATCACTTTGTCGCTGCGCCGGGCGGACGGGGTGCGCAGGTGGATATCAGCGCGCTCAAACTCGCTGTCGCCAGCGGTACGCCGAGCGGCATCGACGCCGATGCGGTCGTGCTCGACGCCGGCAAACTCAACGCGCTGGGCGCGGACAGCCTGCTGCTGGGCGGTACGCGCAGCAGCAGCGGCGAGTCGACGACGATCACGGTCGGTGCGGATGCCGTCGTGCTTGCCAACGACGCGGATCACGCGCTGAAAGCCGCCGAAGTGATGCTGGCGGCGAAAGATACCCTGACGCTGAGGGCGGGCAGCGCCATCGACGCGCAAGGCGAATCGGGCGACGCCGGGGCGTACCGCATAGCGGGCAACGGCGCGTTCGTGCGGGCCGCCTCGACGCGCGCGGGCTTTGCGCGGACCGGCAGCCCCGATCGCAGCGCAGGCGCGCTCATGGGCGAGGCCGAAAGCACCATCGCCGCCGCTGATTCGATCGCGCTCGACGCAACCCAGGTCAATGATTTCAAGGGCTCGGCCGTGTTCGCCAGAAACGGCGCACCCGTTGCCGGCAGGCTGGCGGTGGGCGCGACGCGCATCAATTTCGGCGCCGTACCTGATGCGAGCGAAGGCCTCACCTATACGCAGGCCGATCTCGATGCCATCGACCTGGCGGAGCTGGCGCTCACNAGTTATTCCAGCTTCGATCTGTATGGCGGAGTGGCCGTCGGCAAGCTGGACGAAAATGGCGTTCCCGTTCTGCAGAATCTGCTGCTGCAGGGCGCAGGGCTGGCGGGCATCGACAACGCAGGCGAGACCGCGCAGATCAACGCGAAACACCTCGCCCTGACCAACCCCGGCAACGCCTCGGCTTTCACGCCGGGCGGCGCACCCGGCAGCGGCACGCTTGCCGTGAGCGCCGATACCCTGACGCTGGGGCAGGGCAACAAAAAAATTATGGGCTTTGGCGCGGTGACCGTCACCGCGAACGAACTGCTGGGGTCGGGTACAGGCAGGCTCGACGTGGCCGCGCCCGTGACCCTGAACGTGGCCCGCATCAGCGGTGAGCGCGGCGCCGATCAGGCATTGCATGCCGACGGCGCGCTCGTCGCGGGCCAGCATGCCGCCAGCCGCGCACTTGCGCCGGTCACCGCACTGGGTGCCAGTTGGACGCTGCAGGGCACGTCGGTCGATTTCAACGGCAAGGCCGAGCTGCCGTCCGGCAGCTTCAGGCTCACCGCGACCGGTGGCGACGTGACACTGGGCGCGAATGCAGGCGTCGATGTCGCCGGCCGCGAAGTGCGGTTCTTCGACGTGACGAAGCCGAGCTGGGGCGGCACGGCGGAATTCGTCAGCGAGACCGGCAATGTGGCGTTCGCTGCCGCGGCAAAGGTCGATGTGTCCGCCGCGACCGGCGGCGATGCCGGCACCCTGCGTGTGCGGGCGGCCCAGGGCAGCGTCACGCTTGCCGACGGCAGCCTCGACGGCGCTTCCCCGCCGGATAACGCAGGCCAGCGTGGCGACGGTGCCCGGATCGAGGTGGACACCGGCACGCTGGCGAGCTTCTCCGCGCTGAATGCAGCGTTCGACAGCGGCGGCTTCGACGGCGCGCGCAGCGTGCGCGTGCGCAACGGCGATGTCGCCGTTGCCGCGGCCGATACGGTCAGGGCACATGACATCCATATCGCGGTCGATGGCGGCAAGCTTGATGTGGAGGGAGAACTCGATGCCTCGGGCGAGGAAGCCGGGCGTATCGAACTCTTCGCCCAGGGTGACGTGAAGGTGGCCGCGGGTGCGCAACTTCTGGCGCAATCCAGCGGCGCAGGCGAAGACGGCGGCGACATCGTGATCGGCACCCGCGACGGCAGCCTGGATCTGGCGGCTGGCAGTGACATCGGGGTTTCCGGCGGCGCGGGCGGGCAGGGCGGCACGCTGCTGCTGCGCGCGCCGCGCACCGGCAGCGACGTGGCGGTGGGCGCGCTCGACAGTACGGTTGGCGGCGCGCGCTCGGTCGCGGTCGAGGCGGTCAGGGCGTACGACAACATCGGCACGCTGACCGCAAGCGGGGGCAGCGGCACCACGCTGAGCCTGGCCACGATCAACGCCGACAATGCCGCGTACGCCGCCAGCCATGCGGCGATCAGGACGCGCCTGGGCAAGGACGGCGATGCCGCATTCCACCTCCTGTCCGGGGTGGAAGTGCGCTCGGCGGGCGACCTCACGCTAGCCAGTGACTGGAATCTGAGCAGCAGCCGTGCCGGCGGCGAGGCCGGCGCGCTGACGCTGCGTGCGGCGGGCAACCTCAAGCTCAACAGCAATCTGTCGGATGGATTCAGCCATGCCACGCCATTCACCACGTCGACCGGGACGACGCCGGCAAACCTGCTGGCGGACGACTCCTGGTCCTACCGCCTGGCCGGCGGCGCCGACCTTGCCGCAGCCGACCCGCTGGCAGTGGTGAAGGATGCCGGCGACGTGACGCTGGCGGCGGGCAAGCTGGTGCGAAGCGGCACCGGCGACATCCGGGTGGCCGCCGGCCGCGACATCAGGCTCGCCGACAACAAGTCCGTGATCTACACCGCCGGCCGCGCGGCCGACGCGATCGCCGGCTTCAGCAATCCGCCGCTCAATGCCCATGCGAAATTCAGCGAGCGCGGCGGCGACGTCAGTCTCGCGGCGCAGCGCGACATCGTCGGCGCGGCTTCGGCGCAGTTGTTCAACAACTGGCTGTTCCGCCAGGGCCGGCTGAATGCGGACGGCTCGGCCTATACCGTACAGCCGGCGTGGTGGGTGCGCTTCGACCAGTTCCAGCAGGGTGTCGGCGCGCTCGGCGGCGGTGACGTGCGCATCGCCGCTGACGGCAGGGTCGAGAATGTGTCGGCCAGTACTCCGACGCAGGCGCGCATGGCGTCTGCGACGCCGAATGCGGCCGCCCTGGTGAAAACCGGCGGCGGCACGGTACGGGTGGAGGCCGGTGGCGACGTGCTGGGCGGGCAGTACTACGCCGACCGCGGCGAGGTGGTGCTGAAAGCCGGCGGCAAGGTAGACAGCGGCCAGGACGTGTTCAACAAGCCGGTCTACACCATCCTGGCGCTGGGCGATGCGCAGGCCCGGGTGCAGGCCCGGGATGCGGTGAACATCCATACCGTGATGAATCCGCACTGGGCCGTCCAGTCCAGCGGCGCGAATGCAGCCCTGTTCAACGTCAGTCCAGCGACGCAGATCCGCAAGAGCCTGTTCTCGACCTACTCGGACGACAGCGCGGTCAGCCTGGCGAGCCTCGCCGGTGCGGTGACGCTGCACAACATGAACGGCTCGGATGCCGTGTCGAGCCTGAAGGTGGCCTATCCCGCCTTGCTGGATACCCAGGACGGTAAGCAGCAGGGCCAGCTGGATCTGCTGGCCTACCTGCCGCCGACGCTGGATGCCACGGCATTCCAGGGCGACATCCTGATCCATGACCAGCCTGCCGGCGGCATCCTGACCCTGGTGCCGGCGGCACAGGGCAAGCTGAACCTGCTGGCGCGGGATTCGGTGAAGCTCAACGCCACGCTCGTCATGAGCGACCGCGATGCGCCCAGTATCCCGAGCGTAGCCCGTCCGGGACAGGTCGCGGTGGCGGTGACGGTGCCGGCCCCGGGACAGCTGCATGCGGCCGCTCCGGTGCATGCCGGCGACGGCACGCCAGCCCGCATCTACGCGCTGAACAACGATGTCGAGGGTGTGTCGGGCACGTTTGGCGACGGCAGCAAGAACACCGTGGTGAACGTGCCGAAGGCGATCGATGTGCGCGCCGGGCGTGATGTGCGCGATCTCAGCATCCTGGCCCAGCATCCCGACAGCGCGAACCGCAGCCGGGTGCAGGCGGGACGCGACGTGCGCTTCTCGTCGGGGTCGCGCCGCACCGATGGCGACCGCATCTGGATCGGCGGCCCCGGCCGGCTGGAAGTGACGGCCGGGCGTCATATCGATCTGGGAACCTCGGCGGGCATCGTGAGCCGGGGCGATCTCGATAATCCGGGTCTGCCGGCCGGTGGTGCGAACATTCATCTGGCCGCCGGCGTCGGCCCGGACGGGGTCGATTATGTCGCCGTGGTCGACCGACTGATGGCCAAACTGGAAGCCGGCGAGCCGGACGATGCCACGCTGTGGCAGGCGCGCTGGCTGACCGGCGACGCCACGCTGACGGCAGGCGGCGCGCTGGCTGCGGTGGCCCAGGTCGATGCGCTGGATGCGGATGCCCGGCGCACGCGCGTGCGCGAGATGCTGTTCACCGCGCTGCGCACCAGCGGGCGCGATTCCAACGAGGCATCCAGTCCCTATGCCGCCGACTATGCACGGGGCTATGCCGCGCTGGAGCTGGTTTTCCCCGGCATCGGCGACAAGGCGGCCGACGGCAGCTCCGCGCACTATCAGGGCGAGATGAACCTGTTCGCCAGCCGCGTCAAGACCGAGCGTGGCGGGGACATCGAGTTCCTGCTGCCTGGCGGCGATCTCATCGTCGGCCTGGCCAATACGCCGGCCGCGCTGGTCAACGTCGGCAACGACGTGCTGGGCATGGTGACGGTGGCCGATGGCGATATCCGCGGCTTCGCGCGCGATGACGTGCTGGTCAACCAGTCGCGCATTCTCACCGTCGGCGGCGGCGACGTGCTGCTGTGGTCGAGCGAGGGCGACATCGACGCCGGTAAGGGCAAGAAAACGGCAACCGCGGTGCCGCCGCCGGTCATCAAGGTGGATGCCCAGGGCAATGTCACGCAGGAACTGCAGGGGGCGGCGTCCGGCAGCGGCATCGGTGCGCTGGGCACGGCAGCCGGTGACGTCGACCTTATCGCTCCCAGGGGTACCGTCAACGCCGGCGACGCCGGCATCCGCGCGGGTAACCTCAACATTGCTGCGCAGGTGGTGCTGGGGGCGGACAACATCTCGGTGTCCGGCAGCTCGAGCGGCACGCCGGTGGCCGATACCAGTGTGGTGACGGCGGCATCGAGCGGCGCCAGCAACGCGGGCGGCGATGTGTCGTCGACCACCGCGGCGCTGGCGCAGAACCTGGCCGACGCCGCGCGCGCGGCGGAAGAACTGAAGCAGGCATTCAGGCCGACCTTCATCAGCGCCGAGGTGATCGGCCATGGCGACTGAACCTGGCGGCGACGCAGCCGGGCGCAGTCACCCGGACATGGGCCGAACGGCTCATGTCCGGGCTGCTTGGATGACGTATTTCTTTCAATGATGCGCCGCTAGGCTTGCATGGCGCGCCCGCGAGCGGGCGCAGCCCATTTCCCAATCATTCCAAACGGAGACATCCTGGTTTTCGACAGCAGCAACCAGCTCGACGCCGAGACGATCGCGCGCGGCATCTACGACGACGGCCGCAACGACGACAAGGGCGTGGAGCCGGAAGGCGTGGAACTGATGGAGATCGGCGGCGCATGCTTGCCTTCATCGGCCTGGAGCGCACGACCAAGGGCGCGGTGGCGGTGTACGACATCACTGATCCGGCCAGCGCCAGCTTCGTTGACATGATCGTGACCGATGGCGACGTGGCGCCGGAAGGCATCAAGGCCTTCTTCATGGACGGCAAGTACTACCTGGCCATCGCCAACGAGGTTTCCAATACCACCACGCTCTACAGCATGACGCCGGTTCCCGAGCCGGAAACCTACGCCATGCTGCTAGCCGGCCCGGGACTGGTCGGCTTCATGGCGCGGCGCGCCTGATCCGTCGGCCGCGCACGGAAAAGCCTGCCGCATGGCGGGTTTTTTCGCTACCAGGCGGCGGGTGCTTCACAGGTCGAGGCTGGCGATCTTCATCCAGTCGCCTTCGGTACTGTCGGAAATCGCGAACCCGAACCCCCGGACGAACTGGAGCATGTCGCGATTGCTCGCGAGGATGCGCCCATGGATCTTCTGCAGGCCCTGCGCCTTCGCGCAGCCGAGCAGCGCGTCGATCAGGCGATGGCCGACGCCGTGGTGGCTCCAGGTGTCGGCGACGACGATGACGAACTCGCAGCTGGTGCGGTCGGGCTGGATCACATAGCGGGCGGAGCCGACGACCTGCTCT
Source organism: Thiobacillus denitrificans DSM 12475 (assembly GCF_000376425.1). GTDB lineage: Bacteria > Pseudomonadota > Gammaproteobacteria > Burkholderiales > Thiobacillaceae > Thiobacillus > Thiobacillus denitrificans. The sequence continues at coordinate 19,350 of NZ_AQWL01000009.1, read as the reverse complement.
CCGCACGCTGTCGGCGTCAGGACGACGAGGTGCGTTCCCTCGTCATGGTGCAAGCGGCAGTATCTCAGCGTTTCATCCAGCCCCGGGTCGTAGTCGCCACTCCCGAAGCGGAAGTAGCGCGCCGCGACGGACAGGCCCCTGACGAACGCAATGAGTTTTTCAGCATCCGATTCTTCCAGGCGCCGCAATGTCAGGGCGGAACCGTCTTCTGTTTTCCAGGCTTCAGGCAAATCCATGAGTTCTTCTCCCTGCCGGCGGGGTTGCGGGGCGGAAACGTCTTTCATGCCGCTGCGCGCTGCGGCCGGCGATTCTAACGAATGATGAACGGTATCCGTACGCCCAGGCAAGCGCGCGGCATGGCCCGTTCGGGCCATGCCGATGTCCATGCTCTGTCATCGCCGGCCCGGATAATCCGGCGCTTGATTCATGCTGGCTGAATACCCATGCGCGTCCTTGCTGTTGCGATTGCCCTGCTGCTTTCCCTGTTTTCCGCGGCCAGCCATGCCTGGTGGAACGAGGACTGGAGTGCGCGCAAGAAAATCACCTTGACCCATCCGGCCGGCGAGGTCGCCGATGCGCCGGTGCTGATCCGACTGCACACCGGCAATTTCGATTTCCTTGCGTCCAACGAGGACGGCAGCGACCTGCGTGTGGTGGCCGGCGACGACGCCAGCGAACTCAAGTTCCACATCGAGAAATGGGATGGCCTGAACCAGCTCGCGCTGGTCTGGGTGAAGGTGCCGAAGCTTGCGGCACGCACCGAGGCCTGGCTGTATTTCGGCAATCCGGAAGCGCCGCCGGCGTCCGACGCCCGTGGCAGCTACGATGCCGCGTCGGCGGTGTATCACTTCAACGAGCCGGCCGGCAATCCGGCCGACAGCGGGCCGAATGCGCTCAGCGCGACGTCCTTCACCGGTACCCGTATCGCTGCCTCGTTCGCCAACGGCGGCGCCAAATTCGACGCCACGCAAAACCTAACGCTGCCGGCCGTGCCGGCCAACGGCGGCTGGAGCGCCTCGATGTGGCTGAAGCCGGCCGCGCTCGACGGTGCGCTGATGCAGGCCGGTGGATTTTCGGTCGCGCTGGCGGGCGGTATCCTGAACGTGCAGGCGGGCACGGCGAGCGTGGCCAGTCCGGCACCGCTGGTCGACGGCAAATGGCAGCACCTGGCGGTGGTCGTCGAGGGCGGCACGCTCAGGCTGTACGTGGACGGCAAACCGGCCGGCGAGGCGGCCGGCGCGGCGGCGCCTGCGGGGCGGCTGACGCTCGGCAACGGCTACATCGGCGAAGCCGACGAAATCCAGCTCGCCGGCGCGGCGCGGCCGGCCGCCTGGATTGCGGTCGCGGCGGCGCAGGGGCCGGAGGGCACGCTGGTCGCGCTGGGTGAGGACGAGGGCAGCGAGAGCGGCGGCGGCGGCATCTGGGGCACGCTGTTCCAGGCGCTCACGCTCGACGGCTGGGTCGCCATCGGCGTGCTCGCCGTGATGCTGGTGGTCGCGGTATGGGTGATGATCGCCAAGGCGCTGTACGTGAACAAGGTGGATCGCGCCAACCGGGCCTTCCTTGACACGTTCCGCGAGCTGTCGTCCGACCTCGGCGCGCTCGACAAGTCGAGCCGGATGGCGGATGCGTTCAGGCATTCCTCGCTGTATCGCCTGTACCACATCGCCGCGCAGGAGCTTGCCCACCGCTTTCCCGACACCGATGCCAGCCACCTCGCGGAGCAGGACAAGAACCTCTCGCCGCAGGCGCTGGATTCGATCCGCGCCAGCCTCGACACCGGCCTGGTGCGCGAATCGGGCCTGCTCACCCGCCTGATGGTGCTGCTCACCATCGCGATTTCCGGCGGCCCCTTCATCGGCCTGCTGGGCACGGTGCTGGGGGTGATGATCACCTTCGCCGTCATCGCCGCCACCGGCGACGTCAACGTCAACGCCATCGCGCCCGGTATCGCGGCGGCGCTGATGGCCACTGCGGCCGGCATGGCAGTCGCGATCCCGGCGCTGTTCGGCTACAACTATCTCAACTCGCGCATCAAGACGGTGACGTCCGATATGCGGGTCTTCATCGACGAGCTGGTGACCAAGCTCGCCGAGAACTACTCGCGCTGAGAAAAGCAAGATGGCCAGCGCACACGAGGACGACAAGCCCTACGACGAGATCAACATCACGCCGATGCTCGATCTGGCGTACGTGCTGCTCGTCATCTTCATCATCATGACCACGGCCGCGGTGCAGGGCATCCAGGTCAACCTGCCCAAGGCCTCCGACACGCCCAGCCTGGCCAAACCCAAGACCAAGGCGATCACGATCAGCGACAGCGGCCAGGTCTACCTCGACACCTATCCGGTCACGCTCGACGAGCTGCGCACCCAGCTCGCGGCGGCCAAGACGGCCACGCCCGACCTGCCGGTGGTGGTCAAGGGCGACACGGTGGTGCAGTACGGCAAGGTGATGGAGGTGCTCGACCTGCTGGGACAGGTGGGCATCACGCAGATGGGTCTGGTGACCCAGAAGCTCGCGAAATAGGCATGGAGGAGAACACGCGCAAGCCGGCCTGGGTGCGCTGGAGCGCAGTGGCCGCAGGCCTGGCTGCCGCCGTGCTGATCGCGCTGTGGCTGAAGGACATACTGACGCCGAAAGGCCCGGTGCAAAAAATGAAGGTTCAGCAGATCACTCTGGTGCGTCCGCCGCCACCTCCGCCCCCGCCGCCGCCCGAGCAGAAACCGCCCGAGCCGGAAATCAAGGAAGAGGTGAAGCTGGATCAGCCGGAGCCGGTGCCGGACGAGCCGCAGCAGGCGGATGCGCCGCCGCCGGATGGCATCGCGGAGGGCCCGGCCGGCGGCATGGCGACCGACATCGCGCGCGGTGTACCCACGCTGCCGGGAAGTGGCGGCCCGAAAGGCAACCCGTGGGCCTGGTACGACGCGCTGGTGAACGATGCGGTGAATTCGGCGTTTCAGGCCGCACTGGCGCGCGAGAAAGCACTCAAGAACAAGAACTACAAGGTGGTCGTGAAGGTGTGGATCGACGGCGGCGGCCAGGTGACGCGCACCGCGCTGGTGGACAGTACCGGCGATGCCCATGCGGACGAGGTGCTGAGGGAGGCGTTGAAAGGGATGCGCGCCCTGCGCGACGGTCCACCGGCAGACATGCCGCAACCGATGAAAATCCGCGTGATTTCACGCGCCTGAGAGTGGACAAGAGAACGCTATGACGATGCGAAGAAAATGGTTGGCGCTGGCCGTGGCGGCAGCGTGTTCGGGTGGCGCCATGGCGGCGCCGGACGACGAGCGCGCGAAAGTCGAGATGCTGCACGAAACCACGCTGAGCCTGATCCAGCTGCTGGTGGAGCAGGGCGTACTTAAGCAGGAAGCCGCCGACGCGATGCTGAAGAAGGCGCAGCAGCAGGCTGCCGAAAAAACCGCGCAGGCCAGGGCTGCCGAGACGGAAGCCGGCAAGGCCGAGGCTGGCAAGGACGTGGTGCGCGTGGTGTACGTGCCCGAAACCGTCAAACGCGAAATCCGCGAACAGGTGCGCCAGGAAGTCGTTGCGCAGGCCAAGCAGGAACGCTGGGGCGATGTCAACGCGGTGCCTGAATGGCTTGACCGCCTGAAGTGGGAGGGCGACATTCGTCTGCGCTACCAGGGCGACCTGTTCGCCGACGGCAACGCGCCGGAATACTCCTTTCAGACCGCCGGCCAGGCGATCGGCAACACTACCGAAGATCGTCAGCGCGAACGCCTGCGCATGCGGCTGGGCTTGAACGCCAACGTCGCATCGGGCGTCGACGCCGGCATCCGCATCACCACCGGCAATACCACCGACCCGGTGTCGACCAACCAGACGCTCGGCAATACCGGCAACAAATACAGCCTGGCGCTCGACCGCGCCTTCCTCAAGCTGCGTCCGGTGGATGACCTCACGCTGTGGGGCGGGCGCATCCCCAATCCCTTCTTCTCGACCGATCTGGTGTGGGACGAGGATCTCAATTTCGAGGGCGCCGCGGTCAGCTACGCGCCGGGTGCGCTGGACCCGCAGCGCGTGTTCAAGCCCTTCGTCACCGCGGGCGTGTTTCCCCTGCAGGAAGTCGAACAGAGCCTGGGCGTCAAGGCCAAGGATAAATGGCTCTACGGCGCACAGGTCGGACTGGAATGGGCGCCGAGCACGCGCGCACGCTTCAAGGCCGGGGCCGGCTATTACGACTACCGCAATATCAGCGGGGTCGCGAACCAGGCACTGCACGATATCCAGTTCAACCAGGCCGCGCCGCAATTCCGGCAAAAGGGCAACAGCCTGTTCAACATCGACAACGACGGCAACGTCAATACCAATCTGTGGGCGCTGGCGGCGGATTATCAGATCGCCAACCTCACGCTGGTCGCCGATTTCGCCGAATTCTTCCCCATCCACATCATCGGCAGCTTCGACTGGGCGCGCAACGTCGGTTTCGACCAGGGCAAGATCCTGGCCCGTTCGGGGCAGGCCATCGAGGAGGAGACCGACGGCTACCAGGTCAAGCTGACCATCGGGCATCCGACCTTCAAATACGTCGACGACCACGAGTGGCAGGCTTATATCGGTTACCGCTACCTTGAACGCGATGCGGTGCTGGACGCCTTCACCGATTCCGATTTCCATCTCGGCGGCACCAATGCCAAGGGTTTCATGCTCGGCGGCTCGTATGCGCTGTACAAGAATACCTGGCTGTCGGCGAAGTGGATGTCGTCCGACGAGATCAGCGGTCTGCCGCTTTCCATCGATGTGTTCCAGCTCGACCTCAATGCAAGGTTCTAAAGTCTTTTTCCTGCTGCTGGCGCTGGCGCCAGTTGTCGCCGCCAGCCAGCCGTTGACCGACGGCGAACTGGGCTGGCTGGTCACCGAATCGGCCGAACGTCCGCCGCGCGAGGCGCGCCTGCGGGTGGCGCCCGAGCGTTTCGCCGCCATCGCGGCCGACGGCAATGCCGTGCTGCCGAAAGAACAGTCGGGCGACGAAGCGAAGCTGATGGACGCCACCCGGCGCGGCGACATCGAGGCCGTGCGCCGATTGCTCAAGACGGGCGCCAATCCCAATATCGGCGACATCTGGCGCGATGCGCCGTTGCTGGAGGTGGTGCGTCAGGGCAATCTGGAACTCGCCCAGGTTCTGCTCGATGCAGGTGCGACACCGAACATCAAGGGCCGCGGCTACGTGCCGCTGGGGCTGGCGGCGAAGAACGGCAACGTGCGGCTGGTCGAGATGCTGCTGCGCGCTGGCGCCATTCCCGACCGCAAGGGCGACGACGGCGACACGCCGCTGCACGTCGCGGCACTGATGGGCCATTCCGCGGTGATCGAGGTGCTGGCGCGCGCCCGGCCGGACTGGCGGCTGTTCAACCGCGAGGGCCTGTCTCCGCTGGCGGTGGCCGCCGCGAACGGCCAGTACGACGCGGCCCGGGCACTTGTTCGCGCGGGTGCGCCGATCGAATGGGGCGACAAAAAATTTCATCCACCCCTGTGGTGGGCCTTTTCTGTCGGCGATCTGGACATGGCCCGGCTTCTGCTCAGTCTCGGCGCGATGCCCGGACAGATGCCGGTGGGGACACTCTAATGAAACGACCTATTCTGACTGCGATCCTGGTGGCCATGGTTGCCACACCCGTGTGGGCCGCAAAGAACGAAAATCGCGAAAAGCAGATGCTGCGTCGCATGCAGCAGCAGATGCAGCAACTCGACCAGGCGCGCGCGCTGGCCGAGCAGGAAAAGGCGGCAGCGCTGGCCGACAAGGACATACTGGAACGCGAGGTGGAGACACTGCGCGTCAGCAAGCGGCAGCTGGCCGGCGAACGTGCGGCGCGTGGCCGGCTGGAAGGCGGACTGAAAGCGGCGCAAGCGGAAACGGAGGCGCTGAAGACGAAGCTGGCTGACACCGAAAAACAGCTGGCTGACAGCCTGGCCGTGCAGCGCGCCACTGCGCAGACGTTCGCCCAGGCTGAGTCCGCCAGGAAACGGGCGGAAGGCGATCTGTCAGGCAAGACGCAGGAGCTGCAGGTTTGCCAGGGCCACAACGGCCAGCTCTATGGCCTGGGCCGCGAGATGATGCAGAAGTATCGCGACAAATCCTGTCAGGATGCACTGGCGCAGACCGAGCCTTTCACCGGGCTGAAGCGGGTTGAGGTGGAAAATCTGCTGGAAACCTGGCGCGACCGCCTCGACCGGGAGAAACTCAGCGCCAGCGCGAAACCGTAGGCCGTGAGCGCAGGCATGGGCTGAACGGACCACGCTGGATTGCCTGGTGCCGATAAAAGCTCGTTTGCCGCGCGCAGAATGAGCGTGCCCTGACACATCGTGGCAGGCACGGATGGGCAAGGTTTTTCTCAGCGCAGTCCCTTCGGCGGGATGCTTCACTCCGCCCCTTTTTTGTCCCCTTCGCCGTCTGCCGCTTCCCAGTGTTGCAGCTTCAGCTGCAGCGAACACTGGCCATTGAATGTGTTGGGCATCAGCGCGTAGACGGCGCGGATACGTTCCGGCAGTGGCTCGGGGTGGAAGAAGTGCATTGCTTCGAACTGTTCGCCTTCGCGCGCCAGCTTGAGTTTCAGGTGCTTCTCGCCGACGACGCGCTGCGCCACGACGTCGAAAGTGGCGCTGAACAGCGGGGCGGGGAAGCCCTGCCCCCAGACTGCGTGGTCGAGCTGCTCGGCAAATTCGTAGCGGTGCTCGGCGAGTTCCAGTTCGCCGTCGGTTTCGATCACCCCCTCCAGATCGGCCGGGTCGATCAGTTCGCGCACGACCGCTTCGAAGGCCAATCCGAATTCCGCGTGGCGACCGGCGGGAAGGCTGAGCCCGGCCGCCATGGCGTGGCCGCCGAATTTGATGATCAGGCCGGGGTGACGTTTGTCGACCAGGTCGAGCGCGTCGCGCAGATGTAGGCCGGGGATGGAGCGGCCGGAGCCCTTGAGCTCACCGTTCTCGCTGGCCGCCAGCACGATGGTCGGGCGGTGGAACTTGTCCTTCAGGCGCGATGCCAGAATGCCGATGACGCCGACGTGCCAATCGGCTTGCCAGGCGGTGAGACTGACGGCATCGGCCGGCCGGAAACCGTCCAGGATGGCGAGCGCCTCGTCCTGCATGCTGGCTTCGATGCTGCGGCGCTCGCGGTTGAGCGTGTCGAGCTGCTGCGCCAGCTGCTGGGCGGTGGCAGGATCGTCGGTCAGCAGGCATTCGATGCCGAGCGCCATGTCGTCGATGCGGCCGGCGGCATTGAGCCTGGGGCCGAGCATGAAGCCGAGGTCGAACACGGTGGCGCGCGCGGGTTCGCGCCCGGCGGCGCGGAACAGCGCGTTGACGCCGGCGCTGGCCTTGCCTGCGCGCATTCGCGCCAGGCCCTGCTCGACCAGGGTGCGGTTGTTGGCATCGAGCTTCACTACGTCGGCAACGGTGCCGAGCGCGACCAGGTCGAGCAGGCTGCGCAGATCCGGCTCGGCTTTTTCTGCATACGTGCCGCGCCGGCGCAGTTCGGCGCGCAGCGCCAGCAGCACGTAGAACATCACCCCCACCCCAGCCAGGTTTTTAGACGCGAAGCCGCATCCCGGCTGGTTGGGGTTGACGATGCAGGCGGCGTCCGGCAGCGTGTCGCCGGGCAGGTGGTGGTCGGTGACCAGCACCGGAATGCCGAGCGCGTTGGCCGCCGCCACGCCTTCGACCGCCGCGATGCCGTTGTCGACCGTGACGAGCAGATCGGGCCGGCGCTTGTCCCCGAACGGGGGCTCGGCGGCGAGCCTGACGATGTCGGGGGTGAGGCCGTAGCCATGTTCGAGCCGGTTGGGCACTAGGTACGCGACGCGCGCGCCGAGCAGGGTGAGGCCACGCACGCCGACCGCGCAGGCGGTGGCGCCGTCAGCGTCGTAGTCGGCGACGATGAGCAGGCGTTTGTTGTCGCGGATGGCGTCGGCCAGCAGCGTGGCGGCACGCTCGATGTGCAGCAGCCCGGCCGGCGGCAGCAGCTGCGGCAGGCGGTGCGCAACCTGCTCGGGATGGGTGACGCCGCGGGCGGCATACAGCCGTGCCCAGGCGGGCGCGAGGCCGGCCTGCTCGAGCGCGGCACGGGCATCGGCGGGACAGGGGCGGGTGGTGATGACAGGCATGATGCGATTGTATGGTCAGAAGCATCCGTCCGATGTGATCGCGGATCCGGAATCGGGTGGACTGCCGATTCTATATATCAGGCGCTCGCGGTAACATCACGTCATGAGCCATTTACTTCCGCTATCCCGGGTGGTCAAGCTGGTCGGGCAGCCGCGCCACGCGTTGCAGGAAATGATCCGCGACGGCACGCTGGCGACGTTTGACGGCATGGTCGAACTCGACGAGTTGCTGCGTGCGTTTCCCGAGGTGAAATGGGACGACGATGCGGAGTTCCGCCGGGTGACGGAAATCAAGGACAGGGCGTTCGCCAAGCGGGTGCTCGAGCGCGCGCTGCCGGACAAGGACGTGCTGGCGGCACGCTTGACCGAACTGGGCGACGATTACGCGGCGGCAAAATCCCTGCTGCTGCATTACGGCAACGTGATGCTCTGGCTGGACGAGAAGATCGACGAAATCGAAGAAGACAAAAGCGCCGAGACGCGCCATGCCCTGCACACCCTGCGCGCGTTCCTGCTGCGCAATCTGGCCGAAATGCCGGCGGATGCGGTGCTGGCGCAGGCAGCGATCGCACAGGAAAGGATACGTAAAATCATGTCAGCCCACGTCACCATCCAGCCAAGCGGCCACGAATTTTTTGTGGAGGGCAACGACACGCTGCTCGATGCCGCGTTGCGCAACGGGGTCTCGCTCAACTATGGCTGCAGCAACGGCAACTGCGGCGACTGCAAGGCGCGGCTGGTGTCGGGCGAAGTGAAAAAAGTCCGCGCGCATGATTATGTGCTGAAGCAGGCCGACAAAGACGCCGGGGCGATCCTGTTGTGCGCCTATGCGCCGGTGAACGACGTGGTGATCGAGGCCAATGTGGCGGGCGCGCACGACATTCCGATGCAGCGGCTCAGCGCCAAGGTCAAGTCGGTGGAAGCGTTCAATTCGCAGATCGCAGCGCTGCATATCCTGACGCCGCGCAGCCAGCGCCTGCGGTATCTCGGCGGGCAAAGCATCGAGGTGTCGATCGATGGCGTGCGCGGGCGCTACGCCATTGCCAGTTGCCCGTGCGAAGACCGCAACATCGAACTGCAGATTCCGCGTCGCCCCGGCGATGCGTTCGCCGAGGCCGTGTTCACCACTCTGAAAGCCGGCGACGCGGTGACGCTGGAAGGGCCGTTCGGCGAGTTCGTGCTGGACGAGGATTCGCCGCGGCCGGCGATTTTCCTCGCTTTCGGCGTAGGCTTCGCGCCGATCAAGAGCCTGATCCAGCACGCCATGTCGCTGGAACTGGTCGAATCGATGGATCTGCACTGGCTGGCCGATGCAGCCGGGCATTATCAGGATAACCTGTGCCGCACTTGGGCCGATGCACTGGACGATTTCAACTACGTGCCGCACGCGCCGACCGACGATCTGGAAAGTGTGCTGAAAAGCATCGTGGTGGATTACCCCGATCTGCATCGCTTCGACGTCTATGCGGCGGGCACCGCGGCGCAGCTGGAACAGGCGCGCGCGCATTTTGTGCGCCATGGCTTGCCGGAGGTGCGCTGGTTTGCGGGGGCGACGGATATTTATTGAGTCGGCGCGGATGAATGCGGGGGCGTCAACAGGCGGAACGATCCCGCACTGCGTTGCGACCAGGATTCGCGCCGGTACGATGAACGGCCGGACGAGGCGGCGATCGGGCCGGCATTCGCATTTCCGAATGCGACTCCGGTAATGCTGAAGGTCTTGTTTTACCTGTGGGCGTTGCCGGTGACGCTGCTCGGCATGCTGGTTGCGCTGATCGCGCGCAGCAGCGGCGGCGCGCTGCATCGGGTCGACGGCGTGCTGGAGGCCGCCGGCGGCTGGCCGGCGCGGGTGCTGCAGCGCGGCTTCCCTTTCAGCGGACCGGTTGCCGCGATGACCCTGGGGCATGTGGTGGTCGGGGTGTCGCTGGCCGCCTTGACTGCGACCCGGGCTCACGAGCGGGCGCATGTCAGGCAGTTCGAACGCTGGGGAATATTGCTGCTGGTGCTGTATCCGCTGGCTGGGTTGCTCGCCTGGATGCGCGGCGGCAACCCTTACCGCGACAACACGTTTGAATGTGAGGCGCGAGCGGCGGAGTGCGCTGCGCGGAATGCCCTGGAACAGCCGGCCTCAGCCGGAATTCACTCTACCGGGCGGTGAGATTCATCGCCCGGATCGCCGGTGTCGGGGTCGATCCAGTCCGAGATCCCCAATTCATCCTCGGCTTCTGTCACGGTCTCGCCGGGCTCATAGTCGCTGTCGGCGTTGTATTCCATATCCTGCACCGCTTCCAGCAGACTACTGAAAGGACCGTATTCTTCGCCGCTTTCGGCATCGATCCAATAGCAGCCATCGGGCCGCTCGATGATGCGGGTGTGGTCGTAGTCGGCGGGTGTTTCGGGTATGGCGTGTTTCATGATGCATCCTCCGTACCCTGACTATAGGGCGTGGGGCCGGGCAGGGCAAGCGGTACTCAGGCCGTGTGTCCGATCAGTGCCAGCCCCAGCAGCGCGGCCATCATCAGCGCCAGATGGGCCCAGCTCCACAGGCGGAAATGCCGCACCAGCAAGCCGGCCTCGCGGTTGGCGATTAGGAACGGGCGGCCATGTGCAGGCCGGCGCATGAGGTGGATGCCGTCTTGCAGGCGGATGTCGAGATGGGCGCGGTCGACTTCGCCGGATGCAGCCTGGCGCGCGCATTCCCATTCCGCCAGGCTGATTTCGCCGTCGCGGTCGGCATCGAAACGCGCCAGCAGGGCGGCTTTATCCTGCTTCCATTCGGCCAGCAGCGTGGCAAGGTCCATTTTTTTGTCGAGCACGGCGTTGGGGCCGCCGAGGGTGACATGCTCGCCGACGACATAAATCGTCTCGCCTTCAATCAAGGTCCATTCGGTCTTGCGGTAGCCGCCAGACGTTGCAACCTGCTTGCGCGAGGTGCGGATTTCCGCGCCGTCGGGGTCGACCAGCACGTGGCCGCTGCCATCGTCCACGCCAAAGGTATCGTGCGACGCGCCGGATTCGACGTGTTCCCAGCGGTCGCCGTTTTTGCGTTCGATGCGGTAGCGGTACCACAGGCAGGGCAGTCCGCTGACCGGGCTGACCAGGCCGGCGCCGGGCGGCTGCCAGCCGCGCCCGACGAGTTCGATGTAGCCTTGTGGCGCCGAGACGATGCGCGAGGTCGGCGTATCCGACACGGTCCGATGGCGCTTGAGATTGGCATACCACGCCCAGCAGCTGGTCAGCCCGATCAGCACCAGGGTGATTTGCCAGCCGGCACGCGATTGCAGCTTGAGACCGAGCAGCAGAATGAGCAGATTGCCGCCGCCCAGCGCGAGGTTGGCGTAGTCGTGCCGCCATTCGGGCACCCAGCGAAACATCAGGGGTTGAACAGCTGTTTGAGGTCGACGTCTTTTTTCTCCGCGCCGGCAAAGCGCAGCAGCGGAAACTGGCGGAAGCCGAACAGGCGCGCGACGACGGTGTCGGGAAATTGTTCGACGCGCACGTTGTTGACGTTGACCGAATCGTTGTAGAACTCGCGGCGGTCGGCGATCGCGTTCTCCAGGCCGGTGATGCGCGCCTGCAGATGCTGGAAGGTTTCGTTGGTTTTCAGCTCGGGATAGGCCTCGGCGACGGCGAACAGATTGCCGAGGCCGAGTCGCAGGGTGCCCTCGGCCTGCCCCAGTGCGGCAATGTTGTGGGATTCACGTGCACTCGCCACCTGGTTGCGTGCCTGCATCACCTTTTCCAGCGTCTCCTGCTCGAACTGCATGTATTGCTTGCAGGTCTCGACCAGCTTGGGTAGCTCGTCGTGACGCTGTTTGAGCAGGATATCGATGTTCGACCATGCCTTGCCGACGTTATGTTTCAAGGCGACCAGTTGGTTGAAGACGAACACGCCGAAGACGGCGAGCAGTGCAAGCACGATGAGAAAAACCAAGCCGCCGGACATGATGCGCTCCAGAAATTGAGTCGCACAAATAGCGGATGATGCGGGTTTAACTTGAGTGGGTCACCGTCAGATGCGTGCGGCCAGGATGGCCGCGATTTCGTCATCGTCGAGCCGGAGCGGGTTGGTTTTCATGCTGCTGCCACGGCTGTCGGCGACGATGCGCGGGATATCTGCGTGTTGCACGCCGTAATGCGCCAATGACGACAGCTTGAGTTCGCGCGTCCAGGCTTCCAGGGTGTCGATCAGAGCGGCGTGCGACGCATCCCGCTCCAGTTTCCCCTGTCTGCTTAGCAGACGACCCACCTGTGCGTATTTTTCCAGCGCCGGATGCGCGGGTTCGCGTGCGCGCAGGGCTTCGATATTGATGCGCGTGGCCGTCGCCACCAGCGTGCCGCACGCGACACCATGCGGAATCGGGAAAAACGCCCCCAGCGGTGCGGCCAGGCCATGTACCGAGCCGAGCCCGGCCTGCGCCAGCGTGATGCCCGACACCAGCGCCGCATACGCCATCCGTGCGCGCGCCGTCGCGCCGCCGGCGTCGGCATGTAGAGCCAGCAGGCCGTCGCGCGCAGCCTTCATGCCACCCCAGGCGAGTGAATCGGTCAATGGCGAAGCACGGCTGGATACATAGGACTCCAGTAACTGGGTAAAGGCGTCCATGCCGTTGGCCGCGATGACGGCGGGCGGGCAGGTCACCAGCAGATCCGGATCGACCAGGGCGACTTCCGCCACCAACTTCTCGTCGCGAAAGGATTTTTTGAAGCCGCCCACACCTTGTCGGCTCAATACCGCATTCCTGGTCGCTTCCGAACCGGTACCGGCAGTGGTCGGCACGGCAATGAACGGAGTGGCCGGACCAGCATAAGCCAGCTCGGGTCCCACCCCTTCCAGGTGATCCATGACCGAATTGCCGGGCTTGAGCAAGCCGGCAATCGCCTTGGCGGCATCCAGCGCGCTGCCGCCGCCGATACCTATGACTACATGAATGGGCTCCGCCCGCAAGGCGCGTACGGCTTCATCAACCATCTCGGGTGAGGGCTCGCCCGTTATGGTCAGGTGGTGCCATGAAATGTCTTGCGTTTTTAACCCGGTCGCCAGCTTCACCCAGAACGGCGAACGCTCGAGTGAGCCAGCGCCGGTCACCAGCAACGCATATGAGCCATATCGGCTGGCTATCGACGGCAGCCTGGCCAAGACCCCCGAGCCGAACTCGATGCGCGGCAAACGCAACAGGGTGAAATCAGCGATGTGCACAAGCGTTTCCGATGGACAGTGAGGCTTGAATGGTAGCGGTTTTGACGATGGACTGTCTGTCAACCAATCGGTACCGTTATCGCGTGGCAGAAAATGCCGATTTTCCGCTCAGGCCACACCGTCCCTGGTTTTTCACGCAATCCGTCCGGGCAAGGCCGGCCTTCCCAGGGCGCCTGAAAACAGCGGGAATGCCGATCTCCCCGTACCCTGGTTTATTCGGGGTGCGCGTAAGTGTTGACGCGGCCCGGCATGCTTTGCTATAGTTTCGCTTCTCGATTGACGCGGTTTCATTGCGACAGGCGCGGGGTGGAGCAGTCTGGCAGCTCGTCGGGCTCATAACCCGAAGGTCGTAGGTTCAAATCCTGCCCCCGCAACCATTTCGAAATAAGTGTTGACGTTTTATGTAAACCACGTAGAATGCGCACCTCTCGAAACGGCAACGCAGCGAAGGTTGGCGTGCTAATCGATTGATCTTTAACAATTTACAGCCGATAGGTGTGGGTGTTGATGCGGTAGTTGGACTGGTTTTTTATGGTCTGGCAACTAGCATAGATGCTCACACTTGAATCAAGCTCTGTTATTTATTTAGCGGAGCGAGTTTGAGTTGAGCGACAGAAGTATTTGAAGTAATAGCAGGTATTGAACTGAAGAGTTTGATCCTGGCTCAGATTGAACGCTGGCGGAATGCTTTACACATGCAAGTCGAACGGCAGCACGGGTGCTTGCACCTGGTGGCGAGTGGCGAACGGGTGAGTAATGCGTCGGAACGTACCGAGTAATGGGGGATAACGCGGCGAAAGTCGCGCTAATACCGCATACGCCCTGAGGGGGAAAGTGGGGGATCGCAAGACCTCACGTTATTCGAGCGGCCGACGTCTGATTAGCTAGTTGGTGGGGTAATGGCTCACCAAGGCGACGATCAGTAGCGGGTCTGAGAGGATGATCCGTCACACTGGGACTGAGACACGGCCCAGACTCCTACGGGAGGCAGCAGTGGGGAATTTTGGACAATGGGCGAAAGCCTGATCCAGCCATTCCGCGTGAGTGAAGAAGGCCTTCGGGTTGTAAAGCTCTTTCAGCTGGAACGAAACGGTACGCGCTAACATCGTGTGCTAATGACGGTACCAGCAGAAGAAGCACCGGCTAACTACGTGCCAGCAGCCGCGGTAATACGTAGGGTGCGAGCGTTAATCGGAATTACTGGGCGTAAAGCGTGCGCAGGCGGATTATTAAGCAAGACGTGAAATCCCCGGGCTTAACCTGGGAATGGCGTTTTGAACTGGTAGTCTAGAGTGCGTCAGAGGGGGGTGGAATTCCACGTGTAGCAGTGAAATGCGTAGAGATGTGGAGGAACACCAATGGCGAAGGCAGCCCCCTGGGATGACACTGACGCTCATGTACGAAAGCGTGGGTAGCAAACAGGATTAGATACCCTGGTAGTCCACGCCCTAAACGATGTCAACTGGTTGTTGGGGGAGTGAAATCCCTTAGTAACGAAGCTAACGCGTGAAGTTGACCGCCTGGGGAGTACGGTCGCAAGATTAAAACTCAAAGGAATTGACGGGGACCCGCACAAGCGGTGGATGATGTGGATTAATTCGATGCAACGCGAAAAACCTTACCTACCCTTGACATGTCCAGAACCCTGCAGAGATGCGGGGGTGCCCGAAAGGGAATTGGAACACAGGTGCTGCATGGCTGTCGTCAGCTCGTGTCGTGAGATGTTGGGTTAAGTCCCGCAACGAGCGCAACCCTTATCATTAGTTGCTACGCAAGGGCACTCTAATGAGACTGCCGGTGACAAACCGGAGGAAGGTGGGGATGACGTCAAGTCCTCATGGCCCTTATGGGTAGGGCTTCACACGTCATACAATGGTCGGTACAGAGGGTTGCCAAGCCGCGAGGTGGAGCCAATCCCAGAAAGCCGATCGTAGTCCGGATTGTTCTCTGCAACTCGAGAGCATGAAGTCGGAATCGCTAGTAATCGCGGATCAGCATGTCGCGGTGAATACGTTCCCGGGTCTTGTACACACCGCCCGTCACACCATGGGAGTGGAATCTGGCAGAAGTAGGTAGCCTAACCGCAAGGGGGGCGCTTACCACGCTGGGTTTCATGACTGGGGTGAAGTCGTAACAAGGTAGCCGTAGGGGAACCTGCGGCTGGATCACCTCCTTTCTAGAGAAAGCCGCGTCAACACTCACACCTATCGGTTGTTGTTTAGAAATCGTTTCGATTGACGAAACGGTGAAGCCGGGCTTGTAGCTCAGTTGGTTAGAGCACACGCTTGATAAGCGTGGGGTCGGAAGTTCAAGTCTTCCCAGGCCCACCAGTTGAGGGAAGCAAGATGCAGGATACAAGATGCAAGAGAGTAGGTTCTTGATTCTTGGGCCTTGGGTCTTGAATCTGAAAACGGGGGATTAGCTCAGCTGGGAGAGCACCTGCTTTGCAAGCAGGGGGTCGTCGGTTCGATCCCGTCATCCTCCACCAGTCACTAGGAGTTAGGGTCTAGGGGCCAGGGCTGGGATTTGTGTAGTACCTATCAGTGTGAATCGTAAGCAGTGAAGTCGATGACTTTAGTGCTTACGCTTTATGCGTAACGGCTGATCTTTAAAAATTTGGAAGAAGGTGATGCATTTGTGATGAATGCATCAACATGGGTTGAAATTGTATCGACCATTCTGTTGGGCGCCGAGCCTGGTGGAGTGGAAAGCAAACACACCTGTAATGCGAGACTTGATGTGCGCAAGCGTATTGAGTTCTCAAAATTATAGGGTCAAGCGACTAAGTGCATGTGGTGGATGCCTTGGCGACTACAGGCGATGAAGGACGCGTAAGCCTGCGATAAGCTTCGGGGAGCTGGCAATAGAGCTTTGATCCGGAGATTTCCGAATGGGGGAACCCACCCGTAAGGGTACTCCTGGCTGAATACATAGGTCAGGTAGAGCGAACCGAGTGAACTGAAACATCTAAGTAGCTCGAGGAAAAGAAATCAACCGAGATTCCCATAGTAGTGGCGAGCGAATTGGGAAGAGCCTTCATGATTTAGCATTCTTGTTAGTGGAACAGTCTGGAAAGTCTGGCCATAGTGGGTGATAGCCCCGTACGCGAAAACAAGAGTGTGGAACTAGGCATGAGACAAGTAGGGCGGGACACGTGAAATCCTGTCTGAACATGGGGGGACCATCCTCCAAGGCTAAATACTCGTAGTCGACCGATAGTGAACCAGTACCGTGAGGGAAAGGCGAAAAGAACCCCGGGAGGGGAGTGAAATAGATCCTGAAACCGCATGCATACAAACAGTGGGAGCCTCGCAAGGGGTGACTGCGTACCTTTTGTATAATGGGTCAGCGACTTACGTTCCGTTGCGAGCTTAACCGAATAGGGGAGGCGAAGCGAAAGCGAGTCTTAATAGGGCGCATAGTAGCGGGGCGTAGACCCGAAACCGGATGATCTATCCATGGCCAGGATGAAGGTGCGGTAACACGCACTGGAGGTCCGAACCCACTAATGTTGAAAAATTAGGGGATGAGCTGTGGATAGGGGTGAAAGGCTAAACAAATCCGGAGATAGCTGGTTCTCCTCGAAAGCTATTTAGGTAGCGCCTCATGTATCACTCACGGGGGTAGAGCACTGTAATGTTAGTGGGGGCCATTGCGGCTTACTGCGGCATAGCAAACTCCGAATACCGTGAAGTGCGAGCATGGGAGACAGACATCGGGTGCTAACGTCCGGTGTCAAGAGGGAAACAACCCAGACCGACAGCTAAGGTCCCAAATGACGTGCTAAGTGGAAAACGATGTGGGAAGGCATAGACAGCTAGGAAGTTGGCTTAGAAGCAGCCATCCTTTAAAGAAAGCGTAATAGCTCACTAGTCGAGTCGTCCTGCGCGGAAGATGTAACGGGGCTAAGCACGTAACCGAAGCTTCGGATATGCACTTTGTGCATATGGTAGAGGAGCGTTCTGTAAGTCTGCGAAGGTGTCTGGTAATGGATGCTGGAGATATCAGAAGTGCGAATGCTGACATGAGTAGCGATAAAGGGGGTGAAAAGCCCCCTCGCCGAAAACCCAAGGTTTCCTGCGCAACGTTCATCGGCGCAGGGTGAGTCGGCCCCTAAGGTGAGGCAGAGATGCGTAGCTGATGGGAAACGGGTCAAAATTCCCGTACTTTCGTTTACTGCGATGTGGGGACGGAGAAGGTTAGGTGAGCCGGGTGTTGGATGTCCCGGTTTAAGTGAGTAGGCAGATCCCTTAGGCAAATCCGGGGGGTTAATGTCGAGACACGATGACGGTGCTCCATTGGAGCCGAAGTCACTGATACCAAGCTTCCAAGAAAAGCCACTAAGCTTCAGGTAAACGAGAACCGTACCGCAAACCGACACAGGTGGGTAGGATGAGAATTCTAAGGCGCTTGAGAGAACTCGGGTGAAGGAACTCGGCAAATTAGCACCGTAACTTCGGGATAAGGTGCGCCCCGGTAGGTTGTAGTGATTTACTCGCGAAGGCCGATGGGGTTGCAGTGAAATGGTGGCTGCGACTGTTTAATAAAAACACAGCACTCTGCAAACACGAAAGTGGACGTATAGGGTGTGACGCCTGCCCGGTGCCGGAAGGTTAATTGATGGGGTGCAAGCTCTTGATCGAAGCCCCGGTAAACGGCGGCCGTAACTATAACGGTCCTAAGGTAGCGAAATTCCTTGTCGGGTAAGTTCCGACCCGCACGAATGGCGTAACGATGGCCACACTGTCTCCACCCGAGACTCAGCGAAGTTGAAATGTTTGTGAAGATGCAATCTCCCCGCGGCTAGACGGAAAGACCCCATGAACCTTTACTGTAGCTTTGCATTGGACTGTGACGGGACTTGTGTAGGATAGCTGGGAGCCTGTGAAGCGAGGACGCTAGTTCTCGTGGAGGCGACGTTGAAATACCAGCCTGGTGTCGTTGCGGTTCTAACCTAGGTCCCTTATCGGGATCGGGGACCGTGCATGGTGGGCAGTTTGACTGGGGCGGTCTCCTCCCAAAGTGTAACGGAGGAGTACGAAGGTCTTCTAGGTACGGTCGGACATCGTACTGATAGTGCAATGGCATAAGAAGGCTTGACTGCGAGACTGACACGTCGAGCAGGTGCGAAAGCAGGTCATAGTGATCCGGTGGTTCTGTATGGAAGGGCCATCGCTCAACGGATAAAAGGTACTCTGGGGATAACAGGCTGATTCCTCCCAAGAGTTCATATCGACGGGGGAGTTTGGCACCTCGATGTCGGCTCATCACATCCTGGGGCTGTAGCCGGTCCCAAGGGTATGGCTGTTCGCCATTTAAAGTGGTACGTGAGCTGGGTTTAAAACGTCGTGAGACAGTTTGGTCCCTATCTGCCGTGGGCGCTGGATATTTGACGGGGGCTGCTCCTAGTACGAGAGGACCGGAGTGGACGTGCCTCTGGTGTACCGGTTATGACGCCAGTCGTATCGCCGGGTAGCTAAGCACGGAAGAGATAAACGCTGAAAGCATCTAAGCGTGAAACTTGCCTGAAGATAAGATATCCCTTGCACCTTGAGTGCACTGAAGGGTCGTTGAAGACCACAACGTTGATAGGCGGGGTGTGGAAGCGCAGTAATGCGTTAAGCTAACCCGTACTAATTGCCCGTGAGGCTTGATCCTATAATTTTGAGAAGCATGCAGCGTGTGTATGCGATGCGGTCTCAACCCAACAAAACCTTCTTCCAGACGCACCGCGTGATTTGATTCAAGTCAGCGCGGTGTGAACAAGACAGTCGG
This sequence comes from Thiobacillus denitrificans DSM 12475, assembly GCF_000376425.1. Classification (GTDB taxonomy): domain Bacteria; phylum Pseudomonadota; class Gammaproteobacteria; order Burkholderiales; family Thiobacillaceae; genus Thiobacillus; species Thiobacillus denitrificans. Next base: position 252 of record NZ_AQWL01000009.1, on the reverse strand, counting down.
CTGAGCGGTCGAAAGATCGCAAGGCACCCCGGACAATTCGAATGCGGGATCCAGGAAAACCTCGATCCCCACCCCTTTGTCTGACGACCATAGCAGAGTGGAACCACCCCTTCCCATCCCGAACAGGACGGTGAAACGCTCCCGCGCCAATGATAGTAGGCATTCGCCTGCGAAAGTAGGTCATCGTCAGACTCCTTATCCGTACCAAAAAGGTACAATAAAACCCCCTCATTCAGAGGGGGTTTTTTATTG
>NZ_AQWL01000008.1 GCF_000376425.1 Thiobacillus denitrificans DSM 12475 | reverse complement strand
CTACTCGCAAGCCAAGCTCAATGCCATCGCGAGGAAATTGAATGAGCGCCCTAGGAAAACACTAAACTACGCAACACCCGCCGAACGATTTCACCAATCCGTTGCGTCGATCGGTTGAATCCGCCGCTGCGGTGGTGCTATTCCGCCGCTTGCACGTTCATGTCCCGGGACTGCCAGATTCCGACCGCTATGTCGCCCATGATGTGATTCAGTTTGAGGATGCATGGGTGACCGGGAGTTCACCAGAGATAGTCGCCTTCGAACTTGCCCCACTGCGCGAACTGTTCCAACGCTGCGAGGAGGAGGGGCTCGTCTTTGGCTTCATTCACAACCACCCCGCAGGCCCGGCGCAGTTCTCAGATATGGACGAAGAGAACGAGCGGACATTGATCAAGGCGCTACGTAACCGCAATGGCCCCGACATCACTTTTGTTGCGATGCTGTGGGCGGACGGGCAATGGCTGGCCAGGACGCGTAAAGGCGGGTGCCCGGAAATCGCGGTGCCAGTTAGGCACACGCTTGTACTTGGCGAGCGGATCACGCTTTACGGGTACAAGGAAAGCAGTGACGAACACACTGAGGTCCAGGCGCGTCAGGCTGCTGCGTTCGGAAAACCTTTCGTCGATATGCTTCAGTCGTTGCGCATTGGCGTTGCCGGAAACGGCGGCACCGGAAGCCCATTTGCAACGCTGGGCGCGCGCGGGGGAATCGGCGAGCTCGTGTTGCTCGATAAAGATCCGCTCGCTGCGAGCAATCTCAACCGCGTCAGGGGCCTCATGAAGGCAGATGTCGGTTTCGTCAAATCGGACACACTCAAGAACTTCATCGAAGGCATTGGGCTATCGGTCAAGGTTGCGTCCATAGCCTCAGATGTCGATACGGATCCGGTCGCCGTCGATGCGCTCGCTAGTTGCGATGTCATTGTTGGCTGCACCGACGATTTTGCAGGCCGTGAACTAATGAACGCTGCGCTTTATGCCTATGCGCAACCACTCATAGATATCGGGCTAGGCGGCAAGGTTGATGACGGGCTCGATGGTCACCCCTATCTTCGTTATCACTACGGACGCATCAGCACGATCCTGCCCGAGCAAGGCCAGTGCCTTTTTTGTCAGGGCGTGATCAAGGACATCTGGATTCAGGCACAGCTTGCACGCCGCGAAAATCCGGATATCACCGCCGAAGAACTAAAAGACCGTTACCTCGAAGACGGTGGCACAGACGCGCCCGGCGTCGGGCCCTTCACCAGTGCTTCGGCCGATTTTGCCGTTGCAACACTGTTTGACCTGATCAAGCCGTTTCGACGTTTTCCGCCGGAGGTGCGACGCGACATGTTCTTCGTGGATTTCGTGAAGATGGAGATCCACAGCCACGAAACGGTGGGCAACCCTGACTGCTCGTATTGTCGTGCACACGAATTCCTTTTACTGAAGGAATCATGCAGACTCAATCGACCATTTTTAGGAAAGCGCGATGACTTTTGTTAGCCGGGTCGTAGCATGGATTAGGGGGCTCTTTACCCCGCATCCGGTTCCCGGTCAGGCACCGGAGCATGCCCCACAACTCGCGGCACCAATTCATTTTTCCTCAGTCTTTATTGTCGGTAAGCCCCCTCATAATGACGAAATCGCGGCCGAATCTTTTTACTGCGTCATGATTGCAGACAAGCCAAAATGGGCCTTGTTTAAATGCCCTTGTCGGTGTGGTGACGTAGTTACACTCTCGCTTCAACAAGTACACCGCCCTCATTGGCGCTTAACGAGCACACTCACCGGTCGCCCAACCTTATACCCGTCGATATGGCGGGACAAGGGCTGTCTTAGTCATTTCTGGCTACGCGAGGGTCGCGTGTTTTGGTGCGCAGATACTGGAAAACACCCCGGCCTACGAACGTCTTATTGAGCGTTACCAGGCTTGGGATATAAGAGACTTGGGCGATCCGGGAATTGTTCCAACAGGCACTTGCGAAATACACCCCCGAAACCCATGAAATGGATAAATCACTCTTAATCTTTTCGCAAGCGCATTGCACAAAGAGGCGGGAAGGACAGATGACTCTCAGGACTCAATGGCTGCTGTGGGTCGGTAGCACGCGATATTGTTCCAGGCTGAGTGGCTGGTAACCGAAGTACGGCAGACTGAGTTTGTCTTGATACTCACAGTCGGCTTTGGCCGACTTGCCGACATCCCGGTCACCGACTTTATAGAGCTTCCCTAATCGCCATCTAAGCCCCTACCACCGGCAACCCCTCCCAAGCCGTCGTGAACCGCGACGTCAGATTCCCACGCCGCATCTTCCAGGTTTGCTCCACGCCCTCGGCACTGAAGCGCAGCGTCCCTTTCCCCATCTCTGAATTGATCGCATCCATCACGCTAAGCAGACGTGTCCGGCGTTCGGTCTGGGCCTCCGGCTCCTGCTGGAACAGATCGCCTTGGCTGACGCCTGCTGGCTTCAGATCGACCAGCATCACCCCTGCCTTTTTGTAGCGGAATTCCTTGCGGTAGATCCGCGTCATGCCCTGGCGGGCAGCCTGGATCAGCCGTGCTGTGTCGTGAGTCGGCGTGTTGAACCGGATCAGCACGGCCGGATGGTATTGCGGCTCGTTCGGGATGAACGGATTGGTTTGCAGGAAAATCTGGATGCCACCCGCCATTTCGTCTTCCTGCCTGAGCTTGCGTCCCGCCGTTGCCGCATAGCTCGACACCGCTTCCAGCAGATCCTGCAGCCGGGTCACCAGATGCCCGAAGCTGCGTGAGGACACGATCTGCTGTTTGGCAGGCGGTGCTTCTTCGAGGGGAATGCAGGAAATCCCATTCAACTCTCGGATCGTGCGCTCCATCGTCACGTTGAAGCGGTTTCGCAGGGTTCCGGGATTAGCCAGCTTCAGGTCCATCGCAGTCAAAATCCCCTGTTCGCGCAGGCTTCTTGCCCAGCGTGGCCCAACGCCCCAGAGGTCTCCGACGTCTACTTCGGCCATGTAGCGCCACTGCTGCCAAGGCGCCAGATCCTGCAGGTTGCAGACCCCGATCTGCCGGAAGTCGGGGTGGCGCTTGGCCAGCCGGTTCGCCAGCTTGGCCAGGGTCTTCGTCGGCCCGAATCCCACTCCGACCGGGATGCCGGTCCATTGATGGACCTGATGGCGTAGCCGAATGCCATGCTCGGTCAGGTTCCAGTGATCAAAGCCCCGGAAGCGCAGGAAGGACTCGTCGATGCTGTAGATCTCCTGCTCTGGGGAGAACTGGCTGATCACCGACATCATGCGCCGGCTCATGTCGGCATAGAGAGTGTAGTTCGAGGAGAGCGCCACCCCGCGATGCCGTTTCAGCATGTCCCGTACCTCGAAATGCGGCGCGCCCATCTTGATACCCAGGGCTCGGGCCTCTTCGCTTCGGGCCACCGTGCAGCCGTCGTTGTTCGAGAGGACGATGACCGGCCGATTTTCCAGTTTGGGATTGAAGACCCGTTCGCAGCTGACGTAGAAGTTGTTGCCGTCGACCAGGGCGTACTGCATACCCTGGCTCATCGCAGCTTGCGGACGACGCCCTTCACTACGCCCCAGATGGTCAGTTCCTGACCGGGCTTGATCTCGATCGGCGAGTACTCCGGGTTATTGGGGAGCAGCCTGATCTCACCGTTCAGGCGATAGAGCTCCTTCACCGTCAGATCGTTGTCGATGACCGCCAGCACGATGTCACCATGCCGTGCCTCCAGGGCGCGGTCCACGGCGATGACATCGCCATCGAGGATGCCGGCCCCGCTCATCGAGTGGCCCTGGACCCGGACATAGAAGGTCGCGGCCTCGTGTTCGACCAGGAATTCATTGAGGTCGAGATGACCTTCGGCATAATCCTCGGCCGGTGACGGGAAGCCCGCCGGCACGCGGGAAGTGAACAACGGCAGCCGGACAGCCGGACCGGATAGAGAAGCCGTCCCGAGCCACTCCACGTTGCCGCCAGCCTGTGCCATGATGGCCTGGGGCTGGGAGAGAAAGGCGCGGACACCGTTTATCCGGCTGACTGGAATACGCATCACCTTGGTTGCCTCGCCGTATGGCCCGGGGCTGGCCTTGGGGCCTGTGCCCTCGCGTTTGCCACCACGTCCCATGTTTGTCTTTGAATAGTGTTACACAGTTCAATTATAGCCGGAGTGATCAAATTGAAAATCGGGTTGGCAATACTTTCCCTTCTGGCCGGGATCACCCTGGCGCAGGCCGAAACCCTGATGGGGGAAGTCGTCGGCCTGGCCGACGGTGATACGGTGACCGTGCTCGATGCCCAGCGGGTGCAGCACAAGATCCGGCTTGCCGGCATCGATGCCCCCGAGAAAGGGATGCCCTGGGGCCAGAAATCGAAAGAGTCTCTCTCGGACCGGGTCTTTCGCCGGATCGTGATCGTGGAATGGCAGAAGCAGGACCGCTACGGCCGGCTGGTTGGCAAGATCATGGTGGACGGCCGGGATGCCAACCTCGCCCAAGTGGCGGACGGGATGGCATGGCACTACAAGGACTACCAGAAGGAGCAAACCCTCGATGACCGACTGCGCTATGCGCAGGCGGAGCTGGATGCCCGTAATGCCAGGCGTGGCCTCTGGGCCGACCCCGAGCCGGTAGCACCCTGGGCCTGGCGCAAGATGAAGCGGGAAGTCCGCGCGGGGCAGCCGTAATGTGCGGACGTTACGTGCTCAAGCAGATGCCGGCCAAGCTGAAAGAGCACTTCGACCTCGATGAAGTCGCGGACTTCGGTCCTCACTACAACATCCCGCCGGGCACCGACATCCCGGTGATCCGGCAGTCTCCGGAAGGCAAGTGGGTTCTTCATCTCCTGCGCTGGGGGCTGGTGCCGCACTGGGTCAAAGACCCGTCCATCGGCAACAAGCTCAACAATGCGCGCGGGGAGACCGTCGCCGAGAAACCGTCCTTCCGAGATGCCTTCAAGCGCCGACGCTGCATCATTCCGGCGGATGGCTTTTACGAATGGAAAACCGAAGGCCGGGTGAAGCAGCCTTACTACATCAGCCTGAAATCAGGAGAGCCTCTGGCCATGGGCGGGATATGGGAGAGCTGGCGCAGACCGGATGGAGAGATTCTCCGCACAGCCTGCATCATCACCACCGGACCCAACGAAGTGATGACGCCGATTCACGATCGGATGCCGGTGATACTCAGGCCAGAAGACTGGCAGGCCTGGTTGAATGCGCCGGCGGATGAAGTGCAAGGCATGGTCGGACCGTATGATGCCGAGCCCATGCAGGCTTGGCCGGTCAGTCGACGGGTGAGCAAGACGGTGGACGATGATGCAGGACTGATCGAGCCGGCCTCTTCACCCATCGAAAGCTAGCATCGGGAGGCGTTACATCGGATGGTACAGCTCATAACGATTCCTATGACGTTGGCTCAAGCTGGCGATGAGAACCTAGTATCCCGCGCTCAGGCTAAGTTGATCGCTCGCGAAATAGAAAAACTCGGCGAATTGCATACGGTGTGTCTGGACTTTGCGAACATCCCGGTAATTGGCCAAGGTTTTGCAGACGAGCTCTTCCGGGTGTTTGCGGCGAGCCATTCCAACATCACCTTTCAACCTGTCAATTGCAATCCGGCGATCCTGGCGATGATTGCACGTGCCAAGGGAACGGTAAGGTGAGCTTCTATTGAGAACCGCGGTAGCGGAACCGCCGGTTAATTAGCTGCACCTCAGGCACGGTCGACTCCCGCAGTGTAAGGCGGCTTGTCGGCCAAAGCGGACGGTCACCGCCGCAACCCAAGACGTCCGATTAAGGCTGATCTGAGTCATTCACGATCGACCTCGCCAATGACCGCTTCGATCGGCATAGGCCAGACTTCGTTTCAGAACGGCGTTCGATGACTCAGCAGCATGTATCCTCTAGCGCTGGATGCCCCAGGTGATGCTGAAGCAGTTCTTTTCTCCCGGTTGGCGTCAGCTACCGAATCCATTTCTATGGCTCCGATAATGTCCAAGAAACCGAATCCATCCACCGCTACAGCTCCTGCAACTGTGCCGGCGGAAGGCGAACGCCGAGCAGTCCGTGGATATATCGGCCAGTATGAGCGGGCGGGTGCTGCCATCTACGCCGCGCTCGAGCGCGACGAGCTGCTTTGGGTCGGCGTGGCCGATCGCAACGCGGGCATCGCCGACGACTTGGTGCTCGGCTTCGATGGATTGGTGGTCGGCCACCAGTTCAAGACGTCCAAGTTCCCGAGCACCTTCACTGTTGAGACGCTGTTAACTGGCGCAAACGGCCTCTTGAAGCCGCTGGTTCACGCTTGGCAGTGCCTGCGCAATGACAACTCGGGAGGCGGTGTCGAGATCCGCCTTGTCGTCAACGACTTCCCTTCGGTTACCGACAGGCCAGGCGGTGGCACGCCTGCCCACAGTGCGGCCTTTCTAGAAGAGCTCCGGCAGCATCCGAGTCGCCCGCTCGAAGATTGGTACACGTCCGAATGGAGTCGGCTAGTTGACCACCTGCGTCGTGAGACTGGACTGAGCGACGGCGACTTCGAACAGTTCTTGCACTGCCTTCGGGTGGTGTGCGGTGCCGCGGCCGACTTCATCCAATCCCACAAGCTGAACGCCGAGCAGGCGCGACAGGCATCCGAGATTGCCAGCGTGCTGCCCAAGCTGGTCGCCGATGCACGCGACAAGGACAGGTGGACGCGTGACGAGCTGCTTCGTGAGCTTGGCTGGCGCGACCCGGCCAAGACGCTCCTCATCCACCGGTTCCCGGTCGGAGCCTACGTGCAGCGCAACCGCGACACTGAGGTCAAGCTGCTGGCCGCGCTGCATGCCGCCGACCAGGGCTACGTCTCACTCATAGGACCGCCTGGCTCCGGGAAATCCACTCTCCTGCAGGTTGCGCTGGCCACTGAAGCAAATGTCCGGCTAGTTCGCTACTTGGCGTACGTGCCGGGCGCCGCTCAAGGCGTGGGTCGCGGGGAGGCCGACAACTTCCTGACCGACGTCGACACGCAGCTGCGCAACAGCGGCTTGGTTGGACTTCGTCTTCGCGATGACTCGCTGCATGAGCGCCGCGAACAGTTCGACGTCCTCGTGCGGCAGGCTGGTGAACGCTTCGACCGCGACGGGATCCGAACAATCATCGTCGTCGACGGGCTCGACCATGTGCCTCGCGAAGAGCGGCCGACCAATTCGCTTCTTGGCGAGCTGCCTCTTCCCGCGGCCATCCCCAACGGGGTTGTGTTCGTGCTCGGCACGCAGCGGCTGGATCTCGCGAATCTGAAGCCCGCCGTAAGAGAGCAAGCGGAGAAGAGCGAGCGACAGGTTCTCATGGGGCCTCTCGGCCGCGAGGAGGTCGCCCGGATGGCGGATGCGCTTGGCCTGCCTGCCGTGATTCCGAGATTGGATCTGAGCAATCTCACGCATGGCCACCCGCTGGCAACGCGTTACTTGATTCAGTCGCTGTTGCACGCGGACGAAGCCGGCCGTAAGCACCTTCTCAGCGGCGGGATGCCGTTCGACGGCGATATTGAGACTGTGTACACCGCTGCTTGGCGCGAGATCGCAAGCGATGTCGATGCCATGGACGTGCTGGGCTTCATCGCTCGGGCTGAGGCACCCATGGACCTGCGGCTGCTGGCCACGATGGTCAAGGAGTCCGCGATTGAACGCGCCTTGATCGTTGCACGGCACCTGCTCCGCAGGTCATCCCAGGGGTGGAGTGTCTTCCACAACAGCTTTAGGCTGTTCGTCATCGCTCAACCGCGAAGCCGCCTCGGAAGCGTCGACGCCGAATACTCGCAGCGCGTGTACCGCGACCTCGCCCAGTTGGCGAAGAACGCGCCGCCCGAATCTGCGCAGCACTGGCTTGAGCTGCGCTACCGCGCCCGTGCCGGCGACGGTGCCGATGCACTTGCACTGGCGATGCCCGCTCGCTTCAGGCAGCAACTGGCTGACGGGCGTTCTATCGCCGAGGTCCACGCTGATATCCGCCTGGCTCTGCTGGCAGTGCGTGGAACGCACGACGCGACCGCCTTCGCACGGCTGCTGCTGTGTCGTGACGAAGTGGGGCGGCGCGAAACTGCCCTTGAGTACGCCAACCAGCTTCCCCTGGCGATGCTGGCAGTCGGGGACATTGATGCCGCCCTCTCCTTTGTGCAGTATTTCCCCAGCCAGGGCTACGAGGTTGTCGACGCTCTGTTGGCGCGAGGCGACTTCGAGCGCGCGAAGGAGCTGTTTGAAAGCCTCGAGCCGCTAGCGCAGCTCCATACGTCCAAGTTCCAGAACCACGGCTTCAATCACAACATCAAGGAATTCGAAAGGTGGGCAAGGCGCGCCGTCAACTTCCGAGACAGCGAGCAGATCCAGACAGCGATTGACCACCTCGCTGCAGAGGGGCTACACCAGCCCGAAAAGTTAGATCCAGAAACTGTCGCCTCGCTGCGCCAGCATTTGAGGAGGGAAGCCGCAGAGGCGATGCTCCTTCAGAAGGTTGGCGCTGATCCACAAGCACTCTGCAGCGATCTCGGGGTAGCCGATGAAGACAAGCCGTCTGTAATGGTTCACTCAGGACTTGTGGCAAGTCGGCGTGGCGACGTCGCGCGAGCGCTTGCCCTGTTTGATGCCGCCGCCGCCCTTCCTGGCTTCGGAAACGTGCCCAACGGCTACCGCCGCCGTATGGCATTGATTGCATTCCAAGCTGGCCGTTGTGACCTTGCCGAGGCCCTGTTCGACAAGTTGGTCGCACCGATGATCTCCACGTGCGATGACGAGACGGACCTGGCTGGGCTGGGTGATCTGGTCGGCGCGGTGATGCATCACGCGAGGCTTTGCACGCTGCTCAATAAGCCGCTGCCAAGCGCGACACCGTCGAAGCACACCTTCCTTCATCCGTTCCAGCACCACGCCTCGAAGATAGGCGTGCTTCTAGCTCGCGCCGACAACGCGACCGTGCCGGCTGGCAGCATCCAGGACGAAGCCCGCATTGCCCTTGGGTACGTCCTACGTCTGACATCAGAAGGCGGCAGCGAGTCATATCGCATCCAGCAGGCCTTCAAAGCGGTCCCCGTGCTCGCGCAAGCGCTGCTGACACTAGGCGCCAAGTGTGGCGAGGATGAATACCGCGCCGTACTTCGAAAAGTTGAAGCAGCCATCGCCTCATCCACGCTGGGGGGTACTGCGTACCTGCGACGCAGATTGGCCGTCGATGCGTATCGGGTTGACGGTGACCGTGTGGGGGCCGTCGACCGGCTAAACGCCCTCGCGGCGGAGCTTCAAGAGAGCACGCCGAGCGAGCAGGTCGACGGGTTGGCGGATTTGGCCATCGCGTTGGCTGCGGTCGGGGACGTGGAACGGGCGAAACAGTTGCTGGCGACAGTTCCCGAGCAATGCCTTGGCTACGCGCTGGCCCCCAAAAAGGACCCACAGTACGCAATCTGGCGGGACATTCTGGTCCTTACGAACACTGCTGACCCGGAGAACCGTGTCAAGCGGGTCTCAAACTTGATGCACCAGGTCAGCGGCATGACCGAAACGGAAGGGTCGTCGGCCGCGCATCGCCTGACGATGTCGCTCATTGAGGAAGCGATGCAGGTTGGGCCTCGCTTCGGCTTCGAGGTGTCAGAGACACTGGCGGCTTGGCAATTGATTGGCTGGCCGAACCGCGTCGACCTACTCATGTCGGGGATGATCCGGCGAAGCCCCGAATTTGTCTTGCCTTGCGCGACAGTCTGGTGCGGGCTATGCCTGCCGTTCTACATGGAACCGCATTACCGGGATCCGTACAATGTCGGCGACTTCATCGACGTCGCAGCCGACGCTGCCGGCCCCGGCCAGATTGAGCCTCTCGTGCTGATGCTATTGGGGGCGATCGAGGTAGCCAGCAGAGCACACGAGAGGGTCGGACTGCTCAAGCGCCTTCGCGCCGCAGCTGGAAAACATGGGTTCTCATCCGCCGAGCTCGACGCCGCTGTCGCTCGATGGGCATCAGAAGCGCCGGAACCGCGGCATTCATCTACGCCCAGCAAGTACGACTCAGAGGTCACTCTCGAGGAGCTTGAGCGCGCGTTTGAAGCGGATGGCGACGAACTGAACTACAACGCCCCGTACCGTTTCAGAGATCTGGCCGAGACAGCTCCGCTTCCTCTGGTGCAGAGGATGTTTGAGCGCTGGCAGGTTTTGCAGGAGAACGCGCGTTGCCGCTTCCTAATGGTGAAGCGGTTGGTTGCGGCGGGAGAGATCGAGTACGCCAGAAAGCTGATGCAAGGCTACGAGACAAGCAAGGACCCTTGGAGTTCCTGGAGCCAGTGGATGGGTGGCGGCAAGTTCCTCTACTTTGAGGCGAAGAAGCTTTTGGAGGGACCAGCCATGTCCCCCGCCGCCTTCGAGAACATCGTCGATTCAGTGACGGCGGGCCAGGAGAGCACCCAGTCGCTGCTGACAGAGCTGGATTCGATATTGCCAGTAATCAGCGCGACGCCGGACTGGCCTGCCATCTGGTCGCTGCTTGAGGAGCAGATGGCCTGCACTCGCGAGTTCCAACTGGGACGGCCCTTCCAGTCGAGCGAGCTTCCGCTCAGCGACACGGATCTTCTGGAAGAGTTGCTGCACTTTGCCTATCGGCTGCCCGTTGCAGAAGTTCAGCGACACGCACGTAATTGCACGCTGCGATTGGCAGGGCAAACCGAACACGGTCAAGCTTTGTTCAAGTCCCTTATGCGGCGACTTCTAACCGGCGAATCCGATGCCCCTTTGCAGGCGCTCGGAACACTGCTGGCTGCTGACAGCGCGGACCTTGCCCCCGAGTTGGGCACCGCCGTCGCTGCGTTGGTCAGCCATCGCGACATTGCGGTGGCAGAGTCAGCCGCGCTTTTGTCGCATCGGTGGGGGCTGGCTGTCTCCTTGGACGCGACGCCACTGCCGCTCTTCTATAGCCTAGAATTCGAGCACCCTTCAGAGGGCGACCCTGCGTTCAGGGACGAGAGAACTGGTGCAATGCGCATCGAGTCGCCGCTTGGCTGGACCCAGATGTTGAGCTCGACGGCACGGCACATTGCGAAGGTGGCAGGCATTGACGAGATGACAGTCCGCCGCCGCGCGGCGATGTTCATCCAAGATTGGGGGGGACTTGAGGCATTCGGGCCCTCTGGCGTCAAAAGGCTTGAGGCTCAGCTTCGCGTCCTCGACATGCAGATCACTTACCTGAAGCCTCATGCCTACATTGCCATTGCCGCCCTTCGCCACGTCGCGGGAGAACTGCGGCTGGCCGGCAAGCTGACCGGCCGCGACAGGCCGACGCTGTTGGAGCGTTTGGGTTGCCCGCTTCCCCCTCGGCCGCTGAAGCTTCCGCGAGTGCGTCCCGAATGGATTCGAATGCCGCTGATGGACCGAAGTGCCGGTTGGTCCGAGCGAGAGCTGAAGTGGGATGACGAGGTCGACAACGACGTTGCGCCTTTTCCGGTACACCACGACGGCCAGGTCGTGGCCGAGGTGTCTCTCTTCAAGATTTTTAGGCCGCGCCTATCGGAGCACCGCCTCTACCGTTTTAGAGCACCCTCGGCACAGACTGACGGTGAAGACTTCGACGACTGCTATACCAAGCTGCCAATTGCTGTTTGGTTAGGTCAGTACCTCGCACTTGACAATGAACTGGCACCAACGCTGGTAAGGCGGGTTGTTTGCTCTGTGGACATGGGCTTCGACGCAGCAGCCTATCCATTCGTGTTGTGCCCGAACTGGGTGATGAGGCTTCGCTGGCGCGCGCATGACGACGAACCGAGCGTCTTCCTCGACGCGAGCGGAGCTGTGGTCGCAAAGATCCATTGGTGGCGTGACGCCGGTCCGGTTGATATCGATGCGGAATCTCTGTGGGGCGAGGGTTGCTACCTCGTTCTGACGCCGGTAGGCCTCGAACAGATCACCACTGCTCGTGGGAAGATGGACCTGGGCATCAACGTGTTCGCAAGCAGGCAGATCAAGCAGCCGAGCAGCTACGGGCAATCTCTCTTGAAGACGGCGAAGAACGGCTACTCGCTCTAAGTCATGCACATTCAGCGGCGATGCCAGGCGAGAGGGACCACGCGGGCTTGAGCCGGCCGTCCCGGAGGACTGCTTCCGGCCGGGGGGCTAGCGTTCGTAGTGCCTCAACGACCGACCGCTCCCGCGGCTTAGCGGTCGTTCATGGATTGCCTCTTGACAGACCGCTTTGGCCGAAGCGCAGCCCGTCTGGGGAAACCCTCACTCTAGGCTTCAACTGGCCCCATCTGAGGACCATTATCAATAGCGTCAATAAACCGACGCTCCTTTTTACGGCGGTGCTTTCCACCCGCAATTTGCCGTTGTTTAGGATAAAGTCGGTGCTCTATAACAAACCCCTTATGCCGCGTCAGCAGGAGACGCCGAGCAACGGCGAGAGCATTTTCGGATAAAAATGGAAGACAAGCCCCAACGCCCCCCCCTTCAGGGCACACAGGTCGTGAGTACCGTTGCCACTGGCGGCGGGGGCGGTGTGTTCCAGGCGCGGGTCGGCACACTTTATCTGGCAAACATGCTGACAGGGAGGCCGACTGCGTTCGGCCTGCACGGCGCTCGAGTCGAAACGCTTCGCTTCGAAGCCCGCTACACCGGCGCTCATACAGACGACATCTACTGTCAGCTGCGCGACAACGAGGGTTGTCGGCTTCAGCTCGTCCAGTGCAAGCGAGGACTCGACGCGACGCCTAGCAACACCGAGTTCGTCGATGGACTGCGTGGAGCCTGGAGAGACTTTCTTGGCGTAGAAGGAAGCCCCTTCGACCGGGCTTGCGACGTATTGGTCTTGGCAACAGTGGCTCCAGCGACACCGGCCAATAAGGCGGCCAAGCGTCTATGCGAACTGTCGCGTTCCTCGCTCAACTTGCCCGACTTCATCCAAAAGGTTGAGTCCAAGCTCTTTGACGCCCAGCATAAGCGTACTTTGAAAGCCTTCAAGGAAGTATCCAAGAACACGCTAGCCGACAAGTACAACGAAGAGCTCGTCTTCGAGCTCTTGCGGCGGATGCGTGTCGACATACATGATCTTGGCACGGAGGCCTCGCAAGAACTAAGTCTCGTGCAGGCACTGTTGGACTCAGGCCAGCCTGGAGACTCCGGCGAGCAGGTATGGAACGGCCTGTTCTCGTATGTATTCGAGCAAGGCATCACGGTCGGAACGGTCACTCGGGAGACCTGGAGATCGACCGCGCAGGTCGGCATCCAAGAAGCCGTCGGCCGCCTCACCGGGCAAAGGGGGCTTGCCAACATCGCCGAGCGTTTTAGCGGCCGAGCAAGTCTTCAACTCTCGCTCATCTCGACGAAGCTTCCCAATGGCACACACATCCCCCGCGGCCAGTGTGTTGCTCAAGTGCTGGCGGGCCTCGATGAGCGGCAGCTCGTCATCGTCACAGGCGGCCCGGGCGCGGGTAAGTCAGCGGTCATCGCGGAGCTCGCGCCACTGCTTCGCGAGTCCGGCCCGCTGTTCTTCTTCCGAGCCGACGAGCTCGACGAGCCGAGCTTGGCAGCAGTTCAGTCACTCAGCGGCATGCCTGATGCGGTGCTCAGCATGGCGAGCCTCTTGTGCAGTGGCACACCGACTGTCGTCATCGATTCGCTGGAAAAGGCGCTCGAAGCAAGGAACCCGGGTGCCCTTGAGGAGCTACTGGCGCTTGTCCGTCAGAACAAGAGGGTCAGGCTCTGTGTCACGACCCGCTCCTATGCTCTCAACGCGCTCTACTCGCTCTTCCTCTCTGACTTCTCCTACCAAGTCGTCGACGTCCCTTTGCTGACAGACCCAGAGATATCTACGGCAGTGGCAGGGACAACTCTTGAAGACATTGCTACCAAGGACGGCGGCGTGCGAGAAGTTCTTCGAGCGCCCTACTACCTACGCCTTGCTTTCAACTACACTGCGGCAGGAGCAGCTCTACCTCAGGCTTCCGGCAACGACTTGCGGCTGCGCCTGTGGACAGAGCGGGTTGCCCCCAGCAAAGGCTTGCCAGCAGGGCTGGCCACACGCCGTCGAGTAGCTTTCGACGAGGTCTGCTATGCGCGCACGGAACGCTTTGCTCAGTTTGTCGAGGCGCCAAATGACGCCGAGGCCGTTGTCTCGCTCCTGCAAGACGCGGTGCTGGCAAAGGATGCGATGGACCGGGTAGCTCCCGCCCACGACGTCTTGGAAGACTGGTCGCTCTACTTCAGGGTTGAACGGGAGGTGCAAGGTGCCGAGCGCGACTGGGGCTCGCTCTTCGGCAAGCTCGGCTCACACGCCGGAATGCGCAGGGCACTGCGCACATGGACAGCGCAGCGTTCAGCCGAAGAAGATGGGGATGCCTATGCGCTGCTCGAAGCTGCGCTCAGACAAAACTCGACCATCCCGCAGGTATGGCGAGACGAGGTAGCCATTGGTCTGCTGCGCTCAGAGCGGGTTGAAGAGTTGGTCGCAAAGCTTGGTAGCAGTGTCTCCTTCGACAGCGCCAGCCTCCTGCAGCGCCTAAGCCACTTGCTGCGTGTTGCCTGCAAAGGGCCAACGTCTATTGACTACTCAAGCTTGGTGGACGACCCTGCAAACAAAGAGATCGTGCTACGACTCGGGATGGCTGCGCCGGTTGGCAAAGCTTGGGACCTAGTCGTTGGATTGGTTGCAAGAACCTTCCCGAACATGCCGCCGGAGTGTAACTCCTGGGTGGTCCAGTTCGCGGAAGATGCCACGTCTCACGATGACAACTGGCAAAACCCTACCCAGAGAGTGCTCGACGTGTTCAACATGGCGGAGCACTTCTGCCAGCATGACCAAGACGGCTGGTACCGCGAGCAGTCAGTCGGCAGGCGTTTCTACGCTCTTCTATGTCGCTGCTCTGGCGCTGACCCGGCTAGGTTTAAGGCGTTCATTGAGGTTCTTCTCGAGCGCCTGGCAGCCGACCCCGACAGTCGAGACGTCTATTCGGAAGAGCGCCTTGAGTTTCTCGTCAACGTAAAAAACTGCCGCGAGGCGAGCTTCTTCACCTCAGACCTCGTCTGGAAAGTATTCTGGGCCCTCTACACCGAGCCTAAGCCGAGAGTTGGCCGAGACTTAGGCATGCACGGGTGGGAGGCGGAACTTGGGCTGAGCAAACGCGCAGCTCACAAGTTCTTCCCGCCATCGGTCCTGCAGGGCCCGTTCCGCTCGCTGTTGCTCTATGCTTGGCCGACGAGCGTGCGCTTCGTGGTCGACCTATGCAACCACGCCGCTGCCTCACTTGCCACAACGAGCCCGCACGAGATATCGATCGTGCCGCCAGAGAAAAGTCCTAATGGCCGGCTGCACATCCATGACTTTCGGTTATGGGCTGCCTACCGCGGGCACTCGGTCACCAGCTATGTGCTGAACGCGGCCTTGATGGCGCTGGAAGAGCGCCTCCTGATTGAGGCCAAGGCGCAGCCCAACGTCATCTCGCAGGTGCTTGAGATCATCCTGGACCTGGGGGAGTCGAGCCTAACAACGGGAATGGTGGCAGGGGTCTTGATGGCCCACCCTGAGCTCGTAACCGAGAAGCTGCTATCCATCTTCAAGTGCCCGCAGTTCTTCTCCGACGAAATTGCTCGCAGCGTACACGAGGGAACCGCGCTGGCCATCCACGGAGGGCACGATGGGCTAGATGCTTCCAGGCAGCGGGAGCGAATGGCAAGTAATCGGCTGCCGCATCGCCAGCAGCGCTTGGAAGACCTGGTTCTTCAACTGCAGTTCAACCGTCCAGACCTCCGTGAGGCCATCTACAGGATTCTGGACAGCCACCTGGAAGCGTTGAAGGGTGCTGAGGAGGTGCCAGACGGCTGGCGCATGGCGCTCAAGCGTATGGACGCCCGTGGCCTAAGGCTCGGAGAGCCCGTTGGCGATGGCAAGTGGGCTCCACTCGAGATTGCCAACCTTGAACCGGAACTGCAGCAAGCCAGCGACAAAGCCCAGGCTCAGATGCAACGGATGAACCGCATCGCTGCCGTGCGTACCTGGGCAGCAGCGGTCACGGGACGGTTCTCAACAGCCGAGACGGGAACTGCGGAACGTTTCTCGTCGCCCTCTGATCCCTATGAGGAGTTCGTTCGCCTCTGCGACGAGACTAATAAACAAGAGCTCGGCATGCTCGCTGGACTGGAAGACGAGCTTGCTTGCGCCTTGATTGGCATGTGGCCCACTGACACTTCGGAGGCACTTCAATGGGCCCAAGCCCTCTTGCTTGAACGCACCGCAGTACACGAAGACAAGGACGCATGGTTGCGCCAGGACCCTTCGATGGGTGAACTGCGGACACGGACGGTCATCTCGCTTGCCACCGTCGATCCGTCTCTACCCAAGATGGTTAAAGCGTTGGTCAACATTGTGACTGAGCCGACGTGGGAGCTGCGCCGTGTTGCGGCCAAGGCGATCTCCAACGAGCTCAGGTCAAAGCAGCCTGTTTTGGCTGAAGTACTGACCACTGGTCTTGCGCGGTACGCCGAGGCACTGGAAGCAACGATCGAACGCCCGCGCGGACGGACGCGCGACCTCGTCGATGAAGCTAGAGCTACTGCTGTCAAGGCGCTAAGTGACGCACTGCAAGAGATGGAGCCTGGCGTGCGTTCGTCACCAAGGAGCTTGGCCGCCGTCAAGGAGTGGACGATAGCTCTTGATGCTGCGCGAAGCGAGACGACCGATACTTGGCGCGTCCAGTCGCTCATGACGCTGGCTCGGCTGATGGCGGATCAGGAGGGTAGGCCCCGGGTGCAGCGGCACGACCCTGACGATGAGGACTTCGAGGCACGGTGGGAGTTGGGTGAGTTGCTGGCAGCTGAGCTCATAGCGCAGCAACGCAATGACTCCCCCCTCTTCGAGACGCTTGACCATTGCCTCGAGAATGCTCCTGAGTTCAGCGAAAGGATTCTGGAGTCGGCGCTTGGCGAGTGCATGAAGCAGGAGTTCGCAAATGCCACGGCATTCTGGCGGGTCTGGGACCGCGCCGCGACTAAGGTCTTTGGCGACGACTCGCTGCGGACGAAGAGCCGAAGGTCCTACAGCCGATTCGACAAAGTGCTCAGGACGCTTCTGCTGTGTTCAGTACGCTGGCCCAAGAGTTGGTCCGACCTTGAACTGCTGAGGTCCCGTCCGCAGTTCATCGCCAACTGCCTGACCGTCGTTGGCGACAGCCGATTAGGTCTGGAGAACCTGCTGCAGCTGATGGCGGGCGTGGGCAGAGTGTCCGCGGTGCCGTCGGCGCTACCTCAGTTGCGCGACGCCCTGGGCAGAGCTCCCGCCGACTTGCTCGATGACGGGAACAGCCTGTGGCACACGGAGACTATCTGCCGCGTAGCCGTGCATGAACACCGAGAGGCCCTGATTCGAGACGTCAACCTGCGCAGGGCAACACTCGACATACTCGACAGGCTTGTCGACGCCGGGTCGTCGCTCGGATTCCAGCTTCGCGATTACTTGGCGACTTCGCCTACAGCGACTATTGAGCTCCTTTAGTTCCAATACTTGTAGCTGCAAGTCACTTTGACTTTGTCGCTATAGGGCGTACGGGCATGAACCAATCAAATCAATCCCAAGGAGCAAAACGTGACTAATAACGACATCGCATGGCTCGCGGGCCTGGCCGTTACCGCAATTCCTACAATTATTTACTACATCCTTCTGATGACAGAGGATTACGGCCCGATCGAACGACGTGCGCGCCGATTTGCCATTCTTGCATCGTTCATCGTCTTCATGGCGATCTGGAGCGTGACCGCGTCAATCTATAGCTTTGTCAGTGAGTTAGCAGGCATTTTCCTGATGTTCCCATCCATCGGACTCAGCGCCGTCGCGGTATGGCACGTTAGCAGGCTTACGTACAGAAAGATGGGTGGTGGCAAGGAATCACAAAGCAGTAGCTCTGAAGGGGCCACTGTGCGGTCGTGATCCTGTTCTTGAATTGCTATTCATGAAGCCTGGGGATGTTGTCGAAATCTCCGTATCGTCTCGATGAGCGTGACGCAATGAACATCCAATGCCAACTTAGGCGGGGCATAAGAGTGAGGGAATGTGCCCTCTTCCTCGAGTTTAAGTTTATGCGGTTCCTGGCTTTGCCGACCTGATTGGCTGGGTAAAAAGGAAGAGGACTATGAACGAGGAACACACCCGAACACTTTTAGATGCTGCCCCGCTTCTATACAGAAGATACGGCAAAGGAAAACCAGATAATCCTTTTTCCTGCTGGGGGTTCCTGTGCGGTGACGGATGGTTCGATTTGCTGATGCGCCTTTCAGCGAGAATGGAAGCCGAATTGCAGACGGCCTTGGCGTCGGGAAGGCGCAAGCAGGATTTGCCTCAGGTGAGCGAAATAAAAGAGAAGTTCGGTCTGCTGAGATTTTATGTCAACAGGCAGCCGGTCCATTGGGGCGACTGGATTGAAGAGGTCAAGAGAGAGTCCGAGAAGACATGCGAACTCTGCGGTAGGCCAGGTAGGCTGCATCTGGGGATCGGCGTAAAGACGCTCTGCGAAGCCTGCGCTAAACATGATGGGTGGCAGCCGGCGGAAACAAGACGACCTGATGCGGTTTCTACAAACCTAAGTGGGGAGGCTTACAACGTGTTTGTGAATACGCGTCCTTTACTGCTGCTCAACCCGCGAAGTCCTGCCGTTGAGATAGCCGTGCCTCCAGAGTACTTGCCAGCAGTTGAGTGCATGGTGGATCGCATGGTGGCCGCGCTTAAACAGTTGGTTGAAGCTGGCCAATCAGTGGACGAGTTGCCGATTTTTCGAAGAATCTGGCTAGATCATGGATACCTGAACATCGAAATTGAGCCCGACTCTTTTCTCAATTTGCCCCAGGAAACTCAGGATGAGTTCGATGCGGCGCTGGCCGATGCGAGCGGGGTTTAAGATTTCTCATACGATGAGCTGATGGTTTCTTACGATCGTTCCCGGGAGTATCCGTTCTGATCCGTGATGTGGGCAAACTGAGTATGACCTTTTTCGAGTCCTTCCCGGCGAATGATCTCGGCCACGATTTTGTCGTAGGAGATCTCCACGGCGAGCGGCAGCAGCTTCTCGACAAACTCGATGCTCTGGGCTTCGATCCGATGCGCGACCGGGTATTTTGCACGGGAGATCTGATCGACTGATCGCCGGACTCGTTCGATGCGTTAAAGCTTCTGCATGAGCCATGGTTCCATTTCGTACGGGGAAACCACGAGGACGATCTGCCGAATTTTTCGAATTCGAACTCTCCAGATTCCCTGCCTGGCGACCTGCGTATTGCGACCAGGAGCGGCTCTACAGCCTTGAGCCAGTGCAGGTTGAGTATCTGAAACCACCTTGCCACCTCTCTTGGCTGCAGCCCCCGTGGTACTGAGAGTGGAAGGCGAGCGCGGCTTCTGGATGGTTCATGCGGATCGCAGTGACTACTACCGGTATGACAAGCCCATCCCGCTCATTCCCGACAACCTATTGCCTGAAGCGATCGGCAGCCTGCAGCGTAAGACATTCTTGTGGAGCCGTAGGTTGTTCGATCAGATTCCGGTCAAGGAATTGGAAGACTGGGGGCCGTTCCAAGTAGTACCCGGCCTGGAATTACAGTCCGGAGTGGGGCTAACCATTGTTGGTCACTGCATTGTTCAACAGCCGATACTGTACCGTTCACACTTGTTCCTGGACACAGGGGAAGCCCCAGATGGCCCGGGCCTAAGTCTTCTGCGCGTAGCGGATGTATTGCAGTACTCCCAGGCTATTCGAAATTGTTTGGCGAATTCATAGGTGAACAAACTCTGGCTGTTATGTCACCCAAGGCGGCATAGATACGCCTAACAGCTGTACGAGTTTTGCGTACGTCGTGTTGATGTTCTTTCTAACATGCCGAAGGCCACCTGAAAGCGAAGCATTCCAGATCGTGGTGCTCACAGTCACAAACGCACCGTGGTGTTTGCCGGGTGCTTCTATGGCCGACCCAAGTCTGCCTTGATTCGGCCAAACAGCCGATCAAGATTTTCGTGCTCTTCGGCGCGTAGATATGTGAGGCATAAGAGGGCAAGGGGATGAACACCGAGGACTTGGGCAAACTCGTCGACTTTTTCCAAAGTCGGACACCTCAGCCCTCTTTCGATCATGCTGATATAGGTGCGACTGGACACGTTAGAGAAATCTTCCTGGGTCACTCCTCTGATCGTTCTGAGTTCCTTAAGGCTCTTAGCGAAGGCCGTTCTCGTATCCATGGGGTCATCCCTCTCGATAGGGATGACCAATTAATCGCATTGAACACTATTGCACTACAAACTATAGTATTCATACGATGAATTCCGCGCAAAATACTCGACCATGACTTTGCACACGACCACATTCATTACCGAGGAAGACGGCAGAATGGACATACCCGCCATATTCGGGAAGGACGACTCGATCTGCTGGAGCTACGTCATACAAACCGAGTTCCTCCCGTGGTTTTATTGCTTATATTCGGAAGAATTCGAAAAGGGGGTGATCAAGAAAAACATGATTTCCATGATCCATCCAGATCAATTTGTCGGGCTACTTGAAGCGGAAAATGTAATTGAGCTGCTGGATGTTCAGGTTGTTCTTCCTGGACATATGACCAAGGAGGAAAGATGGGTCATGCGGCCGCTGACTTCAATGTGGGAAGGGCAGGTAGACGGTTACACAGAATATGTCTACGTGACCTCAGACGGTAAGCGGTTCTCCACCAGCAGAGAAATCACCGACGAAAATCAACTCGATGATAGACAGATGCTTTTCCCTCTTTCCACAAGTTGAGCCATTATCCAAACAATCCTTCCATCAGGGTTTTGTCTCTTCTAGGGGGGGCGGACATTCTCCAAGTGAATCCGAACACCCCTTTGGAATGGGTCTCAAAGATTCGCCAAGGTTTCCCTACTCAGGCCCTGGATTCACTTGGAGCGAACCTACAGGTCACAACCGCAGAACTCGCTCAACTTCTGGGCATAAGTGTTCGCATGCTTGCGCAGCGCCGGCGTAAGGGGATTCTGTCTCAACAGGAATCCGAAAGGTTGTTCCGTGTGGCCGGAGTTCTAGCCAGGGCAGAGGAAGTCTTCGGCGACATGGGTAAGGCGATTCATTGGCTTAATTCTTCAATTACCGTGTTGCGTGGAGCGACGCCTCATTCCCTGCTTGATACAGAGGTCGGGGGAAGGTTGGTCATGAACACTCTCGTGCGCGCCGTGCACGGTATTCCCGCCTGAAACGTTTATAGGCTAATCCGGCGCCAATTCTTGGTCGAGGCACAATTTTCCGCCTTCGTTTTTTCCTGGGGGGGTGGTAGGTATCCGTGCGGCGAAGGTTAATCTTTTCGCAATATTCTGTTCTCTCGGTGCGTGACGTTGCTAAAGACGACAAAAAACGACGGTTAGTCAGAGTGGCAAGGCTGAATGGCTATTCCTCGACTATAGCGGCCGCTCGAACTTTAGAACGGGATTGGCCACTGTCAATCTCTTATTAGACATTGTTCGGATTGGCCCTTTTGAATCGCAGCTTCGGCATACCCTTATGCTTAGATCGATGCTTCTCCGATTTGTCTGCTGTTCTGGGGAGTGCGTCAGTTCGTCCGGGATTTCAAAATTGAATCGGGATTAGATTATTTTGTTCATGAACACGTGACTCACAAAGATCGATTGGCATCCCCATAAAGCATGCTTAAATAAAACAAATGTGAACAAAACAACTCTACATAAGCAATGGGTTCTGGCTGTCGTTCGGCGCCATGGCGGCGATCCTGTGGGCGACGTTCGGACGGCTGGCGCTGCCCGACAGGCTGCGCGGCTGGGTGGCGGTGCAGGCGGCGGTGACGCTGGCGCTGGCGCCTGCCTTGTTCCTGCTGTTCCAGCAGGTGTCACTGGTTTCACCGTTCGCCAACGCCATCGCCATCCCGCTCGTCAGCTGGCTGGTCACGCCGTTGGCGCTGCTTGGCGTGATCGTGCCGCCGCTATGGCATGCGGCGGCATGGCTGATGGCAGGATTGGGGAAAGGGCTGGTCTGGGCCAGTACGCTGCCGTGGGCAGTGGCGGCCCAGCCTGCGCCGGAGGGATGGGCCGTGCTGCTGGCAGTCGCCGGCACCGTTTGGCTGCTGCTGCCGCGCGGGTTTCCGCTACGGGTCCTGGGCGGCCTGCTGTGGCTACCGCTGGTGTTTCCCGTGCGCGCCAGTGTGGCGCCCGACACTTTCCAGGCGGAAATCATCGATGTCGGGCAAGGCACCGCCATCCTGATCCGCACCGCGCAGCATGCGCTGCTTTACGACACCGGCGCCGCGTTTGCCGACAGCGACACGGGCGAACGCATCATCGTCCCCTATCTGCGGGCAGCCGGTGTCGTCGGGTTGTCCGGCGTGATCGTTTCGCACGACGACAGCGATCACAGCGGCGGCCTGCAGTCGCTGCTGCGCGACGTCCCGACCGACTGGCTGCTGCATGGCCTGTCCGCCGCCAACCCGCTTTTGATGAATGCGCCCGCCCCGCGCCGCTGCGTTCGGGGGCAGCGCTGGCAATGGGAAGGCGTGCGCTTCGAGATACTGAACCCGCCCGTCGCGGCCTATGCCGAATCCACCCGCCGCGACAACGATTTCAGCTGCGTGCTGAAAATCAGCCGGGGCGGTCACAGCCTGCTGATTACCGGCGATGCCGAGCGGCGCGGCGAACTCGAATTGCTGGAGTCGGGTGCGGATGTCGCGGCCACGGTACTGGTGGCCGGGCATCACGGCAGCCGCACTTCGTCGCTGGCGGAATTCGTCGACCAGGTGCGGCCGCGTTATGGCGTATTCACGGTGGGCTACCGTAACCGCTTCGGTCATCCGCATCCACAGGTGACGGTGCGATTCCGTGAGCAGGGTGCGCGGATTCTGCGCAGCGACACGGGTGGCCTTATCCGGCTGACGTTTGGCGAAGCCGGGGTGGTGGCCTCAGAATATCGTCCGTCCCACCGCCGTTACTGGCATGACATGCCGCTGCCCCATGAATGAAGCCGTCCGCCCCCGCTGTTTCGAGGCCACCGATCTGGAATCGGCGCGGCAAGCGCTGGCGCGCGTGTTGCCGGTGGCGGAAAACGACCTGCCCTGGCGCGCGCTGGCTTATGCGCACGACCGCCTGGGCGGCAGCGTGGACTTTGCCCACAGCGTGGGCACGGCGCTGATCGTTGCCGAGCTGCGCGTGGGCGCGGATGCCGTCGCCGCGGCGCTGCTGCATGCCTGTCTGGGCGATGCCCCCGATTTCGACACCGTGTTCGGTACCGCTGCGCGGCTGGCGCGCGGGGTGGCGGCGATGGCACGTATCGAGACGCTGGCCAGCAGCGTCACCGACAAGCGCGTCGATCCGCATGCCCAGCTGGAAGCGTTGCGGCAGATGGTGCTGGCGATGGTGGCGGATATCCGTGTCGTGCTGGTCAAGCTCGCCGAACGGACGCATGCGTTGCGTTGCGCCGCCAGCAAGGATGCCGTTATGCGCGAAGTGCTGGGGCAGCAGGCGCGCGAGCTGTTCGCGCCGCTGGCGAACCGGCTCGGCGTATGGCAGATCAAGTGGGAAATGGAAGACTGGGCGTTCCGTTATCTGGAGCCCGATACCTACAAAAGCATCGCCGTTCAGCTCGACGAAAAGCGCGCCGACCGCGAGGCCTATATCAAGAGCATCATCGAGCGTCTGCAGGCCGAGCTTGCACTGCACGGCATCGAGGCCGAAATCAGCGGGCGCCCCAAGCACATCGCCAGCATCGTCAATAAGATGCGGCGCAAGCGGCTGAGCTTCGAGCAGCTCTACGACATCCGCGCGGTGCGCGTGCTGGTGAAACACGAGATCGACTGCTACACCGTTCTGGGCCTGGTGCACAACCTGTGGCAGCCGATTCCGGGTGAGTTCGACGACTATATCTCGCAGCCGAAGAGCAACGACTACCGTTCGCTGCATACTGCGGTGATCGGCCCCGAGGATCGCGCACTCGAAGTGCAGATACGCACTTTTGACATGCACCGCAATGCCGAACTGGGTGTTGCCGCGCACTGGCGCTACAAGGAAGGCGGCAGGCAGGATGCGCAGTACGAAGAAAAGATCGCCTGGCTGCGGCGCATCCTGGAATGGAAGGACGACGTTGCCGACAGCAGCGAATTCACCGAACAGTTCAAGACCGAACTGTTTCATGACCAGGTCTACGTACTGACTCCGCAGGGGCGGGTGGTGGCGCTCGATCGCGGCGCCACGCCGGTGGATTTCGCCTACGCGCTGCATACGGATCTGGGGCACCGCTGCCGCGGCGCCAAGATCAACGGGGCGATGGTGCCGTTGAGTACCGCGCTGGAGAATGGCCAGCGGGTCGAGATCATCGCCGCCAAGGAGGGCGAGCCGAGCCGCGACTGGCTGAATCCCGCGCTCGGCTATCTGGCCACCCATCGCGCGCGCGCCAAGGTGCGCGCGTGGTTCCGCCAGCGCGACGTCGGCGAACAGGTCAGCCTCGGCCGCACCCTGCTGGAAAAGGAACTCAAGCGCATGGGCGTGGTGGATGCGAATCAGGAAAAGCTCGCCCAGCGCCTCAAGTTCGGCAAGGTCGAAGAGTTCCTTGCCGCGCTCGGACGCGGCGACGTCGGCCAACGCGACCTGGTCAATGCCCTGCCGGAATCCGGCAAAGCCATGGCTGCGCTGGCCCCCACCAGCAAGCCCCGGGCTCGCGCCAAATCAGGCAACCCGGTTACCATTCCGGGGCTGGGCGACGTGCCGTTGACGCTGGCACGCTGCTGCAAACCGCGGCCGCCCGACACCATTGCCGCCTACACTACGGTCGGGCGCGGCCTTACGGTGCACCGCGCCGACTGCGCCGCGCTCAAGCGCGCCAACCCTGCGCGCATGCTGCCTGCCGAATGGGTGCTCGACTCAGGTGCCGCGTTCGAAGTGGATATTCGCCTCAAGGCCTTCGACCGACAGGGCCTGTTGCGCGATATTTCCGACGTCATCGCCAAGGACCGGCTCGACGTGCTGCGTGTCAATACCGAGAGCCGTGGCGAATTTGCGCACATGCAGCTCACCGTGCGGGTCAAGGAGCTGCAGCAGCTGTCGCGCCTGCTGGCGCGCCTGCAGCATGTGCAGAACGTGATCGAGGTGGGACGCAGCTGAGTCTTCGTTGATGCTTTCCACGCTTTGCAGCATTTTTCCATTTAGCGTTTTGCCTGTCATGAAGCCACAATCCGCCATTCTTGATGCCATCCCCGACCACGCGCGCCATCTGTTCTTCGACCTCGATCCGGCGGACGACTCCCGTGCCGCATTGCGGGCGCTGGCAACGGCCTGCGACGGAAAATCGGCGGTCATGGGAATCGGGGTGAAGGTTGCCGAAGTGCTGGGCGTCGATATGGCAGGTCTGCGCGGGTTTCCGGTGTTGCCGGACGCCCGCCCGCCGATTCCGGCAACCCAGCACGCGTTGTGGCTGTGGCTGCGCGGCAACGAACCCGGCGAACTGCTGTTGCGTGGGCATGCGCTGCAGGCGATGGCTGCGCCTGCCTTTACCCAGGCGCAGGCGATCGACAGCTTCCGCTACCGGGACAGCCGCGACCTGACCGGCTATGAAGACGGCACCGAAAATCCCAAGGACGAGGCTGCCGTCGAGGCAGCGATCGCGCAGGGGCAGGGTCGCGGCATCGACGGCTCCAGCTTTGCCGCCATACAGCAGTGGCTGCATGATTTCCCGGTGTTTGACGCGCTGCCGCGCGCGCAACAGAACAACTGTTTCGGCCGCGATCGCGACAGCAATGAAGAACTCGGCGACGCGCCCGAATCGGCTCACGTCAAACGCACCGCACAGGAGGACTTCGATCCCGAAGCCTTCGTGGTGCGCCGCTCCATGCCCTGGGTGGCTGGTGTCGATGCCGGGCTGCTGTTCCTCGCCTTTGGCAAGTCGTTCGACGCTTTCGAAGCCCAGCTGCGCCGCATGACTGGGCACGACGACGGGATCAGCGATGCGCTGTTTCACTTCACCCGTCCACTCACTGGCGGCTACTACTGGTGCCCGCCCATGGCCGGCAATGCAGTCGATCTTTCCGCTTTAGGCGTGTGAGCGTGCCGCCCAGGCCGGAGACGCCGCCCGCAAACGACGCGCCCGAAGGCGCGCTTACGCTGCGTACACCGTGGTGGCGCAACTGGAAAGTGATGCTGTCGCTGTGGCTGGGGATGGCCGTGCTGGTGGGACTGGGTCTGTATTTCGACGTCGATCGCGGTGTGATCGCGGGCAGCGTGGTGGCAATCGGGCTGATCTCCAATGCCTTTGCCTGGCTGCTGGGGATGATCTCCCTGGTGCCGGTCATTGGCCCGGTCATCGTCAAGGTGCTGTCGATCGGCTTCATCTGGCTGCTCAACGCAGTGGGCTATCTGGTGTCTTATATCGCCATCCGCCGTGGCTACTCCAGGGATGTGCTGACCTATCGCGGGCTGACCGTGGCGGTCATCATCGGCATCGTGATCGGCTTCGTGCTGGGCAAGCTGATTTAAGGCCTGTCAACACTACTTTCCCGGTACGGCAGCCAGAATCTCCCGTGCCAGCTGCTGCAGGCCGCCGCGGGATAGATCGGCGGTGCTGAAAGCTCGATCGGCCGGCATTGGCGCGTAATGGCTCGACAGCGATCTGCCGTAGGCCGGGTCGTAATGCTGTTCCAGCAAGGCGGCCACCAGCTCGTCCCATGCCTGCAGGCCGGCCAGCGCCTGCCACGCCGCGACGGTTTCGTGGCCGCGCAGCGAAACAAGATGGGCGAGCCGGCTGTTGATGATTGCGGGATCGTGCAGGAAATGTGCGTAGTCCTCGGTCAGAAGCCGGACGCGCGCCGCCAGCGGGATTTCCAGCCGTATGCAGGGGCTGGCGCGCATCGCCGCGATAAGCGCATCGGGCACCCGCAGTGCGCCGATTTTTTTGCTTTCCGATTCCACGAATACCGGGCGCTGTGGGTTGAACCGGGCAAGGGCGAAGCAGACGGCGCTCTCGAAACTTTTTTGCGTCGGCTGGGGCTGCTCGGGCAGCGCCCCCAGCAACGAGCCCCGATGAGCGGCGAGTGCTTCGAGGTCGAGCACCTGGGCGCCTTCGCCGGCCAGAGCCTGCAGCAGTCGGCTCTTGCCGCTGCCGGTCGGGCCGCATACCACGCGATAGCTCAAGCACGCCGGCAGACGCTCGAGTTCCGCCACCACATGCCGCCGATAGGCTTTATAGCCGCCGTCGAGCTGCATCGCGGCGAAGCCGATTTTCTGCAGGATGTGCGTCATCGCACCGCTGCGGCTGCCGCCGCGCCAGCAATACACCAAGGGGCGATACGATTTGGGCTTGTCGGCAAACCAGGTTTCGAGGTGACGGGCGATATTGCGCGACACCAGCGCTGCGCCGACTTTTTTTGCCTCGAACGACGACACCTGTTTGTACAGGGTGCCGACGCGTTCACGCTCGGCGTCGCCCAGCACCGGCAGGTTGATGGCACCGGGGATGTGGTCCTCGGCAAATTCACCCGGGGAACGGGCGTCGATGATCTGATCGAAGGCAGGGAGGTCTGCTACGGTGGCTGGCAAGCTGGACTCAACTTTCGGGGATGGAAACAGAGGGACACGGTCGAAAGCATGCCATTGTCACATGGCGGCGGAGGCGGCTGCAAAATCGTGCCCGCCGGGTCAAGCGGGGTGTTGTTCCGCCAATGGGCGGTCTGCTAGTGCGTTGTGTCGGACAGCGGGGAGGAGGGGGTCAGGGGCCAAAGCGATAGCATGGCATGGGCGCACGCCTGCGCGCCCATGCCGGCGTTGCTTAAACGGCTTTCAGGGGCGCAAACCTGCGGTCTTCGGTGCGCCGGCTGGCTACTTTGCGGCGATCTGCTGCAATGCCGGACGGCAGTGCAGCATTGCGCGGCGCGACGCGACGATCGCCCAGACGGCGTTCCAGCGGGATGAATTCAACGTGATAAACAGGAAGGGCCGACATCGGTTTTGTCCTTGTTTGTCGAGATATTGACAATTGTAGTTGACATCTCGACGGGTCTGCAAGGAAAAGCACGGCCGATAAGCCGGTTATTTCGTCCGTAAGTCGCCGCTGGCGCGCAAGCCGGGATCAGGTCGTCCGGATCAGGCGCTGCTTTTCGCGCTGCCATTCACGCTCTTTTTCCGCCGCGCGCTTGTCATGCTGTTTCTTGCCTTTTGCCAGACCGATTTCCAGCTTGATGCGGCCTTTGGAATAGTGCATGTCGAGCGGCACCAGAGTGAAGCCGGCCCGCTCGGTCTTGCCGATCAGCTTGTTGATTTCCGCTGCGTGCAGCAGCAATTTGCGCGAGCGCGTGGGGTCGGGATGGATGTGGGTCGAGGCGGTAGGCAGCGGACTGATGTGGCAGCCGATCAGATACACGGCCCCGTTCTTGACGACGACGTAGGCTTCTTTCAACTGCACGCGGCCGGCGCGTATGGCTTTGACTTCCCAGCCCTCCAGCACGAGGCCGGCCTCGAATTTTTCCTCGATGAAATAATCGTGAAAGGCTTTTTTGTTGTCGGCGATGCTCATGGCGGGCTGGCTTGCGTACAATTCTCGATTTTACAAGGCTTTAGGTACCCATGGCACGTGTGGAAAAAAGTGTGCTGGTGGCGCATTCTCCCGAACGCATGTTTGAACTGGTGGATCGGGTCGAGGATTACCCCGCTTTTCTGCCCTGGTGCGGCGGCACCGAATTGAAGTTCCGCGATGAACACAGCACGGTGGCGACGATTCATATCGCCTATATGGGCATTCGGCAAAGTTTCACCACTGAAAATGCCAAAAGCCATCCGCGTGAAATGCGCATCAGATTGCAGCATGGCCCGTTTGCTGAACTCGAAGGCGACTGGTCGTTCCTGCCGCTGGGGGACGAGGCCTGCAAGGTCGAATTCCGGCTGCAGTACGTGTTTTCCAGCCGGGTGCTGGAGACCATTCTGGCGCCGGTATTCAGCCACATCACCAATACGTTTGTCGACGCCTTCGTTCGCCGCGCCGACGAGGTCTATGCATGAGCGCAGCCAATATCAGTGTTGAAGTGATCTACGCGCTGCCGGAGCGGCAGCCGCTGTTGCGAGTGAGTCTGGCCGAAGGCGCGACGGTGGAAGACGCCATCCGCCTGTCCGGCGTGCTGGAGGCATTTCCCGAGATCGATCTGGACAAGAACAAGGTCGGAATTTTCAGCAAGCTGGTCAAGCTGGATGAAGCGCTGCGCGACAAGGACCGGGTGGAGATCTACCGTCCGCTGATAGCCGATCCCAAGGAAGTCCGCCGCAAGCGGGCGGAAGAAGGCAAGGTCACCCGCAAAGGCGGGGGCGATGCCGCACCGGAAAAAGCGCCCGGGGCAGACGCGTCCGAGGCAGCGTAGGCCGCCCCGGCCTTGCATGTCCCGGGTTCACCGGCAGAAATCGGCAACGGCTTTTTGACCGCTGGCCAGGGCATCGGCGCGTGCGCCGTCATCCATGCAGGTGCGTTGCCCGGCAGCATTGGTCTGTAAACACGCGGCGTATTCTGCAGCGCGCCCAAAAAAAAAGCCTTCCGGCGTGAAACCGGAAGGCTTTTCTGGTGGGCGAGTCAAATCAGTCACTCACCGATTTTGAGAATCGGATAGTCAAGCTGAGCCAGGCCTTTTTTTACCTGGTCGCTGGCCAGCCTGGCCTGCTTCAGCACCGTGGCGCTGTCGCCTTTTTCAGCGGCGGTTTCGGCCGCCTTGAGCGCGCTTTCTGCGGTGGTCCACAGGGCGTTCTTGGCTTTGGCTGTCTTGACGTCGGCCTGAGCCGCGGTGAGCGCGGTCTGTGCTTCGGCACTGATGGCGGCTTTGCCCGGTTCGGCAGCCTTGGCGGCGGGCTGACCAGCAGGCTGGTTGACATAAAGACCACTACAGCCAGCCAGGCCCAGCAGGGCAGCGGAAGTCAATGCAAGCAAAATTCTGGACATTTTTTTATCTCCTCGAGTTGTATGGCGTTCAGGGGCGGGCTGCAGAACCGTGCGCCCTAGCAGGTTGAATGCTGACGCAAAGTTAGCCGCATCACGTCCGGGAGTCAACCGCCCGCCGTGGTTATCGGATTGGTAGATTACGACCAAGCGTGGGCGCGCGTTGGCTTGCGGTTTGTGCAGGGCGGGGGCGGACGCGTATAATTCCGCTTTGCGTTAAGGAAAGCCCATGCGTGTTCTGCAAAAAGCGCTGACGTTCGACGACGTTCTGCTCGTTCCCGCCCATTCCGCCATCCTCCCTCGCGAAGTCAGCCTGTCCACGCAGTTGACCCGCACGATCACCCTGAACCTGCCCCTGCTGTCGGCTGCCATGGATACGGTGACCGAGGCGCGCCTGGCGATTGCGCTGGCACAGGAAGGCGGCATCGGCATCATTCACAAGAATATGAGCGCCGAAATGCAGGCAGCACAGGTGACGGCAGTCAAGCGTTTCGAGTCCGGCGTGGTCAAGGATCCGATTACCGTCGCGCCGCAGATGACTGTGCGCCAGGTGCTCGAAATCACCCGCGCGAAGCGTATTTCCGGCCTGCCGGTGATCGACGGCGGCAAGGTGGTCGGCATCGTCACCAACCGCGACCTGCGCTTCGAAACCCAGCTCGACCAGACGATCGCCAAAATCATGACGCCGAAGGAACGGCTGGTGACGGTGAAGGAGGGCGCCGGCCGCGACGAGGCATTGGCGCTGCTGCATAAACATCGGCTGGAGCGCGTGCTGGTGGTGAACGACGCCTTCGAACTACGCGGGCTGATTACCGTCAAGGACATCCAGAAATCCAGTGAGCACCCGCAGGCATGCAAGGACGCAATGGGCCGTCTGCGCGTCGGCGCGGCGGTCGGCACCGGCGAGGGCACCGAAGAGCGTGTGGCTGCACTGGTGGCCGCCGGGGTCGACGTGGTTACGGTCGATACCGCGCACGGCCACTCCAGGGGCGTGCTCGAACGGGTGCGCTGGGTCAAGCAGAACTTTCCCGACGTGCAGGTCATCGGCGGCAACATCGCCACCGCAGCCGCGGCCGCCGCGCTGGTCGAACACGGGGCTGACGCCGTCAAGGTCGGCATCGGCCCCGGCTCCATCTGCACCACGCGCATGGTCGCGGGCGTCGGCGTGCCGCAGATCACCGCCGTGGCGAATGTGTCAGATGCGCTGGCGGGCAGCGGCGTCGGGGTGATCGCCGACGGCGGCATCCGCTACTCCGGCGATATCTCGAAGGCGCTGGCTGCCGGCGCCGACTGCGTCATGCTCGGCGGTCTGCTGGCCGGCACCGAGGAAGCGCCCGGCGATATCGAGCTGTTCCAGGGCCGCTCCTACAAGTCGTATCGTGGCATGGGTTCGCTCGGCGCGATGCAGCAGGGTTCTTCCGACCGCTATTTCCAGGACACCGAAAAGAGCGCCGAGAAGCTGGTGCCGGAAGGCGTCGAAGGCCGGGTGCCCTACAAGGGCGGCGTGCTGGCGGTGATCCATCAGCTGATGGGCGGCCTGCGATCAAGCATGGGCTACCTGGGCGTCGCCAGCATCACGGACATGCACGCCAAGGCCGAGTTTGTCGAGATTACTTCGGCCGGCGTACGCGAATCGCACGTGCACGATGTGCAGATCACCAAGGAAGCACCGAATTACCGTGTTGAGTAGGGATTAGGATTCAGGGGTCAGGATTTATGAAAGGTCACGCTGCGCGTGGCTTTTCTTTTTTGTCCGGCTCCAGCCCTCGTCCCTCAATCCCAGATCCCGGCCCCTTAAAATATGCACCAGAAAATCCTCATCCTCGACTTCGGTTCCCAGTACACCCAGCTGATCGCTCGTCGCGTGCGCGAAGCAGGCGTCTATTGCGAACTGCATCCCAACGACGTGACCGACGCTTTCGTACGCGAGTTCGCGCCGGCCGGTGTCATCCTGTCCGGCGGCCCCAGTTCGGTCTACGAGGAAGAAACCCCGCGCGCACCCGAAGGCGTGTTCACGCTCGGCGTGCCGGTGCTGGGCATCTGCTATGGCATGCAGACCATGGCGGCGCAGCTGGGCGGCCAGGTCGAGTCCGCGGCCAAGCGCGAATTCGGCTACGCCGAGATCCGCGCGCGCGGCCACACGGCCTTGCTGCGCGACATCCAGGACCGCGTCAATGACGAGGGGCATGGCCTGCTCGACGTGTGGATGAGCCACGGCGACAAGGTCACTGCACTGCCGGAAGGCTTCAAGCTCATGGCGAGCAACGCCGCCACCCCGATCGCAGCGATGGCCGACGAGGCACGCCGCTTCTACGGCGTGCAGTTCCACCCCGAAGTCACCCACACCCTGCAGGGCAAGGCGATCCTCGGCCGCTTCGTGCACGACATCTGCGGCTGCGGCTCCGACTGGAACATGCCCGACTACGTCGACGAAGCCATCGGCAAGGTGCGTTCCGAAGTCGGTAGCGATGAGGTCATCCTGGGCCTGTCCGGCGGCGTCGATTCCTCGGTGGTCGCGGCACTGCTTCATCGGGCGATCGGCAACCAGCTCACCTGCGTCTTTGTCGACAACGGTCTGCTGCGTTTAAATGAAGCGGAACAAGTGATGCAGACCTTTGCCGACAACCTCGGCGTCAAGGTCATCCATGTCGACGCCCGTGGGCGCTTCATGAAGGAACTTGCCGGCGTCACCGACCCTGAGCAGAAGCGCAAGATCATCGGCCGCGAATTCGTCCACGTGTTCCAGGAAGAAGCCGAGAAACTGCCCAAGGCCAAATGGCTGGCGCAGGGCACCATCTATCCCGACGTCATCGAATCCGCCAGCGCCAAGACCAAGAAGGCGCACACCATCAAGAGCCACCACAACGTCGGCGGCCTGCCCGACACCCTGCATCTTAAGCTGCTCGAACCCCTGCGCGAGCTGTTCAAGGACGAAGTGCGCGAGCTCGGTATCGCGCTGGGGCTGCCGCACGACATGGTCTACCGCCATCCCTTCCCCGGGCCGGGCCTCGGCGTGCGCATACTCGGCGAGGTGAAGGGTGAATACGCCGACCTGCTGCGCCGGGCCGACGCCATTTTCATCGAGGAGTTGCGTGCCTCCGGCTGGTACGAGAAAACCAGCCAGGCCTTCACTGTGTTCCTGCCGGTGAAGAGTGTCGGCGTCATGGGCGACGGCCGCACCTATGATTATGTGGTGGCGCTGCGCGCGGTGCAGACCCAGGACTTCATGACCGCCCACTGGGCCGAGCTCCCCTATACCCTGCTCGGCAAGGTCTCCAACCGTATCATCAACGAAGTGCGCGGCATCAATCGCGTCGTCTACGACATCAGCGGCAAGCCGCCGGCGACGATCGAGTGGGAGTGAGATGTCGTAGAAATGGCGATGGCGGCCCACCGCGGACGGATCGCCAGGAAGCGTCGTCGCAAATAACCTGTCCGGGAACGTTCAGGGAAAGCAGCCCTGCGGATCAGGCATCTTTAGGCAGGACCGATGTAACCCGTGCGATGAAGATGTGAAACTCCGCCATATAGTTGCGCAGGAAATCCTCGGTCGAGGTGGCGGTGACTTCGCCATCGTCGGTGATCAGGCCGGGCGCGAACTGGATATAGGCTTCCGGTGCGTTCATCTGCGGTGAGTTGCAGAAACTGAGCACGCTACGCAGGCTCTGCTGGGCGACGGCGGTGCCGATCGCGCCTGGCGACGCACCGATAACGGCGGAAGGCTTGTGGGTGAATGAGTTGGTGCCATAGGGTCGGCTTGCCCAGTCGATGGCGTTCTTCAGCCCGCCGGGGATCGAGCGATTATATTCGGGCGTCACGAACAGCAGCGCATCGACCGTTTTGAGCGCATCCTTGAACGCCCGCGCGACCGGCGGAAAATCGGCGTCGTAATCATAGCTGTAGAGCGGTAGATCCTTGAACGAAATCTCGGTGAAGACGAGATTTTCCGGGGCAAGGCGAATGAGCGCCTTCGCAAGCTTGCGGTTGATCGATTCGCGCGCAAGGCTGCCGATGAGATAGCCGACTTTATAGTGCATCATGACATGGCCTTTCCGTTCGTGGGATCAGAGGGAAGTGGTGACGGATCGCCCGAGTCAATTTCCGTCGCTGGCAGCCGGTGCACCTTCGCCTGGGGTGGAGCCGGCAGGTGTCGACGCGGTATGTCTTTCCTTCTTGCCAATCCAGGATCACCGTTACCCACTATAGCAACGGATAGGATGCTCGGGAGACGTTCCGCGTATCGCGATGAAAAGCCTGGTCTGCCCCAGCGGTCCGGGTTTATTGCGTGTGCCCGGCGCGTTGGCCAGACCGGTGAAATCGTGGCGGGGCGCCGCGCCCACAATGCAGGCGTCCGCCCCGGCCCGATGGGTGTCACGCGCGCGTCGGCCGGCAATCGCGGCGGAGCGCGGTTTTGATCGGCCCTCCGGTGCTCGTCGCTGCGCGGGTATCATGCCCGGTCCCGTTCCTTTCATGAAAACCATGTCCACAGTTGCGGTAATCGGCGGCGGCCCCGCGGGCCTGATGGCGGCCGAGGTGCTCGCTGCCGGCGGCGCGCAGGTCGATGTTTACGACGCCATGCCCTCGGCCGGGCGCAAGTTCCTGCTTGCCGGCGTCGGCGGCATGAACATCACCCATTCCGAGCCATCCGAAGCTTTTGTGTCGCGCTACGGCGCGCGCGCACCCGCCATCCGGTCGCTGCTCGATGCCTTTTCGCCGAATGCGCTGCGCGCGTGGATCGAGGCGCTCGGGATCGAGACTTTCGTCGGCTCGTCGGGGCGGGTGTTTCCCCGGGACATGAAGGCCGCGCCGCTGCTGCGCGCCTGGCTGCATCGCCTGCGCGAATCCGGCGTACGCTTCCACGTGCGCCATCGCTGGCAGGGCTGGTCGACCGACGGCGCGCTGCGCTTCTTTTCTCCACTGGGCGAGATTCACGTCGCGGCGGACGCGGTCGTGCTGGCGCTCGGCGGCGCGAGTTGGCCCAGGCTGGGCTCGGACGGGGGCTGGGTGCCACTGCTGGCGGCGTGCGGCGTCGATGTTGCGCCGCTGGTGCCGGCCAACTGCGGCTTCGACGTGGCAGGCGGCTGGAGCGCGCACCTGCGGACGCGCTTCGCCGGGCAGCCGCTGAAGACCGTGGCGCTGCGCTTCGCCGACGCCAGCGGCCGCACTCACGAACGCCGAGGTGAGCTGATGCTGTCCGACACTGGCATCGAGGGCAGCCTGGTCTACGCGTTGGCGGCACCGCTGCGCGACACGATCGCGGCGCAGGGTGCGGTGGTCGTGCAGCTCGATCTGCTTCCCGACAAGCACCCGGAGCGGGTAGTCGCCGACGTGTCGCACCCGCGTGGCGCGCGCTCGCTGTCCAGCCATCTTGCGAGCCGCGCGGGCATCAGGGGCGCGAAGATGGCGCTGCTGCGCGAAATCCTGCCGCCCGGGGAACTGAGCGATCCGGCCAGGCTCGCGCACGCGATTAAATCGCTGCCGATCACGCTCGCGGCGCCGCGGCCGGTCGCCGAGGCGATCAGCAGCGCGGGCGGCGTGCGCTTCGAGGCGCTTGACCAACATCTGATGCTGCGCGGCCTTCACGGCGTTTTTTGCGCCGGCGAGATGCTCGACTGGGAGGCGCCCACCGGCGGCTATCTGCTCACGGCCTGCTTCGCCAGCGGGCGCATGGCAGGGCAGGGCGCATTGCGGTACGTGGGTTGCGAAAACGCATCGTCGGGATCGTAGGCGTCACCCCGGTCCGACGATTGCGGCGGTGGGCCGTTCTACAATACGCCCGGCCGCGATAGCCTGCCCGATCATTTTTGAGATACGCAACCGATGCTGCGACTGACCGAACTCAAACTCCCGCTTGACCATCCGCCCGCGGCCTTGCGCGCGGCAATCCTGCAGCGGCTGCAACTGACGGACGACGCGCTCGCCGGCTTCAGTATCTTCAAGCGCAGCCACGACGCGCGCAAGAAGCACGCTTTGCTACTGGTCTATACGGTCGACCTCGAGGTCAGGAACGAGGCGGCGCTGCTGCAGAAATTCCGTAACGACCGCCACCTGACGCCGGCACCGGACATGGCCTACCGCTTCGCCGGCCACGCGCAGGAACCTCTGGTGGAGCGCCCGATCGTCGTCGGCTTTGGCCCCTGCGGCATCTTCGCCGCGCTGGTGCTGGCGCAGATGGGCTTCAAGCCCATCGTGCTGGAGCGCGGCAAGGCAGTGCGCGAGCGCACCCATGACACCTGGGGCCTGTGGCGCAAGCATGTGCTCAACCCCGAATCGAATGTGCAGTTCGGCGAGGGCGGGGCGGGAACCTTCTCCGACGGCAAGCTCTACAGCCAGATCAAGGATCCCCGGTATCTCGGGCGCAAAGTGCTGACCGAGTTCGTCAAGGCGGGCGCGCCGGAAGAAATTTTGTATGTGTCGAAGCCGCATATCGGCACCTTCCGTCTGGTTGGCATGGTCGAGGCCATGCGTCACGAGATCGAGGCGCTGGGCGGCGAGATCCGTTTCGAGCAGCGCGTCACCGACGTCCTGATCGAGGACGGCGCGGACGGCACGAAACGGATCGTCGGCGTGGTGCTCGCCAGCGGCGAGATTTTGAAGAGCCGCCACGCCGTCCTCGCGCTCGGCCACAGTGCGCGCGACACCTTCGAGATGCTGCACGCGCGGGGTGTCACCATGGAAGCCAAGCCGTTTTCCATCGGCGTCCGCATCGAGCACCCGCAGTCGCTGATCGACAAGGCCCGCCTCGGGCCGAATGCCGGCAACCCGCTGCTCGGCGCGGCCGACTACAAACTGGTGCACCACGCCAGGAACGGCCGCGCGGTGTACAGCTTCTGCATGTGCCCCGGCGGCACGGTGGTGGCGGCGACCTCGGAGCCGGGGTGCGTCGTCACCAATGGCATGAGCCAGTATTCGCGCAACGAACGCAACGCCAACGCCGGCATCGTCGTCGGCATCACGCCTGAGGATTTCCCCGGCGACGGCCCGCTCGCCGGCATCGAACTGCAGCGGGAACTGGAAGCGCGCGCATTCGAGCTCGGTGGCGGCAATTACGACGCGCCGGGCCAGCTGGTCGG
This sequence comes from Thiobacillus denitrificans DSM 12475, assembly GCF_000376425.1. Lineage (GTDB taxonomy): Bacteria > Pseudomonadota > Gammaproteobacteria > Burkholderiales > Thiobacillaceae > Thiobacillus > Thiobacillus denitrificans. Next base: position 118,046 of record NZ_AQWL01000008.1, on the reverse strand, counting down.
CGATTTTCTTGAGGGCAGGCCGTCCACCCGGCTTGGCAGCGTCGAGCCCTCGTACAAGCCCGGCGTGCATCTCACCGACCTCGCCACGGCGCTGCCGGATTACGCCATCGAGGCGATCCGCGAGGCGCTGCCGGCGTTCGACCAGCAGATCAAGGGCTTCGCGATGAAGGACGCGGTGCTCACCGGCGTCGAGACGCGCACCTCGTCGCCGGTTCGCATCACGCGCGGCGACGATTTCCAGAGCGCCAACGTCAAGGGGCTGTATCCGGCTGGTGAGGGCGCGGGCTATGCCGGCGGGATCCTGTCCGCCGGGGTGGACGGCATCAAGGTCGCCGAGGCGGTGGCGCGCGACATGTTGGGACTGCAAGCGGCCGAGTCGGGCGCGCGTTCGGGGCCAGGCTGCGACTACTGACATGCGTTCGTGGCGTCCCGCGGCTCCGCGGGCCGTCACGAAAATTTCATTTGCTTTTGGTTCTTTGTTTCAATATTGTTTGAAATATGGAAACGAAAGCCGCCGTCGCCGCGCTTGCCGCACTCGCCCAGGACTCCCGCCTAGCGATCTTCCGAGCCCTGGTGCAGGCCGGGCCCGCCGGGCTTGCCGCGGGAAGGATCGGCGAACTGACCGGCATCGCACCGTCGTCGCTGTCGTTCCACCTGAAGGAGCTGTCGCACGCCGGCATGGTGGATTCGGCGCAGGCGGGGCGCTTCGTCATCTACACCGCCAATTTCACCACCATGAATGCGCTGCTCGGTTTTCTCACCGAAAACTGCTGTGGCGGCAACCCCTGCACGCCGGCGTGTCCGCCGGTCTGCGTAACCGAAAAGGAATCAGCATGAAACGTCTGCATGTGCACGTTGCGGTCGATGATCTGGCCGCCAGCATCAAGTTCTATTCCACCATGTTCGCTGCCGAACCCAGCGTGCTCAAATCCGACTACGCGAAATGGATGCTCGACGATCCGCGCGTCAATTTCGCGATCTCGGCGCGCGGCGCCGCCCCGGGCCTCAATCATCTGGGGGTACAGGTGGAGAACGCCGACGAACTGGCCGAGATGGACGCGCGCCTGCGGAAGCTCGATGCCGAGGTGGTGGAGGAAATGGGCACCGCCTGCTGCTACGCCAGGTCGGACAAGTACTGGGCGACCGACCCCACCGGCATCGCGTGGGAAACCTATCACACGCTCGACAGCATTCCGGTGTTCGGCGGCCAGGCGGCCGGCGAGTGCTGCGTGCCCGAACCGGTGGCCGGGGTCTGCGGCGGCATTCCGGTCAAGGGCAAGCCGGCTGCGGGCGGTTGTTGCTGAGTTCCATTCCGTTATATCTGAGGATCCATCGTGGCTGAAAAACCCTACACCGTACTAGTGCTGTGCACCGGCAATTCCTGCCGCTCGCAGATGGCCGAGGTGCTCTTGAACCACGACCTCGCCGGCCAGGTGCGCGCGCTCTCCGCCGGCACCCGGCCGCAGCCGAAAGTGGCCGACGGCGCGATCGCCGCGCTGAAAGAGGCCGGCCTCGACACCGACGGCCTGCACCCGAAGGACATCGACGCCGTGATGAGCGAGGACATCGACCTCGTGGTGACGGTGTGCGACAACGCGAAGGAAGCCTGCCCGATCTTCCCCAGGCCGATTCCCGGCATCCACCTGCCGTTCCACGATCCGCACGGCGAGCCGCTGGAGAGCTTCCTGGCGGTGCGCGACGACATTCGCACCCGGCTGGTTTCAGCGGTGCGGAACCAATTCGGCTTGCAGGCCACCAGCTGAACCCGGAGACCTGCGATGACCGACACCGTCTATAACGTGCTTTTCCTGTGCACCGGCAATTCGGCGCGTTCCATCCTGGCCGAATCGCTATTGAACGATCTCGGCAAGGGGCGCTTCCGGGCTTTCAGCGCAGGCAGCCATCCTGCCGGACGGGTCAACCCGTTCGCACTGGAACTGCTGGAGAAGAACCACTTTCCCACCGGCGAACTGCGCAGCAAGCCGTGGGACGAATTCGCGCAAGCCGATGCGCCGCGGCTGGATTTCGTCATCACCGTGTGCGACAAGGCGGCGGGCGAAGTCTGCCCGGTGTGGCCGGGGCAGCCGATGACCGCGCACTGGGGCATCCCCGACCCGGTGGCGGCCGAGGGGGGCGACGAGCCCAGACGCCACGCCTTCGTCGATGCCATGAACCGGCTGCAGCGCCGCATCTCCATGTTCGTCAGCCTGCCGTTCGAAAAGCTGGACCGCATGAAGCTGCAGCAGGCCGTGCGCGAGATCGGCAAGACCTCATGAGTGCGCAGTGCGAGGTGATCGGCAAGCGTGCTGCCGGCATGGCCGGGGCAGCCGCGCCGATGAGCGTGTTCGAGCGCTGGCTCAGCCTGTGGGTGGCGCTGTGCATCGTTGCCGGGGTGCTACTGGGCCAGCTTTTCCCCACGCCGTTCCAGGCGCTGGGGCGGATGGAGGTGGCGCAGGTCAATCTGCCGGTCGGCATTTTGATCTGGATCATGATCATCCCGATGCTGATGAAGATCGATTTTTCCGCCCTGCATCAAGTGCGCTCGCACTGGAAGGGCATCGGCGTCACGCTGTTCGTCAACTGGGCGGTAAAGCCGTTCTCGATGGCGCTCCTGGCGTGGCTGTTCATCCGCCACTGGTTCGCCCCCTACCTGCCGGCGGAACAGCTCGACAGCTATGTTGCCGGCCTCATCCTGCTGGCCGCTGCGCCGTGCACCGCGATGGTGTTCGTGTGGAGCCGGCTGACCGGCGGCGACCCGTATTTCACGCTGTCGCAGGTGGCGTTGAACGACGCCATCATGATCGTCGCCTTCGCGCCCATCGTCGGCCTATTGCTCGGGCTCTCCGCGATCGTGGTGCCGTGGGACACGCTGTTCACCTCGGTAGTGCTCTACATCGTCATTCCGGTGATACTGGCGCAACTCTGGCGCAGGTTGCTGCTGACGCGCGGCCAGACGGCGTTCGACGCGGTGATGGGCCGGCTCGGCCACGCCTCCATCCTCGCGCTGCTTGCGACCCTGGTGCTGCTGTTCGCGTTCCAGGGCGAGGCGATCATCGCGCAGCCGCTGATCATTGCGCTCTTGGCGGTGCCGATCCTGATCCAGGTGTTCTTCAATTCCGGACTCGCCTACTGGCTCAATCGCAAGGTCGGCGAAAAGCACAGCGTGGCCTGTCCGTCGGCCCTGATCGGCGCGTCCAACTTCTTCGAGCTGGCGGTAGCGGCGGCGATCGCGCTGTTCGGCTTCGAGTCGGGCGCGGCGCTCGCCACCGTGGTCGGCGTGCTGATCGAGGTGCCGGTGATGCTGCTGGTGGTGAAGCTCGTCAACCGCAGCAAGGGCTGGTACGAAAAGGGGCTGCCCGGCTGACCGTGGTGCATCTGTCATTCATTGATGGGGCAATACATGAAAAAAATCCTGTTCGCGGCACTCGCTTCCGCTCTCGTCGCCGTCTCCTTTCCGCTGGCCGCTGAGGATGATCCCCGGGTGGAGGTCGACATGCCGGCGATGATGCGCGCCCACATGCTCGCCAATATGCGCGACCACCTGACCGCGATCGCTGAAATCCAGGCGAGCCTTGCCGCCGGTGAATACGATGCCGCAGCCGACATTGCGGAAAAACGCATCGGCATGAGCTCGCTCGCCAGCCACGGCGCCAGCCACATGGCCGGCTTCATGCCGAAGGGCATGCAGGAAACCGGCACTGCGATGCACCAGGCTGCCAGCCGTTTCGCCGTGACCGCACAGGAAACCGCTGTGACCCGCGACCTGCCCCGTGCCCTTGGCGCGTTGAGCAGGGTCTCCGAACAATGCGTGGCCTGCCATGCCGCCTATCGTCTGAAATAGCGAGCTCACCATGCGCATGCTTTTCGCACCGCTGCTTTTCATCCTCGCGCTGGGCGCCGATGCCGCCCATGCCTGGGAGCCCAGAGCCGAGAAGGTCGTCGATAACGTCTACGCCATCGTCGGTCCGCTCGGCCAAAGGAGTGCCGAGAACGATGGCCTCAACGCCAACTTCGGCTTCGTCGTCACGCCGCATGGGGTGGTCCTGATCGACTCCGGCGCGAGCCGCCTCGGTGCACAAAAGCTCGAGGCCGCGATCCGCAAGATAACGCAGCAACCGGTGCGCTGGGTCGTCAACACCGGCAGCCAGGACCATCGCTGGCTCGGCAACGCCTATTTCGCCAGCAAAGGGGCCGAGGTCGTCGCGCTCGCCCGCACCGCCGCCACTCAGGCTGAATACGGGGCGCAGCACATGGAAGGTCTCAAGCGGTTTCTCGGCAAGCGCCTGGATGGCACGCAGCCGCTGCCTGCACCGAAAGCGGTGGAGGCGGGCACGCTCGAACTGGGCGGCGAGACGCTCGAACTCGCCTACACTGACGCCCATTTTCCGGGTGACGCGTGGGTGTGGCTGCCGAAGCACGGCGTGATGTTCAGTGGCGACCTGGTCTACGTCGATCGCCTGCTCGGCGTACTGCCGTGGTCGAGCGTGAGGAGCGGCCAGCGGGCCTTCCATGCACTCGCTGCACTCAAGCCCGCGCGTATTGTCCCTGGTCATGGCCGCGTCTGCGACCTCGCGCAGGCGCAGCGTGAAACCGGCGACTACTACGATTTCCTCGTCGCGCAAGTGGGCGCTGCAGCGAAGGAGATGGAGCCGATGGGTGCCACGCTCGACCGCTACGCCGATTTGCCTGAATTCCGGCACCTCAAGAACTACGGCGACCTGCACCGCGCGAACATGAACCGCGCGTTCATCGAGTTCGAGTCGCAGTAATGTTCGACACACTCGCCACCCTGCTGGTCTTCGACCTCGCCGGCCTGACGCCGGGCACGCCGCTTGGCGTGGCGCTGCACTTCTTCGTCATGGATGTGGCGAAGATCCTGGTGCTGCTGACGCTGGTGATCTACGCCATGGGACTGCTGCGTGCGCTGCTGAAGCCCGAGAAGGTGCGCGAGTTCATCCGTCACCGTGGCCATCTGCAAAGCCGCTTCATGGCGGTGGGACTGGGCGCAGTGACGCCGTTCTGCTCATGCTCGTCGATCCCGCTCTTCATCGGCTTCGTCGAGGCCGGCATTCCGCTCGGCGTCACATTTTCGTTCCTGATCGCCAGTCCGATGATCAACGAAGTCGCCATCGTGGTGCTGGCATCGGTGATCGGCTGGAAATTCACCGTGCTGTATGTCGCCGCCGGACTCAGCGTCGCCTTGATCGGCGGCTTCGTGCTGGAGCGTTTCAAGCCCGAGCGCTGGATCGAGGATTACGTGTGGAAGATCCGCATGGGCGAAATCGCAGAGATCGAGGAGGACACCTCGCTGCGCGCCCGCCACGACTATGCGCTGAGCCAGGTGAAGGAGATCGTCGGCCGCATCTGGAAATTCATCCTGATCGGGGTAGGCGTCGGCGCGTTCATCCACGGCTACGTGCCGGCCGATTTCGTCGTGAAGATCGCGGGTGACGGCGGGCTGCTGTCGGTGGCCGGTGCCGTCCTGATCGGCGTGCCGCTGTATTCCGACGCGGTCGGCATCATCCCCATCGCCGAGGTTCTGCTGCACAAAGGCGTGCCCATCGGTACCGTGCTGGTGTTCATGATGGCGGTGACTGCGCTGTCGCTGCCGGAACTGATCATCCTGAAAAAAGTCGTGAAGGTACCGTTGCTGGCGTTGTTCACGGCCTACCTCAGCATCGCGTTCATCATCGTGGGCGTGCTGTTCAATGCCTTGAAGGGGATTTTATGAGTTCAGACCTGCATCCATCCATCGTCGCCCTGGTTTCGCTGGCGGCCAACATCGCGGCGAACCATCCCAAACAGGGACTGTGCCAGATCGAGCGTCTGAAGGACTACGGTGTGCCGCGCGAGCAGATCGACACTGTGATCGAGGTCGCGCGCCACATTCGCGACGAGGCCGCGCAACAACTCGATGCCAGCTTCGACGAGACCTGCACTGCGCTGCTCGCGCCCAGGACGGCCGCGATACTCGCGTCGGTCGCGGTGGCAGATGCCAGCACCTGCTGCACGCCCACACCCTCTGGCAAGTCCTGCTGCTGAAAGGAGATCCATCATGAGCGCACACGAACACGACCAGATCCGCCAACAGGTACGCGACGCCTACGGTGCCGTCGCGCGCGCCGAGTCTTCAGGCTGCTGCGCGCCGAGCACCGGCTGTTGCGCGCCGTCCGACCAGGCCGTCGCCGAACTGCTGTCGCGCGGCATTGGCTACAGCGCCGAGGAAGCAGCCGCGGTGCCGGAAGGCGCCAACCTCGGGCTGGGCTGCGGCAATCCGCAGGCGATCGCGGCGCTGCAGGCCGGCGAGACCGTGCTCGACCTCGGCAGCGGCGCGGGCTTCGACGCCTTCCTCGCCGCACGCCAGGTGGGGGCCTCTGGCACCGTCATCGGCGTCGACATGACCCCCGACATGGTGTCGAAAGCGCGCGCGAACGCGGTGAAGGGTGGGTACGCCAACGTCGAATTCCGCCTCGGCGAGATCGAGCACCTGCCGGTCGCCGACGCCACGGTCGACGCGATCATTTCCAACTGCGTCATCAACCTCTCGCCGGACAAGGCGCAGGTCTTTCGCGACGCCTTCCGGGTGCTGAAGCACGGCGGCCGTCTCGCGATCTCGGATATCGTTACCACCGCCCCGCTACCACCCGACATGCAGCAGGAGGTCGCGCTCTACACTGCATGCGTTGCCGGCGCTGCCAGCGTCGACGAACTCGAGGCGATGCTCGCGGCGGCGGGCTTTATCGATATCCGCGTAGCGCCCAAGGATGCGAGCCGCGAATTCATCCGCCACTGGGCGCCCGGACGCGGAGTCGAGGGCTACATCGCCTCGGCCGTCATCGAGGCGGTCAAACCCGGACTTATGGAGAACGTGGAATGAAGGACATCAAGGTGCTCGGCACAGGCTGCGCCAATTGCAAGGCCACATTGAAACTCATCGAAGAAGTTGTCCAGGCGCGTGGCGTGGCGGTCAGGCTGGAGAAAATCGAGGATATGGCGGCGATCCTGGGCTACGGCGTCATGTCCACGCCCGGCGTGGTGATCGATGGCAAGGTGGTACACGCCGGCGGGGTGCCGGACCGCAAGAAGATCGAAAGCTGGCTCTGACGACGGCAGCTGCCCGGATTGACCGGGCAGGAAAAGCCGGTGGGCGTGAGGCCTGAAAACCCAACCTCACGGGATGTCTATTATGGATAATGTATTGTTTGTAAATTTCCCGGGGAATCGCCATGCCCAGCCTTCGCCGCATCGTAGCCGCCACCGATTTTTCCGGTTTTTCCGAGCGGGTGGTGCAGCGCGCCGCACAACTGGCCAAACAGCACCAAGCCGAACTGTACCTGCTGCACGTGGTGCGCCCACTCGATCTTTATCCCGGCCTGGCGCTGGCCCCGGACGAATTCAAGCATACCGACCAGGATTTGTTGCAGGCGGAGCAGACCCGGCTCGACGCCACGGCTGCCAGCCTGGTTAGCGAACTGGGTATTCAGGTCCGCACTGTTACCCGTCTGGGTCGGGCTCACGCCGAAATCGCCGCCTACGTGCAGGAGGTGTCCGCCGATCTGGTGGTTGCCGGGGTGCGCGGTGAGAACACGCTCATGGATCTGTTCCTGGGATCAACCGTGTCGCGTCTGCTGCGGGTGGATATCTGTCCGGTGCTCATCGTCAGAAATCCTGCGGATGGGCCCTACCATCAGGTGCTGGCGGCGGTCGATTTCTCTCCGGTGTCGGCGGCGGTGGCCGCCCATGCGCTAATGTTTGCCGACGGCGCGCCGGTGCACATGCTGCACGTGCTGGGCAGCGAGGTCGAGCAGCGCTTGCGCAGGGCGAAGTTGAACCAGGTGGACATCACATGCTGGCTTACCAAGCTGCATGACGATGCCGAGAAACAACTGGATGCCCTGCTGGCATCGATCGGGAAAAGCCCGGCAGTCGTACGACTGATCCAGTCGGGTTTTGCCCCTGCTGCAATCTGCCAGTGCATCGGGGACAAGCAGGCCGACCTGGTCGTCCTCGGCCGCCATGGCTACGGCGGCGGCTTGCAGGACTGGCTTCTGGGCAGCGTGAGCAAGGATGTGGCCTTCGCTGCGACGTGCGACGTGCTGCTGATCAGCAAGAGCGGACAATAGGGGCTCGCCATGGTCATCTGGCCTGGACATGACCAGGCCAGATGAGCTGGGAGTCTTCTTTTTTGCCTGGTGCATGGGCATGAGCTGGCAGGAGGCAGGGATCGGGAAACAAACAAAAACGCCGCTCGGAGAGCGGCGTTTTTTTCAACTGGTGCCGGTGAGAGGAGTCGAACCCCCGACCTTCGCATTACGAATGCGCTGCTCTACCAACTGAGCTACACCGGCGAAAAACAGCGCGCATTATAGCGGAATCGATCAGGCTTGTGCGGCCTGCAGCCCGGCTTTCAGGCGGGCCACGACCTTGTCCCGGCCGATCAGTTCGAGCGTCGCATCGATCGCCGGCGTCTGCGGCTCGCCAGTGACCAGCACGCGCACCGGCATCGCCAGCTTCGGCATCTTGAGGCCGTGCGCGGCGAGCGTTTCCTTGAACGTGGCGCTGATCGCGCTGCGTTCCCAGTCCAGTGCTTCGAGACGAGCGGCGAGTTCGGCCAGCGCCGGCAGCACCTCGGGAGTGACGTGCTGCGCCAGCAACTCGGGCGAGGGATGCAGGGTGCGATAGAACAGCGTGGCGGCGTCGGCCAGTTCCACGATCGTCGCGGCGCGTTCCTTGACTAGCGCGCACACCGCGGCAAGGGCGGGGCCGTCGTCCGGATTGGCGCCGTTGCGCACCAGGAAGGGGCGCATCAGTCCGGCCAGCCGCGTATCGTCGGCCGCCTTGATGTACTGCTGGTTGAGCCAGCGCAGCTTCTCGGTGTTGAACTGCGCGGCCGACGGCGTGATGTGATCGAGGTCGAACCACGCGACGAACTGTTCGCGGCTGAAGATCTCGGCGTCGCCGTGCGACCAGCCGAGCCGCGCGAGGTAGTTGATGACCGCCTCCGGCAGGTAGCCTTCCTCGAAATACTGCATCACCGACACTGCGCCGTGGCGCTTCGACAGCTTGGTGCCGTCGTCGCCGAGGATCATCGACAGATGGGCGTATTGCGGCACCGTCGCGCCCAGCGCCTTGAGGATGTTGATCTGGCGCGGCGTGTTGTTGACGTGGTCGTCGCCACGGATGACATGGCTGATCCGCATGTCCCAGTCGTCGACCACCACGCAGAAGTTGTAGGTGGGGGTGCCGTCGGCGCGTGCGATGATCAGATCGTCGAGCTCGGCGTTGGAAAACTCGATGGTGCCCTTGACCAGGTCCTTCCACGCCACCATGCCCTCGACGGGGTTCCTGAAGCGCACCACCGGCTGCACCCCCGACGGCGGCACCGGCAACGCCTTGCCGGGCTCGGGGCGCCAGCGGCCGTCGTAGCGCGGCTTTTCATTGCGCGCACGCTGCGCCTCGCGCATGGCTTCGAGTTCTTCCGTGCTGCAATAGCAGTGATAGGCCTGGCCTTTTTCCAGCATCTGCGCAATCACTTCCTTGTAGCGATACATCCGCTCCAGCTGGTAGAACGGGCCTTCGTCGTGCGCAAGGTCCAGCCAGGCCATGCCGTCGAGAATCGCCTGCACCGCCTCGGGGGTGGAGCGCTCGATGTCGGTGTCCTCGATGCGCAGGATGAACTGGCCGCCGTGATGGCGCGCGAACGCCCATGAAAACAGCGCGGTGCGGGCGCCGCCGATATGCAGGTAACCAGTGGGGGAGGGGGCGAAGCGGGTACGGATCATGGCAAGGCCGGGCTAAAACGCATTATTTTAACCGCGCGTTGCCGGAAGGGCGCTGCCAAAATTGACCTGCCCCACCGGGATGTGGTTTAATTCGCGCCGCTTCGGGGCAGTTAGCTCAGCGGTAGAGCATCGCCTTCACACGGCGGGGGTCACAGGTTCAAACCCTGTACTGCCCACCACCCGAATTCCAAACTCAAAGCCCTGGCGGGTTCCCGCCAGGGCTTTTGTTTTTCGTCGCACTAAATCTTTCCTCTGCTTCCCGGAATAGAGACTTGACCTCGTCGACATTCCACGGCCGTTCGATCAATGTTTCGTGATCCCATTCACTCCTGGGTTCCTCCGGGTCGAAAAAATCCCCTCCATAAACATGCACTGCGCACGTCATTTTCCCTATGGGGTTAAGTACGGAGTGGATAACGTCGCGACCCAGCGTGGCGATGTCGCCGGCGCCGAGAGACTGGGCGCCTGCCGCTTCAATGGTCGTTGCTTTTCTACGCCAGAAAACATTGTCTTCCCTCCCGGAATAGACGCCGACCACCGCAAACATTTGATGATTGTGTGGCATGAGGCTCATGCACGGCGCCCACACAAAGTTGATGATCGTGAGGTCGTTTGCCCGGTATATCGGCGTTATCCCGGCGTGCTGCGGTTCGCCAAGCTCGGACATCATCCCCGCGCTATCGGAAAGCGCAGCCGCGACGACCTCGCGAATTGGCTCCTGACCACCGGAAACGGCCTTGATGCAGTCCTCAATAAAATGATCTCTGTCGAACATGATGTGTCCTTCGCGGGTGGGGAACATATCGCAATATAGAACCCAGCCGGGCATCGAACAGTAGCGCGTCCGGCCATGCGTCACATACTTTCCGGACAAAAGCGTTGCTGCTCCCGGGTAGAGCCGGTATAGTGCGGCCTCCCGTACCCAGCCAATCGGTACGCGGCCGTTTTATTCCGATATCACCCCCATTCGTCTGCCTCGATTGGTGTTGCCACAAGCGCAACAGGCCGTCGCAGGAACTTACATGATCACTGAAACCACACTAGCCAGCCCAAGCTTCGACACGCTTGGCCTGGCCGAACCCATCTTGCGCGCTGTTGCCGAGACCGGCTACACCACGCCCACTCCGATCCAGGCGCAGGCCATCCCGCAGGTGCTGGCTGGCGGCGACCTGCTCGCCGCCGCGCAGACCGGCACCGGCAAGACCGCCGGCTTCACCCTGCCGATCCTGCATCATCTGTCGACGCGCGCCGCGCAGGCGCCGAAGCCGGGGCGCCCGCGCTGCCTGATCCTGGTGCCGACGCGCGAACTCGCCGCGCAGGTCGAGGAGTCGGTGAAGACCTACGGCAAATACCTGTCGCTCGGCTCGATGGTGATGTTCGGTGGCGTCAACATCAACCCGCAGTTCAAGGCGCTGAAGTCGCGCGTCGACATCCTGGTGGCGACGCCGGGCCGTCTGCTCGACCACCTGGGGCAGAAGACCGTCGACCTGTCGGGCGTCGAGATCCTGGTGCTCGACGAGGCCGACCGCATGCTCGACATGGGCTTCATCCGCGACATCAGGAAAGTGCTCGCGGTGCTGCCGAAACAGCGCCAGAATCTCTTGTTCTCGGCAACCTTCTCCGACGAGATCAGGACGCTGGCCAACGGCCTCCTGCACAACCCGAAGAGTGTCGAGGTGGCGCGCCGCAACACCACGGTGGAAGTCGTCGAGCAGTCGATGCACCGCGTGCCGCAGGCGCACAAACGGGATCTATTGGCGCATCTGATCAAGCACCACGACTGGCAGCAGGTGCTGGTGTTCACCCGTACCAAGCACGGCGCCAACAAGCTGGCCGAAAAGCTGAACAAGGACAGCATCAGCGCCGCCGCGATCCACGGCAACAAGAGCCAGTCGGCGCGCACCAAGGCGCTGGCTAGCTTCAAGGACGGCAGCGTGCGCGTGCTGGTGGCCACCGACATCGCCGCGCGCGGCATCGACATCGACCAGTTGCCGCAGGTGGTCAACTTCGAATTGCCCAACGTGCCGGAAGACTATGTCCATCGCATCGGCCGCACCGGCCGCGCCGGCGCCACCGGCTCGGCGCTGTCGCTGGTGGACGACGAAGAAATGAGCTATCTGCGCGACATCGAAAAGCTGATCAAGCGCTCGATCGTGCGGGTCGAGATCGAACCCGGCTTCGTGCCGCCGGCCAAGGCCGACCTGATGTCCGACGAGCGCCCGCCGCGTCCGCCGCAAGGGCGCGGCGGCCAGCGTCAGGGACAAGGACAGGGCGGGCAGAATGCCCGTCCGGGCCAGTCCGGTGGTCGCAATGGCGGCGGAGGTCGTTCGTCGCAGGCCAAGCCTGCGTCAGGCGGCGCCCGCTCCGGCACAGCGAACGTCGCACCCAAGCCTGGCCCGCAGCCCGCCTCGCATGCGCGCAAGCCGCGCCCGCAGGCAGCGCTGTTCTCGTCCAAGCCGGGTACGCGCGGGCATTAATTACTGGCATCGGCGCCCGGATCGTTCGGGCGGTGGCGAATCTGCCCTGATTCACCACCGCCTCGGATGCCCCAGGGAATTCGATCCACCCATGCCATGGCCCGTATTGCGTAGCCCGCGCAATACGGGCCATGGCTTTTTCAGATTTCTGAATCTCGCCCATCGCGGCGCTAGTCGATCGGCTTTACAGGAACGGCTCGCCATCAGCACAATCGCTGCCAGGGCACGCCCGCCAACGACGACGAACTTCACGACCGATGACCTCGTGGTCATCATGCAGGCCACGCTGGCCGGTCAGGGATTGGACATGCCGCGGGCAACCGTCGCCGAACTGACCCGTCGGCAATTATGGTTGTTCGCGCGCCAGGGCTTGCTGACGGCGTGAGGCTGACCGCGGCTCCGGGCACCCGAATCCCCCCGAAATGATCGTGCATGGCTCAATTCAATGTTTCGTGAGGCCGGAATAGGCTAGTCCGCATCCATCCGGCAGCATGTCCCGCCTGCCGTCCGTGTCGCTGGCCCGGCTGACCTGGAGGCTGCTCGCCAGCCTCTATTTCGTCGGCTTTTTCCAGCGTGTCGCCCTGGCAGTGATGGTCGACGAACTGATGCGCGACTTCAGCATTGCCGCGACGATGCTCGGCAACCTCTCCGCCATCTACTTCTACGCCTACGCCGCCATGCAGATTCCCAGCGGGCTGCTTGTCGATGCCGTGGGCCCGCGCCGGGCGGCCATCGCTGCGGTCATCGTCTTCGCCATCGGAATCATGCTGTTTGCACAGGCCGATGACTTGTGGATGGCCCGTCTTGGCCGGGGGTTGATCGGCGCCTCCATCACCGTCGCGTTCGTCGCCTGCATGAAACTCGCCGGCCACTGGTTCCCGGCCAACCGCTTCGCCACCGTAGCAGGCATCTCCCTCCTGTTCGGCAATCTCGGCGGTGTGCTCGCCGGAGTGCCGCTGTCGGAAGCGGTTGTCGGCGTGGGATGGCGCGCTGCGATGCTCATCAGCGCGGGCGTCATCCTGACCGGTTTTTCTGGCTGGCGCCTGCTGCTTACCGGGTTTTTCTGCGCGGTTCTTTTTTTATATTTCCAATTTTCCTGTCTTTGGGCGTGTCTTTTCGTTCTGCAAGTTGTTTTTTGAGAGCATTCATTTCTTCTTGCAGTTTGGCGACGCTCGCCTTGCGTTGCGTGACTCGCTCGTCCCAGCGGCTTACGGCCGCATCACGCTCCTTGATGGCGGCTTCGACTTCGGCTTGGGCACTCGCAAGTATTTGCTCCTTTTCCTTGAGAAGCACTTCAATGGCCGGCATCTTGCCCGTGCGCTGCGATTCCAGGCTTTGTGCGAGTCGGGCGGTGAGGTCATTTTGCAGTTTGAGCGCCTGTTCCAGTGTCTTGATGTCCATGCCGTACGCTCCTTAAATTTTGACGTTGAAATTGTTGATCGGTAACGGGATAGCGGTGCCGGTGTGGATGTAATCCCCGGTGGTGATGTTGCCCATCAGCACGATCTTGTTGCGGTTGGACAGCGACATGGCGTTGACGTTGGCCGCGGCCTTGACGTGATTTCCCATGGCGATCAAGTGTCCGCCCCACAGGCGCACGGTAGCGCCCACGTCGCTTGCCTCGGCGCCGAGGTGGTCGCAGATATTATTGTTGAAGGCCACCTTCTCGAAGCGCAGGTCGATATCGTCGGTGAACTGGATGCGCATGAATTCCACCAAGTGGGTACGGCCCGGGCCACGGAAGTGGTTATCGTTCACCTGCGCGCTTCCGAACATCAAGGCAATCTCGCCAGCGGCGAGGTTGTAATGCAGGGCAAGCGGCCCGATCAGCAGTAATGCGCGGTGTTCTTGCAGGGGATCGAACCTGGCGGGCTGGGTATAACCGACGCGGTTGCCGCTGATCTGGCAGGCCGGCATCCAGCCGCCGATGCCGAGGGCACTGACGGCGGTGACCTGGTTGCCGTCGGCGGAGATTCCAGTGTCGAGCACCTCGCAGTCTTCGATGCGCAGATGGGAGCCGGAAGGCGTCCACACCTCTTCGGCGTACACGCCGATGCCCACCGATAAAGCCGAAGCGTAACCGCAGTTGAGCACCCGGTTTTCGAGCAGGGCAACGGTGCCGCGCACGAACAGTGCCATCCCCAGAAGCAGGCAGGATTGCAGGGTGTTGCCGCTGACCTCCAGGTCGGTTTCCTGCGTGCAGGTGATGCCGGTGCCTGCCTGGTCGATGCGATTGTTCGCGACGCGGTTGCGCTCGCCTTCGCTGAGATGCACGGCGAAGAATAATGCGCGCATGTCGTTGTGCTCGATACGGCCGCCGGTGCAATCATCCACCCGCACGCCGTACCATCCGCCGCCTGCACCGTCGAGGTGATTGCCATTGACGACCGGCCCGGCGATGCGCGAGACGACGACGCCTGATTGCGGGCCCAGCAATTGATTGTCGCGCACTACGGCATGATCGGCCCCAAGGCCATTTTTTGCATCGGCGCCGCAATAGATGCCGGCGGGCACCGTCAACTGGCCCTTCTGGGCGATCGCTCCCAGGATGTTGGCTGCGATGCTTGCATGAGCGCCGCTGACCCGGATGCCACCCCATGCAGCGGAGAGCAGGTCGATCTGGTTGCCGCGCACCTCGCATAGCGCGGCGTCAATATCGATGGCGTAGAGGCGGGTATTTAGATATTGGCGCAGTTGCGCGGCATCAGAGGGAAACGTGTCCTGCGTGATGCCGGCGCTGCGGCTGATGCGGTTGTCAGCAATGAGCGAACCCGCGGCCTGATGGCGCAGCAAGATGCCAACCCAGAAATGGCGGATGCGGTTGTTCTCGATGCGGCAGGCCTGGGTGTGATCGGTGTCGATGCGTATGCCGTATTGACCGAGGGAACTGCCGTCCTGGCCGAGGAACACGCCGGTGATGCCTGCGATGGCGTTGTCGTTGATGCGTAGACCGTCCTGATAATCGCTACTCAGGATGCCGATGAGGAAGTTGTCCAGGCGATTGGCGGTCAAATCGACATCCCTTGCGCCGCTCAAATTGATGCCGACGTAGGAGGGTGGCACTTGCGGCGGCGTGACCGTGACGGCAAGCACGCAGTGCTCCACCCGCACCCGCATGCAGTTTTCGAGGTACAACAGCGCGCCGATATTATTGGCAGCGGCGGCCGTCGCCTCGAAGCGTATGCCTTCGACGGTGATGTCGCTCACCGGCGTGGTGGCGTCGCCGATCTGCAAGCTTCTGTCGAGCCCCGCCGAGCGCACGATGGCGCCGGGGCTCTCGCCGCGCAGGATGATGCGTGACGAGCGCACCTGAATGGCCGCGCTGATGTTGTGCACCCCCGTTTTCAGGCACACGCAACCGCCTTGGTCCGGCAGCGAGTCGATCGCAGTCTGGATGTTTTCGCCGGGCGCGACATTGACGGTGCAGCATCCGCCGCATTCGGGCGGCCATTCCACCCGGCAGTCGGTCTCGTCGTCGGGGAAGGTGACGATGGCCAGCCGCGCATAATGTCGATGGATGCCGCGCGGCGGTGCTTGCGTGTAGGTTTCCACCGAAGTGTTGGCGGTGCGCGCCGCGGACACCCAATAGTCCCCGCAGTGGAATCCTCCGCCGGAAGGATCGAGTTCGAACTGCACTTGTATGCCGCTTTCCAGCACCACCCAGACACCCGCCGCCGGCACCGGGATCAGGCCGCTACTGGCCGCCGCGTCGAGATTGACGATGACATTGTCGTTGGCGTCGCGCACCGTACCCTTTTGATCCCAGCGGCGTACGCGGGTGTGGCGCGCGTCCAGCGTGTCGGTGCCGCCGACGGGAATCAGATTCGCCGGCAATGCGGGTGAAAAGCTGATGGTCTGCTTGGCGTCATCGACGGTGATCTTGCGCATCACCCCGCGGCGCAGCGCCGGGTCGCCGTTCTCGCCTGAAAGCTCGCGCCGGTCGTCTAGGATCTCCACCCAGTCGCCGGTGTTGAAACGCAGCACCGCGTCGCGGCCCAGGCTGGCCAGCTTGAGCTCGGTGGCGGTCGCGGTATGGGAGACGATTTCCGTCACATTGCTCGCCACGCTGGCGTTATCGCGTGACCACTTGAACGTCGCCGCGCCCATGGCGCCGCCGTCATGTATCTCGATGCGATAGAGCTGATTCTCCAGCCCGCGATAGCCGCCGCTGGGCGGCAATTCGCAGGGATCGAGATCGGGCGGCACGCCCTCCGCCTTGATGGAAATGCGCCCGGCCGATGGCGCAATGAGCGTTTGCCAGCCGGCCACTGCGCTATCAGGGGTGGCGCAGTCGGCGCTGTCGACATTGGCCAGCAGGCGCACCTGCCACACGGTCTGCAGGCGTGTGGTGGTATCCACACCCACGGCACGTTCCACCAGATCGGGTTGCTGGAGATGGGTGAGCTCGCGCTGCCACACTTCGAGATAGGCGAGGTGCGGTCCGCCGCCAGGCAAGGCTGGCGGTGCAGGAAAATACGGCTGCTGGTTGTACGCCAGCGCCGTTTGTCCGCGTAGCTCGGCGAGCACCGCATCAAACTCAGGGGTGCCGCCGCCGTGATTCTCCGCCAGCAGCCCGTCCACATACATGCGGCCGCGGCCGATGGTGATATCGCCTCCGGCGGCCAGTATCTTGAACGCGTCCGGGGTCTGCGGCGAGACAACCGCCACGCCGGCGATGCCCGGTGTCGGATGCACCCCGAAGGTATCCACGCTCTCGGCGCGCAGGCGCCTGTCCAGCACTGCCACCCACTCGTTCCAATCCGAATCCAGTTGCACGCGTCCTTGCTGCATCAGGACGCCGGACAGGTCGATGCGGGGATCGAATCGAACCCGGCTGTAATCTCCACTCATGACTATTCCCCTTATCGTGGCGGCAGCGCCGCCCTCTAGCTTCCGTAAATCAATCCCGCTTCCAGGCCAAAGCGCAGATATTCTTCCAGCCGCACGCGCAGATTCGTCTCGCGCTGCGGCTGATACAGGCCGTGCAGCACGCCCATCTCGCTTTCGTCGTGGGCACCGCGGCGGATCTTGTCCGGAGTGCTCTGCCGCAACTGGCAATAAGCGGGGTCGCCGTAACGCAGCGAGGTGAAGTGCGGCCGCGTTTCCTGATCGCCTTCTTCCGGTTGGCAGTGATAGCGGCGCGGCGTGCGCGAGCCGGGCGGCACCCAGGAAAACCGCACGCAGCCCTGCTGACGGCGCTCGGTCCACAGCGGCGCCTTCCATGTGTCAGCGCCCGCGTCGAGTGCGGCGACAAACAGGCAATCGCTGGCCAGCGTCAATTGCTGAGTGTGGACCTTGCCGATGACGGTGCAGCTTTCCAGCGTGAGTGCGCCGCCAGGTGCGAGTGCGTCGGTGCCGGGGCCGCGCAGGGCGATGAGATTCTGCGCGGTTGCATCCACGATGCACTCGATTAGCGAGACTTCGGCATCGGCGGCGATATGCAGCGGCGCGGTGATGCAGCGTTCCAGTTCCACCCTGGCGAAAGCATGGCTTACCACCAGGCCGGGATCGTGGTCTTGCGGCGGCGATCCGTCGCCCTTGCTGCGCGGGCCGGGGATCAGGGTGCAATCGCGCAGCACGAGATGACGCGGTTGAGTGTCCGCGAAGGCGGCCATCATCAGCGTGCCGCCGCTGATCACCCAGCCGTCGAGGATCAACGTGGCCCCGGCGCCGAGATTGAGTGCGATGTCGCCGCTCGCTGCCAGCAGCGGGCGTGCGCCATTGACCGCGCGCAGCACGACCGTCTTGCCGGCATTCACCGTGATGCTGGGCGTCTCCACATAACGGCGACAGTCGGTCACTTCCACCGTGCCGCCGTTCTGCACCGCGTCGAGCGCCAGCTGCAGCGCTGCACCACCCTGCACGGTGTGCACCGGCGTGACCGCTACGGCCGGATCACCACGTTCGTATTCGCCGCCGCCGATGGCGATGGTGTAGCCGTAATGAAAGCTCACCAGCGGAGCGGCGGCAGGCGCGTCGGCGAACGCAATGCGGCCCAGCACCGGATCAATGGCCACCAGCCCGGAGCCGGCAGCAGGCTTGTGCGCCCAGGCGATGACATTGCCGCCGCCGTCCTTGATGTCGCTGAGATCGCAGATGCGGATGTGATTGCGCGCAATCAATTGCGGCGGATTGCCATCCAGCTCCAGACACAGACTCTTGCCGCTGCCGTAGTAGTCGTCGAGACGGGCCTTGAGCAAGCGGCGCGCGAGCGGCATCGGCACGTTGCGCGGTTCGGCGAGATGAGTGATCTCTTCTTCCGTCTCCGGCGTGTTGTAAAGCGCCATGTCGACACCCAGCGGATTGAAGCGGAAGCACAGGCCGCCGCCGATGGCTGGATCGGCCACGGCTGGCGAGCGGGTCAGCGGAAACGCGCGCACCCGCCACAGATATAAACCGATGTTGGGAATATTGTGGCGCGCGGCGCCGGTGCTGATGCGCCGCACATCCACGGTGTGCGCGATCGCATCGAAGGCGGTGTCGCGCCAGTGTAGTCTTTCCTGGTTGCGCAGATCTGGCGCATAGTGCGCCCCCATGCGCAGATGATTCATGTTCTGCGCCCAGCCGAGCAGTTGAAAGAACTCCACCGCCCGCGCCGGCCAGCCGGTGACATCGCGCGCCAGTTGCTCGAGCATGGAAGCCGTGCCCTTGCGGCGGCGGTAGCGGATGGTATTGGCCACGTCGGCGCGCGGTGAAGCCACATTGGGCACGACGCCATGCAAGGTGCGATAACCGATGAGGTCGCCGATGTAGGGCGCCACCCACGGCGCGCAGGTCTCGATGAATTGGTCGTCGTAGAGTTGTTCGAGGTTTTCCTCGATGGCTGCCACCTGCTCGGCGATCAAGGCGAGCAGCTCGCGCAGCGGATAGCCCTGTTCCGCATCGCGGATGCGGTGGATGGCGGGCAGCAGTTCGTAGAGGCGATCGGCGGCAGTGTTCACGTCATCTCTTTCAGATAATCAAACGGCCCGGTAGCGAGCAGCAACAGCTCGGCGGCGATGCCCTTGCCCTGTGCATCGACCGCCGCTGCAGAAGGCGTCAGGCGTTCTTCCAGCGCGATGGCAGTACCGCGGTAGAAGCGATCCAGGTCCACACCCAGCACACCCTCCACCTGCTGAGCCACGGCGATGATCTCGGAGCGCGAGACAATCTGGCCAAAGTCGCGCGCATTGAAGGAAAAGGCGTCACGCAGCGCAGCCTCGACGTCGGCCAGCACCTTCTTGCCATCGTGATCCGGGTCGCGTTTGACGCGCAGCGCAAGGCGAAAGGTCGCTTCGTTGTATGCCGCTGTTTCACAGTGCGCCAGCGGGTCGCCGTTTTGTTTGAGCGCGTTGAGCAGCTTGGTAAGCGTCGAACCCGGTGGTTGGCCGCCGTCATCGCCGGCAACGCTGATGAATACGGTGCGCCCCGCGCGGGTGTTTAGCACGGTGGCCTGGGCCCTGGCGATGCCGGCGTAGGCGCGCGCATAGTCTTCGTAATCCTTCACCGAGACCACGCGCCCGAGCGTGCGTACGCCGAGCGGTATATTGCGCCGCGCATGGTCTGCGCTGTCCGCATCCACGCCGCCCTCTGCAGGCAGCGGGTTGCTCGCCGCTTTCAGGCCCAGCGGGCGCGTGAGCAGCTGCGAGAGCTGGCCGGCTTGCAGGTTGCCCGCCGTGCCGATGCCCTTGCGATAAACGGCGCGAACATTATCCTGGCCGGTGGGCAGGCGCGCGCCGTGGCGGCCGTCGCCGAACTGGATGGTTCCCGCACCGTCTTCGTCCACGCGCAGTACGTAGGCGCGGTCATCGGTGCCGGCGCGGTAGAGCGTGGGTGTCTCGTTCCAGCGGATGTCGTTGACACGAACCTCCAATGCGGCCTCGGCACCGGTCTCCCTCTCGGCGGCAACGTAGGTCAGCGGTGAGTGTTTGAGGGTGTAGCGTTGATGGGAGAGTTGTGCCGCGCCACTGCCGAGGATCTGGTGCACGGTCTCGCCGTGCACGGCGAGCGCGACGTTGGCGTAGAGCTTGACGCTGCCGCGCTGGTACTGATGCTGCAGCGAGGTGGTGAAGAAAATCTTGCTGGTGTCGCCATCCGGCTCGGTCTTCAGTAGCGTCAGCACTTCGCTCGCCTCCTCGCCGGCGGTGGTGGTTCCACTGAGTATCAGCGTGCGGCCTGGCGCAAGTTCTTCAACTTTGCGGTCCACGCGCAGCAAGTCTCCCGCCACGTCGGTTGTGATGGGCGTTTCCGCCAGCGCCAGTTTTTCACTGGTTGCGAACACCGCTGTCTCGCGTAGCCGTTCGTTGAATAGCTCGCGCAGGTTCTCGCCTTTCACCGTCAGCCGCGTGGTCTTGCCGGCAAGAGTGAAGCTGGCGCGCGCATCCTCGCCCGCGGTATCGACCTGATACAGCTCCTGATACTCGGGTATGGACAGCACCAGCCAGCCGTCGTGCACGATCTGCGGATAGAGCGCGTCCAGATGCAGCGTATGGACGTTGCGCGGATAGAGTCGCTCTTGCGGGATGATCTGCCTGGCCACCCCCGGCGGCGTCCACGACAGCTTGATGGTCCCCGCGCCGCCGTTCTCGTAATACTCCAGTTTGATGTCGTATTTCTTGCCGGCGCTGAGCGTGATGCTGCCGCTGTTTTCGGTAGCGCCGTGATCTGTCCAGTTGTTGATGATCAGGTGATTGTCGACCCACAAGCGCACGCCGTCATCGGAGGTGGTGTGGAAGCTGTATGTGCCGGACGACGGTGCATGCACCCAGCCTGTCCAGCGCACCGAGAACGTGTCGGCGCCGATCAGCGCATCGGGCGAGCCGCTGCCCCAGTCGAAGTCAACCGTGGTGTCGGTGCGGACAAGCTTGCGACTCGTGAGATTGATGTTGTCGAAATATTCGCCGAAGAGACCCATGCCGGTGGCAATGCTGCTCGGCGGATCGGAGATGTCGGCGATGGTGAAGCCGGGCCATTCGGTGGCGGTGACGGCCGAGCCGGCCGGCAAGCCCAGATAGCCGCATTTGATGTCGTTGGACATCACCCGCCAGTCGGGGGCGTTGTAGCCGAACAGCGAGGCGCGCTGGCGCAGCGCGTACACCTTGGGATTGGCCGATGGCGCGACGTAGGGCAAGGCGGTACCCAGGCCGCGATCCAGCGTGACCACGGTGCGATCGGCGGTGCTGTCGAGCGCCACGTCTTGCGCGCGGCGGAAATCCCAGTTTTCGTTGCCCGTATTGTTTTCACGCTCCGTGCCGACGAACAGCAGCGCGTCGCCCGCCTTGAGTTGCGTCGCGACGCCCTGCAGGTAAACAACCCTGGTGCCGAACACCGGCAGTCTCATCTCGCGCATTTTCGGCAGCAGGACGTTCCATGCCGGCCGCGCCTCGATGCTCTCGACAGTCTCGAAGATCTGCGGCTTTTCGTCGGGGCCGGGCATGCTCTGCACCTTGATGCCGACGCCCAGCGTCACCCTGTCGGGCACCCCGGAAGCCTGCCTGGGTTCGGTGCTCGCGGGTTGTGGCGTCGGCTCTTGCAACGTGAAGGCGAGATAGGTCTCCGCAGCTACACCGGGCCGCAGGCGATAGCCGATCAGCCGTGCCAATTCGCTCAACGACAGCCGCTCGCCGGCAGTGCGCAGATAGGATTCATTGGCGAGGCGCTCCTGATAGAAACTCAGCACGTCGGCCATGCAGGCATAGGCGTCCAGCAGCGCGATGGAAAAATCATCGCTGTCGCGAGTGCGCAGTTTCGCAAGCGCGGGGTAATCCTGCGAGGACAACCGCGCCCGCAGGCTGGCCAGCACCTTGCTGTGCGTCCCGATGCGGTAGGCGATGGCGGAGAGCCCCGGGCGGTTGTAGAGCACTTCCGGCGCCTGCATGCTCACGCCTTCACAGCAGCCGCAGGCGTCTTGCGATGTACGTTCTTCGCCGCTCATTTGCCGCCTCCTGTCGAAAGTTTGAACACACCCCGTTCGGGAAAGTTGGGGTCGTTGTCCAGCCGTGCGATCTCCAGGCGTCCGATGGTCAGCACGCCGTCATCCAGTGGCTTGGGGTCGGGCGGCGCATGCAGGCGCTGCAGGGTGTTGATCACCACTGAGGCCACGCCCTGGATCGCCTGTGCCGCTTCATACAGTCTGCTGAGGTACACTGGCTGGCCGAAGGTGAAGCTGTCGGGATGGAACAGCGCAGGCGTGCCATCGTCCCGCCAGCCCCGGCTGAATACCCGCATCAGCGCGGCGCGCACGTCGGCGCGGAAATAATCGGGCTTCACGCACACCGTCATTTCCAGAAGCATGGGCACATAACTCGGGCCGTTCACTTCCAGATCGTAGCCGGCCATGCGATATCGCTCGACGTGGTCGCGGATGGTTTGTTCATAAGCCGCATCCACCTCGCCGCCACCCTTGCGATCGACGGTGAGAAATACCGTGTACCAACTGCCGGTCCAGCGGAAAGTGGCAGCGGCGCGCTGCACACTGGGATGGCGCTCGGTGACTTCCGCGTAATCCTCAGGTGTAACGGCGCGTTCCTGGGTGCGGAACGCTTCCGGTGCATCGCGCCTGATGTCCTCGGCGTTCTCCGGGTCGCTGCCGCCTTGCGCCGGAAGCGGATTCGACGCGCGCAGCAGCCGCGCATCGTTGCTGACGATGTGTGCGATGGACTCCAGACCGATATTGCCCGCCGTGCCGTTGCCGACGCGATAGCTCGCGCTGAAGGTGGTACCGCTGTCGGGACGCTTGGCGTGATAATCGTCGCCGAAACGCAGCAAGGCGCCGCCGTCGTACTCGCTTTCCACCACGAACTCGGTCGCCGCTGCATCGCTGGCGAGCAGGTCGGGGCGCGGCAGCCATGTGTCTGGCGTGCCCTGGTAATTGCTGGCGAGCGAGACGGCAGGGCGGGCGCGCTGTGGATCGGCGGCGGTGATCAATATCGCGGCATCGGCCAGCGGCGACACCTGCACCTGACCGCTGTCCAGCCGCAGGTGGTAGGCGCTCGTACCATCGGACACCGACCACATGCCATTGCCGCCTTGCACCCCCACCAGCCCTGCCTGCAACACCACGCCCTGCGCCTGCAACGCATCGTGCAGTGCCGGCGTAAAACTGCGCGTCTGTAATGCGGTGATGATGGCCGCTGTCGCGGTGAAGGCGAACAAGGGTGCAGCCGTAAGCGGCAAGGCGTGCGTGAGCGGACGTTCCAGCAGCCGCGGCCGGAAACGCGGCGGCACGGCCTGCAACGGCGGGCGCTTGCAGCTTAATACGTCGCGGGTGGATGCAAGGGTGAGCCGCGAGGCAGGGACCTCTCCCAGGTCTTCGCCCGTCAGCGTGCGGCCATGGTCGGCCAGCACGATGTTGCCGTAGGCCGCGCTCACCTCGCCGAGATAGGCCGCGCCGTGATCCTTGTCGGTGGTGGTCGACAGGCATAGGGGAAACGGCAGCGCATCCTGTTCCACCCAGCGGATTTCGGTGACATCCAGCGGATTATTGTTGGGTACCGGCAGGAACAGGCCGCCGGAGGGGTCGCTGGCCAGACGCACATCGGTGAGGCGCACTGGCCAGCGATGCGTGCGGTCGGCATCCTCGGCCAAGCCGGTGCGGGGGCCGAGCTCTTCCGCGAACACCAGCACGTCGCCTGCCTTGAGATTGGGGTAATGGCCGTTGAGCGTCGCATACGTCGCACCCCTGGGGAGGCAGCATTCACGCCCGCCCCAGGTGTAAAAACTGATGCGTTCGTGATCCTGATAGAGCAGTGTGTCTTCCACCGTCTCGAACACCAGCGAACCGTTCGCCAGTGCATCACGCAGCTGATCGCCGGACGGGACGATGCGCTCGGCTGTGTTGGGTGCGCGCGTGAGCAGCGGGGTGCCGCGCTGCATCATCACCCCGTCGTCGTTGACGAACAGCCGCACCCACACCCGCGCATTGCAGCCCTCGTGAACCCTATAGTCCACCAGCCGCGCATGGCGGCGTAGCGAGGTGCGCTTGCGCGCAGTGGCGAGGTAGGCCTCGGTGGCAACGGCGTCTTGCTGGTAGGAAAGCTGGTCGCCGACATAGGCCAGCAGTTCCACCACGGTGACGCCGATATCAGCAGCGTTGCGGCTGCGCCATTCGGGCATCAGCACGCTCATGCGGTCCAGCATCAGACGGCGGAAGCTGGCGTAATCCTTGGCGAGATAATCGAGACGCGGGTTCACTGTTGGCGGCGTCGGGCAGGGCGTCACAGTGACGCAATCGAAGTCCGATTCGCACTGCACCTTGAAGGAGAACTGAATCTCGCTCAGGCGCGGATCAAAACCTGCCGGCGGGGTGTCGCTGCCGGGTCCGCTCACCAGGCTCAAGGTATAAATGGAAAAATCGCCGTAAACTTTGGTGCGGATCACCAGGAATTCGTTGAGCGGCGCAAGGCCGTCCACCAGGCCAGGCGGTTCGCTGGCGGGCAGCGCATTGGCGATCGCGATCCACTCGATGTCCACGCTTTTGATGCGCTCGCCGCCCTCGATGCGGAGCTGGTCTTTGCCGAGTGCGGGCCCCGGGCGCAGGAATTTCACGAACAGCGTGAGCTGGCGCGCGGGATCGCCGGGCAGGCCACTGTCGTGGACCTCCAGATATTCCAGGCCGTTGAGCATGCTGTTCAGCTTCACCACTTCCCGGCGGCGCTGGTCGCAGCAGTAGTACTTCATGGCGCAACTCCAGGTGCGCTGATCCGCGCCACGCCGCGCGTTTGCGTGCGGTTTTCAATGTATTGCACGGTGATGAGCAAGGCGCTGTCCTGCGCTTGAACGTCGATGGCATCGACGGTGATGACATCACTGAGCCATTGCTGCAACGCACCCTGGATCAGGAATTGTGTAGTCGCCGCGACTTCGGGGCTGGCGGCGGCGAACACCAGCTGCATCACGCCACTGCCGAAGGAGGGCCGCATCACGCGCTCGCCTGGCGCGGTGAGTAGCACCTGTTCGATGAGGTCGCGGATGTAGCTGGACGTGTCCGTCTGCGCGGTGCGGCCGCGGCCGTCGAAATGGAATGGATAGTCGATCTGGCTCATGTCGCAAGCACCCTGGGTTGTACCACCAGTGGCAACAAGCCGGTGCCGGTTGGCACGCACACCGCCTGCCCGGTTTGCAGTAACAGCGGCGCGCCGCCCGCCAGCACCCGCACCGCGCCCGTCACCCATTGCGCGGTGACGCAGGGCGGATTGGGCGTACCAGTGAGGGCGCAGCCAGTGATCGCGTAGGGCGTGGTCAGCGTGGTCACCGGCTGGCCGCTCACCAATACGCGCGGAAAGGGCGTGAGCGGTGTCGCCGGCCCCGCATGGATGCAGGTCACCGTGGCGCCGAGATGAAGTATGGGTGCCGGCATGGTCGCTCTCCCTACACCACCGTGAGCGCGCCGAGGTTGATGTCCACCGTCGGTCCGGTGAGATTGATCACCGCGCCCTTTCCGTTGGAGATGATGATGCCGAGGTCGGTCACCGAGATCATCGCGCCGGTGGCGGTCTGGATCTGGATGCCGCCGGTGGGGCCGGGCACGTCGCTGATGACGATGCCGTTCTTCAGGGGCGTTTGCAGCGTGATGCCCGGCACCGCCGGCGGCACCATGTGCGACAGCAGCGGCACTTCCGCTGCCATGCCCCAGAATCCCCCCACCCAGATCGGATAGTCCGGATCACCCTGTTCGAATTCCACCCACACGCCGGCGCCGATCAGTGGCACGGTGAACATGCCCATGTTGATGCCGGCCACCGGCACGCAGGGCATGGCCCAGCTGGAGAGCATCAGGTTGGATACGTCTGGAACCAGCACCTGTATGCGACCGATCTGCATGGGATCGAGGTTGTTGATCACCGTGCCGCGGTATTTTCCGAAGTATTTTTTTGCTTCGCTCATGCCGGCACCCTCGGTACGGTGGACACCAGGCCGTTGCGCACCAGCGTGAAGTCCTGTTTGTATTCGCCGCGCTTGATGGCGTGCGTCACGCTCTTCACGTAATACAGACCATCAAACGCCGCACCCGCGCCGCGCACGCCAACCAGTTGGCGCGACTTCAATATCCGGCCGTAGCGAACCACGTTCAGCGAGCCGGTGCCCGTCACCGCATCGGCATGTTGCGAGGCATACGCCAGGCCGGTCATCACCGCGCTCAGCGGCGACTGCTTGGCCGTGTTGCTGAGAAACTTGAGCTTCGGCGGCAGCGGCGGTATCGCACCCAGCGGCGGATTGAGCGGCGTGATGTCGGGGAT
The DNA here is from genome assembly GCF_000376425.1 of Thiobacillus denitrificans DSM 12475. Classification (GTDB taxonomy): domain Bacteria; phylum Pseudomonadota; class Gammaproteobacteria; order Burkholderiales; family Thiobacillaceae; genus Thiobacillus; species Thiobacillus denitrificans. The sequence continues at coordinate 91,571 of NZ_AQWL01000008.1, read as the reverse complement.
GGGAATCGGTATCGGTGCCTTGGTCTGCTGATTCTGGATGAACACCACCGGCATCTCCTTCGATTCCTTATCGAAGCGGAAGGACAGTGACTCCACGTTGGTGTGGGCATCCATGTCGGTGTTGAGCGCCGGCTGCGGTGCGCCCAACTTGATTTCCGGCCCCCAGTACGCGCGGCTGGTGCCGGGAAGTGGACCAGGGTCGATGTAGAACACATAGCCCGCTTCGTGTGCGAGCTGTTTCACGTAGGCGTAATCGGTGCCTTGCTGGCGCGGAATGCGCTCGATGGGGATGGGAATATCTTCCACCACGCTCGGTATCGTCAACGGAATGACACCGAATGCCGCGTACTTGGCCAGCACCGCCAGCACGCGCAGCACAGGCGGCATGGCGGGGAAGGGGATGCCGTCCAGTTCGATGAAGTCCATCAGCGCGCTCAGGTCTTTGCCCTTCACCACCAGACTGGATTTGCCGCCACCGACGGGACGCACTTCGTGATTCGTCATCACGCCGTCGATCAGAACCTCGGCGTTGCCGCCCATCATCGCCACGATTACCACGCGCATGATGGGAATGGAGCTGCCGCCGGTGAGCAGAAACAGCGTGTGCAGCGGCGAACGCTTGGACAGGCTGAAGGTGAGCTCGAAGCCGCTCTGTGTGTCGCCGCCATTCACCTGAACCTGCACCTGTTCCAGCGCCTCGATCACCTCGCGTGGCGCCGGGACGGGCACAGCGGGACCGATGTAGAGCTGAAGGTTGATCCCCTCAAGCATCGCTCGCTCCCGGAACACCTTCCGGCAGGGTGATGGCGAGCGTCGTTCCCGGCGACTCGGTTAGTTCGTCGGGGCGCACCGCGCGGTTGGCATCGCACAATCGCCAATACAATTCCGCGTCACCCAGATAACTTGCCGCCAGATTGTCGAGGCGGTCGCCCTGCACCACCGTGTGTTCCTGCACGACGCTGAAATTGTCCGGCGGCGGCACGAAGCGCCGTTTGAGATAGGCGATCGGTTCCTGACTGTTTTGTTCCAGCGTCGCCACTGCCACGCCGTAATAGCGGCTATTGGGCGGGAAAGACGAGCTGTTCAATACGCCTGCGTTCAGCAGCGCCTGCAATGGATCGCTCATGACAGCCCCTCCAGGCCCAGTGTGCTCAACGTGGCGCCCGGTGCCTTGCCAGCCAGCGCCTCCTTGTTTTTGAGATAACTCATGAACAGGCTGCCGCCCTTGTGGCTGAAGCCGAGATCATCCACCGACAACACGCGCAGGCCGAGGCTCACCCTGGCGCGAATGGGATTGAGCAGCGGATCGAACGCTTCTTCCGTCACCGAGAATTCGGTGATGCGCACCGGCACCGCGCGCTGCTTGCTCCACACGAACAGCGTGAGTGGCGCTTCCATCGGGATGATCTCCAGCGCGCCGCTGCCGGCCAGCGCGTTGTTGGCTTGCAGCGCGGAGCTTTCGGGGTAGATCAGTGTTTCCAGCGCCGCCAGTTGCGGATGGATGCCGTGCTGCACGGTGTTGTTGTTCTGGCCGGGAAATTCCAGCTGGTCGGTAGCGTCGATCTCCGCTTCGAGCTTGAAGGTCTCCACCGGCGGGCCCTTCATGCGCAGGGGCTCGGAACGGTCACCACCTTCGGCGGCCAGCGCGTGTATCTGCAAGGAGCGGCTGAGGTTGTCCGGGTTGTATTGCAGCGAGATCACGCGCAGCACCTGGCCGCTGCCCGGGTCCATCAGCACAATGCCGGCCTTGAGCAGGCGCGGCGACGAAGTCAGGCTCATGGTTTGGCTCCGGCACCGGCTCCGGCTTCTTCCGGTGGCGGCGTAAAGGTCGAGGTGGTAAAGAAATCCGGCTGGGTCTCGGGCGGCATGAAATATTCGTGCCGCGCCGGGTTGAGACTGCTGTGGTGCAGGTAGGCGATGACGCGCTCGGCCACGGCTTTCAATGTGGTCGTCCCTTTACTCGAGTGCGTACTCTCCACGCGCCAGGCATAGCGGCCGGGATTGTTGAGCTGTTTGCGACCTTCTGCGATCACGGCGTTATTCGCAGGCACAGGGTCGCGGCTGCCGGTAAACGTGCCATCAAAGGGCTTTTCTCCCGGATTGCGGAAGGTGCCGCTGAATTCAAAACTGTTCGGGTCGGCAGAGGGCAGCATTTTCTTCACGGTGAAATGGCTCTCCGCAAAATTTTTGCCGAACACGCGCTTGGCTTCGGCGAGATTGCGCGGATCGGGGAAAGTCGTGCTAAAAGGCTTGTTCCGGTACATGCGTTGGCCACGTTGCTGGAAGGTGCCGTTTGCCTTCGCCGCAGCTTCGGAGCGCGGGTCGCGCGCTGCCAGCGCATCGGCGATTTCCTTGCGCCGCTTTGCGGTCAGGTGCCCGTAGAGCCGGTCTATTTCAGGCCGCAGCTCCTTGGCGGTAAACAGCTTGGTGCCGGGGCGCTGGAACATCGGCCCGGACAGCGACTCGGTCATGCTGGCTTCCTCCACCAGCTGCTTCTCCTCGGCGGCGCGCTGCTTGATCTCAGCATCGATTTCCTTTTGCCGTTTGGCCATCTCCTTCTTGCGTTCTGCTGCGGCCTTCCTCTTTTCCGCGCCCTTGAGCGTGGGATCGATGACGGCAGGCTCAGGATGCGCCTGCCGGATCTTGTCGCGGAAGGCGCGGCGCGCGCGCTCGCCAAGCTCGGGGTCCACATTGAAGCCCTGCTCATGTGTGGGTGCGACGACGGTGCCGTCACCCCCGAAGGCTTCATCGATCAGCTCGACCATTTCGCGCGTGCGGCCGAGGTCGCAGCCCTTGATTTCGATGCGTGACTGCTTGTCGATCTTGCCGCCGACCTTGGGCAGCGTGCTCTTGCCCGCCTGCGGGTGCAGCGCGGCGCGCAGCTCGGTGACAGGCAGATGGGCATCCTCGTCGGCGGAGTCGAGGCCGAACGACAGCGTGCCATCCTCATTGGCATGGGTCACCAGATACAGCGTACCGACCGCTCCGCTCACTTGGTCGCGCACGTACTCGAGCACCGCGCTCAGCGAACGCTTGTCCGTCACCATAATGGCTTTCGGCAATTTGGCGCGATAGAAGCGTTCGGCTGTGGCATAGAAAGGATTGCCCGTGCCTCTCCTGTCTTGACCCATCAGGAATACGTAATCCTTGCGCTCCACCGTCGCCGCTGCTGCGGTTGCGGTGGCAGGTGCAGCACTCCCGGTTGCATCCAGCAATTCGACCTTGCCTTTGAGCAGCGCGTCGCGGCCACCCTTGAATTTCTTCATGATGAGCGCGTCCAGCCGCTTGCGCGAATCGCCGTTCAGGTCCGATTCCAGCCACTCGATGCTGACGCCGCCGGGAGCGAACATCGTGCGCAGATCGGCGTCACCGCTCCGTTCCAGCAGGTCCAGAATGCGGTCCTCGTCATCGCCCAGCGTGGCCCCATCCAGCATTTCGTTGATCAGCAGAATCTTCTGTGAGGCAATCAATCTGAACTTGCTGTTTCCCGCCTTCCAGCGCCGCACGATCGCACGCGCCTTGTCGTCGTTGTAATAGCCGCCCTTTATCTTGTTGTCCTTGGTGATGTCGGTCAGGTATTCCTGCAGTTCGTCATCGCTGTAATCAAGCTCCGCGCCGAACAGACTGGGGACAAAAAAGAAGAAGTCGCGGAAGGCGCGTCCAACACTTTCCGCCGTAGTGGCGCGTTGCAGCATGGGAAAGGATTTCTCGCTGGCACCGCTTTGTTGCACAACATGCGCCAGTTCATGCGCGAGCAATTGCCTGCCCATGGGCGTCCTGGGCGAATAGTGGCCCTGCGCAAACGCGATATTGCTGCCCGCTGTATAGGCCAGCGCGTCGACCGATCTTGCCGATCGGGCGGCGCGCTCATCGGCATGGATGCGCACGCTGCTGAAATCATGGCCGAAACGTTCTTCCATGAATCCGCGCGTGGCAGCGTCGAGCGGCTGGCCCGGTGCGGCGAGCACATCGTTCACCAGCAACGGTGCGGCGTCGTGCGTGGCGCCGCCGGCTGCCTGGCGTTGCACCGGAGCGCCTTCCTCTTTTTTCTTCTTGTCCTGCTCTGTTGCGTCGCTCGCTTCACTCCTGGGCTTGAGCTCCAGTTCCTCATCCAGCAATGAGAACGGCTTGGGCTTGAAGCCGTAACTGGGCGTGGGGAACTGCATCGACAGCGCCGACGGCGCGGGCGCCAGTGCGGGGGATGCATCGATCCTGCCGAGCCCCGGCAGCTTGCCGACACCGCTGAAGACCGCGCGCTTGAGGGCTGCTTCCTCCGACTCCTGACGTTTCGCTCCGGGCGATCCTGGTTGGTAACGCAAGCCGGCGCGGAACTTGGCCTGGTCCAGCGCCATGCGTGCGTTTTCCTCGCGCTGCAACTCGGCCTTGGTCTTCGCGGGCTTTTTCGCTCCGCCCAGCTGTTCGGTATACGAGAACGTGATCATCGCCTTGGAAGGGTTGTCCACCGGACCCTCGTAGGTAAGCTTCACCTTCAGTCCGGGCGTGATCTTGTCCAACGGGATCTCGGGGATTTGCGCCGGCAGTTCCTTGTGCGTCGCTGCCAGCGTCGCCACCGCCCCCGCGGCTGCCGCACCGGTGATGATCTTGCCCGGCAGGGTGCCGATGAAGCTTTCGCCGGCCTCCTTGGCGCCCTTTACCAGCGGGTCTTGTTCAGCTTTCTCCTTGAGCTTCTTGCCGACATCGGTTTCGAGGAATGCCTCGCCGAGTTTTTGCGCGGCTTCCTTGTATTTGTCTTCTTCGCTCTTGGGTTTTCCGCCTTCTTCGCGCTGTACTTGCGTGACCGGGATGCGCGACAGTGACAGTCCGGAATTGGACAGGCCACGCCCGCTCGCCACCGCATTGGCTGCGCGGTCGGCTTCGCGCTCGTAGGCGTCGCCCGGCGTGCCGATGCGCAGCGTCGACTTGCGCTGCAACCAGGGGCGGGCGGGGCCTTCCGGGTTGGTGGTATAGGCGCGCTCAGCCATGACGAGGCCCGTGAGTTTCTGCCGTGCCTGAGCAGGCGATTCCGCTGAGTGACTGCGCCAGTGCACTGCCCAAAGTGTGCGCGTTATAGTGCGCAGGCAGCGTAATGCTGGCACGAGCAGTGTGCAGGCTGGCGTCACGCAAAGCAGGCGCCGCGCACAATTCGCGGCTCAGCGCCTCATGCAGGGCGGCGCTCAACGCTGCCTCGTTTACCTGGGTGAAGCCGCGCAGCACCAGGTTGTCGATGTGCAGATGAATGGCGCCCGGTTTTGGCATCGTGTTCATCGCCAGCCTCCGATCTCCGCCTCATTGATCGGCTTTTCCAGTTTCGAATATTCGGTACGCGCGGCGCGGGCGAGGTGGGCCATGGACAAAGGCGTGCCATCCTCGGCGGCGAAGAAGGCGGCGTTCATCGCGATGTTGCGGATGTTGCCGCCGGAGACGTGCAGGCGCGCCAGTTGATCGAGCTTGAGTTCATCGTGCGGCAGGGCCTCGGGAAAAATGCGCCGCCAGATCTCGGTACGTTGCGACACGTCGGGAAACGGGAACTGCACCACGAAGCGGATGCGCCGCAGAAAGGCCGCGTCGAGCGACGACTTCAGATTGGTGGTCAGTATCGATAGCCCGCGGTAGGACTCCATGCGCTGCAGCAGATAGGCGAGTTCGATGTTGGCGTAACGGTCATGGCTGTCCTTGACCTCGCTGCGTTTGCCGAACAACGCGTCCGCTTCATCGAACAGAAGCACTGCGCCGCTGGTCTCCGCCGCGGCAAAGAGTTGTTCAAGATTCTTTTCGGTCTCGCCGATGTATTTGCTCACCACTGCGGACAGATCGATGCGGTAGAGGTCGAGGCCCAGTTCGCCCGCCAATACCTCCGCTGCCAGTGTCTTGCCGGTGCCGCTCTCGCCGGCAAACAACGCGCTGATGCCGAGGCCGCGTTCGCTCTTGCCGGCGAATCCCCACTGTTCATACACCGTGGTGCGGTGGCGTACCTGGCGCACGGTGTCGTTCAGGATGGCGCGTTGCGGTGCGGGCAGAATCAGGTCGTTCCATGTGGCGCGAGGCGTAATGCGCTGTGCCAGTCGTTCCAGTTCGCCGCGGGCGCGGCGGCGGCAAATTTGCCAGAGAATCTGGGGTAATGCGCCGTTTTTCATTTCAGAGCGCGTCTCCTCCGCTGCGGCAGCGATATCCTCGGCAGAAAAATCGAAATGCGCCGTGATGGGCAGCAGTACCGTATCGTCTATTCCCTCGACATCCGCCAATACGCCGCGCCACAGGTCGCGTTGCTCCACTGCCAGCGGTTTGCGTATCTCCATCAGGATGCAACGCTGCTGCATGGTCGCCGACGGCTTGCCGAGCAGGATCACGGGACAGTCAAGCTGGTCGAGCAGCGGGGCAAGCTGCGTTCCACACTGGTCATCCGTTTCGATGGTCAGGGCGCCACGCATGAGCAAACATTCGCGCGTGAGCAACTGCGCCAGCAGTGCGCGTTCACCAGCGCCGGATGGGATGTCGTTTGCGCGCAGGCACAATGGATGCAGAGCCAGCGTGCCGCAGACGTGCTCCGCCACGGCGCGTATGCCACTGGGGTCCTGGCCGTACAAGCCGAGAAGGGGAAGCCGGCCTTGCGCATCGCGCCAGGCGTGAAGCAGGTGCTCCGCTTGTTGCCGTTGCGAGGGGGGCAGCAGCACCTGCGGAAGATCGCGCAGCAGCCCGTCCAGCCGTGCGTCCTGCGCGGGAACACCGAGCAGATAGTGGAGGATGCGCTCGTCGATAGACAGACGCGCGGTGGTGAGTCGGGGGCTGTTGCCGAAATTGATCAAATGCCAGTAACGCAAAGGCGCCTGGGGCGAGCAGGCACTCCAGTGGGCTTCGGGCAACACCGCGAGCGCCAGGCCGAAGGTGAGATGCCCGACGTGGGTGTCATCTTGATTCGCACCGCAGAGTTGAGCGATGTTCGCTTCCAGTTCCATACCTGCACAGAGCAGCAGCAACGTGCGTTCAAAGGCCGAGAGCTGGAATTGTTCGCTCAGAAAATCGAGGACACGCGAAGTGTCGGCGGGCTTTTCAACTGCGATCGCCGTGTCGCGGTCGAGCGCATTCTCCAGCAGTTGCTGCAACCACGCGAGTTCGCCGTTCAGGGCACGCCGGTTGGTCTCGATCCATTGATTGTCGTCATGTGAGCTCATGCCGGGATGCTCATGCGTTGTGTCGTATCGAATTGCGGCGGCGTAACGGCTCGATTCACCAGCAGGCTGTCTGCACCGTCAACACGCAAGCGCAGCCATTGCGCTCCAGAGGCGAGTTCGGGGAACGGGAAGGCCAGGCTGCCGGTTTGTGCGATGAAGTTGTCCGGCGAGGCCTCTCGACCGCCGCCATTGAGACTGACTTTTTGTCCCGGTCTGACTTGCGGGGTGAACACCAGTGTCAGCGTGACCTCGCCGCTGGCGGCATCGCGCACGGCCGTGGAGGAAGCGATATCGATACGCGGCGCCAGAAGCAGTGGCAGCGTATTGGTGCTGCGAACTTCCGTCTCGCCCGGGCGCTGCAGCAGCAGGGTGACGTTCCACGCTCCCGGCGGCCAGGCGAGTTGCGCAGCGGCGTTGTTGGGCAGGGCGATGCTCAGGGCCTCGCCGTTGGCGTTGGTGCCCACGCTGATGTCGATCGGGTTGGCAAGACGCGGGTGTTCGAAACGCGCCACCACGCCGGTGCCCTCCAGATTGTGGCCGCGCAGGGTGAAGGTATCGCCGAGCCGGGCCGCCAGTTGCTGATTGGGCGGTTCGATGGCGGTGAGCATGGGGTAGGGCGGAATCAGGCTGGCACCCGCCATCACGCCGCGCTCGCGTCCGCTGGCGGGGTCGACCTGCCCACGCGTCAGTACCGGCAGCGCGGAGCGCGTCGCACGTTGCGCCTCGATCAATACCACCGACACATGATAGGCGGCGGTGGGTCGGTAATGTGCCTGCAGGGCTGACCACAGCTTGGACATTTCTTCAGTGCTCATGGTCATCGGCGTGATCTTGATCTGTTCGACCTGATCGGCGAGGTCGGCGGCGGAGAGCGCCTGAAAAGCGGGCGGCAGGATGGCGCCGGGGACGGTGCCGCCACTGAGCGCCGTGCGTATGGCCTGCCGGTCCAGAACCGGCGCCTCATGCAATAGATGCATCGCATAACCCAGCAGGATTTCGCCGTGCAGTTCCGCCGCGCCGTAGGCGGTGAGCAGGTAATGCAGGTCCAGGGCCAGCGGTGGATTGGTCAGGCGCGTGCCGCGTCCATCGCGCGACGGCAAGCCTTCGTTGCGCCACCCGGTGTTGGGCGTCACCTGATGCATGAACAGATTGAGCTGCGTGCGCCCGTTGGCAACATCTACCGCGATGGTGTCGGGGGGCACAGCCGTGACATCCACATTGCTGCCCAGCGACCCGGTTATGTTGTGGTCGATGAGGCCGTTGTTGAGCAGATCGCGCAACACAGCGGTGACGGCGGCGATGGCCAGCGGGCTGCTCATGATGCGCCTGTTCCGCGTTTGAGATAGTCGCCCAGGGATAGCGTGGGTTGGCTCGCCGGGCGCGGGCGCTGCGTGGCCGGGGGGGGGGCGATGTTCGCCCTGACTTCGACGCGGCCGATGGTAATGTGCACCGTGGGTGCGTCAGGCGTGCCCACGTCCCCAGGCTTGGGGGTGTCAGCGGCGACAGGAAATGGCGCGACGGATTCCGCTTTACGTTGCGGCAACAGCGGCAACCAAGGCTCCGGCGCGGCGGCAGGCATATCCTGTTTTCGCGATGCGATCGGTGGCTTTAGTGACGCGGCAGGGCGGGGAGCGACAGGAGCAAGCAGCGGCGGTGGCATCCGGGAATTCTCTGGTGTCGTTTCGACGACCGGGACGAGCATCGCTTCAACCCGCGGTGGCGCGCTGTCGGTGTGCACCGTAGGCGATGCTTCCGGTGGAAGGGGGCGTTGTGGCGGGTAAACGGAGGTGCGTGGTTTTCCGGCGGGAGGGTCGACGCGCGCGGTCGTGCATGGCTGTATTGGGAGCGAGGCGGGCGTGGCGTTCTGCGCTGGGTCAGCGACAGCCATCATGTCGGCGCTGTTGCCGGTCGAAGACTCTTCGGCCGGCGCGAACAAGCTCGGCAGCCGCGGCGCAATCAACGGTGCTTCACCCATGCTGCGCTGCGCCAATCGGGTGAGAAAGTCATTCATGCCGCCACCCTTTGCAGATAGGCGTTGCGGCGCACCGGGCTCATGCCGAGGATGTCGGCCTCGCGCCAGCCGTAGGCGCATGCCAGTTGATGCACTTCCATCAACAGCCGTTGCGCACGCGCATCCACTTCCTTCCACAGGATGTGTGCGATATCCAGTGTCGCCTGCCAGCGGTGTTCGCAGGCGGGACATGCCAGTTCGATCAGTAGTTCCGCTTGCGGATCGGTCATGAGCGCTGCCTGCGCGACCGCAGCACTTATCGCTTCCGGCAACTCGCCGGCACTCACAAACGCATCATTGCGACGTGCCTCGACCACGCACCGTTGAAGCAATAAACGGTGCGCCTCGGCGACGTCGGCGGCACCCGCCGCCGCGGCGAGATCAAAACTGGTGAGCGGGCGCATGCGCAGTTGGTAACCCTCGGCATCGAGCGTGTGTTCGTAGACTTCCGCGTCCGGCGCTCGCAGCGTGCTGCAGGAAATCTCGAACTCCACCGCCTCATTGCATTGCGGGCAGGTGCCGCGACTATTCAAAGTGTCGCCAAAGGTGGCCAGGCGCAAGTCCAGCAGCCGCGCGTCGCGCCGGCCCAGTGGCAGCGATGCCAGCTCGTCTCGGGAAAGCCCCGGCTCTGATGTCATCAACAATGCGATCGCTTGATCGACAGGATGGTAACGGTGGGCGGACTCCCATACTGCAAGGATGTCGGCGTCACTGAGTGATCGCATGGCTTACCCTAAGCAGGTTCCGTGAAGCTCGGCTCGCTGGGCTCGGTTACTTCGTAGTCGCGCTCCCAGCCCTCGTTTTCAAGCTTGATATGCTGGATGGCCACGGCGTTGGCGTTGGCGTCGAGATCCGGCAGTGCCTGAAATTCCGATACCCAGCAGCGGTACAGCTTGTACGCCAGGACCAGCTGGCCGGCCTCGTTATAGATTTCAAGAATAAGGTCCTTGCGGAAATCCTTTAGCGAAACTTCGCTGCCCAAGCCGGAACCGTAGTTCCACACCTTGTTGGCCCACTTCTCGAATTCGGTGTCGTGCGTGACGCCGCGATCCAGCGTGATGGCGTCGTATTTGGTGCGTCCTGGCGATTTGCGCGAGCTGGACGGATCGCCGCCTTCGCGATGCTCGACGACCTCGGTACTGCGTTTGAGTGCGCCGACCTTGGAGATACCTGCGACATAACGGCCATCCCATTTGATGCGGAATTTGAAGTTTTTGTAAGGGTCGAAACGCCGCGGATTGACTGTGAACTGTGCCATGGGGTACTCCTTAAACTTGAATCTGGCCGGCGATCTGCTGAATCTTGATCACCACGAATTCGGCTGGCTTGAGCGGGGCGAAGCCCACAACGATGTTGACGACGCCCTGGTTGATGTCGTTTTGGGTGGTCGTCTCCTTGTCGCATTTGACGAAGTAGGCATCGCGCGGGCTGCTGCCCTGGAAGGCGCCCTGGCGAAACAGGCCCTGCATGAAGGCGCCGACGTTGAGGCGGATTTGCGCCCACAGCGGTTCGTCGTTCGGCTCGAACACCACCCACTGCGAGCCGCGGAACAGGCTTTCCTCGAGGAATAGAGCGAGACGGCGCACCGGTAAATATTTCCATTCCGAAGCGAGTTGATCCGCGCCGCGCAGCGTGCGCGAACCCCATACCACGCGACCGGTGACGGGGAAGGCGCGCAGGCAGTTAACCGCAAGCGGATTGAGCTGGCCATTCTCGCCATCAGTCAGCTTCACAGCGAGTTCGGCCACGCCGTTAAGCGTGGCATCGTTGCCGGCGGGGGCTTTCCATACGCCGCGCTGACTGTCGGTGCGCGCCATGACTCCGGCGACTGCGCCGCAGGGGGCGAAGTCGGCCAGACGATTCTCCTGCAAGGGATCGGGCTGGCGCAGATAGGGAAAAAACAGTGCCGCATTCTCGCTGCGGGCCAGACCCCAGCCTGCGCTTTCCAGGCCACTGGCGCCGGTGAAATCGGAATGCTCGTCCCAGGCCATCAGGGGATCGACGACATACATTGCGCGGCGCTGCTGGCAATATTTGGCGGCAGCGCTGCGGGTTTGCGAGTTCACGTCGCCGCCGGCTTCGCGGGTCAGCGGCGGTACGCACAGCAGGTTGAACAAGTCCGCCTTCTCCAGCGCCCATAGCCCATGTTTGGGAGCTTCCAGCGATGCCAGCGATATCTGATTGTCGGTAATGGCGGCGCCTTCGTTGCCAGTCGCCGCGAAAGGAGTGGAGGAGGCATTGTCCAGCAGCGGATCGGCGCCGGCGGGCGGGTTGCCGTTGGCGGCGGGGCGCAGCGCAGGCACCGTGCCTGGCGGCGTGACGATGCGCACCAGGTTGGATTCCTGCTCCAACACCCGCGTGACGAAGCGTGCGTTATTGGGATCGGTCGAGAGATTGAGAAAGCGCTCGGTCACCCCGGTGGCGGTGTCGCGCACCGCGAGATTGAAGAGACTGTTGGCCGGATCGATAGGAAGATGAGGGCGGGTGTTGTGATCGACCCGAACCCGCAGCTTTTCACCCCATTTTCCGGGATTGGCCGCGACCAGCTGGACGCCCACCGCCAGGGTGAGGGTGGCGGCGGCTGCGCCGTTGTGCACGCGTACGACGATTGCATCGGTGCCGCCGTTCTGGAAGAACTGCTGCACCGCGTAGCTCAGGGTGCTATCGCGCCACAGCCCGCCAAAGCGCCGCTCGAATTCACCGAAGCTCTGCACGCGCACCGGATCATTCACCGGGCCGCGCAGCGCTCGCCCGATGAAGGCGGTGATGGAAGTTGACACACCGGTGATAGTGCGCACGCCACTGGGCACTTCTTCAATGTAGACGCCAGGGTAGGACAAGGTAACCGGCATGTTGCTTCTCCTTGAGAGTACGGGTCATTTTCAGCGCACGGACTTACCGCGTCGCGTTACCTCCAAGCGGCATCTCGATGGTGGCGTCGGCGCTGATATTGTTGGTGAAGGAAACATTCGCCGTGCCACCAAGCAGGCTTACCGCGCCTGTGCCGATCAGCACGTGCGGGCCATGCAGTGCGACTGGCTTGCCACCGACGTCGTCGTTGAGGTTGTCGCCAGGTACGCTGCCCTGCGCGATCAAAACGAAGAGCAGCGGCATCATCTTGCTCGGAATAGCTGTAATCAGCTTAGAAGAAATATTTCAGATTGATATGCAACTTTAATTGCAGTTGGGGGGTGGCCTACGGTACTTTAATCAAGGCACCGGCGCACATCCCTGGCCAGCAACGAAGCGCCCTTGGTGGACTCGGACTGGCCGGACCCTGCCGATCCTGCATCATCTGTCGACGCGCGTCGCGCACGCGCCGAACCCAACCGCGCAAACCGCGCCCGCAGGCTGTCCTGTTCTCGTTCAAACCGGGCTTGCGCGGGCATTGATCAGGCTTGAGAGGCGCGCACAGGGCTGAGACAATCGCCGCCATGGACACCCTCGCAAGCTACGACGAACTCCCCTACGACAGCCTGCCGCTGCCGGAAACCCAGCCGGATTTTCTGGCCGCGGTCGCCAGGCTGCATGGCTTCGATGCACCCGACCCGTGCCGGGCGCGCATCCTCGAACTCGGCTGCGCGCAGGGCGGCAACCTGATTCCGCTGGCGTGGCGCTGGCCCGAATCCCGCTGCGTGGGGGTGGAGCTGTCGCGCGTGCAGGCGGAGGCGGGCGCGGCATTCATCCGCCATCTCGGCTTGCCCAACGTGCGCATCGTGCATGGCGATCTGGCCGCACTGCCGGACGATCTCGGCGAATTCGACTACATCATCGCGCACGGCGTGTTTTCCTGGGTGCCGCCTGCGGTGCGGCAAGCGCTGCTTGATCTATGCCGGCGCCATCTGTCACCGCACGGCATCGCCTACCTCAGCTTCAACGTCGAAGCCGGCTGGAACGCCTTGCGGCCCCTGCGCATCGCGCTGGCCGAACGCACCACGGCCGACCTACCCGCGCCTGCCCGGTTTGAACAGGCGCTGCGTGTGCTGGATGAACTGGAAGCCGAGTGGAGCGACCCGCTGTTGCTGAAGGAAATCGCCTATCTCAAGTCGGCTGCGCCGTCCTATCTGTTCCATGAGTACCTTGCCGAATTCAATGCGCCGATGCGGTTTGCCGAATTCGCGGCGCAACTCGATACGCACGGGCTGCGCTATGTCGGCGAAGCGGGTCCGCGCCGTGCCGTGGTCGAACTTGAAGATAGCTGGGGGCTGATTCCCGAAAGCATGGCCGGGCGCTGGCTGGATGCCGAGGCGGCACTCGACGAGGCATTGGCAACCCGCTTTCGCCGCGCTGTGATCGCCCGCGCCGACGCGCCCTGTGCGCAACCGCCGCAGGCCGGGGCGCTGAGCGGGCTGGCGTTTTATGCCGATGTGCGGAGTGACGAGGAAATCGATCTGAGCGCAGCCACCGAGCAGTGCTTCGTCAATCCGGCCGGCAATACTTTCCCGGTGTCGCTGCCAGCGATGAAAGCGGCTGCCATGGCCCTGGCGGCTGCCTATCCCGGCGCACTGGATTACGCGGGATTGTTGTCTGCCGCCAGGCAAGTGATGGCCGAATTCGGCGTCGGCGGCGAGGGGGACGAAGCCGGGTTCCGCGAGGCGCTGTTCCAGCTGGTGATCGCGCATGGCGTCATGCCCACGGTGTCGGCCGGGACGGTCGATGCCGAGCTGAAGGGGCTCCCTTGCGCGCATGCACTGGCCCGCTGGCAGGCAAGCTCGCCGGGCTGGATCGTAAGCGGCGCGCGCCATGTGGCGATGGATCTGGATCCGTCGGGGCGGGCGTTGCTCGGCCTGCTGGACGGCAGCCACACGATCGCGGAACTGGTGGCCAGCATGCAGACCACGCTGGCCGAGGCAGGGCTGGAGCTGGCGCCGGCAACCGTCAATGAACTGACCCATCGGCAGTTGTGGCTGTTTGCCCGTCAGGGCCTGCTCGTGTAAGGGCATTCCCGTGTTGCATTCGGGTTGAAGCACCCGCAACGTCTACCCCATCGACGGCGATGCGCTATGGTTGAAGTGCCGCCAATCCAGGGAGCCGTCTCGATGTCCTCCATACTGCTCGAAGCAATTCAACGGCGCTACGCTTGCCGCCGGTTTGTTGCGGACCAGCCCGTCGCTGCGGGCGAACTGGCTTCGCTGAGAGAGGCAGGCCGCCTGGCACCGTCGGCCTTTGGCCTGGAGCCCTGGCGTTTCATCACGGTGGAAGACGGGGCGGGGCGGGCAGCCGTTGCGCGGGCCTGTTACGACCAGCCTGCCGCAGCCAGCGCTGCGGCATTCATCGTGATCGTGGCGCTGGTGGCGGCGCTCGACCCGGATTCGGATTACGTGCGTGCGCGTTTTGAAGCCGAGGCGGGTGGCCAGGACAGGGCGCCGACCGATGCGGCTTACCGCGCTTTCTATCGCGCGGAATCCATCGCGGCCTGGGCGCAAGGCCAGTGCAACTTTGCCGCAGCGCAGCTGCTGCTGCAGGCCTCGCACCTGGGCCTGGGCAGCTGTCCGATCGGCGGATTCGACATAGCGACGCTGGCCGCCGCCGTGCGGATCCCGCCGGGTGAGGCGCCCGCGCTGGTCATTGCCTTGGGGCACTGCGCGCACGCGGCGCCGCAGCGGATGCGCAAGCCTGCGGATGAATCCACAGGCTACGATGCGGACGCCGCAGGCGCGCGGCCCGGGTAAACGATCTGCACGTCCATGCGGCCGAGCCGGTTTGGCCGGCTTGCCTCAGCGCGGCGCCTGCCAGCAGTTGTTGTTGACCTGCCAGGTCAGCGAGAGTTGCTCGCTGTTCGGGTACAGCGCGTATTTCAGGCCCATGTAGTCGGAGCCTTTGCGCCAGAACATCGCCAGCAGGCTTTTTTCGCCGCTGGCGATGACGCTGGTGTAGGGAATGACCTTGAGCGGGTTGCCATAGAGGTTGGCGTAGTTCGAGGCGATGACGACGAAATGGCGGAAGGCTGGTTCGACCTCCTGGTCGAACGCCACCAGCTTGTCGTTGCAGAAGGTGAACAGGAAACGGCGGCCGGCGGGGTTGCTGGGCAGATCGTAGGCAAACAGACCGTCGCTGCCGGCCGGCAGGGTCTTGTCGAAGTTCCAGGTTTTGAGCGCCTGTTCGACCTCAGCGCGGCTCATGCCATTTTTGAATTCGCCGACTTCCCAGGCGTGAGCGGGCAGGGCGAGCAGCAGCCCGGCAAGCAGGCCGGGCATGGTCATGGCGATCCTGTTCGCGGCTATCCGCCAGCCGGAGCATGGCGTAGCCTGGCCGTGTCGCGCCGACCGCGGCATCACTTGCCGCTGACCGCGCCGAAGACCTTTTTCAGCAGGTCGCTACCGGCCTGCAGGGGATTGGCACGAATGGCCTGCTCCTTTTCGCCGATGAGCCGATACAGGCGGTCGAGCGATTGCTGGGTGACGTACTCCTCGATCCTGGCCTGGCTTTTGTCGACCAGGTCGAATTGCGCGGCCATGCCGGCATAGCGGTTGTATTGCTGCGCGAGTCCGACCCTGTCGGTGGTCGCCTTGACGATGGGCGTGAAGCGTTCGGTCAGCCTGACCTCGGTTTTCCTGCGGAAGAAGTCGGTGGCCGAAGTCTGGCCGCCGGTCAGGATGCCCCGGGCATCTTCCAGCGTCATTTCCTTCACCGCGTCCACCAGCAGGGTTTTGGCTTCGGGCACGGCGGCCTCGGCGGCGCGGTTCATCGACAGCACCAGTTCGTCGGCCTGCTTGCCCATGCCGAGCATGCGCATGGCTTTTTCGGCTTTTTGCAGGCTGGGCGGCAGCGGAATTTTCAGTGCGGCGTCGCCGAAGAAGCCGTCTTTCTGTCCGAGCTGGGCGACGGCGGCGTTGGCGCCACGGGTCAGGGCTTCCTTCAGTCCGGCATTGATCTCGGTCGTCGACAGGGCGTCGACCCCGCTGCTCGTGGCGGTCTCGACGGCCGGCTTGGTGATCACGCCCTTCAGCATCTCCTTCCAGTCGATCGCGTGAGCGGGCAGCGCCAGGGTGAGGCCGACGGCCAGAATCATCCAGTGCTTTTGCATGGTGCGTCTCCTTGCGCGGTTGGGGTCACAGCACCTCTGCAGCATAGTCGGCCAGACGCGAACGTTCACCCCGCTGCAGCGTGACGTGGCCGTTGTGCGGCCAGCCCTTGAAGTGGTCGACCACGTAGGTGAGGCCGGAGCTGCCTTCGGTGAGGTAGGGCGTGTCGATCTGCGCGATGTTGCCCAGGCAGATCACCTTGGTGCCCGGTCCCGCGCGCGTGATCAGCGTCTTCATCTGCTTGGGCGTGAGGTTCTGCGCTTCGTCGATGATCAGGAACTTGTTGAGGAAGGTGCGGCCGCGCATGAAATTCAGCGACTTGACCTTGATGCGGGAGCGGATCAGATCCTGCGTTGCGGCGCGCCCCCAGTCGCCAGCCTCGTCGTCGCTCTTGTTCAGCACGTCGAGGTTGTCCTCCAGCGCGCCCATCCATGGCGTCATTTTTTCCTCTTCGGTTCCGGGCAGGAAGCCGATGTCCTCGCCTACCGGAACGGTGACGCGGGTCATGATGATTTCGCTGTAGATCTTTTTATCCAGCACTTGCGCCAGGCCTGCTGCCAGGGTGAGCAGGGTCTTGCCGGTGCCGGCCTGGCCGAGCAGGGTGACGAAATCGATCTCGGGGTCCATCAGCACGTTGAGTGCAAAGTTCTGCTCGCGATTGCGCGCGGTGATGCCCCATACATTGTTCTTGTGGTGGCTGAAATCGCGTACCGTGACCATCTCCGCCTGCTTGCCCTCGACCTTCAATACCTTGGCGTAGAGCGGGTTGGGGCCTTCCTGATAGACGAACTCGTTGGGCAGCAAGCTCGAAATCAACGGCCCCTTGACGCGGTAGTAGGTGTGGCCGTTGGCCTGCCAGGATTCCATGCCCTTGCCGTGGCTGTCCCAGAAATCGGCCGGCAGTTCGCGCAGTCCGGCGTACAGCAGGTCGGTGTCTTCCAGCACCTTGTCGTTGAAGTAATCCTCGGCGGGCAAGCCGAGTGCGCGGGCCTTGATGCGCATGTTGATGTCTTTCGACACCAGGATGACCTGACGCTTGGGATAGTGACGCGACAGGAACAGCACCACGCCGAGGATCTGGTTGTCGACCTTGGAGGTCGGCAGGCTCAGCGGGATGTCGCCGGTGATCGCCTGGGTCTGCAGGAACAGGCGGCCGGTGGCGGCATTGTGGCTGTGCGGGGCGAGTGGCACGCCTTCCTCGATGCTGTCGAGCTTGCTGACGATCTCGTCGATGAAGCGCGTTGCCTGGCGCGCGTTGCGCGAAACCTCGTTCATGCCCTTCTTGTGCTGATCGAGTTCTTCCAGGGTGGCGATCGGCACGTAGATGTCGTGTTCCTCGAAGCGGAACAGGCTGGTGGGGTCGTGCATCAGCACGTTGGTGTCCAGTACGAACAGCTTGGTTTTGGCGGCGGCTTTTCTCGGCATGGTGGGTTTGGCTGATGGGGTAGGATGAGAATACATTCATCCTACCCCAAGCGGACGACCGCTTGTCGGGTGAAAAAGTAAAGCCGAAAGCTTCGGGCCGGTGCGAATCGGGGGGCGGATTTCCCACTAGAATGCCTGATTCGGAACCTGAGATTCGGACTCCCCATGCGTCGTCGGCTGGCGTTGCTATGTCTGATTGGGCTGTGGATGCAACCGCTCCACGCACAAGTTGCCGCGCACATCCTGTTGCAGGATTCGCCGCTGGCCGGGTTTCAGTACCACGCAGGCAGGACGCTGTGGCCACAGATGCGGGTCGGCGATGCGCTCGCCCTGGTTCGCGAACCGGACAATCCGCACGATGCCAGGGCGGTGCGGGTGGAATGGCGAGGCCACAAGATCGGCTATGTGCCGCGTCGCGAGAATGCCGACGTGGCGCGCCTGCTCGATCGGGGGCAGGCCTTGACCGCACGCATCGTGCGGCTGGCCGAGCTGCGCGACCCATGGGCGCGGGTGCGTTTCGAAATCCTGATTCCTCTGCAGACGGAGCGAACACCATGAAGCGACTGATCGTCTCCTTGGCCATGGCACTGGCCTGGCTGGCGCAAGCCTCGGCGGCTGCGTTGTCGGTGCCGGCTTTGCCGCTGTCCAGCCTCAAACTGCCGCCGGGATTCCGGATCGAGTTGTTTGCCAGCGTGCCCAACGCGCGGCAGATGGCGCTCGGAAAAAATACGCTGTTTGCCGGCAGCATGCGCGCGGGCAAGGTCTACGCAATTCCATTGCAGGCGCCGCACACGCCGGTGGTGATTGCCGCCGATCTCGAGATGCCGGTGGGGGTGGCATTCCGCGATGGCGATCTGTACGTGTCGGCGGTCAACCGCATCCTGCGGCTGCGCAATATCGAAGCGCGCCTGAAAAACCCGCCGCGCCCGGAAATCGTCAGCAGCGCCTATCCGGACGACACTCATCACGGCTGGAAATTCATCGCCTTCGGACCGGACGGCAAGCTCTATGTGCCGGTCGGTGCGCCATGCAATATTTGCGCGCCCGATCCGGACAAGTACGCCGTCATCACCCGGCTCGATGTGAGTAGCGGCACAATCGAGGTGGTCGCGCGCGGCGTGCGCAACAGCGTGGGCTTCGACTGGCAGCCGCAAAGCGGCGAACTGTGGTTCACCGACAATGGCCGCGACTGGCTGGGCGACGATGCGCCACCCGACGAGCTCAATCGCCTGAGCCGGCCGGGCCAGCATTTCGGCTATCCGTATTGCCACGGCGGGAGCTTCACCGATCCCGAATTCGGCCAGGCCCGCCGCTGCGACGAATTCGAACTGCCGGTGCAGAATCTGGGCGCGCATGTGGCGAGCCTGGGAATGCGCTTTTACCGCGGCAAGCAGTTCCCCGGACGATACCGGGATGCCGTCTTCATCGCCGAGCACGGCTCGTGGAACCGCAGCCGCAAAAACGGCTATCGCGTCAGCGTGGTGCGCTTGCAGGGCAGCCGCGCGGTGAGCTACGAGCCCTTCGTCAGCGGCTGGCAGCAAGGCGAGTCGGCCTGGGGGCGTCCCGCCGACGTGCTGGTGATGCCCGACGGCAGCCTGCTGGTGTCGGACGACCAGGCTGGAGCGATTTACCGGGTCAGCTATCGCGGCAACCGGTAAAATATCAGCGTCCCGAATTGGAAATTAGCGACATAAAAATGCCGAAACCGTCCCCATCCTTTGTTGCCGCGCTCGCCGGGTGTCCAATCCGGCTGCGCGCGCCGTCGCGGCTGGAAACGGTTTCGCCATTTTTATCCTGCGAAGGCCTTTTCGGCGCAATGTTCCAGTCGCGAATTTCCAATTCGGGACACTGATGAAACTGCTCGTTCTCGATACCTCGACCGAATGGTGCTCGGCTGCGCTGTGGCTGGATGGCCGGGTCCAGGCGCGCCGGGTGCTGGCCGAACAGCGGCACAGCAGCCTGTTGCTGCCGATGATCGATGAACTGCTGCGTGCATCCGACACCTCCTTGCGCCAGCTCGACGGCATCGGCTACGGTGCCGGCCCCGGCTCGTTTACCGGCCTGCGCATCGCCTGTGCGGTGACCCAGGGTCTGGCCTTCGGCGCCGGGCTGCCGGTGGTCGGCGTGTCGACGCTCGAGTCGGTCGCCGAGCAGGCCGGCGCGGAGCGGGTGCTGACCGTGCTCGATGCGCGCATGGCCGAGGTCTACTGGGCGGCGTATCAGCGCGACGGCGCCGGCTGGCGTGCCGTCAGCGAACCCGCCCTGGCGCTGCCCGGGTCGGTGAGCGTGCCGGCAGCCGGCGACTGGGTCGGCGCCGGCAACGGTTTCGCCGCGCTGGGCGAAGTGTTGCGCCCGCGGCTGGCGGCGGCGCTCGTGCGCATCGACGACACGCTGATGCCCGACGCCGCGGCAATGGCGTCGCTTGCCGCCCTGGCATTCGAACGCGGAGAAGGCAAGGACGCCGCGCTGGCCGCCCCGATTTACCTGCGCGACAAGGTGGCGCTGACGGTGGATGAGCGCCGCCGGAAAAAGACCGCATGAGCGCCGTATTCGAAATCGCGCATCGCCTGCGGCCGATGACCGAGGCCGACCTGCCGCGCATCCACCGGATCGAGCTGGCGAGCTACGAATACCCGTGGAGCCCGGGCAACTTTGCCGACTCGCTCCAGGCCGGCTACAGCATGTGGGTGCGCGAAGCCGAGGGTGAGGTGATCGGTTACTACGCGATGATGGCGGCAGCGGGCGAGGCGCATCTGCTCAATCTCACCATCGCGCCGATGTGGCGGCGACACGGCCTCGGGCGCGATCTGCTCGACCACTGCCTGGCGCGTGCCTGTGATCACCATGCCGACAGCGTCTTCCTGGAGGTGCGCACTTCCAACAGCGCAGCGATCGGGCTGTATCACGGCAGCGGTTTTATCGATCTGGCGGTGCGGCGCGGTTATTACCCGGCGCGCAACGGCCGAGAGGATGCGCTCATCATGAAAAAGGACTTGTCGTGCTGAGCCGGGACGACGTGTTCGACGAACTGGGCATCGGCCCGGTGTGGCGTCTGCGCGAGACCCCTGTGGCAAAAGCGGCTGCCGGGGATACGCCTACTTATCCGCGCCTGAGCTGGGAGGCGCTTGCCGATGCCGTCGCCCACTGCACCGCCTGCAAGCTGCACCTCACCCGTACCCAGGGCGTGCTCGGCGTGGGCGACCGCAACGCCGACTGGCTGATCATCGGCGAGGCGCCGGGCGCGGACGAAGACCGGCTGGGCGAGCCGTTCGTCGGCCAAGCGGGCAAGCTGCTCGACGCCATGCTGGCAGCCATCTCGCTGCAACGCGGCGACAATGTCTACATCGCCAACCTGCTGAAATCGCGTCCGCCCGGCAACCGCAATCCGGAACCGGACGAGGTGGCGGCGTGCCGGCCCTATCTGCTGGCGCAGATCGAACTCATCCAGCCGAAACTCATCCTCGCTCTGGGGCGCTTTGCCGCGCAGAATCTGCTCGACACCGACGAGGCGATCGGCCGCCTGCGCGGCCGGGTGCACCGGTTCCAGGGCGTGCCGCTGGTGGTGACCTACCATCCGGCCTACCTGCTGCGCAACCTGGCCGACAAGGCGCGCGCCTGGGAGGATCTGTGCCTTGCCAGGCAAACCTACACTTCCCTGATCCCTGCTTCTGACCCCTGACCCCTGTATTCATGAAACTCCTGCATTCCGCTTTACGTTTTCGCGTCAACTATTTTTCCGACCTTGGCCGCCATCAGGTGGTGATCTGGGCGCCGGGCGACACGCCGCCGGTCGACGCCCAGGTGGACGTCGGCCCCAGGATCGAGCACGAGGTGCCGAACGAGGTGTTCCGCAGCGATATCGCACCGCTGAAGCAGGGACGCTTCTACCCGTCGCAACTGCTGCACGCCGACGACGCGCCCGGCCCGATGTTTCGCGTGATGAAGCTCAACGAAGCGAGTTTCGTCGCCAATTTCAGCCATCCGCTGCAGGGCCGCATTTTCAGCATCGACAGCGGCAAGAGCGATGTCTCGACCGAGCCAGTCGGCAAAGTCGAACAGCTGCTCGAATGGAGCGGCATGGAAACGCAGTTGCAGACGCCGACCGATTTCGAGGGCCCGGATGCCTTCAGCCGCGAGGACGAATTTCCCGATACCGAGTTCTACACGGTCGCCCGCAAGGTCACCCACGTCGACGCCGTGTGCGCACGCCGCATCCAGGCGCTGTACCGCACCGTGCTGCCGGAGAACGCGCGGGTGCTCGACCTGATGGCGGGCTGGCGCTCGCATCTGCCGGACACTGTGCAGTTGGCGGTGGGACTGGGTCTGAACGCCGAGGAGCTCGCCGACAACCCGCAGCTTGCCGAACGCATCGTGAAGGACATCAACGCCGACCCCAAACTGCCGTTTGCCGACGCCAGCTTCGACGCCGTGGTGTGCACCGTTTCGTTCGAATATCTGACGCAGCCGCACAGGATCGTTGCCGAAGTCAGGCGGGTGCTGAAGCCGGGCGGCATGTTCGTGGTGACGCTGTCGCACCGCTATTTCCCGCCCAAGGTGGTCAAGCTGTGGACCGAGCTGCATCCGATGGAACGCATGGCCTGGGTCGGCACGCTGATCAAGCAGGCCGGCTTCAGGAAGGTGGAAACCTATGTCGAGCGCGGCCTCAAGCGCCCCAAGGACGACCGCTATGCCGACAGGCTGGGCGAATCCGATCCGCTGTTTGCCACCTGGGGCGTGGCGTAGACTAAGCTCACACGACACTCACGGGAGACTGACATGTTCAAATGGCTGAATGCGTTCAAATGGATGGCCGCGGGATGGATGGCGCTGGTCTTGTCCGGATGCGGCTACAATACCTTGCAGACGACGGACGAGGACATCAAGGCGACCTGGGCCGAAGTGCTGAACCAGTACCAGCGCCGTGCCGATCTGGTACCGAATCTGGTCAACGTGGTGAAGGGATATGCAGCGCATGAGAAGGACGTGTTCATCAGCGTCACGGAAGCGCGCGCCCGCGTCGGCGCGATTCAGGCGACGCCGGAACTGATCAACGACGAGGCTGCGTTCCAGAAGTTCATCGCTGCGCAGGGCGAGCTTACCGGTGCCATTTCGCGCCTGCTGCTGGTGGCCGAGAACTACCCGCAGCTCAAGGCCGACGGCCTGTTCCGCGATTTGCAGGCGCAGCTCGAAGGCACCGAGAACCGCATCACCGTCGCACGCAACCGCTACATCGCCGCGGTGAAGACCTACAACGTCACGGTGCGCTCCTTCCCCTCCAATCTCACCGCGATGCTGTTCGGCTACAAGACCAAGCCGAGCTTCACCGTGGAAAACGAGGCGGCGATCGCCGTGCCGCCCAAGGTCGATTTCGGCACGCCCGCCGCGCCCGGACCTGCGCCTGCTCCGGCAGGCGACAGCGACGCATCCGGCAAGCTGTCGCCCGGCTATTGATCGGGTTGTCCACCCTGAACCACCGGGCGCGCGCGGCACTCGGTTTTCTCCTGCTGCTGCTTGCACTGTCTGCCTGGGCCGAGGTCGCGGTGCCGGATTTGTCGCGCCGCGTCACGGATCTGACCGGCACGCTGAGTGCCGGGCAGATGGCTGCGCTGGATGACAAACTGGCCGCGTTCGAAACGCGCAAGGGCAGCCAGATCGCACTGCTGATTGTCCCCACCACCCAGCCTGAAGACATCGCGCAGTTCGGCATCCGCGTGGCCGGGCAATGGAAGGTCGGGCGCAACAAAATCGATGACGGGGTGATCCTGATCGTCGCCAAGGACGACCGTAAACTGCGGCTGGAAGTCGGTTACGGCCTGGAAGGCGCGATTCCGGACGCCATCGCCAAGCGGGTGATTGCAGAAACCATCACGCCGTATTTCAAGGCGGGCGATTATTACGGCGGCATCGATGCGGGCGTGCAGCAGCTGATGCAGCTGATCGAGGGCGAGCCGTTGCCGGCGCCCAGCGCATCGAAAAAGGGCGGAGACGATAGCCCCTTCATCCTGCTCATCGTCGGCGGCGTCGTCGCGGGCTGGCTGCTCTCCATACTGATGAGCCGTCCGGCTGCGGGCGGGATCGCCGCGCTCGGAAGCGGCGTGGTGGGGGCGATGCTGCTGGGCCTGACCCCGGTGCTGCTGTTCATTGCCGTGTTCGTGTTCGTCGGCGTGGCCACGGGATCCCGCCACGGCGGCGGCTGGTCCAGCGGTGGGGGCGGCGGCTTCGGTGGCGGGGGCGGCGGCTCGTGGGGCGGTGGCGGCGGTGGATTCGGCGGTGGAGGCGCATCGGGCTCATGGTGAATTTCAGGCGCTGGGCAAGACACCTTTTCATGCCGCCGTGGGCGTGGCGGCGCGCGTTTCCACAGGCCACGCTCGATGCGATCGAGGCCGCCGTGGGCGACTCCGAAATGCGCCATGGCGGTGAAATCCGCTTCGCCATCGAGAACAGCCTTGCTCCCGCCTTGGCGTGGCGCGGCATGAGCGGGCGCGAACGCGCGATCGAGGTGTTTAGCCAGCTGCGCGTGTGGGACACCGAGCACAACAGCGGCGTACTGGTCTACCTGTTGCTGGCCGACCACGATATCGAAATCGTCGCCGACCGCGGCATTGCCGCGCGGGTGGAAGCCTCCGCATGGGAGGCGGTGGCGCAGGCGATGGAGGCCGCTTTCAGGCAGGGCGAATACAGGCGCGGCGCGCTGGCCGGCATCGAGCAGATCGGCGCGCTGCTGGCGGCGCATTTTCCGTTGTCCGGGGATTCATCCCCTTCCGGAGACAATCCGGACGAACTGGCGAATCGCCCCGTTATTGTTTGAGGAGACGAGGGGCAGGCGGGTGCGGAAGCAGCGTCAACCGCCCCTAGTGCACGATGTCGTTGCGATGGCGTAGCCAGATCGTCGTCATCACGCTGCTGATGAACAGCCCGAACACCAGGATGATGGTGTGGATGTGCCAGTCGGCGCGCACCATCAGGGCATAGGCGCCGGTCAGTACCAGAATGCTGATGTTTTCATTGAAATTCTGCTGGGCGATGGAATGGCCGGCTCCCATCAACAGATGCCCGCGATGTTGTAGCAGGGCATTCATCGGCACCACGAAATAGCCCGCCAGAACGCCCGCCAGCAGCAGCAGCAGCAGGGCCGGGATCAGGCTTTCCACCCAGATCAGCGCGATCGGCACGAAGCCGAGGAGGATGCCGGCGGGCAGGACGCTGATGGCGCGCTGCAGACGAACGAATTTGCCGGCCAGGATCGAGCCGATGGCGATGCCGAATGCCGAGGCGGCGGTGAGCTGGGTCGCCTGGTCGAGACCATATTTCAGATTGAGCGCGGCCCAGGCGATGATGAGCAGGCGCAGCGTCGCGCCGACGCCCCAGAATAGCGTGGTGACGGCGAGCGAAACCTGGCCGAGCGGGTCGCGCCACAGCAGCTTGAAGCTGTGCCAGAAGTCATACAGGACATACAGCGGCGACTTGCTGGGGAGTATGTGGTCGATCGGCAGGCGCGGGATGAGCAGGTTGATGAGGGCGGCGCCCAGATAAAGGCTGGTAATGGCGACGATGGCGAATTTGGGGGCGATGACCACGGCCGAGAGCCCGACACGGCCGAGAATGCTTTCCGCGAACTGGGGGTTGATGAGTGCGCCGCCGATGATGGCGCCGAGCACGATGGCGGCGACGGTGGTGCCTTCCATCCAGCTGTTGGCGACGACGAGTTTTTCGGGCGGCAGCAGTTCGGTCAGGATGCCGTATTTGGCGGGTGAATACATGGCCGCGCCGATGCCGACGATGGCGTAGGCCAGCAAAGGATGCAACCCGGCCAGCATGGTGAGGCAGCCGGCGAATTTGACCGTGTTGGCGATGAGCATGACGCGGCCTTTGGGCAGCGCGTCGGCAAACGGCCCCACCAGCGGCGCAAGCACGATATAGGCAATGACGAAAACCGTTTGCAGCAGCGGCGAATACCATTCCGGCGCAGAAAAGAACAGCAGCAGCCCGATGGCTGCGAACAGCAGGGCGTTGTCGGCCAAGGCGGACAGGAACTGCGCCAGCAGTATGGTGTAAAACGCACGGTTCACGGTACACCCAGCTCAGGATCTGCGGCAGAAGGCAGGGGGCTGGCCCCGGGGTGCTGGGGAAAGGACAGCGAATACAATGGGTTGGAGGGAACTGGTTTCAACACGGACGGGTTTGTGGTTGAATAAATTTTTTTATTGACCCGAAAGATACAGTTAATGGCCGATCGCAGACTGCAGGTATTCTACACCGTTGCCAAACAGCTCAGCTTTACCAAGGCCGCGGATATCCTTTATATGACCCAGCCTGCGGTGACTTTCCAGGTCAAGCAGCTGGAGGAGCATTTCAATACCCGCCTGTTCGAACGCAGCCACGGCAAGATTTCCCTGACACCTGCTGGCGATCTGGTGCTGGGGTATGCCGACCGCATTCTGGCGTTGACCGCCGAGATGGAAGCGCGCGTGGGCGAATTGACCGGACAGGTGACGGGCCCCTTGATGATCGGCGCGTCGACCACCATTGCCGAATACCAACTGCCGCGCATTCTGGGGGAGTTCAAGGAACGCTTTCCGCAGGTGCAGGCGCGGCTCACCGTCGCCAACTCGGAAACCGTGGCAGCCAAGGTGGCGGATCATTCGCTCGATGTCGGCCTGATCGAGGCGCCTTCGCACAATCCCAACCTGACCACGCTGGCGTGCTGCGAGGACGAACTGGTGATGATCTGTTCGCCCAATCATGCGCTGGCTTCACGTTCGAGCGTGAACGCGACCGACATCGCCGAACAGCCCTACGTGTCGCGTGAGCACGGTTCCGGTACGCGCGAGGTGGTCGACGACTTCTTCAAGAACAATGGCGTCAATCCCGACGACCTGCATATCGAGATGGAGCTTGGCAGCCGCGAAGCGATCAAGGGTGCGGTCGAGGCCAACCTGGGTGTGGCCATCATGTCGGCTTCCACCGTGACCAAGGAAATCCAGCTCGGTACGCTGGTCGCGCTGCCGTTGGCCCCCCGGCTGACGCGCGAGCTGTCGATGGTCTATGCGCAGGAGAAATTCCGCAGCAAGCTGCTCGATGCTTTCATCAGCTTCGTCGAGAACAAGTTCCAACAGTGCAACATCGACATCGTTCCGCAGAAACGCCCGCTCAAGGGACGCGGGCGCTGATGCGCGACAGCAAGCGCCTGGTATCGATTTTCCGGTCGCTGTCTGAAACGCGGCAGCAGGCCCTGCTGGACTATGCCGAGTTTCTGGCAGGCAAGGAGGGTGCCGAGATCACGGCCGCCCCACCCAGCGAACCACTGCCAATTCCGCGGCCCGAGCAGGAAAACGTAGTCAAGGCGATTCAGCGTTTGATGCAGACCTATCCGATGCTGGAACGCAACCAGATTTTTCACGAGGCCTCCGCGCAGATGACCCGCCACCTGGTACACGGTGTGGCGGCAGCGGAAGCGATCGACGAACTCGAGCGGATTTTTGCGCGCCAGTACCAGCAGTATCGCGAAATGCTGCAAAAAGACCTGCTGCCGCCCTGACCGGGAGAATGCTCAGCCGGGCAGGGCGCTTCCGCACTGCCAGCAGCTCAGGAAATTGCCGGGATTGCGCTCGCCACAGTGCGGGCAGGTTTTTTCTTCACTCGATGCCGGGCTCAGGAAATCCGCCAGCGCTTCGCGCGCATGGCGTTCTTGCCTGTCATCGTCGACCCACACCTCGGGCTGCGCCTGCATGAACGGCAGCTCGCCCAGCGCGCCGGCGGCGTTGGCATTGAGGATGTGGGTGGTGATGCCGAGGCTGGTCAGCATGTCGGCGACCAGTTGGGCGTCGAGCAGGGTGGGGGCGATGTGAACCCGTTTCATCGACGGGGTCGATGTCTTAGTTCTTGTGGCGGACGCGCACGATGAGGTCGATGCCCTCGGTCACCATGTCGGGCGGCAGCGGCGGCAGGCCGGAAATCCGCACGTGCCCGGCATCGATGTCGGACAACCTGCCGCTGTCGACCTCATAGAGATGGTGGTGAGGGCTGGTGTTGGGGTCGAAAAATACCTTGCTCGGATCGACGATCACCTCGCGCACCAGACCTTTTTCCAGGAACAGCCTGAGCGTGTTGTAGACCGTGGCCTTGGAGGTTTCGGAATGACGGGTATTGACGATCGCCATCACCTGATCGGCTGACAGGTGTTCCTGGCGCGAAAACAGCGCATGCGCAATCTCGATCCGCTGGTGAGTCGGATTGATGTCGTGGCTGCGCAGGAGTCCGGCCATGTTGTCGCGCGTGTAATCCATGGGGCAATCATAATCAGCAATCTGGACTTTGTCTAATTTCCGGAATGGGTATGACTGCTGTTTGAGAGGACGTGCCGGGCGCGGCAAAACGCTAAAAACCGGTACAATCGGAGCCAGACTTTTAAAGCAAAATCCTGTGCTTATGCTCACCCGCCTCGATAGCGCGCAGCCTGATTTCCAGGCCCGCCTTACTCGCCTGCTGCAATTCGACGACGCTGCCGATGCCGTCATCGAGCAGACCGTCGCGACGATCCTGCATGAAGTGAAGACACGGGGCGACGCCGCGGTGCTCGAATATACCGAGCGTTTCGACCGCCTTCCCGCTACTTCCCTGGCCAGCCTGGAACTGGGTCCGGCACAATTGCAGGCGGCACTCGCAGCCCTGCCCGTCGATACCCGCCAGGCGCTGGAGGCCGCGGCGGAACGTGTGCGCCGCTACCACGAGAAGCAGGTCCAGGGCTCGTGGAGCTATACCGAGGACGACGGCACCGTGCTGGGTCAGCAGGTCACCCCGCTCGACCGCGTCGGCCTCTACGTGCCAGGTGGCAAGGCGGCCTATCCGTCGTCGGTGCTGATGAACGCGATTCCGGCCAGGGTCGCCGGTGTGGCCGAGCTGATCATGGTGGTGCCGACGCCTGGCGGCGAGCAGAACCCGCTGGTGCTGGCCGCCGCCGCGATTGCCGGTGTCGACCGTGTGTTCACCATCGGCGGCGCGCAGGCGGTGGCTGCGCTCGCCTACGGCACCGAAACCGTGCCGCAGGTCGACAAGATCGTCGGCCCCGGTAACGCCTACGTGGCGGCGGCCAAGCGCCGCGTGTTCGGCACCGTCGGCATCGACATGATCGCCGGCCCGTCCGAGATTCTGGTGATCGCCGACGGCGCCACGCCGCCGGAATGGGTGGCGATGGACCTGTTCTCGCAGGCCGAGCACGACGAGATGGCGCAGGCTATCCTGCTGTCGCCCGATGCAGCCTACCTGGATGCGGTGGCGGCGGCGATCGACACGCTGATTGCGGAGATGCCGCGCAGCGAGGTGATCCGCACCTCGCTGACCAATCGCGGCGCGTTGATCAGGACGCGCGACCTTGACGAGGCGGCGGCGATCTCAAATTTCATCGCACCCGAACACCTGGAGCTGTCGGTGACCGACCCCGATGCGCTGCTGCCCAGGCTGCGCCACGCCGGCGCGATCTTCATGGGCAGGAACACCTGCGAGGCGCTCGGCGACTACTGCGCCGGGCCGAACCACGTGCTGCCGACCTCGCGCACCGCGCGCTTCTCGTCGCCGCTCGGCGTGTACGACTTCCAGAAGCGCAGCAGCCTGATCCACGTGTCCGAGGCCGGCGCGCAGACGCTGGGGCGGATCGCCGCCACCCTGGCCTACGGCGAGGGACTGCAGGCACACGCGCGTTCCGCCGAATATCGCCTGAAGCATAAATGAGCCAGCTATTCTAATGAGTCGCTACTGGAGCGCCGTGGTGCACGGCCTGACGCCCTACGTGCCGGGCGAGCAGCCGAAGCTGGCCAACCTGGTCAAGCTCAACACCAACGAGAACCCCTACGGACCCAGCCCGAAGGTGCTCGACGCCGTGCGCGCCGAAGCCGCCGACACGCTGCGCCTCTATCCCGATCCCAATTCCGACCGGCTACGCGCCGGCATCGCTGCCTATCATGGCGTGACGGCCGACCGGGTGTTCGTCGGCAACGGTTCCGACGAGGTGCTGGCGCATGCCTTCATGGCGCTCTTGAAGCACGATCGGCCGATTCTGTTTCCGGACATCACCTACAGCTTCTATCCGGTGTACTGCGGACTGTACGCGATCGCCCACCGTGCGATTCCGCTCACGGAGGCGTTCGAGATCCGGGTCGACGACTATCTGGCGCCCAACGGCGGGGTGATCTTCCCCAACCCCAATGCGCCGACCGGGTGCCTGCTGGCGCTGGATGAGGTCGAGCGTCTGCTCGCCGGCAACCCGGATTCGGTGGTGGTGATCGACGAGGCCTACATCGACTTCGGCGGCGCATCGGCGGTGGAACTGGTGGCGCGCTATCCGCAACTGCTGGTGGTCCGCACGCTGTCGAAATCGCATGCGCTGGCCGGCCTGCGCGTCGGCTACGCCATCGGCCAGCCGCATCTGGTCGAGGCGCTCAACCGGGTGAAGGACAGCTTCAATTCCTATCCGCTCGACCGCTTTGCCCAGGCGGGGGCGCTGGCGTCGATCGACGACCACGCCTGGTTCGAGCACATCTGCGCGAAAGTCGTGGCGACCCGCACCCGGCTGGTGGCTGAAATGGATAAGCTTGGCTTCGAGGTGCTGCCCTCGGCCGCCAACTTCGTCTTTGCCCGCCACCCGGCGCACGATGGCGCCGAACTGGCAGCCGCGCTGCGCGAGCGCAGCATCATCGTGCGTCATTTCAGGAATCCGGCCCGTATTGCGCCGTTCCTGCGCATTACGATCGGCACCGATGCGCAATGCGATGCACTGCTCGCCGCGCTGAAAGCCATCATGAACTGCTAGAATCTCCTATAAGCCTTATTTTTCGACGCCATGCGTACCGCCCAAGTCACCCGCAACACCCTCGAGACCCAGGTCACGGTCAGTCTCAACCTGGACGGCACCGGCATTGCCAAGCTTGCCACCGGCGTGCCGTTTCTCGATCACATGCTCGACCAGATCGCGCGCCACGGCCTGATCGACCTGGATATCCAGGCCCACGGCGACCTGCATATCGACGCCCATCACACGGTGGAAGACACCGGGATCACGTTCGGCCAGGCGTTTGCCCAGGCGCTCGGTGACAAGAAAGGTATCCGCCGCTACGGCCATGCCTATGTTCCGCTCGACGAGGCGCTGTCTCGCGTGGTGATCGACCTGTCGGGGCGGCCCGGACTGGAGTATCACGTCGATTACACCCGCGCGCGCATCGGCGAGTTCGATGTCGACCTGTTCCTTGAATTCTTCCGTGGTTTCATCAACCACGCCGGGGTGACGCTGCATATCGACAATCTGCGCGGCATCAATGCGCACCACCAGGCCGAAACCATTTTCAAGGCATTCGGCCGCGCGCTGCGCATGGCGGTGGAAACCGACCTGCGCATGGGCGACGTACTGCCATCGACAAAAGGTGCGCTATGAGGGCGTCGGCGATTTCAGGTGGCCGCACGCTGCGCGCCCCGCAAATCGAGGCGGCCAAGCTGTGAGCGTCGACATCGCCGTCATCGACTACGGCATGGGCAATCTGCGTTCGGTCTCCAAAGCCATCGAACACGTTGCGCCGGCTGCGACCGTGGCGGTGACTTCCGACCCGGCCGTGATTACCGCAGCCGGCCGCGTCGTGTTTCCGGGGCAAGGCGCCGCCCGCGACTGCATGCGTGAAATCGACGCACGCGGCCTGCGCCAGGCGATCGTCGATGCTGCCCGCAGCAAGCCTTTTCTGGGCATCTGCATGGGGATGCAGGTGCTGTTCGAGCACAGCGAGGAAGGCGATACCGCCTGCTTGGGGATACTGCCCGGCAGCGTGCAGCGTTTCCCGCACGAGGCGATGCACGACGGTCGAGGGAATAAACTGAAAGTGCCGCACATGGGCTGGAACAACGTCCATCAGGTGGTGCCGCATCCGTTGTGGACAGGCATCGAGGAAGGTGCGCGCTTCTACTTCGTCCACAGCTATTTCGTGCAGCCGGCTTCGCCGGAGGTGATTGCGGGATTTTCGCATTACCCGTTTCCTTTCACCTGCGCGGTGGCGTCTGCGAACATGTTTGCCGTCCAGTTTCACCCGGAAAAAAGCCAGAATGCCGGATTGACGCTGTTAGGCAATTTCGTAACCTGGAATCCGGGTGCCTCTGAAACCGCCTGCGATATGTCCGGCGCGGCCTGCGCCTAATATTACTCTGTACGACCCGCTGATCAGCCATGTTAATTATTCCTGCGATCGACCTTAAAGACGGCCACTGCGTGCGCCTGGAACAAGGCGAAATGGACCGCGCCACCGTGTTTTCCGAGGATCCTGCGGCGACCGCCCGCCACTGGAAAGAGCTGGGCGCGCGGCGCCTGCATCTGGTTGACCTGAACGGCGCTTTTGCCGGCAAGCCGATCAACGACGCGGCGATCCGTTCGATCGTCGAGGCCGTGGGTGACGAGATGCCGGTGCAGCTCGGCGGCGGTATCCGCGACCTCGCCACCATCGAGCGCTATCTCGACGACGGTGTGCGCTACGTCATCATCGGCACCGCCGCGGTGAAGAATCCCGGGTTCCTGCACGAAGCCTGCGACGCCTTCCCCGGTCACGTGATGGTCGGGCTCGACGCCCGTGACGGCAAGGTCGCAGTCGAAGGCTGGTCCAAGCTCACCGGCCACGATGTGATCGATCTGGCCAAGCGCTTCGAGGGTTATGGGGTAGAAGCCATCATCTATACCGACATCGGCCGCGACGGCATGCTGACCGGCGTCAACATCGAAGCCACCCAGCGCCTGGCGCAGGCGCTGTCGATCCCGGTCATCGCCAGCGGCGGCGTCACCAACCTCGACGACGTCAAGGCACTGTCCACCGTCGCCAAGGACGGCATCATCGGCGCCATCACCGGCCGTGCCATCTATCAGGGCACGCTCGACTTCGCCGAGGCGCAGAAGCTTGCCGACGAACTCGCGGGCGGCGTGTTCGGGGTCTGATTCGAGAGGCTGACCATGCTGGCAAAGCGCATCATTCCCTGTCTCGACGTAACCAATGGTCGCGTGGTCAAGGGGGTCAATTTCGTCGAGTTGAAGGACGCCGGCGACCCGGTGGAAATCGCCCGCCGCTACAACGAAGCGGGCGCCGACGAATTGACTTTTCTCGATATCACCGCATCCAGCGACAACCGCGACCTGATCCTGCATATCATCGAAGCGGTCGCCTCCGAGGTGTTCATTCCCTTGACGGTAGGCGGTGGGGTGCGTGCGGTGGGCGACGTGCAGCGCCTGCTCAACGCCGGCGCGGACAAGGTCAGCATCAACACCTCTGCCGTCACCAACCCGCAGCTGGTGAAGGATGCGGCGGACCGTTACGGCAGCCAGTGCATCGTGGTGGCGATCGATGCCAAGCGGACAGGCGATCATTGGGAGGTCTTCACCCACGGCGGCCGCAAAGCCACCGGGCTCGATGCGATCGAATGGGCGAAGCGGATGGAAAGCCTCGGTGCCGGTGAACTGCTGCTCACTTCGATGGATCGCGACGGCACCAAGAGCGGTTTCGATCTGGAACTTACGCGCGCGATTTCCGAGGCGGTCGACATTCCCATCATCGCCAGCGGCGGCGTCGGCAACCTGCAGCATCTGGTCGACGGCGTGCGCGAAGGCCGCGCCGACGCGGTGCTGGCGGCGAGCATTTTCCACTTCGGCGAATACGGCATCGACGAAGCGAAAAAATACATGAAGCAGCACGGCATCGAGGTGCGCCTGTGAGCGACTGGCTCGACTCGGTCAAATGGGACGCGCAGGGGCTGGTGCCGGCGATCGCCCAGGATGCCGCTAGCGGTGAAATCCTGATGGTCGCGTGGATGAACCGCGAAGCGCTGGAGGAAACTGCGCGCACGCTGCGCGGGGTGTACTGGTCGCGCTCACGCGGCAAATTGTGGCGCAAAGGCGAGGAGTCCGGCCATGTGCAGAACGTCAGCGAAATCCGGCTGGATTGCGACAATGACGTGGTGCTGCTGAAAGTTGAACAAGTCGGCGGCATTGCCTGTCATACCGGACGACGCTCCTGTTTTTTCCAGAAGCTCGACCGCGATAAACAGGGCGGTGAGCGCTGGGTGACGACCACCCCGGTGCTGAAAGCCCCCGATGAGATCTACCGTAAATGAGCGATATCCTGGATCGTCTGGCAGAGACGCTGGAAGCGCGCAAGCAGGCGTCGCCCGACAGCTCGTACGTGGCCAGGCTGTACGCCAAGGGTACCGACGCCATCCTGAAGAAAATCGGTGAGGAAGCGACCGAGACCGTAATGGCGGCGAAGGACGACCAGGCGGAAAAGATCATCTACGAAGTCGCCGATTTATGGTTTCATACTTTGATATTGCTGGCGCACAAGGGGCTGAAGCCGGCGGATGTGCTGAATGAGCTGGCGCGCCGGGAAGGGCTGTCCGGTCTGACAGAAAAGGCGAATCGACATGAGTGACTGCATCTTCTGCAAAATCGTTGCAGGCCAACTGCCGTGCGGCAAGGTCTATGAAGATGAGGACGTGCTGGCGTTTCACGATATCCACCCGTTTGCGCGGGTGCATTTCCTGATCATTCCGAAACAGCACGTCGCTACGCTGGGCGATTGCACCCCAGCGCATGAGAAACTGCTCGGCAAGATGCTTCTGCTGGCGCCGCGCCTGGCAAAAGAGCAGGGACTCGATGCCGGGTTCAAGACCCTGATCAATACCGGGCGTGGCGGCGGCCAGGAAGTGTTCCACATTCACGTGCATGTATTTGGCGGGGGTGACCCCGTTTCACGCAGTTAAGTCGAAAGGAGACGTATTATGGGTGGCTTCAG
The DNA here is from genome assembly GCF_000376425.1 of Thiobacillus denitrificans DSM 12475. GTDB lineage: Bacteria > Pseudomonadota > Gammaproteobacteria > Burkholderiales > Thiobacillaceae > Thiobacillus > Thiobacillus denitrificans. The sequence goes on along the minus strand of NZ_AQWL01000008.1, from coordinate 57,139 downwards.
CATTTGGCATTGGCTAATCGTTCTGGTTGTGGTGCTGCTGATTTTCGGTACGAAGAAGCTGCGTAACATCGGCAGCGATCTCGGGGGGGCGGTCAAGGGCTTCAAGGAAGGCATGAAAGAAGAGGCGCCCAAGCTCAGTGACGGCGCCGAACAAAGCGGCACCACGATCGACGCGGAAGTCAAGGACAAGCACCACTCTTGAGGATGCGGAACCGGGTGGGGGCGGGTGCAAATTCGCCAGGCGGGATTCCCACTATCGCCTTATTCCTGGTTGGACCTAAATGTTCGATATCGGCTTTACTGAACTCATCGTCATCGGCGTGATTGCGCTGATCGTCATCGGCCCTGAGCGTCTGCCCAAGGTCGCGCGTACGGCGGGGCATCTGTATGGCCGCATGCAACGCTATGTGTCGTCCGTAAAATCGGACATCAGCCATGAGATGCAGCTGGATGAAATTCGCCGTGTCGGCGTGGAGATCAAGAATTCGGCCGAGTTGGCGGCGCTGGACGCCAAGCAGCAAGTCAGTGTGGTTGACGATTACCTGCGCGACGAGGCAAGCAGCATCAACAAGGCGTTGACGGCGACGGCAGCCGCTGCAACCGCGGGTGAGTCCCCTGTCAACGAACCCGCGCAAGAGACCCCGGAGCCGGTCGTGCAGCAAAGCCTGCCACTGGACGAGCCGGATCAGAACCTTGCCGCTGACGCGCCGCCTGCGGTGACTGAGCCGGCAGACGGCGAAACTACAGGAAAATCTGCATGAGCGACGGGCAGGAAACCTTTATCTCGCATTTGATCGAAATGCGCGATCGCCTGCTGCGCGCAGTAGCGATGGTGGTGGTGATTTTCATCTGCCTGTTCCCCTGGGCGCAGGATTTGTATGCGCTGCTGGCCAAGCCGTTGCTGGCGGCGTTGCCCAAGGGCGGGCAGATGATTGCCACCGAGGTCACGACACCGTTCTTCGTGCCGGTCAAGGTCACCATGATGGCCGCCTTCCTGCTGGCACTGCCATGGGTATTCTTCCAGGTCTGGGCGTTTGTCGCGCCGGGGCTGTACCAGCATGAAAAGCGTCTTGGCATACCGCTGGTGGTCGCCAGTGTCATCCTGTTCCTGCTGGGGATGGCGTTCGCCTATTTCCTGGTATTCCCGGTAGTGTTCGGCTTCATCGTCGGCGTTGCACCCGAAGGGGTGGCGGTGATGACCGACATTGGCAAATACCTCGACTTTGTGATGACCTTGTTCATGGCCTTCGGGATTACCTTCGAGGTTCCCGTCGCGGTGGTGCTGCTGGTCAAAATGGGCATGGTGTCGGTGGCCAAGCTGCGCGAAATCCGGCCGTATGTCATCGTCGGTGCCTTTATCATCGGCGCGGTATTCACCCCGCCCGACGTGATCTCGCAATTCATGCTGGCGGTGCCCCTGTGGGTACTGTACGAACTGGGTATCATCGTTGCCGCACTGATCACCAAACCCAGGCCTGAATCCGAGGCAAGCGAATCCGAAACGGATTACACGCCGATGTCCCCATCCGACATGGATGCCGAGCTGGACCGTATCGAAGCCAGTCTGATCGATCGCCCCCCAGCCTTGCCCGAGCAAGCCGAACCCGGCTCGCCCAAGAGTAGCTAGTGCACCGTGGCGGTGCGCAATGCACCGCTACGCACCAATACAGTGCCATTGCACCATCCCTTATAGACGCCTTTCGTTTTAAATCCGTGACTTAAGCAGCGGGAATGCCGTTTGCTTATACCCGCCAGCAATCAATAGGAACCGGGGCATGGAAGCGCTGAAATCGGGCAGTGACGTTTTGTTCGTATTGCTGGGCGGCATCATGGTGCTGGCCATGCATGCGGGGTTTGCCTTTCTTGAGCTGGGCACGGTGCGCAAGAAAAACCAGGTCAATGCCCTGGTCAAGATTCTCACCGATTTTTCAGTTTCCACGGTTGCCTATTTTTTTATCGGCTACAGCGTCGCCTATGGAATCGACTTCTTTTCCAGCGCCGAGATGCTATCGGCGAAAAATGGCTATGACCTGGTCAAGTTCTTTTTTCTGCTGACGTTTGCGGCGGCCATTCCGGCTATTGTGTCGGGAGGCATCGCCGAACGCGCACGCTTCAATCCGCAATTGGCGGCCACATTCGCATTGGTGGGGCTGGTTTACCCGTTTTTTGAAGGGATCGTCTGGAACGGCAATTATGGCCTTCAGGACTGGCTGGCCGCTGCCGTGGGAGCGCAATTCCATGACTTTGCCGGGTCGGTGGTGGTACATGCCATGGGCGGCTGGATTGCTTTGCCTGCCGTGCTGTTGCTCGGTGCGCGGCGCGGGCGCTATACCAGGGACGGCATGATCTCGGCACATCCGCCGTCCAATATCCCGTTTCTGGCACTCGGCGCATGGATTCTGACGGTGGGCTGGTTCGGTTTCAACGTGATGTCGGCCCAGCTGATCGAAGCCGTATCGGGGCTGGTGGCGGTGAATTCGCTGATGGCGATGGTGGGCGGTACGCTTGCGGCGCTGATGATCGGCCGCAACGACCCCGGCTTCATCCACAACGGTCCGCTCGCCGGCCTGGTGGCCGTGTGCGCAGGTTCCGACCTGATGCATCCGCTGGGTGCCTTGGCGACCGGCGCGATCGCCGGTGCGCTGTTCGTGTGGATGTTCATGGTGACGCAGAACAAATGGAAGATCGACGATGTGCTCGGAGTGTGGCCGTTACACGGCCTGTGCGGCGCATGGGGCGGGATTGCGGCGGGAGTTTTCGGTACCAGGGCACTGGGGGGAATGGGCGGTGTCAGTCTGGTGGCCCAGCTGATCGGCACACTGGGCGGCGTGGCCGTTGCTGTACTTGGTGGTCTGGTGGTGTATGGCATCCTGAAGCGGGCTGTGGGTTTGAGGCTGGACGCCGAGGCGGAGTTCAACGGCGCCGACCTCAGCATACACAAGGTGTCGGCGACAGCCGAACGCGAAACCAACTGGTAGCCCGGCTAGTCTTTTTTTAATTGCCGCAGGTGTCTGCGGCGCTCGATTTGCAACTGTTCGAGCTGCCGGTCCACTTGCACCACGTCGGGATGCTGCTCGGTGTATTCCAGCCGCAGTTCGGCGCGCTTGATGCGCAACTCGACCTGTTTCTTGTCAAGGCCGGCAAGGTAAGGGTCTGTCTGGACGGTGGCTGCCGGTGGACGCTCCGGCCGGGGCGGCCTAGATGCAGGCCGGTTGTCCGCCTCCATCCCCGCATCCGGGGCCGCAACGGGTTGCGATGTGGCATCCTGGGAGGAGCTGGCGTACGGTGGCGTGGGAGGAGGCAGGATCGGGCGGGCGGGGCCGATGAAATGCTCGATGACGATGATGCCCAGACCGATCAACAAGAACACGCCGAGGGGAGCGCCGAATGCCAGTACCCGCAGCAGACGTGGCACCTGCTTGGAAGGCGGCTGTGCTGACGCCGGTGCTGACGGTGCCAGCATCTGCAAGGCGCTGACCAGGCTGCGCGCGTCCGGCCGGGCTTCCGGGTTTTTGTGCAGCATGCGCGCCAGCAACCTGGCCAGATCAGGGGACAACTGGGGGCGCAGGGTCATTGCATGAACAGGCGTTTCATTGACCACACGGTAAACAATGGCCGGCAGGCTGTCGCCATCGAAGGCATACCGCCCGGTGAGCATTTCGTACAGCACGGCACCCAACGAAAAAATATCCGAGCGTCCATTGACCTCATGCCCCATCGCCTGTTCCGGCGACATGTAGCGTGGCGAGCCGAGCATTTGCCCGACCTGGATATGGTCGCTGTTGACGAAATGGGCGATCCCGAAATCGGTCAGCTTGATGCGTCCGCGCCGGCCGGTGACGACGACGTTGGCGGGCTTGACGTCGCGGTGGATGACGTCGTGCTCGTGCGCGAACGCCAGCGCCTCGGCCATCTGCGTGGCGGTATCGAGCACCAGATCCAGCGGCATCGGGCCTTTGTTCATGAGATCACGCAAGGTCGCGCCGGGAAGGTATTCCATGGCGATGTAGGCCAGTCCATCGGACTCGCCGACGTCATAGATCGTCACGATATTGGGATGCGACAGCCGACCGGCACTCTGCGCTTCGCGCAGAAAACGGGATTCCGCATCAGTGCCTTCTCGTCGCAATTGTGCGATGGGCACGGTCTTGATGGCGACGGTGCGTTCGATCAGTGGATCGCGCGCCCGATAAACCGTACCCATCGCACCCTGGCCGATTTCATCGAGAATTTCATAGCGGCCGATTTTCATGACGGGGTGAGCGTCAGGCCTGGCATTCCACGATCTGGCCGCGCACGCTGCGGCTGTCCATTCCCATCAGATACAGATACCAGGGCATCAGGTCGTCGACGCCGGGAATCGTCTCGGGCGCAAGCCCGGGATGGGTGCGCGAACGCAAGGTGGTCGCCACCTGGCCGGGAATCAGAGTGTTGATCCGCAGGTTTTCATCCGCGCTGAGCTCGTCGGCCCAGATCCGGGTGAGCGTTTCCAGGCCCGATTTTGCTACGGCATAGCCGCCCCAGTAGGCACTGGGTTGATGGCCGTGGGTTTCACCGGTAAACACGACTGACGCGTCCGGCGCCTGTCGCAGCAGCGGCAAACAGGCGCGGGTGAGCGCGAACGGTGCGATCAGATTGACCCGCATCAGGGTCTGCCACTGCTCGATCGTCTGCAGGTGGAGGGGTGTCAGGCTGTAAAACTGGTGTGCGCTGTGCAGCAATCCGTCGAGCCGTTTCAGATGATGCGCGAGGGTGCCGGCGAGGGTTTCCAGGCTGCGGTCGTCGGCGGCGGCCAGGTCATACGGAAACATGGCGGGTTCGGGACCGCCAGCGGCCAGGATGGCATCGTAGACCGCTTCGAGTTTGGCTTCGTCGCGTGCGAGCAGGGCGACAGTGGCACCGTGGCGCGCAAATGCCAGGCTGGCGGCACGCCCGAGGCCCGAACTGGCGCCGGTGACGAGAACGACACGGCCTGCGAGCAGGTCAGGACGGGGAAGATAATTTTTCATAGCTGTTCAAATAAAGCGCGGGCCGATTGTACTCCGCTCAGGGTTGCGCTTTCGAGTGTGGCGGGATAAGGCCCGCTAGTGTAATCACCCGCCAGGAACATGCGCCGGTGCGGGGTGCGGACGGCAGGACGTTTCAGGTTGGGGATGCAGGCGTAGCCCGCCTGTTTTTCGACGATGCTTTTGCGCCACTGTGCCGGGCCGGGTTGGGCGATTCGCAATAACTGGGCTTCGGCCTGATCCAGCCAGTTCGCGGGCAGATCCGTGGCGGTGCTGGCAACAAACGCCAGCAGCCCGGCCTGGCCGTGGCTCTGGCCGCGGTCGAACACAAACTGTGCGGGTCCCTCCGCCAGGGCAAACAGCGGCTTGGCCAGCCGAAAAGCCGGATCGTACTGAACGTAGCCGGTGGCAATCGGTTGATAGCGATAGGCCGACACGTCGCGCACGACCGATTCGAGCGCGGGAATCGCGCCAGCCAAACCCGCCAGATGTTGCGGCGCGACGGCGAGGATGACGTGGCTGTAGGCGGTCGCTCCGTCGCGCGTGTTCAAAGTGACGGCATCCGCTGTGGCATCGAGCGCGGTTACCCGGCAGGCCAGGCGCACCTGGCCGCCGCGTTCGACCAGGCGCGCAGCAGCGGGTGCAGGGAACAGGGCGGTCAGGTCGCGGCGCGGCAACAGCAGGTCGCTGGCATGATTGCGCCCGCCGAAAGCGGCGCGAATGACGTCGCGGAAAACCCTGGCGCTGGCCATTTCCGGCGGCGTGTTGAGAGCCGATACGCACAGCGGATGCCATAGCAGGCGGCGCAGTGTTTCGGGCTGGGAACGGGTGAGCTGGCTGACGCTTAGCTGGTCCGGCTCGGCCGTGTCGCGCAACAGCGCGTAGACCCAGCGTGCGGCGGCCAGCTTGTCGCGCCAGCCCAGCCCCTGTGCGCCGAGCAAGCCTGCCAGCAGATGCAGCGGCGCGGGCAGGCGCGGACAGGCGAGACCGAAATCCGGCGGCTGGCTAAGGGCCAGCGGCAGGCGCCATAAGCCGTCGTGCGTGGCGGCGGGGCGCAGGCGCTCGATCAGATGAAGGGTCTGCGCATACGCACCGAGCAGGATGTGTTGACCGTTGTCGAGCGGCCGGCCTGCGAGTTCGACCGCGCGCGCGCGGCCGCCCAGGGTGCGGCTGGCTTCGAACAGGGTGACGTCGACTCCTGCTTCGGCCAGCGTCAGTGCGGCGGCGCAGCCCGCCCAGCCGCCGCCGATCACCGCGACACGGACGGTCATGGAAATAGCCAGGTCTTGCTGGCCAGCCACAGCTTGCGCATTGGCGTGAGCGAGACCCGCGCGCGCAACACGGGGAATTCGGCGCGCCGGATTTCATTCAGTAAGGTGCGATAAATCGCCGCCATCACCAGCCCCGGGCGCTGCGCGTGGCGTGCACTGGCGGGGAGCGCGGCGAACGCGCGCTCGTAGCAGGCGGCGGCGCGTTCGAACTGGAACTGCATCAGCGCCTGAAATGCGGGGGTGACCACGCCATGCAGGATGTCGGCTTCGCGCGCGCCGAAACGTGCGAGTTCATCCTGCGGCAGATAAATCCGTCCGCGTCGCGCGTCCTCGCCGACGTCGCGAATGATGTTGGTGAGCTGGAACGCGAGCCCCAGTTCGTGCGCATAACGGCGAACCGCGCGATCGTCCGCGTTGCGCGCCCCGCCAAAAATCGCTGCCGCGACTTCACCCACCACACCGGCCACGCGATAGCAGTACAGGTTGAGGGATTTGAAATCGGGGTAGCGTAAATGCTCCAGATCCATCGCCATGCCGTCGACGATTTCCAGCAGCAGGGCAGCGGGCGCATTGCGGCCTTGCGCGGTATCGAGGAGGGCGCGGGTGGCCGGATGCTCTGGCGCGCCGGCTGCAAACCGCATGATTTCCTCGCGCCACCAGTCGAGCTTGGCCAGGGCGAGCTGGCTTTCGTGGCATTCATCCACCACGTCGTCGAGTTCGCGGCACAGGGCGTAAAACGCGGTGATCGCACGCCGCGTGTCCTGCGGCAGGAAGACGAAACTGTAATAGAAACTGGAGCCGCTGGCGGCAGCCCGTTCCTGGCAATACTGATGGACATCCATAGTCAGAAAAATCCGCGCCAGAGCATGATGCCCCAGTCTTTTTTGGTGAGCACCGGACGATCGTGGAATACGCAGCCGGGGTCGGCATGCAGTTTGCGCAGAATGGTTTCGCCGCCGAGAATGGTCACGCGCAGCTCCAGCCCGATGCGTCCCTTGAGCGACCGGCCGAGCGGCGCGCCAGCCTGCAGCAGCCTGCGCGCGCGTTCAATCTGCTTGTGCATCATCATGTGCCACAAACCGCGCGTGTCGCCCCGCGCGATCTGCATCTCGCTGATGCGGTGCGCGGCGAGCTCATCCTGCGGCAGATAAATGCGGTCTTTCCGGTAATCGACCGCAATGTCCTGCAAAAAATTGATCAGTTGCAGGCTGCTGCAGATGGCATCGGAATAAGCCAGATGGCGCGGGTCATGGTCGCCGTATAAATGCAGCATCAGGCGTCCTACCGGGTTGGCCGAGCGGCGGCAGTAGTCCATGACTTCGCCGAAGTTGGCGTAGCGTTTTTTTTCCACGTCCTGCGCAAACGCCGACAGCAGGTCGCGAAACGGTGCCATCGGAATGGCGTGATCGCGAATTGCGGCAGCCAGCGGCGCAAAAACCGGATGGATTGAGGTCTCGCCGCGTTCGATGTGATCCAGTTCGGCGTGGTATGCCGCCAGTTGCTCAAGGCGCGTTGCTGCGGAGGCGTCGCCTTCGTCGGCAATATCGTCCGCCGTACGGGCAAACCGATAGATGGCTTCGACCGGTTTGCGCAGCGGTTTGGGCAGCAACCAGGACGCAACAGGGAAGTTTTCGTAGTGATCGACCGGCACCGGTAACAAAAAAACGGAATGGGAATAATGACTTAGCAGGATGCCCGGTCGGCTTGGGTGACAGCATCGCTTTGATTATATTACACTTATTGGTCGATAGCTTTGCGGTCAGGCCGCGAGAGTGGCGGAATTGGTAGACGCACTGGATTTAGGTTCCAGCGCCGCAAGGCGTGGGGGTTCGAGTCCCCCCTTTCGCACCATGCTTTATGCTGTTCACCCTTACATTACATTTCAATTCAGCCAGGAAGTATTTTGATGCAAGCAAATCTTGAAGTCCTCGAAGGTCTGGCCCGGCGCCTGGATATAAGCGTGCCCATGGATCAGCTGGAAACCGAAGTACAGAGCCGTCTGAAGCGTTTGGCACGCAACGTCAAGATGGATGGTTTCCGTCCTGGCAAGGCGCCGCTGAGCGCAGTGACGCGCCAGCACGGCGTCGGCGTGCGCCAGGAAGTGCTGGGTGAAACCCTGCAATCCCGTTTTGGCGAGGCCGTGCAGGCCCACCAGTTGAAAATCGCGGGTTATCCGCGCTTCGAGCCGAAGGCGGGGCAGACGGCGGCGGCGGAAATGACTTTCAGCGCCAGTTTTGAGGTCTATCCTGAAGTGAAGATCGACGTGTTGAACACCGGCAAACTCAGCCGCCCCGTTGTGAGCCTGGGCGAGGCCGATATCGCAAAGACACTGGAAGTGCTGCAGAAGCAGCGCCGCAGCTTCGAGACGACCGAGCGGGGCGCAATGGAGGGCGACCTAGTCAAATTCGACTATCAGGGTACGGTCGACGGCGCAGCATTCGAAGGAGGCAAGGGTGAAGACTTCGCCGCGGTAATCGGCGAAGGCCGTTTGCTGAAGGATTTCGAACACAGCCTGGTCGGGCTCAAGGCGGGCGACAGCAAGGGATTTGATCTGACTTTCCCGGCTGAGTATGCCGCCAGGGAACTCGCCGGCAAAGCCGCGCATTTCGAGGTGCAGGTCAGGGATGTTCAGGCCCCTGTGCTGCCGCCGGTAAATGCGGAATTTGCCAAGGCGCTGGGAGTCGAGGACGGCGACGTCGAGAAACTCAAGGCCGAGGTCAAGACCAACCTGGAGCGCGAAGTGAAACGCCGCGTGCAGGCGAAACTTAAAGAACAGGCGATGGAGTTGCTGCTGCAGAAAAGCACGCTGGATCTGCCGCAGAGTCTGGTGGCGATGGAGACCGACCGTCTGCAGAAGATGACTGAGGCCGATATGCAGTCGCGCGGGGTTCAGACCATGAAACTGTCTGCCGATATGTTTACTGGACAGGCCGAGCGACGTGTCCGTTTGGGCTTGATCCTGGCCGAGATCGTGCAGGCGAACAAGTTGGTGGCACAGCCGGAGCAAATCCGCGCCTTGATTCAGGAGCAGGCGCAAAGCTACGAGGAGCCGGAACAGGTGGTGCAGTGGTACTACCAGAGCCCTGAGCGGATGCGGGAGATCGAGTCCCTGGCGCTGGAAGAGAATGTGGTAGCATGGGTTGCAGGTCAGGCCCAAGTGGAAGACGTGACAACCTCCTTTGAAGATTTGATGGGACGTGCCTGATGCGCATTGATTTCGAACACGGTATTTCCAATTCACAGCCCTTCGAGCCACAGGGGCTGGGGCTGGTCCCCATGGTCGTCGAACAGAGCGGCCGCGGCGAGCGTGCCTACGATATTTACTCGCGCCTCCTCAAGGAACGGGTGATTTTCCTGGTCGGTCCGGTGAACGACGCGACGGCCAACCTGGTGGTCGCGCAGATGCTATTCCTGGAGTCGGAAAATCCCGACAAGGATATCTATTTCTACATCAACTCGCCGGGTGGCTCGGTTTCGGCCGGACTGGCGATCTACGACACCATGCAGTTCATCAAGCCGGATGTGTCCACGCTCTGCATCGGTCAGGCGGCCAGCATGGGCGCGTTCCTGCTGACCGCAGGCGCCAAGGGCAAGCGCTACTGCCTGCCGAACTCGCGCGTGATGATCCATCAGCCACTGGGCGGTTTCCAGGGGCAGGCGTCGGACATCGAAATCCACGCCAAGGAAATCCTGTATCTGAAAGCGCGCCTCAACGATATGCTGGCCAAGCATACCGGACAGAGTCTGGAAGCAATCGATCGCGACACCGATCGCGACAACTTCATGAGTGCGGAAGATTCGGTGAAATATGGGCTGGTCGACAAGGTGCTGACCAGCCGCATTGAGGCATCAGGTAATTAAGCAAGGAACTGGCATGGCAGACAAAGGCTCGGGTGACAAACTTCTTTACTGCTCCTTCTGCGGCAAAAGCCAGCACGAAGTGCGCAAGCTGATTGCTGGGCCATCGGTGTTCATCTGCGATGAATGCGTCGAGCTATGCAACGACATCATCCGCGAGGAAATCCAGCAGGCCGACAGCCAGAAGGGGGCAGGCTCCGACCTGCCGACACCGCATGAAATCAGCAGCATTCTCGACCAGTATGTGATCGGCCAGGGACAGGCCAAGAAGGCGCTTGCCGTCGCGGTCTACAATCACTACAAACGCCTGCGCAGCAATTCCGGCAGCGGCGAAGTCGAGTTGGCCAAGAGCAATATCCTCCTGATCGGCCCTACCGGGTCGGGCAAGACCCTGCTGGCGCAGACGCTGGCGCGCCTGTTGAACGTGCCCTTCGTGATCGCCGATGCCACCACGCTGACCGAAGCCGGCTACGTCGGCGAGGACGTCGAGAACATCATCCAGAAGCTGCTGCAGAAGTGCGATTACGATGTCGACAAGGCCAAGCAGGGTATCGTTTATATCGACGAAATCGACAAGATTTCGCGCAAGGCCGACAACCCCTCGATTACCCGCGATGTGTCGGGCGAAGGCGTGCAGCAGGCACTGCTGAAACTGATCGAGGGCACCACTGCCTCGATTCCGCCACAGGGCGGGCGCAAGCATCCGAATCAGGAATTCGTTCAGGTCGACACCAGCAATATCCTGTTCATCTGCGGCGGCGCGTTCAGTGGGCTGGAAAAGGTCATCCGCGGCCGCACCGAGAAAGGCGGCATCGGCTTTGGCGCGCAGGTGAAGAATGTCGATGAAACCAAGCGTGACGCCGAGTTGCTGCACCAGGTTGAACCCGAAGATCTCATCAAATACGGCCTGATCCCGGAATTTGTCGGGCGTTTGCCGGTGGTGGCGACGCTGGATGAACTCGATGAAGCGGCGCTGGTACAGATTCTGACCGAGCCGAAGAATGCGCTGACCAAGCAGTTCGCCAAGCTCTTCAAGATGGAAGGCGTCGAGCTCGAATTCCGCGACGATGCACTCAACGCCATTGCCAAGCGTGCGCTGAATCGCCGTACCGGCGCACGTGGCCTGCGTTCGATCATCGAGCATGCCCTGCTCGATACCATGTACGACCTGCCCTCACTCAAAGGGGTCAGCAAGGTGGTGGTGGACAACAGTCTGATCAACGGCGAGGGCAAACCCTTGCTGATTTACTCCGAACAGGACGACCAGCCGCTGGCAGCCGGAGCCTGAATTGATGGCTGACGGGGAACCTGTCAGCCATCTTGAATTCCAACCTATGCCCCCCAATTATGGATGAGCGTGGTTGTTGCCGATTTATCGGCTTTACAAACACGGTCTGCCTTTTACGGGTAGAGCGTGGTTGAATGCCGCGCATCCTTTCCTCAACCCTTACCAGGAAATCATGATGAGCGACAACGTATCCAAGGAACAGGTCGATCTGCCGCTGTTGCCGCTTAGGGATGTGGTGGTCTTCCCACACATGGTCATCCCGCTGTTCGTCGGCCGCCCCAAGTCGATCAAGGCACTGGAAACCTCGATGGAATCCGGCAAGAGCATTCTTCTGGTTGCCCAAAAAACGGCAGCCCAGGACGACCCCACGCCGGAGGATCTCTACGATACCGGCAGCGTGGCCACCGTACTGCAAATGCTGAAGCTGCCCGATGGTACCGTCAAGGTACTGGTAGAGGGTAATCAGCGTGCCCGCGTCCTGGAGGTGACCGACAGCGGCACCCATCTCGCGGCGCGCGCCGAAATTCTGCCCGCCGAGGGTGAGGAACTGGTTGAAGTCGAGGCCATGCGCCGCGCCTTGCTGACGCAGTTCGACCAGTACGTCAAACTGAACAAGAAAATTCCGCCGGAAATCCTTACCTCGCTGGCGGGAATCGACGAAGGCGGCCGTCTGGCCGACACCATCGTCGCGCATCTGCCGCTAAAGCTGGAGCAGAAGCAGGAAGTGCTGGAAATGATCGGCGTCAACAAGCGCCTGGAGCATCTGCTCGGCCTGCTGGAAGGCGAACTCGACATCCTGCAGGTTGAAAAGCGCATCCGTGGCCGTGTCAAGCGGCAGATGGAGAAAAGCCAGCGCGAGTACTACCTGAATGAACAGGTCAAGGCGATCCAGAAGGAGCTGGGCGACATCGAAGAAGGCGCCGAGCTGGAAGAACTGGAAAAGCGCATCAAGGATGCCAGCATGTCCAGGGAGGCCGAAACCAAAGCCATGGGCGAACTGAAAAAGCTGCGCATGATGTCGCCGATGTCGGCCGAAGCCACCGTGATTCGCAGCTATATCGAAGCCATGGTCGGCCTGCCGTGGAAAAAGAAAACCAGGATCAGCAAGGATCTGCTCAAGGCCGAGAAAGTGCTCGACCAGGACCACTACGGACTCGACAAGGTCAAGGAGCGCATCCTGGAATACCTCGCGGTGCAGCAGCGCGTCGACAAGGTGAAGGCGCCGATTCTCTGTCTGGTGGGACCGCCTGGCGTAGGCAAGACCTCGCTCGGCCAGTCCATTGCTCGCGCGACCAATCGCAAGTTCGTTCGCATGGCGCTGGGCGGCGTGCGCGACGAATCCGAGATTCGCGGACACCGCCGCACCTACATCGGCTCGATGCCGGGCAAGATCCTGCAAAGCCTGACCAAGGTCGGGGTGAGGAATCCGTTGTTCCTGCTCGATGAAGTCGACAAGATGGGGCAGGATTTTCGCGGCGATCCGTCGTCGGCGTTGCTGGAAGTGCTTGATCCCGAGCAGAATCATACCTTTCAGGATCATTACATCGAGGTCGAGTACGATCTTTCCGACGTGATGTTCGTCGCCACGGCCAACTCACTCAATCTGCCGGCACCGTTACTCGACCGGATGGAAGTGATCCGCCTGTCGGGCTACACCGAGGACGAGAAAATCAACATTGCCGAGCGCTATCTGGTACCCAAACAACTCAAGGTCAATGGCATCAAGGAAGGCGAGCTCGCCATTGCCGAGTCGGCGTTGCGCGACATCGTGCGCTACTACACGCGTGAGGCCGGTGTGCGCAGTCTGGAACGCGAGGTTTCAAAAATCTGCCGCAAAGCAGTCAAGGCCCTGTTGTTGAAGAAACAGAGCACCAAGATCCAAGTCACGTCGCGCAATCTGGAGAAATACCTTGGCGTGCGGCGTTTCAGCTTCGGCATCGCGGAACAGAACAACCAGGTGGGGCAGGTGACGGGGCTGGCCTGGACCGAGGTCGGCGGCGAATTGCTGACCATCGAGGCGGTCTCCCTGCCCGGACGCGGCAAGATGACGACCACCGGCAAGCTCGGCGAGGTGATGCAGGAATCCATCCAGGCCGCGCTATCCGTGGTGCGCTCGCGTGCGCGCAAGTTGGGTATCCAGGAGGACTTTTACCAGAAACACGATATCCATATTCACCTGCCGGAAGGTGCGACGCCGAAAGACGGGCCATCTGCGGGTATCGCCATCTGCACGTCGATGGTGTCGATCCTCACCGGGATTCCGGTACGCGCGGACGTTGCGATGACCGGCGAGATTACGCTGCGGGGTGAGGTGCTGCCGATCGGCGGTCTGAAGGAAAAGCTGCTGGCCGCGCATCGTGGCGGAATCAAGACGGTGCTGATCCCGCAGGAAAACGTCAAGGATCTGACCGAGATTCCTGACAACATCAAGAACAAACTCGATATTCATCCGGTCAAGTGGATCGATCAGGTTCTTGAATTGGCGTTGGAGCACACGCCCGAGCCCCTGCAGGACGAACCGGAAGCAGAAACCCCGGCGATTGCCGTTCCGGAAGAGGGAGGGACCGCTGCCGCGGCGCTCAAACACTGAGTATTTTCCAACCGCTCGTCGGAATCCCGCGCCAGCCGCGGGATTTTTTGTCAATAGCCCGGAAAACCGCTTGACACAAGGTTTTGCGGGTTGCTATAAAAGCGCCCACAGGGTTTTCCTGTGCCACTTGAGTGAAGGGGACAACACGTGAACAAATCCGAATTGATCGATGCCATTGCCGACTCGGCCGACATTTCCAAGGCAGCTGCCGGTCGTGCACTGGATGCAACGGTTGAAGCTGTCAAGAAAGCGCTGAAGAAGGGTGACATGGTGACGCTGGTGGGTTTTGGCAGCTTCTATGTCGGCAAGCGCGCCGCGCGTACGGGCCGCAATCCGCGCACCGGCGTAACCATCAAGATCAAGGCTGCCAAAGTGCCGAAGTTCCGTGCCGGCAAAGGCCTGAAAGACGCCATCAATTAATAAAAATTACGATATGCATTTGGCAAGACTGGGAAATCTGTTGTAGAATTTTGGTCTTTGTCGGGTGCTTAGCTCAGCTGGTAGAGCGTCGCCCTTACAAGGCGAATGTCGGGGGTTCGAACCCCTCAGCACCCACCAGCAGGGTAAAAAATAAGCGGTCAAGTTTTAGGCAGTATAGTTTTTGTAGCATCAGGGAGTGGTAGTTCAGTTGGTTAGAATACCGGCCTGTCACGCCGGGGGTCGCGGGTTCGAGTCCCGTCCACTCCGCCAACACCAAAAAGGCGAACGCGAGTTCGCCTTTTTTATTTTCAGCGCCTTTTATCGCATCGATTGAAATTATCCGTGCGCAACTTTTAATATCGCGCCGGGCGAGACGCGAGACGCAAAGTGCGCGAGAATTCGCGCTGGCGTTTTTTCTGGAGTTAATGACCGTGCTCGAAGCAATCCGCAAGCATGCAAAGGGCTGGCTGGCCAAAGTCATACTGGCCTTGATCGCAATCACCTTCGCCTTGTTCGGTATGGATTCCTACATGAACGGCGACACCCGTGGCGGTGTGGTTGCCGAGGTCGGCGACGTGGGGATTTCGCGTGAAGAACTGACCCGGGAGATCCAGGCACAGAGTGATCGCATGCGCGAGGCGCTCGGCCCTGCATTTGATCCTGCCGTTACCGAAACGGCAAATTTCCGCAAACAGGTTCTCGACAGCCTGGTCGAGCGTAAGGCCTTGCTGCAGAATGCGCAAAAGCTCAAATTCCTGGCACCCGATGCCTATATTGCGTCGGTGCTGGCGCAGATCCCGGCTTTCCAGCAGGACGGCAAGTTTTCGCAGCAGCGGTACGAGGCGGTGCTACGCCAGAATGGCCGCACGCCCGCCCAGTTTGAAAATGAATTGCGTCAGGCGTTCATGCTGGAGGCCATTACCAGTCCGGTTTCGCTTGCGGCGTTCCCGTCCGGCACATCGCTGGCTCAAATTGCCCGCCTGGTGGCGCAACAGCGTGAGGTTGCCTGGGTCGATCTGCCGGTTTCAGCGGTGGCGTCGCAGATCCAGGTGACGCCTGCCGACGTTGAGCGTTACTACACGGCAAACAAAGATGAATTCACCGAACCCGAGCAGATCCGCGCCGAATATCTGGTACTGGATATGGCAAGCGTAGCGGCGGGTATTGCGGTGAGCGAGCAGGCCGTGACAGATTACTACGCTTCCCATGCCGCCCAGTTCGGGCAGCCGGAACAGCGCAGTGCGAGCCACATCCTGATTGCCGCAGATAAAAATGCGGATGCGGCTTCGCGTGCCAAAGCCAAGGCAAAAGCGGCCGAACTGGCGCAAACCCTGCAGAAAAACCCGCAGCGTTTTGCCGAGTTGGCGCGCACTCAGTCGCAGGATCCGGGGTCGGCCGCGCAGGATGGCAGCCTGGGCAGCTTTGGTCGCGGCATGATGGTCAAATCCTTCGAAGATGCCGTGTTCAGCATGAAACCCAATGAAATCCGTGGACCAGTGGAAAGCGATTTCGGTTATCACATCATCCGGCTGGATGGCATTCAGGCGGCCCAGACTGCACCGCTAGCCGAGGTGCGTGCAGCGGTTGTGAGCGAGTTGCGCAAGCAGCAGGCACAAAAAGCCTTTGCCGACCTGGCCGACAGTTTCAGCAATCTGGTGTACGAGAATGCTCAGTCGTTGCAGCCCGCCGCCGCCGCAGCCAAGCTGACGGTTCAGCAAAGCGGCTGGATGGCGGCCAAGACTGCGCCGCCGCCTTTCAATCATGCTGCCTTGTCGGCCGCGCTGTTCAGTCCGGAATCGGTCAAATCCAGGCAGAACACCGAAGCCATTGAAGTGCAGCCTGGCACCCTGGTTGCTGCGCGGGTGGCGGAATATCGCCCGGCCCGGTTGCGTCCGCTGACCGAGGTGTCGCAGGCGATCGAGACCAGGCTGCGCACCGAGCAGAGCATGCGTTTGCTGGAGCAAAAAGCTGAAGCCACCCTCAAGGCGCTGGCAAAGGGCGACGAAGCGGGACTGAACTGGTCGGCTTTCCAGATCGTGGGGCGTCAACCTTCCGCCGTGCTGGATGCGGCCGGTGCCAAAGCGGTCTTTCGCGTCAGCACGGAAAAACTGCCTGCCTACACCGGTTTCGCCCGTCCCGACGGCTCGTATCGCATCGTACGCGTGAGCCGTGTGCTGGATGCGCCGGCGCTGGATCCGATGTTGCTGTCGTCGATCGAAGCCGGCGTCACGCAGGCGCAGCAGCGTGCGGATATGAAAGCGATGGCTGCGCTGATTACCGCCGGCCAGAAAGTAAAAATCCAGCCTAACGCGATCGAGGGCAGATAAGCCATCGCAGCCGCAATAAAAAACGCGCCTTGAAGGCGCGTTTTTTATTGCGGGAAAGTTCAGATCAGCTCTCGGCGCCAGCGGTGGAATTGAAGCCGGCGTCGACATAGGTGATTTCGCCGGTAATGCCGGACGCCAGATCGGAAAGCAGGAAAGCGGCAGCGTTACCCACTTCATCGATGGTCACATTACGGCGTAGCGGCGCGTTCTTGGCCACGACATCAAGCTTCTCGCCGAAATTGGCGATGCCGCTGGCGGCCAGCGTCTTGATCGGCCCGGCCGATACCGCATTGACACGGATGCCCTTGGGACCGAGGCTCTGCGCCATGTAGTACACGCTGGATTCGAGGCTGGCCTTGGCCAGGCCCATGACGTTGTAATTGGGGACGGAGCGGACGGCGCCGAGATACGACAGCGTCAGCAGCGCCGCCTGGCGGCCTTCCATCATCGGCAACGCAGCCTTGGCCAGCGCGGCGAAGCTGTAGGCACTGATGTCGTGGGCGATGCGGAAGTTTTCCCGGGTGACTGCGGAGAGATAATCACCGGCCAGGGCTTCCTTCGGTGCAAAGGCGATCGAGTGAACCAGCCCGTCGAGTCCGTCCCAATGCTTGCCGAGTTCGTCAAACAGTGCGTCGATCTGCTCGTCGCTGCCGACATCACATGGGAACACCAGCTGGGAACCGAACTCCTGGGCGAACTCCGTGACCCGTTCCTTGATGCGCTCGCCCTGATAGGTGAAAGCCAGCTCGGCGCCTTCGCGCCTGCATGCAGCGGCGATACCGTAGGCGATCGAACGGCTGGATATCACGCCGGTGATCAGCAAGCGTTTTCCTGCAAGAAATCCCATGATGGTCTCGAAAAGTTGGGGTGCCCCGGATTATAACGGCTGACGTTGGCTGCGTGCTTGGGTACACTTGCGGCATGGGGCGCATCGGGACGATTTTATTGGGGACGGGCCTGCTGGGGCTAGGCTTGATGGCAGGATGCTCCGACAGCTGGAACGACCCCTATCCCGGCAGCGATACGAGCGCGAGTGTGCTTTACAGCGCATTTTCCGAGCGTCCCAAGCATCTCGATCCGGCCCGCTCCTATAGCTCGAACGAAGTGGAATTCACTGGCCAGATCTACGAACCGCCGCTGCAGTACCATTTCCTCAAACGTCCCTACACCCTGATCCCCCTGACCGCCGAGACGGTGCCTAAGCCGCGCTACGTCGATGCGTCGGGCAATGCCTTGCCTGACGACGCACCGTCTGCAGCCATTGCCGAAAGCGTGTACGAAATCCGCATCCGCCCCGGCATCCGCTATCAGCCGCATCCTGCATTCGCACGCGATGCGACGGGGCGCTATCGCTACCATGCGCTCACGGCCGCGGACGCCGCAAAAAAAACCCGGATCCAGGATTTTGAGCACAGCGGCACGCGCGAACTGGTGGCTGCCGATTATGTGTACCAGATCAAACGCCTGGCCAACCCGCGGCTCAGTTCACCGATTTTTGGCCTGATGGCCGAACACATCGTCGGGCTGAAGGCGCTGGGGGCGGCGCTGGAAAAAGCAGCTCAATCCCGCCCCGGTGCAGCGCTGAACCTCGACGACTTCGTCCTTGAAGGGGCACAGGTCGTCGACCGCTACACCTACCGCATCCGTGTCAAAGGCAAATACCCGCAGTTCATCTACTGGCTGGCAATGCCGTTTTTTGCGCCGATTCCCTGGGAGGCCGACGCCTTCTATGCCCAGCCCGGCCTGGCCGAGGGCAATCTCACAATCGACTGGCAGCCGGTCGGGACCGGGCCGTATTACCTGGCGGAAAACGATCCCAATCGCCGCATGGTACTGAAAAGGAACCCGTACTACCACGGCGAAACCTATCCGGTGGAAGGCAGCGATGAAGACAGACAGGCCGGGCTGCTGGCCGACGCCGGCAAACGCCTGCCGCTGGTGGACGAAGCCGTGTTCAGCCTGGAAAAGGAAACCATCCCCTACTGGAGCAAGTTTCTGCAGGGTTATTACGACAGCTCCGGCATCAGCTCCGACAGCTTCGATCAGGCCGTGAAGTTCTCCGCCGGCGGCGACCCGCAGCTCACCGATTCCATGCGCGCCAAGGGCATCGGCCTCGTTACCACCGTGGCGGCGTCCCTGTGGTATGTCGGTTTCAATATGCTCGATCCGGTGGTGGGCGGCCTCGGCGAGGACCGCCGCAAATTACGCCAGGCACTGTCCATTGCATTCGACTATGACGAGTTCATTTCCATTTTCCTCAATGGCCGCGGCATACCCGCGCAGGGGCCGATCCCGCCGGGATTGTTCGGCTATGTCGAAGGCGTGGCGGGACTGAATCCCTATGTCTACGAAGCGCGCGACGGCAAGATCGCACGCCGCCCGATCGAGGCCGCACGCCGTCTGCTGGCCGAGGCGGGCTATCCGAACGGCCGCAACGCGAAGACGGGTGAACCGCTGGTACTGTATTTCGATACCATGGCATCCGGTCCCGATGCCAAGTCGCGGCTCGACTGGATGAAGAAGCAGCTCGACAAGCTCAATGTGCAGCTGGTGGTGCGCGGCACCGACTACAACCGTTTTCAGGACAAGATCCGCAAGGGCAATGCCCAGCTGTTCGAATGGGGCTGGAACGCCGACTACCCCGATCCGGAAAATTTCTTCTTCCTGCTCTACGGCCCGCACAAGAAAGTTGGCAGCGGTGGCGAGAATGCCGCCAACTATGACAATCCCGAGTTCGACCGCCTGTTCGAACGGATGAAGGACATGGACAACGGTCCTGCGCGCCAGCAGGTGATCGATGCCATGCTCGACGTCGTGCGCCGCGATGCGCCGTGGATCTTCGCCTACCATCCCAAGGCCTTCGGCCTGCGTCACGGCTGGGTGCATAACGTCAAGCCCAACCTGATGGCGAACAACACCCTCAAATACCGCCGTATCGACGCTGCCGCGCGCGAAGCCCGGCGCGCCGAATGGAACCGCCCGGTGCTGTGGCCGCTCTTCCTGCTGGCCGCCGCGCTGGCGGCCGTGATTGCGCCGGCGCTGATCGCGTGGCGGCGGCATGAACGAAAGACCGCCTGATGTTCGCATATATCCTGCGCCGCCTGCTGTATGCGATCCCGATCCTCATCGGGGTCAACCTGCTGACCTTCGCGCTGTTTTTCGTCGTCAACACGCCGGACGACATGGCGCGGCTGCAACTCGGCGTCAAGCACGTGACGCCGGAGGCGATCGAACGCTGGAAGACCGAGCACGGCTACGACAAGCCGCTGCTGCTGAATGTGGAGGCAACGGGCAGCGCGCAGTTCACCGACACGATTTTTTTCCAGCACTCGGCGGCGATGTTCGTCTTCGAGTTCGGTAAAAGCGACGACGGCCGTGACATCGGCAACGAAATCCGCACCCGCATGGGACCGAGCCTGGCGATCGCGCTGCCGGTGTTCGCCATCGGCCTGCTGGCCAACATCACCTTCGCCCTGCTGATGGTGTTTTTCCGTGCCACCTACCTCGACCTGTGGGGCGTGGTGCTGTGCGTGGTGCTGATGTCGATATCGAGCCTGTTCTACATCATTGCCGGGCAGTATTTCATCGCCAAATTGTGGAACCTGCTGCCGATTTCGGGCTTTGCCGGAGGCATCGACGGACTCAGGTTCGTCCTGCTGCCGGTACTGGTCAGCGTGATGGCAGGAATCGGCAGCGGAGCGCGCTGGTACCGCACGATTTTCCTCGAGGAAATCGGCAAGGACTATGTGCGCACCGCGCGCGCCAAGGGCTTGTCCGAAATCCGGGTACTGTTTCGCCACGTGCTGAAGAATGGCATGATCCCGATCCTCACCGGTGCAGTGGTGGTGCTGCCGCTGCTGTTCATGGGAAGCCTGATCACCGAATCCTTCTTCGGCATCCCGGGGCTGGGCAGCTACACCATCGACGCGATCCAGGCACAGGATTTTGCGGTAGTGCGTGCGATGGTGTTTCTGGGCTCCTTCCTCTATATCGTCGGCCTCATCCTTACCGACATTTCCTATTCGTGGGCCGATCCGCGAGTGAGGCTGCAATGAGTTTCATGCCCGTGATCCTGTGGACCGACGCGCTGATTTTTGCACTGTTGGCGGGGGTGCTGGCGCTGATCTGGTTCATCCGTCGCCACGATCATCTGCGCGCTCCGTGGGTGGTCGTGGCGCAGCGCCCGATGGCGATGGGGGCGGCTCTGGTGCTGGGCGCATTCGCCGTCACCGGCCTGCTCGATTCGCTGCATTATCGGGAACGGCTGCCCGACAGCCAGGCCGGCAAGCCGCAGTATTCAGTCGAGGTGATGAGCGTGTTCGACGCGCTGGTGAGTGGCCTGCGCACCCGGCAGGAAAAAACCTATTCGGGGCCGCTGGCGATACAGTTGTATGCCATGGAATTCGTCGAGCGGAATGGCGTGGCCGTACGCGATTATCCGCGTCTGCAATATGGCGGCGCGCATCTGCAGCACGCCGAGGAGCGGAGGGCCGACATCGCGCGGCGTACCCTTGCCGGCGCCGCGCAGGGCGCCCTCGCCAGCCTGCTGCTGTTTGCCGGACTGGTTGCGTGGCAGGCGCGCCGGCTCAAGCTGCCCGTCGGTACCTGGCTTGCAAGGTGGCGACAGGGCAGTTTGAACTGGCCCGCCCGCACGCTCGTCGGCATGATGGCGCTGATGCTTATGCTGGGCGGCGCAATGGCGCAGCTGGCGTCTGGCTACCACGTGCTCGGCACCGACAAGGTGGGGCAGGATGTGCTCTACATCAGCCTCAAGAGCATCCGCACCGGCCTGGTGATCGGTACGCTGACCACGCTGGTCACACTGCCGCTGGCGATCGGTCTGGGCATCGTGGCGGGCTATTTCCGCGGCTGGGTGGACGACGTGATCCAGTACATCTACACCGTGCTCAATTCGATCCCGGGCGTGCTGCTGATTGCGGCTGCCGTGCTGATCGTGCAGGTCTATATCGAGTCCAACCCCGAACGGTTCGACACCGCCGCCGCGCGCGCCGACATTCGCTTGCTGGCGCTGTGCCTGATCATGGGCATGACCAGCTGGACCGGACTGGCACGGCTGCTGCGCGGCGAATCGCTCAAATTGCGCACCCTCGATTACGTCGAGGCAGCACGCGCTTTCGGCGTATCGAATGCACGCATCATCAGCCGTCACATTTTCCCCAATGTCTTCCATCTGGTGCTGATTGCGGTCGTTATGGATTTTTCCGGGCTGGTGCTGGCCGAAGCGGTGCTGTCCTACGTCGGTGTCGGCGTCGATCCTTCCATGTACAGCTGGGGCAACATGATCAACGGCGCGCGCCTCGAACTTGCGCGTGAGCCGGCGGTATGGTGGCAGCTCGGTGCGGCGTTCGCCTTCATGTTCGCGCTGGTGCTTGCTGCCAACCTGTTTGCCGACGGTGTGCGCGATGCCTTCGACCCACGTCTGGGAGGCCGTCGGTGAAGCCCTTGCTGCGGGTCGAGGGCCTTGTCACCGAAATCGGCCACGATGCAGCTGCCCTGCGCGTGGTCGATGGCGTGTCCTTTCATGTCGCCGCTGGCGAAACCTATGCGCTGCTCGGCGAGTCCGGCTGCGGCAAATCGATGACCGCACTGTCGCTGATGCGGCTGCTGCCGGATGGCGGCCGCATTGCTGCAGGTACGGTGCACCTGGACGGGCAGGATGTGCTGGCACTGCCCGAGCGCGACATGCGGCGCGTGCGTGGCGGCGGCATGGCGATGATTTTCCAGGAGCCGATGCTGGCGCTGAATCCGGTCGTCAAGGTGGGCCATCAGATTGTCGAAGCGTTGGTCCTGCATCAGGGCCTGAGCGGGCGGGTGGCGTCGGAGGCGGCATGCGGGCTGCTCGATTCGGTGGGGGTGCCGGACGCGCTGCGACGGCTCGACAGTTATCCGTTCGAGCTGTCCGGCGGCCTGCGCCAGAGGGCGATGATCGCGATGGCGCTGGCCGGCCAGCCCAGGCTTCTGATCGCCGACGAGCCGACCACCGCGCTCGACGTGACCATCCAGGCGCAGGTGCTCGACGTGCTGCGGCACCTGCGCACCGAACGACGGATGGGCATGCTGCTGATCACGCACGATCTCGGGGTGGTGGCCGAGAACGCCGACCGCGTGGGGGTGATGTATGCCGGCGAATTGCTGGAAGAGGGTGCGCGCGATGCGTTTTTCGCGGCCCCGCAGCACCCGTATAGCCGCATGCTGTTCGCGGCGCTGCCGCATGGGCTTCTACCCTCGCGGGCACAAGAGCCCGTGGCGGACGGGAGTCCTCTGGGGCGTCCCGGCGATGGCGCGCGGCTGACCACGATTCCCGGCCAGGTGCCGAAGCCCGGTGACCGGATACGTGGCTGCCGCTTTGCGCCGCGCTGTCCGTTTGCGATTGCGCGCTGCCGCGACCAATCGCCCGACTGGCAAGTGATCAACGATCAGCGGGTGCGCTGCCATCTGGCGGGCATGTTGCCGCCGCTCAATGCGCGCGGGGTGACGACACCGGCGCATTCAATCCAGGCGGCGCAAGCTCTGCTGCAGGTGGACGGCCTGAAAGTGCATTTTCCGATCAGGCGCGGCTTCATCCAGCGTAGCGTGGGCTACGTACGTGCAGTGGACGATGTGACGCTGTCGATCCAGCAGGGCCGCACGCTGGCACTGGTGGGCGAGTCCGGCTGCGGCAAGACCACCGTGGGCAAGGCGCTGCTGCGGCTGATCGAGCCGACGGCAGGCAGCATCGTGCTGGGCGGCGAGAGCATCACCGCGCGCAATGCGTCCACCCTGCGGCGACAGGCGCAGATGGTGTTCCAGGATCCGTTCAGTTCGCTCAATCCGCGCATGCGGGTGGCGGACATCCTGCTCGAAGGCATGGACGCCCTAGGAGTGGGGGCGGCAAATCAACGCCGTGATGCGGTTGCGCTGTTGCTGCGCCAGGTGGGGCTGCCCGACGATGCGGGCGGGCGCTATCCGCATGCGTTTTCCGGGGGCCAGCGGCAGCGCATTGCGATTGCGCGGGCGCTGGCGGTGTCGCCCCGGCTGGTGATTTGCGACGAACCGACCAGCGCGCTCGATGTCTCGGTGCAGGCGCAGATACTGAATCTGCTGAAAGACCTGCAGGACAGCCTGGGTCTGGCCTATCTGTTTATCACCCACAACCTCGCCGTGGTCGATTATCTGGCGCACGAGGTGGCGGTGATGTATCTCGGGCGCATCGTCGAACAGGGCCCGGCGACGGCAGTGCTGCGCGCTCCGCGCCATCCTTATACCCAGGCGCTGGTGAATGCCGTGCCGCGCATCGAACCGCCGGCCGGGCAGCGCATCGTTCGTCTGGCCGGCGACCAGCCGTCACCGCTCAATCCGCCCAATGGCTGTCATTTCCATCCGCGTTGCCCGCATGCAAACGAAACGTGCCGGCAAATCTATCCCGATCAAACCGTGGTGGGCAGCGGGCACTGGGCGCGTTGCCACTGGGTGGCCGCGCAGGGGCAAGCACTTCCCGTACGGAGTCCCAATTGAATACCGGCAAACGCAGTCGCAATTTCTGGATTGGCAACCTGGTTTTGGGCGTGGCCATGCTGACGCTGTTTTTCATGGGGCCGCTGTCGGATGCGCTGGGTATCTGGGCGGCGGTGCTGTGGATGGTGCTGGCCGCCGTCGGCATGGTACTGGTGATGTCGGACAAGTCGGACGAGCCGCCCGCACCCGACTAGGGTGGTTTAGGCTGAGGCGGCTGAGCCAACGGCGGGCTTCAGGGGTGTTTGACCACGATCCGCTGGCCCGCGCGGATGCCGCCATCATTCCCGAAAACCGGATTCCAGGTTTTGAGATCGGCCAGACTGACGTCGAAACGCTGCGCGATGGCGTGCAGGCTGTCGCCGCGCTTGACGGTGTAATGAACCGGCTGGGCAGGTTTTTCGGGAAGGGGGTTGTAGGCGACGTGCCGGAAGGCCTCGGGCTGCCGGGCAGCCTGTTCGTTCGGGGGGACGCGCAGGGTCTGCCCGGCTTTGAGACCGCCATCGAGGCCGGGGTTGGCCTGGGTCAGCTGGGCGACGGTCAGGCCGTAACGGCGTGCCACGCCGAACAGCGTATCGCCGCGCTCGACCTGGTGCTGGCCTGCGTTGTTCATCGTGGTTGCCGGGGCGGCGCTTTGCGCCGCGGCCACGCCACGGCCCCTGACGGGGACGAGTATGGTCTGCGCGCGCGCCAGTTTGCCGCGTTTCAATTGAAACTGGTTGTGTTCTTCGAGGCGGGCAAGGCTGACATCGAAACGCTTGGCGATGGCTTCGGGACGTTCGCCTTTCTGAGCCGCATAGGGCTGCCAGGAGTCCCAGCTGGCGCTCTCCAGGTTGCGCTGGAATTTGTCGGCTTTGTCGACCGGGATCAGCAGGTTGACCGGCGTGTCGGAACGGATGAGCTTGCGCGGAAAGGCGGCGTTGAGCGCGATGAACTCGTCGCTGCTCATGCCCGCCAGCCGTGCGGCGGAATGGATGTCCATGCTGGCATGGACGGTGACCTGGTCGAAATAGGGCTGGTTGGGCAGCGCGTCGATGGCGATGCCGTATTGTTCGGGATTGCGGATCAGGTTCTTGATGGCGAGAAGTTTGGGGACATAATGGCGGGTCTCGCTGGGCAGGGACAGACTGGCGTAATCGGTGGGCAGTCCCTGCTGGACGTTCTTCTGGATGGCGCGCGCGACGCAGCCTTCGCCGCAATTGTAGGCCGCCAGCGCCAGCTGCCAGTCGCCGAAATCGAGATACAGCTTGCCCAGGTAATCGAGTGCCGCCCGGGTGGCGGCGGTGAAGTCGCGCCGGCCGTCGTACCAGTTGTCCTGCTTGAGGCCATAGAGGCGGCCGGTGGAGGGAATGAACTGCCAGATGCCCGAGGCGGCGGCCGGCGACAGCGCGGTGGGGTTGAATGCGCTCTCGATCATCGGCAGCAATGCGATTTCCATCGGCATCGCACGGCGGTCGACTTCCTCGACGATATGGAACAGGTAACGGCGCGCGCGGTCGACCATGCGCCGCACGGATTCCGGCCGCGCCGCGTACCAGGATTCGTGCACGGCAACGAGCGGGTTGGATGCGACGTCTTCGATCCTGAAGCCGTTGCGGATGCGCTGCCAGACATCGTCCTGGCTGGCGCTGGCGGGGGAAACGTCGGCGGCTGCGCTGTCGGCGTCAGCGCCCCATTCCAGGGCCTGGATGGCGGCGAGGGATTCCGTTGCAGCAGCGGGGTAGCTGAAGAGCAGTGCAAGCACGGCCAGGCTGAATCGGTTTAATCTGATGCTGGCCGGTCGGGGACGGGCCAATTTGATTCCGGGCAAGTCGGTCTCCCGTACTCAACAAGCGCCCATCCTAAGGGGTCGGACGGGGGCGGTCAACCATCCCAGGCATCCTTGGCGGCGCGGATGGCGCCGAACACCTCGGCCGGATCGGGATGCGGCCGATTCAGATAACGGGCGGCAAAGGCCGTCATGTCGGGATCATGGAAGCGCAGAAATGGATTGGTGGCTTTTTCCAGGGCTAGGGTGGACGGCAGGGTGGGCTGATTGCGCGAACGCCGCGCGCGATCCTGCCGTTCGCGTTCCAGCAGGGCAGGATTGCCGCCGTCCAGGGTTTTGGCAAAGTCGATATTACTTAAGGTGTATTCATGCGCGCAGCAGACTCGGGTAGCATCGGGCAGGGCCAGAATGGCATCGAGACTGGCAGCCATCATTGCCGCGCTGCCCTCGAACAGCTTGCCGCAGCCGCAGCCGAATACGGTGTCGCCGCAAAACAGGAAACCGTGGCCGGCGTAGCTGAGGTGGTCGAGCGTGTGACCGGGAGTGGCAAGAACCTCGAAACGCACCTCCGGCTGGGCCAGTGCCACCGAATCGCCGCCATGAAGGGGATGGCTGACGGCGGGAATGGAGGGATTCTCCGGCGCGTAGATGGCACAGCCGTAGCGTTGATGCAGCAGGGTGTTGCCGCCGGTATGGTCGCGGTGATGGTGGGTGATCAGCAGCGCCGTCAGCGCGAGCCGATTCGCATCGAGAAAGGCAATCAGCGGCGCCGGATCGCCGGGATCCACGGCGATGGCGTGGCGGCCGTCGTGCA
Organism: Thiobacillus denitrificans DSM 12475; assembly: GCF_000376425.1. GTDB lineage: Bacteria > Pseudomonadota > Gammaproteobacteria > Burkholderiales > Thiobacillaceae > Thiobacillus > Thiobacillus denitrificans. Next base: position 30,285 of record NZ_AQWL01000008.1, on the reverse strand, counting down.
GCACCCAGATGTAGTTGTCGGTGAACGCGGGCAGGGGGATGAGGGTCAACATGGATAGGGTGCCGGACAGGAGGAATGACTATGTTATCCAAGCTGGATGAAGGATGGTTCGATACGCCGCTGGGAAAGCATCTGCTGTTCCGCGAGCGACGCTATTTCGACCGTGCAGTGTCGGATGTGTTCGGTTTCAACGCCGTGCAGCTGGGGCTGCCGCAGATCGATTTCCTGCGCAACAGCCGTATTCCGCTGCGGGTGACGTGCGCGGTGGAAGCGCCCGCCCAGGTCCTGGCCGACGCCATGTTCCTGCCGTTCGAGAGCCAGTCGCTCGATCTGCTGTTGCTGCCCCACGTGCTGGAGTTCAGCGCCAACCCGCATCAGGTGCTGCGCGAGGCCGAACGCGTGCTGCGTCCGGAAGGCCGCCTGGTGCTGGCCGGATTCAATCCACGCAGCCTGTGGGGGCTGGCACGCAGGCTGCAGGGCGGCGAATGCGGTTATCCGTGGAACGGCAGCTTCCTGAATATTTCGCGGGTGAAAGACTGGATGGCGTTGCTGGGCCTCGAGGTGGCGGCCGGCAGCATGTGCTGCTACCGTCCGCCGATCAACCGCGCAAACTGGCTGCGGCGGCTGCGTTTCATGGAACCTGCCGGCGATCGCTGGTGGGCGATGGGTGGCGGCGTGTATTTTCTGCAGGCGGTGAAGCGCGTGCAGGGCATGAACATCATCCTGCCGCAGTGGAAAACGCCGGTGACACAGCGTTTTCTGTCGCCTGCGGCCAAGGTGATCAATCTCAAACAGTATCGGGTCCATCGTGAACGCTGACACCATTTACATATACAGCGATGGTGCCTGCAAGGGCAATCCCGGCATCGGCGGCTGGGGTGCCCTGCTGGTGACGGACGGCCACCGCAAGGAAATCTACGGCGGAGAGGCCGCCACCACCAACAACCGCATGGAAATGACCGCGGTGATCCGTGCGCTGGAATTGCTGAAGCGTCCCTCCATGGTCGAAGTCCATACCGATTCGCAGTATGTGCAAAAAGGCATCAGCGAATGGCTGCCCGGCTGGAAGCGGCGCAACTGGCGCGCCGCCGACGGCAAGCCGGTGAAGAACCAGGATCTGTGGCAGCGGCTCGATGCCTTGAACCAGCAGCACCGCATCGAGTGGAAATGGGTGCGGGGTCATGCCGGCCACCCCGAAAACGAACGTGCCGATGCGCTGGCCAACCAGGGCGTCCTGCAGGCGCAACAACACTGAAGCTGACACTATGCGGCAAATCATTCTGGATACCGAAACCACCGGCCTCGATCCCAGCCAGGGGCATCGCATCATCGAAGTGGCGGCGGTGGAAATGGTCAACCGGCGGCTCACCGGCAACCACCTGCACCGTTATGTGAACCCGGACCGCGACATCGACGCCGGGGCGATGCAGGTGCACGGCATCACCCCCGAATTCCTGCAGGACAAGCCGCGCTTCGCCGATATTGCCCGGGAATTCGTCGACTTCATCCAGGGCGCCGAACTCATCATTCACAATGCGCCATTCGATGTGGGCTTTCTCAACATGGAGTTGCGCCTGCTGGAAATGACGCCGCTGGCGGCCTGGTGCGACGGCGTGACCGACACCCTGGCGCTGGCCAAGACCCTGCACCCGGGCCAGCGCAACAACCTGGATGCGCTGTGCAAACGCTATGGCGTGGACAACACGGCACGCACGCTGCATGGCGCCTTGCTCGACTGCGAGCTGCTGGCGGCGGTGTACCTGGCGCTGACGCGCGGCCAGGAAAGCCTGTCGATCGGGCTGGAAATGCGCAGCGAACAGGCTGCCCGGGATGCCGCGCACGCACGTCCCAGGCCCATCCTGCTGGCGGCGTCGAATGTCGAGCTGGAGGCACATGCAAGCCTGCTGGAGGCGATTGCCAAGGAAAGCAAGGGCACCTGCCTGTGGGGCATGGAGCAGGGGGCGACTTGACGGCTTGGGTGCCGCGCAGGCGGGGTGCATTATGCCGCATCGCGCGCCTGGGGCTGGCGCTTGCCTGTCTGCTCCTCGCCTCGCCGCCGGCCCTCGCCGCGCGGGTGGCGGTGGTGCTGAGCGACGATTCGGCTCCCTACCAGGAGGTCTATCAGGTCATCCGCGCGTATCTGGACGGCACCCGTCACGAGGTCAGCCGGCTGGATGCCGATGGCTTGGCCGCGCCCTCGTTGAATGAGGTCCGGTTGACCGTTGCGGTGGGGGTGCGCGCAGCCGAAGTGGTGGCGACGCTCCCGGCGCGGCCGCCGGTGCTGGCGGTGCTGGTGCCACGAGCGTGGTACCTCAAAACCGGGCGCACTCGTCTGAATGACGGTGGTCGCCGCAGCGCGTCGGCAATCTATCTGGATCAACCGTTCGAGCGGCAGGCACAGCTGATCCGTCTGGCTTTTCCCGAAGCACGGCGTGTGGGCGTGCTGTCGAGCAGGGAACAGGGCGGGCTGCTGGCGGAACTGGACGAGGCCTTGCGTTTGCAGCAACTCAGCCTGGTGCACGCCACCCTAGCCGAGGATGCACGGCTGATCCCGCAGCTTGAAAACGTGTTGTCCGAGGCCGATTTATTGCTAGCCTTTCCCGATCCGCAGGTGTTCAACCGCAATACGGCGCAAAGCATTCTGCTCACATCCTACCGCTACCGCGACCCGGTGCTGGGCTATTCGCGCTCGCTGACGCGAGCGGGGGCATTGTTGTCGCTGCATTCCAGCCCGGCACAGATCGGCCGCCAGGCTGCCGAATGGGTGGGCAGTGCCTTGCAGGGCAGCGTGGCGCGTCTGCCGTTGCCGGCCCCGCCTGCCTATTTCAGCATTTCGATCAATGAACAGGTGGCGCGTTCGCTCGGCTTTACGTTGCCGCCGGCAGCCGAACTGGAAAAGCGTTTGGGGGGGGTGCGCTGATGGCGGCTTCATTGGGGATACGGGGACGCGTCATGGTTCTGGCCATGGTGCCGGTGGCGATTGTCGGAGTCTTGCTGCTGTTTCAGCTCATCACCGGAAAAATTGACGATCTGGATCAATCGTTGCGCACCCGTGCCGTGGCGATTGCGCGCCAGTTGGCGCCAGCGGCCGAATACGGCGTGGCTTCGGGGAATATCGGGGTGCTGCAGACCCTGCTCGAAAAAGCGGCGATCGAGCCCGATATCCGCGGAGTGGCGGTATTCACCGATAGCGGCCAGAGGCTGGCGCAGGTCGGTCTCGGGGTATGGACCTACCCTGGGCAGGGTGAACTGCCCGTGGATCGCATCCAGCAGATCGAATACGAAGACCGGCTGGTGTATTACGCGCCGGTCACGCGTACCGAGGTGGGTGTGGATGATTTCAATGCGACCGACGAACGGGCGGCGCCGCAGGGTGCCCGGACCCGGCTGCTGGGCTGGGTCGGGCTGGACGTGTCGCGCAGCGCCACCATCAAGAGCCAGCGCGATGCCATCCTGCGCAGCCTGGTCATCCTGCTGGCGGGGCTGGGCGTCAGCCTCTATCTGGCGTGGCGTATCGGACGCCAGATCACGCGGCCGATTCTGGCCTTGACGCATACGGTCAGCCGCATTGGCGAGGGGCACCTGGATGAGCGGGTGGAACTGAGCGGGCAAGCCGAACTGGGCATGCTGCAACGCGGCATCAATCACATGGCAGCACATTTGCAGACGATGCAGGATCAGATGCAGGAGAGAATCGATCGGGCCACGGCACGCCTGGTCTATCAGGCCAGCCACGATGCCTTGACGGGGCTGATCAACCGCCGCGAATTCGAACAGCGGCTGGAGCGCACCCTGCTGTCGGCCTTGCAGCAAGATCGGGAACACGCGCTGTGCTACATGGATCTCGATCAATTCAAGGTGATCAACGATTCCTGCGGCCATGCGGCAGGCGATGAACTGTTGCGCCAGCTGACCCTGCTGCTGAAAGGCAAGCTGCGCGAACGCGATACGCTGGCCCGCCTGGGAGGCGACGAGTTTGCGCTGCTGCTGGAAAATTGCAGCATCCCGGATGCGCTGGAGGTGGCGGACAGTTTCCGTGCCGAGGTGCAGCGCTTCCGCTTCAAATGGGGGGATCGCATTTTCTCGGTCGGCATGAGCGTAGGCATGGTGGCGATCAACCGCGACAGCGGCACCGCGGCGGGCCTGCTGTCAGCGGCGGATGCCGCGTGTTATGTGGCAAAAGACCGTGGCCGCAACCAGATTCACGTGTATGAAAGCCGCGATTCCGAACTGGTGCGCCACCGCGGGGAAATGCAATGGGTGACGCGGATTCAGCGGGCGCTGGAGGAGCAGCGCCTGCGCTTGTCATGGCAGGAAATCCGCCGCACCGACGGCGCAGCGGAGTCCACCCGCCACGTCGAGCTGCTGTTGCGGATGGTGGACGACGACGGCAGCGAAATTCTGCCGATGGCTTTCATTCCGGCAGCCGAGCGTTATTCCATCATGCCCGCACTCGACAGCTGGGTGATCGAGGAAACGCTGCGTCTGTGCCGGCAGTATCTGGCGACAGATTGCGTGTTGCGTTACCTGTTTGCGATCAACCTGTCGGGGGCGTCGCTCAAGGACCCGGCTTTTCGCCGCATGCTGCTGGCGCGGCTGCAGGAAAACCCCGTCCTGGGACCACACCTGTGCTTTGAAATCACCGAGACGGCAGCCATCGGCAACCTCGCCGTGGTCAACGATTTCATTGAGGCCATGCGCGGTTTCGGGTGCAGTTTCGCACTGGACGATTTTGGCAGCGGCTTGTCGTCCTTCACCTATCTGAAGAATCTGAAAGTGGATTACCTCAAGATCGACGGCGCATTCGTGCGCGATATCGTGAACAATCGGATCGATCGTTCAATGGTCGAAGCCATACACCGCATCGGCCACCAGATGGGGCTGAGAACGGTGGCCGAGTACGTCGAGTCGGATCAGATCCTGGCGCTGTTGAGACAGATCGGGGTGGACTATGTGCAGGGGAGCGGCATACACCGCCCGGAGCCCCTGGAAAAGCTGTGTGATCAAGCCTGAGCGCAGGCCCGGTGTTTCAGGCGGCTACGCCAAAACCGGCATTGACGACGGCCTGTTCCAGGGCGGCGCGGTCGATCCGGGCGGGATCGTATGCCACGCGCGCCTGAGCGGGCGTGAGCGTGACCTCGACGCTGCGCACACCGGGTAATGCGGCCAATACCTTCTGCACGCTGTTGACGCAGCCGCCGCAGGTCATGCCGGTCACGGATAAAACGATTTCGTTCATGCTGTCCCCCGAAGGAAGTTTCAGGGCACGATTTTATTCCAGCTGAAAAACAAAAGCCCGCGGATTGTGTCCGCGGGCTCGCGATCCAGGTGGAAATCACTTCTTGCGCGGGCGTTTGCGCAGGGTTTCCTTGGTATGGTCGATCAGACGGTCGGCCACCACCTCGGCGTCGACCGCGAAGGTCCCGTTGGCCAGCGCGGCCTTGACCGATTCGACCTTGCCCGCATCGGCGACATCGACCGACGCCAGCTGGGATTCGAGCGAACGGATACGGGTGCTGGACTCGGTCAATGTCAGCGAATCGCCACTGCCTGCGGTGGGAGCAGCGGTTTTGCCGGCACCTTTGCCCTTGGCGGAAGAGACTTTGCCGGCGGCGGGCGGGGTGATGCGCTTGTCGATTTTCACGAGCTGGATTCCTGTGGGCCTGTTTTCCGGAATGGATACAACTTACCTTTGTATACGGCATGGTTCCGGAAAACCTTAAGGTGAATTTACCCTAAAACATGCGAGGCCAGGCCGTCCGCCAGTTTGGGCTCGAACCAGGTGGATTTGGGCGGCATCACTTCATTGGCATCGGCCACCGCCATCAGATCTTCCATGCGGGTGGGATGGAGCGCGAGCGCCAGCGCCATTTCGCCGCTGTCGACCCGTTTTTCGAGCTCGGCCAGGCCGCGGATACCGCCGACGAAGTCGATGCGCTTGTCGCGCCGCGGGTCGGTGATGCCGAGGACGGGCGCGATCAGGTTGTTCTGCAGCAGGCTGACGTCCAGGCGCCCCACCGGATCGGCCGGGATGAGGTCGGGGCGGATAGTCAGGCGGTACCAGCGGCCGGCCAGATAGAGGCCGAAGCTGCCCGGCTGCTCCGGCTTGACCGCGCTGGCGGCGGGTTCGACGCTGAAGGCGGCGCCAGCGCGCTCCAGGAAGGCTTCCGCGGAAAGTCCGTTGAGGTCGGCGATGACCCGGTTGTAATCCAGGATGCGCATCTCGTGCGCGGGAAAAATCACCGACAGGAAGAAGTTGTAGGGCTCGGCACCGGTGTGCGCCGGGTTGGCGGCCCGCCGCGTGGCGGCGATGCGCGACGCCGAGGCGGAGCGGTGGTGGCCGTCGGCGATATAAAGCGCGGACATGGCGTTGAATGCGGCGGTGATGCGCGCCAGAATCGCGGGATCCCGGATCGCCCAGAGGGTGTGCCGCACGCCGTCGAGTTCGGCGTCGGAATCGGGCGCCCCACTGGACGCAGCAGCCAGGATGGTGTCGATCTCGGGCGCGGCGGGATAGGCCAGCAGCACCGGACCGGTCTGCGCGTCGAGCGCGTCGATCTGTCGCACGCGGTCGTCCTCCTTGTCGGGCCGGGTGAATTCGTGCTTGCGGATGCGGTTGGTATCGTAGTCCGCCACCGAGGCGGCGGCCACGATGCCGGTCTGGCTGTGGCTGCCCATTACGATGCGATAGGCGTAGTAGCAGGGCGCCGGGTCGCGCACCAGCACGCCGGCTTTGATCATGGCCTGCAGATTCTCGGCGCCCTTGGCATAGACCTCGGGGGCGTAGGGACTAGTCTCCGCCGGCAGGTCGATTTCCGGCTTGGAAATGTGCAGGAAGCTCCATGGACGGCCGCCCGCTCGCTCGCGAGCTTCTTCCGTCGACAGCACGTCATAGGGTGGGGCGACGACATCGTTGGCGCGTCCCGATGCGGGGCGGAGGGCGGCGAAAGGCTGGATCAGGTTCATAGACGGTTATTTTGCGGGTGAAATGGGGTCGCCCAGTGCGGCGAGGAATGCGGTCACTGCGCCGACACGCCGGGCGACGTCGGGCAGGGGAGTGGCTAGCTTCAGCCGGTCGGGGCCGGCGAGCCGGTAGCCGGCCCTGCCCTGGATCAACTCGATGATTTTACCCGGATCGACGGGCGGGTTGGGAACGAATTGCACGCTCATACCCTCGCCGGACACGTCCAGCCGGGCAATGCCGTAGGGGCGAGTGGACATGCGCAGACGGTGCACGGCCAGCAGGGCGCGTGTCGTATCGGGCAGTTCGCCAAAGCGATCGACCAGTTCCTCCTGCATCACCGCCAGATCGTCAGGGGTTTGGCAACTCGCCAGCCGCTTGTACAGCACCAGCCGTTCGTGCACGTCGGGGCAGTAGTCTTCCGGCAGCAGCGCGGGCAGGTGCAGGTTGATCTCGGACACTACGCCGAGCGGCTGGCTCATGTCCGGCTCCTTGCCGGCCTTCAGGCTCGCCACCGCGCCGGCCAGCATGTCGTTGTAGAGCGAAAAGCCGACTTCGAGGATCTCGCCGCTCTGTTTGTCGCCCAGCACTTCGCCGGCGCCGCGGATTTCCAGATCCTGCATGGCGAGATGAAAGCCGGAGCCCAGTTCTTCCATCAACTGGATGGCTTCCAGGCGTTTTTTTGCCTGCGGCGTCAGGCTGCGGTCCTCGTCCACCAGCAGGTAGGCGAACGCCTGGTGGTGCGAGCGTCCGACGCGGCCCCTCAGTTGATGCAGCTGGGCGAGCCCGAACTTGTCGGCGCGGTTGATCAGGATGGTGTTGGCGGTGGGAATGTCGATGCCGGTTTCGATGATGGTGGTGCACAAGAGGATGTCATAGCGCTGCTGATAGAAATCGCGAACCACCTGTTCCAGCTCGCGTTCTCCCATCTGCCCGTGGCCGACACGGATGCGCGCCTCCGGCAGCAGCTTTTCCAGCCGTTCGCGCATGGCCTCGATGGTGCTGACTTCGTTGTGCAGGAAATAGACCTGGCCGCCGCGCTTCAGCTCGCGCAGCACCGCCTCGCGGATCAGTCCGGCGGAAAACGGCTGCACGAAGGTTTTCACCGCCAGCCGTTTCTGCGGGGCGGTGGCGATGACCGAGAAATCGCGGATGCCTTCGAGCGACATCGCCAGCGTGCGCGGGATCGGCGTGGCGGTCAGCGTCAGCACGTCGACCTCGGCGCGCAAAGCCTTCAGCTGCTCCTTCTGGCGTACGCCGAAGCGGTGTTCCTCGTCGAGGATGACCAGCCCCAGGCGGGCGAACTTGACGTCCTTCTGGATCAGCCGGTGGGTGCCGATGACGATGTCGATCCTGCCTTCTTTCAGCGCGGTGAGCGCCTCGGCCTGCTCCCTGGCGGTGCGGAAGCGCGACAGTTCGGCGAGCTTCACCGGCCAGGCCGAAAAACGGTCGGAGAAATTCTGGAAATGCTGTTCGACCAGCAAGGTGGTGGGCACCAGTACCGCCACCTGGTAGCCGCCCATCACCGCCATGAAGGCGGCGCGCAGCGCGACCTCGGTCTTGCCGAAGCCGACGTCGCCGCACACCAGCCGGTCCATCGGCTTGCCCGACTGCATGTCGGCCATCACCGCGGCGATGGCGGCGGCCTGGTCGGGGGTCTCCTCGTAGCCGAAGCCTTCGGCGAAGGCCTCGTAATCGTGCGGCGAAAACTGGAACGCGTGGCCCTCGCGCGCCGCACGCAGCGCATACAGATTCAGCAGCTCGGCGGCGGTGTCGCGTGCCGCCTGCATGGCGCGGCGGCGCGCCTTCTCCCACTGGTCGGTGCCGAGCCTGTGCAGCGGCGCCGCGCCTTCGCCGGCGCCGCTGTAGCGCGAGATCAGGTGCAGGTTGGCAACCGGCACGTAGAGCTTGTCGCCCTTGGCATATTCGAGCTGCAGAAACTCGGTGTCGCCGTCGCCGAGGTCCATGTTGATCAGGCCGAGGTACTGGCCGACACCGTACTGCGCGTGCACCACCGGATCGCCGGGCTTGAGCTCGGAGAGGTCGCGCAGCAGGTTGTCGATCTGGGTGGCGCGGGCTTCGCGCGCGCGCCGGGTCTTCGGCGGAATGGCGTAGAGCTCGGTCTCGGTGATGACGGCGATCTGGCCATCGCTGCTGACGAAGCCTTCAGCGAGCGGGCCGTGGGTGAGCAGAATGCGGCTGGCGTGCTGTCGGCAATCGGCCCAGTTTCCGCACAGCGTGGCGTGGAGGCCGTGTTCGGACAAATATTCGTGCAGGGTTTCGCGTCGTCCGGCCGACGGCGCGACGATCAGGGTTTTCCCCTTGAAGCCGTCGATGAAGTCCAGCAGCCGGGCGACCGGGCGGGCTTCGCGGCGGTCGACCGAAATGGGCGGGACAAGGCGGGCGAGGCCGTCACCGGTTTGTTCGATATCCAGTCGATCATGGGCCCTGGCCAGACTGAAAAAGGTGTCGGTCGGCAGGAACAGGTCGGCCGGCGGCAGCAGCGGGCGGTCCTTGTCGCCCGACAACAGGCGGTAACGGCCTTGTGCGTCGGCCCAGAACGCCTGGCCGGCGGGGTCGAGCGCACCGTGGAACACCAGCCGCGTGGCAGCGGGAAGGTAATCGAACAGCGTCGCCGTTTCCTCGAAAAACAGCGGCAGATAGTACTCGATGCCGGCCGGCGCGAGGCCGTTGCTGACATCCTTGTACAGCTTGGATTTGGACGGGTCGCCCTCGAAGCGTTCGCGGAAATTCTGCCGGAAACGGGTGATTCCGGCCTCGTCGAATGGGAATTCGCGCGCGGGCAGCAGGCGGATTTCCTCCACCGGATAGATGCTGCGCTGAGTGTCGATATCGAATGCGCGCAGCGTCTCGATTTCGTTGTCGAACAGGTCGATGCGGTAAGGCAGCGCGCTGCCCATGGGGAAAAGATCGATCAGTCCCCCGCGGACGCTGAATTCGCCTGGTGCGAATACCTGATTGACGTGGGTATAGCCGCCCAGCGCCATCTGCGCGCGGAAGGCGGCTTCGTCGAGGGTGTCCTTCTGCTTGAGGAAAAACGTGTGGGCGGCGAGGAAGGCAGGCGACGCCAGCCGGTACAGCGCGGTGGAGAGCGCGACCACGGCGATATCGAATTCTCCGCGCGAAATCTGGTACAGCGTCGCCAGCCGCTCGGAAATCAGGTCCGGGTGCGGCGAAAACGTGTCGTAGGGCAGGGTTTCCCAGTCGGGAAAAGCGCATACCCGCAACTCAGGGTCGAACCAGCGCAGCTCCTCGGCCAGCCGGTTGGCGTCCCACGCGCTGGCGCACACCACGGCCAGCGGCGCGGCATGGCGCGCCAGTTCGGCCAGATAAAGCGCATCGGCGGCGCCGGCGAGGCCGGACTGGCTGCGCAGGGGGCCGGAAGGCCGGGAAGCAGGGGAGAAGAACGTCATGCAAATAACGGGATTATCCTAGAAACGGCAGCCGGGCGCATCCGCAGTGCAGAGGCGAGTCGAGGGCAGGTATAATGCCCGCCTTTCCCGCTCAGCCCCTGATATTCCATGAGTCTCAACCACGTCAGTTCCGGCCGTAACCTGCCGGATGACTTCAATGTCATCATCGAAATTCCCGCCCACGGCGAACCGATCAAGTACGAAGTCGACAAGGAATCCGGCGCCATGTTCGTCGACCGTTTCATGTCGACTGCCATGCACTACCCCTGCAACTATGGCTACATCCCGCACACGCTGTCGGAAGACGGCGACCCGGTCGACGTGCTGGTGGTGACGCCGATCCCGCTGATCACCGGCGTGGTGGTGCGCTGCCGCCCCATCGGCATGCTGAAGATGACCGACGAGGCCGGCGTCGACGCCAAGCTGCTGGCGGTGCCGGTCGACAAGCTGTGCGGTCTCTATAAAGGCGTCAACAAGCCGGAAGATTTGCAAGCCCTGCTGCTGGCGCAGATCGCCCACTTCTTCGAGCATTACAAGGATCTCGAGAATGGCAAGTGGGTCAAGATCGAAGGCTGGGCCGGCGTCGACGATGCCCGTGCCGAAATCCTCGCCGGCGTCGAACGCTATCGCAACGCCGCGGACAAGCCGGCGTTCTGAGGTGCAAGGTGCGCTGCAACGGCTTCTTGAACCTTGAGTCTTGCAACTTGAATCTGCCAAGCCAATGAAAGTCTGCATCCTCTCCGACTCCCACGACAACCGACGCCTGCTGGGTGCGGCGGTCGAGCACGCCAAGACACACGGGGCGGAAGCGGTGCTGCACTGCGGCGACGTGGTCGCGCCGACCACGCTGCGCGTGCTGCAGAAATACGAACTGCCGGTGCACGTTATCCACGGCAACAATACCGGCGATCTCTACAACATGAGCCGGCTCGCCGCCGAGCCCAACAGCGTAATCCGCTACCACGGCCAGGACGCCGCTTTCACGCTAGCCGATCGCGCGCTGTTCCTGGTGCATTACCCGCATTATGCCCACGCGCTCGCCTGCACCGGCGACTACGATCTGGTGTGCTGCGGCCACGATCACAAGTCCAGTATCTCGCAAGTGGCCACCGTCAAAGGCGGACATGCCTGGCTGATCAATCCGGGCACCGTCGGCGGCGTCGGCGCACCCCCCACCTACATCATGGCCGACCTCGCCGCAATGCAGTTCGAGATTGTCGCCGTCGAGGCGGCGCCGGCCTCGGTGCTGCCGCCCGTCACGCCGCACGTCTAGGGTGGTGTCGACACGCCTCCGCGCAGCGTGGCCTGGAATGCACGCGGCAGAGGGAATAAAAAACGGGGCATGACGCCCCGTTTTTTATGCTGCTGGCCGTGCGCTCTTATTTCGCGGGCTTGACCGTGGTCAGCCCCAGCACTTCCCAGTCCTGCATGCCGCCCCGGTACCATTTGATTTTATTCGCTGGGTAGCCGATTTTCAGCAGGCCTTTGATGTTGGTGGGCGACTGGCCGCACCAGGGACCGTTGCAAAACATGACGACGGTTTTGGCATTGTCGAACGTGTAGAAGCCATCCTGGTTCTTGACGCCGAGATGCTTTTCAAGGATTTCCTGCACGGTAATGGGATCCGACTTGCCGATGTTGAGTTTGTCCCACGGAATATTGACCGAACCGGGGATCGTGCCTTTTTCAACCCAGTCAGGCGTACGCGAATCCACCACGATGATGGACTTGTCGCCGTCGCTCATGTTCTTCAGGTAATGAATGATCTCAAGTTCACCGATGGTATCGACGCCAGTTGCCAGTTCGCCTGGCTGAATGCAGAAAGGCGGGCATTTGCGCGAGGTCTTGGCGAAATCGGGATTGATGGTGTTTTTCTGATCCTGATTGCGCATGATCGCGATTTTCTGGCCGTCATGCATCACCTCGACCGAAGGCAGATCGGCGGTGAGGTTGACCTCCAGTGCACTGGCCGCCATGGGCATGGCGAGAACAGTAAACAGAGTGGATGCGGCGAATAGGGTGCGAAGCTTCATTATTGTCTCCTGGACTGTGGGCGAGCAAGGGGGTCTGATTTAATTGCAAGCCGGTTCTTCTTTGGTTTCGGTCGTATTGCTTTGCGATGAGTTGGTGCTGGCGGCGTTCTCCTTGGGTTTGGCTGGGTTTTCAGAAGTGCTGGCGACAGTCGGTCCGGCCTGCTGCGTTTCGGTATCGTCTGCTGCATGGACGATGCCGGCGGCCAGACACAGCACGGCTGCCATCATGCAAGATAAATTGGATAGTTTCGTCATCCTGTTTCCTCAGGGTATTCAATAGCGGTGATTTCCACGTAGCTGATCGGGTGAGCATTTTTCCCCTGTCCCTTTTAAGCATCTTGTGTGCCAATGCCTTATTTGCTTGATTGAAAATGGATTCAGATTTTTCCGCAGAAAAAAGATGACAAAATAGTCAGGCAAAGAGTCAGGTTGTCATGACACCTGCTGCGGGGGCGACCGAACCGGATCGCGCAACCCTGAGTAACGGCGGAACGGGCTTGCGCGAATGGGGCGCTCCCCATCGGCGGATGGACTGCCCGGCTTCACGAAAAACAAAGGCGTGCGACAGATCGTTTTCGTCGCCCCCGCTTTCACGCAGACCGTGTGGCGCAGCCATAAGCACTTCCCCTTATTCGCGCATAGAAAACTTCGATTGAAATTGCGCGCTTGCCCGTGGCGGCGGGCATGGCCTTGGGGGTACTATTTCGGATGTCGAATTCGGGTTTGAAACCCGCTATCCGGGATAGATGTCCCGGATGATTATTCAAAAATTTTGCATCCATCTGTTGGAGAAAACAATGACGGAACATGTTGCAACCAACGAGACCATACTCGTGGTCGGCGGCGGGATTTCCGGCATGACCGCCGCGCTCGAAGCGGCCGAAACCGGCAAGAACGTCGTTCTGGTTGAGAAGAACCCTGCACTGGGCGGACGCACCTCCCAGCTGTATCGCTACTTTCCCAAGCTGTGCCACCCCGTATGCGGGCTGGAAATCAACCTGCGCCGCCTTAAGAACAATCCCCGCGTGCGGGTGCTGACGCTGGCCGAAGTGGGCGGCATCGAAGGCGACGCCGGCAATTACACCGTCACCGTCAAGGTCAAGCCGCGCTACGTGAACGAAAACTGCACCGCCTGCGGCGACTGCGGACGCGCGGTCGAAACGATGGTGGACGACCCGTTCAACTACAACCTTGGCCAGCACAAGGCCGCCTACCTGCCGAACGCGATGGCTTATCCGCAGCGCTACGTGCTGGACCCGGCGATCATCGGCAGCGCCGACGCCGACCGGGCAAAAGCCGCGTGCAAGTACGGCGCGATCGACCTCGATATGCAGGAGGAGACGATCCAGATCAAGGCCGGTGCAGTGGTCTGGGCGACCGGCTGGCAGCCCTACGACGCGGCGAAGATCCAGCCCTACGGCTACGGTCGCTTCAAGAACGTCATCACCAGCGTCGAGTTCGAGCGTCTGGCCGACATCCACGGCCCCACCGGCGGCAAGATCTTGCGTCCGTCCGACGGCAAGGAAGCGAAGAACATCGCCTTCATCCAGTGCGCCGGCTCGCGCGACGAGAACCATCTGCGCCATTGCTCGCGCTTCTGCTGCATGGCCTCGCTGAAGCAGACGCATTACGTGCGCGAGAAGTATCCGGAAGACGGCAGGTCGACCATCTACTACATCGATATCCGCGCCATCGACCGTTTCGAGGACTTCTACCAGAAAGTCCAGGCCGATTCCTCGGTCACCTTCATCAAGTCCAAGGTGGCGAAGATCACCGAAGACGAGCACGGCAACGCGGTGTGCCATGGCGTCAACACCGAGGGTTACAAGCGCTACACCACGCCGCACGATCTGGTGGTGCTGGCGGTCGGCATGGAGCCCTCGGTCAAGGGCATCAACATTCCCGGCCACATCGTGGCGGATTCGAGCGGCTTCATCGAAGCCGACCCGGCCAATGGCGCCGTATTCGGCGCCGGCTGCGCGACGAATGCGCTGGACGTGAACCGTGCCGTGCAATCGGCTACCGCGGCGGCATTGCGCGCCATCCAGGTGGTCAACAAAGTAGCAAAGGCGGAGGCTTAAACAATGGCTGACATCAAAGTCGCAGCGTATATCTGCAAGGGCTGTGGACTGGGCGAGCGTCTGGATACGGACGCGCTGGTCAAGGTTGCCCAGAAGGACGGCAAGGTGCCGCTGGCGAAGTCGCACGATTTCCTGTGCAATGCCGACGGCGTGGCGATGATCAGGAACGACATCGCCAACGAGGGCGTCACCCATGTCATGATCGGCGCTTGCTCGCGCCGTGCCAAGACCGAGGCATTTTTCTTTCCGGAAAACGCGGTGGCGCGCGCCAACCTGCGTGAGGGCGTGATCTGGATCCGCCCCGACACCGACGAGGCGCGCGAGACCACCCAGGAAATGGCGGAAGACTACATCCGCATGGGCTGCGCCGAAGTGAAGGCGATGACCGCGCCTGGCGGCAACGCCAACACCGGCAGCAGCAAGACCCTGATGGTGGTGGGCGGCGGCGTCACCGGCATGACCACCGCAATCGAAGCGTCGAAGACCGGCTACCCGGTGGTGCTGGTGGAAAAGTCCGGCGCACTCGGCGGCTGGGCCGGCAAGCTCTACAAGCGCGTGCCGGTGCACGAGCCGTACAAATCCCCGATGGATACCGGCGTGGCCGATCTGGCTTCGCAGGTGCTGGGCGACAGTAACATCAAGGTCTACCTCAACGCCACCGTCGCCAAGACCGACGGCGCGCCGGGACGTTTCGTGGTCGACATCGCCACCGAATCGGGTGCGACCCACACCGAGGACATCGGCGCCATCGTGCAGGCGACCGGTTTCACCCTGTACGACATGAACAAGCTGCCGGAACTCGGTGGCGGCCAGTCGCCCAACGTGGTCGACCAGGCCGGGCTGGAAGCACTGGCGACCGCCGCAGCGGCGGGTGATGGCGTGATCCGGCGTCCGTCGGACGGCCAACCGGTGAAATCGGTGGTGTTCGTGCAGTGCGCCGGCCAGCGCGACACCAGCGGCCAGCACCTGTCGTACTGCTCGGGCTTCTGCTGCAACGCCAGCATCAAGCAGGCGATGTACTTCAAGGACGCCAACCCGGCGGTGGACACCACCATCATCTACACCGACCTGCGCACTCCGGGCAACGGCGAGGATTTCTACCGCAGCGCGCAGGAAAAAGGCGTCGTCTTCACCAAGGGCAAGGTTGCCCAGGTGCTGCCCAACGGCGCCACCAGCACGGTGAAGTTCCACGACCTGATCCTCGACGACGCCGACGCCGCGATGGTAGACGTCGACCTGGTGGTGCTGGCCACCGGCCAGGTGGCGAACTCGGGCGTCAACATCGAAGCACTGACCAAGCCGCAGGTCGAAGGCCAGGAAGGCGAGCCGCAAGCCGCAGGCACGGTGGAAGTGAAGCCGATCTCCATCCTCAACCTGACCTACCGCCAGGGTCCGGACGTGCCGCAACTGAAGCAGGGCTTCACCGATTCGCACTTCATCTGTTTCCCCTACGAAACCCGCCGCACCGGCATCTACACTGCCGGCCCGGTGCGCCGCCCGATGGACATCGTGCAGGCGCGCGAGGATGCCACCGGCGCCGCGCTGAAGGCGATCCAGGCGCTGGAAAACGCCGAACTCGGCCGCGCCGCGCACCCGCGCTCGGGCGACCTGTCGTTCCCGAAAGTGCGGCTGGAAGGCTGCACCCAGTGCAAGCGCTGCACGGTGGAGTGCCCGTTCGGCGCCATCGACGAGGACGAGAAGCGCTTCCCGGTGTTCAACGAATCGCGCTGCCGCCGCTGCGGCACCTGCATGGGCGCCTGCCCGGTGCGGGTGATTTCGTTCGAGAACTACTCGGTCAACACCGTCGGCGCGCAGATCAAGGCAGTCGACATTCCCGACGAGTTCTCGGAAAAGCCGCGCATCCTGATCCTGGCCTGCGAGAACGACGCCTACCCGGCGCTCGACATGGCGGGGATGAGCCGCAACGAGTATTCGGCCTTCGTGCGCATCATTCCGATCCGCTGCCTCGGCTCGGTCAACACCATCTGGATCACCGATGCGCTGAACGCGGGTTACGACGGCGTGATGCTGATGGGCTGCAAATCCGGCGACGAATACCAGTGCCACTTCGTCAAGGGTTCCGAACTGGGCCGCGTGCGGATGTCCAAGATCGACGACACGCTGAAGACGCTGAACCTGGAATCGGAGCGGGTGCGCGATCTCGAAGTCGCCATCACCGACATCCAGCGGGTGCCCGAGATGATCGACAAGTATGCCGCCGAGCTGGTCGCCGTCGGCCCCAGCCCGTTCAAGGGATTCTAGTCATGCATCGGCCATTTTTGACGATGCATCATTCAGCAGGCAAGGACACGACATGAGCGCAAACACCGCAGTGGCGGACAAGTACCGCAACAATTTCCTGAAGGAAATCGAAGAACAGGTCGAGATGGGCGACTGGGTCAAGATGTGCATGCAATGCGGCGTCTGCTCCGGCTCCTGTCCGACCAATTTCCAGAGCGCATGGGAACATCCGCCGCAGGAAATCTTCATGATGATCCGCGCCGGCAAGCGCGAGGAAGTGCTGACCACCACCTCGATGTGGAACTGCACCTCGTGCTACAACTGCATCGTGCGCTGTCCGCGCAAGCTGCCGATCACCCACATCATGCACGGCATCGCCGAATACGCGCACCGCATCGGCATGGCGCCGAAGATGCAGCCAACGCGCTTTTTCAGCGGCCTGTTCTGGAAAAACTGCACCCATACCGGACGTGTCAACGAACTCAAGCTGTCGATGGGCCTGTACTTCAAGGATGGCTTCGTTCAGGGCATCAAGAACGGCATGGCGATGCAGGCGGTTGCGCTGGGCCTGGTCAAGGCCAGGCGGCTGAACGTGATGGAACTGTTCGGTGGCCACAAGTGCAAGGATCAGAAGGGCATCCAGTCGATGCTGAAGAAGGCCTACGAAATCGAGCGCAGCCGCAAGGCCGCCAGGATGGCAGGCTGAGGAGAGAAATATGGCCAAACATGAATACGCGTTTTACCCCGGCTGCTCGTCGCAGAAGGGGGCTTCCGCTTCCAACTACCTGACCTCGGTCGAATCGATGTGCAAGACGCTCGACGTCAAGCTCACCGAAATCCCCGACTGGAACTGCTGCGGCGCTTCCATCGGCTATGCCGAAGCCGGCGAACTGCCACGCCACGTGCTGAATGCGCGCAACTTCGCGCTGTCTGAGAAAAACCTGCCCGGCCAGGAAATCGTCGCCACCTGCGCCGCCTGCTGGCTGGGCGCGCGCGAAACCCGCGAACGTCTGACGCATTCCGACACGCTGATGGCCGACACCCGCGAAGCGCTGAAGGAAGCCGGCCTCACGATCAACGAGATGCCGGAAATCCGCCACATGGTCGAGGTGCTGATCGAGGACCTCGGCTTCGACGAGATGGCGAAGCACGTCGTGCGCCCGCTTGAAGGCGTCAAGATCGCCGGCTACGTCGGCTGCCAGACCAACCGCCCCTTCGGCGTGGCGGGCGAGTCGTTCGAGAATCCGGTGTATCTCGACAAGATGGTCGAAATGGTCGGCGCCGAGTCGATCCCGGAATACGAGCAGAAAGTCACCTGCTGCGGCGGCGCGCTGGCGTTCTCCGAGCCGGAAAAAGCGCAGGCGCAGATCAAGGACATCGTCGAATCGGCCTACGACCACGGCGCCGAAATGATCGTCACGCCGTGCCCGCTGTGTCAGGCCAACGTCGAGATCTACCAGGGCCAGATCAACAAGCGCTACGGTACCAAGTTCGACATCCCGGTGATGTACTACAGCCAGCTGATGGTGGTGGCCTACGGCGGCAGCGCCAAGGATGCCGCATTGAACGGCCAGGTGATCAAGGCGCGCCGGCTGGAGGAAATCGCCGCCAAGCCGGTCAAGCGCTGAGTTCTTTCAGCCGCACACCAGACAGGGGCCGCGCGCCCCTGTTTTTTTGGCCCGATCAAGGAGCAAACAAGGGTCGCCTGCGATCCCGGGCCCGGTAGCGCGCCCCGGCCTTGACGGTGCCCGCAGCCTGCCATTGGCTTATTCCCGCAGTCATCTAATGTAAATACGCGGGGGCGCGGAGTATCCCGCTTCCCCTGCTTTTTTCGCAGGAGATTCTCGTGGACAAGCTCTTATTCGGCGCATGCCTTCTCGCGGGGCTTCCTCTTGTGGCATCGCAGCGTTTGCGCTCGCCGCGGTGTCCGCGGCGGAGACAAGGCTGGATGCGGCATCCGCCGTCAGCGTGGCGGGCGAACAGCGCATGCTCTCGCAGCGGATGGTGAAGGCGTATCTCATGCTCGGACAGGGAATCGGCACTGATGATGCCCGGGCCATCCTGCAGGGGTCGGTCAGGCAGTTCGAGTCCCATCTCGCGGCGCTGAAGGCGTTCCAGCCGACGCCGAAAGTGCGGACCGCGGTCGCCGCTCTGGAGCGCGCCTGGGAGCAGTGCAGGGCGCTATTGAGCGTGGCGCCGAGCAAGCGGGGCGCAATCGCGCTTTACGACGCCAACGAGGCGCTGCAGCAAGCGGCGCACAGCGCGGGGCTGGCCTACAAGGATGCCGCGGGCGCGACGGCCGACCGCTCGACCAGCGTCGCAGGACGCCAGCACATGCTGTTGCAGCGCATGGCCAAATTCTACTTCTACCGGACGTGGGAACTCTACGACGCCACGGCCGACATGGAACTGCACCTCAGCCGGGCGCATTTCACCGCCGTGCTGAACCAGATCGAGCGTTCGCCCCTTGCGTCGGCGCAGGTCAAGGCGAGGGCGCCAAGCTCGTGGCCCGCGAGGTACCGCAGTCCGTCGACATGTCCGCTTTTTCCGACAGGATGCTCAAGTAGGCGCGCCGGGTCCAGCGGCTTGCGCAGGCGTCCGGGAGGGGATATCGGCAATGTCCCAACGCGATCGGCAATACGGCCGTCTTGCCCGCCGGCAGGCATGGCGCCGGCCCTCATTCCGCCACCTCCACCCGGCGCGAGGATACGCCGAACACCCAACTCAGCGCGATTCCCGCCGAGACGGCGTCCTTCGTTTCGACCAGCGGACTGTTCTCGTAGACAGCGCCGGATAGCACGTCGTAGCGCAGGTATCCGCCCACCCAGTAGCGCGGGAAACGCCGGGTCAGCGTGACCATGAGCTGCGATCCGGAATAGCCGCCCGCTGCGTCGTAAGCCGGGCGGATCGCCGTCGCCTCGGCCGGTCTCACCGAATAGAAATAGCCGTTGTATTCGCGGTCGTTGAAATAGGGGCCGCCCTGCAGGCTGAAGTTCCAGCCGGGCAAGCCGGGCGGATCCCGCATTTCCAGGATGAGATTGGGCGAGAACAGCCAACCGATCTGCCTTGGGTTGCGCTCGACCGCGATCGCGGTGCGTACCGGCAGCCTCAGGTCCAGCCGCATCCTGCGGTCGGCCGAGCGCCACAGGTGGAAGTCGGCGGTCGGCCCGACCTCGGCCGTGGGCCGAAGCTCGTCCATTCCCTGTCGCGCCGGGTTGTCGTCGTCGAGCGCCGGCAGGGTGCCGTTGAGGCTGATGTTGACCTCGAGCCGTTCGCTTTCGAACAGCAGGCCGCGCAACCCGCCCTGGTCCGCCTTCAGGAATTCCCCGCGATAGACGAGATAGGGGACCGGCAGCAGGTGGACGTTGGTGATGTCCGAACCGCGGTAGTCGGGCATCGAGAGCACCGAGAAGCCGGCGCCGATTTCCCACAACGGTCGGGGCTCCGCATGGCACAAGGGCGGGGCCAGCAATCCGGCGAATGCCAGGGCGGCGGCGGGCAGTCGGGCAAGGGATTTCAGCATGCGTGTGTGTCCAGTTCCATCGCTACGAGCATAGAAGATGACGGGATGATCGCGCTGCGGCGCTATTTCTTGCCTTCCCGTCGCAGCAGGTCCGCCTTGCGCGCGCTCCCCCAGCGGTATCCGGCAAGCGTCCCATCGGCACGGACGGCACGGTGACAGGGAATTGCCACCGCCACAGGATTGCCGGCGCAGGCGCGGCCCACCGCCCGCGCCGCCCCGGGCTGCCCGATGCGCCCGGCAATCTCGGCGTAGCTCGCGGTCTCGCCCGCGGGAATCGCCTGCAGCGCCTGCCAGACGCGGCGCTGAAAAACCGTTCCCTGCACATCCAGTGGCAGCTCCAGCCTGCCTTGCGGCTGCTCGATATAAGCGATCACCCGAGCGATCCAGCGCTTGAATTCGGCGTCGGCCGGTTCGAACCGGGCCTGCGGGAAGCGCGTCCGCAAGCGCTCGGCCAGTTCCTGCGCATCATCGCCGAACTCGATGGCGCATACGCCCTTGCGCGTGGCGGCGACCAGGACCCAGCCCAGCGCGCAGGGCGCGACGGCATGGCGGATGGATTCGCCGGTACCGCCCTTGCGATAGCTGGCGGGCGCCATGCCGAGCATGGCAGATGCATCGGCGTAAAAGCGCCCGGCCGAGGTGAACCCGGCGTCGTAGATGGCGGCGGTCACCGACTGCGCCGTCTGTAGCGAGGCCGCCACCCGCCTGGCCAGGACGGCCTTGTGGAAAGCCTTGGGGGTGAGTCCGGTGGCGGCCCTGAAGATGCGGTGGAAATGATGCGGGCTCATCCCGGCCTGCTGCGCCAACTGCGCAAGCGACAGCGCCGATGCACTGTGCTCGATGGCCTGGCAGGCCTGCAGCACCAGTGCGTTGCGCCTTTGCTGTTGCGAAGGCGCATCCGGCCGGCAGCGTTTGCAGGGGCGATAGCCCGCCGCGACGGCAAGGGCGGGCGAGCCGAAAAATGCCACGTTCTCCCGTCTGGCGGCGCGCGACGGGCACGAAGGCCAGCAGTAAACGCCCGTGGTTCTGACCGCGTAGACGAATTCGCCGTCAGCCTGCGGATCGCGGCGGGCGACAGCCTGCCAGCGCCACTCGGCAAGACGTGCGGCCTCCGTCGGGACCGCGTTCGGCAAGGCGGCAGGTTCGGTATCCATGGCGGCATTCGGCTGGAATGTGAAGGTCACAGTGTCGGCCGGTTTGGCGTGGCCCGCAATCCGGAACTTGCGCCCGAATCCCATGCCTGTCGCACCGCCCGCCAAGCGGCGGTATGCTTACGTTTTGTCTAAAAAGCATACGAACATGAAAAAAGCTCAAAACCTCAACCAGCTGATCGATCTGGTGCACGAAGCCGTATACGAAGTCGACGAACTACGCGCCTGCCTGGAACACGACGACGACGAGGCGTCCACCTACACGCCATTTCTGGATGATCTCGACAGGATGCTGCGCGAGCTGCACGAATCAATGGTGTCCGGGAACTATGCGGGCGTGGGGAAAGGCGAGGATCTGGCCTTTATCCCGCTATTCAAGAAGCACGAGCGCAGCATTCCCTTCCGCGAACTGCTGCGCACCATCAATGCCACCCACCGCGAGGGCTACGAGCCCTGAAGGGAAGCCGCCAGGAAGCGCGGCTGCGCTTTTCTTCTGCTTTCCACTAATGCATGCACGAGCGTACTGCCGAGTAGAAGCATGAGGCGACTTGGCCAGGCGACTGGGGAAAAGATAATGCTGCGGCCTCAAGTTCGCCATCCCATTCAGATCAATGTCGATGCCGATGGTGTATGTCCGGAACATGTGGATGTTTGTGCGTCAAAGGCTCATGTTGATGTAGATGGCTGTGGGGTTCGCGGTCATCCCACTCGAAATCGTGGGCGTGCTGGTGATGGGCATCGTGAACGTGACGGTGCGTGTGCTCCACCGGTTCGTGGGTATGAAGGTGCTCGTGTCGTTCGGTCAAGTGTAGCCACACGCCCAAGCCCATCAGACCGGCGGAGATCCAGAACTGGGTGGGTGCAGGTTCCTTCAACAGAAGGATAGCGACAGCCGCACCGATGAACGGGGCGGTGGAAAAATAGGCACCAGTGCGCGCGGTACCGAGCCCGCGAAGGGCGTGCACAAAAAGCACGAGGCTCAGTCCGTAGCCCGCGAGGCCAAGCAGCATGGTGGTACCTGCCGTCGCCAAGGTGGGCAAGGACGTGCCCACGAGCATGCCGAGGCTCGTGTTGACCAGCCCGGCCGTCCAGCCCTTCGTGCCGGCAATAAACCGCGCGTCCGAGCCGGACACGCGGCGCGTCAGGTTGTTGTCGATTCCCCAACACAGGCAGGCGGCGGTGATGGCCAGCAGGCCGATCACGTCCTGCGGCGGACTCGCCGCTGTGGGCCACGCAAGCACAACTCCGCCTGCGACGATCAGCAGCATGCCAATCACGATGCGGCGATCGGCGTATTCCCGAAACACTACCCAGGCAAGTACCGCCGTGAACACCGCTTTGAGATTGAGCGTGAGTGAAGCAGGGCCTGCATCGATACGGGCCAGTCCGAACACCAGCAGCACCGGCCCCAGCAGGCCGCCGAAAACGATGGCGCCGGCCAGCAGCTTGACCAGCGGCGTGCTGACGCCAAATAGCGCGGCGGCGGCCAGCGCCAGCCAGATGGCCGTGCGCGGGTGATCCACGGCGGACGCCCTCGATGCCACGGGCTTACTTCAGGTTGAAGGTGGCCTTGGCCGGGGTCTTGCCGGGCAGACTCACTGTGAGCACCGCCCGGACACCGACGCCAACCTGGAAAGCGCCCTTGGCGACCATGCGGTTTTCGCCGGCCGGCTCCAGCTTGACCGAGGTCTTCCCGCTGCCGGCGTAGATCACGGCTTCCGCCGTCGCCCCCTGGGTCGGGATGGCCTTGCCATGGCCGCTGACATACAACGTCAGCCCATCCGGTTTCGCGACCAGTTCGTAGGCGATGTTGTGGAGTTCCCGCACCACGCCGCCGTATTTCGGCCCGTGATCATGCCCGGCGCCGGCGAAGGCGGGGGTAGTGTTGAGTGTCGCGGCAAGCGTGGCGGCGGCGAGCAGGGAGAGAGGGAAGGTTTTCATGGGTAACGCCTTTCGAGCTTGGATATTCATACAGGGTTGATGCCTTCGATGGCGTGGTGACGAGAGGTGCCGGCATCTTTCAGCAGTTTATGGATGGCACCGAAGCGCAGGTAGAGTGCGGGCACGACGACCATGTTGAGCACGGTCGAACTCAGGAGGCCGCACAGGATGACGACCGCCATCGGCGCCTGGATCTCGCTGCCCGGCTGGCCGGCGGCGAGCACCAGCGGCACCAGGGCGAGGCCGGCGGCGAGCGCGGTCATCAGGATCGGTATAAGCCGCTCCTCGGCGCCGCGCTTCACCGCTTCGGCCGCGTCCTTCATGCCTTCGTGCTCCACCAGGTGGTGGATGTGCGAAATCATCATCACGCCGTTGCGTGTGGCGATGCCGAACAGGGTGATGAAGCCGATGATCGACGCCACCGACAGCACGCCGCCGCTGGCGAACACTCCCGCCACGCCACCAATCATGGCAAGCGGCAGGTTGAGCATGACGAGGAAGGCGTCGCGCGCAGTGCCGAAGGCGATGAAGAGCAGAAGAAAGATACCCACCATCACCGCCGTACCCAGCAGCAGCAGGGTGCGCGAGGCCGCTTCCGCGCTTTCGAACTGACCGCCGTACTCGATGTGGTAACCGGCCGGCACCGTGACCCCTGCAGCCACTGTCTTGCGGATGTCGGCCACCACGCTGGCGAGATCGCGCCCGGCCACGTTGGCCATCACCACCATCTTGCGCTGCACGTTTTCGCGGCTGATCGAATAGGGCGCGCGGTCGTTGCGGATGTCGGCCAGCGCCGACAGCGGCAGCCGTGCACCATCGGCGGTGGTGACGAGGGTGGCGCGCACCGCGTCGATACTGGCACGCGTCGACGGATCGAAACGCAGAACCAGATCGAAACTTGCCTGCCCCTGCTGCACGCGATCGACCGGCATACCGGAGAACGCGACTTCGATCGCCTCCGATACCTCGCGCATGGAGAGGCCGTGCTGTGCCAGCGCCGCGCGGTCGAAGCGCACGGTGAGGAAAGGAATGTCGGTCTGCTGCTCGTCGGTGACGTCGACCGCGCCGGGAATTTCCTGCACGATGGATTTCACGCTTGCGGTCAGCCGGCGCAATTCGCCGAGGTCGGGGCCGAAGATCTTCACCGCAATATTGGAGCGGCTGCCCGACAGCATGTGGTCGATGCGATGCGAAATCGGCTGGCCGACGACGATCTGGGTGCCGGGCACACTGGCGAGATCCTCGCGCAGGGCGGCAAGAAAAGCCTCCTTGCTGCGCCCGCCCATCTTCAGTGTGACTTCCATTTCAGAGGCCGACACATCCATGGCGTGCGGGTCGCCTTCGGCGCGGCCGGTGCGGCGTGCGGTGGCGACCACCTCAGGGTGCGACAGCAGGATGTTCTCCGCCATGCGTCCGAGGCGGTCAGACTCTTCCAGCGAGGTGCCGGGCAGCGTGGCCATGCCGACGGTCAGCGTGCCTTCGTTGAAGTCGGGCAGGAAGGCACGGCCGGCGAAGCCGAGCGCAAGCAATGCGGCAAGCAGCGCGGCAATGCTGACTCCCGTCACCGCCTGCCAGCGCGTCAGCGTCGCGTCGAGCACGCGCCGGTAGCCGGCCTTGAGGCCGTAGATGAAGCGCGGCTCGACCGATTTGCGCACCGTCTTCGAGTTCGGCAGCAGGAGCGCGGCCAGCACCGGCGTCACCGTGATCGCCACCGCGAGCGAGGCGGCGAGCGACACCACGTAGGCGAGGCCCAGCGGCGCCATCAGCCGGCCTTCGACCCCGGAGAGGAAGAACAGCGGCAGGAACACTAGCATGATGATGAGCGTGGCGAACACGATCGAGCCCTGGATCTCGCGCGTCGCCCCGTACACCAGATGCAGCAGGCTGGCCTGCTGCCCGGCAGGCTTGGCGTGGTTCTCCCTGAGGCGGCGCACGATGTTCTCGATCACGATGATCGCGTCGTCGACCAGCGCGCCGAGCGCGATGGCCATGCCGCCCAGCGTCATGGTGTTGATGGTCGCGCCGAGCGCCTTCATGGCGAGGATCGCCGCCACCAGCGACAACGGAATCGCCACCAGGCTGATCGCGGTCGCGCGCGCCGACAGCAGGAAGGCGAACACGATGGCGATGACCAGCACCACGCCCTCGATCAGCGCCTTGTTGAGGTTGTCGATGGAGACGCGGATGAAGTCGGCCTGGCGGAAGATGTGGCGCTCGATCTTCATGTCCTGGGGCAGCCCGGATTGAATCTCCTCCAGCGTGGCGTCGAGGCGGTCGGTGAGCTCCAGCGTGTTGGCGCCAGGCTGCTTCTGGATGCCCAGCACCACCGCTGGCTTGCCGTTGTGCGAGCCGACGCCACGCGTTGGCGCCGGGCCGATGGCCACTTCGGCGACGTGTCGCACCAGCACTGGCTGGCCGCCACGTTTGGTGATCACCGTCTCGCTGATATCAGCGAGCGTCGCGATGCGTCCCAGGCCTTGGATCAGGTACTCCTGTCCGCCCTCGACCATGAAACCGGCCGAGGTATTCTGGTTGGCGCTGCGCAGCACTGCGACAACCTGGTCGACGGTCAGACCATAGGCCGCCAGCCGCTCGGGATGAAGTGTCACCTGGAACTGCTGGGTGTCGCCGCCGATCGGCAGTACCTCGGCGACGCCGGGCACTGCGAGCAGGCGCCGCTTGAGGATCTGCTCGGCGGTGTTCTTGAGTTCCATGCCGGAATGGCGGTCGGAGGCGAGCGCGATGAACAGGATCTCGCCCATGATCGACGCCGCCGGGGCCATCGCCGGCGCCGGAATGTCGGCCGGCAGCGTGGCGCGCGCGAGCTGCAGGCGCTCGGCGACGATCTGCCGGGCTTGATAGAGGTCGGTACCCCACTCGAACTCGACCGTCACCACGGACAGGCCGATCTTGGTCGACGAGCGCACCCGCCGCACATTGGGCGCGCCGTTCAGCGCGGTCTCGATGGGAAAGGTGACGAGGTTCTCGACGTCGGTCGGCGCCATGCCGTGCGCCTCGGTGACCACGGTCACGCTCGGTGCGGTGAGGTCGGGGAAGACGTCGACCGGTGTTTTGGCCGCCTGCCAGCCACCCCAGGCGAGCAGCAGCATGCCGGCCAGTACGACGAAAAGCTTGTTGCGCAGTGACCACGCAATGATGTGTCCGATCATGTTCGCGTCCTCGGATTAGTGCGCATGGCCGTGGCCGATCTGCGCGGTGCCGGTGGCAGCGAGCTTGACCAGATAGGCGCCGCGCGAGACCACGCGGCTGCCGAGCGTCAAGCCGTCGAGCACCTCGACCCAATCGCCGTCGCGGGCACCGAGGCGTACCTGGCGCCGCTCGAACAATTCGCCGCCGATCATTACAAACACCATGCTCATGCCGCCTTCGTCGAGCACGCTCGACGCGGGAATTGCGACCGCCGGGCGTGTACCGCCGACGAACACCTGGGCTTGCACCGCCATGCCGATGGGAAACTGGGCAGCAGGCGCGGAAAACTCGAACACCACCGGTACCGTGCGCGTCACGGCATCTACCGCGCCACCGACGGCGACGAGCTTGCCGTTTTTGCCGGAAACGATTTCGACCCCCTGTGCGTCGCCTGGCATGCGGAAGGCAGCGCCGCTGACGTCATTAAGGCGCGCCGCCTCCGATTCGGGCACGCGCAGTTCTAGCCACAGTTGGTTGCGGTCGGCGATGTGGAACAGCAGCGTACTTTCCTGCGCGAACGCGCCGGCTGAGACACGCACGTCGACCAATGTTCCACTCACAGGCGCGCGTAAAGGAATACCCCCACTCGCGCCGCTGTACTGGCCCAGACGCTGCTGGGCAGCGGCAAGGTCGGCACGTGCGGCCGCTGACGCGGCACGCGCGGTTTGCACGCGTTTTTCCGGCACCGCCTCGTCCTTGAACAGGCTTTCCATACGCGTCAGTTCCTGGCTGGCGAGCTGGTGCTCAACCTGCGCCTTGTCGGCTGCCGCGCGCAGGCTGGCGAGATCGGTTTCGCCACCCAAGCGTGGCACCAGATAGCCGAGCAGCTGGCCCTTCTTCACTGCCTGACCCAGACGTGGGAACGTGCCTGCGGGCTGAACCTGCCCAGGCGCTACTGCAGTAAGTAACGCCTCGCTATCGGGGCGTGCGCGCACCACGCCGGTCGCAGCAACCGTCGCGCGGATCGGACGTTCCACCACCTCGACAGTGGCGAAGTCGACCTTCCACTGCTGCTCCTTGGTGAAACCGATACCCTCGTCCTCATACACTGGCGTGGCCGCTTCGGCGGCCTTGCGGTCGGAATGGACCGTCACCGGGCCGAGTTCGTGGGTCACGCTGAATTCGGGCGTGAAAACTTCAATGGTGAGCTCGCGTTCACCGGCGTACTTGGGCGTTGCTTCGGGGCGGAAGATGCCAGGCTGGCTGGGGCCATCGATACTGAAGACTTCGTCTGGCTGGCTGCCGCCGGTCAGATGCACGGTGACTTTGCCCGCAGTCACCGCCTTGAAGTCCGACAGATGGGTGAGATGGGCGGCGAACGCCGACTTCTCTCCGACCACCAGCGGCGGGAACTCGACGAAGATCTCGGTGCGCTCGGTGAAATGGGTGAGCTTCTCGGTGCCAGCGCCGTGGTCGTGGCCTGCCTCGACTTCCGCAGCAGCAGGATGGCTGCCGTCCTCGGCGTGCTCGTGGTCGTTCTCGCCGCATGCGGCTAGAAGCGCAGCAGCGCATAGCGCTGCGATCAGGATCTTGTTCATTCGGAGCTCCCGGTCAGAAGGTCGTATGCGATGCGTGCTTCACGGGCACGCTGTTCCAGTTCAAGGGCGGTGGTTTCCGCTTCAAGTGCGCCGCGGTAGGCATCGAGCAATTCCAGCAGGCTGGATTCGCCGCCTTGGTAGGCGGCTTCGGCGATGCGCAGCAAGTCGGCTGAGGCAGCGACCGCTCGTGCGCGATAGTCGGCGGCGGCAACGCGCAGGCCATCGGCCTGACGATGCAGGCCACGCAACTCGCCTTCCGCACGGCTGCGAGCCAGCGAGTGTTCAGCGCGCGCCTGCAACGCTTCGGCGGCGGCACGCTGCAGGCCTGCCTGCTGTCGGTCGAACACGGGTAGCGGCACGGCAAGTGTCAGTGCGATGCCGCTTTCATTGCTCGCACCGTTGTCCACCCGCTTGGGGCCGACGCCCACGGTGATCTTGGGTATGGCGCCACGCTTGGCTGCGCGGCCTTCCATATCCGCGGCCTCGGCGCGGCGCCCCAGTGCCTGCAGGTCCGGGTGCTCATCGAGGCGGGCGAGCGCCCCGTCGAGCGGCGGCAGTGATGGAGGCAGGAGTTCGCCACGCAGGATCGGCGCATACGTCAGCCCGGTAAGCGCGACGAGGCGCGCAAGCGCGCGCGCCTGTTCGGCACGCTCGGCCGCGAGGCGGGCATCCGTAGACCGGCGCTCGCGTTCGAGGCGGCGCCGGTCATAACCGGAAGCTTCACCGGCGCGCGCCAGCTTGGTGACCAGCCCTTCGACGCGGACGAACCGCTGCGTCCAGGTCTCGGTGGCACGGATGATTTCCTGCTGCAACAAGGTTTCGTAGAAACTGCGGCGGATGTCGGCGGCCAGATCGAGTCGGCGTCCAGCGTTACCGGCCGATACTGCTGCAACGCGGCGATCGGCCGCCTCGCGATACAAGCCGCGGCGGCCGGACACGTCGAAAGTCTGGCTCAGCATCCAGGTTTGTTCGGTCGTGTCGGACGAACCGTTCAGACTGTCCCGGTTGTAACTAAGCACAGGGTTGGGCAACAGGCCGGCGGCGATGGCGTCGGCTGCGGCCGCCTGCAGCGCACCGCGCTCCAGATCAGCCAGTTCAGTGCGCGCCAGGCCCAGCCGGACGGCTTCGGCTTCGGTCAGCGACGCTTGCGCCCACGCCGCCAGCGGCAGCGCGAGCAGACATACGGATAGCGTGAATCGCATGGTCTTCCTCGTGACAAAACGGATAAACGAAGAACACCGGCACGCGATGCGAGTGGCGGCCGAGGCCGCGAATGACAGGCGCGCCGGTCAGGCGCGTACTAGGGGGGGACGGTCGAGGAGCGGTGGCGTTCGCGACTGAAAACCGGTTGGGGGCGGCATGATGAGTCCATCCGGGGCAGCTTCAATAAACGACAGGCTGAATTGGGCCAGCAGCGAGGAAAAGACGGGATGCACGTGGCTATGATGGCCGTCTTCGCCGTGTTCCTGGGTCTGTGAATTGCCAAGCACATCGTGATCGTGGTGCGCATCGCCCTGATGGTCGTGGCCGACGACGTGGCTGTGAAAGCCCAAGGGAGAACGGTCCTGCCCTGCATGCCCATAAATGCCAACGGCCGCTGCCCAGGCGAACTGGAGCGGCACGATAAACATGATGATCACGGCAACAAGGCGGCGCATAGGACGAGATTCTACAGATTCTGGTGTACCCACCAAGGGTTCGATCGTACCCACTCTTGTTGGAGGGCCTGGATCGGCAAATACAATCCGACCAAATGACCAGTCATGCGGACACAGCGGGCGCAGCAATGCAAACGGCAGGTGTCGCCTTCGGCCGACAACTGGTAGAGCAGTTAACCTGACAGTCCGAATCGGGTCGAGAGTACGCGTTCTCGACTAGGAAGCTGATATTCGGCGGCCGCTCAGGGTTGGCGGATTCAACCGGTGGATGCAACACACTAGAGACTGCGTAAGCAGAAGGAGTGTTGCAGATGAAACGAAGACCTCGGATCTATTACACGGAAAGCCAGAAAGCCTTGATGTGGGAACGTTGGAGGAAAGGGGAGTCCCTTCAACAGATCGCCCAGTTGTTTGATCGAAACCACTCATCCATACAACGCATACTGGCTGAGACCGGCGGGATAAGCCCGGCGCCACGACACCGATCGAGCTTGACGCTGACATTAGCTGAACG
>NZ_AQWL01000007.1 GCF_000376425.1 Thiobacillus denitrificans DSM 12475 | reverse complement strand
TCCGGTTGCCTGTTTCGGTGATGGCACTACCATCACCCTCACTTCCTGTTGCGCCACCTTCCGGTTGCCTGTTTCGGTGATGGCACTACCATCACCCTCACTTCCTGTAGCCGTGGCTCTGGTCATTTCTTTCCCCAAATGGTCTGACGCAGTTCGGTCAGCTTGATCCGGGCGGAATCCCGGTTTGTCGCAAACTGTGTTTGTGGCTCAACGATCAGGCGCTTTCGCTGTTCCAGTATTTCCTGCCGGCGCTTTCGATCTGCTGAAACCCGATGGGCGTACTCAGCCTCAAATGTCCCGGCCTGTTGTCTGGTTTTCAGAGTTCGCAGGTAGCCGATCGCGTTTTTGACGTGGCCGTCCTGCATCTGGCCTGCCAGCTCGTCGAGGATGAGTTGAGGATTGGGGCTGCCGTGCAGAATCTTCCGTGCGGTCTGTTTCTCGCCGGGAAGCAGCTTGTCCGGATAGATCAGGTTTTCCAGGTCAGCGCTTGCTGGCGCAGTCCGGATGGTTTTGGGGAAATCGAATACGCCCACCCCCTCCAGGCTGTTATGGAGGGGGTGGTATGGAGTATTTATTTCCTTATTAGAGTGAGTTGCCGTTTCCGCAGAACTTGTTTCGCGGAAAGGTGAACTGTTGACTTGCGGTTCCGGCAACTCTTGTTTTACGGTTCCGGCAACTCTTGTTACGCGTTTTGAGCAACTCTTGTTTGTCGGATTCCGACAATCTAGTTTGTTGGATTCCGACAAACTGTGGAATTCATTGGCTTCCAGGCAGATTTTGGCCGGCAGCGTTTTTAACATAATCCGGGACAACAACTGGGATTGCATACGGCTTTCCCGCACCTCTTCCATCATGCCGGACTCGATCAGTTTGGCTCGGGCATTCATCAACATGCGACGGCCAAAATGGAGATGGATCAGTGATTGGCTGGTTGGGCTGCTGAACCAGCCTGCCTCGTCAACTTCGTTCCGGGATAATGTCTGCCGCAGCCGATTGAACAGGCTGGACATATAGAGACCCGCCAAAGCGCTGTCCGCCGCCCACGCGAACGGAGCGTAGAACATCACCGGTTTACCGAGCAGCGTTTTCAGCACCCGGTCTTCCCATGACCAGGGACGGTAGGTGGTATTGGCATACTGGCACAGCCTCAAAGCCAGACGGTCAAGATCGACCCTGAACCAGAGTTTGGCTGGCATGCCACGCCTTGATTCCTGCAAGATGCCGTCTTTTAATAGCACTTTACGAGATGTTTCAAGCTCCCGGACGCTCAATCCGGCGACCTGCTTCCATTCCTTCGAGGTCTTCCAGAACCACCCTCCGCGATTGGGCTGCTTGTCCAGGACCACACGAGTCATGAACATGGCGTGTCCAAGCATCAGGGCGGCTTTGGGCGAACCCGTCAATTCGGCGAGGGAGGGGTAATACGCCACATAGCGGTTACCAAGCGCCGACAGAAGGTCTTTCACCCCCATGGCCAGGTTTTCGTTTACCTGACTCGATTTGGCAGCTATGGCGTATGCGTGGGGCATCATCTGGTCCTAGATGACCTGCCCCCACTTGGCTTCTGCCTGATCCGACAGCAGCTCAAGAATGCGATCAATTCGAATCTTGAACCAAAGCTCGGCCGGCAAGCCCGCCCGCCGTTCAATCAGAATATCCAGCTCCCGCAGGATGCGGCGAGCCGTTTGCTGCTCGAAGCGGGTCAGTCCCGTTTCAGCCTTCCATTCATCCCCGGTCTTCCTGAACCAGCCTTCCGCCTCTTTCGGAAGTCGGTCTGTCGTGTAGATCGCATATGACAGGAACAGTGCTGCCACAGCGCTGCCTGTCAGACCCACATAGGCACGCTGGAACACGATTGGCTCATCGAATATGTCCAGCAACATTGCTGGGCTGATCGTGTCGTAGACGGCCTGATCGTCTGTCGATGGATTCATTGGCAGACAGTCCGGAGGCGTGACACGGCTCTTATTTCTGGCCATGGTGCTTCCTTTGGGGTTCGTTGAACTCATTGACGGTGGCGTACAGCGCGTCGAGGGAATAGCTGCTGAAGAACCCATGCAGAAGCATGATTTTTTCGCGCAGAGTGGTGACCTCGGGGTATTCCTCACCCATCCCGAACCAGCATTGATGGATCAGATCGCGGATGCTTTCATCTGGTAGCGCGATACGGCCGATTTTGCGGTCATTCTTGAGGAGCTTGCGGTAGGTCTGGATGACACGCAGGTCGGTCGACGGGAACAGTTGGTTCAGCATCGACTGGCTGGCGCCATTCTGGATGCAATACACCAGATGCTCGGTTTCCACCTTGCGCCGATACAGGGTTTCGATGCCGAGTTCGAAACCGCCTTCGTCGATCGAGAAATGGATGTCGGGATGGCCTGATGAGGCCAAGTGCAAAATGTCATTGATGGCGAGACCTCGCAACCGATCCATGGACCTCGGACAAACGCCCTTTTCCAGCAGGACGGCAAGGTCGCCACGCTCAAGCTGCTCGATCAAATGCATGAGCAGCGACGCTCTAAGCGTATTGTCGGTGACGCGAACCATCATCATGATCCAGACCCTCCGCGAATGGCCGAGAGCAACTCCAGGCACACGCCGGCAATTGGGTTGTCCGGATTCAGGAGCCATGGAATTGGCAGAAACTCACCCTGGCCACCAATGTTGTGCTGGATGGCGAGTTCCAAGCCCCCCAGCGTTTCCTGGCTCCCCTCTTCCAGGATCAAGGTGCGCCACTCATTGGGCTCTTCAAGGCCAGACCGGCACACTTCCGGTTCGAACTGTCCGCTTGCCATCGCAAGCACCCACCATGCAGCCTGGCGGCTTTGCGCGTTCTCGTTCAAGTCAAGTGGGCCATCCTTGGGGAATCCCATGCAATACCCCATGGGCATGCCAGGTGAAGGCTCATAGCAGGAGCCGATGCCGGCGGAGACAAGCACTTGCTGAATCAAGGTCATCAACCGGTCCGGCTCTCCACTCTCAGCTGGGATCGGGGGGGAACTGACTGTGGAATGGGAAGCCGTTGAACTCACTCTTTGGCTGCGTTCACCGTGTTCTGTTGCGGCCTGCTTTGTGAGAGTGGTACTCCCGGGCAATCGTGGCGCAAGGGCAATGGGCTGTGAAGATTTCCCCGGTTTCTGGCCGGCAGACTCTGGTGTGGATTGAGTCTGGATGCCTCCAATAGAAGGATCGACCGGACGCTGGGGCTTGCATATACGCTGCAAGCCTTCCAGGGTCATGTCGGGGAAGCGTTCCATGGCGGTGAGCATCTTGCCCATATCCCGCTCATTCAATTCCAGCCGGGCAGATAGGCTGGCCCCGCATCGACCAAGCAACAGTTCTGCGGTAAACGTATGGCTCTCTTGCAGAACCATGCCGGCTATGATCTTTGCGGTTGGCGTGACCACCTCGGCATAGAAAGCGCCTTCTTCAATATCGTGATGATTAGCCAGCTTCAACAACAGGTTCAGGCGGGGTTGGATGGTTCGCACGGATAAACCAGAAAGCCACGGGCCGACATCGGCAATTTTTTCGACTGCGAATCGGTACATACTGAGTGTTCGCAGATCAGTCTGGAGGCCGAATTTCTTGATTTCGGCTTCAAACTCCCGGTGAGAGAGTGTTTTACCGCTCTCCTCTTCCATCTGCCGCTTGATTTCCAGCGTCCCGTTGGCACGATCCCAGAAGGTCATATCGTTGCGCTGGGTGTTTTCGGCCATGTGGGCCAGCAGAACGGATGCTTCACCGCGCCAGGCTTTGATGATGACGCGGGTTTCGCGGAGCTTCGGATCCCCGGTTTCTTCCCACAACTCTCGGATGGCCTGCAGGCGGGTATTGCCACCTGCGTACAGGATGTAATGGGTTTCTCCCGGCCGCTTGGTGACAGTCAAGGGTTGGAGGATTCCGTTGACCCGGATGCTCTCCTTCAGCTCAGCGTAGGCTTCGTTGTTCGCCTTGCGGGGATTTCGCTCATAGAAGTGAACGGCGGTTACTGGAAGACTCGCCCACGAGTCATCGACTTCAGTGTCGTGCTTGAGGTCGCTCCCGCTGTTTGGCGCCGGCACGTTCAGACTGTTGGACACTTCCAGCTTCAGGCGCTCCCGTACCGTCCGCTTTTTAGAATCGGACTTTGGGGTAAACCCATGCTTGGAAGCCAAGTCCACCATCTTGATCGAACTCGGAATGTTCATGAGTGGGGGCTTTTTCTTTCCGCCCGCCATCATGCTTTAGCTCCGTCACGGCTTTGGTCTTGTGCTGCCTCCGATCCGGCGTAATGCCCTGCAAGGCTCGGCACCAACTCCCAGAGGAGAGCGTGCATGGTTTCATAGGCAGACGGCATCGTGCCCTTGCGCGACGGCTCATGCCGGTGTGCGGGGATGCACAGGGTGGCTGATTCCTTGTAGGACTTGGCGTCTGGGACTATCGTATCGAGGACCGTGACCCGTCCGCCCAGCTTGATGAAGTCCTGTCTGATCGACTCCGCGATGATTCTCGCGTCGGCAGTCCGGTCCTGCATCGAAATGACTGCCTTGACCGGCCCTACCCTGTATTTCGAGTTTGGTGAGGGCTCAAGCCGCGCCAGCAATTCCATCGTTCCCGTTTTGAACTCACGTGCTGACAGAATTTCCGGCTTGATTGGGGAAATGATCTGCGTGGCGGCGAGTGCGGCAGTGTCCTGCAGTGGGCCTACGGTTCCCTGCGTGTCGATTAAGACACAGTCGTAATAGTCCTCGGATACGGCGGGGGAATTTAGGGCATTGCCAAGTCGTTCGCCGCGATCAATCCGATGCAGGAGCCAGGTTTGGAGACTGCCATCTGGATCGTCCGACCGGATTACATCGAGCCCATCGATTACCGTCTGAGAGATGCAATCCTCAGTGACATATCCGGTGGTGATGACTTTTGTAAGGCCAAACGGAGCTTCGCGCTTAATACGGTAATATTTTGATAGCGCGGGCTGCACATCAGCGTCGACAAGCAGGACTCTCAGCCCCATGTCCGCCATGAGTGCACCAAGATTTGCTGCTAGTGTGGTCTTACCGACCCCGCCCTTCGTACTCAGTACAGTGAACTTGATCATATCCCTCCCCAGGTTTAACTAGGGACATGGACATAACCAGTCTGGATGCTGCGATCCCGCAGCAGTCTTGAGTTACGCGTTTCTCCAAAGGGGAGTATATCAGGATTTGCTAATATACATTATGCGAAGTAGCCAAGGCAAAGCGGCGATCCGTTCCGCCTCGGAAACCCGCATCCAGCCGTCGGCAAAACCGGCTGTTTTTCCGGCACGTCACTGCAGCGTTTCAATCACGGTCAGCGTGTGCCTCCACTAAGTATCTCCAGAACCAGCCCGTGGGCCATGCTTTCCTCGTCAGCCGGGATGCGTAATACCGGCTTGGCCATCCGCTCGTTGAGCCAAATATCGTTGCGCAAGTTGGCTTCGTGGTCGAGACGAAACCCCATGAAATCCAGGGGCTCGCAGATCGCGGCGCGAACCTGCGCGGCGTGTTCGCCGATGCCGCCGGTAAACACCAGCGCGTCGATGCCTCCCGCCTTGGCCGCATAGGCGCCGATGGCGGCGCGCACCTGCCTGCTGAAATAGTCCACCGCAAAGCGGGCAACGGGTGTGGCGCTGGCCAGAAGTTGGGCCATGTCGCTACTTTCGCCGTCCGACAAGGCGAGCAGTCCCATGCGGCGGTAGACCAGGTCGGCGAGTTCATCACCGCCGAGGCGCCGGGCCAATTCCAGCATGATGCCGGGGTCGAGGTCGCCGCTGCGCGTGCCCATGGGGATGCCGCCCGCCGGGGTGTAGCCCATGCTGGTATCCACGGATTGAAGGTTTTCCAGCAGACACAGGCTGGCCCCGTTGCCAAGATGCGCCACCACCACCCGGCCGCGGGCGGCATCGCCGAGCAGTCGCGGCAACTGCCGCGCGACATGGGCGTAATTCAGCCCATGAAAGCCATAACGGCGCAGGCCGAGCGATTGCGGAATCGGCAGACGCCGGGCAAGTTCCGGCAGAGTGACGTGAAAAGCGGTGTCGAAGCAGGCGATTTGCGGCACGTCGAAGCGTTCCCTGCACAAGTCCACGCCCAGCAGATTGCCGGGCAGATGCAGCGGCGCGAGTGTAACGATGGATTCCAGGCGCGTTCGTTCGGCATCGTCGATCAGGTGGGCCGCTTCGGTGATTTCACCGCCGTGCACCAGACGGTGGCCCACCGCCGCCGGCGTCTCCGCACCCAGCTCGCGCATCAGGGCGGCGAACGCGGCGCGGTGATCGGGCAAGCGGCCCTGGCCGATATGCTCGAAACGGAAATTCCGCCTGTCGCCATCCGCCGTGAACAGGCTGGCCTTGAGCGAGGACGAGCCACTGTTGATGACGAGGATGGACATCAATAAGGCCACTGCCAGTTGCGGATCTCCGGCATGTCTTCCCCGTAGCGCTCGATGTATTGCTTGTGTTCGACCAGGCGGTCGCGCATGGCCTGCTTGATATGGGCGGCACGGGCCTGCATCTTCGGCACCCGATGCATTACGTCCGCGACCAGATGAAAGCGATCCAGGTCGTTCAGTACCACCATGTCGAAAGGCGTGGTGGTGGTGCCCTCCTCCTTGTAGCCGCGCACATGCAGATTGTCGTGGTTGGTGCGCCGATAGGTCAGGCGGTGGATCAGCCAGGGATAGCCGTGATAGGCGAAGATGATGGGTTTGTCCACGGTGAACAGGGCGTCGAAATCCCTGTCAGTCAGGCCGTGCGGATGCTCCTCTTTCGGCTGCAGGGTCATCAGGTCCACCACATTGACTACGCGTACCTTCAATTCAGGGGCGAGCTGGCGCAGCAGATCGACCGCAGCCAGGGTTTCCAGCGTCGGCACATCGCCGCAGCAGGCCATCACCACATCCGGCTCGCCGCCTTCGTCGCTGCTCGCCCATTCCCAGATGCCGATGCCGCTGCTGCAGTGCTTCACTGCCGCATCCATCGTCAGCCACTGCGGCGCTGGCTGCTTGCCGGCGACGATCACGTTGATGTCGTTGCGGCTTCTCAGGCAGTGATCCGTCACCGACAGCAGGGTGTTGGCGTCGGGCGGCAGATAGACGCGGATGATGTCCGCCTTCTTGTTCACCACGTGGTCGATGAAACCGGGATCCTGATGGGAAAAACCGTTGTGGTCCTGGCGCCAGACGTGCGAGGTGAGCAGGTAGTTGAGCGAGGCTATCGGCCGTCGCCAGGGGATTTCCATGCTGGTGACCTTGAGCCACTTGGCGTGCTGGTTGAACATCGAATCCACGAGGTGGATGAAGGCTTCGTAGCAGGAAAAGAAACCGTGCCGCCCGGTCAGCAGATACCCTTCGAGCCAGCCCTGGCAGGTATGCTCGGAAAGAATTTCCATGACCCGGCCGTCCGCCGCGAGATGGTCGTCGAAGTCGTAGCGCTCCGCCACCCAGGTGCGGCCGGTGACCTCGAACAGGGCATCGAGGCGGTTGGACGCGGTTTCGTCCGGGCCAAAGACGCGGAAGGTGTCCATGTTGCCGGCCATCACGTCGCGCAGAAAGCCCCCCAGCACGCGCGTGGCCTCGGCCTCGGCATGGCCCGGCCGATCCACCGTCACTGCGTAATTGCGGAAATCCGGCAGCTGCAATTCGCGCAGCAGGAGACCGCCGTTGGCGTGCGGGTTCGCCCCCATGCGGCGCGCCCCTTTGGGCGCCAGTGCCGCCAGTTGCGGAATCAGGGCGCCGCGCGTGTCGAACAACTCGTCCGGACGGTAGCTTTGCATCCATGATTCAAGCAATTTCACGTGTTCGGGCTTGCTCGCCATCGCGGACAGCGGCACCTGGTGCGAGCGCCAGAATCCCTCGGTCTTCAGCCCATCCACTTCCTTCGGCCCGGTCCAGCCTTTGGGGGTGCGCAGGATGATCATGGGCCAGCGCGGCCGTGTCATATCGCCCTCTTCCCGCGCCCTGCGCTGGATTTCCCTGATTTCGGCGAGTACCGTGTCGACCGTGGCGGCCATTTTCTGATGCATGGTTTCAGGGTCGTCGCCTTCGACGAAATAAGGCGTATAGCCATAACCGATGAACAGTTTTTCCAGTTCGTCAGGGCTGATGCGGGCCAGCACTGCCGGATTGGCGATCTTGTAGCCGTTGAGATGCAGAATGGGCAGCACCGCGCCATCGGTTTCCGGATTGAGGAATTTGTTGGAATGCCAGGCCGCCGCCAGCGGCCCGGTTTCCGCCTCGCCATCACCCACCACGCAGCAGGCGATCAGATCGGGATTGTCGAATACCGCGCCGTAGGCGTGAGACACGGCATAACCCAGCTCCCCGCCTTCGTGGATCGAGCCCGGCGTTTCCGGCGCAACGTGACTGGGGATGCCACCGGGAAAGGAAAACTGCCGGAACAGACGTCCCATCCCTGCTGCATCCTGGGAAACGTTGGGATAAAACTCGCTGTAGCTACCCTCCAGCCAGGTGTTGGCCACCATCGCCGGCCCGCCGTGGCCGGGACCGGCGATATAGATCATGTTCAGATCATCGCGCTGGATGACCCGGTTCATGTGCGCGTAGATGAAATTGAGACCGGGCGTGGTACCCCAGTGGCCCAGCAGGCGCGGCTTGATGTGCTCCAGAGTGAGCGGCTGTTTCAACAGCGGGTTGTCGAGCAGGTAGATCTGGCCGACGGAAAGGTAGTTGGCGGCACGCCAGTAGGCGTGGAGTTGCTGCAACGCTTCGGCGGAAAGCGGGTTCGCTTGCATCGTGTACTGACTCCTTCATGCGCTGCACAGGGCCGAGAAACGGCCTTGCGGCCTGGACCTCCGGCATGGCGTGTGAAACTGCCCTCGTCCTCCACGATGAGCACCGCCGCTTTCGAGCACAGCGAAAAAGTGTTCCACGACCAGTGCCGATGCCGGCATGAGCCCTCGGCGACAGCTCAATTTCGGTTCTTGCACGACGCGGGCCAGCTTAGCATGAGAAAAAAAACAGCTGTGTGACAGCCCCGTTGAAGGGTGAGAGAGAACCCGATCCGGCTTGCCCTTCGTTCAACGCCTGAGCAATCTACGCCCCAACTGCCACGCGCCCCAGACGAGGCCAAGCCCTCGGCCCAGACGTTTCGGGCGCAACACCGCAACCATGAGCATGACGCCCACCAGCAAGGCGGGGCGGCGTCTGACGTAACGCAGTGCGGCCACGCCCTGGTCCGCCAACGCCAGTGGCGCGCGCCAGGGCTCCAGGTTTTTCGCCAGCGCCGTACGCTGAGCGGCAGCCTGCACCACCAGGCGTTCGCGGCGCTCGGCCAGCCGGATTGATTTTCTGTTCATGAAGGATGGCCCAGCTGCTGCCGATCTTTGGATAACTCAGCCAGGCTTGCGGCAAACAATTTCGGTTTGGTTTTCAACTTGTACCGCGCAACGCCGAATGCCACCGCGCCGCCTGCCAGGAAAATTCCGGTCAGTCCGCCCAATGCCAGAAGCCGGTGGCTATCCCAGAATGCGATCGCGACCAGGATCGCCAGCAGCAGCACGCCCACGCTCAGACAGAACAGCGCAACCAGCATCAATACCAGCACGGACAACAGCCGCTCCCGCTCTTCCTCAAGATCCATCGACAGCAGATCGATCCGGGTATGGACAATGGTGATCAGGCTGGCGGCAAGCCCTTTCAGCGAGTCGAACAGTCCTTTGCTTCCCTCCGGCGTTTCTTCGCTCATGACCGGGCGGCTAGCGGCGGCCCATGAGGAAACCGATCAACAGCCCGAGCCCCGCGGAGATGCCGATCGATTTCCAGGGATTCTCGTGGACATAGACGTCGGTCGCTTTGGCTGCCGCTTTGGCCCGCACGAGCAGCGCCGCTTCGGCATCGGCCATCCTGGCTTTCGCCGCGGCGAGCGACTCTTCCGCTTTGGCGCGCACTGTCGCCAGTGCCTCGCCGCCCTGGTTGGCCGTGGCCTTGATCAGTGCCTCCGCATCTGACATCGCCGTCTTGAAGTCGGCTATCAACTGCTCTTTGGCTACGTCTTCGGAATCGGTTTCGCCACCTGCATGTCGAGTGCTCATGGTTGTTTCTCCATAAGAGATGCGATTAAAAAGTACTGCCCTTGTATGAAGACGACTTTCACTTCATTTCTGTATAGATCAATCCAGCCACCGTGTCTGAAACCGCGAACGGCCATGGCCCAAGAAGACAGCCGACCAACCTGACATATGTTCCTGTATGCCGGCCGGATGATTGCTATATTGAAAAGTGATTACGGAAACATATCGACAGACCTGGGCACGGATAGCAGCACGACCCGCTACGGAGGAACCGCAATGGCTGGAAAGACAAGGACACCCGCGATGCAGCCAGGCCGCTCCGACATGGCATGGCAGTCCAATCCCGCACACGAGGAACGTCTGAGCATGATTCGCGAGGCCGCTTATTACCGGTTCATGCGGCGGGGTTATGCCCATGGCTTCGATCTTGAAGACTGGCTTGCCGCCGAGGCAGAGCTGTTTGCAGGACATCCCGAACCAGGCACGATCGCAACGGCTGAGCCGCCTGAATCCGGAATGCAGCAGCGCAGCAGCCATAGCCCGAGGGAAGACGATACGCTGAAGCGGATCATCAGGAAGCACCCGCAAAGGGACATCCCGCAGATTGAAGGAATCGATCCGCAGGAAGCACCGCTGCGGGAATGAAATCTGCGTCGCCGGCGCCCGGAATCAATGCGCGCTAATGCAGCTCTTCATCCTGATCGTGATGGAAGACCAGTTCCCCCAATTCGACCCCGACCGGTTTACCTACTTGCTCCCCCTGCACATCCACCGCCTGAAACAGCCAGCGTCCATCAGACAGCCAGCAGTAGCCGAATTGTTCCTGGTAAAAACATTCCTTGGGTTCCATGCGTCCTGCCTTTCTGCTGTGGCGTCGTTCCTTTTGAGTCTGGCATATTATGAAAACGATGCCAGCACCCGGAAGAATCCGCCCGATAGCCAGCGAAGCGCTTTGCCTGTCCGCACTTGACGCCAGCCGCCCCTGCGGCGAACGGGTGGCCGCCTCGCCTGGTGATTGAATTTCACCACGCGATACGGCGACGTCAGGCGCGTGCCCCGAAACAGGCTTCTGCTATACCTTGATATAAGCAGTGAGATTGAAAAACTCACTATGCCATCCATGCGGCCCCGCACATGCAGGAAAACCCATGACCCGAAATTCCATCGATGTTGCCAGTCGCGTCAGCCCGCCTCTGTCGGCACTGCTCCGAAGCCGGATCGACAATCCGGAGTGCGAACAACCCGTCACGCTGATGGCGGTGCGCCGCTTTCTCGGTGACCTGCTGCCGGCCGATTTCAACGAGGCCGAACGCATGCATCATTTCGACGTCAGCGAATCGCTGCTCGACGAACTGGACGCGCTCATCGAGGAGTTCGGGGCAACCGCGCTTGCCGTCTATTTCACGCAGGTCGCCGCCAGCGAATCGCTCTCGCGCGCGATCGAGGTAGTGATCAACGACGAGAACCGCGAAAACCCACCCACGCTTGCGACGATCCGCGATGCCATCCTGGCCGGGCTGGGTGCCAGGATGGTGGGAGACGGTGCGCTGGAAGACGACGAGGGCGACACGCTGCTGTCGGAAATCGAAATGCTGATCGAGCAGTTTGGCGCCGACACCCTCGCTGAAGATTTTCTGCGTTACGAGTAGCCGGCCCAAGGACGGGGGGATAACGGCATGTTGAATAAACGGCGATCGAGGCGTGTCCTGGCAGGCGTGCTGGTGGGATTGGGCGGCGTGCTGATGGTATTCGCTCCCGAAATATGGGCCGGACTGCTGGTGCTTGCGCTGGGCGTGGTTGTCGAGCTGGCTGGAATCGCGCTGGAACGCCAATCCTAGCCTGCCGCGATGGATGCCTGCCCCACCGCCTGCAGCAGACACCCGGCGTTTTCGGGAAGGTAGCGACCCGCATTCGCCGGCGGCCCGGCGACGCTACGCAAGAAGCCGGCTGCGGTTCGTCCCGCCTGGATTCCTTGTCTTCATTATTAAGGAGCGCAATATGAAAGAGCAATTCGCCGGATTTCAACCCATCCGCCGCGACCGCCTGATCCAGGAAACGCGCCACGACGCCTATCAGGACAAGCGCAAGCCGCCGGAACCCACGGTTTGCCCGCAATGCGGCGCAGTATTCCACGATGGGCGCTGGCAATGGCTGGCGAGGCCAGCCGGGGCTCATGAGGAGACCTGCCCGGCGTGTCACCGTATTCACGACGGACTCCCGGCCGGCTATGTGACCGTGAACGGACCGTTCTTCGGGAATCATCGCGAGGAACTGCTGCAGCTGGCCAGGAACGAGGAGGCCCGTGCCAAGGCGGAGCATCCGCTGAAGCGGATCATGAGGATCGAGGATCGGGATGACGGCATCCAGATCACCACCACCGACATTCATCTCGCCCGCGGAATCGGCGAAGCGCTGCACCATGCCTACCAGGGCGCCCTGGAGTACCACTACAACGAACGGGAGAACCTGCTGCGCGTGGTGTGGGAGCGATAGGTCCGGGGAAGGACGGCCTTCATGCATTCCGGCGTCTTGCGCAGCCACGTATCGAGACCTTGCGTCAGGCAATCGCCGACGGCCGTGCCACGGCTCCGCCGGAGAAAGGATCGGGGTGCGCATGGCTTGATATGCCTTCCCGATGGTCTAGGGTTGAAAAGGTAGCTGCCAAGGTAGCTGCTTTTTTTTCCATCCACTCATTTGATGCGGAGAAATCCATGAGCAAGCTTGCCCGTTATGACCCGTTCAGCCTGAGCCGTATCGATCCGCTTGAAGATATCGATGACCTGTTCAAAGGCTTTTTCGTCCGCCCGGTTGCCTTCGAAGGTCGACCCCAGATGCAGATCAAGATGGACGTAAAGGAGAGTGACGATACCTATACCGTTCACGCCGACATTCCTGGCGTGAAAAAGGACGACATCCACGTCAGCATCGACGGCAACCAGGTGTCGATCAGCGCCGAGACGAAGGAGGAAAAGGAAGAGAAAAAGGGCGAGAAGGTATTGCGCTCAGAACGCTACAGCGGCAAGGTGGTGCGTAGCTTCACGCTGGCACACGACGTGGATGAAGCCAAAGCCCAGGCCAAATACAGCGACGGTGTGCTGGAACTGAGTTTGCCGAAGAAAGCGGTCAGCTCGGCCAGGAAACTGGCGATCCAGTGATTTCCCGAATTTCAGGCAAAAGCGGCGCCTTGTCGGCGCCGCTTTTTTTTCCGCCATACGCGGCCCAGCCGTCGAAAAAAGCCAGAGGGAACCAAAGCAGCCAACCCATTTACAGGCAGGATTCATCCTGCGGTTTCTATCGAAAGACGAATATCCCTCATAATTGCATTGAAATGACAGCTTGTTATCCTGAC
Source organism: Thiobacillus denitrificans DSM 12475 (assembly GCF_000376425.1). Taxonomy (GTDB): domain Bacteria; phylum Pseudomonadota; class Gammaproteobacteria; order Burkholderiales; family Thiobacillaceae; genus Thiobacillus; species Thiobacillus denitrificans. The sequence continues at coordinate 174,424 of NZ_AQWL01000007.1, read as the reverse complement.
CTTCCCGGCAGGCAGTTCCCGTCCGATACGCGCAGGAGGCTAGATGGCCGCACTTCATCAATCCCAGCTCGATCAACTCGTCGAAAAACTCAAAACGGAGTATCAGACGTTGTTGCGCGAAGTGCGCGAAGAACTGGAAAATTCGGGTGATCAGCATCGCATCGACCTGCTCAATAGCGAACCCGGCGACAGCGGTGACGAATCGATAGCAAATGCGCTGGCGGATTTCAACGTGGCGATTCTGGATCGCCAGATTCAGCGCTTGCGGGACATCGAGGCCACATTCCTGCGCATCAGGAATGAGGAATACGGTGCGTGCATCGACTGCGGCGGAGAGATCGGTTTTAATCGCTTGATGGCCTACCCGACCGCCAAGCGCTGCATCGTGTGCCAGGAGCAGCGCGAAAAGCAGTACGCCCAGGAAGATCACCCAAAAATGTAACCGCAACAAAACAACCCAGCTTCATCCTTATTCCAAAACCCACGGAGCCCTGCATGAAAACCCCGCTTCAAATCACCTTCCGCGACATTCCCCATTCCGACGCCCTCGACACGCATATCCGCGACAAGGTGCAAAAGCTCGAACAGATCTTTGCCGACATCGTCAGCTGCCGGGTGGTGGTCGAGCAGCCCGCCAAGCATCAGCAGCAAGGCAAGCTGTTCAACGTCCGCATCGACCTTGGCGTACCCGGTTCTGAAATCGTGGTGGACAAGCAGCAGAACGAAGACGCCTACGCTGCGCTGCGCGACGCCTTCGATGCGGCGAAACGGCAGCTGGACGACTACGCGCGCCAGCTGTAAGGATGCGCGCCACGGTCAGGCAGGCATGGATGCGATGCCGGAAGCGATGAGCTGCACGCCAGAACTGATCCGCAGCCTGCATGACCCGGCCTGCTACGACCACGCGGCGGGACCGGTCAGGGTGATCGAAACCCACATTTCCTACGTCCTGCTCACCGGCGAATTCGCCTACAAGATCAAGAAGCCGCTCAACCTCGGCTTCCTCGATTTCAGCAGCCTCGACAAGCGCCTGCACACCTGCCGCGACGAAGTGCGGCTCAACCGCCGCCTTGCGCCGGCCATCTATCTCGACGTCGTGCCCATCACCGGCACCCCCGCCGCCCCGCGCATCAACGGCGCCGGCGCGGCCTTCGAATACGCGGTGAAAATGCGTCAGTTCCCGCCGGACGCCACGCTCGACCGGCTCGATGCGCAGGGCCAAATGACTGCACGGCAGGTCGAAGCCATCGCGAGCACCATCGCCCGCTTCCATCTGCAAGAGTGCGCGCGTGCCGCGGCGGACCACCCATGGGGCAGCCCGGACACCATCTGGCAGCCGGTGATGCAGAACTTCCTGCAGATCGCGCCGCGCCTCGATACCCCGGCTGACCGGCAGCAACTCGATACCCTGCAACGCTGGAGCGAAACCGAACACGCCCGCCTGACGCCGTTGCTGGCCGCGCGCAAACGCGACGGTTTCGTCCGCGAATGCCATGGCGACCTGCATCTCGGCAACCTGGCCTGGGTCGACGACCAGCTGCTGGTGTTCGACTGCCTCGAATTCAATCCCGAACTGCGCTGGATCGATATCCAGTCCGAGGCCGCGTTTGCCTACATGGACCTGCTGCAACGCGGCCACGCGGACTGGGCCTGGCTGTTTCTCAACATCTGGCTGGAACGGACCGGCGATTATGCGGGACTGGCACTGCTGCGCTATTACGCGGTCTACCGCGCGTTGGTGCGCGCCAAGGTCGCCGCGATACGCAGCGGACAGACCGCAGGCCCGGCGCGCGACGCCGCGCTCGCCGAAACGCGCACGCTGCTGGGGCTGGCAACGTCGCTGACGCGTCCCCAGCCCCCGCGCCTCGATGTCACCCATGGCCTGTCGGGCTCCGGCAAGACCACCGTCACCCGCGCCCTGATGCAGGCTCCCGGCGCCATCCGCCTGCGCTCAGACGTCGAACGCAAACGGCTGGCCGGGCTCGACGCCCTGGCGCGCAGCGGCTCGGAGATCGGGGCGCGCCTCTACGCCGCCGATGCTACCCGGCAAACCTACCGCCAGCTGGCCGATCTCGCTGGCCAGGCGCTCGGCGCCAGCTGGCCGGTCATTGTCGACGCCACCTTCATCGCGCGCTGGCAACGCGACCTGCTGCGTGAAACCGCACGCACCTACCAGGCCGAATTCCATATCCTCGATTTCCCGGCTGCGGTCGCCACCCTGCGTGAGCGCATCGTCCACCGCTCACATACCGGCAGCGATGCCTCCGAAGCCGATCTCGCCGTGCTGCAGCATCAGCTCGATACCGAAGAACCGCTCGGCACCGATGAACGGGGCGACATTGTCAACATCGACCAATAATTCCACGATTCATATAGAATCAAATTGAAATTCAATCAATAACACATTGTTTTTTAATGGATGTATGAATCAATCAGGAATAAATGTGGTGTTAAACATTAAGTAACGCCCACAACAAGCTGTTTTAATTAAATTCCATGCAACTCGGGATTGGCTGCCGGAGCTTCAACTGTTTTCCCCACCGCGCAGATGTTTTTTCCCAGTTCCAGTTCCTGTGCCTGGCGTTCATCCGGACTGACCAGGCCGGTATTGGCCCGCTTGATCTCGACATAGGCCGCTGGAAACACCGGCAGATTCGCCAGGATGTAGTCGCAGAAAGCCTTTTCACCCTCAGCCAGCTTGAGCAGGCCCGGATTGCGCTGTTTGAGTTCCCCCAGGGTGGCGTGGAAGACGCCGCTTCCATCACCTGCCGCGATATCGCTGAAATGGGCCGGCAGCACCACCGTCTCGTCCGCCAGTTCTGTCATCCGTTTCAGCGAGTCGTACAGCAAGGGCGTCCATGCCTCGGCTTTGCCGCCCAGATCCGGGCGAGCGACGGATTCCAGGAACAGGCTGTCGCCGCTCAGCAGATAACGTCCCTCGATGAGAAAGGCGACCATCCCCAGGGTATGGCCGGGAAAATGCAATGCCCTCACCTCGGCCAGACCAATACGCAGCGTCTGCCCCGCCTCCAGCGGCCGGTATGCCACGCGGGCGGGCAGCATGTCTAGCGGATGGATGGCGTCATAGGGATGCAGATGGTAGGGAATATGGTCGCCTTGAGCCAGCGCCGGCCCGCCGCTCAGATGATCGGCATGGAGATGCGTATCCAGCACCCGCTCGATCCGCGCACCCAGCGCGGCGGCCAGTTCATGGTAAATCCCGATGTGGCGGGCGGGATCGAAGACTGCGGCGCGATGCCCGCTCACCAGAACGTGGCTCAGGCAGCCGCGCGCCGGGCGCACCATCTGGTAAAGCGAAAAGCGGTCGTTCCGCTCGACCGGGTGCCAGGCGCAAAAGTTGCCCCACGCCTCCATGCCGCCTTCCAGGTTCGCCGCATCGAAACCCAGGCGTCGCAGCCCTTCCGCGACGTAAGCGGAGGTATTGCCCTCGGCGCAGACGGCAAGGATGAGGCGGTCAGTAGGCAGCTGCGCCATGAGTTTCGCCTTCACCCCGCGTATCACGGCTTCGATGACATCCTCCTCGCCTTCCAGGTCGAGGAGCTCGAAATAAGGGATATTGAGCGCGGGAACGGAATGCGGGCCTTCGACCCGCCAGCGCTCGAACTCGTCGCGGTTACGCACGTCGAGGATGAACATCGGCGCGTTGCGCAACAGCTGTTGCCAGATCTGCTGCGGATTCGTGGTGGCGGCTTTCCTCGACATCAGGCCTCTCCTGGCGGAGCCCCGTACAACGGGTTATCGCGCGGCCGGGACTCCGCGGCATGCGGTGTCGACCGTGCGATTTCGCCCTTGAAATATAGTTGATGCTGNCAGGCTACAGGATGATGTGGTGGACAGGCAGCCAGGCCATCTGCCCCTTGAGCCTGCCCGTACGGCGCCAGCGCTTTTGCAGAACATGCCAGCGGGCATCCTGGATTGCCATGCTGACGAAAAATGGCGGAAGGGAGTGGGAGTCGAACCCACCCGGGAGCGACTGACACCCCCAACCGGATTTGAAGTCCGGCCGCACCACCAGGAACGCATCCCTTCCGTTTGTAACCTTTGTTTCAAATCCTGTGCGCGCCCCCCCCGAACAGCCCCAGGTTGCGCAACCGGTGGGCTTCGCGCACGCGCCGCGTGTAGCCCACCCGGTCGAAAAACTCGAGCACCTGAATCGCGCGCTTGCGGCTAAGGCCGCTCCTGTCGCGAAACTCCGCGGCACGGGTCTCGCCGCTGGCGTGCTCCAGTTCCTGCACCCACCCCGCCAACTCGGCAACGGCCTCGGGCAGGTAGAACAGGTCGCGCACGACCTGGTAGAGCTTGCCCTGCCGCGCGAGCTTCTGCAACAGGCGGCGCATCGACGCCTCGTCGCGCCCTGCCTTTTTCGCCAGATCCCGCATCCAGGGCGGGTCGAGCGGCGACTCGGCGAGCCAGGGCCGGACACGCTGCCACAATGCCTCGTCCTCGCGGCTCAATTCGACGGAATGCGTCGGCAGGTGTAGCCAGGCGCCGCTACGCCGCACGCTGCCGTCGGCGAGCACGGCATCGGTCAGCGCCGCGAAGACCGGCGCGGCCAATTTGGGAAAGAACATGCGGCGCGCACGCGCGGCCTCGGGGCCGAGCTCGTCGGAGAAGTGTTCGTGGAAGCCGGCCAGGTCGGTGCGGAGCTTGTCCTTGAGGCTCGTCCAGTACACCCCGGAAAACGCCCAGTCCTCGTGACCGGCGCTGACGCGCGTGCTGTCGGCCGGCAGATGCCCGGCGAGATCGGTGCGGTTCCAGTGCACGCCGCACGTATTGAGGTTCACGCCGCCGAGATCGAGCAGACCTGCCAGGCGCTGCGGAATATCGGGGGTTTCCAGCGCGGCAAGCGCGGCCAGGCGAAGCGGCGTCTTGCGCTTGCGCGCCGGCGCATCGGGGTCGAGTACGATGCCGCCGCCGAGGGTGTGGCGCGCCTCGGCGTCGCGCAGGATGAAGCGATCGCCGTTCAACGCGCCGAGCGGACGATCGGTGACCAGCTGGGCGAGCATGGATTCACCGGGCGCAAGCTTGTCGCCTTGCAGCAGCGCAATACGCGCCATGACGTGCGCCGCGCCGAGGTGCAGGTGGACCGCGGCCCAGTGGGCAAGCGGCGCGGGCGCCTGCGGCGCGAGATCGAGCCGCACGTCGAAGCGCGCGGTCGGCGCGTGCAGCGTCGGCGCAACGATCCAGTCGCCGCGCGCGATCTCGTCCTTGCCGATAGCGGAAAGATTGAGCGCGCAGCGCTGGCCAGCCTGCCCCACTCGCGCCGGCCGGTTCATCACGTGCAGGCCGCGCAGTCGCACCGGCATTCCCGACGGCGTCACCATGAGTTCATCGCCTACCGCGACGCGGCCGGCGAACACGGTGCCGGTGACGACGGTACCGGCACCCTTGAGACTGAAGCTGCGGTCGACCGCGAGGCGAAAGCCACCCGCTTCGTCTGCGCGCCGCATCGCCTGCGCCGCCGCGTGGAGGTGGTCGCGTAGCGCGGCGACGCCCTCCCCGGTCACGGCCGATACCGGGAACACCGGGCTTCCGGCGAGCGCGGTGTCGGCGAGCAACTGTTCGAGGTCATGCTCGACCTTGGCGATGCGGACCCCATCGACGCGGTCGGCCTTGGCAAGCGCGACCGCGCCGCGCTCGATGCCGAGCAGATCGAGGATGGCGAGGTGCTCGCGCGTCTGCGGCATCACGCCGTCGTCGGCGGCCACCACCAGCAGCGCGAAGTCGATGCCGGCGGCGCCGGCGAGCATGGTGTGGATGAAGCGCTCGTGGCCGGGGACATCGACGAAGCCGAGTACGCCGCCGCCTTCCAGCAGCGGGTAGGCGTAACCGAGCTCGATGCTGATGCCGCGCGCCTTCTCCTCCGCGAGACGATCGGTGTCGACGCCGGTGAGCGCATGCACCAGCGTGGTCTTGCCGTGGTCGATATGGCCGGCGGTTCCGACGATCATACGGGTGCGGTGATTTCCTTCGAGGTGATGCGATAGGTGAAGGTCGACGCGTCGAGGCTGTCGAGCAGGCCGGCGGCGGTCTCGCCCTGCGGATACATGAGGAAGGGCACGGTGACATCGCGCGAGCCCGGCAGCGGCAGGTCGTGCGCGGTGTTGTAGGCGAGCCAGTTCATTTCCCAGGAACCGAACAGGCGGCGCCGCACGTCCGTCACCTTCGGATCGTCGAGCGCGAGGTTTCCGGGCGACTCCTCGAGCACGACCTTGCGCACGTCGGCGGGGTCGACCGGCACCCAGCCGTGGCGGTCGAGCCAGACCTCGGCGCGGCAGTGCTGCGCGCGGCTGATGTCGCCGCTCTTGCCCAGGCTTTTATAGCCGAAGCGCGAATCGGCGACGCGGATACCGTAGACGTCGCGCGCCGGCAGGCCGGCCGCGCGCGCGAGCCCGACATAGAGTGCGTTAAGGTCGGCACACTTGCCGGAGAGATCGCGCGATTCGAGCATGAAGCGGATATCGCCGATCCCGCAGCCGCGCGTCTTCGGATTGCGGAAGGTATTGTCGACCACCCACTGGTAGATGGCGCGCGCCTTGGCCTCGTCAGTCCTGGCGCCGCGGGTGATCCCGCGTGCGGTATCGCGGACGATGCCGTCGGTGGGCAGCATCCTGGTTGCCTTGGTATAGAGCTGGCGGTCGGCGCGCGACAGCGGCGCGGGCCGGGCGGCGCGTTCGAGGCCGATGGCACGGTCGCGAGTGGCGAAACGGCTGGTCAACTCGAGCACCGGCTGCTCGCCCGGCGCCCATTCGGCGTAGAGCATCTCGGCGCCGTACTCCGGATTGCGCAGCAGGCGCGCCGTCAGCGCGTTGCCCTGCCACAGGTTGCTCATGGTGCGGATCCAGCCCTCCTCCTGAACCGAGGGCAGCGGCAGCCAGATACGGGTGGTGCCTTCCGGCTGCAGCACCTCGACCCGGTGGGTGACCTCGAAGCGGCGCCAGCCGTTGTCCGGGGACGGCGTGAACGCGGCAGCCGCCCGCCGGGCCGGCCACATGACGCCCGCGGCGAGCGCCGCCGAGGACCAAAGGAATTCGCGTCTTTGCATGGTGCTCTCCCTCTCTCAGGGCCTACCTGGAATCAGCTGCGCGAGTTGCGTGGCGAAGGCGGCTTCGTCGCCCGGAGCGAGACAGCGCAGATCGAGCCGCAGCGCGCCGTCGGCGATGCGCCCGATCACGGGAACCGGGAGGCCGCGCAGCGCGGCTTCGATGTCGTGCAGCACGCCGGTCTTGCGCGTGGATGGCTTCACCGCCAGCGCCCAGCCATCGAGGCGGTCCACCGGCAGCGAGCCGCTGCCGATCTGCGACAGCGCGGGCTCGACCGTCACGCCGACCGGCCAGCCGGCGAGCGCGCCTCGCAATGCGGGCAGCAGACGCTCGGCCTGCGCGTGGATATCGGACTGCGGCCGTGTCAGCAGGCGCAGCGCGGTGAGCCGTTCGGGCAGGCGGTCGGGGTCGCGGTAGAGGCGCAGCACCGCCTCCAGCGAAGCCAGGGTGAGCTTGCCGACACGGAGTGCGCGCTTGAGCGGATTCTTCTTGATGCGGCGGATCAGTTCGCGGCTGCCGACCAGGATGCCGGCCTGCGGTCCGCCCAGCAGTTTGTCGCCACTGAAGCTCACGAGGTCGGCACCGCCGGCGATCGAGTCCTGCGGGGTCGGTTCGCGCGGCAGGCCGAAGCGTGCCAGATCGGTGAGCGTGCCGCTGCCGAGGTCGACCACGAAAGGCAGCCCGCTGGCGTGGGCAAGTGTCGCCAGTTCCGCCTCCGGCACGCTGGCGGTAAAACCCTGGATCGCATAGTTGCTGGTGTGCACTTTCATCAGCATGGCGCAGCGCGGGCCGATGGCACTTTCGAAATCGCGCAGGTGGGTACGGTTGGTGGTACCCACCTCCACCAGCCTGGCCCCTGCCCGGCTCATGATGTCGGGCACGCGGAAGGCGCCGCCGATTTCCACCAGTTCGCCGCGCGAGACGATCACCTGTTTCCGCATCGCCAGCGTGTTCAGGAGCAGGAACACTGCGGCGGCGTTGTTGTTGACCACGGTAGCCGCCTCGGCGCCGGTGAGTTCGCACAGCACGCCCTCGACCACGTCGTCGCGGTCGCCGCGGCCACCGCTTGCGAGGTCGTATTCCAATGCGCAGGGATGGCGTGCCGCCATGATCAAGGCGTCCACCGCCTCTTCCGGCAGCGTTGCGCGGCCCAGGTTGGTATGCAATACGGTGCCGGTGAGGTTGAACACCCGCTGCAGGCGTGACGCGTTGCGCTGCGCCAGATGCGCCGCAAGATGGGCCGTCAGGGTGGGCTCGGTGTAGTCGGCCTGTGCGCCATCGCGCGCGGCCTGACGGGCCGAATCGAGCACGCTGCGCGCACCGGCGAGCACCAGTTCGCGGCCGTATTCGGCGATGAGCGGGGCGACGGCAGTCCAGTTGAGGACGCGGTCGATCGAGGGGGGGCGGAGATGCGGGGCGCTATGCACGATAGACCATCCCTTTGCGGTTTATGAATTGGCGCTATACAGCGGTATGGCTCTCTTTATCTTTATACGGACTCTTTCACACGCTGCCTTGAATCAGATACCAGTTGATCCCGCTGCGGACAAAGCCCGTCTCGTCCATCAGCAGATCGAGCGCCAGGCTGGCGAGATCGTCGGCCACCGGATCGGCCTGCGGATTTTTGTCCTGGAGGACGATTTTCAGATAGGTCTGGCATTCCGGACAACTCTCGGCCCGCACCCCGTTGTCGCCGCCTTCCAGATGATGGTAGACGATACCGCGGGTGTTGTCGCAGTTGCTGCACTTGGCCCGCACAACGTGCCACTCCGAACTGCACAACGCGCAATGCAGATAGCGCAGGCCGTTTTCGGCGCCGCCAATACGCACCACGGAACTGACCGGATGCGAGCCGCATACCGGGCACAGGCTGGGATGCTCGGGCCGCGCAACCTGGGTGGAATCGAGCTGGCGCGCAAGATGGACCCAGTGCACCTGCAGGGCAGCGCCGATCACCGGTGCCGCGGCGGCATCCAGTTCGTGCAGACTTCCATCGAGCAGGTACCCGGCTTGCGCCTCCAGCCAGGCATCCTGGCCTTCCAGGACAGGCTGCAACGCTGCTTGGCCAGCCTGGGGCAGTGAGTCTTGAACCGCCAGGGCCAGGTGTCGCGCCGTATCGCGCCACCCGGAGGGGCGAGCCAATCCGGCCGGAGCCAGTGGCGGCATGCGGTATTCGCGGCATTGCGCCAGCAGTTCAGGCGCAGGCAGGCTCGCCGCAAGGCCGGTATCGAGGTATTTCTGCTGGGCATGGGCAAGGTGGGCGACGAAGCGCAGGTAGTTGCCCAGGGTATGCCCTGCGGCCAGTTGTTCCAGCCTCCGCGCACGCATCAGGAACAGGTCGGCGGGCGGCAGCCGCAATTCGGGAATGCTGCCGGCCGCCGCTTCGATCTGGCCGGGTTGCAGGAGAGTGGTGGTCATATGCGCTAGCGTATCCCTTGTGTGAGGCCGTCATTAATCACTTGCCGGTCATCTCGCGGTACCAGGCGCGGTGATGCTGCTTCGCCCAGGCGGCCGACACCGTGCCACGCGTCATCGCGCGGACCGTTCCCTTGACCCAGATCGCGGCATAGACGTGGACGACGATGCCGAGGATCATGATCCAGGCTGCCAGGGCATGCACGACCACCGCCACGCGCAGCACTCCGATGGGGAAAAACGGTGCGAACCACGGCTGCCAGACGACGACACCGGAAACCAGCAGCACCGGGATGCTCACCACCATGAGCCAGAACAGGATTTTCTGCCCGGCGTTGTACTTGCCGACTTCGGGCAGGCCCTGGTCGCGGTTGCACAGCACATCGCCGATGCGCTTCCGCCATTCGCGGTCGGCGGGCGTGAAGCGGTTGCGCCCCCAGAATCGCACGGCCATCACCATGAAAAACAGGAACATCACCACGCCGATGAAGGGATGCAGGATACGCGTCCAGGGGCCGCCGCCGAACAGATNCGTGAGAAAGAAAAAGGCCGGGTGGAACAATGCCAGTCCCGAGAGGCCGGCAAGAATGAAGGCAATCGCCACCACCCAGTGGTTGCTGCGTTCCCGCGCGGTGTAGCGTTGAATCATCGTACTCATGATCGCTCCTTGATGTCGGGTGAAAGATCGGGAATGGCGCGGCTCAATCCGCTTTTTCCTCTTCCTCCACCTCCTTGGGTCCGGCCGTGACGAAATGGAAGAATCCGGCAAAAACCGCCAGCCCGATTCCCAGGCTCATCAACGGCTTGGCGATGCCCTTCCACAGGCTGACCAGCGGGCTGATGTGCGGATCCTTCGGCAGGTTCGCGTACAGCTCCGGCTTGTCGCCGTGCTGCAGCACGTACATCACGTGCGTGCCGCCGACGCCCTCGGGGTTGTACAGTGCCGCATTGGCGTAGCCGCGCTCCTTGAGGTCGGCGATGCGCCCTTCCGCATGACGGATCATGTCGCCCTTGGTGCCGAACACCAGCGCACCAGTCGGACAGGTCTTGATACAGGCCGGCTCCATTCCCACGGCCACGCGGTCGGAGCACAGCGTGCACTTGTAGACCTTGCTGTCCTTCTTCGACAGACGCGGAATGTCGAACGGGCAGCCAGTGATGCAGTAGCCGCAGCCGATGCAGTGCTCCTGGTGGAAATCGACGATGCCATTGACGGACTGGACGATCGCCCCTGGCGCCGGACACGCTTTGAGGCAGCCCGGGTCTTCACAGTGCATGCAGCCGTCCTTGCGGATCAGCCATTCGAGCCGGCCCTGCTCCACTTCCACCTCGGAGAAGCGCATCACCGTCCACGACTGGGCGGTGAGGTCGCGCGGGTTGTCATAGGTTCCCGCGTTGGTGCCGACCTCGTCGCGCAGGTCGTTCCACTCCATGCACGCCACCTGGCAGGCCTTGCAGCCGATACATTTGGAGATGTCGATCAGTTTGGCGACATGAATCGGATCGCGCGCCCTGGGCGGCGGGGTGGTGGTGGCGGAACGGGCCTTGATATCGAGCGATTGCAGTGCCATGTTCGCCTCCTACACTTTTTCGACGTCGACCAGGAACGCCTTGAACTCGGGCGTCTGGGTGTTGCCGTCGCCCACGAAGGGGGTCAGGGTATTGGTGAGATAGCCATTCTTCGCCAGGCCCATGAAGCCCCAGTGAAGGGGAATGCCCACCGTATGGGTCCGCTTGCCGTTTACGTTCAGGCTCATGATGCGCTTGGTCACCACCGCGACCGCGACGATATGGCCGCGGTTCGATTTCACCCGCACATGGTCGCCGGCCTTGATGCCCTTCGCCTTCGCCAGTTCCTCGCCGATCTCGACAAACTGCTCGGGCTGGGTGATGGCATTCAGGCGGGCATGCTTGGTCCAGAAGTGGAAGTGCTCGGTGAGCCGGTAGGTGGTGGCGACGAACGGAAACTTGTCGGCCTTGCCGAACGTCGCCCAGTCGTCCTTGAACACCCGCGCCGCCGGTGAAGAACGCACCATCGGGTTGCCGGGCGACAGCGGATTGGCTGCCAGCGGGGTCTCGAACGGTTCGTAGTGCTCGGGGAAGGGGCCTTCCGCCATCTTGTCCACCGCGAAGAAGCGCGCCACCCCTTCCGGGTTCATGATGAAAGGGTTCATCCCGTTTTCGGGCGCCGAGTCGGCCACGAAGTCCGGCACGTCGGCCCCCGTCCACTTGCCCGCCCCGGCATCCCAGGCTATCAGCTTGCGCGCCGGATCGTACGGTTTGCCGCTTGGGTCGCAGGAGGCACGGTTGTACAGGATGCGCCGGTTGGCCGGCCAGGCGAAGGCCCAGTTCAGGGTCTGGCCGATGCCGAAGGGATCGGCGTTGTCGCGCCGCGCCATCAGGTTGCCCTTCTCGCTCCAGGCGCCGGAAAAAATCCAGCAGCCGCAGGAGGTCGAGCCATCGTCGCGCAGTTCACCGAAGCCGTTCAGCTGCTCGCCCGCCTTGACCAGCACCCTGGTCGGATCCTTCGGATCGGTCACGTCCTTCAGCGCCTTGCCGGAAAATTCCCGCGCCAGTTCTTCGGGCGCAGGGGACGACGGCACCTTGTGTTTCCACGTCAGGTTGAGGATGGGGTCTGGGAAGGCCCCGCCCTCTTTCTGATACAGCGCACGGATCCTGAGGAAGATGCCAGCCATGATTTCCTGGTCGCCCTTGGCGTCGCCGGGTGGCTCGGCGCCTTTCCAGTGCCATTGCATCCAGCGTCCGGAGTTGATCAGGCTGCCATCCTCTTCGGCGAAGCAGGTCGACGGCAGGCGGAACACCTCGGTCTGGATCTTGGTCGGGTCGACGTCGTTGTATTCGCCGTGGTTCTGCCAGAATTCCGAGGTCTCGGTCGCCAACGGATCGACGATGACGAGGAACTTCAGTTTGGACAGCGAATTCGACACCTTGACCTTGCATGGTGCCGAGCCCAGCGGGTTGAAACCCTGGCAGACGTAGCCGTTGACCTTGCCCTGGCCCATGTCCTCGAATACCTGCAGCAGGTCGTAGCCCTTGTCCATCTTGGGCAGCCAGTCGTAGCACCAGTTGTTCTCCGCGCTGGCGGCGTCGCCAAACCAGGCTTTCATGAGGCTGACGTGGAACTTGTTGTAGTTCTGCCAGTAACTCAGCTGCCCCGGACGCAACGGCTTGGAGGCGCGCTTGTCGATGTAGGCCCCGAAGTTCTGCTCCGCATCGCGCGGCAGCGTCAGGTACCCCGGCAGCAGATCGGACAGCAGCCCCAGGTCGGTCAGACCCTGGATGTTGGAGTGGCCGCGCAGCGCGTTCATGCCGCCGCCGGGCGCGCCGATGTTGCCCAGCAGCAACTGAACCATCGCACCGGTACGGATCATCTGCGATCCGACCGAGTGCTGGGTCCAGCCCAGCGCGTACATGATGGTCATGGTCTTGTCGGCCGCCGAAGTCTCCGCGATCGTCTCGCACACCTTGAGAAAAGCCGCCTGCGGGGTGCCGCAAACGGTGGAAACCATCTCGGGCGTGTAGCGGCTGTAGTGCGCCTTCATCAACTGGAAGACACATCGTGGATGCTGCAGCGTTGGGTCGACCCTGGCGTAGCCGTCCTCGCCGATCTGGTAGCCCCAGGACGACCTGTCGTAACTGCGCTTCTCCGGGTCGTAGCCGGAAAACAGGCCGTTCTCGAAGGAGAACTCGTCCTTCACCAGGAAGCTGGAGTCGGTGTAGTTCTTCACGTATTCGTGATGGATCTTGTCGTGCGTCAGCAGGTAGTTGATGACGCCGCCAAGAAAGGCGATATCCGAGCCGGCGCGGATCGGCGCGTAGTAATCAGACACCGCTGCCGAGCGGGTGAAGCGCGGGTCGACCACGACCAGGCGCGCCTTGCGGTGCGCTTTCGCCTCGGTCACCCACTTGAAGCCGCACGGGTGTGCCTCGGCGGCATTGCCGCCCATGATCAGGACCAGGTCCGTATTCTTGATGTCAACCCAATGGTTGGTCATCGCTCCACGGCCAAACGTCGGGGCAAGACTTGCCACCGTCGGGCCGTGTCAGACACGTGCCTGGTTGTCGAATCCGAGTATCCCCATGCTACGCACGACCTTGTGCGTCACGTAGCCGGTTTCGTTGCTGGCGGCGGAAGCGGCAAGGACGCCGGTGGTGAGCCAGCGATTGACCGTTTCGCCCTTGTCGTTGGTGGCGATGAAATTCTTGTCGCGGTCGTCCTTCAGCAAGCGGGCAATGCGGTCGAAGGCATCGTCCCAGGAAATACGCTTCCATTCCTTGCTGCCTGGCGCGCGGTATTCGGGGTGCTTCAGACGGTTGGGGCTGCGCACGAAATCCACCAGGGCGGCGCCCTTGGGACAAAGCGTGCCGCGGTTGACCGGATGGTCGGGATCGCCTTCGATATGGAAGATCGCAGTCTCGGTGTTCTTGGACTTGTCGCCCAGGCTGTACATCAGCAGACCGCAGCCCACCGAGCAGTAGGGGCAAGTGTTGCGGGTTTCCGTGGCCTGGGCGAGCTTGAATGTGCGCACTTCCGCCAACGCCTCGCCGGGTGCGAAACCCAGCGCCGCCAGGCTGGAACTACCCACCCCCGCCGCACAGATTCTGAAGAACTGTCTTCGAGTCACTTGCATTTCGTCCCTCCCGTTTTCCATGCGTCTGCATGCATAGAAAAACTATAGGAACAAAAAGCACTTATGCAAACTTCTCAATCAATCGGATTACCCACAGCAGGGAAAGCACGCCGCCTTCCCCGGCACGACAGCCGGCTTTCGAATTGCGGCCGATTAATGCTCTCCGGCTCGATCATCCTGCGGCAGGCTTACGCCCGCCGACACCAGATAATCGCGTACATGGCGCAGTTCCTGTTTGGTACAGGTGGTGCTGTTGTGTGGACGGTGGATGAACCCCTCCACGCCGTTCAACACCACACGAAAGCTCGCGCCGTGGTGCGGCTCCACCCTGGCGCCCAGGTGCGTCAGCATCGACTCCACCTCGCGCCAGTGGATATTGCCGCTGACCGGCCCTTCAAAAATGGATCGCAATAAAATCTCGCGCTTGTGACTCATGGCTGTTATCTGCAATGGCAACCAACGCCTTCCAGCATAGTGCGAGAGACGCCAGGAGGCGAATCGGGATTACAGCGCAAGCCGGTTCGCCTCGTCAGCCGTCGCGATGCGTTCACGCAAAAAGGTCTCCATGGCGGCCGCTGACAGCGGCCGGCTGAACAGGTAGCCCTGCGCTTCCCGGCATCCTTCCTTGCGCAGAAAAGCCAGTTGCGCCGGCGTTTCCACTCCCTCGGCGATGATGTCCAGGCGCAGGCTGCGGGCCAGCTGGATGACCGCACGGACAATGGCGGCATTGTCCGGGTCGGTATTGACGTCGTGCATGAAGGACTGGTCGATCTTCAGCCGATCGACGGCGAAACGCTTGAGATAGCTGAGCGACGAATAGCCGGTACCGAAATCGTCGATGGACAAGCGTACACCCAGGCGTTTCAGTTGCCGCACCGTATCCAGGGTGCTCTCCACATCCTGCAGCAGGATGGACTCGGTTAGTTCCAGTTCCAGAAAATGCGGCGGCAGCCCGCTTCTGCCCAGCGTGCCTGCGACCATTTCGACCAGGCTGAAACGGTGGAACTGCATGGCGGACAAGTTGACCGACACGGTGACGTCGGCCAATCCGGCCTGGCGCCATGCCTGGGCCTGGTGGCAAGCCTGCTCCAGCACCCAGGCGCCGATGGGCACGATAAGGCCGCAGCGTTCCGCCACCGGAATGAAACGGCTCGGCGCCACCTCGCCCAGCTCCGGATTCTGCCAGCGCAGCAACGCCTCCACTCCGGTCACCTTGCCGCTGCCGATTTCCAGCTGCGGCTGATAATGCACCTGGAGTTCCGCACGGTAGAGCGCCTGGTGCAGCCGGTGCTGCAATATCAAATGCTCCTGGGCCTGCTGGTTCATCTGCTCGTCGAAGAAGCGATAGCTGTTGCGGCCGGCATCCTTGGCGTTGTACATGGCGGTATCGGCCTTCTGCAGCAGGTTGTCGAAATCGCTGCCGTCCTCGGGATAAATCGCGACGCCGATACTGCAGGATGCGTTCAGCACGTGGCCGTTGATCTCCAGCGGTTCGGCCAGATGGCTGAGGATATCGGCGGCAATCTGTTTCACCCTGTCTATATCCGGAATGTCATTCAGCAGCAGAACGAATTCGTCGCCGCCCTGACGGCTGATGGTATCGCTGTCGCGCACGCAGCGGGACAGACGCGAGACCGCGGTCAGCAGCAGTTCATCGCCGGCGGCATGTCCCAGGCTGTCGTTCACCACCTTGAAGTTGTCCAGATCGAGAAACAGCACGGCCATATGCGACCGGGCCCGCTGCGCTACCGCCAGCGCCTGTTCGAAGCGGTCGCGCAACAGCACGCGGTTGGGCAGGCCGGTCAGGATATCGTGATGGGCAAGGAACTCGATGCGCGCTTCCGCCTGCCTGCGCTCGGTAATGTCCTGGCAGGCGCCATACAGTCGGTGCTGTCCGTCATCCGACTTCACCTCCATGGAATAGGCCCGGATATAGTGGATGGCGCCATCGCGGGCGAGGATGCGCAGCTCGCATTCGCTGCGCTGCCCCGGTTCCAGGTAGGTGATGTTACGGTCGAATTCGGGCAGGTCGTCCGGATGCACGTAGCTGCGCCAGCAGCCCTGCTCCAGGATCTCATCCAGCGTATAGCCGAAGATGCGGTCCGCCGAGGCCGTTGCCCAGTCGATGGCATAAAACCCCGTTCCCGTCTGCAGGCTGGAATACAGCAGATCGGTGGCGACACTGGAAATCAACCGAAAGCGTTCCTCGCTCTCGCGCAGCGCGGCCAGTGCCGCGCGATTCCCCATGGCCACGCCGAGATCGGTGGCCAGCTTTTCCAGCAACATCCGCTTTTCAGGCCCGAACGCGTGCGCTTCATTGCTGTAGACATTGAGCGCGCCGATCACACGCCCCTGCATCCGCAACGGCGTCGCCGCCGACGAGCGATAGCCCTGGGCACGTGCCCGCTCCCGCCACGGCGCGAACTGCCAATTGGTCTCGGTATCGTCGTTGATCACCGTGATGCCCGAACGAATGGCAGTGCCGGTGGGACCCTGCCCCTGCGGCGAGTCGTCGCAGCGGATAGCCGCCTGGGCCAGATAGCCGCGGGCAATGCCGGCCTCCGCCACGGGGCGCACCGTCATGCCGTCCTCGTCGACCAGGCCGATCCAGGCCATGCGGAACAGATTGTCGCGCACCAGCTCCTGGCAGATGCATGCCATTAGCTCCTGTTCCGGCAGCTCCTGCATCAGCATTTCATTGACCGCTGCGATGGTCTGCAGCAGCAGATTGTGGGAGCGCATGACCCGCGCCTCGCGCCGCTGTTCAGTCACCTCACGCAGACTGCCCACCATGCGCAGGGGCTTGCCGTCGGCATCGCGCTGCATGACCTCGCCGCGGTTCCGCACCCAGATCGTGGCGCCGCCGGCATGGCGGATACGGTGCTCGCATTCGAAGGCGGCCGTGCCCTCGATGCAGTTCTGTAGCGCCGTCATCGCCGCCTCCCGGTCCTGCTCATGCAGTGCTGCTGCGGCCTGCTTCCAGCCATGCTCCTGCTGCCGTTCGTCCAGCCCCATCAGTCGCGCCCACTGCGCGTTATGCCTGACCAGACCACTATGCAGATCCCAGTCCCACATCCCCTCGCCGAGCATGGCCAGGGCATAGGCCTGTTCATCCGTGGCGGGCTCCCGTTTATTCGCCTTGTCCGCCTTTCTCACTGCGCCGGGATCCTGTCCGGCCGCCAGCAGCGCCTTCGTCGCACGGCGGCGCCTTCTCGCCTCGCCGAGCAAAACCTCCGGATACACACCCAGCGCCAGTGTCTTGCGCTTGCCATCGAAGCGGTAATCCAGCCGCCAGTAACGTGAACCATCCGGCCGCAACAGCAAATACATGCCGCCGCCGTCGGCCAGCTTGGTCGGCTTGTCGGGTGCCTTGATCTGACGGATACGGCTATCGGTAAGGGGGACGGCACTACGGGCCATAAGGCATGCGGATAGCTATTTTCGGACCGGGCATCCTAGCTACCAGGTGCCGACACGGATACCGCTAATAAGGCTCGCGACGGATAGTACAAACGGCTGCGAAAACCGCGTAATAACCAAGATTTTCATTATGATATGGCTATCGAACACAGCGGCATTCCGCGCCTTGACGTTTGGCGGCATACGCCCAGCGAATAGCTGCGCCACTTCAGCGTGGCACCACGCGGGCATTCTCGCCGCTGCCTTCGACGCGCACACTCATGCCGTCACGCAGGCGCCCATCCATCGGCTGCACGATCGTCACGCGCCCGCCGGTCTTCATGTCGACCGTAACGCGCTGCGCATCCGCCTTATGGATTTTGCTCTCGGCATAGGTTCCGGCCAGGCCGCCCAGGACCGCCCCCGCCACCGTGGCCGTGGTGCTGTCGCCCACTCCGGCACCGAGAATGCCACCCGCCACTGCGCCAGCCGCCGTCCCCACCCCCAGCTTGTACTTGTCGTCCACCTCGATGTTTTCCAGCTTGGCCACGGTGCCGTCGCGATCCGTCTGGCTTGCCACGGTGCCGTCCGTCGCGCCATATTTCGGTCCTCCCAGGCTGCCCATGTCCGCGCAGCCTCCCATCAAGGCAACCGTCAATACAACCGGCAATGCGATCCTGTGGCTCATGGCTCGACTCCTTGGGGTTTTGGGCATTCAGTATAGGAAACGGGCCACCCAAAGCACCAGCCGGGGCAGATCGATTTCCGGCTTTGCAATAGAATCGGCCGGACACCGCAACCCCTCCTTCCCCACATGAGCGATCTGGCCCAACAACCCGGTTTTGAATTCCTCGCCGCTTCCTGGCTGCCCCAGGTTCTGATGGTGATTGCCGCGATCCTCGCCATCAACATCGGCGCCTACTACCTGCTGCGTCATATCGAAAAGGTCGCCGCGCGCACCTCGGCCATTTGGGATGACGCCCTGATCAGGGCCAGCCGCAAACCGCTGACGCTGATCCTGTGGGTGACAGGCGCGGCCTTCGTTCTCCAGATCGTGCACCAGCAACGCGGCATGCCCATTCCCGACTTCGTCGGGCTTGCCCGCGACACACTGATCATCGCCGCCCTCGCGTGGTTCCTGTGGCGCCTGATTGACAATGCCGCGCGCAACATCCTGGCGCGCCGCGCGCAGACCGGCAAGCCGGTCGACCGCACCACGGTCGATGCGCTGTCCAAGCTGGGCCGGGTCAGCGTCGTCATCCTCGCCGTTCTGATCATCCTGCAAACGCTGGGTTTCAGCATTTCCGGCGTGCTGGCTTTCGGTGGCATCGGCGGGATCGCGGTGGGGTTTGCCGCCAAGGACATGCTAGCCAACTTCTTCGGCGGCCTCACCATCTATCTGGATCGCCCGTTTACCGTGGGCGAATGGATCCGCTCGCCGGACAAGCAGATCGAAGGCACGGTGGAATACATCGGCTGGCGCCACACCCGCGTGCGTGCCTTCAACAAGAACCCGATCTATGTGCCGAATGCCCTGTTCACCACCATCGTGGTGGAGAACCCCACTCGCATGACCCACCGGCGCATCAAGGAAACCATCGGCATCCGCTACACCGACCTCGACAAGATGGCCGCCATCGTCGCCGACGTGAAAGCCATGCTGCAGGCCCACCCCGAGATCGACACCGATGCCACCCTGATCGTCAATTTCAACCAGTTCGGCGTGTCGTCGCTCGATTTCTTCATCTATACCTTCACCAGAACCGTCCAATGGGTGCACTACCACGAGGTCAAGCAGGACGTGCTGCTGAAAGTCGCCGCCATCATCCAGTCTCACGGCGCGGAAATCGCCTTCCCCACCCGCACCCTGTATATCGAATCCGACGCGGCCGAGCCGCAGCCCATTCTCTAGAAAGGGGCTTCCTGTCTGCCGCTCCGCCGTTTTGGGCACGCGGCAGCGCCAGACGCATGCCTCGCCAGCCTTGCCAATACGGGCCTTGAGCCCCATACTGCTCTTCAAATCGATCTTTTGGTCAGTCTCCTCTGCCCCTCGCGGGCACCTTGTTGGCTCTCCTCATTGGCATCGTCACCGTGCGCCCCGGCGCGGTTGCCGCAGCCCCCAACTGCGATCTTTTGCACACCCATTCGCCGGCGCGCGGCAATCCGCGCCGCAGGCCCATCATGAGGAAAAAAACCTATGTCGAAAGAAGAACTTGTAGAAATGGAAGGCGTCGTCAACGAAGTGCTGCCGCAGACCCGTTTCCGCGTCACCCTGGATAACGGCTTCGAGATCACCGCCTACGCCTCCGGCAAAATGCGCAAGCACCGCATCCGCATCCTGGCCGGCGACAAGGTCACCATCGAAATGTCGCCCTACGATCTGACCAAGGGCCGCATCAATTTCCGCCACAAAGACACCAACGCCGCGCCGCGTCCCGCCACCACGCAACGCCGCTACTGAAAATCCGGTCAAGCCAACCAGCAGGCCTTTGCGGCCGCGCTGTGTCTGCTGGCCGGCCGTCGGCGCTATGCGCTGATACGCACCTCGGTGCCAACCTTCACCAGATCGAACAGTTCTGCCACGTCCGCATTCTTCATGCGGATGCAGCCATGCGATGCCGGCGTGCCGATCCTGTGCTCTTCATGAGTGCCATGGATGTAGATGTAACGGGCATGGGTATCGACCGTGCCACCCTTGTTCCTGCCCGCTTCCAGCCCCTCCAGCCACAGGATTCGGGTGAGGATCCAGTCGCGCCCGCGATGGGCGGCGTCGAGCTCGGGGGTCCATATCTCCCCGGTCGGCTGGCGAGATTTGAAGGCCGCGCACAGCGGTGCGCCGGCGCCGATCTTCTCGGCGATGCGGTGGCGCCCACGCGGCGTGCAATAGCTGCCACTCTGCTCTCCCGCCCCATTGGCCGCGGTGGAGATCGGGTACTGGCGAATCAGCATGTCGCCGTCCGGAAAGGGCTCCCACAGGTACAACTGCTGCAGGCGCATATCCACCTCGATCACCAGATCGCTCATTGTCCTGCCTCCTTCTTCTGCTGCCGGCGTGCCTCGAAAAACCCCGAGATCATCGCCGAGCATTCGTCCGCCAGCACCCCGCCGGCGATGTCACAATGGTAGTTGAGGCGCGGCTCGGCAAAGATGTCAACGATACTGCCGTGCGCGCCGGTCTTGTATTCGCGCGCGCCGTACACCACCCGCGCCACCCGCGCATGCAGAATCGCCCCCGCGCACATCACGCACGGCTCCATCGTCACGTACAGCGTGCAGCCCACCAGCCGGTAATTGCCCTGCCGCCCGGCCGCGTCGCGCAATGCCATCACCTCGGCGTGCGCCGTGGGATCGTGGCTCGAAATCGGCTGGTTGAAGCCGCGGCCGACGATCTCGCCACCGCACACCACCAGGGCCCCCACCGGCACCTCGCCCGCCTCCCAGCCATGACGGGCCAGTTCCAGTGCGGCGCGCATGTAATCCTCGTCCGTCATCACATATCCGGCGGGCTCAACGCCCAGGCCCGCCCTTGTTCAGAACATGGGTGTAAATCATCGTCGTCGCCACATCCTTGTTCCCAGTAGTTCCTGAATCGTACGGATATCCTGCCTGCGCTCCAACAGGTACGTGGCACCGCCGGCCTGGCCAACCCCGCCGCCTGCACTGCGCGCCTCATCGGCACGGATACGGGATCGCTGGCAATCCGGCGTGGGCTGCCACAGGGTTCCGAACAGATAGCGGCAAGGCGTTCGGTGGTCGAAGCCCATAATGTGAGCGCGACGGGTTTCCTGCTCATCAAACTGCTTTCTTCCAAGCAGCTTGCGGCACGGCATTCTCCGCTTCGCAAGCGAGACATTTTGTAATCAAAAAAATACATTATGATCCGAATCAGGTATTTCACGGCGGCGGTTGCGCATCTGACCTGCACACAAAACCGATTCGAGCCGCCCCTCAGGACGCCGCTTGCGGCGGGTGCCATGGACACCCGTAAGCATCTAATGGCCAGTCGCCGCTAGATATAAATTTTACAAATAAATCAATAAGTAATCACGTAATTGAATTTACATTGCGGCTTGTCCCGCCCCGGATTTATGGGGTTCATGTGTGCGCTGTATTCATCCTCCGATTGTTGCCCCGAAGGTTTGCCTAGCCTTATCCATATGACGTGAAGGGAATTGGCATGCGTTTCGCTTTATGATTAATACCATGCCATATTCGCATGGTTTTATCCTGAATCATTCAACATGAAGAGGACAACACTATGTCACGCAACAGCCAGCAGTGGTCACAAAAACCCAGCCTTCCGCCGACACATTACGCGGACCCTATGATTTATTCCGACCCGGCCATTTTTGAGGAGGAGAAAGAAAAGATTTTCAAGAAAGTCTGGATGCTTGCCATCCACGAAAGCGAAGTGGCCAATGCCAATGATTTTCGTACCTATCAACACCCGGGCGGCACTCCACTTGTGATTGTGCGGGGAGAGGACATGAAGATCCGCACCTTTTACAACATCTGTACTCACCGGGGCAATCTCCTGGTTTATGAGCCTTCCGGCAACGCCAAGAAGCTGGTTTGCATTTTTCACCAATGGGCATTTGACGCAAAAGGCAACTGTGTAGACATTCCCCGTGGGAAAGCCGGGTACCAGGAGCGCGTCAGCGAAAGCGACGTTGGTCTCAAGGAAGTAAGAACGGAAGTGGGTTACGGCGGCTTCGTTTGGGTCAACCTCGACGATTCCTGCGGCCCTCTTTCAGAGCATATCGGCTCGTCTCTGGATTACATGCTGCCGGAGCTGGAGGCGGAACCGCTGGAAGTGTTGTGGTACTACCAGGCCACGCTGCGTACGAACTTCAAGCTGATCCACGACACCAATAGCGAGTTTTATCACGACTACCTGCACTACCATAATCGCATTACCGGCATGCTGGATTCGAAGTCGGGGTATTTCCAGCGCAAGTACACGGCCTTCCCCAACGGCCACGCTTCGGTCGGCTCAATGAATGTCTCGTACGACGCGTACACTGGCAGCGGCCATTCCAAGCTTGGCTGGCCAAAATTGCCTACCAATGGCTGGAAGCTGGTGGACCTTTTCCCGTGCATCACGTTCAACCTGCGCACTTCCGTATTACGGATAGATTCCTATATTCCGCTCGGCCCGGATCATGTCATTCTCGAGTTCCGCATACTGGGTCTCAAGAGCGACACCCCGGAAATACGCCAGCAGCGCGAGAAGGACGCGGCCACGATCTGGAGCCCATTCGGCCGTAACCTGCACGAAGATCTGTTGGCTTCTTCCGGGCAGGGTATCGCCATGGCCAAGGGAAGCGATCCCATGTATGTGCTGCATGCGCGCGAGGAAGACCTGACGATCCACGACGAGGTCGGCATGCGCCACTATCTTGAGGAGTGGAGTAAGCGGATGGGCCGCAGTTCCTCTGACCCGATGCACCAGGCAACAGCGCCAAAGCAGCAAACGACAGTGCCCAAGCCCCAAACGAAAGATGTTGCCCAAACAGTCTGACGTCCTGCCTGTTGGAACGATAGACGTTTAGCGTCCGATCCGAAGGGCAGGAAAACTGGATGTGGAGAAACGATCATGGAAAAGCGGCACGCCGTTTTCACGAAGGAGAGGCCTCCAGAAAATTCTGGACGCTAACGCCAGCGACTATTGAAAACGGGGTGCCGTATCCGGGCTGAACAGGCAGAACAGCAGTAATTACACAGTTATTTTTAAATGATATTTAAGGAGCAAATCATGAACACTGACAGAGCTACCGTTGAAGAGTTGGTTTATCAGACTTGCACCGCACTGGATCGGAACGACTACTCGGAGTTCCTTGGATTGTGCGATAAGCAATTCGAGTACAAGGTCACCGCTTTCAGTCCGGAAATCAGGAGGGACATGACGTGGTTGGACCATAACAGGGCCGAGATGGAGGAGCTCTTCAATACTTTACCCAAGCACAATAGCGACCACGCACCCCTTACTCGCAATGCGGTCGTATATAAAGTCAGCTACGACAAAGACCAGAAGCAGGCAAACGTAGTGACTGCCCTGCAGGTATTCAGGACCAATCTGGACGGGGGCGCAACCAAGGTATTCGCAGTTGGAAAATATTACGACACTGTCTCGCTTGATAGTGAAAAACCCATCCTGATAAAGCGGCACGTCAAGCTCGATACTCGCGACCTGGGCTGGGGGAATCACATCCCGTTCTAACTTTCCCTGCGTTTGTCCAAGCGGTCACGTGCACACCCAGTACGTGCATCCTGGTCCCTAGCCCTGCCATCAACCATGATGGCAGGGCATTCACATGAACATCATCCCAAGTTCATTGCCGCCGCCATGCCCCGTCGGGCATGGCGTCTTTCATGCATGGCCGCATCGGAAGATCCGAAATCATGCCGCATGAAATGGATACGCCGCATGCCGACAGCACAAGGGACGTCTGGGTGAGCCGCAGCCTCAGACAACGGCCGGCCGGCGCCCCTCAAGATGCGCGTCGGGCATTGCAACCGACCAGGCAGCCTCCGAAAAGATGAACTAACCTTCGGAACGCAACGCGTCAGAAAAGGGTGAACGATGAGTGCTGAACGGAAGACGCCAAGGATCGCCTGTCTGCCCAACGGGCCGTACTACCTGCTCAACGAAACGACCCCAACCGCAGTACCCCATTTGTGCCGCCCGGACGGCGAGTTGTGTTCCACCGTTCGAGGGGTAGCCCTCTGCCGCTGTGGCGGATCCAGGAACAAGCCATTCTGCGACGGAACCCATGGAACCAACGGGTTCACGGATCGGAAAATCGCCGATGATCGCCTGAATCACCGTGCCAGTTACATTGGCAAGCGCATTACGATCCACGACAACCGCCAACTATGCGCCCATGCTGGATTCTGCACGGATCGTCTTGAGTCGGTGTTCCGGATGCACCAGGAACCCTGGATTGATCCGGATGGCGCGAGCGCCGAGGCGATCATCGAAACGATAAGGAAATGCCCGTCCGGCGCGCTGAATTACTCGATCGAAAATGTCGAAAACCGGGACCAGGACCGCGAACCGATGGTTACGGTCAGCGATGATGGCCCGTACGTGATCGTCGGCAGCATCGAACTGATGGGTGTAAGGTTCGGCGAGGGTGCATCGAAGGAGCACTACACGCTCTGCCGCTGTGGCGCGTCGAAGAACAAGCCGTTTTGCGATGGCTCCCACTGGAATGTGGGCTTTCGGGACCCGGCGTGCTGACGTCCGGCTTTGAGCGATGGGTGAGTGCCGCCCAACCACCCGTTGCATCGGAGCGCGTCGCTTGTCTGCTGATGCCCGGTGAACCGTCTCGTTGAACCGTAGAACACACCATTCAAGCAAGCCAGGCTAGTAACCGGATGACTGCGCTTCCAGGGATTGACCGGACCGTCGTAGCCGTCAGCGACGACGCAAATCGCCAACGCAGGCTAACGGAGCGGTTATCCACTTTCGAGGAGACAGCATCATGAGCAAGCCCCCCCACCACGCTCACGGCCACGGAGTCGAGCCGAGCGCGGGCCGTGAGGCGCATAGAGGGCACGGGAAAACAACCGCCAGCCATGCGGGCCACGACCAGCACGCAGGCCACACACCGGAGATGTTCCGCGACAGGTTCTGGCTCTCACTGATCCTCACCATTCCGGTCGTCATCTGGGCAGAGCACATCCAGATGCTTTTTGGCTACGTCGCCCCCGTGTTTCCCGGATCGCGCTGGATTTCCCCGGTGCTCGCCACCGCCGTCTTTCTCTACGGCGGCCTGGTGTTTCTGAAAGGGGCGTGGCACGAGTTGAAGGCGCGGCTGCCGGGGATGATGACCCTGATATCCTTGGCGATCACGGTGGCGCTGGTGTTCTCGTGGATCGTCCAGCTCGGCCTGATCGAGGCGGACCCCATCTGGTGGGAGCTAGCCACCCTGGTCACCATCATGCTGCTGGGACACTGGATCGAGATGCGATCGATCTCGCGGGCACAGGGTGCGCTGCAGGAACTCGCGAAGCTGCTTCCGGACACCGCGACCCGGGTCACCGATCAGGGCGAAGAGACAGTTCCGGTCAGCGCGCTGCGCGAGGGCGACATCGTGCTGGTCCGCCCCGGCGAGAGCGTGCCCGCCGACGGCGTGATCCGGAAAGGCACGAGCGACCTCAACGAGGCCATGATCACTGGCGAATCCAGGCCGGTGAAGAAGCAGGAAGGCGATGGCGTCATCGCCGCGACGATCAACGGCGAGGGCTCGCTGCGCATCGAGGTCACCGGCACGGGCGAGAAGACCAAGCTCTCCGGAATCATGCGGCTCGTCGCCGATGCGCAGACGTCCAAATCCAGGGCACAGCATCTGGCCGATCGTGCGGCCCGGCTCCTGACCGGAGTGGCCATTGCTGCCGGGGTGCTCACGCTGGTGGTCTGGCAAGTGCTGGGGGCGTCGCTCGATTTCTCGATTGTCCGGGTGGTGACCGTCCTGGTCATCGCCTGTCCGCATGCCCTCGGTCTGGCCGTGCCGCTGGTCGTCGCCATCTCAACCACCCTGGGCGCACGCAACGGTCTGCTGGTGCGGGACCGGCGCGGGCTGGAAGAAGCCCGCAACCTCGACACCGTGATTTTCGATAAGACCGGCACGCTCACGCTGGGGGCGTTCCGCGTGGTCGAAATGGCGGTGGACGAAGGCCTGTCGAGACAGGACGCACTGCGGATCGCGGCCGGGGTGGAGTCCGAATCCGAACATCCCATCGCCCGGGGAATCGTCAGCACGGCGGAAGAACAGAAACTCGACCTGCCCCCGGCGGACGGCTTCCGGGCGCTGACGGGGAAAGGCGTCGCCGCCTCGATCGAGGGGGACGAATATCACATGGGCGGTCCCGCGCTCCTGGCGGCAGAAGACGCGCAGGTTCCGGAAATGCTCCGCACCGCGGCCGAAGCGGCGGCCCGTCGCGGGCAGGCGACCATCTATCTGCTGCGGGACGGCCAGGCGCTGGCGGTTTTCGCGGTGGCCGATGCCGTCCGCGAGGAGAGTCGCGAGGCGATACGCGCGCTGCACGAGCGGGGAATCGAAGTGGCGATGCTCACCGGCGATGCGCAGGCGGTGGCGGATAGCGTCGCCGCAGAACTGGGGATCGACCGGGTGTTCGCCCAGGTCCTGCCCGAGGACAAGGCATCGAAGGTGCGCGAACTGCAGGGCCAGGGAAAGAAGGTCGCGATGGTGGGCGACGGCGTGAACGATGCCCCTGCCCTGGCCACCGCAGATGTCGGAATCGCCATCGGTGCGGGGACCGACGTCGCGGTGGAAGCCGGACACATCGTGCTCGTGCGCTCCGACCCGCGCGACATCCCGAAAATCGTCGAACTGTCGCGCGTAACCTACCGGAAAATGATGCAGAACCTGTGGTGGGCTGCGGGCTACAACATCTTCGCCATTCCCCTGGCCGCAGGCGTGCTTCATGGCCTGGGCATCGTGCTCACGCCTGCCGCAGGCGCGGTGCTGATGTCGGCAAGCACCGTGGTCGTGGCGATCAACGCTCAGCTTCTCAAGCGCGCGGAACTATGATGAGGTTCGCATGCTGCCGACAACTTGCCGGAGCGGTTCAGGCCCTAGGCAAATGCACATTCCGGTCATGGCCTGACAATTTGCATACCGTGAGTCATGGATGCCCATGCACGAAGGGCGACAAGGCGGTTACCTCAATGCCTCGATGCCAGCACCGAAATTGATATGGAATGCTGCCCCATCCAGCACGAGGGCGGGTACGGATTTGACGCCGGCAGCCTCCGCTTCCGTCAGGCGCGATTTGTCATCACCGAGATGGACGATCTCAACGTCGTATTTCGCAGGATCAAGTGCGTTGGCTACGTTCCTTTCGGCGGCAACGCAGACGGGGCAGCCCGCATGGTAGAAAATGGCTTTGGTTTTCATGACTGTTCTCCTATGGTCGTAGTGCCACTGGCACACGTGCATGGTAGGAACGACGCCAGCCGCTGCCTAGAAGGCACTTATCGGTACCCCGGGCACTTTTTGGTGTAACTTGCGGAAAATGGAGGAAATAAAAAAGATGCCACCAACAGCGAAGCCGGCCTATTCGCAACTCGAGGATGTAGTGGGTTGCAAATGGTCGGTCTCGGTTCTGCGAGCCGTCGCCGAGGGCGTCTCGCGTCCTGGCGCATTGGAGCGTCACGTACAGGGAATTTCAACCAAGGTTCTGTCCGAGCGGCTGCGCAAGCTGACCGCCTACGGTTTGCTGACCAGGCATGTTTACGCAGAAGTACCGCCCAGGACGGAGTATTCGCTAACTTGGAATGGTCGCAAACTGGTCAGCATCATTGATCAGATCAAGCTCCTGGATAACGAAATCCGGAGCGGCGAACAAGGCGCACCCGCGGACGCTGAAGAGCACCGCCGTTGAGCCTGGCTGGCGCCCGGTATCACCGCGCTCGTTCTGCTGTTCTACATCGCGGCCTGGGCGATCGCCATGGGGGTTCTCCAGATCGTCGCGGCGCTCCGCCTGCGCAAGGAGATCGAGGGGGAGTGCTGCTCATTCTCGGCGGCCTCACGTCGGTCGTGTTCGGTGCTTTCCTCATGATTCAGCCGGGTACAGGCGCGTTCGCCCTGGTCTGGCTGATCGCGACCTATGCAGTCGTATTCGGCATTCTCCTCGTGATCCTGGCGTTCAGGGTGCGAAGATCCGGCAGCCGGGCCACAGGCTTCTGACAATGTGTCCACTCATGCGATCATGGCAGCGATGCGGTGGCCACAAATAAGCGATAGTTCGCCCGGAAATTCTCCATGACACCGGATCTCTTCTCATCGATGAGAAGAGCGGGGCCAGCCAGCGGCAGCTTAAGCGGGACGCTACATGCCGCCGTTGAACCGGGACGTGGGGCTCGATACGACATTGCAGTGGACGGTAATCCATGAAGCGCATTAAAGTTTCATTTCTGGCCATACTGCTACTGCTTACGGCCCTATGGCTGATCGCCGACACACTGGCACCGGAACCGTTCACGTATTTTTCGTTCCGCGCCGTGTTCATGCAATACAGCGGCGTGCTCGGCATCGGGTTAATGAGCATCGCCATGCTGCTGGCGCTGCGCCCGAAGTGGCTGGAACCGCATCTGGACGGGCTGGACAAGATGTACCGTCTGCACAAGTGGCTGGGCATCAGCGCGCTGGTGGTCGCCATCGTTCACTGGTGGTGGGGGAAAGGCACCAAGTGGATGGTGGGCTGGGGGTGGTTGGAAAAACCGCAGCGCGGACCCGCCGCCGGCGCGCCCCTCGACGGCATCGAAGGCTGGCTGCTCAGCCAGCGCGGACTGGCCGAATCCATTGGCGAATGGGCGTTCTACGCGGCCGTGGTGCTGATCGTTCTCGCCCTGGTCAAACGCTTCCCCTACCACTTGTTCGTCAAGACCCACAAGTTGCTCGCGGCCGCCTACCTTGCCTTGGCCTACCATTCCGCGATACTCACCAAGGTGGCGTACTGGGCACAGCCTGTAGGCTGGCTGCTGGGCGGTTTGCTGCTAGGCGGCAGCGTGGCTGCACTGCTGGCCCTGACGGGCCGGATCGGCACAGGCCGCAAAGCCCAGGGCAGCATCGATGCCCTGACCTACTTCCCGGCGCTGCGTGTACTCGAAACCTCCGTCGTGTTGGGGGAAGGCTGGCGCGGCCATACTGCCGGGCAGTTCGCTTTCGTCACCGCGGATAACAGCGAAGGTGCGCACCCGTATACCATCGCCTCGGCCTGGAATCCCGATGACCGCCACATCGTCTTCATTACCAAGGCCCTGGGTGACCACACCGGTCGTTTGCGGGAACGATTGACGATCGGCACGCCGGTGACGGTGGAAGGCCCTTACGGCTGCTTCGATTTTAATGATGCACAGCCGCATCAGATCTGGGTCGGTGCGGGCATCGGCATCACGCCTTTTATCGCCCGCCTCAAGCAACGTGCCGTTGTGCCGGAAGCGAAGACGATCGATCTCTTTCATCCGACCGGCGAATTCGACCAGGCGGCCATTGACCGCCTCACCGCAGATGCCGAAGCCGCTGACGTGCGCATGCATCTGCTTGTCAGCCCGAAAGACGGGCGCTTGAATGGTGAACGCATCCGCGCCGCCGTGCCGGAATGGCGATCGGCCAGTCTCTGGTTCTGCGGCCCGCCGGGGTTCGGCCAGGCGCTGCGCGAGGACTTCCTCGCCCATGGCCTGCCGCCGGAGCGCTTCCATCAAGAACTGTTTCAGATGCGTTGATGGCAGCCCATCGTTGTCTCTCTTCTTTTTTTGGTTGAGGGGGCCCGATCCCCCACCGCACCCTGATAGAGCGCCGGAAAGTCGCTCAAGCTGGCTAGCGCCGCTTCGATCTGCGCTGGGCTGTACCGGCCTTCGTGCGGCTGGATGGCGCTGAAACCGCAGCGGATCATGAAGAAAAACTGGTCGCGCAGCACCTCGCCGATTGCACGCAATTCGCCGGTGTAGCCATAGCGGGAACGCAGCAGCGTGGCTATCGAGTAGCCGCGGCCATCGGTGAACACCGGGAAGTCGATCGCGATCAGCTGAAGTATGGCCAGATCGCCGGCGAATTCGGACGGTTCTGCGTCCCCTGCAAGCCACACCCCGAGCGCGCCCGCTTCAGCGCGGTCTTTCAGGTGCGGGCGCTGCGCGCGCCACACCGCCAGCGGCACAATCACGCGACCGGCAGGCACCTTCAGCGTAACCGCATCATCGTTTTCGCCCAGGCGCAGCACTTTCCATGCGTCATCCTGAATACGGCCGTCCCTGATGATTTGCGGCATCAGCAGACTCCCAGGACTTCGAGACGTTCAAGACGTTCGGTATATACGCGGGTTTTGAAAGATTCGGTGCCAATCCGGCGAACGGTGTCGATGAAACGTTCATCTTCATGACGGTGGTCGATATAGTTGCCAAGCAGGGAGCCGATCACGTCCGGCATTTCCGCGGCCTTAAACGACGGGCCGATGACCTTGCCGAGCGCGGTCGCGTTGCCCTGGTCGCCGCCTATTGTCACCTGGTACCACTCTTCGCCATGCTTATCGACGCCGAGCACGCCGATGTGGCCGACATGATGGTGGCCACAGGCATTCATGCAGCCGGAGATATTGAGTTCGATCTCGCCTATGTCATGCAGGTAGTCAAGATCGTCGAAACGTTGCTGGATGGCTTTAGCGATAGGAATCGACTTGGCATTGGCAAGCACGCAGAAGTCGCCGCCAGGGCAGACGATCATATCGGTAAGCAGGCCGATGTTGGGAGTTGCCAAACCGAGCGCGCGTGCCTTTTGCCACACGGCAAACAGGTCGGCCTGGCGCACACTGGCGAGCACCAGGTTCTGTTCATGCGTACTGCGCACCTCGCCGAAAGCGTATTGGTCGGCCAGATCGGCGATGGCGTCGAACTGATCGGCGGTAACGTCTCCGGGGGCGACGCCGGACTTCTTCAGGGACAGAACCACATTGGCGTAACCTTGCGCCTTGTGCGCACGCACGTTGCGTTTAACCCAGTTGGCAAAGGCTTTGTTGCCTGCCAGGTGCGCCATATGGCCAGCCTCGTTTACTGGCAGCTCAGGTAGTAGCGGGGCGCTGAAACGGCTGGCTACACGCTCTATTTTCGCCTGCGTCAGTGTCGAAGGGCCATCTTTCATAAGTGCGAATTCAGCTTCCACCTGGCGCGCGAACTCCGCCACGCCGAGCGATTTCACCAAAATCTTGATGCGCGCCTTGTAGGCGTTGTCGCGGCGGCCATGAAGATTGTAGACTCGCAGGATGGCCTCGCAATAGTTGAGAATCTGCTGCCAGGGCACGAAGGCAGACACTTCCTCGCCGAGGATCGGCGTGCGACCAAGGCCGCCACCCACCAGGACACGGAAACCGGTATTGCCCTCGGTGTCGCGGACGAGATCGAGGCCGATGTCGTGGGCCTGGATGATGGCGCGATCCTGCGCCGCGCCATTGACAGCGAGCTTGAACTTGCGCGGCAAGAATGCGAACTCGGGGTGAAAGGTGCTCCACTGGCGCACGATTTCGCACCATGGCCGGGGGTCGATATGCTCATCGGCAGCGACACCGGCGAAGGGGTCGGAGGTGACGTTGCGGATGCAGTTGCCCGAAGTCTGGATGGCATGCATCTGTACCGTGGCGAGCAAACCCAGAATTTCCGGTACGCACTCCAGCTTCGGCCAGTTGAACTGCAAATTCTGGCGCGTACTGAAGTGGCCGTAGCCGCGGTCATAGGTGCGCGCAATATGGCCGAACATGCGTAGCTGATCCGAACGCAGGTTGCCGTAGGGAACGGCAACGCGCAACATTGGCGCATGACGCTGAATGTACAGGCCGTTTTGCAGGCGCAGCGGGCGATACTCGTCTTCACTCAGTTCGCCGGCAAGAAAACGGGCGGTCTGATCGGCAAACTGCGCGACGCGTTCGTCAACGATACGCTGGTCGTATTCGTCATATTGGTACATTGAACTTCTCTCGTTGGGCCTGAAAATACTTTATCGGGTTTGGCGATCAGGCTCGGCCGCCGGCCAGAAGGTGAGTCAGTTCATATAGGCGGAGGCTTCCGCCCCGGGATTGGGCAGACCGGCTACGCGCCATAGGCTCTTGCAACCCAGAAACAGCTTGTGGGCCTTGTGGCGATCCAGACCGGTTGAGCGGCAGACCAGGCGCATTACCGGCAAGCTACCGAGCGCGAAATAACGGTTGCGTACGTGGTTGATGACTTGCCAGTGTTGTGGGGTAAGTACAGGAATGCCCTCCTCCAATGCGATGCGCTCCGCCAATTGACTGCTCCATAAGGGGGGTTTCGCAAAATAACCGTCTGCATCGAACCATTCGGAAATATCGTCTGCAAAGGGCTGCAGCAGGGTCAGGGCGGCATTCATGGCGCAATTCCTTGTCGGTAATCGGATTTGCAGATTAACGAGCCAGCGTGGCGCAGTAAAATCATCATTGATCATGGCTTCATGACTGAAAGCTATGGCCGCAAAAAGACGTGTGCCATGTTTCGATCCTGCCTGCCTGCCATGTCGTCAGAAGATGATCAGACGCCGGGATGGTGGCACCGGAAGTCGCCAGACCGGTGAGAACTTCTTGCTGAAGCCTGGGAGCACTCAGGCAGGAACGCCCACGACAGGCAATTTTTCCGTCCCTCTCCCTGGCCCAAAGCCATCGCCGACAGCAGCCTGCGCGGCATAAAATCCGGCATTAAACTTGCTTGTCAAAACGATAGGCGAGCGATCAGCCGTGCCTGCGACGGGGCAGTCAACGATCCGGCCAAAAGACACCGGCAGGCGCCCAATTAGATGTGCTCGATCCAGGCGGAGAACGTCCGCGTCGACTCATCCACGATCACGCCCCTGATGGCTGACGCTATCCGCGACCGTTCCGGGCACCGGCTCATGGTGAAGAATGCCCCCTTGCCTGGCTGACGCATTGCAAATTTTTCCCCGGCGCCAGGCGTATTCATGCGGGGCCGGCTTGCCATTGTCATCCAGAGGAATGTCTCATGCAGCTACAGCAACTGCGCTATCTCCTAGCCTTGGCCCGCAGCGGGTTCAATGTCACCAGCGCGGCCGAGCGGCTTTTCAAGTCGCAGCCCAGCTTGAGCAAACAACTCCGTTTGCTTGAGGAAGAGCTGGGCGTGCCCCTGTTCGAGCGCGCAGGACGCCAGCTTACCGGGTTTACCACAGCAGGGCGGGCGGTCATGGAACTGGCGGAATGCACACTCGCCAACGTGGAGGCTATCCGTCGGGTGTCACTCGAATTCAGTAATCCGGGGAGCGGTGAACTGTCCATCGCCACGACCCATACCCAGGCCCGCTATGTGCTGCCTCCTGTCATCCGCGCCTTCCGGCGCATCTATCCGGAACTGAGCCTGCATCTGCATCAGGGTAGTCCGGCCCAGATCGCGGAAATGGCAGCCAGTGGCGGGGTCGACTTTGCCATCGCCACAGAATCCCTGCATCTCTTCGATGAACTGATCATGTTGCCTTGTTATCGCTGGAACCGCGCTGTAGTGGTACCAGGAGGGCACGCCCTGGAGAAGGTTGCGCCATTGACGCTGGAGGCAGTGGCCGAATACCCCATTCTTACTTATGTGTTCGGTTTCACCGGCCGCTCCCGCATCAACGATGCTTTCCAGCAACGCGGGCTTGCGCCCCGTGTGGCACTGACCGCCACCGATGCGGATGTGATCAAGACTTACATCCGTCTAGGGCTGGGGGTGGGTATTCTGGCCGAGATGGCGCAGGATGAAGGCCTTGATAGCGACCTCAGCTTTCTGGATGCCAGCTTCCTGTTCGAGCCCAGTATCACCCGCATCGGTTTCCGCAAAGGCCTGTTCCTGCGCGCCTGTCATTACGACTTCATCAGGATTTTTTCCGGTCACCTGTCACGGGAAGTGGTAGACCAGGCCACGAAGGCCAGTACGCCCGCCGAGCGGGACGAGTTGTTCGCGGCTTTGGCCATTCGGGATTACTAGTCTACGTTACCGTTATGGCTTCATGGGCCTATCCTGACAGGCGTATTGCCATCGAATCGCCATAGCGCGATTCATTTCATATGGTCAGTTGAAGACCTGACCGCCGCGTGACCCGAAGACGAGACACATTGTCACATTGTCCCGAATCGTTCAGTTCAACCCGACCAAGGGTTAACCCCTACCCGCACACGTAACATGATCATTCATCGGTAAATAAATATAGGGAAAATCCTTAAAAAAACACGGAACATTCTGATTTTTATATAAAATAATTCCTGGAGCGAATGTTGCTTTATATGGGCTGCGAACTTCACTCCAGCCGCCCGATGATGGGTCAAGGAGCGTTGCGCTTGTACGTTTTCCAGTTCAAAGGCTTAGGTTTAAGGAGACTGATATGTCCAAATGTAACAACCGCTTCTCTCTGCAGGCCCTGGTGGCCGCCGTTTCTGCCACTGTCGCTTTGGGCGTTGTCGCCCTGCCCAGCCTCTCGCATGCCGACGAGACCTGCAACTCGCCCTTCACCCCGCTGATCAAGGGACAGGAAGACCTCGTCTACGTGTGGACACTGGGCGTGGAAGGCATCGGCGACGGTTCCGACAAGCTCGTCACCGTCGACGTCCGCCCCGGTTCCAAGACCTTCGGCAAGGTCATTGCCTCTCTCTCCACGGGCGACCGCGGCGAAGCGCACCACATGGGCTTCACCGACGACCGCCGCTACATGTGGGCAGGTGCGCTCGATTCGAACAAAATCTTCATCTTCGATATTCACAGCACCCCTGCCAAGCCAAAGCTGGTCAAGACGATCACCGACTTCGCCGAGAAGACCGGTTTCGTCGGCCCGCACACCTTCTACGCCCTGCCGGGCCGCATGCTGATCCAGGCGCTGTCCAACACCAAGGACCACGGCGGCCGCACCGGTCTGGTCGTCTACAACAACGACGGCGAGCTGATCAACACGATCGACATGCCGACCGGCACCTTCAAGGGCGTGTACGCCGACGGCTACGGCTACGATCTGGGCATCAACCCGCAGCAGAACGTGCTGTTGACCTCCAGCTTCACCGGCTGGAACAACTACATGATGGACATGGGCAAGCTGGTCAAGGACCCCGAGGCGATGAAGCATTTCGGCAAGACCATGGCGATCTGGGACGCCAAGACCCTGAAGCCGAAGAAGGTCTTCGAAGTACCGGGTGCGCCGCTGGAAATCCGCTGGTCGCTGAAGGAGGGCGACAACTGGGCCGTCACCGCGGCTGCGCTGACCGGCAAGCTGTGGGTCGTCAAGCAGGACAGCAGCAAGGAATGGCAGGCCTACGACGTGGGCACCATCCAGACCGAAAGCCCCGTTCCATTGCCCGTCGACATCTCGCTCAGTGCCGACGGCAAGGGCTTGTGGGCCAACACCTTCCTGGATGGCGTGACACAGTACTGGGATTTCTCCGATCCCATGAAACCGAAGATGATCTACAAGAAAAAAATTGCCTCACAGGTCAATATGGTGTCGCAATCCTTCGACGGCAAGCGTGTGTATTTCACCACTTCGCTGCTCGGCAACTGGGACAAGAAGGGCAAGGGTGATGACCAGCTCCTGAAGATGTATAACTGGGATGGCAAGAAACTTGCCGAAGTGTTCTCGATCGATTTCTACAAGGAAAAGCTCGGTCGTGCTCACCACATGAAGTTCCAGGCGATCAACCTGAAAGAGCTGCAGCCTCTCCAGGCCAGGCTCGACGGTGCAAGCACGCAGGGCAAGCTTGCATTGACCGATCTGTTGAGCAAATAAACACCCAGAGGTTGTCATGTCATACCAGAGTGCCAATATCGTGATACGGGCACTCCCCCCCCCCTCGCGGGGGGGGGGAGTTTTCAAGTCTCTTTTGTCTCTGCTGTTTCCGCTTTCCCTGGCCTGCGCCTCTCTGCCTAGCCATGCGGCCGCCGTCCCGGTCAAAGACCCCAATGCAAGCGGCGAACTGATTTTCGATTACGAAACCCATCCGCCGGGAACCTATACCCTGCAAAAAATCCAGCACGCCGCCAGCGGCCAGGTTCTGGATACCGAAGGCCGCGTCCGTGCACTCGCCGATTCCTTTGGCAGCGGCAAGGTCACCCTGTTGTCTTTCATTTACTCCAGTTGCGCCGATCCCAACGGCTGCCCCTACGCCTATACGGTGTTCCACCTGATCAAGAGCCGGATGGAACGCGAGCAACCCCAGCTCACCGGTAAAACCCGGCTCGTCAGTCTCTCGTTCGATCCCGAGCGGGATACGCCCGAAGTGCTCAAGCTCTATGCCGGCGCGGATGCGAACGCCGCAAAGGGTATGCAGTGGGATTTTCTGACGACGGCCTCGCTGCGCGAACTGATTCCCATCCTGGACGCATACCGGCAGGATGTGTATTTCGATCTCGATCCCAAAACCGGGCAACCGCTTGGGACCATGAGCCACGTATTGAAGGTCTTCCTGATAGATCGCGCCGGAGATGTGCGCGAAATCTATACAGCTTCATACTTGAACCCGGACGTCGTTTACAACGACATTCTGACTCTCCTTCTCGAAGACGGGGCAGCACTGAAATGAAGAACATCTTTTTGATCGGACTCGCGGGCGCGGGTCTATTGCTCCCGCTCGCCATCTCGGCCGACACCCCCGTCAACCCGACGCCTCCACTGGGCCTGCCCCCGCTGTTCATTCCCGAGGCCAACCCGCTGACCCAGGAAAAGATCGATCTGGGCCGGAAACTCTTCATGGATCGCCGCCTGTCGCACAACAACGTCATGTCGTGCGCCATGTGCCATGTCCCCGAACAGGGTTTCACCTCGCACGAACTGGGAGCCGCCATCGGTCTGCAGGGACGCAGCCTTCGCCGGAACTCGCCCGCCATATACAACGTCGGCTACCAGCGCAGCCTGTTCCATGAAGGCCGCGAACTCCATCTCGAGGATCAGGTCTGGGCACCGCTGCTCGCCAAGAACGAGATGAACATGCCGTCCATCGGCTACGTCGTCGAGAAGATCAAGATGATGCCCGAATACAAAGGGCGGTTCGAGGCCGCTTTCGGCGGCGAAGCGACGGCCGAGCGCATCGGATTCGCCCTGGCGAGCTACCAGCGCGCCATGGTGTCGGGAAATTCCCGCTTCGACCGCTGGTATTACGGCGGCGAGAAGAATGCGCTCAACGCCAGGGAGCAGCGAGGATTCGAAGTATTCCGCGGCAAGGGAAGCTGCATCGCCTGCCATACCGTCGGGGAGAAGCACGCCCTCTTCACCGACCACAAGTTCTACAACACGGGACACGGCTGGCAACGCAGCATGGCTCCGGTAAGGACCACTTACAAAGTACAGCTTGCGCCGGGGGTGTTCGTGGACGTAAGCGACGAACAACTGGACGACTTCGAGAAACCGCTGCCCGACGTCGGACGCTACGAGGTCACGCTCGATCCCAAGGATCGCTGGGCGTACAAGACCCCCTCCCTGCGCAACGTCGCCATCACCGCACCCTACATGCACGATGGCGCTTTCTCCACCCTGGAGGCGGTCGTCGAGTTCTACAATAAGGGCGGCGTGGACAACCCCGACAAATCTCCCCTGATCTTTCCGCTCAATCTGACGGAAGAAGAAAAGGCGGATCTCGTCGCGTTCATGAAGACCCTGACCGGAGACAATATCGACGCGCTGGCGCGCGACGCTCGACGGGCGCGCGAGAACTATCCCGTACCGAAGCAGGATCCAAACGATTTCTACATGGAGAGCATCGGCAACAGCCGTCCCTGAACGGCGGCAACCAGCTCGGCTCACCCAGAAGCCTTTGCGCCTCGCGCCCG
Source organism: Thiobacillus denitrificans DSM 12475 (assembly GCF_000376425.1). Taxonomy (GTDB): domain Bacteria; phylum Pseudomonadota; class Gammaproteobacteria; order Burkholderiales; family Thiobacillaceae; genus Thiobacillus; species Thiobacillus denitrificans. Next base: position 136,574 of record NZ_AQWL01000007.1, on the reverse strand, counting down.
AACCGCACCGCGTCCGCCGCCCCAATAGCCGCGGCCCATTTTCTCCGATGCCCCACCCATTTTGAAAGGAACCCCCTTGAACAAAATCGTTTTCAAATCCGGCGAAGCCACCGTCCTGGCCAGCGAAGGCCAGTACACCGACGCCATGCCTGAAATCCTTATCGGCAGTGTGGATGGCCCCGTAGGGCACGCCTTCGCCAACATGATGGGGCAGACCGCCGGCCATACCCGCATGTTCGCCATCCGCGCCTGCAATCAGCAAGTGCGTCCCGCCACGCTGATGGTGCCCAAGGTCACCATGAAAAGCATGGCCTACGTGGATCTGTTCGGCGGCACCGTGCAGGCCGCCACTGCCGACGCCGTGCTGGACTGCGTCATCGACGGCATTCTGCCGCGGGATCAGATCAACGAGCTGTGCATCGTCAGCCTGGTGTGGATCGACCCCCGCTGTGCCACCGACCCCAAGCTGGACCACAAGGATCTCTACCGCACCAACTACGAAGCCACCAAACTGGCGATCAAGCGCGCCCTTAACGACGAGCCATCCATCGACGAACTCATCGCCAACCGCCACACGATTACTCACGACATGTACGATCCGGCCGCCTGAGTTCAGCGCCGCCCACGTAGAATCCCGTGGCGGCCAGGTACTTCCCCCACTAGGCATTCCCCCGCCCAGAATCAAGAATGCAGGCGGTGCCCGACGATGGTCGGGGATCCCTTCCATTCACCCGAGAAAGAGGCAAACACCATGAAAGTTATTTGGGACGACCAGGCCTGCTGCCACAGCGGCAATTGCGTAAAAACCCTGCCTGAAGTATTCAAAGTGGAAAACGGCCAATTCCTGATCGAGCCGCAAAACGCCAGCGAGGAGCAGGTGCGGCAGGTGGTGGCCGCCTGCCCGGCCAAGGCGCTGCGCGTCGAGGCTGGCTGACCCTGGAGACACCTCGGCCATGCGTAATTGTACGCATGGCCGGGCGTAGACATTCGGCTTATCTTGAACGCGCGAGGCCGGTAGAGTCTTCCCCACATCCCCGCAACCCGGGGATTGCCGCATCGGGTTCGCCCGCGCGGACGGGATCGAGCCTGCAGGATCAAATGGGCTCGGTTGTACTGTAAATCTGGGGTACACAGGAGATCGATATGCTCAAAACCGCGATGGAACGGGACCAGATGGCCCGTCCGTTCGAACAATCCATCAAGCAGTTTGGCGAGGCCGTGATGAACGACCAGAGCCTGTTAGCCAGGCTGGATCAGACTCCGGACAAAGAGAGCTTCATACAGCTCTATCGCAGCCTCGCAGCGGACCGGGGCATCCATTTCACGCGGGACGATCTACTCATTGCCGTCCAGGAGCAGAAACAGGGCAGCAACTGGGTCATCCCCAGGGCGGTGCTGCTCATGATCGCAGACCGATTTTAAGGGGAAGAAACATGAGCGACGAAATCAAGACCAATGCCGGCCGCGTGGTGGGCCACTGGGACGGCCAGCAAGCCACCCAGCTGATGTCCGAACTGGCCAATATCCGGCAACAGATGCTCAAGGAAGGCAGCGAGGATAAACTCATTGCCCGGGAAATGCCGCACCGCGATCAACTTCCGGAAGATTTGCACAGTTTCAAGGCTTATCATATCTGGGGTTGCGACGCCGGTGGCAACTGCGTAGTGGGTACCAATGCAAACCGTATTGAGTCGATACAAAAAGTACGGAGCTTCTCGCTCATCGAGCATCATTGATTGCGAGCGGCACCTTCACCTCGACCCCTTGAACGGGCCGGAGTGAAGGTATTGGACCGGCAACCCCAACTCGCCGCCCGGCGCGGCCTCATGCAGGAGGACTGCCCATGCAGGTGAAATCGACACGTAACCGGATTGCCGACAGGGCATCGACAGGCGTCGGACAAAATCTGGAAGCCCTGCTGCACAAGTCTCAGGAGATTGCCCGGGAGGTGGTCGCACCAGCTACCGAAGCGGTGGACCGCGACGCGCGCTGGCCGGAGGCCGGTATTCGCGCGCTGCAGCAGGCGGGACTCGGCGGTCTGGTGGTGCCTGCGGCCTATGGCGGCAAAGGCCACGGCCTGCTGGCACTGGCCCGGGTGTGCGAAGTACTGGGTCAGGAATGCGCCTCCACCGCCATCTGCTTCGGCATGCACAGCGTGGGCGCATCGGTGATCTCAGCCCATGCCACCCCGGACCAGCAGGCCCGTTTTCTGGCCCCCATTTGCGAAGGCAGGCACATCACCACCCTGTCCTTGAGCGAGGCGGGCACCGGTGCTCATTTCTACCTGCCCCAGACCAGCCTGGAATCCCTGAATCCCGAGCGCTACAGCCTGACCGGGACCAAGACCTTCGTCACCAACGGCGGCCACGCGGATTCCTATGTAGTGTCGGCGGTGGCAGCAGATCCGGACGCGCCGGCGGGGCAGTTCTCCTGCATCGTGGTGCCCGCCGACGCATCCGGCCTGCAATGGGGCCAGCCCTGGGATGGTCTCGGGATGCGCGGCAATTCCTCGCGCTCCATGGAGCTGCATGGAGTGGAGGTGCCGCACAGCAACCTGCTGGGCAAGGAAGGCGACCAGATCTGGTACATCTTCAACGTGGTGACGCCCTACTTCCTGATGGCCATGGCGGGCACCTTCCTGGGCGTGGCCACCACCGCCCTGGAGGAGGCACGCAAGCACCTCATGCGCCGCTATCACGCCCATACCGGTTCCAGCCTGGCCCAGACCCCGGTGCTGCAGCATCGTCTCGGCACCCTGTGGGGCATGCTCGAACGCACCCGCAGGCTCACCTACCACGCCGCTGCCAGCTTCGATGCCGGCGAGCCCGACGCCCTGATGGCGGTGATGGCAGCCAAGGTGGAGGTGGCCGACTGCGCCGTGGCGATGGTCAATGAGGCCATGACCCTGTGCGGCGGCATCGGATACCGCAGCGGTTCGCGCCTGCACCGGCTGCTACGGGATGCCCGCGCCGCCCATCTCATGTCCCCCACCACCGATATCCTGCGCGTATGGATCGGTCGGGCGCTGATGGGCCAGCCTCTACTCACGGACTGAGTCCGACAGGCCATGACCGCGTCGCTGCCCGAGATTCCCGGACTGGTCAGCCTGGTAGGGGTGGATCGGGCGCTGGCCCGGCTGCTGAAAAACCAGCTGTGCCCGGCACTGACGGTGGAAGACCTGAACGACCAGAACAAGCTGTTCCTCCACATGGAAGGCGGCGGCCTGCCGGTGGACGCAGTGGTCCTGGGAATGACCCTGGAAGACCCGGTGCGGGTAGCCCAGCGCATCCACGTGCACGACAAACATATCCCCATCCTCATTCTCAGCCACCCCGCTGATTGCGATCAGCTCAAACGCACCCTCATGTTCAGCCCGTTTCTGGGCAACGAGGTGACGCCCTGGCCCACCGACGAAGTGGACGGCCTGCCCGCGATCCTGCGTCAGGCGGCCGAGCGGCGGCGCCTGCGCATCCGCTATCAGAACGCCCTGTCTTCCTCCCAGATCCGTCTTGAAAAGCTGCCCCTGCTGCAGCCCGAGGCATCCCACTACCTGGATCAGTTGCTCGACCACGCGCCCATCGGCGTGGTGACCGTGGACCAGGCCGGCGCAATCCTCACGCTCAACCGGCAGGCCCAGGACACGCTGCGCGTTGCGGAACGTGGCGCACTGGGGCGGCTGCTGAGCGATCTATTCCCGATCGCCGAACGGGAACGGCTGTGCGCCCTGCTGGGCCGCTGCGCGCCGCACGTCCCCCGCCCCGCAGCCGAGGTATTCGAGTTCCATGCCGCCAACGGCACGCCCCGTTTCGTGGAAACAGGCTGCACCCCCCTGACTTACCGTACCGGCCAGCGCGGCATCATGCTCATCATGCAGGACGTCACCGACCGCATACGGGCAGAGCAGGAGCGCCGCCGGGCCGAGGACGAACTGCGCCTGCACGCTACCGTGCTGCGCGGTTTTCACGAGATCAGCTCGAATCGCTCGCTGACCCTGGAAGAAAAGCTCAATCGCCTGCTCAAGCTGGGATGCGAGCAGTTCGGCCTGCCCATCGGCATCCTCTCTCAGGTCAACGGCGACATATTCAGAGTGCTGGATTCGGTGGGTGGAGAAGAACTGTTTCCCGTAGGCAGCACCCGCGAACTAAAACAGACCTATTGCGGCGGCACTGTGCTCTCCAGCGAGCCGGTGGCCCTGGAACATGCCGGGATCAGCGAATGGCGCGGCCACCCCAACCATACCCGGAGCGGGCTGGAGGCCTACATCGGGGTGCGCGTCCAGGTCGAGAACGAGCTCTACGGCACCCTCTGTTTCGCCAGCCCCAGCCCACGTCCCAAACCCTTCAGTTCTGCCGACCGCGAGATCCTCAAGCTCATGTCCCAGTGGGTGGGCAGCGAGCTGCGCCGGGAACGGGCCGATGCCCATATGCGCAAGCTGTCGGGGGCGCTGGAGCAGGCCGCCGACGCCGTCATCATCACCGACCGCGAACGTTTCATCGAATATGTGAACCCGGCTTTCGAAACCCTCACCGGCTACCGGGAGGAGGAAGTGATCGGACAAAAAACCTATTTCCTGCGTTCGGGCCTGCACGACAACAAATTCTACGATGCGTTGTGGCAGGTCATTGGCACAGGCGGCGTATACCGAGGCACGCTCGTCAACCGCAAGAAGGACGGGAGCCTGTACCATGAATCGAAAACCATCAGCCCCCTCAAGGACGATCAGGGACGCATCACCCATTTCATTTCCACCGGACACGACATCACCGAACTGGTCAGGGCCGAGGAGCAAGACCGCCAGCACCGTGCCGAACTGGCACATGTGGCGCGCCTAAGCACCCTGGGCGAAATGACCTCGGGCCTGGCCCACGAATTGAATCAGCCCCTGTGCGCCATCACTACCTACGCCCAGACCGCCCTGCGCGTCCTCACGGATGCGGACGGCAGTGCGGAGCGGGCACGCTACGGCCTGGAACAGGTAGTGCGCCAGGCCGAACTGGCCAGCGAGATTTTCCGGCGCCTGCGTCATTTTGCCCGCAAGGGCGACATGAACCGCCGTCGAGTCTGCCTGAAGGAAGTGATACAGGAAGTGGCCGGATTCATCCATGCCGACGCCCAGCACAGTGGCGTGAAGGTCGAGCTGGCGGTGGCCCGCAACCTGCCCAGGGTGCTGGCCGACCCGATCCAGATCGAACAGGTGCTGCTCAACCTGGCGCGCAACGCCATAGACGCCATGGCTGGCGTCGAGGAACCGCGCCGGCAGCTCCTGATCAAGGCCCGCCGCCAAGGCAGGCGAGGGGTACGGATGGAGATTCACGACCGCGGACGGGGTTGCACACAAGAGGTAGCGGACCGTCTGTTCGAGCCCTTCTTCACCACCAAGCCCGACGGCCTGGGCATCGGTCTCGGCATCAGCCAAAGCATCATCGAGGCCCACAACGGTCGGCTCTGGCTCGAAGGCAGTTCCGACCAGGGCGCCACCTTCTGTTTCACCCTGCCAGGCGATGAGGATCAAGCGCATGCAATCCCTTCCTCCGATTAAGCCCATGGTCCACGTGGTGGACGACAACCCCGCGGTACGCGACGCCATCCGCTGGCTGGTGGAACAGGTCGGCCTGAGCGCCCGCACCTATGCCACGGCCCAGGAATTCCTGTCGGCCTGCAATCCCGGCATGCGCGGCTGCCTGGTACTGGACATCCGCATGCCCGGCATCAGCGGCCTGGAACTGCAGGACCAGCTGCAGGAGCAAGGCGTCCATCTGCCGGTGATCATCATCACCGGGCACGGCGACGTGCCCGTCGCCGTGCGGGCCATGAAGGCCGGCGCACTGGAATTCCTGCAGAAGCCTTTCAACGACCAGGCCCTGCTGGATGCCATCCATGCCGCGCTGAAAAAATATCATGCGATCTGGGAACAGCAGGACCAGTGCGACCACACCACGCGCAACCTGTCCACGTTGACCCCGCGCGAACAGGAAGTGCTGGATCTGCTGCGCCACGGCAAGCCCAACAAGGTCATCGCCTACAAACTGGGGCTATCGGTACGCACCGTGGAGGGCTATCGCGCCCGCATCATGGAAAAAATGGGCGCGCACTCCCTTGGGCAGCTCATCGAGATGGTCGTGCAGGCCGTACCGAAAGGCTGAGAGGCATCGACGCCGCCCGCACGGCCTGACCCGTCCACCGCTGCAAACCCCGCCGCCCCGCAATCGGACGGCTTTCCGGATAGCCCGTAAAACCACGTATCCATCCGTAGTACTGCGGATTTTCCCGCCTGTTGTTTCGCCTTATAAATACGCCACAGACGGACTGTGCCATTCCATCGGGACAGCACGGACTGTCTCGATTCCAACCGCTTTCAAAAACGAAAAGGAGCAAGAGCATGCGCAATTTGATTCTTGGACATCTTGTCTATCTCTACACCCCATTGGGCATCCTTGCCTGCCTCTTGGGCGTACTCATGGGTGGGGACTGGGTTTGGCTGGGTGTGGGGATTTTCGGCATGAACATCATGCTGGACACCCTGAGTTCGGCTTTCCATACCAAGGGCGCGGCTACAAACGGAAAAGGCCAGCCCGTCGGCTCACCTGCTTTCCTTAATCTGATGATGTACACCCAGCTGATCAGCTTCATCATCCTGCAGATCGCGCTTGCCTGGCGCGTGTACCAGTACGCGTCCGGCGCTCCCATTGAGACCATGACGTGGAATGGATACGAATACCAGAGCGGTCTCACCGGCCTGCAACTGATCGGCGCCACCCTGTCCGTGGGCATGCATCAGGGCCTGGGTATCATCTTCGGGCATGAGCTGGCTCATACCAAGGGGTTCAGCTTCCTCATCTCGCGCGCGATGATGGCGCTGTCGGGCACCGCCCATTTCTGCTTCGCCCACGTCTACAACCACCACCTGGAACTCGGACGCTCCTGGCTGGGTCCCGAGGGCAACAAGATGGGGGATGACACCGACCCCGCTACCGCGCCCCGCGGCCGCAGCCTGTACAAGCACTTCCTGATTTCCCATATCGGCCAGTCCTATTTCGGCATCCTGACCGAGAAGAAGCGCCTCAAGCGGATGGGCAAATCCTTCCTCTCGTTCTCCAATCGCTGGATCCGTGGTTACCTCCTGAGCCTCCCCACCGTGGCCCTGTTTCTCGGCGCTGGCTACCTGGGGGCAGGCGTGAGTGGCCTGCTGATCGGCCTGGCCGTCATGCTGGTGGTGTGGGTGATCTCCAACTTCGAGCTGGAGGCCCTCAACTACATGGAGCACTACGGTCTGATCCGGGTCAAGGGCGAGCCCATCGAATATCGCCATTCCTGGGACAACGACAATGCCTTCACCAGCTGGGCCTTCATCGAAATCGGCCGCCAGGCGGATCACCATGACCGTGGCGAAACCCATTTCTGGGAACTGACCAGCGTGGGCACCCCGTCCTCTCCGAATGGCGCACCCAATGCCCGCATCGGCTACTACAGCGAGTTCGTCCTGGCCCTGATTCCGCCCCTGTGGCACGCGGTCTACAAGAAGAAACTGGCTATCTGGGACCGCGATTTCGCCAGCCCGGAAGAGCGCAAGATCGCCGCCGCGATCAACCGCAAGGTAGGTTACGAAGTGCCGCCCGAGGCGATCAGCGGTCAGAAGCTGGAAGTCAACTACGCCATGTAATCCCCGCGCCATCGGCGCGACTTCAGGCGGCCGGAATGGTCCGGCCGCCCAGAACCCAAGGAGAACGAGATGAACGCACCTACCGAAACCGCCCTGCAACAGGACACCGCCACCCTCTACGAGCGCCTGGGCAGCCGCCCCGGAATCGAGGCCATCGTCGAGGACATCTGGAACAACCACGTGAGCAATCCGCTGGTCAACAAGCGCTACGCCAATAGCGACCCGGCCACGGTCAAGCGCCTGGTCACCGAAATGTGCTGCGCCGGATTCGGCGGTCCCGAGACCTACACCGGCAGGGACATGATCACCACCCACAAGGGCATGAACATCAACGACACCGAATTCGTGGCTGTCTGCGACGATGTGCTCAAGGCCCTGGACAAGCACAACGTGGGCAAGCGGGAACGCGACGAAGTCCTGTGCATCCTGTACTCCCTCAAGGGCGACGTGGTTTATCAGTAAGGCAACCGGGCATCGCCCGGCTGTGCGCCAGGCGATGCTCCTTTTTGTAGAAGGAGTCGCGACATGTTCGGATTGTTCGCCCGCAAAGGGCCTTTTACCGCCAGGCTGTCACCCGGTGGCCAGAGTGTCGTGGTCAAGGCTGGCGACAATCTCCTCAAGGCCGCGCTCGACGCCGGCCTGCCCTGGCCCCACAACTGCCGTGTGGGTTCCTGCGGCCAGTGCCGCTCCCGCCTGATCAGCGGCAAGATCAAACCCCTCAACGATTTCAGCTACGTCCTGGACGAGAAGGAACTGGATGCGGGCATGATCCTGGCCTGCCAGACCTGCTTGCGCAGCGACGTCGAGATCGAGGTGCGCATGGAGGAAAATCAGGCCCTGTCACCCGCCAAAAGTGTGACCGGCGACATCGCCCTGTCGAGCGTCCTGACCCATGACATCCTCGAAATCCGGGTGCGTCTGGATGAGCCGCTGCCCGCCTATCTGCCGGGCCAGTACGCCGAGCTTTCCATTCCCGGCGTGATCGAGAAGGCGCGTTCCTATTCCTTCGCAAGCGCGCCCGGTGATGCCCCCGTGGATCAGGTCAGCTTTTTCATTCGCCATGTCCCCGGTGGACAGATGTCCTCCTGGCTGCACGAAACCAACCGCGAAGGCACCAAGGTTGCCGTCAACGGCCCGTTCGGCAGTTTCTGGCTGCGCGAATCGGAGGCGCCCATGCTGTGCATCGCCGGAGGCAGCGGCCTGGCACCCGTCAAGGCCCTGCTGGAACAGGTTTCCATGCAGGGATTCGGGCGCCGGGTAACCTTCGTGTTCGGTGCCCGCACCCAGAACGACCTGTATTGCCTGGACGATATTCAGCACATCAAGGCCAGGGGCAACGGCCATTTCAATTTCATCCCGGTCTTGTCGCAAGAGCCGGAGGACAGCGACTGGCCAGGATTGCGCGGACGCTGCACCGACATCCTCCCGTCCATCGCTCCCGATCTGGCCAGCAGCCATGCCTATCTGTGCGGCCCGCCCGGCATGATCGACAGCGCCATAGCGCAGCTTACCGAGGCTGGCGTGCAGAGCGAACACATCTATTACGACAAATTCCTGGATGCCTCCCATATGCCTGGCGGCCGGACCTGAATGTCATGTGCGATCGACAAAACAACCAGCCTCGCGGAATGTCCTGCCCATGGCGGGTCGTTTTTCGAATGGCCGTTTTGTCGCCGGAGTCCGCAATGAAATCCTCTTTCCACACCGGCTGCGGCGGCTCAATGATGGAATGATCTTCGGTGTTTTGTTTTGACGGGCCATGTCTCTCCGCGTATCTCCTCCAGGCCCGTTAAATTTTGGCGGGCCTATTTCGGGCCCGCATTTTTTTTGCCTGCCGAGGCGAGCCATGCTCCCATGGTCCGGCTACCCCTTCACATCCGCGCCGGAGTTATGTCGAAGCCAGCGCTCTTCCAGGCCTCTATCCCGCCCGCCAGGGAGGTCACATTAAGGTATCCCAGCTGTTTCAGAGTATGGGCGGCAAAGGCACTGCGCCCGCCTGTCTTGCAGTACACCAGGATTTCCAGTTGGCGATCGAGTAGCGTTTTCTCGCAGGCCGGATAGCTCGGGTCGACCTTGAATTCAAGCACACCGCGTGGAATGTTGCAGGCGCTGCCGATGCACCCCTCGCCGAACTCCGCAGGCTCGCGAACGTCCAGAAGGACGATGCCTTTTCGCGCCGCCAGTGCGCGCGCGGCGGTAGGGGCATCCCATTCGGTGATCCGGGACCTGGCCTGGGCGATGAGGTCTTGCGTGGTAAAGCTCATGTGGGGCCTCCTTCAAATGAAAAACCGGCCTTCATGCCGCCAGGCCGATGTGTTTGAGATAACCGCCGGCCTCCAGCAGATGGCCAGTTTCCACCGCTGCGGCCAGGCGGATGCGCAACACCCAGCCCTCGCCATAGGGGTCGCTGTTGACCAGCCCGGGTTCGCCGCGCAGGCGCGGATTGACCGCCAGCACGCTGCCGTCCACGGGTGCGATCATGTCGGACACGGCCTTGTGGGATTCGATGGTCCCGAGGGGGGTATCCTGGCGAATGGCAGCGCCCACCCGGGGCAGGTCAAGGAATACGACCTCGCCCAGGCTTTGCTGCGCGAAATAGCTGATCCCCAACAGGGCCTCGTCACCCGCCTGAACCTCCAGCCAGAGGGCGTCGCGGTGATACAGGCGGTCTTCAGGGTAATGTGTTGGCATGATGGGGTCTCTCGCGTTTCATGGGTTTATGTACGGCCTGGCCGAGCGCATCCTCGGCGGCTTCCAGTAGCGCCTCCGACAGAGTGGGATGGGCGTGCACGGTTTGGGTGATGGCATGCACGGTGGCGCCCTGGCGGATTAGCACCGCAGCCTCATGCACCATGTCGGACGCGTGTGCGCCGACGATGTGGACACCGAGCAGGCGCCCGCTGACACGGTCCGCCACCACCTTGGCCAGGCCGGTCAATTCGCCCATGGCCTGGGCCTTGCCGAGGCAGCGCAGGTCGAAGCGGCCGCAACTGACGATATGGCCTTTTGCGATGGCATCCCGTTCGGTGAGGCCGACGCATCCGATCTCTGGCATGGTGAACACGGCCCACGGGATGGCTGCTTCGTTGAGCGGCGCGGGGTCCAGTCCCAGGGCGTGATCCACCGCCAGACGTGCCTGCGCCGAGGCGGCATGGGCCAGTGCGAGGCGGCCGTTGACGTCGCCCACCGCATAAAGCCCCGCCAGGTTGGTGCGCATCAGGCTGTCGGTCATGATCTCGCCGTGCTGGCCCACGGCCACACCGGCCTCTTCCAGGCCAAGTCCCGCGCTTTGGGGGCGGCGCCCGACAGCCACCAGAGCGCGTTCGGCGGTGGCCACCAGCTGGCCGTCGGCATAGGCGGCGACGCCGCTCGGCGTGACCTCAAGCCGTTCCACCAGGCAGCGGCCGATGAATTCGATGCCGAGCTTGCGCATTTCCCGCTGCACGACGCTGGCGATATCCTGATCCAGGAAAGACAGCGGGTGCTCACCCATGGCGGCGAGGGTCACCTGCACGCCCAGGGTGTGCATGATGAAGGCGAATTCGCAGGCCACCACCCCATCGCCGGCGATGAGCAGGGAACTCGGGAGGGTGTCCCATTTCAGCAGGTCGTCGCTGGTGGCGATGCGTTTGCCGTCGATCTGGAAACTTGCCGGCTGGATGGGGCTGGAGCCGGTGCAGATCAGCACGGCGTCGGCTTCGACCATACCGTGCCCTCGCACTTCGACGCGCCGGCCGTCAACGATGCGGCCGCGTCCCTGGATATGCACCACTTTGCGATCCGCCATGAGGCCATCGATACCGCGATTGAGCAGGCCGATAACCTGCCCGGCCTTGGCGCGCATCGCCGGCCAGTCGGCCTCGATGCTGCCGTTGAGGTGCAGGCCGTAGGTTTCCGCGCGACGCATCTTTGCAAGGAGATTGCAGACCTCCACCAAGGTCTTAGTGGGAATGCAGCCGCGATGCAGGCAGGTGCCGCCCAGCGGATGCGGGTCGATCAAGGTGACGTTCGCACCTTCCGCCGCGGCGTGAGAAGCGGCGACATAGCCCGCAGGGCCACCGCCGATAATGGCAATATGTTTGGACATGATGGGTCTCCTGTGCCCGTCCGGCTGCCCGGAGGCGCCGAACGAGCCCCTGCTTTCAGCTCAGGCCGAAAGCGCCTCGGCCTCCATCAGCTTGCCGTTGAGGGTGACCTGACCGCTGACCTCGATGGCGCGCATCAGGGTATCCATCACCGGACAGTGGCTTTCCACGGTCTGCACCAGTTTCATGAGCGATTCGGTGTCGGCGGGGCTATTCACCTCGGTCTCGAAAATAATTTTCTGATAGCCCGGTGGAATCGCTCCATCCATACCGAACAGGCCGCGCAGGTCGAGATAGCCGCGCAGATTGACCTTGACTCCATTGAGCTTAATGCCCATGACCGACGCGTAGGCGCTATACATGATTTCCTGGCATGCGCCCAGTGCGACCAGCAGTAGTTCCACCGGATTGGGTGCGGCGTCGGCCCCTCCCAGCTCGGGCGGCTCGTCGACGATGATGACAGGGAAGTCGCGCACCTTGGCGCTGCAGCGTACGTCCTCTTCCAGCTGGGTATCGGCACGAAATACCACCTTGGCGGCGCCGGGATTGCTCTGGATGCCGGTGATGGCCTGCATCAGGGCGGCTTTGACGGTTTCTTGCGACATGGTCAGTTTCCTCTCGTGTGTGGGGATCGACGGCGCGCAACCGTGCATGCCGTTGATTGCATTAAATGGCATTGCAGCGATGGAAATAAGTCGGACGAGCGCGCATCCGGATAAGTAGATTCCCTAATCGGACCGGGTAAACCCGGAAGAAGGAGGAACCACCCGGCACGCGCTGGAATAATGCCTATGCCTGCCGGCACAGCCAGCCTTGCCCGGCCAGAATAGCCGGGGCTGCTGTGACAGGCGCGGTCTCAGGAAGCCGGGCTGACCTCGTTCGCCGCCGGCGTTTCCATGCGCATCCATAGCTGCACCAGTTCGGGCAGGGAATTCACATGCATCTTGAACATGACGTTGGCGCGGTGCACCTCGATGGTTTTCGGGCTCAGGCCCAGTTTGATGGCAATCACCTTGTTGGCCTTGCCGGCCACCACGTGCGCGGCGACTTCCCGTTCGCGCGGTGTCAATTGCCGGTAGTTGGCTTGGATCCGGGTCAGTTCCTGGTGGCTGTGGCGGCGTTGCCGGCACAGTTCCAGGGCCAGCTGGATGCGATCGAGCAAGGTCTGGTCGTTGTAGGGCTTCTGCAGGAAATCGATCGCGCCGGCTTTCATCGCACGCACCGCCATCGGCACATCGCCGTGGCCGGTGACGATGATGACCGGCAGGCACCAGTCGCGCTCCAGCAGGTGATTCTGCAACTCCAGGCCGCTCATGCCGGGTATGCGCACATCCAGCACCAGGCAGCCCGGGCTGGTGCCGTCGTAGGCATTGAGGAATTCGTGCGCCGAGGCATAGCTGCACACCCGATGGCCGACCGACTCCAGCAGCCAGTGCAGCGATTCGCGCACGGCCTGATCGTCGTCGACCACGAAAACAGTTTGTTGTTCAGCCATCTATTTCCTCCGCGGTAGCCCGGCATAAGGTGAAGCGGAACGTGAGTCCATCGCCGTTCGGGTTGGACAGGGAAATCAGGGCGCCACCATGGGCCTCGACGATAGAGCGGCAGATCGGCAGCCCCATGCCCATGCCGACCGACTTGGTGGTGAAGAACGGCTCGAAAATCCGGCTCTGCATTTCACGCGCCAGCCCGGAGCCGGTATCGCGCACCTCCACCACCGCCTTCTCCTCCGCCACATAGGTGCGCAGCGTGAGATAGCGTCGTTCGGGCGGCACGTCGCCCATCGCCTCGATCGCGTTGCGCACCAGATTGATCACGACCTGCTCGATCTGGATGGCGTGGCCCAGCACGTGCGGCATGCCGGGTGCCAGATTCAGCCTGACGTTGACCTGATGCAGCTTCACTTCCGGCCCGGCAATCAGCATGGCTTCGCGCACGATGGCATGCAGATCCTGTACCCGGTGAGGGCTGTCCTCCTTGTTCACGAAACGGCGCAGGCTGCTGATAATGCCGCCGGCACGCTCGGCCTGCAGGCAGACCTGCTCGATGGCCTGGGTCATGTCTTCCGCCGCGCCGGCGCCGGAACGGATGCGCCGCAGGCAGCCACGCGAGTAGTTGGCAATGGCGGCAAGCGGCTGGTTCAGCTCATGCGCCAGACCGGAAGCCATCTCGCCCATGGTGTTGACACGCGCAGCATGGGCTAGCTCACGGTAATGCAGGCGCACCTCGTCCTCGGCGTGCTTGCGCGCCGTGATGTCGCGCGTGATACCAAGCAGTGCGATCACGTTGTCGCGCCCGTCACGCAGCGGCACGGCGTGAGTCTCCATCCAGCACCGGCGGCCTTTCAGGCTGACGATCTGGAACTCCATGACACCGGATTCCCCGGCAAACACCCGTTCGGTGAGGGTGCGGTATTCGTCGCAGAACTCCGGTGCGACCATGTCGTAGACTGAGGTGCCGATAATGTCGCCCGGCTGGCTGGCTTCGAGCAGCGCCAGCCCGGCCGGATTCATTTCCAGCAGGATGCCGTCGAGGGTTTGCAGCTTCACGCACTCCGGCTCCGAAGCGATGATCTGGCGCAGCCGATTTTCGTTTTCCGCCAGTTTCTCTTCGGCGCGGCGACGTTCGTTGATTTCGTTTTCCAGCACCTGCTTGGAATGGCGCAACCGCAGATTGAGGCGGGTAACGTGCAGCACCAGGCCCGCCATCAGGATGAGAACGGCCGATAGCAGTACCCAGGCAAACGGATTAGCGGGGTAATCCAAATGAATCGCTCCCGTCGGATCGGGTCATTCCTGCGCTGTCTGGCCTGAAACTGCCAGCCTCCGTCCGGATGAATAATATACACATGCAATAATCGAACCAATTGGCATGGCATGCCGCAAAGACGGGCCGGCATTGGATTGCGGTCCGCTTGGACAGGCGCGACCTGTCCTGCGCCCAGGGCAAGCGGATGACACTCTGTCATGCGGGCACGGCTCCCTGCCGTCAATCCCATAGTGAGTGGATCGTCGGCTGAGCGCATGCATCCGTCGGAATGGACGGCCCGGGCTTGAGCGGGCTGTTTCCCGTATGCCTTTTCGGGGATTGGTTGTGCGCGAACCCGCCGTCCGCTCCGGCCCGGGCGCGAACATCTCAGAAATGCCGTCCTACCGCCAGGCCGATCATCAGCGGATCGAGCTTGATGGTCTCGATCTTGGCGCCGCCGCCGCCCGGCCGCACGTCGGTTTCCAGGTAAAATTTCTGCACATCGAAATTGATGAAATAGTCCTTGTTCACGTTGTAATCGAAGCCGGCCTGCAACACCGCTCCGGTATCCGCCGGAAACCTGCGCAAGCCGTCGAACACCGGTCCGCTCTTGTTGAAGAACACGGTGTAGTGGATGCCGGCGCCGACATAGGGGCTGAAATCCGACTTCGGCATGAAATGGTATTGCAGCATCAGGTGGAATGGCGCCATGCTTGCCTTGCCCAGCGTCGCGCCGCCGGCGCTGAATGTATGGCGCGTGATCCCGGCGGACGTGTTCAGCGCCAAGTTTTCGTTCAGGTAATAAGTCAGACGCAGGATCGGCTTGGTCTCGTTGGTGGCATCCGCCCCGACCACAGGCGATTCGATGTCGGGACGGATGTTGACCAGTCCAAGGCTCACATCGAGCCGGTTGTCGGCATGCGTCAACGTGGCGAACGCCGACAACAGCACACCCGTCAGCGTAGTGCGGGGAAAAGATTTGTTCATTGCGTCTCCTTATGGTTTATGGCCCCGCGCGTCGCGCGAGGGCCAGGCATCCATTACAGAGGCACGCTGGAGCGGCGTAAATTGGTATCAATACCGTGTCAATACGGTACTATTACTTAGTCGGCGCAGGCATTCTCCGGGAGATCGGCCGAACCGGAAGCAGCAGCCGGATCAGTTGAGGAAAGAGATGTGCGCCGCGCAGCCGGAAAGAAAAATCCCACGGCTCGCCTGTGGGGAATTCGCTGCGTTGGGGGCATTGCCTGGCTCGGGGAAGCACCGATGGGCGGCGCAGGCGCAACTCGCTCCACACGGTCTCAGCCGCGCGGCGCCGCCACAGTTAGCGTGATCTCGATCGTGCTCTGCTTGCCGGCGCCATCGCGCACGGTCAGCGTCATCGGCACGCTGTCGCCGCCGCCGAGTGGCGCTTTCAGACCGATCAGCATGGCATGCAGACCGCCGGGTTCCAGCCTGACGGTCTTGCCCGCGGGCAGCCTGATCGATTCCAGTTCACGCATTTCCATGCGCTCGCCGTCCATGCGCATAAAATGCAGCTCGACCGCTGCCGCCACCGGCGTGGCGACTGTCACCAGTTCCAGGTCGCGTTCGGCGCTGATGTCCATGAATGCGCCGGCCACCTTCTGGCCCGGCACCGTGGGGCGCACCCAGGCGTTCTCGATTCTGGCGTCGACAGCCAGCACCGGGGTGGCGAACATCAGGGTGGTGAGCAGCGAAAACACATAAACACGCATGGCAGGACTCCTGGTCGGATCGAGGTCTCAGTTCTCGCTGCCCAGCACCTGCCAGACCTTCAGCGCATCCACCGTGGACGCAACATCGTGCACGCGCACGATCGCAGCGCCACGCATCGCGGCGAGCACCGCCGCCGTGACGCTGGCGATCGTCCGTTGCTCCAGTGTCCGGCCGGCGATCTCACCGAACAGCGATTTGCGCGACACCCCGACCAGCGTCGGCGCCTCGCGCGTGAAGCGGCGCAGTTCGCGAAACAGCGCGATGTTGTGTGCCGGCGTCTTGCCAAAGCCGAACCCCGGATCCAGCACCAGGCGCTCGCGCGCGATGCCGGCATGGCGCGCTGCCTCGAAACGGACGCGCAGATAATCCACCACTTCCTGCGTCACCTCGCCGTACGCCGGCGCCAATTGCATGGTTTGCGGCGTGCCCTGCATGTGCATCAGGCAGACGCCGCAATCGGAATCCGCCACCGCTTGCAGCGCGCCCGGCGCGCGCAGGGCGTTGACGTCGTTGATCATGTCCGCGCCGGCGGCCAGCGCGGCGGCCATCACCTCGGTCTTCATGGTGTCCACCGACAGGGCCGCACCGCACGCCGCGAGGCCGGCGATGACCGGCAGCACGCGCTGCAATTCCGTCCCCGCATCGACCGGCGTGGCACCGGGTCGTGTCGACTCGCCGCCTATGTCGAGGATGTCGGCGCCCTCCTCGCGCAGCCTCAGGCCGTGCTCGATGGCGCGCCCGGCATCGGCGTAGCGGCCGCCGTCGGAAAACGAATCCGGCGTCGCGTTGACGATGCCCATGACCAGTGGGCGCGCCAGGTCAAAACGATAGCGGCCGCATTGCAGCATGGTTCATGCCTCCTGCGAATTCGAGGGTTTCGCAATTGTCGACCCAGACCAGCCACATACGCGCCGGATCCAGGTTCTGAAAATACCCAGCCACGGCCTGCAGCACTTCGTGATGCGTCACCACCAGCACGGCAGCTTCGTCGACTTCGCTCAGGTCGGCCAGGAAGCCGTGCACGCGCGTCACCATTTCGCGATAGGACTCGCCGCCCGGTGCCTTCCACGCAAAAGGATCGGGCGCGCCATGCATGGCATTGAGATACTGTGTCACCGGCAGTCCCTCGAAGCCGGTATTGCGGTCGTCGAGCCGGGCATCGACATGGATCTCGGCGCAATGGCATGCATTGACGATGGCCGCGGTTTCCTGCGCGCGGCGCAGGCGCGAGACGTAGACCCGACGGATCGGCAGGCCGCGCAGACGCTCGGCAGCGGCTTGCGCCTGCCGCCGCCCGGCCGGGGTCAGCGCCACCGGCACGCCGGGATCGGCGTTGCACAGACCGCTCAGGTTGTACTCGGATTCGCCGTGGCGCAGGAACACCAGTTTCATGCCGGCGCCAGGATTTCCCCTTTGCCGCCGAAGGCAAGGTCGCCCATGTGGCGGTGCACGCGCGACGAGTCCGACACCACGCCGGGCAGGATGGCGTCGGCGTGGCGGCGCAGCAGGCCGAGCCAGGACAGATCCGCCACGCCGGCATCATTGTAGGTAGCCGGCATGATGTCCGGCGCACGACCGAGAATCAGGCTGCCCCGCCGCAGGCCGGGGCCGGGCGCGCCGGCGCATCCACCGGCGACTACCAGAGTGCCGGCCAGCAAGCGCGCACCGCAGGCTGCGCCGGCCTTGCCGCGCACCAGGATCAGGCCGCGCCGCATGCGGTCGCCGAGGCGATCACCGGCATCGCCCGCCACCGCGACGACGCCGCCGCCCATGCCGGCGCGGTCGCCGATCAAGGCAGCGCCGAGCCAGTTGCCGGCATTGCCGGCGATGCGCAGCAGGCCACCGCGCATGCCGTTGGCGGCGCAATCGCCGGCGTCGCCCGCGATGATCAGCTCGCCGCCCCGCAGGTTCTGGCCGGCATAATGCCCGGCCGACCCTTCGACATGCAGCGTGCCGGATGTCATGCCCTTGCCGAGGCAATCGAGACGGCTGCTGCCGGCATCAATCCGCAGCGCGGCGCCCGCCTCGCCCGGCGTCACCGCGAACAGATCGCCCAGCGCCACGGGGTTGCCGTCCACCCGCACGATTTGTGCAGCGATATCGCCGGCAGTGCGCCCACCCAGGGTTTCGGGCAGCACGCCGCTCATGTCGATGCGGCCGCTCGGGGTGGCGCGCAAGGTCAGTGTCATGGCGCTCATGCCAGAATCTCCCGCAGACGATAGTGGAACTGTCCCAATTTGCCGCCGTAGTTGCCGGCCGACAAGCGCACGATACCGCCCGCCGCGCCGATCGCGCACACCGCGTCGAGGCCGGCTTTCATGGCCACGCGCATGTCGGCGTCGCTGACCGCGTCGATGACGATCTCCAGCACCGCTTCCACGTCGGCGCCCAGTTCCGATCGGGCCACGCCGCGCAAGGTCGGACAGAAGGCATCGTTGGTGGACGCCGGCAACGCCTTGTACTTGGAGCCGATCTTGGAACCGGAACGCACCACGCCGCCGGGGAACGGCGCGATCGCGCCGGGCACCCCGGCGATGGCCGCCGCCGCCGCCTCGCAGGCGGCGAGTGCCTGGGCGCGGGAACGGGCAAGAACCAGGAAATTGCCGCCGCCGACGGAACGCAGCAGTCCGGTGGATTCCTCGGCCAGGAATTCGCCATCCATCACCGGGATGCGCCAGTAACGCCGGCCGCCGATCAGTTTGGACATCTGCCAGCCATCGCCGAAATAGCGCAGGTTCTTGCCCAGCGGCAATTGCTCCTCGCCTTCGCAACCGGCGAACACGGCGGTGGTGGGACAGGTCAGCACGCACTGGCCGACACGGCGTTCCAGTTGTTTGGCCAGCTCCTTGCTGGAGACCGCAAACAGCAGGCCGGCCACACCGGGACGGCCGTCCGGGGTTTCTTCGGGGGCAAGTTCGCGCTCGATGCCCGCCTCGCAGCCGCAGGCGATCACCGAGGTGGCGAAGCCAAAAGCCGCGTTGGCGGAATGCTTCGCCCAGGCCAGGCTGTCCGCGGTGATGATGATACGGGTGGCCCTCATGCCGAAGGCTTCGGCATAGGTGTCGTCGATGCTCACGCCGTTGCGGATCATGCGCGCCTCCCCGTGCATTGGTGGGGGATCAGCTTGCTGGCGCCGCAGGCGCAGATCTCGTCATCGCTTACCCGGATGTGTTCCATCTTCACGGTCATGTAACGGTCGTAATATTCCTTGAGCGGTTTCTCGATCGCCTTGTCGTATTCCGGTTTCACCGCGTGCTGGGCGCCGTTGACCACCTTCACCACCCGGCCGTCGCGCACGATGATCTGGCCGTCCTTGAACACGTACTCGGGTTTTTCGAACATCGCTTCGCGGTTGGCATCGTCGTGGTACACCACGATGTTCGCTGCCGCACCTACGCCCAGATGGCCATGGTCGGAAAGGCCGAGGGAACGGGCCGGCGCGGCGCGGGTCATGATGGCGATCTCGTACAGGCTGTATTCCCGCTCCAGGCTGCGCAGCTGGCTGTGGGCCGCCGCCTCGGCATTGATCTCGTCCAGTTTCGCGTTGCGGAATCCCCGGTCCATCAGCAGCCTGATCAGGTGGGGATAGCTGGTGAAGGGCGCGCCGTTGGGATGGTCGGTGGTCAGGAAAATGCGCCAGGGGTCGCTGACCCGCAGGAACAGTTCCAGGCCGATGGCCCATTGCAGTGCATTGACGAAGTTCTTGTCCTTGTACTTGAACGGCACCACGCCGCAGCCGGCATCGCACTCAATGTCCATGGTCACCCATTTGTCCGGGCTGGCATGACGGTGATTGCGGTGCTGGCTCATATTGTCACCGGAGGCGGTGACGGTCTGGCCGAACAAGACCTGGCCGACGTCGGCCGACACGTTGCTCATGCGGTTGATGGCATCGGCGATACGTTCCGCCTCCGAGGAGAACTTGCGCTCCCCTTCGGTGCCGTAGCTGTGGAACTGGATGTGGGTCAGATGAATGGGCAGGCCTTCCGCCGCCGCCATGGTGGCGAGCGTGCTGTCGGCGTTGCCGGGAATGCCCAGGTTGCTGGCGTGCACGTGCAGCGGATGCGCCACGCCCAGTTCGTGCACGGCACGGGCCAGGGCTTGGATCACCTGGCGCGGACTGACGCCGTAATGCGGGTGCGCCTCGTCCAGGTCCAGGTTGCGGGCGTTGAACTTGAAAGCGGAGATGGCACCCGGGTTCACCACCTTGATCGCCATGGCCTGGGTGGCATCCAGCGTCCAGCCGACGTAGTCGTTGATCAAGCGCTGGTCGCTGCCGGAAGCCAGCAGACGCAGAAAGAAATCGTCGCTGCCGAGCATGGCGTAGGCGCCCTTGTCCACCATCGGGATATCGCCCATCTCCAGATGGGCATGGCGTGCGTTGGAGGGCAGCATGGCCGGCTCGAAACAGGCGGTATAGCCCATCTCGGCGTAGCGGTAGCCGGTGGTCCAGGTGGACGGCGCGGCGTGGCCGCAGCCGGCGTGCATGTCACCCATGGCCGGTACCGTATCGGCGCGGTGATCCTCCGGCAGCAGGGCGCGGGCGATGTTCAGCTTGCCGCCGCCGATATGGGTGTGCAGGTCGATGGCACCGGCCATCACGACCCGGCCGGCGAGGTCGATCTCGCTGTCTATCCGGGTTTCCGGGCCGGGCGCGGCAACGATGCGGCCATTCTCCACATAGAGGTCGCGCACCTGGCCGTCGACGCCATGCTCAGGGTCGTAGAGGCGGCCACCTTTAAGTCGCAACATGATTCATCTCCTGCTGGATCGCGGCCAGGGCCTGGGCCACACTGGGCAGTTCGGTGGGGGTATGGCCTTGCAGTGGCAGGGCCACCACCCCGTCCATGCGGTGCATGAAGCCGGCGTGGTGCACACCGGGCACGGCCACGGGAATGAATACGTCCGGCGGGTCGGCAAAGACCATGTCCGGCCGGCCCAGGACGATGCGCGGGCAGGCGACAGCTGGCGGCACGCGTTCCGGATCGAGCGCCGCGATCCATAGCAGCGCATCCACCTCGCGCGTTTCCAGCAGACGCGCGGTGTCGAACAGGAGCGGCTGATAGTGCGGGCCAGAAGCCTCGAAGGCGGTACGCAACGGATAGCCTGCCTGCCAGGTGCAGACCTGGGCAGCGGAAGTGTCGCCGTCGTTGCCGCCGAGTGGCAGGCCCGACCAGCGCGTGGTCTGGTTGAGGTCCTTGACCAGATCGACCATGGCCTGAATCGCCAGGTCGGCGTGCGGGAACGTCAGCTCCGCCGCGTTCCATACCAGCACGCCGTAGCGTGCTGCGCGCAGCATCTCCAGCAAGGCGTCGACCTGATCCATCGGCACCCCGGCTACGCTGTCGGCAGCGAGGCGCCGGCCGGCCAGGCGCGCGCGCAGGGCGCCGCACAATTCACCCAGACGCGCGTTCTGGAGCGGGATGGCAAGATCCGGTGAGACGGAGTGCGCCGCCTCCGGGGAAAGCCCGCTTCCCAGGACAACGAGGCGCCGGCGCAGCTCGCCGAACTGGGACTCCTGCGCCAGACAGCGCTCGAAGAAACGCGGAAAACGGCAGGTGTCGGTGCCGGCGAGCACGATCAGGTCGGCGCGGTTGCGCACTTCCGACAGCGTCGTGGTCATCCAGCCGCCATCCTGGTATGCCAGCCAGTTGCGGAACTGGGCGGCGCCGTTCATGTGATCGACCACGCCACCGGTTCGCTCGGCCAGCGCCAGGGCGGCACGGTGGCCGGTGACGTCACAGGCCAGTCCGCCGATCAGGGGACGCTGCGCGCGCTTCAGCAGGGCGGCGGCGGCCCGGTAGGCGGCGGCAGGCTCGGCAGCCTGGCCGGCGATCCGGGCCGTTCCGCGCGCAGGCACGGGGAACAGTCTGACAGCGCGCGCGCAGGCCGGGCTCTCGGCGCGGGCACCGGTAGCGTCGGTCGCGACGCGGATGTCGTCGCAAACGAGGCCACAAAAGGGGCAGCAGGAATCGGGCATAGAGGAGGTCGATGTGTGTGGAAGCGACCTGACCATGCAGATTCCGTGCCACATGCAAAGCGCGACGGCATTTGTCTGGCGAATCAAATGGTTTGTCTTGCTGACACCAATACGCTCGCCGTACCGGCCAGATGTCACGCCGCCTGTTCCGCGTGACAGAGTGTCACACAGTGACAAGCCTGTCGAAACGATAGCACACTGATTGGTATGGTCTTTTTTCATGGCATGGGGCTTGCTTCCAGTCAGGCCCAAGCATCCTTATTACATTGACCCATGAATCTCACCGCCAATCGCAGCGCAACCGTAAGAGCCCCCGCAAGGCTGCACATGGGGTTTCTCGACCTCAACGGCAGCCTCGGGCGGAATTTCGGCAGCCTGGGGCTGGCCGTGGAGGAACTCGCCACCACCGTCACCGCGTATGTCGATGACCACATCTCGGCCGAAGGCCCCCAGGCCGACCGGGCCGAAACCTACGCGCGTTCGGCCCTGCACGCGCTCGGCATCAAGGGCGGCGTGCGCCTGTTCATCCAGCAGGCCATTCCCGAGCATGCCGGGCTCGGTTCCGGCACCCAGCTCGCCCTCGCGGTCGGCACCGCGCTGGCACGCCTTTACGGTATGACATGGTCGCCACGTGAGGTGGCCACCGCACTCGGCCGCGGCGGGCGCTCCGGCATCGGCATCGGCCTGTTCGAACATGGCGGCTTCGTTGTCGACGGCGGCCGCGGAGAACAGGACCTGCCGCCCACGCTGATCTCGCACCTGAAATTCCCCGCCCACTGGCGGCTGGTGCTGGTATTCGATCCTGCCTACCGGGGACTGCACGGCGAAGCGGAAAAGCAGGCTTTCGCCAGCCTGCCGACATTTCCGGAAGCCAGCGCCGGCCATCTGTGCCGCCTGGCACTGATGCAGGTGATGCCGTCCCTGGCGGAGGGCGATATCGCGGACTTCGGTGCCGCCATCAGCGAGATCCAGGAGGTGGTAGGCGACCATTTCGCGCCAGCCCAGGGTGGTCGCTTCGCCAGTCCACGCGTGGCACGCGCCCTCGACTGGTTGGCCGGAAATGGCGCCGCCGGGGTGGGG
Organism: Thiobacillus denitrificans DSM 12475; assembly: GCF_000376425.1. Taxonomy (GTDB): domain Bacteria; phylum Pseudomonadota; class Gammaproteobacteria; order Burkholderiales; family Thiobacillaceae; genus Thiobacillus; species Thiobacillus denitrificans. The sequence goes on along the minus strand of NZ_AQWL01000007.1, from coordinate 113,284 downwards.
CAGAGCTCGTGGGGGCCAACCGGATTCGCGCTGGCGGATTCGGAAACGCGGGCGCGCGCCCTGGCTCAGTTTGCGCGTATCGAGTTCGCCGCCGACGGCCTCGAATTCATGGTTTGCGCCGGCCGCAATCGCGGTGCGGATATGCGCATCGCGGCGAACACGGCGCTGGCCCCGGCACACCACTAAACCCGGTACGGGAATCCCAAACAAAATAACGATGAAACTCATGGAAAAACCCTATTTGCTGCATTTCGCCACGCCGGACGCCAGGGTCAGCCCGTTCGACGTGAACATGGCTTACGACGCCGGCTGGAACGCGGTGATTCCCTATGGCGGGGTCGGCCTCGCCGACATCGCCGGCTTCACCCAGGACGCCATTTTCTCGCGTGGCCCCAAGGGCGTGAAACGAACCGGCATTTTCATCGGCGGCCGCGACGCGATCCTCGCCACCGATATGCTGGACGCCGCTCGCCGGGCCATGGTGCCGCCGTTTGAGGTTTCCGTGTTCGCGGATCCCAGCGGGGCCTACACCACGGCCGCCGCCATGATTGCCAAGGTGGAGCAGGCCCTGGCGCAGGTCCACGGCACGACCCTGGACGGCCGCCAGGTCGTGGTATTCGGCGGCACCGGCCCAGTGGGCATGACAGCAGCGGTGCTGGCCGCGCAGGCGGGCGCCCGGGTCACGATCCCCGGTCATGATGGCCTGGCTCGCGCAAGCGAAGCAGTGAGCCTCCTCAATGGCCGCTTCGGCGTCGGCATCCAGGCCGCCGACGCCAGTTCTGACGTGGCCAAGCACGCCCTCCTGGCGCAGGCCGAGGTCGTACTGGCTACCGCCAAGGCCGGGGTGCAGGTGCTCGGGGCCGCGCATCTCGGCCGTGCCACGGCACTCCTGGTGGCGGCGGACATCAACGCCGTGCCGCCGGCGGGCGTGGAAGGCATCGGCGTCATGGACAACGCCGTTCCCCTGTCCACGGCCGCTGGCAAGGCTGTAGGTATCGGCCCCCTGGCCATCGGCAACATCAAATACAAGGTTCAGCAAGGCTTGCTGCAGAAGATGCTGGCTGCCGAAAAGCCCCTTTATCTGGGTTTCCCAGAGTGTCTGGACGAGGCCCGCCTGCATGCAGCCTGAAGCCCGCCCAGAGGCTTTTCTCCTGGTTTCCCTGAGCGGCCGCGGCCTGGCGCAGGCAGCGGCACGCGCCGGCCGGATCGCGGTAGGCATGGACGGCTTCGCCGACCGCGATACCTGCGACCTGGCTCCGCTCTGGCAGCGGCTGCCGCTGGACGAAAACGGGGATCTGGCGCCCCTGGGCCTGGTCGAAGCCGCCGCGCGCCTCAGCCCGGTGGAGCATTGCCTCGGCCTGGTGTACGGCTCCGGCTTCGAGGCTCAGCCAGAGTTGCTGAAGCGGCTGGCCTGCGGTCGCCAGCTCCTGGGCAATCCCGCGGAAGTCCTGGCCGAGAGCGCTAATCCCATACGTTTCGCCAGCCTGGCGCGCCGCCTCGAACTGCCCTTCCCCGAGGTGCAGTCCGCCCCGCCCGCGGACCCTGCCGGCTGGCTGGCCAAACGCGCCGGCGGATGTGGCGGACGCCACGTGCGCGAAGCGGCGGGTATGGCGGCTCGTCCCGGCATCTATTTCCAGCGCCGCGTGGACGGCACGCCCTGCTCCCTGCTGTTTCTCGCCGATGGCCGGGAAATCCGGGCGATCGGTTTCAACCGTCTCCTGCCGGCGCCGGCCGAAGCGCCCGGACGCTGGACCTATGCTGGCGCCGTGGCGCTGGACAATGCGCCTGGCGGTGTCGGCCCGGCCGTGCAGGCAGCGGCCCGCGCGCTCACCGGTGCCCTCGGCCTCAGGGGTTTGAATGGCATCGATTTCGTGGTGAACGGCAGCGACTGGAGCCTGCTGGAACTCAACCCCCGCCCCACCGCCACCCTGGAACTCTGGGATGTGAATCCGATGCCGGCCCTGTTCGACCTGCATGTCCAGTCCTGTCTCGGACACCTGCCGGTCGCGCTGCCCAAACCGGAGGCGAGCCGCGCCGTCGCCGTGGCCTACGCCGGCGAAACCCTGCGCGTGCCCGCCGGTTTTCCCTGGCCGGACTGGAGTGCCGACCTGCCTCGCATGGACACCCTGCTGGAACCGGGCGACCCGGTCTGCACGGTGCATGCGACGGCTGCCGATGCCAACGCGGCGGAACAACAGGCCTTGAGTTTCCGCCAGCGTATTCTCGAACGTCTGTCACGGCATGGCGAGGTCGAAACCGGCCGCGCACGCCCCCCCACCCAACGCGTTTCACCTCTCCTTTCCACCACCGGGCGGAACTGAAGCACATGACCCTTAACGCCACCCCTGCCTTGCCCAGCCTCAACCAACTCGCCGCTCCCCTGGTGGAGCAACTGGTGCGTGAGGCGCAAGCACTGCGTCTGTCCATTTCGCACCAGGCCAACGGCACCCGCATCGTCGACGCAGGAATCCAGGTGCCGGGCGGGATCGAGGCAGGCCGGCGCATCGCCGAGATCTGCCTGGGCGGCCTGGGCCAGGTCACTCTCGGTCCATCAGGCGGCTTTGCCGGATGGCCCTGGGAGCTCGCCGTATCGACCGCGCAACCGGTGCTGGCCTGCCTGGGCAGCCAGTACGCCGGCTGGAGCCTGTCGCATGGCGAAGGCAAGGAAGGATTTTTCGCCCTGGGCTCCGGCCCTGGCCGCGCCCTGGCCGGCAAGGAAACGCTGTTCCAGGAACTGGGCTACCGGGATCAGGCCGAATCCGCTTGCCTGGTGCTGGAAACCGGCAAGGTTCCCCCCATCCCGCTGCTCGACAAGATCGCCGATCAATGCGGCGTGGCGCCGCAGCAGCTGACCCTGATCCTTACCCCGACCACCAGCCTGGCCGGTTCGGTTCAGGTGGTGGCGCGGGTGCTGGAAGTGGCCCTGCACAAGGCGCATTTCCTGGGTTTTCCGGTGGAGCATATCGTCGACGGCATGGGTACGGCACCGGTCTGCCCGCCATCTCCGGATTTCCTCGTCGCCATGGGCCGCACCAACGACGCCATCCTGTTCGGCGGCCGTGTACACCTGTTCGTCTCCGGCGAGGAGGGGGCAGCGGAAGACCTGGCCCAGCGCATGCCCAGCGAGGCATCCAGTGACTATGGCCAGCCCTTCGCCCAGGTCTTCAAGGCGGCCGGCCATGATTTCTACAAGATCGACCCCCTGTTGTTCGCCCCCGCCAGCGTGAGTGTCACTTGCCTGACCACAGGTCGCACTTTCCGGGCCGGACATCTGAACGGGGAACTGCTGGAGCGTTCGTTTTCATGATCGGCCGCATCGCTATCTTCACTGATGACCCGGGCTGGCACGGCAAGAAGCTCAGCCGCGCCTTCGCCGCCCGCGGCTACCAGGCGGTGAACCTGTCGCTGAGCGAATGCCGCGTGGATCTGGAGCGCGGCATCGCCGGCCTGGTACTGCCGGGTTTCGAGGATCGCCTGCCGGACGGCGCTTTCGTGCGCGGCGTGTCCGGCGGCACCCTGGAGCAGGTGATCCTGCGCCTGGATTTCCTGCACGCCCTGCCCGCCGCAGGCGTGCCCGTATACAACCCGGTACGCGCCATCGAAACCAGCGTGGACAAGGCCATGACCAGCCTGCTGCTGCACCGGGCCGGCGTGCCTACCCCGCCCACCTGGGTGATGGAGTCCGAAGCGCAGGCCCGCGCCCTGCTGATACGAGAAGCCGCCAGCGGCCACGAGCTGGTGCTGAAGCCCCTGTTCGGCTCCCAGGGCACCGGCCTGCGCCGCCTGACCACGCCCGCCGACCTGCCGCCGGCAGCCGAATATCGGGACGTCTACTACCTGCAGCGCTTCGTCGGCTCGGCCACCGGCAACTGGGAGGACTACCGGGTCCTGGTCGTCGGCGGCCGCAGCCGCGCCGCCATGATCCGCCGCGGTGCCAGCTGGATCAACAACGTGGCGCAGGGTGCCTGCTGCCTGCCGGCGCCGGCGGATCCGGCACTGTTCCAGATGGCGGAGGCGGCCAGCCAGGCCCTTGGCATGGCGTACACCGGTGTGGACCTGATGCGTGATCGCGACGGCCAGCTCACGGTGATCGAGGTCAACAGCATCCCGGCCTGGCGCGGTCTGCAAACAGTCGTGAAAGACGACGTGGCCACCCTGCTGGTGAACGATTTTCTCGACCAGCACGTGGAAACCGCTTTGCGGGAGCGTTACGCATGAACGCGCGCCTGTCCCCTCTGCCCGGCACCACCGAGCTTGCGGAAGCCTTCCGCACTGCCTGCGAACTCGACGTGCTCGCCTTCAAGCCTGGCAACGTCAGCGTCGAATCACCCGGGCACGGCATGCACGCGCGCGATTTCCAGCTCAGTGCCGAAGCCGCCGCCCCGCACGTGGCCGATCGCACACTGCCGCTCGGCGAACGGATCTATCGCGCAATCGAAGCGACGCGCCAGGCGGTCGGCTGCAACACCAACCTCGGCATCGTGTTGCTGACGGTGCCACTGCTCCATGCCGCACAGCATCGCCTGCCGCACGAGCCCCTGTCGCAGCGCCTGCGCCGCGATCTCGACGAGACGACGTGCGAGGACGCGGAATGGGTCTATCGCGCCATCCGCCTGGCCGCGCCGGGTGGACTCGGCAGCAGCCCGCGCCACGATGTCCACGCCGCCCCCACCGTGAGCCTGCTCGCGGCCATGCGCGAAGCCGCGCAACGCGACCACATCGCCAGCCAGTACGCCAGCGGTTATGCCGACATCTTTAGTCTCGGCATGGACGCACTGAAGCAGGGCCGCACCCGCTGGGGCGAGGAAACACGGGCGCTGACCGATGTCTACCTGACCTATCTGAGCCATTTTCCCGACAGCCACGTGCTGCGTAAATTCGGTGCGCCTACCGCAGCACAGGTGCAGCGCATGGCTCGTGGCTGTATCGCCGACATGGCGCCATGTCTCGGCTGGGAGTGTGCCCGGCGGCATCTCGCGAGCCTCGATCAGATCTTGAAATCGGCCGGCGTCAACCCCGGTACCAGCGCCGATCTGGCCGTCGCCACCTGGCTCGTGGATCGCCTGTCGGCGACGCCAACCGACGCCCATGAGGCGGACCGGCCGGCAGGAGGGCAAACCGATATTTGATGTTTCGAAACGTCTTCTAGACGTTGTAGCAGCGGCCCGTCAGCGGATAACTCGGCGCTGGCGGACCGTCCCAATTCAACCGAGTCAGTGCAATTCAAGGAGAAATTAAAGATGGCTAAAATCGATCGCGTAATGGTAGGCGAGGCCTTGGTTGGCGACGGCAACGAAGTGGCGCATATCGACTTGATCATGGGCCCCCGCGGCAGCGCCGTCGAAACGGCATTCTGCAACGGCCTGGTCAACAACAAAGACGGCTTCACCTCGCTGCTGGCGGTGGTGGCTCCCAACCTGCCTACAAAACCCAACACCATGATGTTCAACAAGGTGACCATCAAGGGCGCCAAGCAGGCAGTGCAGATGTTCGGCCCGGCCCAGCGCGGCGTCGCCATGGCAGTGGCCGACTGCGTCGAAGACGGCACCATCCCCGCCAACGAGGCCGACGACCTCTTTATCTGCGTGGGCGTGTTCATTCACTGGGAAGCCGCTGACGACACCAAGATCCAGGACTACAACTACGAAGCCACCAAGCAGTCCATCAAGAATGCCGTTTCCGGTACGCCCACGGCAGCGGATGTCGTAGCCAAAAAAGGCAAAGCGGGTCACCCGTTCGCCGCCCACAACTGATCGGGAGAGCGTAGTGCGTTGCCTGGAGTGCGGAACCACGGTAATGGAGCTCGACCACGAGCATCTGTTCGCCTGCAGCGGTCTCACCTTGCAGGAGTATGCCCTGCGCCACGCGCTGCCGCTCGACCTGTTGGTGACGCCGGACAGGATCGGGACGGCGGATGCCGCCCCCCTTCCGCCCATGCCCGTCGCTGTGCCGGACGAAACCGCACGCGCGGTTCTCGCCGGCCTGCGCCTGGCCGGCAAGGTCGACGACAACGGCACGCTGTGCCGGATCGAAGGCGAGATCGCCTGGCTGGATCTGCTGTTCTGCGATCTGGCACAGCTCGCGCCTTACGGTTTTCGCTTCCGTCAGGAATATCACTACGCTCCGGGTACCCACCGGGTCGTGGCGAAGAACCGTCTGGTAACGCAAAAACGCAATCTGGTCGGCCCCTGGCTACCCGCCAGGGTGCCCCCACCGGAACGGCGTATGAAATACGCAACCTATCTGGCCCATGCCGGCGAATTGCATGCCGGCTACCTATTTCTCCCCTTCGCTTCGCCTGACGATGCGGAGGATGCAGCCGAGTATCTGGCACGCGAGCTGAGTGTGGCCACCCATGCCCTGACCCACGATCTCGGCGCCGGCGCGCCCCTGCTGCGCACGCTGACGCGCGCCGATACCACGCGCCTGCTCGACAGCCTGCAGGTCGAGCTGGAGGCAATGCCCGGCGTCTGGGCGCGCCTCCACCCGGACACCCCGGAAGTGACGGTAAGCAAGGAAGTGGTGTTTGATTCCGCCCACTTCCTCACCGACCATCCAGCCAAGTGCAGCAACCTGCACGGCGGCCGCTATGTACTACATGTGAAGGTGCGTGGCCGGATCGATCCGATCAGCGGCTGCGTGCTCGATTACGGCTACCTCAAGCGGGTGGTGAACGCCCGCGTGGTCGAGCGCTTCGACCACCACACCCTGAACTACGCAGGTCCGGAGCTGGCCTGGCGCTCCACCACCGAACTTCTCAGCATCTACATCTGGGAGCAGCTGATCGATTTCCTGCCCGAGCTGTGCGAGCTTACCCTCTACGAAACGCCACAGTCATGGTGCCAATACGTCGGCCCTGACCTGGAGACCTGGCAAAGCCAGGGCAGCCAGCCCCTGCTCGGCCGCTTCACCGATCCGGCTCTGGGGCACTCGCCCTGGCGCCAGTGGTTGCGTTCCTGGGACGATCATCATGAAAAGCGGCAAGCTCAGCACGACTGAGTGCCCCATCGTGCAAGGCCGAGGCCAGCAGCACACCGGCCAGCCCGGCTCCGGCCAGCGCGGCGAGATCCGCCGCGTGGCGCACGCCGCCTGCCGCATACAGGCGGCAGGCCGGATTCAGGCGCCGCAATTGCGCCAGGCGCGCCAGGTCGGGGCCGGCGCCGACCCCGACCCGCGCCAGCGTCATGGCGACCACGTCGTCCGGCCAGCGCGCTGCATCGCACAGCAGATCGGCCGGCCCGAGAAAATCCTCGCCACGGTAATCCAGCGACAGCACGCTGCCGCCGGGATAATCGCCGCGTGCGGGCGCTCCAGCCAGACTCTCGCTGCCCAGCACTGGCCGGCCCAAGCCGTCGCGGCGCCAGCTTGCGGCGGCAGCGACATCGGCAAAACCGGCATCGACCCACCACTCCAGGGCCGGATGGGCGCGCTGCAGGTGTTCCAGCGTGGCCCGGTGATCGCCCCGGCCGAGAATCGCATCCAGGTCGGCAATGTAAAACCGGCGGAACGGGTACAGCGCGAGCAATCCCTCCACCACGGCCTCGGGCCGGCTGGAGCCGCACAACACGGAACGCAGCGCCCGGTATTCGTCACGCCGGCCGGCCCGCGCGCGTACCACCTGCCCGCCCATTAGGTCGAGTACGGGAATCAGGCTGAAGAAGGCGGTCATGAAAGTTTTCGTCTTTGAATTCGTCACCGGCGGCGGCTATGCCGGCCAGGCGCTGCCCGGCTTCCTGGGCGACGGTGAGCTGATGTGGCGGGCGCTGGTCGATGATCTCATCGCGCTACCGGGAATGGAAGTCCTGACCCTGCGCGATGCGCGCCTCGCCATACCGGAACAGCCCGGCCTGACGGTCGTCGCCACCGACGCGACGCGCTGCCGCTCCGATTTCATGCGTTGCCTTGACGCCGCCGATGCGGCCTGGATGGTGGCGCCGGAAAGCGGCGGCCTGCTGGAGTCCCTGAATCGGCAGGTCGAGGCCGCCGGCAAATGGCTGTTGGGCTGCCGGCCAGACGCGGTGCACATCGCCGCCAGCAAGTACGCCACCACCGCCCGCCTGGCCGGAGCCGGGGTGACGACGGTGCCCACCTTCGCCACTCCGGACCTGCTGACGGGCGCCGTAGTGGCCAAGCCCGACGACGGTGTCGGCTGCGAGGATACCCTGCTGTTTGCCGATGCCGCCGCCGCCCAGGCCTGGCACGACACCCATCCCCACGCCATGCACGTGTTCCAGCCTTATGTCGCAGGCGAGAGCCTGTCGCTGTCCCTGCTGTGCTGCGACGGCCGGACGCAACTGCTGAGCGTGAACCGCCAGCATGTCGGACTGACTGGCGACCACTTCGAATTCCACGGCGTGACCGTCAATGCGCTGGGCGACGGCGACGGGCGTTACGCCGCACTGGCCGCGCGGGTGGCGGCCGCGATCCCCGGTCTGTGGGGCTATGTCGGCGTCGACCTGATCGCCGGCGCTTTCGGCCCGATGGTGCTGGAGGTGAATCCGCGCGCCACCGTTTCCTACGCCGGCCTGCGCGCGGCGCTCGACTGCAACCCGGCACAACACGTGCTCGAACTGCCGGAGATGCATGCCTGCCGCGGACTGCGCCCCATCACTCTGGAGACAACCCATGTCTGAACCGATGGACATCACGATCGGCTGGGACGTCGGCGGCGCGCACCTGAAGGCCGCGCGCATCGAGGCCGACGGCCGCGTCGCGATGGTCTGGCAGGAGTCTTGTCCGCTCTGGCGCGGCCCGGAGCATCTGCACGCGGCCCTCGACCGGATCCTGGCCGGAAATACCGTGTGGCCAGGTTCTCCGCGCTATCACGCCGTCACCATGAGCGGCGAGATGACCGATCTGTTCGCCACCCGCAAGGATGGCGTGCATGCCCTGGTCGAACTGCTGTGCCGGCGTCTCGGCAGCGGCGACGTCCGCTTCTATGCCGGCGCCGAGGGCTGGCTCGATGGCGCTTCCGCGCGCCTGCACCCCTACCAGGTCGCCTCGGCCAACTGGCGCGCCACCGCCGACCTGGTGGCAGCGCACCTGGGCGAGGCACTGCTGGTGGATATCGGCAGCACCACCACCGACATCGTCCCGCTGCGCGGCCACGGGGTGGCCACTGCCAGTGCCAGCGACAGCGACCGCCTGGCGGCCGGCGAACTGGTCTACACCGGCATCGCGCGCACCCCGCTCATGGCCATGAGCGCAGAAGCGCCGGTGGCGGGACGCTGGGTACCGCTCATGGCAGAACATTTCGCCACCAGCGCGGATGTCCATCGGATACTCGGCGGACTGCCCGACGGCGCCGATCTGCACGACAGCGCCGATGGCGGACCCAAGACCGTCGAGGCCAGCCGTGCCCGGCTGGCGCGCATGGTCGGACGCGATGCCGGCGACCTGTCCGATGCGGCCTGGACGGAACTGGCCGCCTGGTTCGCCGACGCACAACTGGAACGCATCGGCCGCGCCATCCGGCAAGTGCTGTCACGCGTACCGATCGACCCGCATGCACCCCTGGTGATGGCGGGCGCCGGCGCTTTCCTCGGCCCGCGCCTGGCGGCAAGGAGCGGACGCCCGGTGCTGAACTTCTCGCAGCTGCCGATAGCCGGCTCGCTGGTCGAGCACATCGACTGGTGCGCGCCGGCCGTGGCTGCGGGCCTACTGCTGGCTGGAGAAAAATCATGCTGCTGACTGCCCTTCCCTACCGCGCGGACAGCGCCGAGCTGTTCGAAGCCATCGCCGACGAACCGTGGGCGGTGTTTCTCGACAGCGGCCGGCCGCGCAGCACCGCCGGACGCATCGACATCCTCGCCGCCCGTCCGAGCGCCACGCTGGTCACCCGTGGCGGCATGAGCGAGATACGCCGTCACGACGGCACCGGCCCGGCCGTCAGCCTCTCCCCCGACGACCCGTTCGACCTGCTGCGCCAGGCCCTCGCTGCCGACGGCCAGCCAGGCCCGCTGCCGTTCACTGGCGGCGCCATCGGCTACTTCGGCTATGACCTCGCACGCCGCATCGAACGCCTGCCGCGTCTCGCGCACGACGTCGAAGCCATACCCGACATGGCAGTCGGCATCTACGACTGGGCCGTCGTGGTCGATCACGAGCAGCGCGCAAGCTGGCTGGTCGGCGCCGGACGCGACCCCCGCACCGCCGCCACCTGGGATCGGCTGGCCGCCCTGTTCGGCAACGCCCCCGGCGCTGCCGCAGCGGCGCAGCGGCGCCCGTTCCGGGTGGGCACGGTGAGTTGCAATTTCACCCGCGACGCCTACCGCCGGGCCTTCAGCCAGATCCAGCGCTACATCGCCGCCGGCGACTGCTACCAGGTCAACCTCGCGCAACGCTTCGCCGCGCCCGCCACCGGCGATCCATGGCTCGGCTACCAGGCCCTGCGCCGGCTCAACCCGGCACCGTATTCGGCCTACCTCAACCTGCCCGACGTCCGCATCCTGTCATCGTCGCCGGAACGCTTCCTGGAAGTGAGACAGGGACACGTCGAGACCAAACCGATCAAGGGCACGCGCCCGCGCGCCGCTGCGCCCGAGGCGGATTCGGTGCTGGCGCGGGAATTGCGCGACAGCCTGAAGGACCGCGCCGAGAACCTGATGATCGTGGACCTCCTGCGCAACGACCTCGGCAAGGTATGCGCGCCGGGCTCGGTGGCGGTGCCGCGCCTGTTCGAGATCGAGAGCTTCGCGACGGTGCACCATCTGGTGAGCACGGTGACCGGGCGTCTTGCCGGCGACGTGGATGCGGCGGCGCTGTTGCGTGCGTCGTTCCCGGGCGGTTCGATCACCGGGGCGCCGAAGCTGCGCGCCATGCAGATCATCGAGGAACTGGAGCCGAACCGGCGCGGCGTGTATTGCGGAGCAGTGGGCTGGCTGGGGTTCAACGGCAACATGGACAGCAACATCGCGATCCGCACCCTGGTCCTGGCGCGCGACACGCTGCGCTTCTGGGCCGGCGGCGGCATCGTCGCCGACTCGAAGGCCGACGAGGAGTATCAGGAATGCCTCGACAAGGCGGCGGCCATGCTCCGGCTAGTGTGCGAATCAGGAGGTGGAATGGCCGCCACGCAAGCGGAGGAACAATGCTCCGAGTCGTGAAACTGGGCGGCAGTCTGCACGATTCGCCGTGGCTCACCAGCTGGCTCGACGCGCTGGCGCAGGCCGGCGGCCGCGTCGTGCTGGTGCCCGGCGGCGGACCGTTCGCCGACGCGGTGCGTGAGGCGCAGCGGCGCTGCCATTTCAGCGATGCCGCGGCGCATCGCTTGAGCCTGCTCGCGATGGAGCAATACGGTCTGATGCTGTGCGATCTGGAGCCGGACCTGTTCCCCGCCGCCACGCCCCAGATGATCACCGATGCCATCGCGCACGGCCGCACGCCGGTGTGGCTGCCATCGAGCATGTGCCTGGGCGCGTCCGACATCCCGGAATGCTGGTCGGTGACTTCCGACAGCCTGGCGGTCTGGCTCGCGCACCATCTCGGCGCAGAAGCCCTGGCGCTGGTCAAGCACGGCGAGGGCGACGTGGGCGATATTCGGGCGCTGGCCGATGCCGGCCTGGTCGACAGCGCCTTTCCCGGTTTCGCGGCCCGCTACGCCAAACCGATCCACATTCTCAGCCACTGCGCCCCCGCCACCCTGTACGACTGGCTGGCCTGGCCGATGACTGCCCCCGTTTCGCCAGGACAGGCGCACCACGCCTGCGGGCATGGGCAGTTAAAATACATCCGGAAATTACCGCCGGCGGCAGCCCTATCGTCGCCCGATGTCCCGGCAGAAAGCGGATAGCACGGCGCGGCGCCGGAATGCGGAAAACGAGGGACGATCCGATGAGCCACATGAATGAACCAACCCAGCCTGCCCTCATGAAAGCGGCCCTGCCGCTGCGCAATGCCGTCGATGAAACACCGGGTGCAAGAGCTGCGCAGGGGTAGCTGCGCCATGCCGGACATGGGCAAGGGCGGCGACACCATCCATGCCTTCTACCGCCGGATGGAAACGGCCCCCTCCTGCCCGATTCTGCCTGCCCCCCACAGCAGGAGCATGCGCGGAGTGACCGGCTTGCCGGCCGCCCGTCTGATCGGCCGGCGGGGCCGCACGTCGTTGCCGGCGCAATCGGTGGGTGCGAATTCGACCTTGCGGAAATCAGGCCGGCGGTGTGCGGCCTGCTCAAGCACGACTGACCCGGCGTCGGCCACGTCATGCCCGCAGGCACGGCTTCAATCGTGACTTCCGGACGAAAAGCTGAGCTCGAACTGCTCGGCGAGGCCCTGGCCATCCTCGACGCCGGCTTCGCCGGCCTGCCGGACGCCCATCCCGGCGCCCTCCCTGCCGGCCTGCGCGAAGCCCTGCTCGCAGCGGCAGAACGCCTGCGCGATACCGACCCCTACCACCACCCGCTCTACCTGGGGCACATGCAGAAGCCGCCCCATCCTGCCGCCCGGCTGGCCTACTCCCTGAGCCTCGGCCTCAACCCCAACAATCACGCCTACGACGGCGGCCGCGCCAGCTCGCGCATGGAACAGGAAGCGGTGGCCCGGATCGCAGCCATGTTCGGTTGGGACACCCACCTCGGGCATCTGTGCGGCGGCGGCACGCTGGCCAACTTCGAGGCACTCTGGGTGGCACGGGAACTCGGCCACGGCCGGGGCATCGCCGCCTCGGTCCAGGCCCATTACAGCCACGAGCGGCTGGCAGGCGTGCTGGGGGTGCCATTCCACCCGATTCCGGCGGATCACCTGGGGCGCATGGACATCGCAGCCCTGGAGCGCGAGCTGGCCAAGGGTACGGTGGGAACCGTGGTGGCCACCCTGGGCACCACGGCCACCGGCGCCGTGGATCCGCTTCACGCTATCCTGGCCCTGCGCCGGCGCTACGCCTTCCGCCTGCATGTAGACGCCGCCTACGGGGGTTATTTCACCCTCGCTGCCAACCTCGGCGACGATGCCCAACGCGCCTTCGACGCCCTGCCCCAAGCCGACTCCATCGCCGTGGACCCTCACAAGCACGGCCTGCAGCCCTACGGCTGCGGCTGCATCCTGTTCCGCGACACGCACGTCCGGCAGGTCTACCGGCATGACTCGCCGTATACCTATCTGGGCAGCACCGACCCCCACCTGGGGGAAATCTCCCTGGAATGCTCGCGCCCCGGCGCCGCAGCCGTGGCCTTGTGGACCACTCTGCGGCTGCTGCCCCTGGTTCGCGGCGGCGAATTCGCCCACGGGCTGGAAGCCGGCCGCGACGCCGCCGTGGCGCTACACCAGGCGCTGGCGCAGGATGAACGCTTCGTCCCGTTGTCCCCACCACAGCTCGATGTTGTCGTCTGGGCCGTACGCGCCGACAGCGCCAGTCTGGCCTCGGCCAGGACGCGCCAGGTTTTTCAGGCCGCCCGGGAACGCGACCTGCATCTGGCCCTGGTCACCATGCCCAGGGCCATGCTGGAGCCGTTCAAGCCGGTGCGTGTCTGGGATGCGGACGCGATCACCTGCCTGCGCGCCTGCGTGATGAAACCGGAACACGGGGCGTGGTTGAATGAAATCCTCGAACGACTGGATGGGGCAGCCGGGCAATGTCTGGCGTGTAAGGATGATGGCATTGGCGGATAATGCCCGGCTTCCCCATCCGACAGAAGCACACGCCGCATGCAAAAAGAAGTCAAGGAAACCCCCCAATACGCGGTCGTGGCGTCGGTGCAGCTGCCGGGAGTAAGCGACGTTGAATTCGAGGCATCGCTGACCGAGCTGCGCGAGCTGGCAAAGACACTGGGGTTCACGGTCACCCGCACGTTCACGCAAAAACGCTCCGGCTTCGACTCGACGGCGTATCTGGGCGTCGGCAAGCGACAGGAGATTCGCTGCTTCGTGAACGTCGAACCGGGCGGCGCAAGCAAACCCGACCGCGCGCCGAACCCCCTGCATCGCCTTTCCACGTTCGTCGAGGGCCTGGACGACGCGGTCTCGACCGAGCCGATCGACGTCATCTTCGTCGACCACGAAATCTCTCCGTCGCAGGCGCGCAACCTCGAAAACGAGGTCGGCTGCCAGGTGATGGATCGCACCATGGTCATACTCGAAATCTTCCACCGCAACGCGCGCTCACCCGCCGCGCGCGCGCAGGTGGAGATCGCACGCCTGGGCTACCTGGCGCCGCGCCTGCGCGAGGCGGCGAAGCTCGCCGGGCCGCAGGGGCGGCAGCGCAGCGGCGTCGGCGGGCGCGGTGCCGGCGAGTCGCACACCGAACTGGACAAGCGCAAGATCCGCGACCGCATCGCCGAACTGCAGAAGGAGATCGCCGCGATGGATGTCGAACGCAAGACGCAGCGCGCGCGGCGGCAGGCGCACCAGGGGCTCGCCAGCGTGGCGCTGGTGGGCTACACCAACGCGGGAAAATCCACCCTGATGCGCGCCCTCACCGGCAGCGAGGTGCTGGTCGCCAACAAGCTCTTCGCCACGCTCGACACCACCGTGCGCAGCCTTTACCCCGAGAGCGTCCCTCACGTGCTGGTCAGCGACACGGTCGGCTTCATCAAGAACCTGCCGCACGGGCTGGTCGCGTCGTTCAAGTCGACGCTCGAAGAGGCGTTGGATGCGTCGCTGTTGCTGCATGTCGTCGACGCCAGCGATCCCGGCTTCGAGCGGCAGATCGAAACCACCGAACACGTGCTGGACGAGATCGACGCGCAGGACGTGCCGCGCCTGCGCATTTTCAACAAGATCGACCACGTCGGCGACGCCGCGGCGCAGGCCGAACGCGAAGCCGCGCTACGCGCCGCCTACCCCGGTTGCATCGTGATGAGCGCGCGCCGCCCCAGCGATGTCGCGCAACTGCACCAGGCGATCGTTGCGTTTTTTCAGCGGGATCTGGTCGAGGCCGAGCTTTTTCTTCCCTGGTCGGCGCAGCAGCTGCGCGGAGAGATATTCGCGCGCTGTGCGGTGCTGGAGGAGCGCGCCGACGATGCAGGCGCGTTCTTCCGCGTCCGCGGCGAGCAGGCAACCCTGGATAGCCTGCGCGAGCAGTTCGACCAGGGGCGATGAGCCGCTCCATAACCGCGGCCGGACGCCAGCCGAACGCCACGTCCATAAGCCGCCGCCGCTCGCTGCGGGCGGTCAGGCTCCCTGCACCGCGGCCCGCCCCATTGCCTCACTGAGCGCCGCCAGGGCACCTGGGTCCAGCGCCCAGGTGCGGGCGTGATTGCGGCAGAGGGCGCCGCGAAAACCCAGGTAGTCCGCGCCGATCGGCGCGAGGACGGAAATGTCGGCCAGCTTGAGCGAGCCGGCCAGGCCGCTGAGCAGTCCAGCTCCTTTCGCCTGCGCCACGAACTGCGCCAGGCGCGCCACCGGCTGATAGGCCAGCAGGCCGCCGCCGGCCTTGTCCGCCGTGTCGAGCATGACGCCCGTGAAATCCCGTTCGGCGAGCCGCTCGATCAGCTTGAAATCCGGCTCGCGGTCGGCGAACAGCACGGCCACCAGGCGGTGGCGACGGGCGAGCGGCACCAGCGCATCCAGGCAATCGGCCAGAGTCGGCGACGGCAACAGGCCGATCTTGACGAAATCGACGCCGGTGGCGGCCATGGCGGCCACGGCGGCCGCCACCGCTGCGGGGTTCATGTCCGGGAAATCGCCGATGGTGGCGCTGACCGGGACGCGCCCGCCCACCACCGCGACGATGGCGCGCACGGTGTCGTGCGGCAGCGCACCGAGCGCGCCGGCATGCGGGTTCTTGGCATCGACAATGGCGGCGCCGGCGGTCAGCACCTGGCGCGCCTCGGCGACATCGGTAATGCTGGCGAGCCAGGCGGTCACGCCGCTTCCCGGTGCGCCGCGATCTTCTCCCTGAGCCAGCCCCACGCTTCCAGCTCGCGCGGCCCGGCGGTCTTGTCGATGGCGATGGCGAGGTAGTCCATTTCCCGTTGCACCTTGTCGGCAGGCAGCATGCCCAGGCGGCTGACCAGGATGCACGCTTCGATGACGGCGGCCTGGGCGCGATTGTGGCCGGGAAACGGCGCGTGGTTGCGGGTGAGCAGTTCACGGCACAGAAAGCGCGGCCGCAGCGGGTCTTCCTCTATGCGCGCCACTTCCAGCTCGATGTGGCTGAGAGCGCTTTCCAAGCGGCCACAGGCGATGCGTTCGCATGGCATGAGCGGCCAGTCGCGCCGCCCGGTGAGGCAGCCGGCAAACACACGCGTGTCGTCGGTGTGGCTCAGAGCGGCCAGGCCGGTGGCGCGCAGGTTGTCCAGGGTGCGCGAGGGATGAAACGGCGCCAGGACGACGAACTCGCCTTCGCGCCGAAAACCCAGCGGGGCGATGTGGGTGGTGCCGTCGGACGTGGCGCTGGTGAGGATGGCTTCGAAGATCAGGCTCACGATAATTCTCTCGTTGTATCGGCGCGGGTCGGGCCAGGGGCGCACTGCTGGCTCATGTCTTCGGCCGGGCGTGGCTGCATGCAGCCCCAGGCCAGCTGCTCGTCCTGGCTGTAGCGCTTGCCGAGTTGCCAGGCGATCTGGGCACGGGCGAGCTCGACGCCCAGATAGAAGGCGTGGCCGCCGTCGTGTTCAAGCTTGAGATGCGGCCAGAGCTGGAAGGGATCGGTGGCGGTATGCAGGCCGTCGCGGTTGTATATGTGCATGCCCGCCTGGCTGATCTGGATGCGGAAGCTGGGATCCTTCACCGCCCCGGCCATGGCGGCGATCTCGTCCGGACCATAGGGAAACGGCTTGCGGTGGCGCAGCCCCAGGAGGTCGTCGGAAAAGTCGCGTGGCAGGCTTTGCGCCTCCCGGGCGGCGAACATGATGCGCCGGGCAGCATCGATCTCCCGCACCGCGCTCTTGCAATGGGGACTGACCTGGGTGGTGAGCAGGGCCCGGATGTCGAGCTCGGCCATGATCCCCAGCAGCAGGGCATGGATGCCGGCAGTGTCGGCGTCGGTAAGCTCGGAGACGTTGCCTGTGCCCATGAGAATCTCCGCCTGGGGCATGCGCCGGCGTAGTTCGTGGTAGCGCGCCAGCGACGACGCGAAACCGAACGGCAACGGGTCGAGAATGGGGTCGGCAAGATAGGGCTTGCCGCGCGCTTCCAGTTGCTGCATGGCGCCGACCAGGTCGTCGAGATCGCCATGACGGGCAGGGATCAACACCGGGATGGAGGCAACCTCGTCGGCCAGGTGCAAGGTCCCGGAGCTGAGCGACAACAGGTAATCGGCGCCGGCGCGGCCGCCGCGCAGCAGTTCGTCGGTATCCAGCGAATCCACACTGACCCGGTGGCCGGCGGCCTTGAGCGCGCGCACGGTCTCTTCCAGATGCGGGAACGGCGTCTGCGGCAGGCAGCCGATGTCGATCACGTCGGCGCCGTCGGCGACGTAGGCGGCAGCCTGGGCCAGAATAGCCTCGATGCCCATGCGCGGCGCGTCCACCAGCTCGGCGAACAGGACGACGTCGTGACGCGAGAGGTCTGGTGCACGGCGTTTACGGCCAAAAAATTCGGGCAGGTCCATGAGTTCGTCGGGCCCGCGTTCGACGGGGATGCCAAAATGTGCGGACAGTGCGGCCAGGTCGCCGCGGCAGCGGCCGGGCAGCATGATGCGGTCGGCCCGGCCGGTATCGGTGAGGCGGCGATGGATCATGTCGGTGGTCATCAGCGCCGCCACCTGCACGCCCAGCACCTGCACCTCCCAGGTGAAGCCGGCATCGCCCAGGTCGCCGAGCACGCGCTTGAGCTGCGACTCGGCCAGGCGGCCGGTCAGGAAAAGGATATGTTCAGGCATGCCAGGCGCTTCTCGATGGCCGCCTTGAGTGCGGCGACGTCCTCCGCCACGATGGTGTCGGGAAAACGCTTCAGGTTCCGCGTGCTCTCCAGATCAATGGGGCGCGGGTAGACCATCACGGTACGGTCGGGGGCCTCGGTGATCACGGTCGGCTCGGTGTCGCAGGCGAACACGATGCTGGGGATGCGGCACTTGCCGGCCTGCGCGTAGAGGTTGGTGACCAGCGTGTCGGAAATACCGGCAACACACTTGGCCACGGTGTTTGAGGTGGCCGGGCCGATGATCAGCGTATGGTAGTGGCCACTGTAGAGAAAGCCCACTGGCACGCTGCTGGCGGTGTGATCCTGGTAGACGCGGTGCTTCCCGCGCAGCGATTTGAGCGGGATGCCGTACATGCTCAACACCTCGACGGCGGCGCGGGTCACGAAGATATCCACGTCCGGCAGGCGGTCGATCAGCTCCAGGCATTCGCGCAGATAATGGCCGGAGCCGGTCAGCCCCCACGCGATACGGGGTGTTTTCGGTTCAGTCATGACGCGGGCGGTGGCGTGATATCCCCCACTGGCGATCGGCTTCCTCGACACCGATTTCCAGCAGTTGTACGCCGGTCGTCAGATTCTCGCGGTGCAGGGCGTCCACCAGCCGCTCGCCAATGTGGAAAGCGAGCAGTTCCGCCGTGACGTTGGCGATGGGCAGCACGATGCAGCCTTCCTTTTCCACCCAGAAGCGCTTGCCGAAGCTTTCCGCCTTGATCAGGCCGTCCTCCTCGGCCAGCTTCACCACCGGGCTGGTACCGGGCAGGATGACGCGGTCGGAGAGTTCCTGGCAGATGTCGCGGGCCAGACGCGTCAGGGCGACGAAATCCAGCACATAGCCTTCGCCGCCGTCACTGCCGTGGGCGGACACCCGGGCATGGAAGTTATGGCCGTGCAGGTTCTCGCACACGTTGCCATAGGTGATGAAGTGAGCTGAGTTGAAACCCAGGTCGGCAGGCTCGACCCAGGTAACGAAAGGCGAGGACGGCAATTCATTCTTCCTTGTTGATGCGGATATTGAGATTTTTCATCTTGCGGTACAGGGTGTTTCGGCTGATGCCGAGATGGCGGGCAGCCAGGGTGACGTTCCAGCGGAACTTCTCCAGGTTGTGCAGGATGGCATCGCGTTCCGCCGTTTCCAGGGACGACAGCGGCGCTGCCTCCGTGGCGCATTCCGCGGGCTGCGCGCCTGGCGTCAGCCGGCTGATTTCATCGAGCAGGTCGTAAGTCGTGATTTCCCTGCCCTCGCGCATCGCCAGCGCAGTGCGCAAGACGTTGCGCAACTGCCGGATATTGCCCGGCCAGGAATAGGCCTCCAGCTGGCGCAGCGCCCCCTCGCTGAGAACCGCCTCTTCCCGGGTGCCGCATTCCATGGCAAGAACGTGGCGGATCAGATCGCGTTTGTCCTGGCGCTCACGCAGTGGCGGCAGGGTCAGGGCGATGCCTTGCAGGCGGTAATACAAGTCTTCGCGGAAACGTCCCTCGGCAACCAGTTCCTTGAGGTTGCGGTGGGTGGCGCTGATCAGCTTGATATCCACCTTGATCGGGACTTCCCCGCCCAGCGGGATGACCTCACGCTCTTCCAGTACGCGCAGCAGGCGGGCCTGCAACATGATCGGCATATCGCCGATCTCGTCCAGGAACAGCGTGCCGCCATTGGCCTGGAGTATCTTGCCGCGCCGTCCTTCCCGGTTGGCCCCGGTGAAAGCGCCCGACTTGTAACCGAACAATTCGCTTTCGATCAGGGTTTCCGGAATCGACGCGCAGTTCACGGCGACGAAGGGCCGGTTTGCGCCCGCGTGCTCGTAATGGATCGCCTGGGCAAAGATCTCCTTGCCGGTACCGGTTTCGCCGTACAGCAGGATGGGGATGTCGTGGTCCTGCACGCGTTTGGCACAACGCACGTTGTATTCCATGGTCGGATCGCCGAACTGCAACTCCTCCAGACGCATGATCTTGGGGTTGCCCGGAACCGTGATCGCAGGCGCGGCACGGCGCGCGGGCGAAACCGCGGACGGGCCCTGGTGTTCCGGCGGGCGCATCAGGCCGAAGAAACGATTGCCCTGGCGGGCTTCGTAGAGCGGAACCGGATTGAGCCAGCTCAGGTTCTTGTGACCGATCAACGCGGACATGCCGGTATTGAACAGGTCGCGCAACTGCAGACCGATCATGTCGGCCGGCTTTTTGTAGCCGAACTGGAACAGCGCGCTGCGGTTGGCGGCGAGGATGTTGCCCTCCTCGTCCAGCGCCAGGACGCCCTCCCACAACGTACCGATGAGCTCCGGGCGGCTATGGAAACGGAGCGCATACTGGTTGCGGAAACGACACAGGAATGCGCGGTTCTCGATGATCTGCGCCGACATGTTGACCAGCACCAGTGTGTGCTGCTGCGCCATGTGGGAGAAACTGGAGGCATCCAGCACTGCGAGCAGGCCGCCCTCGGAATCGAAAATGGGCGCAGCCGAACAGGTCAGGCCGATATTGCGCGTCAGAAAATGTTCATTGTGGTGGACCAGGATCGGGCGCTGCTCGATGGCGCAGGTGCCCATGCCATTGGTTCCCTGGTGGCGCTCGCCCCACAGCGCGCCTTCCACCATGCCGCACTCGGCGGCGGTCTTGCTGAATGTCGGGTCGCCCAGAAAGTCCAGCACCACGCCTTCACGGTCAGTCAGCAGAACCGAGAAACCGGAGCCTGCCAACTGCTGGTAAAGCGTCGCCATTTCTCCCTTGGCAATGGCACGCAAGGGCTCCAGCGGGCCCTGGCGTTCCTTCAGTTCGTGATTATCGAGAATCACGATTGGCTCATCCTTTACCGGATCGAGGCCGAAATCGTGGGCGCATCGGTTCCATGAGCGCGCAATCGCCGGTCCCACTTCCACCGGTTCTATCGCGCCACCCAATCCCACCACCGCGTTCACCTGACGGGCATGTTCCAAGATTTCTTGCCTCTCCATCGCTTCGGTCCTCATATAAAGCAATATCCACGCCCAGCCATCAAAACGGCTCTGAATGTTTATTGTTTTTTAAGACGCCGCAGGTCAAGGCTTCCCACCTGGATATGTTCAATCATACTCGAGCCGGCGAAAGATGCGAGACAAACTGTCACGGAATCGGTACATCCTGCATGGCAACGCCGGGGATTGCTTGCTTTCGGGTACGGCATACCCCGGCGACAACCCCGGCTGCGGCACCGGCACCCCGATATCATCATGGCATGTCTTCTGCTTGATACCCCCCATCTTCATTCCGCACAAGGAACGACATGTTGGTGGCTCTGCGCATTTCACTGCTCTGGTTTACCTTGTGCCTGGCTGGTCCGTCATGGGCAACAACGACACTGGGGGGCGATTTCACGCTGCACACGACCAAGGGAGAGCCGGTTTCGCTGGCATCCCTGCAGGGCAAAGTCGTGCTGCTGTATTTCGGCTTTACCTACTGTCCGGAAATGTGTCCCGCCGAATTGCTCCAGTTCCAGCAACTGCTCGCCCGGTTGCCGCCCGAGAAACGTCACCGGGTGCAGCCCATTTTCATCAGCGTCGATCCGCAGCGCGACACCCCGGATGTGCTCGATCCCTACATCAAGCACTTCGGCGGGGAAATCCTGGCCCTGACCGGCAGTGAACAGGAACTGCGCAAGGTAGCCGATCAGTACGGCGTCCAGTTCCGCTACGTACCGACCGGATCGAGTTATACCGTCGATCATACGGTCAACACCTACCTGATCGACACCGGCGGCAAGCTGGTGAAAATCATTCCCTACGGCACGCCCGGAACGGAAGTGCTGAAACTGGTTTCCAGATTCCTGCCGTGATGACCCCGTTTACAGAAAGCCACCCATGACCACTTGCGATACCGTCTGCGAAACCGAGCTGCCCTGCCCCGCCACACGCCCGGGCGGCACGGCCGCTTCCATGCCCGATGTCCAGAACACCCCCGACGCGCGCCGGATCGCCATCGACAAGGTCGGCATCAAGGCGGTCCGCCATCCCGTCAAAGTCCTGGACAAGAGTGGCGGCGTGCAGCACACCATTGCCCTGTTCAACATGTACGTGCATCTGCCGCATCACTTCAAGGGCACCCACATGTCCCGCTTCCTCGAGATCCTCAATGGCTACGAGCGGGAAATATCGGTGGAGTCCTTCGAGCATATGCTGCGCCAGATGGTGGAACGGCTGGAAGCCCGTTCCGGCCATGTCGAAATGAATTTTCCCTATTTCATCAACAAGAAAGCGCCGGTATCAGGCGTCGAGAGCCTGCTCGATTACGATGTGACCTTCATTGGCGAAATCCGCGACGGGCGCTACCTTCAGACCATGAAGGTCGTCGTTCCGGTCACCAGCCTGTGTCCATGCTCCAAGCAGATCTCGCGCTACGGCGCGCACAACCAGCGCTCGCACGTGACCCTGACGGTGCGCGCCAACAGTTTCATCTGGATCGAGGATATCGTCCGCGTCGCCGAAGACAACGCGTCGAGCCAGCTCTACGGCCTGCTCAAGCGGCCGGACGAGAAGTACGTCACCGAGCGTGCCTACGACAATCCCAAATTCGTCGAAGACATGGTGCGCGATGTGGCGGCGGCACTGGATGCGGATAGGCGCATCGATTCGTACGTAGTCGAATCGGAGAACTTCGAGTCCATCCACAACCACTCGGCTTATGCCTTGATCGAACGCAACAAGGCTGTAGCCTGAACCCCGCGGCGACCCGAGCGGACAGGCATACGTCCCGATTTGGAAGCTGGGCGCCCGGTCCAGGCCGGGCGGGAAGTCTGGAGAAACGTGCGGGAGCAGAGACAAACAAGGCCGCCAGCACGGCGCCTGGCCTGCCATTCGATGTCGGCATCCGTATTTTGAAAACAGAAATACGCTGGCATCTGGCAAATGGCGGAGAGGGGGGGATTCGAACCCCCGTCAGGATATTATCCTGAACACGCTTTCCAGGCGTGCGACTTAAACCACTCATCCACCTCTCCGGGAGCCGCGCATCATACCGGAAGCCCCCACGCGCAGCAAATCGGCATGCGCCGCACTTCACGCGGGCAGCAGCGATGAAAAAATGCTACCCCCTATTGAATCCGCATTGCTTGGCCCCACTTACCCGGGAGGACAATTGGGAGCCGATATGCAGGACGACATCAAAATCAACACGGAAGCGGCCGAAAGCCATCCCGCCAAGGAAATCATGCCTAGCCTGGAAGAGCTGTTGAAGGCGGCCGAACTGCAGGCAGCCGAACATCATGACGCCTGGCTGCGCGCCAAGGCAGAGACCGAAAACATGCGCCGCCGCGCGGCGGAAGACGTCGACAAGGCACGCAAGTTCGCGGTGGAAAACTTCGCCGGCGAACTGCTGGCGGTGAAGGACAGCCTGGAAGCTGCGCTGGCCGCCGAGTCGCCCAGCATGGAGAACATGAAGGACGGCGTCGAGCTGACCCTGAAGCAGTTGGTTGCGGTATTTGGAAAGTTCAATTTGCACGACATCGATCCGATGGGCGAGAAGTTCGACCCTCATCTGCATCAAGCGATCCAGGTGGTCGAGTCCGAGCAGCCCGCCAACACAGTCGTTACCGTGTTGCAGAAAGGTTACCGCCTGCACGAGCGCACGCTGCGGCCGGCACTGGTGATGGTGGCCAAAGGCCAGGATTGAGGCCGCCCGCCCGGCATCAGCCTTGAAATGGGCGCCCCCTCCCCCACATTCAAACCAATTAAAACTCTTTTAGAAGGAACGCATCATGGGACGCATTATTGGCATTGACCTCGGCACCACCAACTCCTGTGTGGCAGTGATGGAAAACGGCACGCCGAAAGTGATCGAGAACGCCGAAGGCGCGCGCACCACGCCGTCGGTCGTCGCCTACACCGAAGACGGCGAAATCCTGGTCGGCGCGCCGGCCAAGCGCCAGGCGGTCACCAACCCGAAGAACACCCTATTCGCGGTGAAGCGCCTGATCGGCCGCCGCTTCGAAGAGAAGGAAGTGCAGAAGGATGTCGGCCTGATGCCCTACAAAATCGTCAAGGCCGACAATGGCGACGCCTGGGTCGAAGTGCGCGACAAGAAAATGGCCGCGCAGCAGGTGTCGGCCGAGACCCTGCGCAAGATGAAGAAGACCGCCGAGGACTACCTGGGCGAGGAAGTCACCGAAGCCGTCATCACCGTACCGGCCTACTTCAACGACAGCCAGCGCCAGGCCACCAAGGACGCCGGCCGTATCGCAGGCCTCGAAGTCAAGCGCATCATCAACGAACCGACCGCGGCCGCACTGGCCTTCGGCATGGACAAGAAGGAAGGCGACCGCAAGATCGCCGTCTATGACCTCGGCGGCGGCACCTTCGACATTTCCATCATCGAGATTGCCGAGATGGACGGCGAACACCAGTTCGAAGTGCTGTCGACCAACGGCGACACCTTCCTCGGCGGCGAGGACTTCGACCAGCGCCTGATCGACTACATCGCCGAGGAATTCAAGAAGGAACAGGGCGTCGACCTGAAGAAGGACGTGCTCGCGCTGCAGCGCCTGAAGGAAGCCGCGGAAAAGGCCAAGATCGAGCTGTCTTCCGGCCAGCAGACCGAGGTCAACCTGCCCTACATCACGGCCGACGCCTCCGGGCCCAAGCACCTGGCGGTGAAGATCACCCGTGCCAAGTTCGAAGCGCTGGTGGAAGACCTGATCAAGCGCACCATCGAGCCTTGCAAGATGGCGCTGAAGGATGCCGGCCTCACCACCTCGCAGATCGACGACGTCATCCTGGTCGGCGGCCAGACCCGCATGCCCAAGGTGATGGACGCCGTGAAGGATTTCTTCGGCAAGGATGCACGTCGTGACGTCAACCCGGATGAAGCCGTGGCCGTCGGCGCCGCAATCCAGGGCGGCGTGCTGCAGGGCGAGGTGAAGGACGTACTGCTGCTCGACGTCACGCCCCTCTCCCTGGGCATCGAAACCCTGGGCGGCGTGATGACCAAGCTGATCCCGAAAAACACCACGATCCCGACCAAAGCCAGCCAGGTGTTCTCCACCGCCGACGACAACCAGAGCGCGGTGACGGTGCACGTGCTGCAGGGTGAACGCGAAATCGCTTCGGGCAACAAGAGCCTCGGCCAGTTCAACCTGTCCGACATTCCGCCCGCCCCGCGCGGCATGCCGCAGATCGAGGTCACCTTCGACATCGACGCCAACGGCATCCTGCACGTGTCGGCCAAGGACAAGGCCACCGGCAAGGAAAACACCATCCGCATCCAGGCCAGCTCCGGCCTTTCCGAGGAAGAAATCCAGCGCATGGTCAAGGACGCCGAAGCCAATGCTGTCGAGGACCATAAGGCGCTCGAACTGGCCACCGCGCGTAACGCGGCGGACAGCATGATCCACTCGGTGAAGAAATCGCTGGCCGAATACGGCGACAAGGTCACGGCCGACGAAAAGGCCGCGATCGAAGCCGCATTGAAGGAGACGGAGGATGTCGTGCGCGAAAACGACAAGGACGCTATCGAAGCCAAGACCAATGCGCTCGCCACCGCCTCGCACAAGCTTGCCGAGCAGATGTACAAAGCCGAGCAGGCCAAGGAGCAGCCGGGCGAGGCCGCCAGTGGCGCCGCCGGTGCGGCGGACGACAACGTGGTCGACGCCGAGTTCGAAGAGGTGAAGGACAAGTAAGGGGCCGGGAGTCGGGATTCAGTGGTCAGGGAGAGCCGTGCCATGCGCGGCTTTTCCTTTTTCCGCTGAATTCCGTATCCCGCCTCACTCCCTGAATCCTGATCCCTGAATCCTGACCCCTGCCATGAGCAAACGCGACTACTACGAAGTCCTCGGCGTCACCAAGAACGCCTCGGACGAAGATATCAAGAAGGCCTACCGTAAGCTGGCCATGAAGCACCATCCCGACCGCAACCCGGACGACAAGGGAGCGGAGGAGAAATTCAAGGAAGCCAAGCAGGCCTACGAAATCCTGTCCGACTCGGACAAGCGCGCCGCGTACGACCAGTTCGGCCACGCCGGAATCGACCAGCAGGGCGGCATGGGCGGCGGCTTCGGCGGCGGCGGTTTTTCCGATGCCTTCTCGGACATCTTCGGCGATATTTTTGGTGGTGGTGGCGGTGGTGGCGGCAGCCGCCGCGACCGCGTGTATCGCGGCGCCGACCTGCGCTACAACCTGGAAATCGGTCTGGAAGATGCCGCGCACGGCACTGAAACCAAGATACGCATTCCGACCCTGGAAGAATGCGGCGTGTGTCACGGCAGCGGCGCCAAACCCGGCACCCAGCCGACCACCTGCACCACCTGCGGCGGCCACGGTCAGGTACGCATCCAGCAAGGCTTTTTCTCGGTGCAGCAGACCTGTCCACGCTGCGGCGGCACCGGCAAGATGGTGGCCGATCCCTGTACCGCCTGTCATGGCGAAGGCCGCGTCAAGAAACACAAGACGCTGTCGGTCAAGATTCCCGCCGGGGTCGATAGCGGCGACCGCATCCGACTGGCCGGAGAAGGCGAAGCAGGCGTCAACGGCGGTCCGCCGGGCGACCTCTATGTGGTGATCCACCTCAAGGATCACCCCGTATTCAAGCGCGACGGCGACGATCTCCATTGCGAGATGCCGATCAGCTTTGCCACCGCCGCGCTCGGCGGTGAGCTCGAAATCCCCACCCTGGACGGCCACGCCAAGATCAAGATTCCGGCCGAAACGCAGTCGGGCAAGGTGTTCCGCCTGCGCGGCAAGGGTATCAAGGGGGTGCGCAGCCACGCGCCGGGCGATCTCCTGTGCCACATGCTGGTGGAGACGCCAGTGAATCTGTCCGAGCGTCAGCGCGAACTGCTGAGCGAATTCGAGGCGCTAAGCCCCGGACGCAACAACAATCCGCGCGCGCAGTCGTTCATGGACAAGGTGAAGTCCTTCTTCAGTCAGTAGGAGGCGGTCGTGCGGTTTCAGTCCGGGCGCGCAGCGGCAAACAGCCGGAAGAAATTCTGCGTGGTGGCGCCGCCCACCGCTTCGGCACTGATGCCGCGCACTCGCCCGATTTCCTCCGCCACGTGCCTAACGAAGCCCGGCTGATTGGTCTGCCCGCGATGCGGCACCGGCGCCAGGTACGGCGCGTCGGTCTCGATCAGCATGCGTTCCAGCGGGATGGCCGCCGCCACCTCGCGTAGCGCGGCGGCGTTCTTGAAGGTGACGATGCCGGAAAACGAAATGTAAAACCCCAGTTCGATGGCGGCTTCCGCCACCGCCAGGCTTTCGGTGAAGCAGTGCATCACCCCGCCCGCCTCGCCCGCCTGTTCCTCGCGCATGATGCGCAGGGTGTCGTCGGCCGCGGCACGGGTGTGGATCACCAGCGGCTTACGGCAGGCCCGCGCCGCGCGGATATGGGTGCGGAAGCGCTCGCGCTGCCATTCGAGGTCGCCGCTCAACCTGAAATAATCCAGTCCGGTCTCGCCGATCGCCACCACCCTGGGGTGATCGGCCAGCGCAACCAGTTCCTCCACCGTCGGCTCGGCGCAGTCCTCGTGGTCGGGGTGCACGCCGACCGAGGCATACACATTCGGATGCGCCTCGGCGAGCGCGCGGATTTCCGGGAATTTTTCCAGTTCCACGCCGATGCACAGCGCATGGCTCACCCGGTTGGCCGCCATCAGGTCGAACACCTCTGGCAGCTTGCAGGCGAGATCGGGGAAATTGATGTGGCAGTGGGAATCGACGAACATTTCAGGTACAGGATTCAAGGCACAAGGCACAAGGCACAAGGCAAAGGTACAAGGTACAAGTTCTCGAAGGCGCGTGAGCGCCGCTCTTGCCACTTGGATCTTGCACCTGCCCTACATGGTATGCGTGGGACGCGCCGATTTTAACGAACCGCCGAGCAAACCTTCAATCTTGTTTTGCGCCGCCTTGCCGCTTTCGTTGGGCGCAAACTGCACCCCGACCCCCTGGGTGCGGCTGCCATGGGCGCCGGCGGGCGTCACCCATACCACCTTGCCCGATACCGGCAGCTTGGCGGGATCCTCCATCAGGGTCAGCAGCATGAACACTTCCTCGCCCATCCTGTAGCTTTTGTTGGTGGGGATGAACAGCCCGCCGCCCTTGATAAAGGGCATGTATGCCGCAAACAACGCGGATTTTTCCTTGATCGACAGCGAAAGCACGCCGGGGCGTACTTGTCCTGCCAGGTCATTGGCTACTGCTTTCATGGTCGACTCTCTTCAATCAAATAGGTGCCGGTACCGAATCAGCCAGGCTTGCAGCTGCACCGCCCGATTCAGCGGATGGGCGAGTACCCTGCCTTCGTTCGCCTGCATTCTGGCAAGCGCCAGCAGTTTACCCAGATCGGCCTGCGCCCCCAGGCGCGTCAATACATCAGAAAAATCGCGGTTGAACTGCACGCTGCCCTGCAGCTTGACCGCCAGCAAATCGCCCAGCCATTTATACACCACGGCATGCCAGGTCTGCGGCTTGACCGCCTTCCAGCGTTCGCCCAGTGTCACCGGATCGAGTTGTCCGGGGCGTGCCAGGCCTTCCAGCACGCTGCGCCGCTCATCCAGCTCGGCTCCCCCGGCCCAGTTCAAGGCATCCAGCGGCGCCCCGCCGGACAAGGCTAGCAAGGTCGCCGCATCCTCCAGTTGCTGGCCGGCCAGCCACTGCATCGCGATTTCAGTCGCCGGCAGGCCGAGGTCCAGTCGGGTGCAGCGGCTGCGGATGGTCGGCAACAGGCGCCGGGGCTGATCCGACACCAGCACGAATACCGTATTTAACGGCGGCTCCTCGAGCACCTTTAACAGCGCGTTGGCCGCCGCCAGGTTGAGGCTGTCCGCCGGGCTGACCAGCACCACGCGAAAGCCCGCGCGGTAGGTGGAAAGCTGGACGAAATCGACCGCTTCGCGCGCCTGTTCGACCTCGATGGCGACGGCCATTCTGGTTTCGCCATCCTTGCCGGTTTTTTCCTGCAGGGTGAGCAGGCGAAAATCCGGATGCGTACCGCTGTCGAACCAATGGCAGGCCGGACAGCCGCCGCATGCCGCGCCATCCGGCAGCGGCGCTTCGCACAGCAAGGCCCGTGCCCACGCCTGCGCCAGCGCGCCCTTGCCCACTCCGCGCGGGCCGGCCAGCAACAAGGCCTGTGCCGGGCGCCCGCGGGTCGCCAGCAGGCGCTGCCACGCCGCCGCCAGCCAGGGATACGGTGCGCTCACAGCACGTCCTGCAGCAACTGGCCGATTTCGACCTGCAATTCGGCGATACCGTGGCGCGCATCGAGCACGCGGATGCGTGCCGGCTCGGCATGCGCGCGGTCGAGATAGGCATTGCGCACGCGGCTGAAGAAGCGGTCGGCCTCGCGCTCGAAACGGTCGGCGCTGCGCGCGGCCGAGCGGCGCGCTTCCGCCACCTCCGGCGGGACATCGAACAGCAGCGTGAGATCGGGCGCAAAACCGCGCTGCACCCAGGCTTCCAGCGCGGCGATGCGCTCGGCCGCGATGCCGCGCCCGCCGCACTGATAGGCGTAGCTGGCGTCGGTGAAGCGGTCGGACACCACCCACGCGCCGCGCGCCAGTGCCGGCCGGATCAATCCGGCCAGGTGTTCCTGGCGCGCGGCGAACATCAGCAGCAGCTCGGTGTCGGCGTCCATCTCGCGATGCAGCAGCAGTTCGCGCAGTGTTTCGCCCAGCGGCGTGCCGCCTGGCTCGCGGGTGACCACCACTTCCCTGCCCTGCTGGCGCAACCAGTCGGCGACAAATCCCAGGTGGGTGCTTTTGCCGGCGCCGTCGACGCCTTCGAGAGTGATGAATTTGCCGGAGATCGTCATCGCTGGTAGCGGTTCACCGCGCGGTTGTGCGCATCGAGATTGCTGGAAAAAACATGGGTGCCATCGCCGCGCGCCACAAAATACAGCGCATCGGTCTTCGCGGGATTGAGCGCGGCCTGGATCGCCGCCGCACTTGGCATCGCAATCGGCGTCGGCGGCAGCCCGGCACGCGTATAGGTGTTGTACGGCGTGTCACGCTGCAGATCGACCTTGCGCAGGTTACCGTCAAAACGCTCGCCCAGCCCATAGATCACGGCAGGATCGGTCTGCAGGCGCATTCCCAGCCTGAGCCGGTTGAGGAACACGCCGGCAATCTGCGGGCGCTCGTACGCCGCACCGGTTTCCTTTTCCACGATCGACGCCATGATGAGCGCTTCATATGGCGTGCGGTAAGGCAGACCGGGAGCGCGGGTTTCCCAGGCGGTCAGGAGTCTTTCGTGTTGCAAGCGGTAGGCGCGGCGCAGCACACCGAGGTCGGAGGTATGCGGTGCGTAGAAATAGGTATCGGGAAACAGCAGGCCTTCCGGGTAGCGTTCTTCCGCGCCGATTGCCTGCAGAATCTCGGCATCGCTCATGCCTGCGCTGTCGTTCTTCAGTAGCGGTTGCGCGGCAAGCGCGGCGCGCACCTCGCGCCAATTCCAGCCTTCGATGAACTGCACGATCGCTTGCGATACTTCGCCGCGCTGGATCTTGGCATACAGCTCCAGTGGCGTGAGCGGCCGGTCGAGCCTATATACCCCCACCTTGAGCGTTCCGGCCTTGTCCAGCACGCGCCCGAGCAGCCAGAACACCTGCGCATTGCCGATCACGCCTTCGCGTTCGAGCATCGTGCTCAGACTCCGCAAATGGGTGCCGGGTGCCACGTTGATGGTTTTCGGCAACGGCTCGATAGGCAAAGGCTGGTTGGCATACCATGCCAGCCCGCCTGCCCCCGCCAGTGCAGTCAGGCCGGCAAGCAGGGCCAACCGCTTAATCCACGTCTTCATACAAGGCAGTTTTCAAAATACCGGTCCAGCCCGCAGGCGGCCAGACCGAATCTTCCAGCCGGGCCACGCGGCGCACACCGATGACGCTGTTGCAGATCATCACTTCATCGGCAGCGAGTATAGCGGCTGGCATCAAACGGCCGACATGGACAGGAATGCCGCGGCGTGCCAGGACGCGCAGCAGGCGCGTCCTGGCGACGCCGGCCACCCCGCATTCGCTCACATCCGGGGTATACAGCTCGCCGTCCTTCACCGCCAGCAGATTGCTCATTACGCCACCGATCACCACGCCGGTGTCGTCGCACAGCAGTCCCTCCGCAATCGCCGGGTCATCCCACTCGGCCCGCGCCAGCACGTTCTCCAGCCGGTTCAGATGCTTGATTCCGGCCAGCCGCGGCTGGCGCGCCAGACGCAGCATGCACCAGCGCGCAACGATGTCGTCCGGCGCATCGGCCTGCGCATGGGCAGGCAGGGGCGCAGACAGCACGATGCGGGTGACGGCCTGCCCCTGCGGCGGCGCATAACCGCGCGCACCGGCGCCGCGGGTGAGAATGATCTTGACCACGCCCTCCCCGGTCGCGGCCGCCCGGCAAACCTCGGCGCGCAGGCCGGCCTCGTCAGGGCAATCCAGCCTCAACGCCGCACAATCGGCCGCCAGCTTGGCGTAATGATCGCGCCACCATAGCGGTTGAGCGGCGTACGTGCGCAGGGTACGGAATACGCCGTCGCCGTAGGCCAGGCCGCGGTCCCGCGCGTCCACAGCGTCATCCGGATGGCCGTTGACGAGTATCATGCGACCCCCAGCGCGTGCAACAGACCGCATGCCTTGGCGCGCGTTTCATCGAGCTCGCGCGCGGCCATCGAATCGGCCACGATGCCGGCGCCGGCGCGGAAACTCAGTTCGCGTCCGCGCAGCAGGAAGCTGCGGATCAGGATATTGAAATCGAAGCTGCCGTCGCGGTTGATGTAGCCGAGGCTGCCGGTGTAGCTGCGTCGCGGCGTCTGTTCGAGTTCACGGATGATCTGCATGGTGCGTACCTTGGGACAGCCGGTAATGGTGCCGCCGGGAAACATCGCGCGCAAGGCGTCGATCACGCGCGCGCTGCTGCGCAGCCGGCCGCAGACGGTCGATTCGATGTGATGCACGTGGCGGTAGCTGGCGATGTCCATCAGGGCCGGCACCTTCACGCTGCCCGCATCGCACACCCGTCCGAGGTCGTTGCGTTCCAGATCGACCAGCATGACGTGTTCGGCGCGCTCCTTGGGATGTGCCTGCAGGCGTGCGCGCAGCGCCGCATCCTCCGCCGCATCCTCGCTTCTCGGATGCGTGCCGGCAATCGGCCGGGTTTGCAGCATCCCGTCGCGGCCAAGGCGAACCAGCCGTTCGGGCGACGAGCTCACGATCGCCCATTCATCCATCTGCAGCAGCGCCGAAAACGGCGCCGGATTACGCCGCATCAGCCGGGCGAACAGCGAAGCCGCGGAAACCGGCGCGGCGAATTCGGCCTGCCAGCCGCGCGACAGATTGACCTGGAACACGTCGCCCGCGCGAATGTAATCCTGGATGCGCGCAACGCCGGCAACAAACGCATCGGGCGCACTCTCATGCAGGGCGTGCAATTCGGGCAATGCCGCGATGGGCGGCGGCAGCGCTGCCAGATCGCGCTGCATGCCGTCGAGCAGTTCAGTCTGCCCGGCCTCGGCCATCAGGACGCAACGCCGGTTCGCGCGGTCGAACAGGATCGCCGCGG
Organism: Thiobacillus denitrificans DSM 12475; assembly: GCF_000376425.1. Classification (GTDB taxonomy): domain Bacteria; phylum Pseudomonadota; class Gammaproteobacteria; order Burkholderiales; family Thiobacillaceae; genus Thiobacillus; species Thiobacillus denitrificans. Next base: position 80,976 of record NZ_AQWL01000007.1, on the reverse strand, counting down.
GAATGCGCACCAGCCAGGCAAGGGGGAAATCGGCATCATCCTCGGCCTGCCCGACGCTGGGTTCGAACAGGCCGCCCAGTTCATACGCAAACGCGCACAGCCAGCCGCCGCTGAAAGGCAGGCTGTGGTCTGCCTGCCGGGGGCCGGGCTGCAACTGCATCGCCGGATGCGCCTGCAGCTCGCGCAACCCGTCGGCTGAGGCAATCCGCACGACTTCCTGCGGGAACGCAAACAGCACGTCCCAGCCAGTGCCGCCGCTGCTCAGGAACAGGCCGGGGTAACGCCGAGGATCGGACGCCTGAAGCCCGGCCAGATCAGGCCATTGCGGCCATTCCCGGGTTTCGGGCGTGCTCGGGCGATCCGCAGTGACAGTCAAACGCGCTTGAAAACCAGCGAGCCGTTGGTACCGCCGAACCCGAAGTTGTTCTTGAGCGCGAAGTCGATCTTCATATCACGCGCGGTGTTGGCGCAGTAATCGAGGTCGCATTCCGGGTCTTGCGAAAAGATGTTGATGGTGGGAGGCGACACCTGATGGTGCACCGCCAGCACGCTGAACACCGACTCGACACCGCCGGCGCCGCCCAGCAGGTGGCCGGTCATCGACTTGGTCGAGTTGACCACCAGCTTGTAGGCGGCATCGCCCAGCGCAAGCTTGATCGCATCGGTCTCGTTCTTGTCGCCCAGCGGCGTCGAGGTACCGTGCGCGTTGATGTAATTCAACTGGCCGGGATTCACTCCGGCGTCGCGCATCGCGTTCAGCATCGCACGCCTGGGGCCGTCGGTGCTCGGTGCCGTCATGTGATAGGCGTCGCCGCTCATGCCGAAGCCCACCACTTCGGCGTAGATTCTGGCGCCGCGTGCCCTGGCGTGTTCGTATTCCTCGAGCACCAGCACGCCGGCACCCTCGCCCAAGACGAAGCCGTCGCGATCCTTGTCCCACGGACGGCTGGCGGTGGCCGGATCGTCGTTGCGGGTGGACAGCGCGCGTGCCGACGCGAAACCACCCACGCCCAGCGGCGAAGTCGCGCACTCGGCGCCACCGGCGATCATCACGTCCGCATCGCCATGCTCGATCATGCGGGCGGACAGGCCAATCGCGTGCAGGCCGGTGGTGCAGGCGGTGACGACCGCCAGGTTGGGGCCCTTCACTCCATACAGGATCGAAAGGTTGCCGGAAATCATGTTGATGATGGAGCCCGGAATGAAGAAGGGGGAGATCTTCCGTGGCCCCGATTCCATCAGCAGGCTATGGGTCTCCTCGATCAGCGGCAGACCACCGATGCCGGAGCCGATATTGATGCCGATACGCTCGGCATTGGCTTCGGTGACCTCGATGCCCGAATCACGGATCGCCTGGATCCCGGCGGCCATGCCGAACTGGATGAAGACATCCATGCGGCGCGCCTCTTTCGGGTTGAGGTATTGCTCAACCTCGAAATTCTTGACCTCGCCTGCCATCTGGGAGGCGAAGGGCGAAGGATCGAAACGGGTGATCCGGGCGATTCCGGTACGGCCGGCAACCAGGTTATCCCAGGCTTCCGGTATGGTGTTGCCGACCGGGGATACGATCCCCAGGCCGGTTACGACGACGCGACGTTTGGACAAAAGTCAGTCCTTTTTATCGATCCGGCACGACACGGTGTACGCCGAATCATTGAACATTGAAAGCGCACTATTTGGACGGCCAGCGAACCCAGCCTGGCAAGCGGGAATTGAACGCGCGCACGCAGCTTCGCACATTGCCGGGCCAACTCAATAGCCGGGTGAACGATCAGCTGGAGTGGCTGTTGACGTAATCGATCGCCTGCTGGACGGTGGTGATCTTTTCCGCGTCTTCGTCGGGAATTTCGCAGCCGAACTCTTCTTCCAGCGCCATCACCAGCTCGACCGTATCGAGCGAGTCGGCGCCAAGGTCGCCGACGAAGGAAGACTCGTTCTTGATGTCCGCCTCGTTGACGCCCAGTTGCTCGGCGACGACTTTAATTACACGCTGTACGTTATCCATTACTGATCCTCTCTTGAAATAGGGCCCCAATGAAATTGAAGCCCGGAAAAATGAAACCCGGCGATTTTACCAAACTTTCCGTGACGGTTACGCCATGTACATGCCGCCGTTGACATGCAGGGTGGTGCCCGAGATATAGCCGGCGGCAGGCGAGGCCAGGAAAGCGACGGCCTGCGCAATGTCTTCCGCTGTACCTAGCCGCCCCAGCGGGATGTGCCCGAGCAACGCCTGCCTCTGAGCATCCGGCAGCGCACGCGTCATGTCGGTGTCGATGAAGCCCGGCGCCACGCAGTTGACGGTGATATTGCGGCTGCCGACTTCGCGGGCCAGCGACTTGGTGAAGCCCATGATGCCGGCCTTGGCCGCGCTGTAATTGGTCTGCCCGGCATTACCCATCGCGCCCACCACCGAGGCGATGGAGATAATGCGGCCGCTGCGCGTCTTCATCATCGCGCGCAGCACCGCGCGCGACAGACGGAACACGGAAGTGAGGTTGGTTGCCAGGATGGCGTCCCATTCTTCGTCCTTCATCCGCATCAACAGGTTGTCGCGAGTGATGCCGGCGTTGTTGACCAAGATGCCGATGGCGCCGAAATCCTTTTCGATCGCCGCGATCACGGCATCGACTTCGGCAGCATCGGTGACGTCGAGCTTCATGCCGCCGCCCTTAATGCCGGCGGCGGCGAGGTAATCGCTGATCACCTGCGCACCCGTGTCGCTGGTTGCGGTGCCGATCACGACAGCCTCTGCCTGACCGAGCGCCAGCGCGATCGCCTGGCCGATTCCGCGGCTGGCGCCCGTAACGAGGGCGATTTGTCCTTGCAGCATGGTGTCTCCTTATTGATTGAGCGCAGCCGCGAGGCTGGCTTCATCCACCAGCGCCACGGCCGGCAGGCTGTCGTCGATGCGCTTGTTGAGGCCCGCCAGCACCTTGCCAGGGCCGCATTCGATCACGCGCTCGATGCCGGCGGCTTTCAGTGCCCGCACAGTTTCGACCCAGCGCACCGGGGTGTGCAGCTGCTTCGCCAGTGCGGCGCGGATCGCGTCGGGTGCGGTGTGGCTTTGCACGTCGGTGTTATGCAGCACGGGGATGGTTGGCGCCGCGATCGCCACGCCCTGCAGATGCAGCCGCAGCGTCTCGGCCGCCGGCAGCATCAGTGAGGAATGCGACGGCACGCTGACCGGCAGCGGCAGGGCTCGCTTGGCGCCCTTCTCTTTCGCCAGCGCCATGGCGCGCTCGACCGCGGCCTTGTTGCCCGCGATGACCACCTGTCCGGGGGAATTGAGATTCACCGCCTCGGCCACCTCGCCCGCAGCCGCCTCATTGCAGACCGCGCGCACGACATCGTCGTCCAGTCCCAGAATCGCCGCCATCGCACCGACGCCTTCGGGTACTGCCGCCTGCATCGCTTCAGCGCGGAAGCGCACCAGCCTGATCGCATCGGCTAAGCCCAGCGCGCCTGCCGCCACCAGCGCCGCGTATTCGCCCAGGCTGTGTCCTGCCAGCAAGGCCGGGCTTGCGCCGCCCGCTGTCTGCCACGCGCGCCAGGCAGCGACATCCGCCGCCAGCATCGCCGGCTGGGTATTGACGGTCTGGTTGAGCAGGTCGGCCGGGCCGTCGGCGACCAGCGCCCACAGATCCTGGCCGAGTGCGTCGGACGCCTCGTCAAAGGTGGCGCGCACTTCGGCGCGATCGCCCCAGCCCTGCATCATGCCGACCGACTGCGAGCCCTGCCCGGGGAAAACAAAAGCCAATTTCATAGGGGTCTTTTCTTTTAATACTTGAGGAGCGCCGAGCCCCAGGTGAAGCCGCCGCCGAAGGCTTCCATGAGAACCGTCTGACCGCGCCGGATGCGGCCGTCGCGCACCGCCACGTCGAACGCCAGCGGCACCGAAGCGGCCGAGGTGTTGCCGTGTCCGGCGACGGTGGTGACGACGTTGTCCATACTCATGCCAAGCTTTTTCGCGGTGGCGGAGATGATGCGGATATTGGCCTGGTGCGGCACCAACCAGTCGATGTCGGATTTCGAAAGGCCATTGGCTTCCAGCGTTTCGTCGACGATGCGGTCCAGCGTATTGACCGCCATCTTGAACACGGCATTGCCTTCCATCCGCATCAGCGCCGGCTCGTGCAGGCCGGTCGACGGGCCGTTGGTGGTGCGCAGCAGTTCCTTGTGGCGGCCATCGGCATGGATGTGGGTGGCGACGATGCCGGGTTCGGCGGACGCGCCCAGCACCACCGCGCCGGCGCCGTCACCCCACAGGATGCAGTTGCCGCGGTCGTTCCAGTCGGTGATGCGCGACAGCGTTTCGGCGCCGACCACCAGCACATGCCTGGCCGCGCCGGTCTTGATGAACTGGTCGGCCACGCTCAAGGCATAGACGAAACCGCTGCACACCGCCTGCAGATCGAACGCCGGCTTGCCGTTGGTCATCCCCAGCTTGGACTGCACGATGCAGGCGGTGCTGGGGAAAACCAGGTCGGGCGTGGTGGTAGCGACCAGCAGCAGGTCGATGTCGTCGGGCGCCAACCCGGCCGCATCGAGCGCCGCCCGCGCGGCCTGGGCCGCCAGATCGCTGGTGAATTCGCCCTCGGCGGCGATATGGCGCTCGCGGATGCCGGTGCGGTCGACGATCCACTGGTCGTTGGTCTCGACCAGTTTTTCGAGATCGGCGTTGGTGAGGATGCGCGCAGGCAGATAACTGCCAGTGCCGAGAATGCGGGAATAGGTCAAGCAGCCACCCGTTGCAGAAGTTGAATCTGGTCTGTGATGCGTTTCAGTACATTGTTGCGGACTTCTTCGCTGGCAGTCTCGATCGCATGCTCGAACGCAAGGCGGTCGGCCGAACCATGGCTTTTCACCACCACGCCCTTGAGCCCCAGCAGCGTGGCGCCGTTGTAGCGACGCGGATCGAGACGGCGCTTGAAGGCATTCAGCACCGGCATGGCGAGCAGACCGGTGATGCGGGTCAGCCAGTTGCGCTTGAACTCGGCGCGCAGCGTGGTGGCTATCATCTTGGCGAGTCCTTCGGAGGCTTTCAGAGTCACGTTGCCGACGAAGCCGTCGCACACCACCACGTCGGTGGTGCCCTTGAAGATGTCGTTGCCTTCGACATTGCCGTAGAAATTCAGGTGGCTGTCGCGCAGCAGTTCGGCGGCGCGTTTCACCATTTCGTTGCCCTTGATGTCTTCCTCGCCGATGTTGAGCAGGCCCACGCTCGGATTCGGCTTATGCTCCACCGCCGACACCAGCATCGCGCCCATGATGCCGAACTGCAGCAGATGCTCGGCGCTGCAGTCGACATTGGCTCCCATATCCAGTACCAGCGCGTGGCCGCTGATCGTCGGCATCACGGCGGCGATCGCGGGACGGTCGATGCCGGGCAGGGTTTTCAGGACGAAGCGCGCGGTCGCCATCAGCGCACCGGTGTTGCCCGCCGACACGCAGGCGTCGGCCTCGCCGGATTTGACGAGATCGATGGCCACCCGCATCGAGGAGTCTTTTTTCCCGCGCAGCGCCAGCGCGGGGGCCTCGTCCATCGCCACCACCTGGCTGGCGTGGCGCACGATGAGGCGCGGTCCGGTCTTGACACGGCGTGCCTTGAGTTCAGCGGCGACGATATCCTGCGGCCCGACTAGAATCACGTTCAGGTCAGGATGACGCGCAAGACAGCGGATCGCCGCCGGGACGGTGACATGGGGACCGTGATCGCCCCCCATGACATCAATGGCGACTGTGATATTTCTCATGCAGCCGAAAGCGTGGGCTGATCGGGACGCCCCCGGCCACGGCAATCATGGCCGGGGGCGCGCGAGGGCGGAATTATTCGCCTTTGGCCTTGACGACTTTGCGGCCACGATAAAAGCCGTTGGGGCTGATATGGTGGCGCAGATGCGCTTCGCCCGTGGTCGGCTCGACGGCCAGCGGCGGATTGGTCAGAAAATCGTGCGCACGGTGCATGCCGCGCTTGGACGGGGATTTCTTGTTCTGCTGGACAGCCATTTCTTACTCCTTGAAAATTCATTTCACCCCTCAGGCGGGGCATTCACCTTCTGCGTGCATGGCCGCCAGCGGCAGGCTCAACAACACTTCATCCTCAACCAGATCGACGAGATTGAGCTTCTCGCCGGCCAGGATCGCATCGCCGTCGGGCAGCGCATCCAGCCGCTCCAGCTCGGTTTCGTTGCGCGCCAGATGCAGCGTGCGCTCGATCTGCACCGTATGCCGCATGCCGCCCAGGCAACGCTGACAGGTCAGCTCGACCTCGCCGTGAATCGCCAGCAACAGGGACAAGCCACCGCGCTGATCCGTCTGCCCGGCGACTCGACAGAACAGCGCGCCTTGCGTAAATTCGCGGGCTAGACGCGGAAACGCAGACACCTCCGACTGCGTTTCCCACGACTGTGAATCCCTGCAAAAACGCCGTGGATCGACCTCAACAGGCTGATGCACGGCACACCCGATCAACAGCGTACTGGGTTAACGCGCACAGGCTCGACATGACGCACCCGGTTAAACATTAGCCCGCAATGATATGATTTCGCGTTATTTTTGTCAAAGAAACGGTGGCCATGATTAAGAAAATACTGGTCGCCAACCGCGGCGAGATTGCCGTCCGCATCGTGCGCGCCTGCGCCGAACTGGGCATCAAGTCGGTCGCCATCTATACCGATGCCGACCGCCACGCACTGCACGTCAAGAAAGCCGACGAGGCCTACCACATCGGCAAGGATCCCATTCTCGGCTATCTGAACGCGCACACGCTGGTCAATCTGGCGGCCGCATCGGGCTGCGATGCATTGCATCCCGGCTATGGCTTCCTCTCCGAAAACCCCGATCTGGCCACCATCTGCGCACGTCGCGGCATCCGCTTCATCGGCCCCTCGCCCGACGTGATCCGCCGCATGGGCGACAAGATCCAGGCGCGCAATGCGATGATCGCCGCCGGCATTCCGGTGGTGCCGGGATCGGATCACAACCTGGAGAACGTCGAGGAGGCGCGCGCACTGGCCGGCAGAATCGGCTATCCGGTGATGCTCAAGGCCACCAACGGCGGCGGCGGGCGAGGCATCCGCCGCTGCGACAGCGAAGAGGAACTGCTGAAAAATTACGACCGCGTGGTGTCGGAAGCCAGCAAGGCCTTCGGCAAGCCCGAAGTCTTCGTCGAAAAATGCGTGGTGCGGCCCAAGCACATCGAGGTGCAGATTCTCGGCGACACCCAGGGCAACGTGATTCACCTGTTCGAGCGCGACTGCTCGATCCAGCGGCGCAACCAGAAGCTGATCGAGATCGCGCCGAGCCCGCAGCTCACCGAGGCACAGCGGCAATACATCGGCAAGCTGGCGGTGCGCGCCGCCAAATCGGTCGGCTACGTGAATGCCGGCACGGTGGAATTCCTGCTCGACCAGGACAACCAGTTCTATTTTATGGAAATGAACACCCGGCTGCAGGTCGAACACCCGATCACCGAAACCATTACCGGCGTCGACATCGTGCAGGAGCAGATCCGCATCGCCGACGGCAAGCCGCTGCAATACAGGCAGGAAGACATCGCGCATCGCGGCTACGCGATCGAATTCCGCATCAACGCCGAAGATCCGAAAAACGAATTCCTGCCCAGCCTCGGCCGCATCACGCGCTACTATTCGCCGGGCGGCCCCGGCGTGCGCGTCGACGCGGCGATTTACACCGACTACGTGATTCCGCCCTACTTCGATTCCATGTGCGCCAAGCTCACGGTGTGGAACCTGAACTGGGAAGCGACCGTCGAACGCGGCCGCCGGGCGCTCGCCGATATGCTGGTGTACGGCGTGAAGACGACGATTCCCTACTACCAGGAAATTTTGAAAAACCCCGAGTTCCGCAGCGGGCGCTTCAATACCGGCTTTGTGGATGAACATCCGGAACTCACCCAGTACACTGAAAAGAAACCGCCGGAAGTGATCGCCGCCGCCATCGCCGCCGCCATCGCCGCTCATCAAGGGTTGTAAAAATGACCAAAGTATTCGTTACCGATCTCGTCCTGCGCGACGGCCACCAGTCGCTCATCGCCACCCGCATGCAGACCGCCGACATGCTGCCGATCTGCAGCAAGCTGGATCAAGTGGGCTTCTGGTCGCTGGAAGCCTGGGGCGGCGCCACCTTCGACGCCTGCGTGCGCTTTCTGCGTGAAGACCCGTGGGAGCGCCTGCGCAAGCTCAGGAAGGCACTGCCCAACACCCGCATCCAGATGCTGCTGCGCGGGCAGAACCTGCTGGGCTACCGCAATTACTCCGACGACGTGGTGCGCGCCTTCGTGCAGAAATCCGCCGACAACGGCGTCGACGTGTTCCGCGTGTTCGACGCGATGAACGACCTGCGCAACCTGCGCGTGTCGATCGAAACGGTCAAGGCGGCCGGCAAGCACGCCGAAGGCGCGATCTGCTACACCACCAGCCCGGTACACAACATCCCGCACTTCGTCGAACTGGCCAAGGGCCTGGCGGAGATGGGCTGCGACACCATCGCGATCAAGGACATGGCGGGCCTGCTCACGCCCTATTCCGCGTTCGAGCTGGTGCAGGCAATCCGCGCCGCAACCCAGCTGCCCATCCACACGCACAGCCACGCGACCTCGGGCCTGGCGCACATGACGCACCTGAAGGCGGTGGAAGCCGGCGCCAGCATCATCGACACCTGCGTCGGCGCATTTGCCGAGGGTGCCAGCCATCCCACCACGCAAAGCCTGGTCGCCGCATTGGCGGGCACCGAATACGACACTGGCCTGTCGCTGCCGCTGATCGAGGAAATCTCGGCCTACTTCAAGGACGTGCGCAAGAAATACTGGCAGTTCGAGTCGGCCTTCACCGGCACCGACACCCGCGTGCTGATCAACCAGGTGCCGGGCGGGATGATCTCCAATCTCGCCAACCAACTGAAGGAGCAGGGCGCGATCGACAGGATGGACGCCGTGCTCGAAGAAATCCCACACGTGCGCGAAGATCTCGGCTACCCGCCGCTGGTCACGCCCACCTCGCAGATCGTCGGCACCCAGGCAGCGTTGAACGTGCTCACCGGCGCACGCTACAAATCGGTCACCAACGAAGTGAAGCTCTACCTGCAGGGCCGCTATGGCAAGGCACCCGGGCATATCAACGAAGAAGTGCGCAAAATCGCCATTGGCAATCTCGACGTCACCACCTGCCGGCCCGCCGACCTGATGGCCGACGAGCTCGACAAGCTGCGCGGCGAAATCGAGGGACTGGCCAAGTCGGACGAGGACGTGCTGACCTACGCCATGTTCCCCGAAATCGGCAAGACCTGGTTGCAGGAACGCGCGGCGGGCACCCTCAGGCCCGAAGCGCTGCCGCCGCCGGGCGCCGCGCAACAGGACAGCGCGCCGCGTTATGCAGCCGACGAATTCAAGATTACGCTGCATGGCGAGACCTACCACATCAAGTTGTCGGGCAGCGGCCGCAGCGACGCCTCGCAACGGCCCTACTTCGTGTCGGTGGACGGCATCTCGGAAGAAGTGCTGGTCGAGCCGCTGAACGAAGTCGCCGTGACCGGCAACGACAGCGCCCAGCGAAAAACCGCGGCCGCGCCCGGCGCATCCGGGCAGAAACCGCGCCCCAGCCACCCCGGCCACGTCACCGCAGCCATGCCCGGCACCATCGTCGACGTGCTGGTGAGCATCGGCCAGCTGGTCAAGGCCGGTGACGGCGTACTGGTGATCGAGGCGATGAAGATGGAAAACGAAGTGCAGGCACCGATCACCGGCATCGTCCTCAGCGTTTTCGCAAAAAAAGGCGATGCGGTGACGCCCGACATGGCGCTGGTCGAGATCCAGCCGGAATGACGCTGGTCCTCGCTTCCACCTCGCGCTACCGGCGCGAACTGCTGTCGCGCCTGGGGGTCCCGTTCGAAATACTGTCGCCCGACATCGACGAAACGCCGCTGCCCGGCGAGACGCCCTCGGCTACCGCGCTACGGCTGTCGGTGTGGAAGGCGCAGGCCGCGGCAGCAAGCTACCCCGACGCGCTGATCATCGGCTCCGACCAGGTGCTGATGCTGGACGGCGAACAACTCGGCAAGCCCGGCAACTTTGACAACGCCTTCGCCCAACTGCAGAAAATGCAGGGCAAGGCAATGGTGTTCCACACCGCGCTGACCTTGCTCAACAGCCGCACCGGCCACGCGCAGACGCGCGACGTGCCGACCGTGGTGCACATCCGGCCGCTCACCGACGCGCAGATCGCCAGCTATCTGAAGAAGGAGCAGCCCTACGACTGCGCCGGCTCGGCGAAGAGCGAATCGCTCGGCATCGCGCTGATGCAGCGCATGGACAGTCCCGACCCCACCGCCCTGATCGGCCTGCCGCTGATGACTCTGACCGGAATGCTCGCCAACGAGGGGATGGACGTTCTTGCATGAGCGCCGGCACCCTCTACCTCATCCCGGTGCCGCTGGGGCCGGTCAGCCCGGACGCCTGTCTGCCCCCTGAGACCCTCGCCGCCGCGCGCCGCCTCGATCACTTCATCGTCGAGCGCGCCAAGACGGCGCGCGCGCATCTGAAGGCGATGGGACACCCACAGCCGCTGCAGTCGCTGCATCTCGAAGAACTCAACGAACACACCCCGGCCGCCGCCATCCCGCCGCTGCTGGCGCCGCTCAAGGCCGGCCACGACGTCGGCCTGCTGTCGGAAGCGGGCTGTCCGGCCGTCGCCGACCCTGGCGCCGCGCTGGTCATGGCCGCGCATTGCGCGAATATCCGGGTGGTTCCGCTGATCGGCCCATCGTCGATTCTGCTGGCGCTGATGGCCTCGGGCCTGGGCGGGCAGCGCTTCGCCTTCCACGGCTACCTGCCCGCCAAGGAAGCCGAGCGGTGCCAGGCCATCCGCGAACTGGAAAAAACCGCGCGTCGCGATCACGCCACCCAGCTCTTCATCGAGACGCCCTACCGCAGTGCCGCGCTGCTGGATGCGCTGGCCACGACCCTCGCGTCCAATACGCTTATCAGCGTCGGCGCGGATCTCAGCCTGCCCAGCCAGTTGATCCAGACCCGCAGCGCCAGGAACTGGCGCGGCCAGACCGATGCGGTCAAGGATCGTCTGGTGGTATTCGGCATCGCCGCGTAGAACGCGGGAATCAGAATTTCAGCGTATCGAGCCTGAGCGTGACAACGTCGCCCGCTGCGGTTTGCGCCTGCAGCCATTCGGCGCCGTCGCGGGTATACACATCGAGCGGCAGCAGGCGCTGCGCCATGCCGCCCTCCAGCGTCAACTCCAGCCACTGCTGCGTGAGCGCGGCGAACTCCAGCCGCTCGTGATCGGCACAGGCGATCGGACGGTAGTCGTTCAACGCAGGGTAACGCCTGCTTTTTCGAACGGCGTCAGCGCCTTGGCCATCGATGCGCCCAGGCGGCCGGCGAGGCGTTCCGCCAGGCCTTCGCGCTGGGTGTAGTCGACGATGTCTTCCGCCTTGATCACGTCGCGCGCGACCGACTCGACATTGCCCAGCGCGTCGGCAAGGCCGAGCTGGATGCTTTTTTCGCCGCTCCACACCAGGCCGCTGAACATCTCGGGGGTTTCCTGCAGGCGTTTGCCGCGGCCTTCCCGCACCACGCCGATGAACTGGGCGTGGATTTCCTCGAGCATCTGCTTGGCGAACGCCGCTTGCCTGGGGTCTACCGGCGAGAACGGATCGAGAAAACCCTTGTTTTCGCCCGCGGTGAGCAGACGGCGTTCGACACCGAGCTTTTGCATGGTCTGGGTGAAGCCGAAACCGTCCATCAAGACGCCGATGGAGCCGACGATGCTGGCCTTGTCGACGAAGATCTTGTCGGCGCCGGCGGCGACGTAATAGCCCCCCGAGGCGCAGATGTCGTCGACCACGGCGTACAGCGGGGTTTTCGGATACAGTGCGCGCAGGCGCCTGATCTCGTCATAGATCTGCCCTGCCTGCACCGGGCTGCCGCCGGGGCTGTTGATGCGCAGGATCACGCCCTTGGTTTTCTTGTCCTCGAATGCGCCCTGCAGGCTGCTGATCACCGAATCGGCGCTGGCCTGATCGGAGGCGATCACACCCTGCAGATCGACCAGCGCGGTGTGCTCCGTGATCGACACCCGGTCCGAACCGAACCACCCGGCCGCCAGGAACAATACGATGAAGAGATACAGGAAGCCGAGCGTCTTGAACAGAATGCTCCAGTGGCGGCTGCGGCGCTGTTCCTGAATTGCCGACAGCGCCAGCTTTTGCAGGACTTCGCGTTCCCAATTGGGGGTCGGTTCACTCATTGTTGTTCTTCCATCAGATAAACATGGCCGTCGCGTTCGACGACCGGCACGGGAATCAGGCCGCGTCCGGCGCAGCGCCCGCCCACGCAGCGTCCGTCTGCGGGGTGGTAGAGCGCGCCGTGGGTGGAACAGATCAAGTATAGCCGCGAGTGGTCGAAGAACTCACCTTCCTGCCAGTCGAGTTCCACCGGCACGTGGCCGCACTGGTTGAGGAAGGCGCGCGGCTGGCCGGCGAAACGCACCACGAAGGCAGGCTGGGGCCTGCCGGCACGCGTCACCTCGAAGCGCACCCCTTTTCCCGGTTCGGCCAGATCGGCGGCGGCGCAGATCAGGCGTTCGCGGCAAGCCATGCGTGCACTCCGGTAAAACTGTCGATCAGCGCCAGCGGTGCATGCGGCCGCAGATCGCCCACTTCGTGTGCGCCGTAGGTCACCCCCAGGCTGGCGACGCCGGCATTTGCCGCCATCAGGAGGTCGTGGCTGGTATCGCCGATCACCAGGGTGCGCGCGGGGTCGGCATCCAGTTCGGCCATCAGTTCCAGCACCATCGCCGGATGCGGCTTGGAATGCGTCTGGTCGGCGCAGCGGGTGGCAATGAAGCGAGCCCCCAGCCCGCTGGCTTCGAGCGCACGGGACAGGCCGACGCGGCTTTTTCCGGTGGCTACCGCCAACTGAAACCCGCTCTCGTGCAGATCGCGAATGCCTTGGGGCACACCGGCAAATAGCGGAATCTGGGCGTCGCGTCCGAGGTAATGGTGGCGGTAGCGCTCGACCAGCCGCGGGTAGTCGTCGGCTGGCAAGTCCGGCAGCAGGGTTTGCAGTGCCTGAATCAGGCCGAGGCCGATGATCTGGCGCGACGCGCGCTCACCCGGCGTCGGCAGGCCGATATCCTTGCAGGCACGCTGGATCGAATCGACGATCACCCCGGCGGAATCCATCAGGGTGCCGTCCCAGTCGAAAATCAGCAGATCAAATTGTTTGGGCATTCAGGCTTTCCAGAAATCTGGCCAAATCATCGGGCAGCGGCGCTTCGATCAACATGCGCTCACCAGAAACGGGATGCGCGAACACCAGTTTGGCGGCATGCAGGAACATGCGCTTCAATCCCTGCCTGGCCAGCCGCCGGTTGAGTTCGAAGTCGCCGTACTTGTCGTCCCCCGCGATCGGGAAGCCCAGATGCGAAGTGTGCACGCGTATCTGATGGGTGCGCCCGGTCTTCAGTTCCGCTTCCAGTAGGGTGAAATCCTGGAATACCTGCAGACGGCGGAAGACGGTGTGCGCAGACTGTCCTTCGTCGCGCACCGTGACGCGTTTTTCACCTTCCTCGGTGACGCGCTTGTGCAGCGGCAGTTTCACATGCTGCAGCGGGTTCGGCCAGCGCCCCGCCACCAGCGTCAGGTAGCGCTTCTCGATCTTGCCGTCGCGCATCGCCGCGTGCAGCCCGACCAGGGCACGCCGCTTCAACGCAATCAGCAGCACCCCCGAGGTTTCGCGGTCGAGCCGGTGCACCAGTTCCATGGTGCGGCATTCCGGCAGTTCCAGCCGCATCTGCTCGATCACTCCGCGCGAAATGCCGCTGCCGCCGTGCACCGCCATGCCGGCCGGCTTGTTCAGCGCAATCAGGGCGTCGTCGCGGTACAGGATATGCGGCAGCAGGCGGATGCCGCCCTGCGGCAAATGGGTGACGGGGGTGATCACCGGTACGGCCAGACGCACCGGCGGGATGCGGACCTCGTCGTCCAGTCGCAACCGATAGCTGACCTCGGCCCGGCCGCCGTTGATACGTACCTCGCCGCCGCGCACCAGCTTGTAGATGCGGCTTTTCGGCACGCCTTTCAGCCGCGCCATCAGGAAATTGTCCAGACGCTGGCCGTCGGCACTGTCGTCGATCTTCAGCCGCCGGACCGAATCTTTCTCTAAGTCATTCTTTTTCATATACACTATTGTCGGTTAAGGCAGGATTTTGCCTGACCTTGTTGCCCGGCATGAGTGCCGGGCATTATAGAGATCACGCCGGTTACCACGCTCACCGGCCGCCGCCAGCCCGGCCCGTCTGGATTCCTGCCGCCCAGCTAACTCAAGTCAGGCGCGGTCAGTCGAACCACCCACCCCGCGCAATCGGCAAAGCAGCGATGTTATCAATGACGCGACGACAAGCATACGAAATCAGTATTCACGCTCGGCCCAAGCCAGCGGGAATCGGGAAGGCGATCGCCGGCCTGGCCGGCGACACCCTCCAGGAACAGGACACCTTTTATTCCATGCCTTTTCACCTCATTAACAACGTGATCGCATGAGCCGCCCACTGTAAGCGGCAGTCTGGCCTGTCCCGTATGCACGCGCGCGGGAGTAAATATGAAGCGCATGCTATTCAACGCAACCCAGGCGGAAGAACTCCGGGTTGCCATCGTCGACGGACAGAAGCTCGTCGACCTTGACATCGAGTCCGCCAGCAAGGAACAGCGCAAAGGCAACATCTACAAGGGTGTCGTCACCCGCGTCGAGCCCAGTCTGGAAGCCGCATTCGTCGATTATGGCTGCGAACGCCACGGTTTCCTGCCGTTCAAGGAAATCGCCCGTTCCTGCCTGCCCGGCGGCGGCAAGGTTCCGGAAAACCTGAAAGAAGGCCAGGAACTGCTGGTCCAGGTGGAAAAGGACGAACGCGGCAACAAGGGCGCCGCGCTGACCACCTACGTCTCGCTGGCCGGGCGCTATGTCGTGCTGATGCCGACCAACCCGCGTGGCGGCGGCGTGTCGCGCCGCATCGAAGGCGAGGAACGCAACGAGTTGCGCGACACCCTGGCCCAGCTCGACATTCCCGAAGGCATGAGCCTGATCGCCCGCACCGCCGGCATCGGCCGCAGCGCCGAGGAATTCCAGTGGGACCTCAACTATCTGCTGAGCCTGTGGAAAGCCATCGACGGCGCCGCGCAGCCGCAATCCGGCGCTTTCCTGATCTATCAGGAAGGTAGCCTGGTGATCCGCGCCATCCGCGATTATTTCTCGGCGGACATCGGCGAAATCCTGATCGACACCGAAGACATCTTCGAACAGGCGCAACAGTTCATGGCGCACGTGATGCCGGCCAACGTCAACAAGGTGAAGCTCTACCGCGACGACGTACCGCTGTTCTCGCGCTTCCAGATCGAGCACCAGATCGAATCGGCGTTCTCGCGTCAGGTCAACCTGCCGTCGGGCGGCGCCATCGTGATCGACCATACCGAAGCGCTGGTGTCGGTCGACGTCAACTCGGCACGCGCCACCAAGGGCAGCGACGTCGAGCAGACCGCCTACAACACCAACCTCGAAGCGGCCGACGAAGTCGCCCGCCAGATGCGGCTGCGCGACCTCGGCGGGCTGATCGTGATCGATTTCATCGACATGGAAAACCCCAAGCATCAGCGCGAGGTCGAAAACCGCCTGCGCGATGCCCTGCACCACGACCGCGCCCGCGTGCAGACCGGCAAGATCTCGCGCTTCGGCCTCCTCGAAATGTCGCGCCAGCGGCTGCAGCCTTCGCTCGGCGAGACCAGCTACAACCCCTGCCCGCGCTGCCACGGCACCGGCCACATCCGCGGCACCGAATCGTCGGCGTTGCACATCCTGCGCATCCTGCAGGAAGATGCGATGAAGGAAAACACCGGCGCGGTGCATATCCAGCTGCCGGTCGACGTCGCCACCTTCCTGCTGAACGAGAAACGCGTCGACATCCACACCATCGAATCGCGACTCAAGGTCAATGTGGTGCTGATTCCCAACATCCACATGGAAACCCCGCACTACACCATCACCCGGCTACGCCACGACGAACTGAACCAGCGCGACGCCAGTGAGCCAAGCTACAAGATGGCAACCATGCCAGAATCCGAAGCCGTCTACCAATCCTCCCAGGACGCCACGCCGGCGCGCCAGGAAGCCGCGGTCAAATCGATTGCGCCGCCGCAGCCGGTACCGGCCGCGCGTCCGGCAGTGCCGGACGCCGCGCAAGGCCAGGGCGGTTTGTTCGAGCGCATCTTCGGCTGGTTCAAGAAACTCGGCGAAGAAACGCCCGTCGCCGAAGCCGCTCCGGCGGTTGCCGAACCGGTTGCCGCCATCGCACGCAACGAACGCCCGAGCGAGCGCCGTGAGCGCAAGCCCGGCCAGCGTCGCAGCCGCGGCGAAGGGCGGAGCGAGACCCGCAACGGCGAAGCACGCCCGTCGGAGCCGCGCCAGAGCGAGGGCCGGGCCGAGCCGCGCAACGGCGAATCGGCAAAACCCGCCCGCCCGCCGCGCCAACCCAAACCGCGTCCCGAGGCGGAAACCGCACCGCGCGTGGCAGAACCCGCTGAAACCCCGCGCGAGGCCGCAAACGAGGAAAAACGCGAGCCGCGCAGCCGTCGCGGCCGCGGCAATCGCCGTCCGCGTGAAACCCATCCGGAAAGCGCGGCAGGCAATGGCACAAGCACGCCGCAGGCCATCATCGAAATTGCCGGTTTCCGGGCAATCATCGAAATCGCAAGCAAGCCCAGGGTGGCGGCCCCTGCCCCGGCCGCACCCGCGCAACAGGCCTTGCAACTGGAAACAGCAGCCCCGCCCAATGTCTCGCTACCCGACAGCAGCGCCACTGCATCTCCCCGCGCCATTGTGGTGGATCTTGCGGCCAGCACCGCCAGTCTGCAGCAGGTGGAAACCCAGGCCGCAGCGGCCAGCACGAGTGAAGCCGGCGAGCCGGGACGTCCGCGTCGCCGCCGCCGTCCCGCCGCCCAACCGGCGGATGGCGGCGCCGTCAGCCTGATGCAGGTCGAGACCAGCACGTCTGCCGTCGACGTTGCCGAGGCACCCACGCCGGTCGCGGTCCCCCACCCCACGCGCCGGCGCGCACGCCCGCAGGCGAGCGCAGCACAGGAGCCGCTGGTTCAGGTGGAAACCCAGGCGGAATAAAATAATCTGCACCACAAAAACAGGGGCCGCTTCAAGCGGCCCCTGTTTTTGGCTGCAGACGGCAGGAAGCGATCAGCGGCCTGAACGCATCTTAACCTGGCTGTCGCCGGTGATTTCCCGGATCAGACCTTGTACCGCGTCTTCGATCATGTCGAGGTTTTCCTCAAAGCCCTGTACGCCGCCGTAATACGGATCGACCACGTCGAGATTGGGATACTTGCGGCTGAACGACAGCAGCAACCGGATCTTGCCGTGATATTGCGCCGGTGCACGCTGGATCATCCTGCTGTAATTGTCGCCGTCCATGACCAGGATGTAGTCGAAGCGTTCGAAATCATCGTCCGCCACCTTGCGCCCACGCAGTCCACTGATGTCCACCCCGCGTTGCCGCACCGCCTGCCGCGCGCGCGGATCGGGCGCCGAACCGATATGGTAGGCGTGGGTGCCGGCGGAATCCGCCTCTACATCCCGGTTCAGTCCGGCGTCCTGGATGGCCTTGCGGAACATGCCTTCCGCCATCGGTGACCGGCAGATATTACCCATGCAGACAAATAAAACCTTGGTAGCCATACAAACCCTTATTATTCATTGAATTAACACCAGTTGAGTTTAGGCAAATATCAGTTAAACTGTCGTTATCGATAACGGAGTGATAACGGATAACGCCATGGCACTCACTGAAACCACCATCCGCAAACTCAAAGATCCGGCCAAGGAAAAACTCATTGGCGACGAACGCGGCTTGTACCTGCGATGCTACCCCAGCGGGCGCCGAAGCTGGCTATACCGAAGCCGCAAGGGTGGATCATGGAAAACCCGCAACCTGGGGGAATGGCCTGCCGTCAGCCTTGCCGAGGCACGCAACAAGTCCGCTGCACTGTCAAAAACCGTCCTGCCTGAATCCGTCACCTTTGGCGCGCTGCTGGACGAATGGTTCCAGCGCCGAATCGAGCCGCGTTACAAGGTGACAAAAAACATCGAAGTCTACGTCACCAGGGGAAAGGCCGAGGCTGGCAGCACCCCGCTCTCCCAACTCACCACCAAACGACTGACCGACATTCTGGTCGAGTATGCCGCCGCCGCGCCCGTTGCTGCGAATCGCTGCCTGTCCAACTGGAAGCTGGCACTAAGGTATGCAGTCGAGCGCGGTTACATCGAGCGCAGCCCACTGGAAAACTCAACGTCCGCCGTTGCTGGTGGCGATGAAAAAACACGCGACCGCGTACTGACCGACGACGAAATCAAGGCGCTTTGGAATGACCCGCACGGCCATGCGCCCCTGCTGAAATTCCTGCTACTGACCGGCCTGAGAATATCCGAAGCGCAGTCTGCAACTCACGAAAACATTAACGGCGACATTCTGCATATTCCTGAGAACAAAAGCAGCCGGCCACATTGGGTTTACCTGCCACCCCTGGCGCGTGCACTCACTGGCGACCACGACGGCTACCTGTTCGCACAGCGCAGCAACACATCCGTACAACACAGGCTGAAGCACACCGCAAAATTGACGTGGACACCGCACGACCTACGCCGCACCTTTGCCACCCGTCTGGCCGGCCTGGGCATCGCTACCCACGTTATCGAGAAGTGCCTGAATCATTCGCTCGGTGGAGTGCTGGCGATATACAACCGACACGCCTACGAAGCCGAGCGCCAGGAGGCCGCTATCCGCTGGGCGAGTGAAGTGCTGCATATCCTGGAGGCGCGATGAAAAAGCCAGCACAAATTTACAAGCTTGGCGGCCTCAAGCTTTTACGGCTATACGACACGGCAATGGCCGACGATATCTGCAACTTCCTGGAAGGCGTTGGCGGCCCTTACCCGAGATGTGAACACGAAGCGAGGACCAAACCCGTGTCCGATGCTTTGCGCGACGTGTTGGAGTTGATCGCAAAGGAAGAGACACGGCTTTCTCAAAACCAGTTTGAAAAAATGTCTAGAAGTGAGCGCGCCAGAAGAACCAGGGGGCAAGACACGGAGATTAGGGCGCTTGATCGTTTCAAGGATGCGGTGGAATGCGCCGTACAACGGCTTGCCGAGTCCACCCCAATGGATATGGCCGAGGCCGCCCTGATTGCGGGGGGCGTGCATCACCGATGGTTTGAATTCATAGCACGCGCTTGCTCCCCACTCATGTATGACGATCAACTGGCCGACATCGACAAAAAGAAGAACCAAACCTGGGCCATGAGAGACACGCGTGACGCCTTGGCCTATGCGGCGCGAGTCGACCACGAAAGGGTTATCGAGCGCTACGCGGAACTGGCGGCAGGAAAAGTGCGGGGGATAAGGAAAATCGTGGCTTCCGAGTTCGATATGCCCGAGACCACGGTCAGAAACATATGGAACAGCCGCGAAAAATGAAACGTACCGGCACGTAACGTTAAGGTACTTTATCCTTAAATACCAATAACTTACAGGTGATATTGTTTGGTCAGCTTTTGAAAGGAGCCTGACCGATGAACACCGAAACCACCGAAGCAAACTTGCCTGCGCAGCTCATGGCGAAACCCGTCCTAAGTTGGGACGAGTTCTGGGATGGCATTCTTGGCCTGCCAAAGTCCACCGCCGAACAGGTTGCCCGAGATGCCCCGGCGCCGAAGTTCTTTATGCTGGGGCGCCGCCGCTACATCCGCACAGCGGATGCCGTGGAATGGCTGAATCAAGCCGCAAGCGCAGCGCCATACTTTCCTCGACGCAACAAGCGCTCGACCGCTAAGGGGCCGCTATGACCCCGAAACGAGAAAAAGCCCGCTGGCAGGCGGGCTTGGTAAAACACTTCGATTCACATATTACACGTCTTGCCGGATATCTGGTAGCGGCCAGCATCACGTCTGGCGCCGGCGTTGCTATGGTCTTTCTGTTGGCCTTGCGGCTGGCTGGGGGCGCATCGTGAGCCGCCCAAACGAAGCACCTCAGAAAACCCGCGTGGCGATGGTCTGCCCGTGTTGCGGAGGCGAAGTCACCCACCAGCGGTATGGGTTTGACATGATCGCCGTTACACCGCACCTGACCTGGACAAAGTGGTATGTCTGCGACCAGTGCGAGGCCGCGCTGACCGGCACCGACCCCGCCGCGCGGGACGCCGCCGAGCAAGCGTTTGCAGCCTACCTTGAGGCCAGCGACCATGCGCCTGCCGCCTAACGCCCGCGCGCTGTTCGACCTGAGGCGACGCGGCCGCATTCCCGTGCCGGGGCCGTTCGGGCATGTATCGGTTCTCCCCGACTGGGGGTTGACCGTGGCGGGCGCCTACGTCATTGCGCCGCCTTCAATCGAGCCGGCAGACCTGGACTTTTGTTTTGTCGCGGGCCTGTCTGTCGCCATATTCTGCCGCCTGGCTGAACTGAGTCCGGTCGATACCTGGCTGTACGAAATCATTCTCGCCGTGATGGACTCCGACCCGACCAGCATCGCCGTGATTGACCTCGACCAGGCGGCCGCCGGTCTCGACCATGGCCTTGTCGCCATGTACGTGCGGAGGGCCAGCAATGACCGATGAAATCGAATCGACCCCGGCCGCCATGCCAGAACACAAGGCTTTCGAGAAAGGCCGCCAGCGCGGTAAAAAAGCCAAGCCCAAGCCTACCCCCGCACCCGCAGAAAAAAACACGCCAGAGGCCGCACCAGCGACGGCCAAGGCTGACCCAACGAAGGAAGCCGGATTCATTCACGATAAGCAAGGCCTTTGGTACATCGCCAGCCGTTCAACCAAGGAGGGCACGGTCTATCTGCCGGCTGTGTGGGTCTGCGCGCCAATTCTGGTGAAGTGGCGGATACGTGGATTCGACGGGCTGGGCTGGCGGTTCATCGTCGAGATTAGCGACCGGGACGGCAATGTTCGGGAAGTCACGCTGCTGGATTCTGCAATCGGCGCGCAGGACGGCGCTTGGCACAAAGCCATGGCCGATGCAGGCCTGCGCATTCACCCCAAGCGGCGCGGCGAGTTGGCGCAATTTCTGCTGATGAACAGCGACGATGCCGCACGCGCCCGTGGCGTTGAAACGACCGGATGGTTCGGTAACGTCTTTGTGATGCCGCACAGCACCATCGGCACGGCGCCCGAGCCTGTCATTTATCAAGGGCAGGATCGAACCGCGGCGAGCGGCGAATCTGGAACGGCGGATGAATGGCGTGAGTACGTCGGGCGTTTGTGTGCTGGCAATTCCAGGCTGACCCTGAGCGTGTGTGCGGCACTGGCGGCTTCAATCCTGCCCTTTTCCGGCATCGGTGAATCGGGCGGGTTCCACCTGTTCGGGGCATCGAGCCTGGGCAAAACCACGGCGCTTCGCGTCGCCAGTTCGCTCAACGGTTTGCCCGCGTCGTACATGCAGACCTGGCGCAACACGGGCAATGCACTCGAAGGCACGGCGGCCAAACACAACCATCGGCTGCTGTGCCTCGACGAAATACGCGAGGCCATTGAAAAGGAAATCGGCCTGATCGTCATGATGCTGTCAGGCGGCAGCGGCAAGGGCCGGATGAAAGACACCGCCGTTCTGCGTGAGCGCCTGGCCTGGCTGCTGCTTTGGCTGTCTACCGGCGAGCATGGGCTGACGCATTACATGGAGGCGGCCGGTCTCAAGCCGGATCCTGGAATGGAAGTCCGTCAACTGGACATCCCGGCCGATGCCGGCGCCGGGCGCGGGCTGTTTGAAAAGCTGCACGACCACAAGGATGCCCGCGCCTTTGCGGAAAACCTGCGCACCGCCTGCGACCAGTACCACGGCGCCGTCGGCATCGCCTGGCTGGAACACGTCTCGCAACACCTGGACGAAATCCGCCGCGATCTGCCCGGCGAGGTGGCCAGCGTGGCGCTCAAACTGATGCCGGACGATTCAGAGAGTCAGGTCAAGCGCGCCGTGCGCCGCTTCGCCCTGCTGGCTGTGGCCGGCGAATATGCGACCAAGTGGGGCCTGACCGGATGGGAACCCGGCGAGTCTACCGCCGGTATCCTGAAATGCGTGCAAGCGTGGATCAACCATCGGGGCGGTTCTGAAAACCTCGAAGAGCGGCGAATTTATGAACGCTTCCGCGACTTCATCGGGAAGGGCTGGTCAGGCCGATTCATACACACGAGCCGCGCCGACGACACCCATGCGCCGGGCAAGGATCAAACAGTTGGCTTCCGCGACGACCAGCGGTTCTACATCACCCCGGAGGGCTGGAAGGAAATATTCAGGGGCATGGATCCAGCGCGCGCCGGGCAAGTGCTGCTCGACAAGAAGATGCTTCAGCCGGGTAATTGGGTGCGCGCCGGCAAGACGGAAGTGCGCCCGTACCGCCGTGAAAAGCTGCCAGGCGGCATGGGGCGCCGTCAGTGCTATGTGACTGAGATAGGCGTGTTCGACCTGCTCGACGTGGCGCAATGCGCCGGAGAGGCGGCCACCGATGCTTGACCTCGACGCCATCCTGACCGCTGCCGACACCATCGCCGGGAAACATGGGAAACCCTCAAAACCCCTTCGGGAAACACCCATGTTTCCCGCTGAAACCCTTTATCCATGCGGGATTCCTGGCGATTTTACCCACCGGGAAACACGGGAAACAGGTTTTGGAGGGGGGGGCGGGTGCGCGTGTGATTTACACCTGAATTTTTCCACCGATGACACCCCGACCCCCGCGCCCCCGGCTTCCGGTATAAACCGCGCCGAACCCGGAAAGAGGGTTAATGCTGTTTCCTTTGTTTCCCAAGAGAGAGAGAGTGAGTATCCATGCGGGTTTGCGGGCGATTTTCTCGGGAAACACCCCTGTTTCCCGCTGTTTCCCGTGTTTCCCGCCGACAAGCTGGAAGCCATGGTCGAACGCGCCGCCATCATGGAGTACGACGGCGGCCTGACCCGCGCCGCCGCTGAGGCAGCGGCCGGCATGGTCTACCTCACGTGTAGTATCGATCCGACACCAAAAAGGTTCTCCCTATCCTCAACTCAGGCGGGTCTGTTCGGGCTCGCGGTTGCGCTAGGGTGTGCACCGTGCGCATAGGGAACAATGCACCTGACCACGTTACACCGGCCCCGAATCCGGACGCGCCGCCGCCTGGTGCCGGCCAGCAGTCACTCTCCGGCCTGCCGGATGCGCCTGAATTGCTGAAGGTTCGGATTCTCCCGGCGCAGTTCGCACGCGCTCTCGGGGTGTCGAAACAATCTGTGTCGAGGTGGCTGAAGGACGGCTGGGTATGCCTGGGCGCCGATGGCCGGCTCGACCCCACCGTCGCCATCGGCCAGTTGCTGCGCCGCTGCGACCCTGGCCGCCTGCGCGCCCGCTGGCTACGGCAAGCCGTCGGTGAAGTTCAGGACTTGCGCGACAACCTGGCTATCGCTGAAGACCGCGCCACCGCAGCCGAGGCCGCGTTGCGTGATGCGCTGGCTAGCGTCGCGGGCCGGGACGAATGGATCGCTTCCGCCGAGCGTGCCGCAGCAATCTGGAAGACCCTGCTTGTCGACGCCGCCGACGAACTGCGCGCCGCCCCGACCGCCGACTGGCCGGCAATCCTGACCCGCCTTGAGCTGGACGCGGACGATGCCGCCGACGCGCAGCTCTATCCCGAAGTCGCCCCTGATGGCTGGTTGGCCGATCTGAAACTGGATCCCGCAGTCGCCGCTGAAATGGCCGCGCTGGATGCCGAACTGGATGCCGCGCTGGATGCAGAGGCGGCATCGGCCTGGCGCGAATTATCGGACACGGCCGGGGAGCGGGGCGAATGACCCGCAATGCTTTCGAGAAGGCCGATGCGCTCGCTGACGGCTGCCAACCCGATGCGGAACTCTGGGCGTGGGTATGCCAGGCTTTCCGTGGACATCGTCGGCACGGTCGAGACCTGGAAGCTGCGTTTGACCTGGACCACGCCGGGCGGATGCGCCAGCGCAATGTCGAGTTGCGGGCCGCTGCCGAAGCCCTGCGTGCCGGGCGGGTGATGTCAGACAACGATCTGGCTGGCGAACTGGCCGCGCGTTTGCAGCGGTTCACCGTCGGCAAGCTGACACGGTACTGGCGCACCGGCGACGTGAGCGGGTTCGATGACGTCGAGCATCGGTTGCTGGCCGCCGCGCTGACGGGCGCCCCCACCACCAGCTCCAAAAAGAATCTGTACCGCATCATCGAGCGCGACCCTGGACAAGAAGCTGCTTTGTTTGTCCAGGCGGACAGTTGACGATGGCGCTACCAACCACGAAAGGAAAACGAAATGACCCCGACCGATTTCATTCAGGCCCACCGCGACGCCGTTCTGATCCGCGCAGGCGCCCTGAATCCGAACGCGCCTATCTGCCACCCGCAAGCCGCAGCCGTCGCCGTGAGCGCCGAGCCGTTGCTGCCGGCGCTGGCAAAATTCTGTTCTGACTTGGCAGACTCGCGCCGAGGCGCGGGCGCGGCCGTCCGGGTGAAAGGTTCCGGATTCGCCACGCCAGATTTTGGAAACGCATTGGCTGATGCCGTGCGCACCGTGACGCAGGCCCGCATGGCCGCCCACATGCGGCATGAGGCTTTTTGCAAACTGATGCCGGTTGCCGACTATAAGCCGCAGCGGTTTCCGATGCTTGCTGTCGGCGGCGATCTTGAGTTTCTGGGCGAGAGTTCCGAAGCCCCGGAAGCGATGGTGAGCGATGAGGCGGGCGCGCTCGCTGGGCTGGGCCGGTATGGCCGCAACGTTTTGATATCGCGCCGCGTGCTACTCAATGACGATATCGGTTTGATCATGGCCACGTTTGAAAACTTCGGCACCGCCGCCGCGCGGGTTGAAGCCAAGTTGGCGTACACGCTGATCGAATCAAATTTGGTTCTGTCGGACGGCGAAGCCATGTTCGATGCTGGCCATGGAAACGTCCTGGCATCCGTTTTCGGCGATGTGGCGCTTGGCGAGGCGATGCGGATGCTGCGCGCTATGCCCGACCCCTTCGGCGAGGTGCTTGACCATGACCCCGCCGTGCTGGTCGTCGAAGGTGCGCTTGAGTTGCACGCCCGCCGCCTGGTGCACGAAGCCGGGCTTGACCTGGAGGTCGTGGCATCGTCCCGGCTGCCCAACGGGCGCTGGTACCTGCTGCCGAATCCCGAATTCGCCCCCGTCGTTGGCCTGTTGCGCCTGGCCGGATCGAAGTCCCCCGTGTCGATCGACGCCGGCCGCGACGATCTTGGACGCGACGGCACGCTGATCGCCGTGCGCGCAAACGCCGCTGTTGTGCCCCTGAGCCGTACCGCGATCAAGGGAGGCGCGTAACCATGTTCGGCCGAGACCCCAATGAACTTGGCGGGCTGGCGCGCGCGTATGCCGGCGCAGCGAAAGCGTACAAGAACGCCGAGACCGTGCTGAATCGGGCACTGGACGCGCTCGCCGCAGCCCGTGAGGGTGATTGCCCCAGCGATATCACCCGCACTCGCCAGGCGGCAATCGAGGCAGACCGCGCCGCCGGTATCGCCTGGGATGAGGCGGAGGTTGCCCGCCGCGCTTTCTGGCGCCAGCGGGCTGCCGAGCACGAAGCACGAGTCGTAGCCGAGTGCGTGCCGATGCTGGTTCAGTTGGCTGCATTCCAGCGCTTTGCAGGATTGCCCGCAATCCCGCCCGAGCACCTGTTGCGGCACTACCTGATAACCCCGCCAAGCCACATCGAGCCGGAAGGCGACGTGCGCATCGACCCGTTGCCGAGTCCAGGCCTGGACCGCGCCAGCGATGAGATCACGTCCCCGCAGTCGGGTTGGAAGATGCCAACCCGGAAAACCTGACCGAATCTACGGCGCTTGCGCCGTGCATGATGCCGCTTGGGCGAGAGAGCCGACCCATAGCCCAAGCGGCAAGACCTCCCAGATTATGGGCACGGCAGGCAGGCGACGGCTGAAATCGCCTGGACCCGCATCCTCCCCGCATGAAAACCGGGTATACGGCGCACCCCAAAACATGGAATACAAGATGACCCCTACCATCGAACCGCCACCGCCCCGCTACCTGCAGCGCGTCATTTTCGGCACTCAGGCATGGCCCCTGATGGGCGCCGGCGATATAGCCGTGCACGAGGCTGCGCATGTTGTTGTTGGCCTGGCCCTGGGGATGCCCGTGTACGGCGCGCGCATCGCCGCCGACGGCGCATCCGGACAGGCCGGCGTGCTGTCCGCCGTGGGCGAGACCGTCACCACCCCCGCCACGCTGCGGCCGCCGGAAGACGTTGCTGACAGTTACCGGCAGGCCGCGCCGCTTGTCTGGCCGGGTCTGCCGTCAGCCGATGCTGCGCTGAATTACGCCGTCATGCTGGTGGCTGGCAGGCAAGCCGAGCTGATCGCCGCCGGCATCCGGCTTGGCGGCGAGCTGCGCATCCATGACCCCGATCACCAGCAAGCCCGCGCCATCTTGGCCGCCACCGACCAGCGGCTTGCTATGACGTTCGTGCAGCGCATGGCCCGCCATTTGCTTACCGCTGCCTGGGCAGATGTTGAAAGCATCGCCGCCGAGCTGCGCGCGACTGGCACCTGGACGAATTCGGGCGCATGGGTGCGCGAATCAAGAACCCCCTCAACCACCGGAGATTTTGAAAATGGAAAATGATCTTTTAGCGAGCGTGGCCGTGAACGCCGGCGCTGCGGGCGCTCGCCGGCTTTGTCGCGGGCTTTGCCGTCGTCGGAACATGGTGGAAAATTTTCCACCATGTCTGTTCTCTCCCCTTGCCGCGCGCTGCCGTTGAGGCCTCACGCACCGCCCGCCCGCCTCTACGGCGGGTTTTTTTATGCGCGGATAGGCGAGGATATAGGCCGGCCCGAGAAAGGGCTGTAGCGTTGATTCTGGCGGGTCTTGACTGTCAACGTGCGCCAGCGGGGGGCGCGAACGTTGCAATTGGCGAAAAAATAGGCGTATGCTGGAGATGTCCAACACTCTGTTGGATAAAAAGCGGGGCGACCAAGCGTTGAAGCGCGAGGCCACCCCTACCACAACCGTTTACAAAGGAAACGATCATGGGTGCATCAATTATCCCTCAATCCCCGGCACTTCGATTCACGGCGACGCTTGGCGTCTATCAGTTCGCGCCGTCCGCTACCGTGCTCGATCTGGAGGACCAGTTAAGCGCGAAGCAGTCGCAGCTAAATGCGATGCTATCCGTCGCGGGTGAGTCCAGGCTGGACTGTGTCTCTGGCTCCCTGGCAAATTACTTTTGGGCCTGCAAGGCAACTGCTGAAGAGATCGCCGACCTGACGGCGGAATTGCTCCGCCGGAATAGTCCGCAGCAGTCCTGAAAACACGCGCCCACCAAAAACAGCCCGGCCTTCGCGCCGGGCTGTTTGTTGGCGGGAAAATAAATCGATAACGTGACAGATATTAAATCCGGAAAATTTACCGATAACGGTAACGATAACGGATCTCCTGTAGATGGCGTGCCTATTGGCTTTCGGCTTTGTTACCCATGCATACGAAAAGTACTTTAGTCATGAATCGTGTTCTTCCACTCCAAACAATACCTGCCTGAGTGCCCTCAACTGGTCGCGAAGTTCCGCAGCTTTCTCGAATTCCAGGTTCTTCGCCGCATCGAGCATGTCTTTTTCCAGCTTCTTGACCTTCCTGGTCAGCGCTTTTTCATCCAGTATCTTGTATTCGGCCACCGTCTGCGCCGCCTTGAGTTCCTGGCGCGTGGCATCGGCGTCGTAGACGCCGTCGATGATGTCCTTGATGCGCTTGACCACGCCGCGCGGGACGATGCCGTTCTCGGTGTTGAAGGCGATCTGCTTGTTGCGGCGGCGCTCGGTTTCGTCCATCGCCCGCCTCATCGAATCGGTAATGCGGTCGGCGTAGAGGATCGCGGTGCCATTGAGGTGGCGCGCGGCGCGGCCGATGGTCTGGATCAGCGAGCGCTCGGAGCGCAGGAAGCCTTCCTTGTCGGCGTCGAGAATCGCCACCAGCGACACCTCGGGGATGTCGAGGCCCTCACGCAGCAGGTTGATGCCGACCAGCACGTCGAATTCGCCCAGCCGCAGGTCGCGGATGATCTCGACGCGCTCGACGGTGTCGATGTCGGAATGCAGGTAGCGCACCTTGATGCCGTGCTCGGCGAGGTAGTCGGTCAGGTCTTCCGCCATGCGCTTGGTCAGCGTGGTGACCAGAACCCGCTCGCCGACGGCGATGCGCTTGCCCGCTTCGCTCATCAGGTCATCGACCTGGGTCGCTACCGGGCGCACCTCGACCAGCGGATCGACCAGCCCGGTCGGGCGCACCACCTGTTCGACCACCTGGCCGGCATGCTCGGCCTCGTACTTGGCCGGCGTCGCCGAGACGAACACGGTCTGCGGCATCAGCGCCTCGAATTCCTCGAACTTCAGCGGACGGTTGTCGAGCGCCGACGGCAGGCGAAAGCCGTAGTCGACCAGGTTTTCCTTGCGTGAGCGGTCGCCCTTGTACATGCCGCCGACCTGCGTGACCGTGACGTGCGACTCGTCCATGAACATCAGCGCGTCCTTCGCCAGGTAGTCGATCAGCGTCGGCGGCGGCTCGCCCGGTTTGCGCCCGGACAGATGCCGCGAATAGTTTTCGATGCCCTTGCAGAAACCCAGCTCGACCATCATTTCGAGGTCGAAGCGGGTACGCTGCTCCAGTCGCTGCGCCTCCACCAGCTTGTTATTGGCGTAGTACCACTCGAGGCGCTCGCGCAGTTCGACCTTGATCTGCTCGATGGCGCGCAGCGTGGTTTCGCGCGGAGTGACGTAATGACTCGACGGGAACACGGTGAAGCGCGAAACCTTCTGCAGGATCTGCCCGGTCAGCGGGTCGAACAAGTGCAGCGTCTCCACCACGTCGTCGAACAGCTCGACGCGGATCGCGGTTTCCGCGTGTTCCGCCGGGAAGATGTCGATGACGTCGCCGCGCACGCGGAACACGCCGCGCTTGAACTCGACGTCGTTGCGGTCGTACTGCATCTGCGTCAGCCGCGCGATGACCTCGCGCTGGCTCATCTTCTCGTTCTGCCGCAGCAGCAGGATCATGCTGTGGTAGTCGGACGGGTCGCCGATACCGTAGATCGCCGACACGGTGCACACGATCACGGTATCGCGCCGTTCCAGCAGGGATTTCGTCGCCGACAGCCGCATCTGCTCGATGTGCTCGTTGATGCTGGAATCCTTCTCGATGAACAGGTCGCGCGCCGGCACGTAGGCCTCGGGCTGGTAATAGTCGTAGT
This sequence comes from Thiobacillus denitrificans DSM 12475, assembly GCF_000376425.1. Classification (GTDB taxonomy): domain Bacteria; phylum Pseudomonadota; class Gammaproteobacteria; order Burkholderiales; family Thiobacillaceae; genus Thiobacillus; species Thiobacillus denitrificans. The sequence goes on along the minus strand of NZ_AQWL01000007.1, from coordinate 51,633 downwards.
AGGAGACGAAGTACTCGACCGCATTTTCCGGGAAAAACTCGCGCATCTCGGAATACAGCTGCGCCGCCAGCGTCTTGTTGGGCGCCATGATCAGCGCCGGCCGCCCGGTTTGCGCAATGACGTTGGCCATGGTGAAGGTCTTGCCCGAGCCAGTCACCCCTAGCAGGGTCTGGAACGACAGGCCGTCTTCGATCCCCTCGACCAGCCGGGCGATCGCGGTCGGCTGGTCGCCAGCCGGCGGAAACGGCTGGAACAGACGGAACGGGCTATTGGGGAAGGTGACGAACACAGGTAAAATCGCGCGGCTAAAACTTGTCGATAGTAGCATCCCGAGCGGATGCATGAAGGAACCACTGTGGAACTCTCCCGCCGCGTACAGGCCATCAAACCCTCACCCACCCTGGCCGTCACCGCCCGCGCCGCCGCGCTCAAGGCGACCGGCCGCGACATCGTCGGCCTCGGCGCCGGCGAGCCCGATTTCGACACGCCGCAGCACATTAAGGAGGCGGCGATCGACGCGATCAACAAGGGGTTCACCAAATACACCGCGGTCGACGGCACCCCGGGCCTGAAAGCGGCGATCATCGCCAAGCTCAAGCGCGACAATGGCCTCGACTACACGCCGAAGCAGATCCTGGTATCGTGCGGCGGCAAGCAGAGCTTCTTCAACCTGGTTCAGGCGGTGATCAACCCCGGCGACGAGGTCATCGTCCCCGCCCCCTACTGGGTCTCGTACCCCGATATCGTCATCCTCGCCGACGGCAAGCCGGTGATCGTCGAGGCCGGCATCGAGCAGGGCTTCAAGATCACCCCGGCGCAACTCGAAGCCGCGATCACGCCAAAGACGCGGCTCTTCGTCATCAACAGCCCGTCCAACCCCACCGGCGCGGTGTACAGCCGCGACGAGCTTGCCGCGCTGGGCGAAGTGCTGAAGAAGCATCCGCAGGTGCTGATCGCCAGCGACGACATGTACGAGCATATCCGCCTCGATGGTGCGCCCTTCGTCAACATCCTCAATGTCTGCCCCGATCTGTACGACCGCACCCTGGTGCTGAATGGCGTCTCCAAGGCCTATTCGATGACTGGCTGGCGCATTGGCTACGCCGCCGGACCGGAAGCGATCCTGCGCGCGATGACCAATGTGCAGTCGCAGTCCACCTCCAACCCCACCTCGATCTCGCAAGTGGCTGCCGAGGCCGCGCTCAACGGCGACCAGGGCTGCATCACCCCGATGCTCGACGCCTTCAAGGCACGCCACCGCTACGTGGTCGACGCACTCAACGCCATTCCCGGCTTCAACTGCGTCGACAGCGGCGGCGCCTTCTACGCCTTCCCCGACGTGCGCCCGGCGATCATGAACCTGCTGGCGCGCGACGTCATCGAGCAGCCAACCGACATCGCCTTCTCCGAATACCTGCTGGAATCGGCCGACGTCGCCGTCGTCCCCGGCTCGGCCTTCGGCGCCGAGGGCTACATCCGCCTCTCGTTCGCCACCTCGCAGGCCAACCTGGAAAAGGCGCTCAAGCGCATCGCCCAGGCGATGGCCTGAGCGTCGGCATCCGGGCGAGGGCAGGCAAGTGCCATGTTCCAGAAACTCGCCGCCCTGCTCCCCATCCGCGGCACCCTGAGCTGGCTGCTTCAGCTTGCCTACACCACCTGGCGCCTGTTTGGCCAGAACGGGCTGCAGAACCACGCCGCAGCGACGGCGTTCTACTTCCTGCTGTCGGCCACCCCGCTGCTGCTGCTGCTGAGTTACGCCCTGCAGCTGCTGGGCCATATTGCCGAGAATTCGGTGCCGGCCACCATCCTGATGGCCGCACTCTACGACCAGATGCAACTGGACAATCTCACCGCGCTCGGCTTCATTCCGCGCCAAACCCAGCTCACAGCCGGTGGCGTCGGCCTTGTCACCCTGGTGCTGTCGTCGCGCGGGCTGGTCAACACGATGCAGGGGGCTTTCCGCATCATTTTCCCCGACCGGACCAAGCGCAATCTGGTGGTGTCGTGGATACTGCCGCTGATCATCCTGCCGGTGCTGTTCCTGCTGATGGGGGTGGCCGCACTGGCCCAGGTCACGCTATCCTTCCTGGCGCAGAATGACTTCATCGGCACCGGCAACGCGCAGGTACTGCAGGCGCTCAACTCGCTGTTCGGCTTTGCCATGGTGTGGGCACTGCTGTTCACCGCCTACTGGCGGCTGCCACGGCGGCATCCGCGCGCGCGCGACGCCGCCGTATTCGCGCTCGCCGCGACCGTGAGCCTGGGCCTGCTGCTCGCGCTGTTCGGCGCCTTCTTCAAACTGGAGAACTACCACAGCCTGTACGGCGCATTGGGCGGCGTGGTGTTTGTGCTGATCGGCGGCTATTTCGCCTTCCTTCTGCTGTATCTGTGGGCACAGGCGCTGTATGCCTATGGCAAGGCCGATATCACCGCACTGGAAAAGCTGTTCCTCGGCGGCAGCGGCGAGGGTGCCGGCAAGCTCGAAAGCTACGTTTTCAGCGACAGTCACCACCTGCTGGAAAAATACGGCCAGGTGCACCCCGCCGGCCATGCGCTGATCGAGGAAGGCGACGACGCGAAAACCGCCTATTTTCTGTACGCCGGCCGCGCAGCGGTGTACAAGAACACCGACGGCGGGCGCCGCCGCCTGGGCGAACTCGGCGAAGGCCAGCTGTTCGGCGAAATGGCTTATCTGTTGAATGAAAAACGCACCGCCTCGGTCGTCGCCGACAGCGAGATCACCGTGCTGGCGCTGCCGCCGCAGACGCTGGAAGAGCTGATGCGCCATTCCGCCCCGCTGTCGCGCCGCATCATCGACATCCTGTGCCAGCGGCTGGAACGGATGAACCTGGCGAACCCGGGCTGAATTGATCGGATATAGTGTATGGATATACACTATATTCAACCTCAGCCTTCACCCCGGCGTGAGGGATGGAACCCGCCATGGCCCTGCATTCGCTTTACGTCGATCTCAATTCCTTCTTCGCCTCGGTCGAGCAGCAGCTTCGCCCCGAGCTGCGCGGTCGCCCGCTCGGCGTGCTGCCGGTGATGGCCGACACCACCTGCTGCATCGCCGCCAGCATCGACGCCAAGCGCTTCGGCATCCGCACCGGCACCCCGGTGTGGCAAGCCCGCAAGCTGTGCCGCGACATCGTTTTCGTGCAGGCGCGACCGTCGATCTACGTGGAAATCCACCACCGCATCATCGCCGCCGTGGAGTCGTGCACCCCGGTCGGCGCCGTGCTGTCGATCGACGAAATGGCCTGCGACCTAATGGGCAGCGAGCGCGAGGAAGCCAGGGCCGTCGCGCTGGGCAAACAGATCAAGCAGGCGATCTACGATCAGGTCGGCGAGGTGCTGCACAGCTCGGTCGGCATCGCGCCCAACCGCTTTCTCGCCAAGACCGCGTCCAACATGCAGAAACCGGACGGGCTGGTGGTGATCCGTCAACACGAATTGCCGCAGCGGCTGTACGGCCTCAAGCTCGGCGCATTGAACGGCATCGGCCGCGCCATGGAACAGCGCCTCAACCAACTCGGCATCCACACCGTCGAGCAGCTCTGCACCGCCAGGCGCGACACCCTGCGCCGCGCCTGGGGCGGCATCGGAGGCGAGCACTATTACGCCAAACTGCGCGGCGAGAACGTCGCCCCAGCCCCCACCCAGCGCTCCAGTGTCGGCCATTCGCACGTGCTGGCGCCCGAGCTGCGCGACCCCGATTCCGCGCTCGCGGTGCTGTACCGCCTGCTGCACAAGGCCGCCATGCGGCTGCGCCATTACGGCTACTGCGCCGGCGGGCTCGGCCTGCATCTGCACTACCTGAAAACCGCCGCCGGCCACCCCCGCTGGGTCGATCAGGCGCGCTTCGCGCCGCACGCCGACACTCTCCAGCTCAATCCTGTGCTGGCCGAACTGTGGCAACGCCGCCCGTCCGATCCCGGCCCCATCCTCAAGGTCGGCGTCACCCTCACCGACCTGGTCGAGCACAGCCAGGTCACGCGCGACCTGTTCGACCCCGACGACCGGCACGAAACCCTCAACAGCGTGCTCGACCGGATCAACCAGCGCTACGGCCCCAACACCCTCTACTTCGGCGGTGCCCACCATGGCCGCGGCGCCGCGCCGATGCGCATCGCCTTCAGCCACGTGCCCGAATTGCAGGTGGAAAATGACGGCTGAGGGTTGACCGAATCGCCCGTCATCACTAGAATGCGCGCTTCCCATTCCCCGATAGCTCAGTCGGTAGAGCGACGGACTGTTAATCCGCAGGTCCCTGGTTCGAGCCCAGGTCGGGGAGCCAGACATAAGCAAGCACTTAGGCCATCCTTCGGGGTGGCCTTTTGCTTTTTCCTGTTTCTGTATCGGCACGAGGCTCGCCACGGGTCGCGCGCTGATCAACACGTCAAAGGAATCGAGATGCAGACAGACCAAATCCTAAGCCACCTGAAAAAGCATGGGCAGCTGCTCGATCTGGAGATCGCGTCGGCAACCGGGATTGCACTGGTTCAAGTACGCAAGTCACTGGCTGACTTGACGGCACGTCGCGAAATTTCCCAGTGCAGCGTCACCCACTTCAATGGCGACAAGCGTGTTGATGGTTTTCAGTGCAGGATTTCGGGCTATGTTCCGCCCGCCGCGCCAGGCCGAAAAGCCGGGCCTACCAAAAGCGTCGCGTCAGACTAGAAACGGGACAGTCATTGAAGAATAGCTCGGAGTGATGTCCTGGCGGTCCAGGAGTCCAGCGGGTGATCCCTTCAGCGAGGGGTGATCCCAGTGGGTTTCAACCAATATCATGGAGCAATACCAGTGACCAACGCACAACGCCGGGCAGCATTGCTCGCCAGCCGCAAGGCCGAAATGGATTCGTCAAGCAACAACAGCAAACCAATGCCCAAGCCCAGCAGCGCATTCTGCCCCCATGAGGCTGGCGCGTATTACCTTGCTGACGTGAATACGGTCGGCACGTTCAAGATGTTCGCCAGGGACCACAAGCCGCCCGTTTACACCTACGGCATCATTACCGTTCACTTTGAATTGAATCCCGACACCGGCACATGGATCTGGTTTGACGGCGAGAAAAATCAATTCCCGCGCAAGACCCAGGATGGTTGGCGTCTTGGCAGCAGAAAGCTGCACGACACACGCGAAGGCGCAGAGGCCGAGCTTCAGTGCGCGATGGCCAAGAACGGCGACCGGGTGACCAAGGTGCATGACCTGCCCGACGATATGACTGCGCTGAAAAAGATCCGTAGCGCCCACCACCCGGACCGCAACCCCGCTGCCGATCAGGATCTCTATCAGGCGGTAGTCGAGAAGCTGGACAGGATGCGCGCGCTGGCCCAGTGAACCAGAATTAGGAATGACTCCTATGGATTTCTGCTGCCAAGACAATCCAAGGCATTCGGCTACAATGGCCGGGCGAATAAGACTTCAAGCCGAAGCGTTTCCAGGAGGGGGCGCCACCGGAGGAAAGCTATAAGAACAGCAGAAGAAGAACGACATGAAGACCTTACTTATCCCCCTGCTCGCTCTCGCCGCCTCGCCGGCGGTTGCCGACGTCTACCGATGCACTTCTGGCCACAAGACCGTCTACCAGGATGTGCCGTGCGCGAACGCCAAGCTGGTTGAAAATCCAAACGGCCTGCCGCCATCTCCTGCCGAGCAGAAGAAGGCTTTTGACAGAGCCGCGAACGACCAAGCGGCCCTGGCTCGCCTTCGCCAGCAACGCCAAATTGAAGAACAGACGGCTTCACGCCGTCAGGCGGTTTCAACCGTCCCCGCCGCCCCCACCGCGCCGTCTTATCAGCCCAACAACACCTCTGGACGGCCGGACAGATACTACGATCGGCCAGACAGGTACCACGATCGCCGCACCGAGACCTACACGACGAGCCATCGCTGAAATGCGAGATCGCCAATTATGACGAAACTGTAGCTGGAAAAGCTGGCAAGCCACATTTGGTATTTTGGATCACGGACGGAAACACCCAGTTGTACCCTAAGCAGCGCAGCCAAGGCGTCCGATGGTTCCTGTCGTTTTATTTGCAGCTCAAGGCCTCGGAGAAGAGCAACGCCAAGCGACTTTTTCTATTGGATGAACCTGGAGCGAATCTCCATTCCAAAGCCCAGGCCGACGTACTAAAAGTGATCAACAAGCTTGCCAAGCAGAATGCGTCGACGGTCATTTATTCGACTCATAGCCCACAAATGCTTGAATACCCCAAGCTGTTCCGAGTGCACGCCGTTCAGCGCGATGGCGAGCAAGACGACAGTCCAACGGTTGTGATTGATGCTCATAGACTCGGTACCGCATCGACGGATACTTTGTCTCCAGTATTAACTGCAATGGGATCCGACCTCTCAAGTCACGAAGTTATAAAGAAAGAAAACAACGTGCTTCTGGAGGAAATGAGCGGGTATTACTACCTGACTGCCTTCTGGAAGCTAACTGATACTAAAACGAAGGCACACTTTATCGCTGCGACGGGTGTCAACAAGATCGAAATGCTGACCAATATGTTCCGTGGATGGGGGCTAGACTTTATTGTGGCGGTCGATGATGACAATCAAGGGCGTAACGCCTAAAAATCAATGAAAAAGGAACTGTTTGGTGACGATGAGGTTGTCTCATCGAAAAAGCTTTTGAAACTTCCGGACTGCCCCGGCGTCGCTGATGCGTTCAGCACGGACGACTTTAAGAAACACGTTCTGAAGGACGAGCACGCCGTCATTGCAGGGACAAACAGTGAATATTTAAAAAATGCAAACCGATCCAAGCCAGTGCTCGCTTTCCAATTCAACCTGGCTGTTGATTCGGGAGATCTGAAGTGGGCGATGATGGATGAAGTTAGCAAGAAAAGGATTAAAGCAATCGTCGGTGCGATTGCTTCGAGGCTGATATAGGGCCTGCCCTTTTCAGGCCCTTAGCTTGGCAGCACCACTATCTCAACCCAGTTCCCAGATTCGTCTTGCCTGGTGAGCCAGACACAGCAAGCACTTAGGCCATCCTTCGGGGTGGCCTTTTGCTTTCCGGGAATTCTGCATGGGCCGCTCCTGGGTTCTGCAGGATCGCTTCATATGTTTTCCCGTGCTTTATTCCCTCAACTTCTCCGAGGTATTCGAAATGCACACAGCCGCCATTCTCCAATTCCTGAAGAAGCATGGTCAGCACCTGAACTCAGAAATTGCTTTAGCGACAGCCATCCCGCTGCCGAGGGTGCGCACTTCCCTGTCAGACCTTTCGTCACGCGGTGAAATCTCCCAGTGCAGCGTGACACGGTTCACCGATGGCAAGCCCGTTGAGGGGATTCTTTGCCGCATCGCCGGCTCCATTCCGCCCAGAACGCCTGGAAGAAAGCCCAGCGCTTAAAAAGGGACAACGCTCGTGATCCGGCCAAGGAGCTGGCCGGGATGGGTTTTGGTTTCTGCCAGGGCAACGCTGCTCCACCCCTCCGGCCAGTCATTGTGCGGCTCATGCATCGCGCAGGCGCCCGCCCAATCGGTCTTGTTCAGGCCCAGTACTTCGCCTTGTCCGGCAGCACCCAGCGCACCCCGCCGCGCGGGTCTTCCTTGTCGCCGCGGTAACGCGGGATCAGGTGAATATGCAGATGCGGCACGGTCTGTCCGCCGGCCTGGCCATGGTTGATGCCGATGTTGTAGCCGTCCGGCTGGTGGTGCTTGTCCAGCAGGCCTTTTGCCTGCGCCATCATCTTCAGCAAGGCGGCCTGCTCGGCTTCGCTGGCCTCGAACAGGGTAGCAAAATGGCGGCGCGGAATGATGACGGTGTGGCCGAGCGAAACCGGGAAGCCGTCCCGGTAAGCGACGGCAAGCTCATCCTCGGCGAGGATGCGGTGGGGGTCAAGCTTGCAAAAGGGACAGGGTTTGGAATGGGATGGAGACATGCCTTGGGTGTACTCGTCTTGCTGTCGGAAAATGGGGGTCAATAGGCCGCCGCCCGGCAGGAAGTGCGGGCAGGCCTGGTTTGAACCGAGTGTAACCGATGCGGCGGCCGGTTCAGCCGCTCGGGCAACCACTCGCCACAGCCCCTCAAGGCCGCCACCCCGCCTAAAATAAAAAAGTGGAAACGAACAGGGGAGTGCGATGGTCTTCGCCAATCGTCATCAGGCCGCCGACCGGTTGGCTGCCGCGCTGGCGGCCTACAAGGGCCAGCATCCACTGATCCTCGCCATCCCGCGCGGCGCGGTGCCGATGGGACTGCGGCTGGCCAGGGCGCTGGACGGCGAGCTCGACGTGGTGCTGGTGCGCAAGCTGCGCGCACCGTTCAATCCGGAATTCGCCATCGGCTCGATCGACGAATCGGGCTGGAGCTATATTGCCGACTACGCCGAATCCGTCGGCGGCACGCCGGCCTACCTGGCCCAGGAAAAGCAGACCCAGCTCGACACCATCAGAAAACGCCGGGCGCAGTACACCCCGCTCAGGCCGCCGATCGACCCGGCCGGACGCACCGTCATCGTGATCGACGACGGGCTGGCCACCGGGGCGACGATGCTGTCCGCGCTGCATGCGCTGCGCGCGCGGAAACCGGCGCGCCTGGTCTGCGCAGTGCCGGTGGCGCCGCCGGATACGCTGGAAAAGATCCGCTCCTACGCCGACGAGGTGGTGTGCCTGTCGACGCCGATGCAGTTCCAGGCAGTGGGGCAGTTCTATGCGGATTTCCCGCAGATCGAGGATGCGGAGGTCGAAGCGATCCTGAAGCAGGCTTCCGGCCATTGAGACGGCCGGCGAATGTTTGAACCCAGCCGTGTTTTTCGCGCCGTTTCAGACTGCATCAGGCCGAATCGATAAAGAACAGCATCGCTGGCGATTTCGCACTGGCCTCCAGCGCCAGGATGCGCAGACGACAGACTAAAAATGCTCATCTTCAACCTCAACATAGGCGTGCGCAATGACCTTGCCCAATTCGTCGAAGTGGTCCCAGGTGCGGTACGCCTCCATGTCCTTTTCGACCCGTGCCGTCATTTCGTGGGCCTGCATCCCCTGCAGGTAGTATTTCTTGACCGACGCCAGCAGGTCCTCGGTGAAATTGATCTGGATCGCCATGGACTTCTTGTCTTCGGGATAGCCATGGCCGGGCACGTAGGTCTCGACACTGGTGTTGTCGATAGCCGCCCGCAGCGCGCTGGCCGTTCCCTTGAAGCTCGCGTCCTGCGGCATCGCCGAGTAGGGCATGAACTTGTTCATCGAGATGTCGCCCATGAACATGAGCTTGTCTTCAACGACTTCGATCATGAGGTCGGTGTCGGAATGGGCATGTCCGGGGTGATGGATCTTGAGCGTGACCCCCCCTATCTTCATGGTCTCGCCACCCTTCAAGGCCTTGTCGGGTATCGCGATGCGGGTGTTGGCCAACGCACCCTGCGTCATGCCGTTGAATCGGTCGTGCCATTCCTGCGCTTCGCCCGACCTGAGCCTGTCGATGGTGCGCTGATGCGCGTAGATCGGCGCGTTGGGGTAGGCATCGCGTATTCCCTGGTTGCCCAGAAAATGATCGCCGTGCAGGTGCGTATTGAACACGGCGACAACGGGCTTGGTGGAGATGCATTTGAGTTTTTCCAGGAACCCGCGGCCGACATCGGCACTGCTTCCCGGGTCCACGATGACGAAGCCTGCGTCGGTGAGGATGGCGGCCGGGTTGTTCATGAACCCTTTTGTCTTCTTGTTCGGCCAGTCGTGCGGGCCGATGACCACGTACACGCGCTCGCTGAGCCTCTGCAAGGGGTAATTCTCGATCGTCGGCGGCAAATCGGTCAGGCCGCCAAGAAACTGGGCGCTCGCCGACGAATGAAAAAAGCTGTTGAACAGGAGCAACAGCGCCAGTTTTACAAGATTTGCCTTATGCATCTGCTTTATCCTATCCTGAGCAAACGGGCGGGGTTCATTCCCCATGACAGCGTCCTACCCTATCGCGCCAGATATTCGTCCGTCGTCATGATCGCGGCGTAGGCGAACCCCAGCGCGGCCATCTGGGCGGCATGGACCTGTGCCGCGGGCACCACCTGCCCGCCGAATTCAAGGTCCATCGTCGCGCACGCATCGTGAACCACGACGGTCTTGTAGCCAAAGTCCGAAGCGGCCCGGCTGGTCGCATCGATGCACATATGGCTCATCGCCCCGATCACCACGACTTCCTCGATGCCCTTTGCATCGAGCATCTGCTTCAGATCGGTCTGGAGAAAGGAATTCGGATGGTTCTTCAGGACGACCGGCTCGCCTTCGACGGGCGCAACGGCGGGATGAATCTGCGTGCCTTCCGTCCCCGGAACGAAGAAGGGGGTGTCGGGGGCGGTGAATTCATGCCTGACGTGGATGACCGGATCGCCGTTCGAGCGGGCGGCAGCGATGACGCGGGCCGCGTTGGCCACCGCATCCTCGATGCCGACCAGGGGCAGTTTGCCGGAAGGAAAATATTCGTTTTGCAGATCGACGACAACCACTGCCCGTTTGCTCATGAGGCTCTCCTTATGCATGGACGCAACAATCAGAGTCGACATGGTCGGGCCTGGATCGCACAATGCGAAGTGGCGCTATCGACATAGTGAGTGGCAAAAACGACATGGCCTGCGACGAATCGATCGAAATCGGTCTGGTGCTATATCCGGGAGCGCAACTGGCGGCGGTGTTGGGCTTGACCGACCTGTTCGGCCTGGCGGACGGGATTGCCGCCCGCTACGGCAAGCGGGATTCCAATGCGCTGCGCATCAGTCATTGGCAAACGGACGCAGCGGGCAAAGCGCCTGTCCGTATCTTCGACACGGCCCCGGATGACGTGAGCACGCTGGCCGTCCTCATTCTGCCGCCCGGCCTGGGCGAGCCGCTGTCAGCAGAAGCCGCCGCTCCGTTCGCGGACTGGCTGCGCAATCAACATGGCATGGGCGTCACGCTGGGATCGGTCTGCGCCGGGGCCTTCCTGCTGGGCGAGACCGGCCTGCTCGCGGGCCGCACCGTGACTACGCACTGGCTCCATGTCGAACTCTTCCAGGCCCGCTTCCCGCAAGCGCGCATGGACGCCGACCAGCTCATCATCGACGATGGCGACATCATCACCGCCGGCGGCGCGATGGCGTGGACCGACCTGGGATTGCGGCTGGTCGATCGTTTTCTCGGGCCGACGGTCATGGCCGAGACTGCACGGATACTGCTGGTCGATCCCCCGGGGCGCGAACAGCGCTACTACAGCCCTTTCTCCCCGCGGCTGACCCACGGCGACACGGCCGTGCTCAAGGTGCAGCACTGGCTCCAAGCAACGGATGCCAGGGACATCGCGCTTGCAACGCTGGCCGAGCGGGCAGGACTGGAGGAGCGGACCTTCCTGCGCCGCTTCCAGAAGGCGATCGGCATGACGACCAGGGAGTATTGCCAGCGGCTGCGCGTGGGCAAGGCGCGCGAGATGCTGCAGTTCAGCCGCTTGCCCGTAGACCGAATCGCCTGGGAAGTCGGCTACGGCGATCCTGGCGCCTTCCGCAAAATCTTTGCCCGGATTGTCGGCCTGACCCCCGGCGAATACCGCCGTCGCTTCAGTGCCGAATGACCCTTCCAGGCAGAGAGGATGGCCTTCCGTACGCACCCCCCCCGCGGGCCACGGCACCGCGAACAGACCGCGAGCGCCCCGGCCTCGCTAGCGCGGCTTCACCCGCACGCCGTCCTTGATCGTCTCGTCGGGGTGCGCGACCACCTTGTCGCCAGCCGCAAGTCCTGACAGCACCTCGGTGGCGAGCCCGGCGCGCTGACCGAGACCGACCGGCGCCAGGCGTGCGCGGCGGCCGTCGATCACGAACGCCGCCCAGCCGTCGCCCTGCCGGAACAACGCGCTGGTCGGCAGCTGCAGCACGTCCTGGCCTTCCCACAGCACGAAGCGCGCCTCCACCCGGTAGCCGTCGCCGAGCCGCGCCCACGCCTCGCGCGGCGAACTGAAGTCGACGATGACGCGTACCCGCTGCTCCTCCACCCCGAGCGCCGAGATCTTGGTGAAGCCGCTCGGCTCGACCACGCGCACACGGCCCTCGACCGCCTGCGCGCCGCCCCAGCGGTCGAGGATGACTTTCGAGCCGGGCGCGATCTTCACCGCATGGGTCGACAGCACCTCGACCTCGACCTCAAGGCTTGCGGGGTCGCCGATCTCGAGCAGCGGCTGCCCGGCCGCCACCGCGCCCTCGCTTTCCTGCAGCAGGCGCAAGACGTGAGCGTCGGCCGGCGCGCGTACCTGCACCACGTCGGCCACCCCGCTCTTCAGGCGGTCGGTACTGGCGACCGCCGCCTGCGCCGTCTCCAGATCGAAGCGCGCGACCTTCACTGCATGCCGCGCGCCCTGGTCGGCGGCACGGGCACGGGTCTCGGCGGTGATCGCGATATCGAGTGCCTGCGCCGAGACGAAATTCGACTGCCGCAGCGACTCGGCGCGGACGCGCTCCTGCCGTGCCAGCTGCGCGGCGGCCGCGGCGGCGCGCGCATTCTCCTCGGCGGCAGCGAGCGCTGCGCGGGCGGCGCTCACCTGCGCCTGCGCCTGCGCGCGCGTGCGCGGATCGAGCGCCACCGCGCGCGCAGGCTCGATCACCGCCAGCATCTGCCCCGCCTTGACGGCATCGCCCGCGTCGAGGCCGATGCGACGAACGTAGCCCGCCACCGGCGCGGACACCAGGTAGCGCTCACGCACTCGGGTCTTGCCCTCCTCCTCCACCGTCACCGCGAGCGGCGCGCGCGCCACTTCGGCGACATCGACCGGCACCGCGCGCGGCATGAAGCCGATCGCGAGGCCCGCCGCCACCACGGCGGCGGTTGCCAGCATTCCGGTTTTTGCGCGTAGCCGCATGTTTCCCTGTTGCCTATTCGCGAGTTTTCAATACCGCCACCAGATCGAGCCGGCCGAGGCGATGCCACAGCAGCAGGCCGGACAGCAGCGCGGAAGCGATGATAACGGAGGCGCCCATGGCATAGTTTTCCGGCGTCAGGATCAGCGGCAGCCGGTACAGTTCGCTCTGGAACGCCACCACCAGGATGCCGACCAGGCCGACGCCGACGGCGAAGCCGACCGGGATCGCAGCCAGCGACAGCAGCGCCAGGTCCCCCAGCAGGATATAGGCGATCTCGCCGCGGGTGAAGCCCAGCACGCGCAGGCTGGCGAGCTCGCGGCCGCGCTCGGAAAGGCTGATGCGCGCGCTGTTGTAGACCACGCCGAAGCCGATCGCGCCGGCGAGCAGCGTCGCCACCAGGTTGTAGAACAGGATGAACTCGCCGATGGTGGCGTAGAAGCTCTGCACCGCCGCCTTGTTGGCGACCATGCCGAGCACGCGCGGGCGCTCGTGAAGGTCGGCGTAGAGCCGTGCCTGGGTGCCCGGCTGCACCGCGAGGTAGGCGCCCGAGACCGTGTTGCCCTCGCGCATCAGGGCGTTGAGCGAGTCCTGCTGCATGTAGGCCGACACCCCGAGATACTGTTTGGTGATGCCGAGCACCGGCACCTGCCGTACCGGGCGGCTGCCCTCCAGCACCTCGATCGTCAGCAGGTCGCCCGGCTTCACGTTCAGTATCTCGTTCGCCAGGTGGTCGGTGAGCACCACGCCGCCTGGCGGCACCGCCACCGGCTGCAGCCGGCTGTCGAGCGAGCGGTGCAGCCGGCCTTCCGGCTGGATGCCGAAGACGGCCGCACGATGGCGATACTGCCCGAAACGCAGGATCGCCGGCACGTCGCGGTAGCCCTCGACGTGGTCGACGCCGGGCAGCGCGGCAAGCTCGTGCAGCGCGCGTCCCGAAGTCGGCTCGATGAAGGTGAGCGCCAGATCCTCGCGCGCGGCCTGGCGGAACTGCACGTCGACCATGAAGTCGATCGCGCCTTTCTGGTAGTTGCCCACCATCATCAGCCCGCAGGCGCAGGCGATCCCGAGTATGGAGAGCAGCGACTTCATCGGGTGCCGCCCGATGTGGCGCAGCACCATGCGGCTCGGCGCGGCGAGCCAGCGCGCAAGGCCGAGGCGCTCGAACACGCTGGCATGGTAGGCGAGCGGGGTTTCCGGGCGCATCCCTTCCGCCGGCGGCAACCGCACCGCGCGCACCACCGACAGCAGCGTGCCGCTCACCGCAGCGAAGGCGGAGATCGCGAGCGCGATCAGGATGACCCCCGGGCGCAGCTGGTAATCGAGGTAGGGAAAGCGAAAGCTCGTTTCGGTGTAGACGTGCGCCAGCCCCTGGCCGAACCAGGCGCCGAGCGCCAGGCCCGCCGCCGCCCCGAGTACCGCCATCAGCAGCACCAGCTTGACGTAGTGCGCGCCGATCGCGAGATAGCTGTAGCCGAAGGCCTTGAGGATGGCGATCTGGTCGCGCTGCAAGGCGATCAGCCGGCTCAGGACCACGTTCAGCAGGAAGGCGGCGACGCCGAGGAAGATCGCCGGGAACACTGTCGCCATGGTCCGCAGCTGCTTCAGCTCCTCGGACAAAAAGCGGTTGGAGAACTGGTCGTCTCGGCCGTAGGCGCCGGTGCCGCCGTAGCTTGCGAGCACGGCGTCGACGCGGTCGATCACATCCTGCTCGCGGGCATCGCGGGCGAGCGTGAGGCTGACCTGGTTGAACGCGCCCTCCATGTCGTAGGCGGCGGCGAGCGCGCTGCGCCCCATCCACAGCACGCCGTAGCGCTTGAAGTCGGGAAACATCGCGCCGGGCGCGATCTGGTAGACGTATTCCGGCGACACCGCGACGCCGACCACCGTCAGCCGCTTGCGCTTGCCATTGATGATCGCGGCGAGCGTATCGCCCGGCTGGAAGCCGTGAGCGTCGGCGAAGGTGTCGGAGAGCACCACCTCGTCCGCGCTCCATGGCTGCACGCTGCGCCCGCGCTTGAGATGCACGTGGTTGAGTTGTGCCTCGCCGACGTCCGGCACGGACAGGATCAGCCCGGTGATGGGGTCGGTGAAGCCCGCGACTTCGAGCTTCACCCCTGCCCTCACCCGCGTTTCCAGCACCTCGACGCCAGGAATCGCCGCGAGCCGCTCGGCCACCGGCTCGGGCGCGCGCTTGAGGCTGGCGAAGACCTCGGCAAAGCGGTATTCGGCGTAGAAGCGGTCGCGCGTCGTGGTGAGCGAATCGTAGGTCGACAGCGACATCGCCATGGTGGCGATGCCGCCCATGATCACCGCGGTGATCGCCAGCACCTGGCCGCGCATGTGCCACAGATCACGGAAGAGTTTGCGGTCGAGGGCCTTCACGTCGTCAACGGGCTGCGCGCGCGCCCCACCTCCGGTAAAACACGCGCTTCATCGCGTACACGGCGAGCAGGTAGGCGGCCGCAATGCCTGCGAGCACGGCGTAGAACGCGGCAGGCAGCGGGACGAATCCCAGCTGCGCGCCGAGGGGCGTCAGCGGCAGCGCGATCGCCACCGCAACCACCAGCAGGGACAGCGCGGCCAGCGCCGGATGCGGCCGGCTGGCGAACGGGTTGCCGCGGGTGCGGATGACGAAGATCACCAACACCTGGGTCACCACCGACTCGACGAACCAGCCGGTGTGGAACAGCGCCTCGCCGGCATGGAATACGCCGAGCATGACGTAGAAAGTCAGGAAATCGAACACGGAGCTGACCGGCCCCAGGGTGAGCATGAAGTTACGGATGAAATGCATGTCCCAGGTTCGCGGCCTGGCCAGGTCCGCTTCATCGACGCTGTCGAGCGGAATGGCGATTTCGGACAGGTCGTAGAGGAAGTTGTTGAGCAGGATCTGGATCGGCAGCATGGGCAGGAACGGCAGCAGCAGCGTCGCGCCGGCCATGCTGAACATGTTGCCGAAGTTGGAGCTGGTTCCCATCATGATGTACTTGGTGACGTTGCCGAAGGTGCGCCGCCCTTCCCGCACCCCTGCATGCAGTACCTGCAGATCGTGCTCCAGCATGATCAGGTCGGCGGCCTCCTTTGCCACGTCCACCGCGCCGTCCACCGAGATGCCGACGTCCGCCGTGTGCAGGGCGGGCGCATCGTTGATGCCGTCGCCGAGAAATCCGACCACGTGGCCGCGTGCGCGCAGCGCGGCCAGGACACGGGTCTTCTGTGCCGGCGTGATGCGGCAGAACAGATTGGCGCCCTGCACCCGCGCCTGCAGCGCCGGATCGTCGAGCTGCACAATCTCGCCGCCGGTCAGCACGCCGCTGACCGCCACGCCAAGCTGCGCGCAGATGTAGCGGGTGACGAACTCGTTGTCGCCGCTGACGATCTTCAGCGCGATGCCGTCCTGCGCCAGCGCGGCCAGGGCCGGCGCGGCGCTGGCCTTGGGCGGATCGAGAAAGGCGGCAAAGCCGCTGAACACCAGTTCTGCCTCGTCGGTCAGCATGGCGTGGCCGTGCTCGGGCGGCTCGCTGCGCCAGGCGATGCCGAGCACGCGGAAGCCGTCGCGGCTCAGCGATTCGAACAGGGCCTGGATGCGGGCGCGGGCGGCGGCGTCCAGCGGATATTGCCGGCCGTCCGTTTCGTAGCCGGTGCACAGGCGCAGGATGTCTTCCGGCGAGCCCTTGACCGCCAGGGTGCGTTGGCCGCCCTGCTCCAGCAGCACCGATACCCGGCGCCGCTCGAAATCGAACGGCACCTCGTCGATCTTGCGCCAGCTGCCGACGTCGACGTGGCGGTGGGCGAGGATGGCGTCGTCGAGCGGGCTCCTGATGCCGGTTTCGAAATAGCTGTTGAGATAGGCGAGCTCCAGCACCCGGCTGCTGTCCCTGCCGGCGGCATCGACATGCCGCTCCAGCCGGATGCGGCCCTCGGTGAGGGTGCCGGTCTTGTCGGTGCACAGCACGTCGATGCCGCCCAGATCCTGCACCGCCGACAGCCGCTTGACGATGACGCGGTTGCGCGCCAGCCGCATGGCGCCCTGCGACAAGGTGACCGACACCACCATCGGCAGCAGTTCCGGCGTCAGGCCCACCGCCAGAGCGACGGCGAACAGGAAGGACTCCAGCAGCGGACGCTGGAACAGCGCATTCACCAGCAGCACGAACAACACCAGCAGCAGGGTCAGGCGCAGGATCAGGTTGCCGAAGTCCCGGGTGCCTCGCTCGAAGGCGGTGCGCGGCGGCCGCCGCGCCAGGGTGTCGGCGATCTGCCCGAGTGCCGTATCCGATCCGGTGCGCCGCACCAGCACGACCCGGGCGGAGCCGCTGACGATCGACGTGCCCATGAAAACGGCGTTGGTCGCCGCCGCGATGCCGTCGTCCGGACTGCGGTCCGGTTCGAGGTCCGCCACGCGCTTTTCCACCGGATAGGATTCGCCGGTCAGCAGCGCCTGGTTGACAAACAGGTCGCGCGCCTCCAGCACCCGGCCGTCGGCGGGAACCAGATCGCCGGCTGCCAGCAGCACCACGTCGCCCGGGACCAGATCGGCCACCGCCGCCTCGTGCGCCTGCCCGCCCCGCACGACGCTGGCACGCAGGGCGACCTGGCGCTTGAGGCGATCGACGGCGCGGCCGGCGCGGTATTCCTGGGCGAAATCGAGCGTCACGCTCATCAGCACGATGATGCCGATGACGACGAAACTGCGCATGTCGCCGAGGAAGCCGGCGACGGCGCTCGCCGCGAGCAGCACCAGCACCAGCGGATTGCGGAAGTGGGCGAAAAACGCCAGCAGCCAGGTCCGCTCGGCGCGGGGGCGCAGCAGATTCGGGCCGCTGCGGTCCAGGCGGGTGGCGGCTTCAGCGGCGTCCAGGCCTTCGGGCCGCGTATTCAGCGCGGCAAGGAGTTCAGCCAGAGGCAGCTGCCAGAGACGCTCGGGAGGGTGTCTATCCGGCGTTGGCATGGCGCTACCAGCTCAATTCGTGCGCCGCCTTCTTCACGGCGTTGTCGCGGATCTCGGCAATCTGGCCGTCCGACAGGCGGATCACGCGGTCGGCCATGTCGGCGATGCCGGCGTTGTGGGTGATCAGCACGGTCAGCGTGCCGAGTTCGCGGTTCACCTTTTCCAGCACTTCCAACACCACCACGCCGGTGGCCGAGTCGAGCGCGCCGGTCGGTTCGTCACACAAGAGCACCGCCGGGTTCTTGGCGACGGCGCGGGCGATCGCCACGCGCTGCTGCTCGCCGCCGGATAGCTGGGCCGGAAAATGGTCAAGGCGGTTGCCCAGCCCCACCAGGCCGAGCGCGTCCTCGGGACGCATCGGCGAGGGCGCGATCTCGGTCACCGCGGCGACGTTCTCGCGCGCGGTCAGGCTGGGGATCAGGTTGTAGAACTGGAACACGAAGCCGACGTGCTCGCGGCGGAAGCGAGTAAGCTCGGTCTCGGTCGCGCCGGTCAGCTTGTGGTCGAGGTAGTAGACCTCGCCGCCGGAGGGTGCGTCGAGTCCGCCGAGGATATTGAGCAGCGTCGACTTGCCGCTCCCTGAGGGGCCGAGCAGCACCACCATCTCGCCGCGGTAGAGCGTGAGGTCGATGCCGCGCAGCGCCTGCACCTCGACCTCACCCATGCGGTAGACCTTGGTGAGGCCGCGGGCGACGAAGACAGGGCTGGCTTGTTCGGCAGGCATGCTTCGATCATGCCACGCGGCCCGACGGGCGGCCAGCGTGCTCAGTCAGCGTCGGGGAAGGTGCTCCGCGAACCACCCCGCCGCCCGCATCGCCACCGCCTCCAGCGCGCCGGGTTCCTCGAACAGGTGGGTCGCGCCGGGAACGATCACCATTTCCTTCTCGCAGCGCAGCTGGTCGTACGCCAGCTGGTTGAGGTCGATCACGCCATCGTCGTAGCCGCCCACCAGCAGCAAGGTCGGCGCGCCCACTTCCTGCAGGGCCAGTTCGCTGGCCAGGTCGGGACGACCACCGCGGGAGACCACGGCGCGTGCCGCCTCGCCCAGTGCGGCGGCGGCTTCGAGCGCGGCGGCGGCGCCGGTGCTGGCACCGAAGAAACCGAGCGGCAGGGCGCGGGTCGTGTCCTGCGCGCCGACCCAGCGCGCCGCGTCGAGCAGCCGCTGCGTCAGCAGACCGATATCGAAGCGGCGCGAATAATCGCGGTCCTCCTCCGGCGTCAGCAGGTCCATCAGTAGAGTGCCCACGCCGGCGTCGCGCAACACCCCGGCGACATAGTTGTTGCGCGGCGAGTGGCGCGACGAGCCGCTGCCGTGGGCGAACAGTACCAGCCCGACGGCGCCGTCGGGGATGTCCAGCATGCCTTCGACGGTAGCATTGCCGGCCGGGATGTGGGCCAGGGTGGCGCTGCTCATGGCCGATCCTCGCGGTGCATGGCAACCGGGATGCGGCGGTTGCCGAAGGGATGGCTGAACGCACCGAAGCGGCCGGCGATGGCGCCACCGCAGTGCGGGCAGTGGCCGTCCGGCGTGAGCTTGTAATCGTCGATGCGGTACCAGTCGCGCACGATCAGTGCCTCGTGGCAGCCCGGACAGAAGGTGGTGCCGCCGGTGGTGTCGTGCACGTTGCCGGTGTAGACGTAGTGGAGACCGGCCTGCAGCGCGATGTCGCGCGCGTGCGTCAGCGTCGACGCCGGCGGCACGTCGCGCATCTTCCAGTCGGGATGGAAGGCGGAGAAGTGCAGCGGCACGTCGGGGCCGAGTTCGTGCATGATCCACCGGCTCATCGCCGCAAGCTCGGCGTCGGAATCGTTGCGGCCGGGGATCAGGAGCGTGGTGATCTCGAACCAGACGTCGGTCTCGCGCTTCAGGTAGATCAGCGTATCGAGCACCGGCTGCAGATGGGCGCCGGTCAGCTCGACGTAGAAATCGTCGCTGAAGGCCTTGAGGTCGACGTTGACGGCGTCCATCCTGGCGAAGAATTCGCGCCGCGGTTCCTCGGTGATGTAGCCGGCAGTGACCGCCACGGTCTTGAGGCCGCGCGCGTGGCAGGCGTCGGCGACGTCCATCGCGTATTCGGCGAAGATCACCGGATCGTTGTAGGTGAAGGCCACACTCTTGCAGTCGCTCCGCTCCGCCGCTTCGGCGATCTCGTCCGGCGCAGCCCGGTCCATCAGCGTGTCGGTCTCACGCGACTTGGAGATGTCCCAGTTCTGGCAGAACTTGCAGGCGAGGTTGCAGCCGGCGGTGCCGAAGGAAAACACCGAACTGCCGGGGTAGAAATGGTTGAGCGGCTTCTTCTCGATCGGGTCGACGCAGAAACCGGACGAGCGACCGTAGGTGGTGAGCACCATCCTGCCGCCCTCATTCTTGCGCACGAAACACAGCCCGCGCTGGCCCTCGTGCAGCCTGCAGAAGCGCGGGCACAGGTCGCACTCGATGCGGCCGTCCGGCAGCACGCGCCACCAGCGTGCCGGGTGATGCGATTCGGGGATGCTCATGCGGCCGTCTCTTTCCACTTGCTGACGCTGTAGTGCGACAGGCGCACGCCTTCAGCCCAGAAATCCGCGGGCAGACCCGCCTTGCGCTTGAGCTGGGCGAGAAACGCGGCCGGCTCGGGCAGCTGCGCCCATACCTGCGGCAGGAAGGTGCTGCGGTAATGGCCATACTCGAACACCACCCCATCGACATGCGGCTGCAACGCCGCCAGCGCGTCCGCCTCGCTTGTCACCGCCAGCGGCTCGGCCGGCGTCAGCAGCGACACCTCGACCCGGATTTCCTCGAACTCGCCGCGGCCCAGCGGCATGAAGCGGGGATCACGGAACGCCGCCGCCACCGCGTTTTCGCGCACGTCGATCTCCAGCGAACGGTGTGCTTCCAGGGTGCCGATGCAGCCACGCAGCTCGCCGTGCCGGGTCAGGGTGACGAAGCAGGCGCCCGGCTCCAGCAGCCAGCCGGCCTGGGTGGGGGATGCCGCCTCGTGGCCCAGCCTGGAAGCGATCTCGGCGCGCGCCAGCTTGAGCAGGGTGGCGCCCTTTTCCGCGTCCGGCCGGTCCGCATCGGTCCCGGCCTCGAAAGCGAACGCGGCGTAGCCGACCACCCGCTCGGGGTCGCCGGCGGTGTCGCTGGAATTGCGCACGTCCAGCGCCACGGCATGCAGGCCATGCGTGCGCGCCGCCAGCAGCAGGCCGTTGATCGGCGTGGCGCCGCAGGCCTGCTCGTGGCTGAGGTGCGGATCCAGCGCCAGAATCGCGCCGACGGTCTCGCCGTCCACCTTGCGGGCGAGCGCATCGGGCAGGAAATGCGACAGGTCGGAGCTAATCACGATCAGCGTCTCGTCGCCGCCCCACATCCTCTCCAGCACCTCGGCGACCTCGGCAGCGGTCGCCTCGCCCACCGCCAGCGGCAGCAACAGGAAATCGCCCAGCACCTGCTGCAGGAAAGGCAGCTGCACTTCCAGCGAATGCTCCATCCGGTGCGCCGCGGCGCTTGCGCTTACCTGCGGCAGATCGGCGAGGTGCCGCATGCCCTCGCGATCCAGCCGGATTTCGCCGAGCGGGGTGGCAAAGCGCTCCGCCTCGGGCAAGGCCAGCCCGCGCACATGGACCCGGTGGGCGGGACCGAGCAGCACCACCCGGCAAATATGGCCGCGCAAATCGCCCAGACGCGCATAGGCGCTGGCGGCGACCGCGCCGGAATACACATAGCCGGCATGCGGCACGATCAAGGCTTTGGGCCGGCAGGGCAGTGCAACGGGGCCGGCCTCGGCCAGCATGTCGGCGAGCGTTTGCCTGAGCAAAGCCGGCTGGTCCGGGTAGAAAAGGCCTGCGACGACAGCGGGGCGGGTGGTAGGCATGGACAATCCCCTCGGCAACCAGTTTACTAAGTGTGGGAGATTCGACCCGATTTCAAGTCGGGCGGTGTTTCCGCCGATAATGACGGATTAAAAAAAGACAGGAATCTGTCGTCATAAAAACTTCAGCAATGAGGAGGAGTATGGTTTCATCCAAAACCGTCGGCGAAGGCGCGCTGTTGAAGGCGATCCTGCAGGAAGCGGCCACCGAAGTAATGGTGTTCGACGCGGACACCCTGCAGATCGTCCAGGCCAACCCGTCCGCTGCGAACAACCTGCAATATCCGCTCGCGGCCTTGCAGAAGCTGACACCGCTGGACGTGCTGGCGCCCGAGGACAAACCGTCGTTCAACACCCTGCTTGCCCTGCTGCAAAGCGGGAAGAAGCGCCGCATCACGCTGCATGCGCACTGCTGCCGCCGCGACGGCAGCCGCTATCCGGTCGAGGCCCGGCTTTCCTGCGCAACCCATCGCGGCCAGCCGGTTTTCATCTGCATTGCCGACGACATCAGCCAGCGCGAGGCCTCGCGGCAGGCGCTGGCACACTCGGCCTCCGATTTGCGCGCGATCGTGGCGCATATCCCCGGCATGGCCTATCAGATCATGCGCAAGCACGATTCCCAGCCCGTCCTGCGCTACGCCAGCGAGCAATCCGTACAGTTGCTCGGTATCGATGCGACCGCCCTGTGCGCTGAGCCGGAACGCTTCTTCAAGCTGATCGTGGAAGACGACAGGGCCGACTACCTGGCGAAGTTCACCGAAACCGGCGGCGGCCACATGAGCTTCAACTGGGAAGGCCGCATCCGGATGGATGCCTGGGAGGATGTGAAATGGGTGTCGATTCGCGTCGGCCAGCGCAAGGTGGCCGGCAATCTGGTCTGGGACGGCATCATGCTGAACGTGACGCAAAGCAAGCAGGCCGAAGCCGAAATCCGCCATTCGCGCGCGCAGTTGAGCGCGTTGGCCGCGCACGTCGACAAGGTCAAGGAACAGGAGCGCATCCACCTGGCACGGGAGGTGCACGACGACCTCGGCGGCAATCTCACCGCCATCAAGATCGTGCTGGCCTGGCTGAAGGACAACCTGCCGCCCGACGCGCACCGCCTGATTCAGCGCACCGACTATCTTGACAAGGTGGTCGACCATACCTTCGACGCGGCACATCGCATCGCCTCTAATCTGCGGCCGGCAGCGCTGGATCTCGGCATCGTTCCGGCCATCAAGTGGCAGCTGCAGCGGTTTGGCCGCAACACCAACATCGCCTACCGGTTCAGCGCGACCGACGAGCCGATCCCGCTCGATCCCGATGTCGCGATTGCCGTGTTCCGCATCGTGCAGGAAGCGCTGACCAATGTCGCCAAGCACGCCCGCGCCACTCAGGTCAGGCTCAAGCTGGTGCGCAATCAGGACAGCCTGCTTGTCACCCTCTCCGACAATGGCACGGGTATCCAGCCTGTGCGCAGAGATGAAGGCAAGCCTGCCTTCGGCATCCTCGGTATGCACGAGCGCGCCGCGGCACTGGGCGGCGAACTCACCGTGCTGCCCGCCCGGCGCCGCGGCACCCGGATAAGTCTGCGCGTTCCATTACCCGCCCCCTCGCCCAGCTGTCAACAAAATGACAACATAAACATGTTAAAACAATCAGCAGAGAACGATTCCCGTGGCTGTCGCTAAACCCTACCGCATCCTCATCGTCGACGACCATGCCATCGTCCGCGAGGGGCTCAAGCAAATCCTCGCCGAAGTCGACGACATCGAAGTCGCTGGCGAGGCCGACTGCGCAAGAAATGCCCTGCAGATGGCCCGGCGGGAGCCCTGGGACCTGGTGCTGATGGACATTTCCATGCCCGACCGCAGCGGCTTGGAAACCCTGGAACTGCTGAAGAACGAACATCCCGGCATCAAGGTGCTGATGCTGTCGATGCATCGCGAGACCCAGTATGCGGTGCGCGCGCTGAAGACCGGCGCCGCCGGCTATCTCAACAAGCAGAGCGCGCCGGATCAGCTCGTCGACGCCATCCGCCTGGTCGCCTCGGGCAAGAAGTACATCAGCGCCGAAGTCGCCCAGGAACTCGCCAGCGAAATCAGCGGCGAACGCGCCAGCCTGCCGCACGAAGGCCTCTCCAACCGCGAATACCAGACCCTGTGCATGATCGCCTCCGGCCTGACCGTCACCCTCATCGCCGACCGGCTGGCGCTGTCGGTCAAGACCATCAGCATGTACCGCGCCCGCCTGCTGAAGAAAATGCAGCTCAAGAACAACGCCGAGCTGACGCATTACGCGATCAAGCAGGGACTGCTGGACTGAGACTCGAGATGCAAGATGCAAGGTTCAAGCGACAAGGTTTTCCTTGCATCTTGTATCTTGAGTCTTGCACCTGCCTTCGGAAATACCGGGGTTTTCCCGCCCTAATCCACCCTTCAGCCCCCTTCCGCCCGCCTTAACATGCGAGGCATAGTGAATTGCCCGCTTCCGGGCCTGAGTGCCGACATGGCCGAGCCGACCGTCAAAATCAATCTTGCCAATCCGACCGAAGTCGCGCGCGAAACCTTGCGCCGCCTTGCGCTGCGCCGGATCGCGCCGACCCCGGACAACTACCAGACCCTGTACGAGGAAATCACCGGCGCGCCCGGCGTGCCGATGACGACGGCCATCACCGCTACCGCTGCCAGTGCGCTGTCCGGCCTGGTCATGGACCTCAGCCTGCACCATCCCGAGCTGGCGGGCCCGGTGGAAATCCTCGACCGGGCCATCCGCAAGAGCGACTGGGCGCAATG
The DNA here is from genome assembly GCF_000376425.1 of Thiobacillus denitrificans DSM 12475. Taxonomy (GTDB): domain Bacteria; phylum Pseudomonadota; class Gammaproteobacteria; order Burkholderiales; family Thiobacillaceae; genus Thiobacillus; species Thiobacillus denitrificans. The sequence goes on along the minus strand of NZ_AQWL01000007.1, from coordinate 27,224 downwards.
CCGCAAGCAGTTGAGCCAGATCACGCGGCTGCTCAAGCAGCGGACGGACGACGGCGGCGAGGAAGACCTGGCCCTGCTGCGCGACCTGCTGGCCAAAACCCTGGAATTCGGCCTCATTCCCCAACTGTCGCACAGCCCCGCGCTGACGGACAGAGTACAACAGCTGGCCTCGGTCGTGCGCGATGCCAGCAGCGCCAGCGCCCTGCGCAATACCGCATCCAGCCTGAAATCCCTGTGGATCGACGTCGACCAGCATGCCTCGCACCGCCACGACCAGCAGGAAACATTCCGGCGCATTCTGCTGCTGCTGGTGGAAAACATCGGCGAACTGCTCGACGACGACACCTGGCTGCGCGGCCAGCTCGACATGGTGCAGGAAATCGTCGCCGGCCCGCTCAGGATCGAGTCGCTGCAGGAAGCGGAAAAACGGCTCAAGGAAGTGATCTACAAGCAAAGCCTGGTCAAGCACGGCCTGCGCGAAGCCACCGCCACGCTGAAAGCCACCATGACCACCTTCGTAAGCCGTATGCACGACGCCGTGGCGGCCAACGACGAGTACCAGGGGAAAATCGCCTCCCACATCGAACGCATCGGCAGCACCGAAGACGTGCGGGAGCTGAACCGCATTCTGGAAAGCCTGCTAGAAGAAACCCGCACCGCGCAGTCCGACACCCGCCGCGCCCACGACCAGCTGATCCAGGAGCGCGACGCCGCCCTGCAGGCCGAAGGCCGCATCCGGCAGCTGGAAACCCAGCTCACTGAAATGAGCGCCCTGGTGCGCGAAGACCCGCTCACCCGCAGCCTCAACCGGCGCGGCCTGGACGACGAATTCGCGCGCGAAGCCTCGCGCGCCGACCGCTATGCCTCACCGTTCTGCATCGCCGTGCTGGATGTCGACAACTTCAAGGCGCTCAACGACAGGCACGGCCACCAGACAGGCGACGCGGCGCTGATCCATCTGGTCAAGGTCGCCAAGGAGGAACTGCGCCTCACCGACCACATCGCGCGCATGGGCGGCGAGGAATTTCTCATCCTGCTGCCCAACACGCCGCTCGACGAGGCCATGGGAATCGTCACCCGCCTGCAGCGCAGCCTCACCAGAAAATACTTCCTCGACAACAACGAACGCGTGCTGATCACCTTCAGCGCCGGCGTCGCCGCGCGTGCTCACGGCGAATCGCAGGAAGCCGCCATCGCCCGCGCCGACAGCGCCATGTACGAAGCCAAGCACGCCGGCAAGAACCGGGTTTGCCGGGCGCCGCAAGCGCCCATGCAGGCTCCGGAATGAAGATCATGCAGATTTTTGCAACCGCAGCCTTAACTTTCTCCGACCCCCGACGATTCCTCTCACAACGGCGGTTCATGTAGCCCAGCGGGCAAACCAACGTTGACGGCACCAGAGCCCAGCGGGCGTAAAAGCCGGAACCATCGACCACTAAAGGAGAAACAACATGGCAGCAGTGATCAACACCAACATCGCTTCGCTCAACACCCAGCGCAACCTGGGCACCTCGCAGTCCGCGCTCAACACCTCGATCCAGCGCCTGTCTTCCGGCCTGCGCGTGAACAGCGCCAAGGACGATGCCGCTGGCCTGGCGATTTCCGAGCGCATGACTTCGCAGATCCGCGGCCTCAACGTCGCCGCCCGCAATGCCAACGACGGCATTTCGCTGGCGCAGACCGCCGAAGGCGCGCTCGGTAAGGTCGGCGACATGCTGCAGCGGGTGCGCGAACTGGCGGTGCAATCCGCCAACGCCAGTAACAGCGCCGACGACCGCAAGGCGCTCAACGCCGAGGCCGGCCAGCTGCTGTCAGAAATCGACCGCGTCGCCAAGCAGACCGAATTCAACGGCCTGAAACTGCTCGACGGCAGCTTCACCCTGCAAGCCTTCCAGGTCGGCGCCAACGCCGGCGAGACCATCGACGTCGCCGGCATCGCCAACGCCCAGATCTCGGCGCTCGGCAGCTGGACCAGCGTCGACACCCCGGCCGCGCCGGTCGCCGGCGCGGCACCGACGGGCACGGGCTACGTCGCCGGCACCACGGCGACGGCGACCGATTCTGTAGCCTCCGGCGCCTACGTCCAGGCCGCATCCGACAATGCCGCCGACGCCTTCCAGTTCAAGATCGACGGTGCGATCGCCTCCGACCGCCTGGTCGGCGATGCCTCCGCCGCCAACCTTCAAACCGACATCGCCGCTTTTGTTGCAGCCAGCGGCGGCGCCTATACCCTGGCGGGCACGGTTGCCGGCGGCGACCTGGTCATCACCAAGGCCGACGGCACCGACATGGCCATCGCCACGTCGTTCTCCAACGCCGTCGGCTCTACAACTGCTGCGGCAGGCACCACTTCGGCCGGCACCTTCGGCGGCGCTGGCTTCGTCGGCAACCACACCGGCGGCACCCCGGCAAGCGGCGGCACTCCCGGCACCTTCTCGGCGCTGACCGGCACGGCCTTCACCATCAACGGCGAGAACATCGAAGTCGGCGCCGCCACCGATGCCGCCACCCGCCTGGCCGACCTGACCACCGCCATCAATGCCAAGACCGGCGCCACCGGCGTCCAGGCATCGGTTGCCGGCGGCGCGCTGACCCTGACCTCGATCGGCGGCTCCGGCAACATCGACATCGCCGGCTCCGGCGCCGTGACCGAGCAGACCGGCCTGACCGCGGGCACCAACGCCGCCACCCCGGGCAGCGCCCAGACCGGCTTCGCCACGCTCGACATCTCCACCGTCGCCGGCGCCAACAACGCCATGAAGGCGATGGACGCGGCAATCAACTCGGTGAACAGCGCCCGCGGCACTCTGGGTGCGGTGCAGAGCCGCTTCGAGAACGCCATCGGCAACATCCAGGTGACCGCCGAGAACCTGCAGGGCGCCCGCAGCCGCATCATCGATGCCGACTTCGCCGCCGAGACCGCCTCGCTGACGCGCGGCCAGATCCTGCAGCAGGCCGGTACCGCGATGCTGGCGCAGGCCAACTCGCTACCGAACAACGTGCTCTCGCTGTTGCGTTAAGTAACAAACAGGCGTCTCCGGGCGCCTGGCGACACGGCGGACCAAGGTTTTTCCTTGCTCCGCCTTCGTCGCACCTAGATAAGGGGAATCATCATGTCCATTGGAAAAGTCGATTCAGTTGACCTTGCCGCGTTGAGGCAAGCCCCCGCGCCCGCACCCATTACCCCCGCGCAGCGCGCCACCCTCGACAATCCGGTGTTCGCGCCCGCGCCGCCTGTCACCCAGGAGGCGGTCGCCGCCGCCGTGCAGGCCGCCAATGCCTACGTGGAATCCGTGTCGACCAACCTCAAGTTTTCACTCGACCAGGAAACCGGCCACACCATCGTCAAGATGGTCGACACCGAAACCGAGGAAGTGCTGCGCCAGTTTCCCAGCGAGGAAATGCTGGCTATTTCCAAATCCATAGACCGCATGCAGGGTCTGTTGATCAACCGAGAAGCCTGAGGAGACGGCCATGGTTTCAGCCGCAGGGATCGGATCGGGACTCGACGTCAACGGCATCGTCGAACAGTTGATGGTGTCGGAACGCAGGCCGCTTGCCGCCTTGAGCAGGCAGGAGCTGGCGCACACCCAGAAGCTGTCCGCTTTCGGCCAGCTGCGCGGCGCGCTCGCCAGCTTCCAGACCGCGCTGAAGGATCTCGGCAGCGGCAGCAAATTCCAGGCGCTGAGCGCCACCTCGTCCGACACCAAGGTGCTCAGCGCCAGCGCCGCCGGCAAAGCCATCCCGGCCAGCTACCAGATCGAAGTCAAGCAACTGGCGCAGCAGCATAAACTGGCGTCCGCCGGCTACGCCTCGGCCGACGATATCGTCGGCTCGGGCACGCTGACGATCCAGTTCGGCACCTACGACAGCAGCTCGAACAGCTTTACCGCCAATGCCGGCAAGGCCGCGAAAAGCATCAGCATCGAACCGGCCAACAACACGCTTGCCGGCGTGCGCGATGCGATCAATGCCGCCAATGCGGGCATCACCGCCACCATCGTCAACGACGGCGGCGCCGCCGGCAACCGCCTGGTGCTCACCGCCAGCGACAGCGGCGCGGCCAGCAGTCTGAAAATCGGTGTGATCGACGACGATGGCAACGGGCTCGACGGCAGCGGCCTGTCGGCGCTGGCCTACGATCCGACGGCGGCCGCCGGCAGCGGCAAAAGCCTCAGCCAGAATGCCGCGGCACGCGACGCCCTGCTGGAAATCGACGGCATCGCGGTGACGCAGCCCACCAACACCGTCAGGAACGCCATCGACGGCGTCACCCTGAACCTGGTCCAGGCCAATGCCGGCGAAAAACTGACGCTGGCCGTCAGCCGCGACACCAAGGCCGTCACCAGTGCAGTCGAAGCCTTTGTCAAGGCCTACAACAATACCAGCGGAACGCTCAAGAGCCTCACCGCCTTCAACGGCCCCGGCGCGCAGAACGGCGTCCTGCTGGGCGATTCCACCGCGCGCGCGATCCAGGTGGAGATGCGCAACCTGCTGAATGCCTCGGTCGACAACGGCGGTGCGCTCACCACCCTGTCGCAGATCGGCGTCAGCTTTACCCGCGACGGCATGCTGGCGCTCGACAACGCCAAGCTCAACACCGCCATCGACAAGAATTTCGACGACATCGCGGCACTATTCGCCAAGATGGGTAAAACCAGCGACAGCCTGGTCAACTACAGCGCCAGCAGCGCGAAGACCCAGCCCGGCAGCTATGCCGTCAACGTCAGCCAACTGGCGACGCAGGGTAGCACGCAAGGCAACCAGGCCGCTGTGCTGACCGTGACGGCCGGCGTGAACGACCAGCTTGCCCTGACGGTCGATGGCAAGGCGGTCAGCGTGACCCTTGCCGCCGCCACCTACGCCAACGCCGATGCGCTCGCGGCCGAAATCCAGAGCAAGGTGAATGGCGCCACCGGCACCTCCGGCAGCGTGCTGGTGACGCAAAACGGCGGCGTGCTCAGCGTCGCCTCGGCGCTGTACGGCAGCGCTTCGCAGGCGAAAGTCACCGGCGGCAGCGCCATGGCCAGCCTGTTCGGCGCCGCCCCCGTCGTCACCGCCGGCGTCGATGTCGCCGGCTCGATCAATGGCGTCGCGGCAAGCGGCAGCGGGCAGACGCTGACCGGCGCCACCGGCAATGCCAGCGAAGGCCTGGCGCTGCGCATCGCCGGCGGCGCGCTCGGCGCGCGCGGCAACGCGACGTTCAGCCACGGCTATGCGTCCCGCATCAGCCAGTATCTCGACTCCGTGCTCGGCGACGACGGCAGCCTGAAGACCCGCACCGACGGCATCGACAGCAGCATCAAGAATCTGGACCGGCGCCAGGAGCAGATGGAAGCGCGCCTGGTGCAGATCGAGAAACGCTACCGTGCGCAGTTTTCCGCGCTCGACTCCATGCTCAGCAACATGAACAACACCAGCACTTTTCTGACCCAGCAGCTGGCCAGCCTGCCAGGCAGCAACCAGAACTAAACCCATCGGGAGACAGACGTGTACACGAATCCGAGAAGCGCTGCCAACGCCTACGCCAGCGTCGGCCTGGAAACCGGCGTGATCGCGGCCAGCCCGCACCAGCTCATCGTCATGCTGTACGAAGGCGCCGAACTGGCGGTGCGGATGGCGATCAAGCACATGGCTGATGGCGACATGGCGAAAAAATCCATCGCCATCAGCAAGGCCAGCAACATCATCCTCGACGGCCTGCGCGCCGCGCTCGACCCGCAGCAGGGTAGCGACATCGCGCTGCAACTGGATGCGCTGTACGACTACATGAACCAGCGCCTGATGCTCGCCCACGTCAACAGCCAGACCGCCCCGCTCGAAGAAGTGCTGGGCCTGCTGCAGGAACTGCACGGCGCCTGGCAGCAGATCGGCGCCAGCGGGCGTCCCACCTCTTCCACCAAACAACAACACGTTGCAGCCTGAACCGAACCGGAGCCCATGATGACCAGCAACGAAATGCTCACCGCCTACGAATCGCTCTCCGCACTCACCGGCACCATGCTGGACGCCGCCAGCCAGGGCGAATGGGACCATCTGGCCGCGCTGGAGCAGCGCTGCCAGGGCTACGTCGGCAGCCTGATGCAGGCCGCGCCGGTGCCGCTGAACGAAACCGAACAGCGCGCCAAGGTGGCGATCATCCGCACCATCCTGCAGAACGACGCCAAGATCCGCGCGCTCACCGAGCCGCGCCTGCACGAGCTGCAGCAGCGCCTGAGCAGGGCACGCACCGGCCAGCGCGGCATGGACGCCTACGGAGCGCAGCGGGCGTAAGGCCCGCCCGCATGTATCCGGCCCAGGCCCTGTCCCGCATTCTGTCCGTCCAGCCCGTGCTGGACGCGGTCGAACGCGACCAGGCCGCGCCGCGCGCGGCGTTCGAGCACCTGAAAATCGGCCAGACGCTCGCCGGCTTGGTGAGGAGCCAGGCAAAGGGCATTTCGCTGGTCGAAATCGACGGTCAAACCGTCGCCATGCGCCTGCCCCAACAGGTTGTCACCGGCGACACCTTGCGTCTGCGCTTCGCCGGCCACATGCCGCAACCGGTATTTCTGCTCGAAGCCCCCGAAACCGCGGCCAGCGATGCGCCGCAACTGAGCCAGACCGCGCGCATGCTGAGCGAGCTGATGCAGCGCCTGCCGCAGCACCCTGCCCTGCCCACCCTCGTCCCGCCCGGCCCCCTGCTCGACCAGCCGCCCGCGCTGCCGGCCGAACTGGCGCTGGCCCTGCGTACCGCGCTGGTCCGCAGCGGCTTGTTCTACGAGTCGCACCTGGCCAACTGGGCGGCGGGCCAGGACAGCCTTGACGGCCTGATGCAGGAGCCACAGAACCGGCTGGCGGCGGCGGACGCCGCGCGTGCCGCAGCCAACCCGCCGACCCTGCCCGACGGCGGCGAAACGGCCGCGCAGAAGCCGCTTAACCCGATGCACGCCCTGCTGTCGCAGCAGTTGCAGGTGCTGGAATCGCCCCAATTCGTCTGGCGCGGCGAGGTGTGGCCGGGACAGACATTGGAATGGCAGCTACGCCGGGAAACGGACCCCGCGCAGGACCAGTCGGCCGCTGCCGACGAGGCCGATGCGGGCTGGGAATCCAGGCTCAGACTGACCCTGCCGCAACTCGGCACCGTGATCGTGCATATCAGGCTCGATGCGCAGCAGGCGTTCAGCATCAGGATGATGCCGGAACAGCCTGAAATCGAACCCCTGCTGCAACAGCACCAGGACACGCTGATCGAGCGCTTGAGCGCGGCCGGCTGCACCCTCCACACCCTCACGGTGCAGCACGATGCCGGCGCCTGACATGCGGCGCGCCGCTGCCGCGCTCGCCTACCGCAGCGGCGATGCTGCGCCCCGCGTGGTTGCCAAGGGACGCGGCGTGGTGGCCGACAGCATCATCGAGAAAGCCCGCGCCTCGGGTGTGTACGTCCACGAATCGCGCGAATTGCTGGCCTTGTTGATGCAGATCGATCTCGACAGCCATATCCCGCCGCAGTTATATATCGCAGTGGCCGAACTGCTGGCCTGGCTTTACCATCTGGAAGCAGCCGACAGGCAGGCCTTGCCGAACGAGCTCGTCTGAACAGAATGTCTTTTCCAGTCTCGCAACCCTCGCAACACGACCTGACCCATCCCGATCGCGCCAATGCACTGGCGCCTTACGCCGTCCACTCGCGCGCGGAGATTCTTTTCCTGCTGCGCGCGATCCATAAACGCAAGCTGCTGGTCAACCTCGATCTGCCGCGCAGCCGGCAGATCGTCGTCACCTCGGTGCTCGCGGTCGACGCGGCGCGCAACCTGCTGATTCTGGACAGCGCCCGCGGCGACGCGCTCAACCAGGAACTGATGTCCGGCACGGGCGCGGAGTTCATCACCCAGCTCGATGGCGTCTCCATCTCGTTCTCCAGCGGCCCGGTTGCTGCGTGCGCATACGAAAACCTGCCGGCCCTGTGCATTGCCATCCCTCCATCGCTGGTTCGTCTGCAGCGCCGGGAGCATTTCCGGGTGGCCATGCCCATTGCCAACCCGGTCAGATGCATCGTTCCGTCCCAGCCGGACGCGACCGCGGAGCCGATCACAACCTGCATCGTGGACATCAGCTGCGGCGGCGTGGCGATCGCCGAAAACAGCGGGCGCCTCGGCTGCGACACCGGCAGAACGCTGCCCGACTGCCGCCTGCTGCTGCCCGAAGCCGTCACCGTCGTCACCTCGCTGGAAGTCCGCAATGCGGCACAGATCCGCCTGCAAAACGGCGTCACCCAGACCCGCCTGGGTTGCCGATTTCTGGATTTGCCCAACGACATGGCCGCCAGGCTGCAGCGCTTTGTCATGGATATCGAGCGTGCACGGCGAAACAGCCTGTAGCGCGCCACCCCACATGAATGATTCAAGGAGACTCCGCCATGCAAACGATCCAGCAGGAAATTGACGAAAGAACCAATCTGACCAGCTCCAACAAGCTGGAGCTGCTGCTGTTTCGCCTGGGCGACGATGCGAACCTCGATCGCAGCGAGCTGTTCGGCATCAATGTATTCAAGATAAGGGAAATCATCCCGATGCCGGCCATCACGGCCGTTGCGGGATCGCCTGCCCACATGATGGGCGTGGTCGATCTGCGCGGCCAGATCATCCCGGTCATCAATTTGCCGGCGATTGCCGGATGCACCCCGCGGACCGGGTTGAATATCCTGCTGATTACCGAATATGCCCGCAGCACCCAGGCCTTTGCCGTCGAATCGGTGGAAGACATCGTGCGTCTCGACTGGCGGCAGGTGCTGTCCGCCGAGGGCAATGCCGCCGGCGGGATGGTCACCAGTCTCGCCCGCCTCGACGGCGACAACAGCGACCGCCTGGCGCAGGTGCTGGACGTGGAGACCATCCTGCGCCAGGCCATGCCGTCGAGCGAGCCGGCGGTCGACCCCGCCAATATCGGCCCTGCGGTGGACATCAAGCCCGGTACCGTCATCCTGGCGGCGGACGATTCGGTGATCGCGCGCACCATGATCGAACAGGGGCTGGAAGCGATGGGCCTGCCCTACCTCATGTGCAAGACCGGCAAGGAAGCCTGGGACCAGCTGCAGGCCATCTCCGCCAAGGCACAGGACGAGGGCAAGACCGTGCATGACCGGATCGCCCTGGTGCTGACCGACCTGGAAATGCCCGAGATGGACGGCTTTACCCTGACCCGCAACATCAAGCAGGATCCGCGCTTCAGCTCCATTCCCGTGGTGATCCACTCGTCGCTGACCGGTTCGACCAACGAAGCGCACGTCAAGAAAGTCGGCGCCGACGCCTACGTGGCCAAGTTCGTCGCCGAAGACCTGGCCGACGCGCTGCGGCACGCGCTGGCTAAAGTGCATTGAAGTTGCAAGTTGCAAGTTGCAAGTTGCAAGTAATGTGGGCGAAGCATGCGGCTGCATGCCTCGCCCAAATCTTGTAACTTGAATCTTGAATCTTGAAGCCCCTGCCCCGCGGGGGCGCTCTGCCTTAAACGCCCATGTTCATGATTTCCTGGTAGGCGGACACCAGCTTGTTGCGCACCTGCACGGTCTGCTGGAAGGCGATGCTGGATTTCTGCATGGAGATCATGGCGTCGGAAAGACTGACGTTGCTGTCACCCATGGCGAACCGTTCGGCCAGCTGCTGCGACTGCAGCTGGGCCGTATTGACCTGGTCCAGCGATGATTTCAGGACCGACTGGAAATTGACCTGATTCGCGGTCTTGTCGGTTTGCAGCGGATTTTCGCCCGCGGGCGATGCGCGTGCCGCCGCGGCCTTCAGCTGCGCCACCATCGCTTCGATCCGGCCGCTATCGATCATGCCTACGCTCATCGTGCCCTCCCTGATTCATCCAGCCGCCTGCACAGGCGGTTTTTCACGTGCCCACCTTATCAGGCCGGCGGCAAGCCATAAGCCCGATAAGCGCCTGAAACCGGCTTCTATTCCCCCGATTGAAAGTGGCGGCAGTGCCGATAATTCGGTCACATAGCGACACTCCCATGGAGCGACACGAATGAACACGGCAAGCGGAAACCGGGCGGCCCATGACGCCGGCACGACGGAGGCAGGAACAATATGGCAGTAGCAGGTGAAATCGTGGTTCCGCCCAATGTCCTGGAATTCACCCGGACCGCCGGCGGACGGAAAATCATGCTGATGCTGGGCGTGGCCGCGGTCGTTGCGGTCATGGGCGCAATCTGGATGTGGGGGCAGCAGCCCGACTATCGTGTGCTGTTTTCGAACTTCAGCGACCGCGACGGCGGCGCCATCGTCGCCGAACTGGAAAAAATGAACATCCCCTACAAGTATGCCGAGGGCGGCGGCGCCGTTCTGGTGCCCGCCGAGCGGGTGCACGATGCGCGCCTGAAACTGGCTTCGCAAGGCCTGCCCAAGGGCGGCAACGTCGGCTTCGAACTGATGGAAAACCAGCGGCTCGGGTCTTCGCAGTTCATCGAACAGATCAATTTCCAGCGCGCCATGGAAGGCGAACTGGCGCGCTCGATCGAATCCGTCTCCGCGGTGCAGGCCGCGCGCGTGCACCTGGCCATGCCCAAGGACTCGATCTTCGTTTCCGAACAGAAGCAACCCACCGCTTCGGTGCTGCTCAATCTCCATCCCGGCCGCGCGCTCGATCCGCAGCAGGTCAGCGCCATCGTCCACCTGGTCGCCAGTAGCGTGCCGGGGCTGCCGACCAAGAACGTGACCGTGGTCGACCAGAACGGCAGCCTGCTTTCCGATACCAGCAAGGCGGCCAGCCTCAACGGCATGGACCCCAGCCAGACCAAGTACGTCCAGGAGCTGCAGCAAAACGTCGCCAGGCGGATCGAGTCGATCATCACCCCGATCGTCGGCCCCGGCAATGTGCGCGCCGAAGCGACTGCCGATGTCGATTTCTCCCGCAGCGAGCAGGCGGTGGAATCCTACAAGCCGAACCAGACGCCCGACGCCATGGCCATCCGCAGCCAGCAGACCAGCGAATCGCTGAACGGCACGGCCAATCCCGCCGGCGTGCCGGGCGCGCTCACCAACCAGCCGCCGGCGCCGGCGACCGCGCCGATCAACGCGCCCGGGCAGAAGCCGGCCGCGCCTGCCATGGCCGCCGCAGCCGCGCCGGCCACCAACACGCGTAAGGATGCCACCGTCAACTATGAAGTCGACAAGACCATCCAGTACGTCCAGCAGGGCGGCGGCGGCCTGAAGCGGCTGTCGGTTGCGGTGGTCGTCAATTACAAGAAAACCACCGACAAGTCCGGCAAGAGCGTCATGCAGCCGTTGAGCGAACCCGAGAAAACCCAGATCACCGATCTGGTCAAGGAAGCCATGGGCTACAACCAGGAAAGGGGCGACACCCTCAACGTGGTGAACAGCCCCTTCGCCAGCGCGGAGCAGGAAGCGCTTCCCAAGCTGCCCTTCTGGAAGCAGCCCGAATATGTCGAATACATCGGGATCGCCAAGACGGCAGGCAAGTATCTGCTGATTGCGGTGGCGCTGCTCGTTCTGTACCTGAAAGCAGCCAAGCCTTTGCTTAGGAAGCTTTCCGAGCCTCCCGCGCTGCCCGCGCCCGACCACGATGCGCTGCAGCATGCGGCCGGCGGCGCGATGAGGGCGCTGCCTCCCGGTCAGCGCAACTATCAGGAAAACCTGTCGCGGGCGCAGAAGATGGCCAGCGAAGACCCGCGCGTGGTCGCCAACATCGTGAAAACCTGGGTGGACAGCCATGAGTGAAAGCGGCATCACCAAGGGGGCGATCCTGATGCTTGCGCTGGGCGAGGAAGGCGCATCGGAAGTGATGAAATACCTCGGCCCGCGTGAAGTGCAGAAGCTGGGGGAAGCCATGACCACCATGAAATCCATCCCCCAGGAAGAGGTCGAGAACGTGCTCGACGACTTCAACAACGTGGCCGACCAGAATTCCTCGCTGGGCCTGGATTCGAACGACTATATCCGCACCGTTCTCAGACGCGCGCTGGGCGACGACAAGGCCTCGTCGCTGCTGAACCGGATCCTGGGCGGCGGCGGCGATGCCAGCGGCATCGAAAGCCTGAAGTGGATGGACGCCGAATCGGTGGCCGACCTCATCCACAACGAGCATCCGCAGACCATCGCGACCATCCTGGTGCACCTGGAGCGCGACCAGGCCTGCGAGGTGCTGGCCTGCTTCACGGACCGCCTGCGCAACGACGTATTGCTGCGCATCGCCACGCTCTCCGGCGTGCAGCCGGCTGCACTGCGCGAACTCAACGACGTGCTGACCAAGCTGCTGTCCGGCAGCGACGTGCTGAAGAAACAGCCGATGGGCGGCACCCGCGCAGCGGCCGACATCCTGAACTTCATGAGCGGGGAAAACGAGGCCTCCGCCATGGAATACCTGAAAAGCTACGACCCCGACATGGCGCAGAAGATCATGGACGAGATGTTCGTGTTCGAGAACATCATGGAAATCGAGGATCGCGGTATTCAGCTGCTGCTGCGCGAAGTCCAGTCCGATTCGCTCATCATCGCGCTCAAGGGCGCGTCGGAGGACATGCGCGAGAAGATCTTCAAGAACATGTCGCAGCGTGCCGCCGAAATGATGCGGGAAGACCTGGAATCGAAAGGGCCGGTGCGCCTGTCCGAGGTCGAGGCACAGCAGAAGGAGATCCTGATGATCGTCCGCCGCCTGGCCGATGAAGGCCAGCTCTCGCTGGGCGCGAAAGGGGAAGAGACCTATGTCTAGTTGCGTCATTCCCAGCGCCGATCAACCGGCTTGCCAGCCCTGGGAGATGGCCAGCTTCGACGCCGATCCGCATCCCGTGAAGCAGGCGGATTGCGCAGGGATCACCCTGCCGACGATCGAGCAGATCACCGCGATCCAGGAGCAGGCAAGGCAGGAAGGCTATGACACCGGCCGGGCCGAAGGCTATGCCCAGGGCCAGCGCGAAGCCGCGCTCGAAGCGGCCAGGCTGCGCGGACTGGCCGACACCTTCAGCGCCGAGGTCGGCAAGGCCGACGAAACGATCTCCCGCCAGGTGCTCGACCTGGCGGTCGACCTTGCGCACGCCATGCTGAAAACCGCCCTGGCCGTGCAGCCCGAACGAGTCATCCCGATCGTCAAGGAAGCGGTCCGCTATCTGCCGGTGCTGCATCAGCCGGCCCTGCTCTTCCTGAATCCGGCGGATGCCGAGCTGGTCAAGGACAGGATCGGCGACGAACTCGCAAAAACCGGCTGGCAGCTGGCCGACGATGCCGAACTTGAACGCGGTAGCTGCCGGGTGGAAACCGCGAGCAATCAGATCGATGCCACCCTGCCCACCCGTTGGCAGCGCCTCGCCGCCGCGCTGGGCAATCAATCGGATTGGCTGGTGCCCTGATGGACGCGCAACTCCACAGCAGCCGCTGGAAAGCCTATCTGCAGGATTGCGGCGAACTGCTGGCGATCGCCGAGCCGATGCAGGTGTCCGGCCGCATCACGCGCGTGGCCGGACTGGTGATGGAAGCGGTCGGCCTGAAGCTGCCGGTAGGCAGCGCCTGCACCGTGCCCCTGCCCAACGGTTCGCACCTGGAAGCCGAGGTGGTGGGATTCGACGGCAACCGGCTTTTCCTGATGCCGCAAAGCGACGTCGAAGGGATCGTGCCCGGCGCCCGCGTGTTCCCGGCCGAAGTCATCCCCACCCTGCCCGGCCTGGGCCAGGTGAACCATCCGCGCCGTCGCCCGAGCGACCGCACCCGCCACCTGCCGGTCGGCGACGCCCTGCTCGGGCGGGTGCTCGACAGCGGCGGACGTCCGCTCGACGGCCTCGGTCCGCTGCACACTTCCGCCACCGCCCCGCTCAACAACCGCGCCGCCAACCCGCTGGGGCGCGCGCCGATCACCGACATCCTCGACGTCGGCGTGCGCGCGATCAACAGCATGCTGACGGTGGGGCGCGGCCAGCGCATGGGCCTGTTCGCCGGCTCCGGCGTCGGCAAGAGCGTGCTGCTCGGCATGATGGCGCGCTACACCAGCGCGGACGTCATCGTGGTCGGCCTGATCGGCGAACGCGGCCGCGAGGTCAAGGAATTCATCGAGCAGATTCTCGGCGAGGAAGGCCTGGCGCGCGCCGCGGTGGTGGCCGCGCCCGCCGACACCCCGCCGCTGATGCGCTTGCAGGGCGCGGCGTACGCCACTTCGATCGCCGAGCATTTCCGCGACCAGGGCAGGAACGTGCTGCTGATCATGGATTCGCTCACCCGCTATGCCATGGCGCAGCGCGAGATCGCGCTGGCGATCGGCGAACCGCCCGCCACCAAGGGCTATCCGCCTTCGGTTTTCGCCAAGCTGCCGGCGCTGGTCGAGCGGGCCGGCAACGGCAAGCCGGGCGGCGGCTCCATCACCGCCTTCTATACCGTGCTGACCGAGGGCGACGACCAGCAGGACCCGATCGCCGATTCGGCGCGCGCCATCCTCGACGGCCACATCGTGCTCGACCGCTCGCTGGCCGAGAGCGGCCACTACCCCGCCATCAACATCGAGCAGTCGATCAGCCGTGCCATGCACGGCATCGCCACGCCGGAGCACCAGCAGCTGGCGCGGCGCCTGAAGAAACTGTATTCGCGCTACGAACGCAGCCGCGATTTGATCAACGTCGGCGCCTATGCGGCCGGCTCCGATCCGCTGCTGGACGAAGCCATCAAGCTGCAGACAGGCATCGAAGCTTTCCTGCAGCAAGGCATTCTTGAGCGCTCGGACGTTCAGGAAAGCCTCGCCAGGCTCGAAGCCTTGTTCCAATAAACCTTACCGGACGATAGCGCACACCGAATGGCCACCCCTTCCGCACTCAATACGCTGATCGATCTCGCCCACAAGGAAACCGACGCGGCCGCCAAGCAGCTCGGCGCCGCGCTGCGTGCCGGTGAAGAAGCGGAGCAGAAGCTCGATCTGCTGACGCAATACCGCGACGATTATGCCGCGCGCTGCCAGTCCGACCTGAGCGCGGGAATCAGCACGACGCATTTCAACAATTTCCAGATCTTCATGCAGAAGCTCGACCACGCCATTGCCGGCCAGCAGAAGGTCGTCGGCGAAGCCAGACAGCGGGTTGACCAGGCACGTACTGTCTGGCAGTCCTGCGAGCAGAAAAAAATGTCCTTCGTCACGCTGGCGGACCGCGCAAGCAAGGAAGACCTGCGCCGCGAGTTGTGGCGCGACCAGAAACAGAACGACGAGCATGCCGCCAGGCGCACGCTGCACAAGCGAACCCCTTCCTGAAACAGGACCACGCCTTATGAATGCGACCCCCATGAATATCAATCCGGCCCATGCTGCCCAAGCGCAATCCAGCGCTGCCAGGCAACCGGATTCCGCCGCGCCGGACTCGGCGTTCAGCCAGGTTCTGTCGAGCGAAATCGCGCAGCACCGGAAAAACGACAGCGCCGGGGAAGGCGCCGATGCCACGGCGGACGCAGCGGACGCTGCGCCCGAGGCCGCGGCGCAGACGGAAGCCGGTGCGGATTCCACAGCCGAGGCGGCGCCAGGCGAGAAACCCGCACGCGCGGCGCTGGCGGAGGACAGCGCGGTTGCGCCCGAGACCTTGCTGGCACTGGCGATCAACCCGGAACTGTTCAAGCCGGCTGCGGCCGGAACGGGCGACGCTGCCACGGAACCGATGCTCCTGGATGTCCGCAAGGGCCGGACGCCGCTGAAAGCGCAGTCCGGACAGTTTGCCGACGATGCGCGCGGCGCCCGCAAGACCGACCCTGCCCAGTCCGGCAAAGCCAATTTTCATGCCGCCACCGCCACTGCCGCGGCGGCTGCCACCGCCAGCGTTTTTTCGGGCCAGGCGGCCGCCGCCCGGCAGTCCGACGCCATGAAGGGCGGTGAATTCCTGCCCGACCTCCTGAGCCATCCGGCCCTGCGCGCCGCCCCGCCGGCAGCGCTCGAAAGCATGCCTGCGCTCAATGCGCTTGCCTCTCCCAAACTGGCTCCGACGGTAGGTACCACGGCCTGGGGCCAGGCGCTCGGTGAAAAACTCGTGTGGATGACGGCGGGCGCCCAGCAAACGGCCTCGCTCACCCTCAACCCGCCCAACCTGGGTCCGCTGCAGATCGTCCTCAACGTTTCGAACGACCAGGCCACGGCCAGCTTCTTCTCGGCGCAGCCCGAAGTGCGCCAGGCGCTGGAAGCCGCCATGCCCAGACTGCGGGAAATGATGGACGAGGCCGGCATTCAGCTGGGGCAGGCGACGGTCAGCGCAGACACGCCGCGGCAGAACGACACCCCCGGCCAGCCTGGGCAACGGATCGCATCCCGGTTTGCCGCGCCGGACGAGGCCGCCGCTGCCGGCCTGCAGGCGGTTCAGCCGCCCGTTGCGCAATCCGGACGCGGCCTGATCGACACCTTCGCCTGACCCGGGCCAGCCGCCGGCATTGAACGATATGCGTCCCTTTTCTCCCTCTTTTCCCGGCATCGAAGGCAGCGGTTTCTTTTGATAATGAACACCATCTGCACGACATTGCCCTTATAGAGGAATTGTACCGATGGCCGTATCTGCCGCACCCGCCCTATCCGCCGAGCCGACGGACGCCGCTCCTGCCAGGAAGCCCAGAAAAAAATGGCTCGTCCTCCTCGGCGCCGTCGTGGTTCTGCTGGGCGGTGGCGGCGCGGGCGCCTGGTTCCTCAGCCAGGGCAGCGCATCCCAGGAGGCCCCGGCGGCAAAAGCGCCGGTTTTCCTGCCGCTCGAAACCTTCACCATCAACCTGCAGGGCGATGGGCATTATCTGCAGATCGACATCACGCTGCAGGTCGCCGACCAGACCCAGGTCGACACCATCAAATCCTACATGCCGCGCGTCCGCAGCCGCTTGCTGTCGCTGCTCTCCAGCAAGCAGGCCGAGGAGCTGGCCAGCACGGAAGACAAGAAAAAGCTCGCGCAGGAAATCCTGGCGCAGGTGAAGCTGCCGTTCGACCCGAAGGGCAAGCCCCAGCAAGTGGACGATGTCCTGTTCACTTCATTCGTGATTCAGTAAACCGCTCATGGCCGACAACTTTCTTTCGCAGGATGAGGTCGACGCGCTGCTGAAAGGCGTGACCGGCGAAACTGACGATACGCCGGCCGAATCGGAGGACGCTTCGGGCGCGCGCCCCTACAACCTGGCGACGCAGGAACGCATCGTGCGCGGCCGCATGCCCACGCTCGAAATCATCAACGAGCGTTTCGCGCGCCAGTTGCGGATCGGCCTCTACAATTTTCTGCGGCGCGGGGTCGAAGTCTCGGTCGGTCCGGTCAGGGTCTCGAAATACAGCGAATTCATCCGTAACCTGGTGGTGCCCACCAACCTCAATCTGGTGCAGTTCAAGCCGCTGCGCGGTACGACGTTGATGATCTTCAACCCCGACCTGGTCTTTCTCATGGTCGACAACCTGTTCGGCGGCGACGGGCGCTTCCACACCCGCGTCGAAGGCCGGGACTTTACGCAGACCGAACACCGCATCATCCAGCGCATCCTCAATATCGTATTCGAGGCCTATTCGAAATCGTGGGAGCCGGTCTATCCGATCGAGTTCGAGTACATCCGCTCGGAAATGAACACCCAGTTCGCCAATATCGCCACTCCCAACGAAGTGGTGGTGGCCGTCACCTTCGCCATCGAGCTTGGCCAGGTCAGCGGCGAAATGCATTTCTGCATTCCGTATTCGACGATCGAGCCGATCAAGGATCTTCTCACCAGCAGCCTGCAGGCGGAAAACCTGGAAGTAGACAAGCGCTGGATCCGTCTGATGCGGCAGCAGATCCAGTTGGCGGAGGTCGAGATCGTCGCCGACCTGGGTACGGCACAGATCAGCCTGCGCGACATCGTCGACATGAAAGTGGGCGACATCATTCCGCTTGACATTCCGCAAACCGTCGAAGCCAAGGTGGACGGCGTCCCGGTGATGGAATGCGCATACGGGAAATTCAACGGTCAATACACCTTGCGCGTCGAGAAACTTTTGTCGAACAGCCAGAACGATACGCAAACAGGAGATCAGCATGCCTGAAGACACCACCCAAACCATAGACGAAAACGACTGGGCGGCCGCGATGGCCGAACAGACGGCGCCTGCGGCGCCAGGTCCGGAAATTTTCAAGGAACTGTCCGGAACCGCCGCATCCGGCGGGCTGGCCAAGGATATCGATTTCATTCTCGATATTCCGGTGCTGCTGACGGTGGAACTGGGGCGCACCAAGATCGCGATCAAGAACCTGCTGCAGCTGGCGCAGGGATCGGTGGTCGAGCTCGACGGCCTGGCGGGCGAACCGATGGACGTGCTGGTCAACGGCTGCCTGATCGCACAAGGCGAAGTGGTGGTGGTGAACGACAAGTTCGGCGTGCGCCTGACCGATATCATCACCCCCGCCGAGCGGATCCGGAAACTCAACAAGTGATGCGTCGCCTGATCACGCCCTGCCTGCTGCTCGGACTGCCGGCCCTGGCACAGGCAGCCGACACCCCGGCCGTCTCCGCCGCCGGCAGCCTGCTGCAGGTATTCATCGGACTGGTGGCCGTGCTGCTGCTGATCGCCGCTACGGCCTGGGTCGCCAAGCGCTTCGGCATCACCCGCGGCGGTTCGTCCAGCCTGCTTCAGGTGGTCAGCAGCACATCGGTCGGCGCACGCGAGCGCGTCGTGGTGGTCGAGGTGGGCGAATCCTGGCTGGTGGTGGGCGTCGCCCCCGGCAGCGTCAACGCCCTGATGACACTGCCGAAAGGCACGCTACAGCCACCGCCGTCCCCCTCCATTCCCGGCGCGCCGTTTGCCGCGCGTCTGCAGCAGCTGATCGAAAAATCCCCCTACAAAAACAAGCCCCCATACGGGAATAAACGCCGTGAAGAATAGGTCGCTTCGCCGCCTGGCGCATGCCGGCATCATGCTGGCCGCCCTGCTGCTGCCTTCACTTGCATTCTCCCAGAGCGCCGGCCTGCCGGCCTTCACCAGCACCCCGGCGGCCGGCGGTGGCCAGAATTACACCCTCAGCCTGCAAACCCTGCTGCTACTGACCTCGCTGTCGTTCCTGCCGGCCGCGCTGCTGATGATGACCAGCTTCACCCGTATCATCATCGTGTTGTCGCTGCTGCGGCATGCGCTCGGCACCCAGTCGTCGCCACCCAACCAGGTACTGATCGGGCTTGCGTTGTTCCTCACGCTGTTCGTGATGGGCCCGACCCTGGACAAGATCTACGTCGAGGCCTACCAGCCGCTTGCCGAGAACCGTATCCAGCTGGGCGAGGCCATGGACAAGGGCGCGGTGCCGCTGCGCGCCTTCATGCTGAAGCAGACGCGCGAGACCGATCTCGCCCTGTTCGTGAAGATGTCGGGCTCGGCAGCGCCGAAAACCGCCGCCGACATTCCGATGCGCGTGCTGATACCGGCCTACATCACCAGCGAACTGAAGACCGCCTTCCAGATCGGATTTGCGGTATTCATCCCTTTCCTCATCATCGACATGGTCGTCGCCAGCATCCTGATGGCGATGGGGATGATGATGGTGTCGCCCGCCATTGTCGCCCTGCCGTTCAAGATCATCCTGTTCGTGCTGGTCGATGGCTGGAATCTGCTGCTGGGCTCGCTGGCGCAAAGCTTTTACTAGTGTCGACGCTAATTTCACGCCCGCATCGGCCCATCCCCGCGGCTTGCCGCGAAATCGACCTCAACACGCCCTAGGAGACCCGCCATGACGCCCGAAAGCGTAATGACCATTGGCCGCACCGCGCTGGAAATGACCATCCTGGTGGCGGCCCCCGTGTTGCTGGTTACCCTGGTGGTCGGTCTGATCGTCAGCGTGTTCCAGGCGGCCACCCAGATCAACGACCCCAGCCTTTCCTTCATCCCCAAGGTCATCGCGGTGCTCGTCACCTTCGCCATCGCCGGGCCGTGGATGCTGACGGTGATGACCGACTACATGCGGCGCGTGCTGACTGGCCTGCCCGGCATCATCGGCTAGTGTCGTAACCCGGAAATAGGGAAACGCAATGAAACGGATGGATTTTTTCGTAGGGCAAGGCGCGAGGAGGCGACATAGCTGGCGCTATGGCAACGACGAGCAACGCCGCCATGCGGAAAAAGACGCCGTTTCATGTTGCGATATTTCTGAGTCACGACACTAGTGCCCGTCAAGCTTGCATGATCAGCTTCAGCGATGCCCAGCTCAATGCCTGGCTGATCGGCTTCATCTGGCCGCTCACCCGCATCCTCGGCCTGCTCATGGTGACGCCGGTGTTCGGCCATCGCGCCGTGCCCGCACGCGTCAAGATCGGACTGGGCATCTTCATCACGCTGATCGTCTCCCCGACCCTGCCGCCGATGCCCGGCGTGGGACTGGGCTCATGGCATGGCCTGTTCATCCTGGTGCAGCAATTTCTCATCGGCCTCGCCATCGGCTTCATCATGCGCGTCGTGTTTGCCGCGGTCGAGGCCGCGGGCGAAATCGTCGGCCTGCAGATGGGCCTGGGGTTCGCCTCCTTCTTCGATCCGCAAAGTGCCGGCCAGACGCTGGTGCTCTCGCGATTTTTCAATATGCTGGCGGTATTGGTGTTTCTGGCGGTGAACGCCCACCTGCTGCTGCTTGGCGTGTTGGTCGACAGCTTCCAGAGCCTGCCGATCAGCCCGCAGCCGCTCTCGACCGCGGGTTTCCACAACGTCGCCGCGTTCGGCACCACCGTGTTTGCCGTCGGCCTGCAGCTGGCGTTGCCGCTGATTGCCATCCTGCTGATGACCAACCTGGCACTCGGCATCCTCACCCGCTCGGCACCCCAGCTCAATATCTTCGCGATCGGCTTCCCCATCACCCTGGGCGTGGGTCTGATCGTGCTGGATATCACCCTGCCCTACTTTGCGCCCCAGTTCGAACAGCTGATCCAGAACGGGATCAAGGCAAGTGCCATGGTGATCCAGACGCTGCGTCCACAATAAGATGCAAGATTCAAGTTACAAGTTGCAAGGAAAATCTTGTAACTTGTAACTTGAATTTGTCAGAAGCCTAGGCTGTCGAGCAGGTCGTCGACCTGGCCTTGGTCGGCGACCACATCGCTCTTGTTCGCCGGGTTGATCTGCGGGCCGTTGAGCAGGCCGCTGCCGGATTCCCGCCTTGCCTCGGCTGGCGCATAGTCGATCAGCAGCTGCACCAGCTGCTGCTCCAGACCATGCGCGAGTTCGGTCACTCTGCGGATGACCTGGCCGGTGAGATCCTGAAAATCCTGCGCCATCATGATGTCAAGCAGCTGCTGCTTGGTGGCGCCGGTATCGTTGCGCATGTCGGCCAGGCACTGCATGGTCAGCGTCGCCATGTCACGATAGTTGGCTTCCGAAAAAGGGGCTTTCAGCGCGGCTTGCCAGCCATTCAGTATCTCGTCGGCTCCCGCATCGATCCGCTCCTGCAGGGGGATCGCCGTGTCGGTGGCATTCAGCACGCGTTGCGCGGCCTGTTCGGTCATGCGTGCCACATAGTTGAGGCGCTCGCGGACGTCGGGAATTTCGTGCGTCGCCTTTTCCACCACCTTGTCGAGTCCCAATTCGCGCAGGCTGTCGTGCAGGGTACGGGTGATCTGGCCGACCCGCGCCAGCATCTCGTCCTGATCGCACCCCGCGCCATGTGATTCCAGACGGATTTCGGCACGCAGCGGATCGGCGGAAAGGCCCACGGCATGGGGCGCGGAAGCGGCCGCAGCGGAGCTGGCGAGTAGCGTATCCACGTCAGGCTCCCGCTTTTTCAAGTTTTTCGAATATTTTCGCGAGCTTCTCGTCGAGGGTGGCGGCGGTGAAAGGCTTGACCACGTAACCGCTGGCTCCCGCCTGCGCCGCGGCGATGATGTTTTCCTTCTTGGCTTCGGCCGTCACCATCAGAACGGGCAGCTTGGACAGCGCGGCATCGGCACGAATGGCCTGCAGCATGGTGAGGCCATCCATGTTGGGCATGTTCCAGTCGGACACCACGAAATCGAAATTTCCGGCCCTCAGCTTGGCCAGGCCATCGACGCCATCTTCCGCTTCCTCGACGTTGGAATAACCCAGTTCCTTGAGCAGATTGCGCACGATGCGGCGCATCGTGGAAAAGTCGTCAACAACCAGAAATTTCGTGTTTGGGTCGGCCATACATAACTCCACTGATGCGGTTTGATTTGCTACCTGGTTAATCGGCAGGGCGGCGTCGAACTTGAGCCGCAAAGCCGCTTCGCGCGGAGGATCAAACCCGCATCGCACGATTGCCGTGCGCCGCAAAAAACGCTAGCACCCGTCCCGGCAATTCGTGCAGGGGGGCGACCTCGTGGGTGGCGCCGATGGCGATGGCTTCCTTGGGCATGCCGAATACCACGCACGAGGATTCGTCCTGCGCCAGGTTATAAGCTCCCGCCTTTTTCATTTCCAGCATCCCCGCCGCGCCATCCTTGCCCATGCCGGTGAGGATGACGCCGACCGCATTCTTGCCCGCGCCGGCCGCGGCCGAACTGAACAGGACGTCGACGGAGGGACGATGGCGGTTGACCGGCGGCCCCTGATCGAGCCGGGTCATGTAGTTGGCTCCGCTGCGGACCAGCAGCAGGTGCGAATGCCCCGGCGCGAGGTAGGCATGGCCCGGCAACACGCGCTCGCCGCCTTCGGCTTCCTTGACCGAGATCCTGCACAGCTTGTCGAGGCGGTTGGCGAACGAGCGCGTGAAGCCTTCCGGCATGTGCTGCGTGATCAGGATGCCGGGGCAGTCCGGTGGCAGCTGTATCAGAAAGTCCTTGATCGCCTCGGTGCCGCCGGTGGACGCGCCGATGATGATCAGCTTCTCGCTGCTGGTGAGCGGATTGCGTACCGGCGCCAGGGCGGGGTTGGCCGGCTGGCCCTGCGTGCCGGGCAGTGCGCGCGGCTTGATTCTTGCGCGCGCGGCGATGCGGATTTTCTCCGCGATCAGGTCAGTGTACTCAAGCATGCCGCTCTGGATCGAGACCTTGGGCTTGGTCACGAAATCAACCGCGCCCACCTCCAGCGCGCGCATGGTGATTTCCGAGCCCCGCTCGGTCAGCGACGACACCATGACGACCGGCATCGGGCGCAACCGCATCAGCTTCTCGAGAAACTCCAGGCCGTCCATTTTCGGCATTTCCACGTCCAGCGTGAGGACGTCCGGATTGGTTTGCTTGATCAGATCGCGCGCCACCAGGGGATCGGGAGCGACACCCACCACTTCCATGTCGGGCTGGCTATTGATGATTTCCTTCATCACGCCGCGAATCAGCGCCGAATCATCGACGATCAGAACCTTGGTTTTCATCATGCTGACTTTCCCGCGATCAAAACAGGTCGATATCGCCACTTACCGCATGGGTCTTGAGCCGGCTCGCGTAGTCCTGCTCCCGCTTCACCAGCGTGTAATTGTTGAGTTGCTTGAGTTTCTTGACCAGCACCTTGCCGGTGTGCGGAAAGAAATACACCTTGCGCGGATGTACATCGTTCAGATCTTCGGCCACGGTGCGGATGTTCTCGGTCCGCAGGAAATCGCGCACGAACTGGGCATTGCGTTCGCCCACGTTGATTGCGGTAAAACCGCGCAGCACGTTGCCGCCGCCGAACACCTTGGCTTCCAGGTTCTCGCGCCGCGCCCCCGCCTTGAGAATCTGGTTGATCAGCACTTCCATGGCGTAGGCGCCATAGCGCATCGATGCCGACATCGGGCTGCCGGCGTCACCGCCGCCATCCGGCAGCATGAAATGGTTCATCCCGCCGATCCCCGACACGCGGTCGCGTATGCACGCCGCCACGCAGGAACCCAGTACCGTAACGATGAGCATCGGCTTGCCGGTGTAGTAGTACTCGCCAGGCAATATCTTGGCGGCATCGCAATCGAACGTGCGGTCGTAATACAGATTGGTCGCAAGCTGCTCCTCGATCGCAGGATTCATGCGAACGCCCCTGCGCCGGCATGACGCGGCTCCAGTTCGTACACGGTCTTGCCACGCAGCCTGAATGCATCCGACGCATAGATGAAATTTTCGGAATGCCCGGCAAACAGCAGTCCTTGCGGCTTCATCAGCGGCACGAACCGCGCAAGAATCCGGCTCTGCGTAGGCTTGTCGAAATAGATCATCACGTTGCGGCAGAAAATGACATCGAACGGTCCGCTGACCGGCCAGCTTCCAGCCAGCAGATTGAGGGGCTTGAATGTCACCAGTTGGCGCAGTTCGGGGCGCACCCGTACCAGCCCGGCACGCTCGCCCTTGCCACGCTGAAAGAAGCGTTTGGCGCGATCCGGTGCCATCTTGTCGATCCGTTCGATCGGGTAGACACCGTTCGCCGCGGTTTCGAGCACGTTGGTATCGATATCCGTGGCAACGATGCTGACGGGCGGCGTCAGGGTACCGAACGCCTCGCATGCCGTCATGGCGATCGAATAGGGTTCCTCTCCGGTCGAACTGGCCGAACACCAGATCGACAGCGGCGCTTGCATGCCGAGCAGGTGCTCGGCGAGTATCGGAAAATGGTGGGCCTCGCGAAAAAAAGAGGTCAGATTGGTGGTCAGCGCGTTGGTGAAGGCCTCCCACTCTTCGCTGTCGCACCCGCTTTCCAGCCTATCGAGATATTCCTCGAAAGTGCTGATTCCCTTCGCCCGCAGGCGGCGCGCCAGGCGGCTGTAGACCATCTCCTGCTTGCTTTCGGTCAGCGAGATCCCGGCCTGCCGGTAAATCAGTGCACGCACCCGGGCGAAATCACGCGACGTGAATTCGAATACCTTGATGCTGTCCGATGAATTCTTCAGTACGGGCCTCATGTCGAAATCACTTGTCTACTCAATGCTGTGTTCCCGACACGCGCGCGTGTTTGATTCGAGTCTGGAATGGCCATACTGTACAAACCCCATCACGTCCATGCGCCTGCCGCTCCCGCGAGCGGATCAACCGCTCCATGCCCCGCCATCACCTGAAGCCCTGCGCCTTCCGGCCACTGTCCAGCAGCCTGGTCTGTGCCTGCGCCGGAAAGGGGGTCACCGCCTGGCGATCCGGACTGTGCGCCGCTGGCGCCCCCTGCACCAGCTTGAAGGTTCCCACCAGTTCCGTAAGCCTGGCCGCCTGATCCTGCAGGCTCTCGGCCGCCGCCGCCGCCTGCTCCACCAGGGCGGCGTTCTGCTGCGTCATCTCGTCCATCTGACCGACCGCCTGGTTGATCTGCTCGATGCCAGCGCTCTGCTCCTGGCTGGCGGTCGCCGTGCCGCTGATGATGTCGGCCACCAGTTCAACCGAGGTCACGATGTCGTCCATCGCCTCGCCTGCTTCGTCCACCAGCTTCCTGCCTGTCTCGACCTGCTCCACCGAGTCCTGGATCAGGGTCTTGATCTCCTTGGCCGCGCTGGCGCTGCGCTGGGCAAGGTTCCTCACCTCAGAGGCGACGACGGCGAAACCGCGCCCCTGCTCGCCCGCCCGTGCAGCCTCGACCGCAGCGTTCAAGGCAAGGATGTTGGTCTGGAAGGCAATGCCGTCGATGACGCCGATGATGTCGGCAATCTTGCGCGAGCTGTCCTTGATCGAGGCCATGGTGTCGATCACCTGTCCCACCACCTCACCGCCCTTGCCGGCAATCTCGGCGGTCGAGGCAACCAGCTTGCTGGCATGATGGGCATGCTCGGCGTTCTGCTTGACGGTGCTGGTCAGTTCTTCCATCGAACTCGCCGTCTCTTCCAGTGAGCTGGCCTGCGATTCGGTGCGGGCAGACAAGTCGGCATTGCCCGTGGCAATCTCCCTGGCGCCCAGGTTCACGAGCTCGGTGCTTTGCTTGATCTGCCCGACCAGCAATTTGATGTTGATCTGCAGCACGCGCAGCGATTGCATCAGGTTGGATAGCTCGTCGGCACCCCGGGTCGCGATCCGCCCGGTGAGGTCGCCCGAGCTCATGCGCTTGATGTCCTGCCGGGCACGCTCCAGCGGCAGGACGACCGTACGGTAGGACAGCACGGCGAACAACGCCGCCAGCGGCACTCCCAATGCGGCGATTGCCATCAGCCAGCCGGTGAAGTGCTGATTGGCTTCGGTTGTTGCAAGCCAGGCCAAAGCACCCATCCCCACGAACATGATGGCCATTGAAATGGAGGCCAGCGCCAGCATGGCCTTCAGCGAATACGTCTTGACTACGCCGAGACGCTGCAGAAGAGAAGGTCTGACGGCATTGCCCTCTCGAATTTCGAGCCTCTTGTCGCCGGCCTTGATGGCGCGGTAGGCACTGTCGGCGGCCTGGATTTGTTCACGGCTGGGCTTGGTCCGCACGGAAGCGTAGCCGACGATTTCATGGTTTTCGATGATGGGCGCGGTATTGGCCTCGACCCAGTAGTAATCGCCGTTCTTGCAGCGGTTCTTCACCAGGCCGGTCCACGCCTTGCCGCTTTTGACGGTGCGCCAGAGATCCGCGAAAGCCTCCTCCGGCATGTCCGGGTGGTGCACGAAATTCTGTGGTGACCCGACCAGCTCTTCTTCACTGTATCCGCTGATGTTGACGAAGTCCTGATTGACGCAGGTGATATTGCCGTGCAGGTCCGTCTTCGACACCACTGTTTCGGTGTCCTTCAGGACATATTCGACATTGCTTACCGGCATGTTGGAGCGCATTGCTTGTTCCCTTCCATTGGATAAGTTGACGCTTATCGTCCTATGCCGGCGACCCACTTTCAGCATGTGTGGCAGCGGGCTTGCTTGCACCCACTATCGGCGATGAGTGCTGGATTCTTAAAGGCGACTTTCAGTTGAATCTCAGAACTCTTCCCACTCCTCGTTGCCGCCGCCGGCGGCCGCGAGCTTCTTCGGCCGCGCGGCCGGAGCCACCCTCGGCCGCGACTGCGGCAGGGGCGTCACGACCTCACGCAGCACCGGCAGCGCCGCCCGCTGGCCACTCGAACCATCCAGCCTAAACACGCTCACCGCCTCGGCAAGCTTGGCCGCCTGATCCTGCAGGCTCTCGGCCGCAGCCGCCGCCTGTTCAACCAGAGCTGCGTTCTGCTGCGTCATCTCGTCCATCTGCCCAACCGCCTGGTTGACCTGCTCGATGCCGGCGCTCTGCTCCTGGCTCGCCGCAGCAATCTCGCCCATGATGTCGGTGACACGTTTGACCGAGCCGACAATCTCGTCCATGGTCTTGCCAGCTTCGTCGACCAGCTTGCTGCCGGCCTCGACTTTGCCAACGGAGTCTTCAATCAGGGCCTTGATCTCCTTGGCAGCACCGGCGCTGCGCTGGGCAAGGTTCCTCACCTCAGAGGCGACGACGGCAAAGCCGCG